>NZ_BPQE01000025.1 GCF_022179085.1 Methylobacterium aerolatum
CGCCGGGCGCGGTCGATCCGTGTGCGCGGGGATGACGGCGACCGGGCGGGAACGCGAGAGAGTGACGATGCTGACTGCGATCCTTGGTGTAGTCCTCCTGCTGTTCGCCCTCGACATGTCAGGTGTGGCCTTCGGCTGGATCACCCGGAAGATCTCCCGATAGGACAGCCTCGGGCGCCGGGCCGCCCCGGCCGGGGCCCCGATCCGGCCGGGTCTCCTGGCGGCGTCGGCCGCCCTGCTCCCCGCTCGCCGCGTCGCTCACGGCCCGCTCCCGGCCTCCTTGCGAGCGTGACATGCGCCCCGACGATCCCCATGTGAGACCCACGGGTCGCGGCGACCCCTCTTGCGCGAACATCTTGGGCCCGCAGCCTCCGGGCGACAACGCTGCCGGGCCGAGCCGGTGAAGGATCTACCGTGCCGACGCAGACCATCCCGGCCGAGCTCACGCAGTACTTCGAGGGCTCGCACATCGCCCTTGCCCTGGCGGAAGCCGGGGAGGACAACCCCCTGCTCCTCGTCAACGAGCCCTTCCGCCAGCTGACGGGCTACCGCGACGAGGAGGTCATCGGGCGCAACTGCCGCCTGCTCCAGCAGGACGCCCCGAACGTCGAGGCGCGGGAGAAGATCCGCGCCTTCCTGGAGAGCGGGCGGCACGCGTCGGTGCGCACCCCGATCGTGAATTTCCGCAAGGACGGGCGGCCCTTCGTCAATCTCCTCTACATGTCGAAGCTGAAGGCGCTGTCGGGCGAGGTGCGCTTTCTTTTCGCATCCCAATTCGACATCAGCCGCTCGCAACCTGAGCTGCTTTCCGCATACGATGCCGAACTCAGCCGGACCTTGGCCCGGATGAACCCGACGCTCGCCGAGAGCGGCCTCGTGATCGAGGGCTCTCTCATGACGATTGCCAACTCCGTCGCCACCGTCGCGCAGGCGAAGCTCACCCTCGCGGATCTCGATGGACCAGGATTTCCTTGACGATGCGGGCGCCGGCTCCTCGGCGCCCCTCGATAGGGCCGGGGCGGAGGCCGCCCGTCCCTTCACCGGCCCCGTGGTGGGCATCGGCGCGTCGGCGGGAGGTCTGGAGGCGCTGCGGGAGATGCTCGCCCGGGCCCGGACGCCCACGGGGATGGCCTTCGTCATCGTCCAGCATCTCGATCCCAACCACGAGAGCATGCTAGCCCAGCTCCTCGACCGGCATACCGGCCTGCGGGTCCAGCAATGCGAGGGCGGGGAGCGGATCGAGGGCGACACGGTCTACATCATCCCCCCCGGGCGGGGCCTCGCCATCCAGAACGGCGTCCTCGAACTGACGCAGTTCGTGCAGCCGCGCGGGCTGCGGCGCCCGATCGACGACTTCTTCCTGTCGCTCGCCGTCGATCAGCAGGCGAACGCCGCCTGCGTGATTCTCTCCGGCACCGGCGCGGACGGCACCACGGGCCTGCGGGCGGTGAAGGAGCATGGTGGCGTCTGCGTCGTGCAGCAGCCGGAGACGGCGCGCTACGACGGGATGCCCCTCTCGGCGGTGGGCACCGGCCTCGTGGATTTCGTCCAGGCGCCGGGCGACATCGTGGACTGCCTCACGGCCTTCTACCGCCGCCGGGGGACCGACGGGGAGGAGGCCGAACTCGTCGCCGACCACATCGACGACCTCTGCCGGGTGCTCCGCACGGCGGTGGGCCACGACTTCGCGGGCTACAAGCGCACCACCCTGGTCCGCCGGGTCGAGCGGCGGATGCACGTGCTCGGCCTGGAGACCGGCCGGGCCTACCTCGCCCGCGTCCGGGCCGACAAGGTCGAGTGCGAGGCGCTGTTCCGCGACCTCCTCATCAACGTCACGCGGTTCTTCCGGGACGCCGAGCTGTTCGAGGTGCTGCGCGAGCGGGCGATCGAGCCCCTGCTGCGGACCCGCAACCCCGACGAGGACCTCCGGGTCTGGATTCCCGGCTGCTCGAGCGGCGAGGAGGCCTACAGCATCGCCATGCTGTTCGCCGACGCGGCCCGGCGCCTCGACGTGCCGCTCGCCGTCCAGATCTTCGCCACCGACATCGACGAGCGGATGCTCCAGATCGGCCGGGAGGCGACCTATCCGGCCGCCGCGCTGGCCGACATCCCGGCCCACCTGCGCGACCGCTACGTGATCCTCCACGCCGAGCGCTTCACCATGGCGCCGGAGATCCGGGACCTGATCCGCTTCTCCAGCCACAGCCTCGTCAAGGATCCGCCCTTCTCGCGGGTCGATCTCCTCTCCTGCCGCAACCTGCTGATCTATTTCGATGAGCGGTTGCAGCAATCGGTCGTGCCCCTGTTCCACTACGCGGTGCGGCCGGGGGGCTACCTGTTCCTCGGCCCCTCCGAGAGCGTCAGCCGGTTCGAGCAGCTCTTCCCGGCCATCGACCAGCACGCACGCCTGTTCGAGCGCCCCCCGGGCTCGCCGAAGTATCCGATCGACCTGCCCGGCGGCGGCCGGCGCGGCGAGGTCCAGCGCGGTGGGCGCGACGAGCGGCGGGGCGATCCCTCCATCGCCGACGAGACCGTGGCGGTGCGCCGGGTGGTGGAGCGCTACGCCCCGCCGAGCATGGTGCTGAACGAGGATGGCGGCATCATCAGCGCCTATGGGCGCCTGAGCCGCTACTTCGACTTCCCGGTGACCCGGGCGGGGGGCACGAGCGCCATCACCCTGGCCCGGCCGGGCCTGCGGGACGTGCTCGGCCCGCTGCTCCGGCAGACCCGCGACGCCCGCAAGCGCGTGGCCGTGCGCGACGTGGAGGTCCGCTCGGATTACGGCGTCCAGAAGGTCGAGGTGGTCTGCGATCCCCTGCCCGACGGGGCGATGCTCCTCGTCCTGCGGGACGTCGGCGCCTTCGAGCCGACGAGCGATGCCGACCTGATCGAGATGGACACGGGCGGCGACCACGTCGAGGCCCTGGAAGAGGAGCTGCTGCGCACCCGGTACAAGCTGCGCTCCACCGTCGAGGAACTGGAGACGACGAACGAGGAGCTGAAGAGCTCCAACGAAGAAATGATGTCGATGAACGAGGAGCTTCAATCGACGAACGAGGAGCTCTCCACCGTCAACGACGAGTTGAAGACCAAGGTCGAGCAGCTCACCATCGCCAACGCCGACCTGCGCAACTTCTTCGAATCGACCGACCTCGCCGTGGTCGTGCTGGACCGGGAGCTGCGCGTGCGCAGCTTCACCGCCGCCGCAACCTCGATCTTCCCCCTCCAGGCGGCGGACCGGGGGCGGCCGCTGGCCGACGTGTCGAGCCGCCTCGCCGGGCAGGATTACCTGCACGACGCCCGGGAGGTCTGCACGGGCAACTCGCCGATCCAGCGGCGGATCACCACCCAGGACGGCAAGCGGACCCTGTCGCTGCGGGTGCTGCCCTACCGGCTCCAGAACGGCAGCGTCGACGGCGCCACCCTCGTCCTCACCGACATCACCGAGGCGCTCGCCCTGGAGCGCCAGCTCGCGGCGGAGCGGGAGAGGCTCGAGCTCGCGGTCAAGGCGGGGGGGATCGGCGTCTGGGAATACAGCCCCGATGCCGGCACCATCGTCGTCGATTCGACCGCCGGGGCGATGTTCGGCCTCGCGCCCGACACCCCGCACCCCACGGCGGCCCTCACGGCGAGCGTCGTCTACGAGGACCGCCTCGGCCTCGAGACCGCCCTCAGCGAGGCGGCCCACGGCCTCGACGAGTTCGAGGCCCGGATCCGGGTCCGCGCCTCCGAGCACACGCCCCGCTACATCCGCAGCTACGGGCGCCTGACCCGCAGCGGCGACCGCAAGCGGATCGTGGGCGTCTGCATCGACGTCTCGCCCGAATACGCCCTGGCCGAGACCCGCGACCTGATGTTGCGGGAGATGAACCACCGGGTGAAGAACCTCTTCGCGATCATCGGCGGGATGATCTCGGCGGGCGCCCGCACGCACCGGGACATCGGCCTCTTCGCCACCGACATGCGCGACAGGATCTCCGCCCTCGGCCGCGCCCACTCCCTCGCCGACCCGGCGAACGGGCAGGGGATGAGCGACCTCGCGGACCTCACCGCCGCGACGCTGCGGCCCTACCGCGACCACGTGCCCACGGTGATCGAGGGCCCCCTCGTGGCGATCAACTGGCGGCACGTCTCGTCGCTGGCGATGATCCTGCACGAATGGGCGACGAATTCCGTGAAGTACGGCGCGCTGGGCGCCGACCACGGCTCGCTCTCGGTGACCTGGGACCGCGGGGCGGACGGCCTCACCCTGACGTGGCAGGAGCGCGTGAGCCACACGCCCGAGGTGCGCCCCGGGCGCGGCTTCGGCACCATGCTCGTGGAGATGTCCCTGCGGCAGCTGGAGGCCACCGTCGAGCGGCATCACGATGCCACCGGCCTGACCCTGGTCCTGCGGGTTCCGAGTGCGGTCTTCACCAAGGGCTGAGCGTCGCCCGGGCGGCGCACGAGCTCGGGCGAAATCAGCACTTCTCCACCCGGCGCTGCCGGATAATCTGACGGAAACTGCGATTTCGCCAGCGATCCGGGAGGATCGACTGCTAATGACTGCTTAGATCGCATTTCGGATCTTGACCGAAAAGATATCAAATATTCTAGCTCCGCTTTTCGAATCACGTGCGGGTTCAGGGCGATGGAGCCGGTCGGGATCGGAGGGGCGTTCGGCTGGTTCGCGGCGGGATCGACCCGGCGCGCAGTCCTTCTCTGCGGCACCTTCGGGTTCGAGCAGCATTCGGCGCGCCGGGGGTGGCGCGACCTCGCGGAGGCCATCGCCGCCGGGGGCGCCTCGGTGCTGCGCTTCGACTATCCGGGGGAGGGCGACTCGGAGGGTGACGTCGTCGCGCTCGGCACAGCCCTCGGGACGATCCGCCGGAGCGTGCGCTTCCTGCGCGAGGTGGCGGGGGCCGAGGAGGTCGTCCTCGTCGGCCTGCGGCTCGGCGGCACGCTCGCGGCCCTGGTCGCGGCGGAGGAGGGGGTCGAGCGCCTCGTCCTCCTCGCGCCCTTCGCCCGGGGACGGGCCTACCTGCGCGAGATGGAGATCCAGAGCCGCCTGATCGATATCGGGCCGGACGGCGCCCCCCTGCCGAAGGATCCCGGGCACCTGTCGGTCGGCGGCTTCTCCCTGGAGCCGGACTTCCGCCGCGACGTCGCCACCCTCGACCTGCGCCTTTGCGAGCAAGCCCCGGCGCCGCGGATCCTGCTCCTCGGACCCGATCCCGGCGGCCTCGCCGCCCGGTATGCGGCGCAGGGGAGCCGGGTCGAGACCGGGGACCTGCCAGGGCTTTCCGCCCTCCTCGGGGGAACGCTCACCACCCGGATGCCGGAGCCGTCCCGGTCCCGCATCCTCGACTTCGTGGGCGGTGGGCCGCGCCCGCTGCCCGCGCCGCGGATGCGTCCGGCGCCTCCGGGCGCGGCGATCTCCGGGGAGGGGTGGAGGGAGGAGCCGGCCCTGTTCGGCGGCGGCCTCTTCGGCATCGGCTGCCGGCCGGACGGCGATGCCCGGAGGCCCGCCGTCCTGTTCGTCAACATGGGCGCCAACGACCACACCGGCTACGGACGGCAGGCGACCACCCTCGCCCGCGCCCTCGCCCGGGAGGGCGTGCCCTCCCTGCGCATGGACCTGCGCGGGATCGGCGAGAGCGCCGACCGGCCGGACGGGGAGTCTCCCTTCTACCGGCTCGACGCGGTGGAGGACGTGCGGGCGGCGGTCGATTGGCTGGCGAGGCCCCGAGGATGGGGAGAAGGCAAGGGGGAAAGCAAGGGCGCAGGCCAGGGGGCCAGCCACGGGGCCGGCCACGGGGCCGGCAAGGGGTCAGACGGGCCGGAGGCGCGGCCGGTGATCGTCTTCGGCACCTGCAACGGGGCCTATCTCGCCTTCCATGCCCTCTGCCGGGACGACCGGATCGCGGCGGGGATCCTCGTGAACCTCTATTGCTTCGATTGGGAGCTGACCCACGGCGGCGTGGCCTATGGCGAGGACACCCTGCCGGTGCGCCATGCCTCGGCCTACGCGGCGATGGTGCTGTGGGGCTCGACGTGGCGGCGGATCCTCACCGGGGTCACCCCCGTGCGCGCCATCGCAGCCAGGCTCCTGCACCGGGGCATCAGGAAGCTCGCGGCGTTGCCGGGCCGCTGGCGGCGGGGGACGCGATCCCTCTCCATCGCGGCGCGCGTCGCGCAGCTGCGCGCCCGCGGGGCGCGGGTCGTGCTGGCCTACAGCGCGGGCGATCTCGGCCTCATCGACCTGAAGACGCAACTCGGCTCCCGCGAACGGGCCGCGGAGCTGCTGGGCGAACCCGTGCATGTGGTGCCGGAGTCCGACCACACCTTCACCGTGCGTCCCGCGCAGGAGCTGATCCTGGGCGAGTTGCTGCGCCTCGCGCAGGCGTGCGACGTCCCGTCGCCCGCCGCGGCGGAGACGACGCGACCGGCCCCCCCTCCGGCCCCATCGCCCGTACCCTCCCTCGCTGCCTGAACGCCCGGGCGGGAGCGCGTGGCCCCGGCCTCGGTGCCGCGTGCAGGGCAGCATCATTGTGCAGACGCGAGATGACAGAGTCCGGTCGCGCCCGATCCTTTCGCCAACGCCGCAGTTGACATTGCACGATAATGCACAAACATTCGGCTCAAGATCCAATGTGTTTCCTCAAGGAGCCGAAATGACCAAGTTCACCCTCGGGATCATGGCTGCGGGCGACGACGAGCCGGTGCGCCGCTTCGCCTTCACCGCCGGCGACACGGCGGCCGCCCAGGTCCAGGCGAACCAGGCCTACGAGAAGTGCCGCCGCGACTACCCGGACGCCACGGAGCTGCACCTCGCGGACACGCGCGGCCAGAGTTGGAACCGCACCATCACGGGCGAGTGGACGAGCGCCCAGTAGGCCCGTCCGGACCCGTGGCGGGCCCCGGACGGGCCGCCACGGGTCATGATCGCAATTCAGTTGTGCACATAGACCGTTTGCAACCTTGAACCGCGGCGCCAGCGCCCGAGATGCCCCCTGGCACAAGCGTGGCCATGGTGGCGAACGAGGTGGCAGGGATGGCGCAGTTGAAGGGGCCTCGGCCGAAGACCGATCTGAAGGCCGTCAGCGCGAGGGTCGGCAGCGAGTTGATCGACCGGATGGGGATCCGCACCGAGGCGGAGCGGGCCGAGATTCAGATCAGGCAGGCCCGCAAGGCGCGCCTCATGGCGCAGGCGAAGGCCCTGGCCAAGACGGAGTAGCGCCGGGGCGCGCCGCGTAAGGCCGAGGACCGGGCTGCATGAACCCCAGCATCACCACGATCGAGGATCTCCGCCGGATCGCCCGGCGGCGGGTTCCGCGCATGTTCTACGATTACTGCGATTCCGGCTCTTGGACCGAATCGACCTACCGGGCGAACGAGTCCGACTTCGGCCGGATCCAGTTCCGGCAGCGGGTGGCCGTCGACATGACGGACCGGTCCCTGGCGACGACGATGGTCGGCCAGCCCGTGGCCATGCCCCTGGCCCTGGCGCCCACGGGCATGACCGGGATGCAGCACGCGGACGGGGAGATCCTGGCGGCCAGGGCGGCGGAGGCGGCCGGGGTGCCCTTCACCCTGTCCACCATGAGCATCTGCAGCATCGAGGACGTGGCCGGGGCGGTGTCCAAGCCGTTCTGGTTCCAGCTGTATTTCATGCGCGACCGGTCGTTCAACGACAAGCTGATCGACCGGGCGGCGGCGGCCGGCTGCTCGGCCCTGGTGCTGACCCTGGACCTCCAGATCCTCGGCCAGCGCCACAAGGACATCCGCAACGGCCTCTCGGCGCCGCCCCGCCTGACGCCGTCCACCACCATCGATCTGCTGACGAAGCCGCGCTGGTGCTGGGGCATGATGCGGACGAAGCGGCGGACCTTCCGCAACATCGTCGGCCATGTGGAGGGCGTTCAGGACACCCGGTCCATCACCGCCTGGACCTCGCAGCAGTTCGACCCCCGACTCGACTGGGACGACGTGGCCCGCATCCGCGACCGCTGGAAGGGTCCGCTGATCCTGAAGGGCATCCTCGACGTCGAGGACGCGGTCAGGGCCGTCGGCACCGGCGCCGAGGCGCTCATCGTCTCGAACCACGGCGGGCGTCAGCTCGACGGCGCCCCGTCCTCCATCGCGGTGCTGCCCGAGATCGCCGACGCGGTCGGCAGCCGGATCGAGGTGCTGATGGACGGAGGTGTCCGCTCGGGCCAGGACGTGCTCAAGGCCGTGGCGCTCGGCGCCAAGGGTGTCTTCATCGGCCGCCCGTTCCTCTACGGGCTCGGGGCCGGGGGCGAGGCCGGCGTCACCCGCTGCCTCGACATCATCCGCAAGGAACTCGACATGACGATGGCCCTGTGCGGCCACCGCAACATCCTCGACATCGACCGCACGATCCTGCGCCGGAGCGACAACGCCGCAACCGCGCTCTGACGGCCGTCGCGCCTCAGGCGAGGTGGCGCCCCTCGTGGACGCCCCATTGCAGGTAGTGGGTGAGCGGATCGATATGCGCCGCCGCCACGTCCGGGTTGGCCGCGAGGTAGGCGGCGGTGTTGAAGTCGGCCGAGGCGTTCCGCCCCTCCTTCCAGCCGAAGGTGTCGTAGTGCGCCAGCGGGTCGACATGCGCGGCGGCGACGTCGGGGTTGTGGGAGAGGTAGTAGGCGGGGTCGAAGTAGGCGCCGGCCTTGCGGTTCTCGTGCCAGCCGTAGTTCGCGTAGTGCTGGTAGGCGAAGGCCAACGTGTCCCCGCCGGAGGCGAGGGCGGCCGTGGCCACGTCCGGGTTGGCGAGGAGGTAGTACTCGGCGTCGAAGGAGCCGTGGTTGAACGAGGCGGAATTGCCGACCGCCGCGTAGGCTTGGCGCCCCTCGAACTGGCCGTAGGACAGATAGTGCAGGAACGGGTCGATCCCGGCGGCCTTCACGTCCGGATTGTGCTGGAGATACTGCTGGACGTCGAAGGTGGCGGTCGGGTCCCGGCCCTCCTTCCACCCGAAGGTGTCGAAGTGCGTCAGGGCGTTCATCCCCGACGCGGCCACGTCGCGGTTGGCCGCGAGGTAACCCGCGCTCGAGAAGGACAGGCTCGGATCCGAGGGCATCATCGTCGGCGCCGAGGGCATGTTCACCCCATAGGCCAGGGCGGTGGCGCCGTGCAGCCCGGGATCGTGGCCGTCCGGCGCGGAGATCGCCTGCTGGGCGACGGCGACGGCGTTCGGGGCGTTGGAATAGACGCGGATGTAGTCGATCGAGGAGGAGATCGGCACGCCGGCGAGGTTGGCGTTGTTGGCCTCGCCCGCCACGGCCTGGGTCGCGAGGTTCGCGATCAGGTACATCGGGCCGTGCATGTCGGAGGGCGTCGCCTGCCGCCCCACATATTGGCCGTCGACGTAGAAGCTGATGTAGTCCGGCTGCCAGTTCATCCCGTAGGTGTGATAGCCCGACGAGGTCGACATCTCGCTGTAGACCTGCCGGTTGACCTGCCACGGCACGCCGTTCTGCGGATCGGTGGTGTGGATCGTGCTGTAGACGCCGCGCGGGTTCGATCCGTAATGCTCCACGACGTCCAGCTCCTGCCAGCCGCCGGCATTGTTGGGGTCGGGGATCTTGTGGTCGGGCATGAGCCAGAACGCGTCCCAGGCCCCCGGCGCGGCGGAGTAGTTCGCGCGGATCTCGAAGTAGCCGTAGGTCTGCGAGAAGCCGCCCTGGGTGGTGATCAGTCCCGATTGCCAGCTCCCATCGACGCCCGCGTTGACCGTACGCGGGGGCATGGCCGTGATGGTGAGGGCGCCGCCGCTGACGCGGAACGGGTCGTAGCCCGAGCTCGGATCGAGGAAGGAGGATTGGCCGAAGCCCACATCGGCATTGGTGCCGTAGTGCCACTCCGCCCGCCGGTCGGCCCAGGTGGTGCCCGCGCCGGTCAGCGAGATGCTGCGGGTGTTGAACTCGTCGTCGAACGTCAGGCGGTAGCCGGTGAGGTCGATCGTGGACATGTCACGGATCCAGCGACAGGAACGTGCATCCACTTCGACAGTAATAAATTTAATGTCGCATGAATCTTCTACTTCCAGATCGAGTACATAACGGATTTCGCAGAAGAAATTCGTTAAGTAAAAGAACGGTTATCGCCGGCCAGCCAAGTCGTCGGCGGCGCCGGGGCGCCGCCGGATCGCTTCGCTGCCCCCGCGACGGCGGCGAGGGCGGCCCGCTCGTGCAGTGACGCTCTCACTTCGTTCATGCGTGTCTGCGCTCGCTCATTGTTCTTGCATCAATGTTTCCAGTCTCGGCTGACGCCTCCGACTGGATCGATGCACGAGGTCCGCGGGGCCCCCTACCGGTCGAGGTGACGGTCGAAGAAGGCGGCGATCTCGCCGAAGGCTTCCTGTGTCTCGGGCACCCGATCGTCCCGGTAGAACTGCGCGTGCGACTGGCCCTCGTAGACTTGCAGGACCGCCTCGACCCCGGCCCTGCGCAGGGCGCGGTGCATGCGCACGGTGTTGGACAGGAGGAGGTCCCGCGTCCCCGTGGTGAGGATGGTGGGCGGGAAGCCGCCGACGTCGCCGTAGACCGGCGACAGGATCGGGTCCTTCAGGTCGTGTCCGGCGGCGTAGAACCGGGTCGCCGCGTCGCAGAAGCCGTCCGGCGACACGAGCACGTTGTCGAGCCGCGCGTTGGTCTCGAAGGTGTCGCCGCGCTTCGTCGTGTCCGCCATCGGCGTGCCGGGCGCGATGGCCCCCGGCATCGGCAGGTTCTCCGCCTTGGACCGCAGCATCATCGCAAGCGTCAGGGCGCCGCCGGCCGAGCTGCCGAACACCGCGACCTTCTTCGGCGCGTGGTCCCTCATCACGGCCTTCAGCACCGTCATCGCGTCGTCGAGGGCCGCCGGGTAGTAGGCCTCGGGCGGCATCCGGTAATCGACGGCGACGACGGTGATGCGCCCGAAACCCGCGAGCATCATCGCCTCGGGCAGGGCCGCCTCCCGGGGATTGAGGACGTAGCAGCCCCCGTGCACGTGCACCGCGATCCTGTCCCGGTTCGCGGCGGGGATGTCGGAGGGCGTGATCGTGTAGGCGCGCACGCCGTCGATCACCGTGGGCGCGACGCTCACCCGCAGCCGCTCGGCCATCGGGCCGATCTGCGGCGCCGCCAGCGTGGCGAAGCTGTCCGACAGGGCCTTCCAGCCCTCGGGGGTGGTCGGCGGCGCGTCCCAGTTCTTCCGCAGGGGCTGGGCGATCAGGGCCTGCATCGCCGGGCTCACGGTGTCCGGCACGGGCACGGTCTTGGCGGGGACCTCGCGGGGGCCCGACGCGGCGGGGGCCTGGGCGGCGGGGGTCTGCGAGGCGGGGGTCTGGGCGAGCGCGACGGAGGTACCGGCGAGACCAACGAGGAGGGTGAGGGCGGCTGGGCGCATGGGTGCTCTCGTCACGGACAGGGTGAGGGGACGGCCGGGCAGGCGGTGGCGGGCCGCCGCCGCGGACCCGCGTCGCCCCCCGCGACCGGCCTCGACCAGCATGCCCGCCCACTCCCTATGCCACGGAACCGGCAGGCGAAGGGACGCCCCGCGCTCCGGCGCGCAATTTTTCTGACGGTGCGTCGAAGAGTTTTTGAGCAGCGTGGAGTCGGCGTTTCAGAGTATCATGGTGTTGCGGTCTGATGGTCCAGCGCAATGCCGCATGATTTGTTGCATTGCAAAAGATTGTACATGCAGTCCGCACTCGATCACCCGGACGAATTCCCCGGTGAAGGGGCGCGGGCGACGGTAAGCCGGATGACGGCGGGCGGCGAGACCGGCCGTCGGCCGGAGGGTCAGGGAGGATCGCGAGCCCCATGAGGAAGAACAAGGTCATCTCCGCCGACGAAGCGATCGCCCTCGTGCGCGCCAACGACGTCGTGACCACCACGGGCTTCGTGCAGAGCTGCATCCCGGAGGCGCTCCACGCCGCCCTGGAGAAGCGCTTCGTCGAGACCGGGGCGCCGCGGGGCCTGACCCTGATCATGACTGCGGGCGCGGGCGACAGCAAAGGCCTGGGCACGGGGCGCCTGCACCATGACGGGCTGCTCTCCCGGGTGATCGCCGCCAATTTCGGCCGGATGCCCAAGGTCGCCAAGGCGGCGCAGGACAACCTGATCCGGGGCTACAACCTGCCCCAGGGCGTGATCTCGCAGCTCTACCGCGCCTGCGCCGCCGGCCAGCCCGGGCTGTTCTCGAAGGTGGGCCTGCAGACCTACGTCGATCCCCGCCACGGCGGCGGCAAGGTCAACGACCTGACGAAGGAGGACATCGTCAAGCTGGTGGACGTCGATGGCGAGGAGTGGCTGTTCTACACCGCCACCAAGATCGACGTCGCCTTCATCCGCGCCACCTCCGCCGACCCGTCGGGCAACCTCTCCTACGAGAAGGAGGCGCTGACGCTGGATTGCCTCGCCCAGGCGATGGCGGCCCGCAACAACGGCGGCATCGTCATCGCCCAGGTGGAGCGCATCGTCGATGACGGCTACCTGCTCCCGAAGGACGTGCGGGTGCCGGGCATCCTCGTGGATTGCGTCGTGGTGGCCGAGCCCGAGATGCACCGCATGAACTACGGCGTGATGCACGATGCGGCGCTCGCGGGCGAGATCCGCGTGCCCGTCACCGGCATCAAGCGGATGGCGCTCAACGAGCGCAAGATCATCGCCCGGCGGGCGGCCTTCGAGCTGCCGCCGAACGGCGTCGTGAACCTCGGCGTCGGCGCGCCGGAGGGGATCTCGTCGGTGGCCAACGAGGAGAAGATCACCCCCTACATCACCCTCACCACAGAGGCGGGGGCGGTGGGCGGCGTGCTGGCCTCGGGCTCGAGCTTCGGCGCGGCCACCAACGCCGACTGCATCATCGACCAGAACCAGATGTTCGACTTCTACGACGGCGGCGGCCTCGACATGACCTGCCTCGGCATGGCCGAGTGCGACCGGCTCGGCAACGTCAACACCTCGAAGTTCGGCGGCAAGCTCAACGGCTGCGGCGGCTTCATCAACATCTCGCAGAACGCGCGGACCGTGGTCTTCGCCGGCACCTTCACGGCGGGCGGCCTGGAGATCGCCGTGCAGGACGGACGGGTCCGCATCGTGACCGAGGGCAAGGCGCGGAAATTCGTCTCCGAGGTGCAGCAGAACACCTTCTCCGGCCCCTACGCGGTACAGCGCTCGCAGCCGGTGCTCTACGTCACCGAGCGCTGCGTCTTCCAGCTCACGCCGGAGGGGCTGGAGCTGATCGAGGTGGCGCCGGGCATCGACATCGAGCGCGACATCCTCGCCCACATGGATTTCGCCCCCGTGGTGCGCAATCCCGTGCCCATGGACCCGCGCATCTTCCGCGACGAGCCGATGGAGCTGATCGCGGACCTGCTCAACCTCGATCTCAAGTCGCGCGTCAGCTACGACGACGAGCGCAACATCCTCTTCATCAACCTGGAGGGCTGGTACTGCCGGGTGAAGGGCGACCTCGACGAGTTGCGCATGACCATCGTCGCGGCCTGCCGCCAAGCGGGTCAGCGGGTCAACGCCGTGATCAACCACGACGGCTTCCGCCTCAACGAGAACCTCGTCGACGACTATGCCGGGGTCATCCAGTATCTCCAGGCGAACTACTACGCGACGACCACCCGCTACGCCACCAGCGCCTTCCTGCGCCTGAAGATGGAGGAGGCCCTGAACCGCCGCGGCGTCGCCCCCCACGTCTTCGAGCGCAAGGAGGAGGCCCAGGCCTTCCTCGGCGCCAACGAGGACAAGAAGGCCCGCAAGCGGATCTCGCCGGCCGTCGCCTCCGCCGCCTGAGGGGCGGGAGCGGCGCGCGGGAGGGACGCGCCGCGCGGGCCCCCTCAGAACCGGATGGGGTCGAGCAGGAACGTCGGCGGCTGATGCTGGAACCAGGGGCTGTAGTAGGGATCGACCGTCACCAGGTCAGACCAGCGCGCCCGGAAATAGTCCTGCTCGCTTGTCTCGACGGACCGGACGCGGTTCCGGCTCTCGTAGTGGTACAGGCTCGCCTGCGCGCAGTAGACGATGCGCAGCCCCTGCTCGTAGACCCGCAGGCACAGGTCGATGTCGTTGTAGTTAACGGCCAGGGCCTCGTCGAACCGGCCGACCCGGGCGAAGACCTCCCGGTCGATCATCACGCAGGCGCCCGTCACCGCCATGTAGTTGCGGTTCCCCACCGTCGAGAAGAAGTAGCCCGCATCGTTGCCGGGATAGCCGCGCCGGACATGGTCCGGCATCCCGTTGCTGAAGGTCACGCCCGCGTGCTGGATCTCGCCGTTCTCGAACAGGAGCTTGGGGCCGACCGCGCCGACGCCGGGCCGCTGGAGCAGGGCCAGCATGGCCTCGATCCAGTCCGGTGAGATCACCGCGATGTCGTCGTTCAGGAAGATCAGCACCTCGCCCGTCGCCGCCTGCGCGCCCAGGTTCATCTTCGCCGCGACGTTGAACACCGGATCCCGGTAGGTGACGCGGCGGGCGCCGAAACGGTCGAGGGCGGCCTGGGTCTGCGGCCGCAGGTCCCCGTTGTCGACGACAACGATCTCGATGTTCTTGTAGGTGCTGGTCTCGTGGATGCTGGCGATGCACTCCGCCAGGAGATCGACCTGTCGCCCGCCGATCTCGCTGTCGCGGCCGGCGCTCGGGATGACGATGGAGACGAGCGGCGTGGCGGTCAGGCGCCGCCGGAGTTCGAAGCACCCCGCATAGGCGCCGGGCCGCGCGAAGTCGACCTCACCCGTACGCCCGGCGCGATCACTCAGGGCGCGCAGGGCGGCGCCGATGACGTAATCCTTGTTGTCCATCCGCTGCGCGGTGGAGCCCGGAATCGCGCGCCAATGGTAGAGCACCTTGGGGACGTGGACGACGTTGCGGACATGCTCCGTGTAGCGGAGCACGAAGTCGTAGTCCTGGGCGCCATTGCACTCGTTGCGGAAGCCGCCGACCCGTTCGACGATGTCCATCCGGTAGAGGGCCAGATGGGCCGTGTACATGCAGGCTTCGAGGGTCTCTGGCGACCAGTCGGGCTTGAAGAAGGGCTCGTAGCGGACGCCTGCGATCGAGAGCTTGTCCTCGTCCGAATAGATGAAGTCGACCGTCCGATCCCGGTTGAGCACCTTCACGAACTCGTAGAGCGCATTGGCGGGAATGACGTCGTCGTGGTCCATAAGGGTCATGTACGCGCCGGTGGCCAGGGCCATCGCGTCGTTCGAGGCGAGGGAAATCCGCCCGTTCTCCGACCGCCGGTGGAGCTTGATGCGGGCGTCCTCGGCCGCGTATTTCTGCAGCATCGGCCAGATATGCCCCTCCGACGAGTTGTCGTCGCAGAGGCAGAGTTCCCAGTTCTCGTAGGCCTGGGCCTTGATCGACCGGATTGCCTCCTCCAGCCAGCGGCGCGGCGTGTTGTAGACCGGCATGACGATCGAGATCAGCGGCGTGAAGGCGAAGCGCGCGATCTCCGCGCGCATCCGCTCGCCGGTCAGACCCTCCGCCGCCTCGACGGTTTCGATCCAGGCGTTGTAGGAGGCGGGAGGATCGGACGGCCGGCCGGCCGCCAGGAAGCGGTCCCAGGCGCCGGCGAGGGATTCGTCCTTGAGGACGGCCAGCGCCTCCCGGGAGAGCGCCTTGAAGGTAGGCTTGTTCGTCGGATACAGTGCCAAGATCTGCTGAATGTTCTTCCTCACGCCCTTCGCAAAAGGCTCTGCTTTCATGATGACGTAATTGATGCGGAACTCGCCCGCCGCTGCCATGGGATCGAAGCGGATGGTCCTGGTCTGCCTCGGAACGAAGATCCAGTCTTCGATTCCGTTCTTGTCGGCGCGCAGCCGCACGGATTGGGTCTCCGAGAACCCCTTTCCGGTGTCGAAGTAGAAAACCGGCGCCAGCTTGGTCTTTCCGACCGGCACGAGATCGCTCTGAACCCTGACCCAACGCCCCGCGTAGCGACGCAGGGACCGACCGGGATTGAGGTGGAAGACCGGATCGTCGCCCGACGAGCGCCAGTGGTCCGGCTGCTGCTCGACCAGCCCGAGATCATGCACCGGCTGGAGCTCGATCCGCACCGGAGGCGTCGCTCCCATCAGCCCGCCGCTGAGAACATTCGTGATCTGGCCGATGAGAGCGGGAAGTTTCATTTCGTCGCGCGTCCTGATCAGTTTCAGGGCTCGCCGCGTGGGGCGCGGAAGCCGAACAGTCTCTCGTGTCGCGAGCACGGACTCTCGCAGCGTTGTCGTTCTTGGGAGTGTTATTGAGCAGCGGACTATGTCGTTTGTCCGGTCGCCCGCGACGCCTCGCGCCACCATGCGGCGGTCTCCCGCAGCCCCACCTCGAGATCGACGCGCGGACGGAAGCCGACGGCCTCGGTCAGGATCGTCGGGTCGGCCGCGAGCAGGGGGGGATCGCCGGGCGCCGGGGGGCGGGCGCCGAAGGCCACGAGATCGCGGCCGCCAAGTTCGGAGGCCAGCCCCTCGATCAGGCGGCGCACGCTCACCGGCGATCCCGAGCCGATGTTGAACGGGCCGCGATGGTCGCTGGCGAGGGCGGCGACGAAGGCGCCCGCCACATCCGCCACATGGAGGAAGTCGCGCTGCTGGAGCCCTTCCGTCGTCTCGACGGGCTGGCGCAGGGCGAGGGCGGAGGCGACATCGGAGACCAGGCGGTTTCGCGCCTCCCCAGGCCCGTAGAGCCAGAACACGCGACCCCAGGCGACCGACAGGCCGGTCTGGTCGCCGAAGGCACAGACCGCCCGCCGCGTCGCGTCCTTGATCCGGCCGTAGAACGTCGCCGGCACCGTCGGCGCATCCTCGCGCAGCCGCCCCTCGCCGGTCCAGTCGTACTCGGCGCAACTCCCCGCAAAGACCGCGCGGACGCCCCCCGCCCCGGCGAAGGCGCGGGTGAGGGACAGAGTGGCGGCGGACCAATCGAGGTTGTCCGGGGCGGTCCAGAACCGGCCCGGCGTCGCGTTCCAGGCGAGGTGGACGAGGTGGGTCGGCCGCACCCGGTCGATCAGCCGGGCGGGCGCGCCCGGCTCCAGCAGGTCCACCGCCTCGAAGGCGGCGCCCTCGGGGCCCGGCCGCCGCCCGGCCCCGACCACGGCGACGCCGTCCCGGACGAGCTGCGCCACGACGTTCCGGCCGATGAACCCCGAGGCGCCGGTCACCAGGACCTTCATGCCTGCCAATCCGGGTAGGTCGCGTCGCGCTCGGACAGGAACGGGGCGGCCAGGGGCCAGCGGATCCCGAAGGCGGGATCGTCCCAGCGCACGCCGGCGCCGAGGCCCGGCCGGTAGGGGGGCGTGATCTGGTAGAGGACGTCGCTGGCGTCCTCCAGGGTCTGGAAGCCGTGGGCGAGGCCGGGGGCGATGTAGAGGCCGATCCCGTTCCCGGCGCTCAGGGTCTCGCCGAACCACTGCCCGCGGGTCGGGGAATCCGCCCTGAGGTCCACCGCCACGTCGAAGATCGCGCCGCGCACGCAGCGCACGAACTTCGCCTCGGCATGGGGATCGGGCTGGAAGTGCATCCCCCGCAACGTGCCGGCCCGGGTGTTCGACGAGAGGCTCGACTGCTCGAACACGCCCGGCAGGCCGTGGGCGGCGAACTCCTGCGCGCAGAAGGTCCGCGTGAAGCTGCCGCGCTCGTCGGGGCGAGGCTCCGGCAGGACGCGCCAGAGCCCCGCGATGGGCGTCTCCTGGAAGATCACGGGTGGATCTGCACCGTGGGGATGGGCGTCACGAAGCGGCCGCCCCAATCGCGGATGCCGGCCATCTGCTCCATGATCTCGTCCTTGAGATTCCAGGGCATGATCAGCACGTAGTCGGGCCGACGCTCGAAGATCGCCTCCGGCGCGTGGATCGGGATCCGCACCCCCGGCAAGAGCTTGCCGATCTTGTGCGGGCTGCGATCGACCGTGAACGCGATGAGTTCGGGGCCGACGCCGCAATAGTTGAGCAGGGTGTTGCCCTTGGCCGGGGCCCCGTAGCCGACGACCGACTTGCCCTCCCGGCGGGCGGTGACGAGGAAGTCGAGGAGGTCGCACTTGGTCTGGACGACCGCCTGCGCGAAGCGCCGGTAGGTCTCGAGGTCCGACAGGCCCGCCGCGCGCTCGCGCTCCAGCATGGCGGCGACCCGGGGCGTGTCCGGCCGCGCGGCGTTGTCGGCGTGGGCGATGAACAGGCGCAGCGACCCGCCATGCGTCGTCAGCTCCTCCATGTCGTACACGCGCAGGCCGTGGGCCGCGAAGATGGTGCGGGCGATGGTGAAGGACAGGTAGCTGAAGTGCTCGTGGTAGATCGTGTCGAACTGGCGGTTCTCGATCTGGCTGAGCAGGTGCGGGAACTCCACGTTGGCGACCCCCTCCGGCTTGAGGAGGATGCGGAAGCCGGCGACGAAGTCGTTGATGTCGGGCACGTGGGCCAGCACGTTGTTGGCCGCCATCACGTCCGCCCGCACGCCGCGCGCTACGAGGCGGGTCGCCGTCTCCCGGCCGAAGAAGGCGACCTCGCTCGGCACGCCGCGCTCCTCCAGCGCGACCTTCGCCGTGTTGGCCGTGGGCTCGACCCCGAGGACCGGGACGCCCGCCTGCTTGAAGTACTGCAGCAGGTATCCGTCGTTCGAGGCGATCTCGACCACGAGGGAGTCCGGGCCGAGCTTCTCCCGCGCGATCGTGCCCTCGGCATAGGCTTTGGCGTGCCGCAACCAGGATTCGGAATAGGACGAGAAGTAGAGGTACTCGTCCGAGAACATGTTCTCGGCCTTCTCGACATCGATCAGCTGGACGAGGAAGCACTCCTCGCAGACATAGGCATGCAGCGGGTAGAAGGGCTCCATGGCCTGGGCGTTCGCCGCGGACACGAAGTCGTTCGAGATCGGCGACATGCCGAGATTCGCGAAGGTCACCCGCAGCGGCGCGCTGCAGAACCGGCAACAGCCTGTCATGACGATGTCCTTCCGGCTCCTGCGCGCGCAGCCGCGGTCGGGGGGAGAGGGGCGGCCCCGGCCGCGTCCTGCGCAAGGGCCTCGTAGCGCGCGATCTGCTCGGTCGTGATCGCGAGGGCCGGGCGGCCATCCCTCACGACCTTGTACCACTCGACGGTCCAGGCCAGGGCGTCGTCGACCGCCAGGCGGGGCCGCCAGCCGAGGCGGACCCGTGCCTTGGTGGCATCGACCCGCAGCAGCATCGCCTCCTTGGCCCAGGCGGCGTCGTCCTGCCTCCAGGCGGCGCCCTCGCCCCAGAGATCGGTCACGCGGGAGACCACGCGCCCGACGGTCCAGGCATCCTCGTCGGAGGGCCCGAAATTCCAGCCCTCGGCGGCGTCCGCGCCGCGCCGGTAGAGCGCCTCGGCCAGGACGAGATAGCCCGAAATCGGCTCCAGCACGTGCTGCCAGGGGCGGGTGGCGAGGGGATTGCGGATCATCACCGCCTCCCCGGCCTGGAAGGCGCGGGCGCAGTCCGGCAGGAGCCGGTCGCCGGACCAGTCGCCGCCGCCGATGACGTTCCCCGCCCGGCCGGAGGCGAGGAACGGCCCGTCCGGGTCCTTGAAGAAGGACCGGCGGTAGGAGGCCGTCACCAGCTCCGCGCAGCCCTTGCTGGCGCTGTAGGGATCGGAGCCGCCCATCGCCTCGGTCTCGCGGTAGGCCCAGAGCTGCTCGCGGTTCTCGTAGCACTTGTCGCTGGTGACGTTGACCACCGCGCGCACGGAGGGGGTCCGGCGCGCCGCGTCGAGGACCCGCACGAGGCCCATGACGTTCGTCTCGAAGGTGGTGGCCGGATCGTCGTAGGAGGGGTGGACCAGGGCCTGGGCGGCGAGGTGCAGCACGATCTCCGGAGAGGCCACGCGGAAGGCCTCGGCCACGACGGCCGGGTCCCGGATGTCGCCGAGATGCTCGCCGCCGGGGCGGCCGAGGCCGTCCCAGAGGACCGCGCCGTCCTCCGGCGGGAGGGCCAGCCCGTGGACCACGGCGCCGAGCCGCTGCAACCACAGGGCGCACCACGCCCCCTTGAAGCCGGTATGGCCGGTCAACAGGACACGCTTGCCGGCCCAGAAGCCGGGAGAGGGGGTCACCGGCGCCTCCACGGGATCACCAGTGCTTCCACTTGGCCTGTTGCGTGGCCCAGAGATCCTCGAGGTAGCGCTTGTCCCGCAGGGTATCCATCGGCTGCCAGAAGCCCTCGTGGAAGAAGGCGGAGAGTTGCCCGTCCCGGGCGAGCCCTTCCAGCGGCTCCCGCTCCCAGGTGGTCTGGTCGTTGGCGATCCGGTCGATCACCTTGGGCGAGAGCACGAAGAAGCCGCCGTTGATCCAGCTGCCGTCGCCCTGCGGCTTCTCGATGAAGCCGTCGACGCGGGTGCCCTCGATGGCCAGCGCCCCGAACCGGCCGGGAGGCCGCACGGCCGTCACCGTGGCATCGCGCCCCTCGCGGCGGTGGAACGCGATCAGGGCGCCGATGTCGACATCCGACACGCCGTCGCCGTAGGTCATGCAGAAATCCCCGTCGCCGACCTGATCGCGCACCCGCTTGAGGCGGCCGCCGGTCATCGTCTCGGCGCCGGTATCGACGAGGGTGATGCGCCAATCCTCGGCCCGGGTCTGATGCACCTCGACCGAGTTCCTGCCGATGTCGATCGTCACATCGCTCAGGTGCAGATAGTAGTTCGCGAAGAATTCGGTGATCTGGTAGCCTTTGTAGCCGAGGCAGACTACGAAGTCGTTGATGCCGAACGACGAATAGATCTTCATGATGTGCCAGAGGATCGGCCGTCCGCCGATCTCGACCATCGGCTTGGGCCGGGACTCGGTTTCTTCGGAAAGGCGCGTGCCGAGACCGCCGGCGAGGATGACTGCTTTCATGGTGTTGTACGACGCATGCCTTCTGTCTGCGCTGGAGAAGCAGCCGTCTCCTCAAGCGACGCAACCGGTCCGGATGTGAAGAAACGCTCGCCGGACGGCGCGACGCTCTCGCATCGCCCCCTCAGAGGGGACCGGCCGGCGCATCGCCCCGGACCCTGCGCCTCACGCAATCGGCCGCGAATCGCCCGGCACCTCACAGGATCACCCGGCGGGACTCGTAGCCACCATCCCCAGGGAGCGCAAGACCGGCCGCCCCTCGCACCCCGCCCGCCGGAGCGACCCCGGCGCAAGCGAGGCGCGCCTGCGCCCCGACCACGGCCGTGCCGGAACCGGCACGCGCGGATGCGACGGGCGAGACTGTCCCTGCCGGCAGGTGAAGGTCGAAGACGTGAGGTGGTGTTAGGCTGGTGCTGCGAGAGAGGATTGAACTCTCGACCTCTTCATTACCAATATTGTCGCACCTTTGACGGGGAGTGACGGGGGTGCAGCTACTGCTCTGAACCTACTTGAGAATTGCCAGATACCTCTTCAGTGACGGGGCAAGGGATGACGGTGGATTTGCAACCCACTGCAACCCCATTCACCCCCAGCACCGGAAGAAATTATGCCCCGCCGCGCCGAAGCCGAGAACGTCGTCCGTCTCACGCAAGGGATGCTCGCCACCCTAACCCCAAAAGCCGGGAAGGCTGAGCGCATCATCTGGGATGAGGAAGTGCGGGGCTTCGGCATCCGCTTGCGCGCCAGCGGGGCGCGGACGTGGGTGATCCGACCACCCAGGAAGGGTAAGGGCTCGAACCTCCACACCCTAGCACCGGCCGCCCCGTCGGCTGGCGCAATCGATCTTCGCAGCGCACGGCAGAAGGCGAACGAGACCCTTTCGGAACTCGCGCTCGGTGGCGACCCATTCAAGAAGAAGCGCGAGGCGACTGCGCAAGCTGCCGTGACGCTCGGCAGCCTCGTTGAGACCTACCTGGCCAACAAGCTGGCGAAGGGACGACGCCCCTCCACCGTGTACGGGGTGAAGAACCACCTCAACCTGCACTGGGCGCCGCTGCATGAACGGCCGCTCTCCGAGATCACCAGGGCCGAAATCGCGGCTCAGCACCGCAAGATCGCAAACGAGTGCGGCCCACACGCGGCGGACCGGGCACGCTCGATCCTCTCCACCTTCTTCGTGTGGGCGATAGGGGAGGGGTTGGTAGAGGGTGACATCAATCCCGTTCAGCACACCAACACCGCGACTGTGCCGACCCGGCGAGACCGGGTGCTGCGAGACGCGGAACTTGCGGCAATCTGGCACGGGTGCCGGGACGACGATTTCGGGCGCATCGTCCGTCTGCTCATCCTGACCGGCCAACGCCGCAGCGAGGTAGCCGCCATGCGTTGGTCGGAGATCGACATCCAGGCTGCACTTTGGACGATCCCCGCCGTGCGCATGAAGAACAGGCGCGCGCATGAGGTACCGCTCTCCGGTGCAGCGCTCGACATCCTCGCGACGATCCAGAAGCGCGATGGGCGCGACCTCGTGTTCGGGGAAGGGAAGGGGCCGTTCGCGGGGTTCAGCAACTCCAAGATCGCCCTGAACAAGCGCATCGACGGCGCAGCGGGTGAATGGGGGCTCCACGACCTACGACGGACCGTCTCGACCGGGATGAACGCCCTCGGCATCATGCCCATCGTGGTCGAGGCCGTCCTGAGCCACGTCTCAGGCGCTCGCAGCGGGGTAGCAGGCACCTACAACCGCCACGCCTACAGCATGGAGAAGCGCGACGCGCTCGACCGATGGGCGGATCGGATTACCAGGTCGGTGGCCCAAACTGCGGCAGGCTGACGCACCGCGTGAATGAAGGGCTTTCAAGGTCAAAAATTTGGCCATTGAAATAGTTCGCAAATTTTCTTCGTTCGTAGACGTGTCTACGAGATGCAAATGCTCTCACTTTCAACGGGGAATTCTGCCCACTTGCATTGTCGTCACCCGCACGCAAGTAACGCATCCCACCGTCTCTTATGAGGATCGATGAGCACTCTTGGATCTCTTCCGCCTGATATCGCCCGCCGCCGCGTTCTAGGCACGAAAGACGCGGCGGAATTTCTCGGTCTGCCACTCAGGACGCTCCGCTGGATGAGGCAGCGCGGCGCCCTCCCAGATGCCGTGAAGCTCTCGGAGCGCAAGATCGGCTTCCGGGTCGGAGATCTCTCCGACTTCCTCGACTGCCGCGAGGCGGGACGCGAGTGGAAGGACTGCCGAGGGGCGTCACGCACCTAGCCGGTCCCATCGCAGGCGGACCGTCGCCGCCTGCGCTCTTTGAAATCGTCCACCAAACTTGTCGGAGCACCATGCGCGCCCTGCCCCTCGCCCTTGTGGCCATCGCCCTCGCAGGTCCCGCTATGGCGCAGACAGCCTATGAGAGCCCGCGCGAGGCGAACGCCCTCCGGGACATCGCCAGGGCACAGGAACGGCAGGCCGATGAGCTTCGGCACCTCCGGCAGGTTGAACAGGATCGGGCGCGCCAAGAGGACCGAGACCGCCGGAACGCGGCCACGATGAGCCGGTCCAGCCGCCGGTTCGACCGGCGCTAGATCCCGGTCCTCAGATTGCTTCGCCGCCCCAGGCGACTACGCGAGGCGCCACCTCCCCTGCGGGGCGCTCTTCGTCACCTTGATGGTCTTCGACCCCGCGAAAGCCCCACCCAGCATGGAGCCGAACTGGTCCCCCAGGGCGCTGGCGACGGCATCTTTGAAGGTGTCGGACTGACCACACGTAGGACATTCAACGGACTGCGGCTCAGTGCCCACCATCCTAACCTCGGCAATTGCACCATCAGCGACGCAATAGAGGTGCTTGGTATTGTCGTCTTGCATGTCGAAACCATCCTGGTTTTCAGCAGCGACTTTGCTGCATGAGCTTCCAGCATGGTTAATAACTTTCGGAAAATGCAAGTCGCGGAGCCGCACGCGCACAGGTAATCCACCGCTGTGGATATTCTGATTTCGACCCTTGTCGCCTCAGATCGACGGGATTTTATCCCCTTCCGCAAGCCTATGAACGTGTGCTCTACGTGGTGGAACGCTGGATCTCGACGGACAAGCTTGACCGTTCTCTAGGTTGTGCTTCTCAGGCCCGCTCCTCGACTCGCTGGACCTGAACCGGGGACCACTTGCCACCGCGTGCGGTCGGGACGCCCCGCGCGTTCAGGGCGTCGGCCACGGCCTGCAACGTGGTCGCCCCACCGGCCCGGATCTCGGCCAGGATCGGCGCGAGATCGGCGGCTCGCCCGTTGGCCTTGGCCTGCCGGACCGCGACGCCCTTGGCCTTGGCCTCGGTGGTGAGCATCCCACCCCGGTTGCCCCCGAGCTTCACGCCGCGCGCCTTGGCGGCGGCAAGGGCCTTCTTCGTCCGCTCCGCGATCATGCCAGCCTCAAGCTCGGCAACCGACAGCATCTGCCGGAGCATGAACTTGCCGACCGGGCCATCCGTGTTCGGCAGGTCGCAGAACTCGACCTCCACATCAGCGGCGACCAGCGTCCCCATGAAATCCGGGTCGCGCGTGAGGCGGGAGACGTTGGCCACGATGAGCTTGGCACCCATGACCCGGCAGAACGCCAGGGCCTTGGCCAGTTCCGGGCGCGTCCGCTTGGCGGTGCCGGTCTCCGTCTCCTTGAAGTGCCCCACGATAGACCAGTCCCCGCCGTTCAGCCGGTCGCGGACGGTTTGCTCCTGAGCTTCGAGACCAAGGCCGGAGCGGCCCTGCTTGCTAGTCGAGACGCGGTAGTAGGCGACAAATTTGCCCTGAGCCATGACCGTCTCGCCCCGTTACGTAACTGACTACGTTCGATGACTGTTTTGTAAAACGGCACGACTCCCCGGCGCAAGCCCGAAAATGGCCCCCGCGCGAGAAAATCCGCGACCGGCCCAACGAGAAGAAAAGACATGCGCACAATCGAAATGTGGGGCCCGTGGGCCGCTGGCCTCGACCCCTGCGAACGGCTCGCACGAACGCGGGCCTTGCGGGCGGTCGCCAGGATCATGGCCGGACGCCGCGCCGCCGACCTATGCGCGGCGCTCGCCCGTGCCGAGACCGACGCCTCGGGGCTTGAGGAGGCCCATGGCGCTCTGAACCGGCTCGGCAGTCTGGATATGAGGAGGATCGTCGGGAGCTATGGCGGGCTGACCTCGGCGCACCCGTCGAGGCGCGTCGCATGAGCCACATCATCCTCGACCGGGTGATGATCGTCGTCGTCGCGGTCCTTGTCGGCCTCCTCGCGGGGCGGGGAGGGGAGGCGTCGCCCGTCGCCCCCTACTCGGCGCCATCCTCGGCCGGAGCTTTCGCCCCCCGGTGATGCAGCCTGTCGATCACGTTCGACAGCGCCTCGACCAACGCCTCCTCATCCGCCGCCGCCGCCTCCTCGGCCAGCGACGAGAGAACCACCCGCGTGGCCCACG
Organism: Methylobacterium aerolatum; assembly: GCF_022179085.1. Classification (GTDB taxonomy): domain Bacteria; phylum Pseudomonadota; class Alphaproteobacteria; order Rhizobiales; family Beijerinckiaceae; genus Methylobacterium; species Methylobacterium aerolatum. Next base: position 25,275 of record NZ_BPQE01000025.1, read on the forward strand.
CCTCCTCAAGGGCGAGGCGCAGACGTTCGGCCCGGCCCGGTCCAAGCTCGGCCAACTTCTCCTCGGCTCTCATGAGCCAGCCCCCTTCGTCACCAGCGACCACGACAGCCCCCAAGATTTCGACCCCGCGAGAGAGCACGCCCCTCGCACCTGTGCAAGTCGAAACTTATCAGTGAAAAGTACACATTCAGAAGGTGCGATTTTTTTATTGCACCCCACCCCTGGTCTGGGGAGACACGTCTACAAAGCTCACCCCTAAAAGACCCCTTTTTTCGTCCCCACCCCATCCAAAGCAATCCGGCGACTACAAGCCGGAGGGAACAACAATGTCAGAGACCACAGAACTCAAAGCAGTCGTGTCCGTCGAGGATCGCGGCTCCACCAAGCTCCGGCAGATCGGCAAGGAACTCGACGCCCTCACCGCCAAGATGCGGGCCGCCGCCGAGGCGATGACCGGCAAGATGTCCGGTTTCGGTGCCGACATCGCCAAAGGCCAGGACCGCGCCAACGATGCAGTCCGGCGGGGTCTCGGCCTCCAGGCTCAGGCCGAACGCCATCGTGCCGGAACCGCCAAGGCGCAGCGCGACGACGCCAACGCCCTCGACAGCGCGACCGTCCGGTCCTTCAAAATGCAAATGAGGATGCAGCGGGAGCAGGCCCGCGAGGCCGCCGTCTCCGACCGCGCCCGCGAGACCGCCGCCCGTGCGCAGGCCCGTGAGGCTGAACGCGCCTCCCGCGCCGTCGAGGCCGCCGCCATCCGCCGGGCCCGCGTCGAGGCCAACGAGACCCGCCGCCGGGACCGTGAGGCCCGCGCCGCCGACCGCGACCGGGAGCGCGCCGAGATCCGGCAGGCCAGGGACAATGAGGCCGCCGCCCGCCGGGCCATCGGCCTCGACAACTACCGCTTCAACCTCCGGGAGCGGTATCGTCGCCAGGAAGCCGCCGAGACTGAGAAGCACCACCGGGACACCATCCGGCAGGGCCGTGAGGCGTGGAGCCGGGGCCGGGACGGGATGATGGGCGTCGCCCGCCCCGCCGCCGCTGTCGCCGCTGTAGGCGTGGGCGGTGCCGTCGCCGCGACCCGTCGCGTCCTGCGGGCCGAGACCGACCTCGACAGCGCCGAGATCGGCACCCGGCAGTATGGCGGTCTCGACGCCAAGAGCGCCCGCGATCTCCGGGACCAGTGGGCCGCCCCCACCGCCGAGGCGCTTGGCGTCCCCGCCTCAAAGCTCATGGAGTCGTGGACCGACGCGACCAAGCTCGGCATCCCGGCCAAGGATGCGAAGGGCTTTGCCGAACTCGCGACCAAGACGAGCGAGGCGTGGGGCGTGCCGTTCCAGACGGTGGTGGACACCCTCGGCACGATGAACACCCTGTTGACCGCCAAGGGAGAGGCGTTCGACCTCGGGAAGCTCACCAGTGCCGCCAACGCGATGCAGCACCTCGCGGCCAAGCAATCCACGACCCCCGAGAAGCTTATCAGCTTCCTCGCGCGCGGCGCGGGCGGTGGCGATCTCCTCGGGATGAGCATGGAGGGGACGGTCGCGTTCGGCTCGGCCTCGACCTCCCTCGGCAACCAGGCCGGGGCGTCCGGCTCCCTCCTCGACTACATCGCCGGTCGCGTGATCGAGATGCCGAAGCTCACCCACCAGAAGGGGAGGGAGGGCGACCAAGCCCGGCAGTTGATGCGATCCCTCGGCTACGGCACGGGCGAGAACATGGAGCGCATTCGGAGGGCCGATCCCGACGCCTTCCTCCCGGACCTGTTCGAGCGGTTCAACAAGATCCAGGACCCGAAGAAACGCAACGAGGCCATCCGGTTTTTCACCGGCCGGGAATGGCTTGGTGAGTTCGGGCGCATGGTCAACGGCCCCGAGACCTACCGCGAGGCTCAGAAGCTCGCCAAGGAGTCCAAGTCGCTTGACGCCATCGGGGAGGTTTGGACCCTCCACAAGCTCAAGCTCACCTTCGTGGCCAAGCAGTTCGGCGCGGGATGGATGAACATCCTCGGCGAGTTCGGCAAGGTGATCTCGCCTATGGCGCGCGAGGCCGGTGATTTCTTCCTCGAATGGACCGGCAAGCTCCGGCAGGGTGGCCTCCGCGACCGGTTCAAGGCGTTGCTGGATGGCCTCCTCGAAGGCCTCGGGGTGAAGTCCCTGCCGGACCTCCTCAGGAACCTCTTCGGTGATCCGAAGGACGCCACGGGCGGCAACGTCGAGGCCTGGAAGGCCGCCGCGAAGGGCTTTGGGGAGGGCATCCGCGATGTCGTCGGATCGATCCTCGGCGTCGCCAAGATGTTCACCGGGGGCGACTCCAACCCGGAAAAGCTCGGCCGTCTCACGGCTCAGGTTCTCGGGTTCGGCATGGCCTTGGTGGTCATCGCCCCGTTCGTCTCGGTGATCGGCGCCATGGGATCGGCCCTCCTCGGTCTCGCTTTCGCGGCGGGGGCGGCTTGGAAGGTGATGAAGGGCCTCGGCGTCGTCGGTGGCGCGGCTGGTGCCGGAGTGGGCGCTGGCGCAGCCGGTGCCGCCGCTGGTGCGGTCGGTGCGAAGGGCGGCAAGCTCGCCGCTTTGGGCCGACTGTTCGGGCTCTACGGTCTCGCGGACGCCGCCAACGAGTACGGCGCCCTGAAGGCCCCCGACACGTCGAAGGGCATCGGCCAGGCCCTGGTGGAGGCCCTGGACCCCGGCCTTGCCTCCCGGATCTACGGCGACGGTGGTGGGGCGGAAGCCAAGCCCCCATCGAACCCGATGGCCGACCTTGAGGACATCAGGAAGTCTTTGGCCGCTCGCGACCCGGAGCTTGCACGCAAGCTCTTCCCCAATGGGGCGGTGGTCCAGCCCCAGAGTCTCACCGATGGCGATTGGCGCGGTTTGATCCAGCCCGCCAACCTCTCCGGTGATGTCGGCGGGGCCCGCGAGTGGCGGGAGCACGGCCAGGACCTCGGTGACGGCTTCCTCGACCGGGCCCGGCGGGGTCTCGGTGTCCGGGACGGCGCCCCGGATCGCACCTCGGTAGCGGTGGACGATCTCCGGCGGGAGATGAACAGGCTCGGCAACCGGACCCGGCTCGGTGGCCTCGACCCGGCACTCACGGGCGCGGCGGCCTCGGCATTCGGCGGCGGATCGGGCGGCTACGGCTCGGGCTCACCGATCGATCCCAACGACCCGGCGCAGAAGTACGGCAAGAGATACTTCACCGTCCCCGGCGGGATTGGCAGTGGTCCCGGCACCGCCGCCCGTGGCGCCCTCGCGGCCAACCAGCAAGAGGCGTTCAAGGCCGCCCGTGAGGCCGGTCTATCCGAGACGGCGGCCCGTGCCCTCGTCGCGAACATGTCGGGCGAGTCCCTGGCGAACCCTCGGGACCACCACTGGGACCGCACCCACATGTCCCAAGGCATCGTCCAGTGGGACCCCCAGCGGGCCGAGAGGATCAGGGCGCAGTTCGGCAAGCTCCCGAAGGACATGACGGTCTCGGAACAGACCCGCGCCGCCATTTGGGAGATGAAGACCAGGCCGGAATACGCCCCCACCTGGCGCGCCCTACAGGGCAACGACCCCGGCGAGATGATCGGCGCCCTGGTGCGCAACTATGAGCGCCCGGCGGACAAGGAACGCGCGATCCGCGAGCGGTTCGGCCACTACCGTGGGTTCACCCCGAATGGGGCGGGCGGCACGGTCGCAGGCCGGGAGCAGTTCGAGGGCCTTCGGCTCAAGTCCTTTGAGGCCATCGCGGGCGGCGCCGTGGCGCAGGGCGTGACCGACCTCGCCCGGCAGGCGCAGGACGATCTCCCCGGCGGCGTTGCGCGGTTCACGGCCTTCAACGACCGCTATCACCAGGGCACCGGATCGAAGCACGCCGCAGGGCTGGCCTTCGACACGGTGTTGAAGGATGCGAGCCGGTCGCAGGAAGCCGCCACTGCCATGCGGGCGAAGCTCGCGGCGGCCGGGCTCGACGCCAGCCAGTACCGGGTCATAGACGAGTACCTGAACCCGTCCTCCCGCTCGACGGGGGGCCACATCCACACGCAGTTCAACACGGCCGAGGCGGCGCAACGGTATCACGACTACCTCGGCGCCTCCGGTGCCCTGGCCGAGAAGGCGAAGGCGGGGCGCGGCAAGTCCGTGATTGCGGAGGATGATGCGGCCCCACCCTCAGAGGCGGCGCGGGCCATGATCCGCAAGGTTCCGGCTCCCCCGCCCCGTCCTGCGGGGATCGGTGGCGGTAGCGGTGGCGCGGCCGGTAGCAGCTTCCACATCCACCAGACCATCCACGGCTACGACAAGTCGCCCGCCGAGATCGCGGCGATGAGCCAGCGGCACATCTCCGAGACTTGGGAACACCAGGCCAACGACATGATGCCGGAGACAGTCTGAGCAACAAAAAAGGCGGCGGGGTTATCCTCGCCGCCTTCCTGATACTGGCTGGGCATTAGGAGCGCCGGACCAAGAACTTCACCACCACCCGGTCGAACCAGAACAGCGCGACCGTGACGAGCGACTGCCAGACGTACAGCCACTCGGCCCGCTTCGGGCCGTACTTGGCCGTCCAGCGGTCCCGCCCCTCCTCAAGCTCGATGATCCGGTGATCCACTTCGCCAGGCGGCAAAAGCCAGTCGAGGATAGCTCCCTTTTTTACCTCAGACATCATCGATAATCTGATACGCCATCCTTTTCTATATTTATGCATCATCATAAAAAACGATATATAGGTGAATGAATTAAATATCATTGCGGAAGGAATTATGTAATAATCATCAACTCCGCGATTTATTATCGTAAATGTTCCCAAACCTATCAAAGACAAGTATAATATTACTAGTATATTCGTGCATAGGACGTATTTTGCTTGATAAAATGCGAATATTTGCCTGAACATTGCGATACAAAGTGCCTGTATGGGCGAAATGTTGGATCGCATATTATGCTACTCCTTCCGCAATGCCCGGCCCGTAGGAACCATTCCCTGGTTGTTGAGCAGCTAGGCTGATCCTGGTTGCCTCGTTCAGGGCCAGCACCCCGTCTGCGGTGATCGTATAGAGGCGAGGCGCTCGGCCTCCCCTCCGCGCTTCCGGCTCGCCCTTCTCCCATTTCACGAACCGCTTGGCGTCGAGGCGGTCCAAGGTGGTGAAGACGGCCCCGAAGGACTGCTCCTTTCCGATGATGCGGGTGAGCTCGGCCTGGATCTCGTTCGCGCGGCAGTCGGGTCCGAGTTGCCGTACCGCGCGCAGGACCATTTCGTGGAATTTCGCCAGCATGATGAGGCATCTCCGTTTCTTATACGTTGTAGAGTAAATCAGCGGAGCCCGTCGTCAAGCCCCTCCCACCGGAGCCTTCGACCATCTCGCCACGGAGCAGCACGGCGGCGGTTTGGGCCCCCATGCCTCCGGTGATCGACCGCCCCTTGAATTCTTCCGGTTACGGCACGGGCTTTGTAGTGCCGCCTGAACTTCTCACGTCTCGGTTTCGTAACCAGAGAAGAGATCAAGACGTGGCACTCACCAACGCGGAAAAGCAGTCCCGACATCGGGAGAGGATCAAAGGGCGCCTCACCTTGGCCGCTCTCGTGGAAGCCTTCCAAGCGCGGGTTCGGCAACAGGTTGTAGAGGCCGGAGAGGACCCAGCCTCACCAGCGGCCAGGGGCGAGGCCTTTGCCCGGATGATGGCGCATCCGGATGGCCGGGCTGTCGTGATGACCTTCCTCGACAAGGCGGTGGGGTGCGAGGAGGAGGAAGTCGTGGCGGCGTAGTCCTGTAACTTCTCCCACCAATCACCCTAAAAAGAGCAAATTAAATCGGAAAAAGCGGACAGGCTTCACCGTACATCGGCAATCATCCATGCCGAACAACGGGATAGCACCGCTAAATTTCAAGAAATTAAAGGGGCAGATCCGATCCGAAAAGCGGATGCCCGCCACCCCTCAAACAAAAAGCCCCGACCTCCGTGGACGGAGACCGGGGCAAGGACAAGTTCAGACAAATGAAAGATGGTAACGACCCCCCGAAACGCCAAGAGACGGGCGCAGAAATCCACGCCAGGAAAATGGATTTTCTGCGTGCCCTCAGGTTTGACAAGGCCTTGCCGATCTCGGCCAAGATCGTGGCCGATGCACTGCTAGACCACTTCAACAAGGCCGAGGGCACTTCTCGCCCCCCGGTGGAATTGATCGCCTACGCCACGAGGATGGGCGAGAAGACAGTCCGGCGCTCCCTGAGTGCGCTCGTGAAGGCAGGGTGGTTCACCCGCAAGGCTCGGAAGGTGAAAGGCCGGGTGGCCGCCAACGCCTACGTCCCCGTCTGGTCTCGCACCCTCGCGCTTCCCGACATGACGGCCGCATGGCGGGCGCAATCCGACGCCCCGCAGGATGAGACTGACGACGCCCCGCAGGACCTGGTTGTCGTTCCGGCCTTGGAGCCTGAGCCCGTGAGGCCTGCACCTGTTCAGGCAGCGGTCCCAGATCGAGGCGTGCAGCGAGCCGCCCCCGTCGCGACCGAGACCATCGAACTCGACACCGTGAGGGGCATGTTCCTCACCAGTGGGCACTTCGTGGACCCGGAAACCGTCGCCTACGTGATCGACAAGCTCGGGGACCGTCTGGCGGTCGGCTTCATGCGCGATCTCCCCCGGCAGTTGCGTGATCGCACCCCCGATGAGGTGCCTGCGGTAGTTCGCTCACAGGTCGCGGATTGGCTGAACCCCCCATTCTGAGGGTGGTCATTTTGACCACCCTGAACAGGGTTCAGCATGGTTTTAGGGTGGTCATTTTGACCCCCCTGAGGGTGGTCATTTTGACCGGCTGAGGGTGGTCATTTTGACCCCCTAACCCTTTAAGATAACCCCGTACCTCAACCCGGTAGATGTCGGTGAAGGTGTAAAGGTAGTGCATCGCGCGTGAGGCCTTGGTCCGTGATGGTCGGATGGAAGGTGATCCAGACGACGAGCTTGGACCGCTGTCGATGTCCCTGTCGGCTTCGCCTCCGACGACGACCACCATGCCGGATGATGAGGTGGTCGAGGCCTTCCTACAGCCCTTGGAGAGCGACGACCTGTGCTGATCAACATCCTCTTCATCGCTTGGCTCGCAGCCTGTGGCGCCTTCGTGATCTACAGGCTCTTCCTCGGCGCCCGCCACACGGCGCGGACGATCAACAAATTCCCGTCCCCTTGGGTCGGTTGGTACTGGATCGCGACCCTGGTGTTCTGCGGTCTCTTGGCCGTCTTCCTGCGCCGCTGAGATGAAACATGAGCCGCAACATGCCGGACTCAAGTCCTTCCGGCATGTAGACGTGTCTACGCATGTAAAGGTGTTTGAGAGTATTGTTGACACCGTAGACCGAAAGTGCTACTGTTCCGGCACAATGCGTTTATCACGTTCGATGGTGAACGTGCCTCTGTCCCGCTGAACTGCCGGACATCTTAGCGCCGCCTACCCCCACCACTCAGGACCATCAATGACCACGACCACGCCAGACGTGGGCGGGGGGCGTACCGTCGCGTTCGTCGCGTCGGACACCCTCGCCCGCGCGATTGATCGCGTCGCGACGCGCAACCGCGAAACCCGCTCCGATCTCATCCGGCGCCTTGTCGGGGACGGCCTCGTCTCCCTCGGCCAACTGAGGCCGGACGCCCCACGCTCCAACCTCGACGCCCGCCGGAAGCGCGCCGAGACCGCCCTCCGTCGAGCGGAGGCCGCCCGATGAGTGCCAGTCACGTCGAGTTTGCCGGGGCGATCCAGGCCATGGCGACCGGTCTCGGCCGAGCCGCCGACCCCGCCGCCGTGCAGCGGATGAACCTCGTCGCGCAATCCCTTGCGGAGATCGATCCCGAGACCGGCCGCATCGCCATCCGCCACGCCCCGGATCGCGTCGAGCCGTTCGACGAGTGGATGCGTCGGGAAGTCGGCCGGTGGCCCGCTCCCGTCCCCGAGGCTCCCGCGACCACCGCCGGAACCGGCTGGACCGGAAAGACCGCCGCCGCCGCGCAACTCGTCGCCTCGACCCGCGCACGGGATGCCGCCGACGCCCGCGCTCATGCTCAGGCCCTCGCCAGTGGGCCCAATCCATTCCGCTCCGGCGGCAACCTCACACACCGGGCGATCATCTCGCACCACCTGCCGGAAGTCGCGGCGCAACTGAAAGCACAGGCATAGTCATGGTCAAAAAGGGATGGTTGCAGCGCGCGAAAAACCACTTGGACAAGCGCGAGGCGAAAGCCGAACTAGCAAACGATGCGGAATACCAGGCCAAGAAAGCCGCCCGGCAAGCGCACCTCGACGCGCAAGCCGAGGCCGCCCGCATCGAACGGGAGGATGCCCTACAGGCCCGGCAGGGTCCGGCGGCAGCGGTCGCCCGCGTCATGGCCGAGCGCCTAGGTGACGTTGCCGGGGACGTGCTCACCGTACTGGCGAAGGCTGACGGCCGCGCTACCGTGGTGGCCGCCCTTGAGGCCGAGGTGGCTCGGCAGGCTCAGGCCCGCGATGCCGCCGCCCGCGCGGATCGCGCGGCGTCGCTGGCCGCTGTGAACGCCGCCACCACCGAACGGGCCCGCGCCCGGCAGGTCAAAACGAAGCGCCGGGCCGCCGCATGACCCTCCCCTCACACTGCCCCAAGCTCGTCAATGTCGGCCGCCAGCACTTTGACGACGACGCCTTGGACGGGCCGGTTGGAGTCCGTCTCCGAGACCTCCCCGGCGGGCCGGTGACGGCCATGGTGGTGGTGATCGCCAAAACCGTGCGGTGGGACCCGGCCGACGGACTAGTGACGCCGGACTTCGGCGGGTTCATCGCCTCGGCCGGAACCGCGTTCGAGGCGCCAAACGCCAGCGACCTCCGCACGGTAGCCGCGATGCCCGGCGCAGCGGTGGACGTGTTCCTCCTCGCCCCTGCCGAGGCGGACAAAGCCACATAAGGGTCCGCTGAGTCCAAAAAACGAGTCACCAGCGGCGATGGGCCAATTTTCGGGAGCGTAGCGGCTCAAAACGGCTCATAGCCGCCAGCGGGCTCCTCTGGCCATTACAGGGCCATCCCGTTCACGGTGTGTTCTGACTGCCCCACCGGGATCCTGCCCGCTGCTCAATCACGAACGCGTGATCAAATCAGCTTGGGATCTGCAACCCCATTGCAACCCAGGATCAAATCTTGGGTTGCAGTATGTGAGCTAAGTCGTTGAATTTGCTGGTGCTGCGAGAGAGGATTGAACTCTCGACCTCTTCATTACCAATGAAGTGCTCTACCACTGAGCTACCGCAGCATCCGGCACCCCCTCGGGAGTGCGGGGCGATGGAGGCCCGGTTGGGGGCGTGTCCGTCGCGCGAGAGGGGCCATAACGGATCGACGCCGGCTTGGCAACGGGCGATCCGCGTTCCCGGTCAGGGTTCCTGGGCCGGGTCGATCGCGCCGGGGCGCTGGAGGGCGGCCCGGATGATCGCGGCGAGGCCCGGCTCCTTGACGGACTCGGAGGCCTCCAGGGGCGTGAACCACCGCAGCTCGCGCTGGCTCTCCTCGGGGAAGTGCTTCACTTGCTTGCGCACCCGTAAGGGGAACACCTTCACCTGGCACGTCACCGCGTCCAGGTTCTTCAGGCGCTTCTCGTACAGGTAGTAGCCGATCGGCCGCTTGCCGACGACGCCGCGCAGGCCCGCCTCCTCGTAGGCCTCCTGGGCCGCCGCCTCGAAGGGCTTGCGGCCCTTCATCGGCCAGCCCTTCGGAATGACCCAGCGGCGGCTCTCCCGCGACGTGACCAGCAGGACCTTGACCGCGCCGTCGCGCCCGCGCCGGATCGGCAGCACGCCGACCTGACGCCGGGGCTCGTCCCCGTCGTCGGGATGGAGTTCTGGCGGGGGGGCGCGGCGCGGCGCGGCCGGGATGCCCGCCTTCAGCGCGGCCTTGTGACCGCCCTTCGGAGCGGCCTTCGCCACGCGCTTGGCGCCGTCCTTGGGACTACCCTTCGGACCGCCCTTGGAAGCTGGCTTGGGAGCTGCCTTGGACCCCACCTTGGGACCAGACTTGAGGTCAGCCTTGGAACCGCTCTTCGGTTCGTTCTTGGCACGATGGGCGACGATGGCTCACTCCCTACCCGCCCACCCGGCCGGCAGAGCGTCCGCCCCGGGGAGGGGCGGACGGTAGCGGGGACGATGACGCGTTGTCTAGAAGTGGCGACGTTTGGGTCAGGGTACAAGTTTCACCGACCGCGGCGCTGTCTCGCGGGGCGGCGCGCCGAGCGCCACGGGGCCCTCCGGGACCGGGAGGGCCGCCGCCGCCATGCCCGCCGAAACGGGGTCCGGGGCCGAGGTGTCGCCCTTCGCAGTCGCTCCTGCCGTCACCGGCTTGAGGTCGGCCGGTTTGACCCCGACGAGCTTCGGCTCGGCCGGCACGGGGGCGCCGGCTGCGATCTCGACGGGCTTGAGCCCCATGGGGTCCGGGCCGGCCTGAGCCCGCGCCGGGACGAGAGCGGGGGTCTCCAGCGGTTCGGCGGGCTCCGGCTCGGGGGATACGCCGATGGCGCTCGGCGGCGCCTGCCACACGAAGGCGTCGAGCTGTCCCGTCAGCGGCGAGACCGGCTCCCAGGTCTCCGAGGCGACGCCGTCGGCGATCCAGATCGGGTCGCGCGGGGCGCGGGCGGCCCGGGCGAACCATTCCCGCGTCCGGCCGGATTGCGCGCCGTGCTCGGCCTCCTCGATGGCCGCCATCGTCAGGCAGGTGCGCGCCGTCGGGCGGTCGGCCAGCAGGGGTTGCAGCGCCTCACGGGCGCGGGCGAACTCGCGGGCGTCCAGCGCCGCCTGGGCGACGGCGAGACGCGCCTCGGGGTCCCAAGCCGAGAGCTTGGCGAGGGTCTCGGCGCGGGTGAGGCGGTCGCGGACGGAATCGCCGGTGCGCAGGTTGAGGTAGACCTTGGCGAGATCGGGATGCGGATTGATCCGCCACGCCCCCTCGACGGCCCGGGCGGCCTTCTTGAGGTCGCCGCGGCGGGCGAGCAGCCGTCCGGCGAGGCAGGCGGCGGGGACGAGGCCGGGCGCGAGCTTGATCGCCTCCAGCGCCCGGGTGGTGGCCGCCTCCGGCTCCCCGGCCTCGCGCTCCCGGGCGATGGCGGTGAGGAGGACGGCCCTCTGCCGCTTGGCCTGCGCCTTGTCGATGAGGCCGAGGGACGCGCGCCGCTCCACCGTCTCCAGGGCGGCCGCCCAGTCGGTGTCGGCGCAATGGGCCTCCAGCACCGCGTCGTTGGCCCAGGTCACGCTCGGCGCGAGGCGGGCCGCCTCGGTGGCGTAGGCGCGGGCCGCCTCCTCGTCCTCCCGGCGCCGGGCCTCCACGAAGAGGCCGCGCAGGCCGAGCACCCGCGTCTCGGAATCGTCGACCATGGCCCGGAACGCCTGCTCCGCGCCGTCGCGGTCCCCGGAGATCTGGGCGGCCTGGGCCTTGAGAAGCAGGGTCAGGGGCTCGGCGCCGAGCAGCCGCTCGGCGTCGTTGGCGTAGCGGCGGGCGGCCAGCGGATCGCCCGAGCCCACCGCGACCATGCCGCGCGAGAGGGCCGACAGGCCCTTGCTCCGGCGCCGCTCGGCCGAGCCGCGCACCAGCGCCTCGGGCAGGTTGATGACGCCGCGCAGGATCGCCCAGACGAGGCCGAGCACGATCGCGGCCGCGATCACCCCGACGATGGCGAGCGAGAGGCTGGTGCCGATCTGATAGCCGTTCCAGACCACCGTGACAGTGCCGGGCCTGTCGGCAATCCAGACCGCCCCGAAGGCGGCGACAGCCAGCAGCACGAGGTAGGCGAGGGCGCGCCACATTGCGTCAGTCTCTCCTGGCGACGGCCGGGACGCCGCCGCGGGTGCGGGATGGCGCGGGGCGGGAAGCCCCCCACGCCGACGGGGTCGGGCGGCCGGCCGCGGGGCGAGGCCGGCTGGCGATCATTGCGAGGGACCCGAGGCGGGCAGCGCCCCGAAGGCCGAGGCGGTGAGCGACCCGGCGGCCTGGGCCGCCTTAGCCCGCGCCGCCAGCGTCTTGCCGAAGTCGCCGGCCTGGGCCTTGGCCTCGGGCGGCAGGGCCTCGAAGGCCGAGGCGGCGGCGGCGAGGTCGCCCCGGTCGAGGGCCGCCTGCACGGCCTCCTCGGGCGCGGCTGCCGTCCCCTCGGCGGGGCTGCCGGCATCGACCTTGCGCACCTGGACGAGGCCGTCGGCCATGCTCAGGAGCTTCGTGCGGAAATCACCCGATTCCTGGGCCGACTTGGTCTTGGCCGCCTGCCGCGCCTGGGCGATGGAGGCCGCGATGCCCCGGAAGGTCCCGGCGAGCTGGCCGGCGGTCGGCGCACCCTTCTCCGCGAAGGGGGCCAGGGCCGACGCCTGATCCTGGGCCTGCGGATCGAGCTTGGTCAGGCTTGCCAGCGGCTCGGCATAGGGCGCGCCGCTCGCGAGCGCGGAGGCGATCCGGTCGGCCACCACCACCCGCAGGGCCGCCTGCACCGTCGCGGCGGGCGCCCGGTCGGCCAGCCCCTTGTCGAGGGCGGCGATCCTGTCGCCCTGTTCCGCGAGTTTGCGATCGACGGCCTTGGACGCCTCCGCCGCCTGGCTCTGGCTGGCCTCGGCCGCCTTGCGGCTCGCCTCGGAGGCCGCCTGCGCCGACTCGGTGGCGGATTTCACCCGCTCGTCGAGGGACTTCTGCAGGCCGTCGAGCCTCTGGCCGAGGGCCGTCACCGCCTCGGTGTTCTGCTGGGTTCGGGCCTGCACCTCGTCCTTCAGGGCGGCGATCTGCTTGGACGTCGCCTGGCTCGCCTCCTTGACGGCCTGAGTGGCCGCCTGAGTGGCGGCTTCCTTGGCGGCGTCGGCGCCGGCTCCGGCATTCCCGTTGCCCGCGTTGCCCTCCAGGGCCTTCAGCCGGGTGTCGAGTTCGGAGATCTGCCGGGCCGACTCCACCTGCGCGGCGCTGGTCCCGGTGGGTCCGCCCTCGCGGCCGGGCTCCTCCTGCAGGGCCGAGACCCGCTGGTCGAGGCTGTCGAGCCTGGCGGCGAGGTCCGCGGGCACCGCCGCCTGCGCGGCGCCTTGCCCGGCGCCGGCGGCCTTCTCGCTCGCCTGCTTGGCGCTCGCCTCGGCGGCGGCAACGCGGGAATCGAGGGTGGCGAGGGCGTCCTTGGGCGCCAGCGCGCCGATGCGCTTGTCGAGGACGGCGATCTGCTCGGTGACCTTCGGGTCGGAGGCGGCTCCCGGCCCGGCGCCGCCGACGATCCCGGCCTTCTCGACGGCGAAGAGCAGCCCGGCGCCGATCACGCCGCCCAGGAGGCCGGCCGCCGCGACGGAGCCGAAGCCCGCCCCGGATTTCCCGCCGGTCGTCGCGGGTGCGGCCTGGAGGCCCGGCGCGGCGGAGGCCGTGCCGGCCTTGCGCGTCTCGGAGCCGGGCGCCTGGGGTTTGGTGGGGTCGCTCTTGAACGCGTCGGACTTCAGGGCGTCCGGCTTGGACGCGTCGGACTTGCCCCCGCCCGTCGTCCCCGCCTGCTGGAGGGTGGCCGCGGCCGCGGGCCCACGCGCCGCCGCCGCCGCGGCGGGGCTCGTCCCGGCCGAGGGCACGGAGCCCGCAGGCTTGGACTGGCCGGGTGTGGTGGCGGCGGCCGGCGCGGGCGCCGGCTTGGCCGCGTCCTTCGCGGTCTCCTTGGACGCGTCCTTCGTCGGCGCGTCGGGGACGCGGGTGGCCTTGAGGTCGAGGATCGGCCCGGCGGTCACAGCCGCATTGCCGACGGGCCCGGCCGGGCCGCCGGGACGCGCGTCCGTGCCGGCACCTCTGGCTGCGTCGGGCTTGGTCGCGTCAGGCTTGCCTGTGTCGGGTTTGGCGCCGGTCGGCTCGACGCTGGATTTCAGCGGCTCGGCCTTCGGGGCGCCGGATCCGGCCGGGATGGACGAGGAGAGACCGGCCGGGCCGGAGGCGGCAGGCTTCGGCGGCTCCGCCTTCGCCCCGGCGGCGGTCGACAGGCTCGACGACACCGAGGGCCCCTGGCCTGCGATGGTCCCGGAGGTCGTCGTGGCGGGCTTCGCGGCCTCGCCGGGAGCCGCCGTCTTGGAGGCCGCAGACGACGCGGGCGTAACGGGGGCGCCGGAGGCGGGCTTCGCCGCGCCGTCCTTGCCGGGGAGGCCCGATCCTGCCTGGGCGCTGCGCGACGCGTCGGCCTTGTTCAGGTCGGGCTTATTCTGGTCGGGCTTGGCGCCGGTCGGCCCGGAGGTGGGCTTGTCTGCGTCGCTGGGCGCTGGCGTCACGGGCCAATCCTCCACTCTCGGCGTCTCGGCCGACGCGCCTGCGCGACGGCCCGTTTCCCTATCACCGCGCCGCCGTTTCCGGCGAGGGCGGCCTGATGCGTTTGGCGGTCCGCCGCTCATCGGGCAAGCCCGTCGAGCAACGCCGTCTCGCGCGGCTGTGCCGCGACGAAATGGACCCGGATGCCCGCCTGTTCCAGGGCTTCCGCGATATCGGCGGACAGGCAGTAATGTTCCAGCGCCCGGAAAGCTCCGCCATGCCCCGCCGCATCGCTGAGCGCGAGGGCGGTCGCGGCGCTGCGCCGGGAGAAGTGCAGCGCGGCGTCCAGGGCGCCCCGGCCCAGGGCGTCACCGGCCTCCCGGGGCAGGTGGGGCAGGGCCCGCGCGCCGTAGGCGACGTGGGTGACGAGGGCGAATCCCGCCTGCCCCAGGCTCGCCGCCGGCTCCGCCTTGCGATCCTCCCCGGCGACGTGGAGGAGCCTCGCGCCCGTCGGGAGCCGCGCGGCGACGAGGGCGGCGAGGCCGGCAGCGTCGCCCGGTCCCTCGATCACCGGCCCGAGCCCGGCGTCCCGGGCCGCGCCGGCCGTCCGCGCGCCGACGGCGAAGACCGGCACGCCCCGCAGGTCCGCCGCCACGGCGGGCGCGGCCTGGGCGCTGGTGAGGAGGATCCCGTCGAAGGGCCCCGCCGGTGGCGGCTCCGCGCGAGGGCGGATCGCCAGCACGGGCGCGAGGAGCGGCGCGTGGCCGCGCCCGGCCAGCGCCGCGCCCGTGCGCGTCGCCCCCGGCTCCGGCCGCGCCACCCAGACGCGCACGATGCCCTAGCCTTCCACGTCGAGGCGCACGCCGTGGCGCGCCTCCGCGCCGGGAGCCAGCAGGCGCTGCGACTCCCGCTCCCTCAGTTCACCCGCGAATCCCGCCCAGTCGGCATGGCCTGTCCAACATTCGAGGGAGAGGAAGGGCGCGGTCGGCTTGGTCCAGATGGCGAGGTGCGGGAAATCCTCCATCGCCATGCGGATCGCGCTCCCGCCCGGTCCGGTGAAGCGCATCATCCGGCTCTTCGCATCGCGCAGGACGAAGGCCTCGGTGAAGATCGCGGGGTCGAGGGGCAGGGTGGTGCCCTCCAGCGGCACCGGCTGCTCGTCGCGCAGGAGCAGGCCGCCCTCGCCGACCTTGGGTGCGAAAGGCCGCTCGGCCGCCTCGAACTCAACCGCGTAGCCGCCGTCCTTGCCCCGCTCGCCGCCCGCGAAGGGCCAGGGGAAGGCCGGGTGGAAGCCCAGGGCGTAAGGCAGGGGCTCCTCGCCGGGATTGGCCACCGTGACCGCGAGGTCGAGCCCCGCCGGGCGCAGGCGCGCCGCCACGTCGAGGCGGAAGGCGAAGGGATAGTGCTCGCGGGTCCGGGGGCCGTCGGTCAGGCGCAGCACCACCGCATCGGCGGAACGCTCGACGACCGTGAACGGCAGATCGCGGGCGAAGCCGTGCTGCCCCATCGGGTAGCGGCGCCCCGCCACCGTGACCGCGCCGCCCGCCGAGGCCCCGACCACCGGGAAGAGCCACGGGGCATGGCGGTTCCAGTGGGCCGGATCGCCGCTCCACAGGTACTCCCGGCCGCCGACGGTCCACGAGACCGGCTCCGCCCCGTGGGTGGAGAGGGACGCCGTGGTGCCGTCCTGCGCGATGAGGTCGATCCGCTCGCTCACGTCCTGCTCCCGGTCCTGCTCAGCTGCGGAGTTAACGGACCGGGAGGAGGGCGCAAGGGCTTCAGCCCACCTTCTTGAGAGAGCCGAGGTCGACCTCGCCGTTCTGGCTCGTGAAAGTGACCGACCCGCCATTGGCCTGGGCCACGCCGCCGATGCGGTGGTCGCCGCTGTCGTAGGTCGAGACGCTGCCGTCGCGCTCGACCAGAAGACGCTGCTTGTCGGGGAAGAAGGCGTATTTCATCCCGTTCTGCGCGCCGCTGGAGGCGGGGGATCCGAGATCCTCCGGCCACCAGGGCTCGGCGCCCTTCATCGGCTCCATGGGTTTCATGGGTTTCATGGGTTCCATCGGTTTCATGGGTTCCATGGGCTTCATCGGTTCCATGCCACGTCCTTCGTCTCGGGCTCCTGAGCGGAGGACGCGCCGGCCGGCGTTCGGTTGCACGCCGTCGCGCCGTTACGACCAGGACATCACGGCCGGGGCCGCTCGCGCACCTGCCCGTCGAAGCCGACATGCAGCGTGTGGTCCGTGCCGTCCTTGTCCCTGGCCGCCACCTCCAGGTGGCGCGGGCCGCGGCCGGTGACGCGCACGTCGTCGTAGCCCGCCGCCTTCACCGCGGCGGTCAGCGCCGGCACGTCGGGCGTGGGGGCGAGGCCGATCCGGTCCTTCGCCCAGTCAAGGCTGCCGAAGGGCGGTCCGCCCGCCGGGCCGAGGGTCTGGCTGCGCCCGTCGCCGTGGGTGAGGACCCGGGCGTGGAGGAAGCCGTTCTCGAAGCGGCCCTGCACGGTGACGGCCTCGCCCTTGGCGACGAGCCGGCCGCCCTCGCCCTCGCGGCCGGTCTCGACCAGGGCGCGCCCCGTCGGGTCCTGCACCACGAACTTGTTGCCGAAGATCTCGGCCACCTCGCCCTTGATCGCCGTCGCCCCCGAGGGCGCCAGCGCCTGGATCGCCACGGGCGCCAGCGGCGTCGTTGTCACCGTGCCGTTCCGGGCGAGCGACATCCCGACGGCGCCGAAGGCGAGGGGGAGGGCCAGCGCCCCGATCACCCAGGTCCGGGCGGGAATCCGCTTCGCGCCGCCCGGAGCGGGGGAGGGGACCTCCGTCGCGGTGCCCTCGATGGTCTTGTGGTCGGTCATGGTGTTCGCCTCTCGCTGCCGGACCCGGTCGGTCCGTTGGCGACGGGGTGTAGCCGCGGGGGGACGATGCTGACTGAACCACGCGGTTCAGCCCCGGTTAAACGGCCTGACCTACCCCCCTTCCCGAGGAGGACCCGCCCGTGAAGATCCTGCTGGTGGAGGACGATGCGGCGCTCGCCGCCGAGATCGACAGGGCGCTGCGCGCGGAGAACTTCGTCCTCGACCGGGCGGCGGACGGGGAGGATGCCCGCCACCTCGGCGAGACGGAGGGCTACGATGCCTGCGTCCTCGACCTCGGCCTGCCGAAGGGCGACGGCGTCTCGGTCCTCACCGCGTGGCGGGCGGCCGGGCGCACCCTGCCGGTGCTGGTTCTGACCGCGCGGGACGGGTGGAGCGACAAGGTCGCCGCCTTCAAGGCCGGGGCGGACGACTACCTCGTCAAGCCGGTGCGGGTGGAGGAACTGGTGATCCGCCTGCGCGCCCTGGTCCGGCGGACGCAGGGGCACGGGGCGAGCCGGATCGCCTGCGGCCCGCTGAGCTTCGATCCCGGCCTCGGGGCCTTCGAGCGCGACGGGCTGCCGATGCGCCTCACCGGCCTCGAATGGCGGGTGCTCTCCTGCCTGATGCTCAACAGGGATTCCGTCGTGCCGCGCACCTACCTGATCGAGCGCGTCTATGACGGCGACGCCGAGGTCGATTCGAACTCGGTGGAGGTGATCGTGGCGCGGCTGCGCAAGAAGATCGCCCCGGCGCGGATCGAGGCGGTGCGCGGCCACGGCTATCGCCTCACGGCGGAGCCCGCCTGATGCGCTCGCTCCGCGCCCGGCTGGTCGCCGCCGCCCTCGCCCTCGTGACGGTGGCCCTCCTCGCAGCCGGCCTCGCCATCGGCGTCATCCTCGCCCGGTTCGTGGGCCGGCAGATCGACGAGCGCCTCGACGCGCAGATCACGGCCCTGCGGGCGGGATGGGAGGCGGGCACGCTCGCCGCCCACCCCGACAGGTTCGACGGGCCGCCCTTCGACGGGCCGGGGCGCTGGGTCTGGGAAGTCCGCCGGGCCGACGGCACGGCGATCCGCTCGGCCTCGCTGGGGCCGCACGCCATCGCCCTCGACCGGCAATCCCCCGTCGGACGGCAGGAGGAGAAGGAGGAGCCGGATCGGCCCCGCCCGGCCGGGGGCCGCTCCCCCGACGGGGGCACCCTCATCTTGCGCGTCGCCGACCTGCCCGGCCCGGCCCCCGCCAGGATTCTCGTCGGCGCGCCGCAGGCCGCCCTCTACGGCCCGTTGCGCGGCGTGCTGGCGAGCCTCGCCGTGGCGCTCGGGCTGCTGGGCCTCGGCCTCGCCGCCGGGGCGGTGGCGCAGGTGCGCCTCGGCCTCGCCCCCCTGAGGCGGCTGAGCCGCGACCTCGCCGCAGTCCGGGCCGGAGAGCGGGCGCGGGTGCCCGGCCACCAGCCGAAGGAGGTCCGCCCCCTCGTCAAGGAACTCAACGCCCTGCTGGAGCAGAACGAGCGCAACCTGGAGCGGGCGCGGGGCCATGTCGCCAACCTCGCCCACGGCCTGAAGACGCCGCTGGCCACCCTCGCCATGGCCCTGCGCGCGCCCGGCCGCGACGCCGACGGCACCCTGGCTGCCCAGGTGGAGGACATGGACCGGCGGGTGCGCCACCACCTCCGCCGGGCGCGCACGGCGGCGCTGGAGGGGCCCGCCCGCACCCGCACGGCGCTGCTCCCGCGCCTCGCCGACCTCCGGGAGGTGCTGGCGCGGCTCCATGCCGAGCGGCGGCCCGCCATCACCCTCGCCGTGCCGGAGGGACTCGCCGTCGCCTGCGAGGGCCAGGACCTCGACGAGATGCTGGGCAACCTCCTCGACAACGCCTGCCGCTGGTGCCGGGGCGCCGTCCGCGCGTCCGCGACCCGGGCCGATGGGCTGGTGGCGATCCGCATCGAGGATGACGGGCCGGGCCTGCGGCCGGAGGAGGCGGGCGCCATGCTCGAACGGGGGCGCCGCCTGGACGAGGCCGTCCCCGGCGACGGCTTCGGCCTGCCGATCACCCTGGAACTCGCGGAACTCTACGGCGGCACGCTCACCCTCGGCCGCTCGGCGATGGGCGGCCTGTGCGCGACCCTCAGCCTGCCGGGGTGACACCCGGACCACGCCCCTTCGCCATTGCCTCGGCTCGGGCGCACCCTGACGCCGGGGAGGGCAGGGGTACGCCGCCCGGCGACGGGGCAGGGCAGGGCCCGCGTCAGACCGACGGGTCGGAGACCGTGCCCAGCGCCGAGAGGGTCACGCCGTCGCTGCCGATGTCGCCGCCGCCGTAGCCGAGGAGCCGGGCGAGCTGCGCCCGCGCCCGCCAGACCCGGCTCTTGGCGGTGCCGATCTGACATTGCATGACCGCCGCCGCCTCCTCGTAGCTGAGGTTCTCGATGCCCACGAGGACGAGGGCCTCGCGCATCACCGGGGCCAGCCGGTCGAGGGCGGCGCGCACGTCCTGCAGATCGAGATGGCCGCCCTGCTCAGGCGCGGCGGCGAGGCGGCCGGCATAGTCGCCGTCGCTGTCCGGCACCTCCCGCGTCTGGCGGCGGTGACGGCTGTAGAAGACGTTGCGCAGGATGGTGAACAGCCACGCCTCGAGGTTCGTGCCCGGCTCGAATCCGCCGCGCCCGCGCCACGCCCGCAGGAGGGCATCCTGCACGAGGTCGTCCGCGGCGGCGGGCTCCCGGGCGAGCGACAGGGCGAACCGCCGCAGGGCCGGGACGGAGGCCAGCAGCCCCGTGCGGAACGCCGCCTCGTTCGCGGCGCCGAGGCCGCCCGGCCGGTCCAACGCCGTCCCGAGACGGGCCAGAAGCTCCGCGAACCGATCCGGCTCCCCGGGCCCCGCCTCCTCGTAGGCGGAGCGCAGGAGAGAGCCGAGATGGCGGCGCACGGCATCGGACAGAGCCGGAGCCGTCGCACCGTCGAGCAGGTCTGCGTCAGGTTCGGTCATCGCGTCCGCATGGCCGCGGCGCGGGCCCCATGACCGCACCGGGTGCGAGACTTGTCGGCCCGGACGGCCGGCCACGCCTCAACATGCGTTAAGGCGACCCGCGCTTCGCGGGGGCGGCGGCGCGCCACATCCGCGTGCGGGCGCGCGGACCAGCCGCACGAAGGCGGACGCGCGGACCAGCCGGGCGACGGCGCTTCGACTTATAAGGAGTGATATGAGAAACTGGCGCGGGCGACGGGGCTCGAACCCGCGACCTCCGGCGTGACAGGCCGGCACTCTAACCAACTGAGCTACGCCCGCGCGGGCGGTCGCTGCTGGGCACCTCAGTGCCGGGCGACGAGGCGGGGTTTATGGGGGGGCGGCGGGACTGTCAAGCGTGCCTCGGCCATGAAATTGGCGATGGAAAATCCGGCGGCAGCGATCCGGCCGAGGGGACCGGGACGGTCGCACCGTGCGCCGTGCCCCCGCGGCGCGGGCCGTCCCGCGACTCGACCGGCGTGGGTCCGTACCCGCCCGGCCTCCCTCCGGTGTCGCAGGCGACGCTCTGCCGCCTGTGCGGATGTGTCGGGTTGCGCAGGGAGGGCGCCGCCGCCCATCTGCCATGACGAGGACGCGGTTTGTGCGACGCGCAACGCCCATTGTCATGTGGCGGCGCCTCGACTAAGCCACGCCCGAACGCATCCTGGCATAAGAACAATTCAACCGGGGGAGCCGGTCCGGCCTCGCGCCGCTGCCCTCCCTCGTTTCGCGAGGCTTGGGCCATGACCGGACTGCTGGCGGATTATCTGCCGCTCATCGTCTTCATCGGGGTCGCGACCTTTATCGCGGCGGCGCTCCTCGTGGTGCCCTTCCTCGTGGCCTTCAAGGCGCCCGACCCGGAGAAGCTGTCGGCCTACGAGTGCGGCTTCAACGCCTTCGACGACGCGCGCATGAAGTTCGACGTGCGCTTCTATCTCGTGGCCATCCTGTTCATCATCTTCGATCTCGAAGTGGCCTTCCTCTTCCCCTGGGCAATCACCTTCGGGGAACTCGGCTGGTACGGCTTCTGGTCGATGATGGTCTTCCTCGGCGTCCTGACCGTCGGCTTCGTCTACGAGTGGCGCAAGGGCGCCCTCGAGTGGGACTGAAGCCGGCAAGGCCACCGAGACCGTAGGAAATCGAGGCGCTGCATGGCCCTGATCCAAGACACGTCCCTTCGCACTCCGGCGATCGCGCCGCAGCCCAAGGGCATCATCGATCCGAATACGGGGCGCCCCATCGGCGCGGACGATCCGACCTTCCTGTCGATCAGCGACGAGCTGGCAGACCGCGGCTTCCTGCTGACGAGCGCGGACGAGCTCATCAACTGGGCCCGCACCGGCTCGCTGATGTGGATGACCTTCGGGCTCGCCTGCTGCGCCGTCGAGATGATGCAGATGTCGATGCCGCGCTACGATTGCGAGCGGTTCGGCTTCGCGCCCCGCGCCTCACCGCGCCAGTCGGACGTGATGATCGTGGCCGGCACGCTCACGAACAAGATGGCCCCGGCCCTGCGCAAGGTCTACGACCAGATGCCGGAGCCCCGCTACGTCATCTCGATGGGCTCCTGCGCCAACGGCGGCGGCTACTACCACTACTCGTATTCGGTGGTGCGCGGCTGCGACCGTGTGGTGCCGGTGGACATCTACGTCCCCGGCTGCCCGCCCACCGCCGAGGCGCTGCTCTACGGGGTGCTGCTCCTGCAGAAGAAGATCCGCCGCATCGGGACGATCGAGCGCTGACATGACGAACGGCATCTCGATCCTCCCGCACACCCGGCCGGAGACCGGCGACACCGCCGTCGAGGCGATGGCCGCCCGGGTCACCGCCGCCCTCGGGCCGTCGGTGGTCTCCCACACCATCGCCTTCGGCGAGCTGACGCTGGTGGTCCAGGCGTCGAACATCGTGTTCGCGCTCACCTACCTGCGCGACGATCCGGCCTGCGCCTTCCGCTGCTTCATCGACCTCTGCGGCGTCGATTATCCGCAGCGCGAGAAGCGGTTCGACGTGGTCTACCACCTGCTTTCGCTGCGCCACAACGCGCGCATCCGGGTGAAGGTGCAGACCGACGAGGTGACTCCGGTGCCCTCCATCATCGAGGTCTATCCGGCGGCGAACTGGTTCGAGCGCGAGGCCTACGATCTCTACGGCATCCTGTTCTCGGGCCACCCCGACCTGCGGCGGCTGCTCACCGATTACGGCTTCGAGGGCCACCCCCTGCGCAAGGACTTCCCGCTCACCGGCTTCGTCGAGGTCCGCTACGACCAGGACGAGGGCCGCGTCGTCTACGAGCCGGTCCAGCTGACGCAGGAATTCCGGAACTTCGACTTCCTCTCGCCGTGGGAGGGCACGGACTACGTGCTCCCCGGCGATGAGAAGAAGTCGGCCTGAGGCAGCGGAGGTCGTCGTGACGGAACACAACATCCGCAACTTCGCGATCAACTTCGGCCCGCAGCATCCGGCGGCGCACGGCGTGCTGCGCCTCGTGCTGGAACTCGACGGCGAAGTCGTCGAGCGGGTCGATCCGCATATCGGCCTGCTCCACCGGGGCACCGAGAAGCTGATCGAGCACAAGACCTACGTCCAGGCGACGCCCTATTTCGATCGGCTCGACTACGTGTCGCCGATGAACCAGGAGCACGCTTTCTGCCTCGCGATCGAGAAGCTCGCGGGCATCGAGGTGCCGCGCCGGGCCAAGCTGATCCGCACCCTCTACTGCGAGATCGGGCGGCTGCTGTCGCACCTTCTCAACGTCACGACGCAGGCGATGGACGTCGGCGCCCTCACGCCCCCGCTCTGGGGCTTCGAGGAGCGCGAGAAGCTGATGATCTTCTACGAGCGGGCCTCCGGCGCCCGGCTCCACGCCAACTACTTCCGGCCGGGCGGCGTCCACCAGGACCTGCCGCCCAAGCTGATCGACGACATCGACGCCTTCTGCGACCCGTTCCTGCAGGTGGTGAACGACCTCGATGCCCTCGTGATGGAGAGCCGCATCTTCAAGCAGCGCAACGTCGACATCGGCATCGTATCGGTCGACGAGTGCATGGAGTGGGGCTTCTCGGGCGTGATGGTGCGGGGCTCCGGCATCCCGTGGGACCTGCGCAAGAGCCAGCCCTACGAATGCTACGAGGAGATGGATTTCGACATCCCCGTGGGCAAGAACGGCGACACCTACGACCGGCAGGTCATCCGCATGGAAGAGATGCGGGAATCGGCCAAGATCATGAAGCAGTGCTGCGCCAAGCTGCGCGAGCCCGCCGGTGGGGGGCCGATCGCCTCCCTCGACGGCAAGTTCGCGCCGCCGCCGCGCCGGGAGATGAAGCGCTCGATGGAGGCGCTCATCCACCACTTCAAGCTCTACACCGAGGGGTTCCACGTCCCCGAGGGCGAGGTCTACGCCGCCGTCGAGGCGCCCAAGGGCGAGTTCGGCGTGTATCTCGTGTCGGACGGCACCAACAAGCCGTACCGCTGCAAGATCCGCGCTCCGGGCTTCGCGCACCTTCAGGCGATGGATTGGATGTGCCGCGGGCACCTTCTGGCCGACGTGTCCTGCGTGCTCGGCACGCTCGACATCGTGTTCGGCGAAGTGGATCGGTAAGACGACAGCGATGGCCAACCGCAGACTCGCCCCCGCCTCCGAGCAGCCCGAGAGCTTCGCCTTCACCCCCGAGAACGCGGAGTGGGCCAAGCACCAGATCGCGAAATACCCGGAGGGCCGGCAGGCCTCCGCCGTGATCCCGCTCCTGTGGAAGGCGCAGGAGCAGAACGGCGGCTGGCTGCCGCAGAAGGCGATCGAGGCGGTGGCCGCCGAACTCGGCATGCCGAAGATCCGCGTGCTCGAGGTGGCGACCTTCTACACGATGTTCGCCCTGGAGCCGGTGGGCCGGTTCTGGATCCAGCTCTGCGGCACGGTGCCGTGCGATTCCTGCGGCTCCCGCGAGTTGAAGGCGATGCTGCAGAAGCGCCTCGGCCCGCCCGGCCACGTCTCTGCGGACGGGAACTTCTCCTGGCTCGAGGTCGAGTGCCTGGGCGCCTGCTGCAACGCGCCGATGGTGCAGATCAATCAGGACTACTACGAGGACCTGACCCCCGAATCCCTCTCCAAGCTGATGGACGACCTCGCCGCCGGACGGCCGGTGAAGATCGGCTCGCAGGCGGGGCGCATCTCCTCCGAGCCGAAGGGCGGCGCGAACACGCTGACCGACGAGACCCTGTTCGACGGGTCGCGGGTCGGCGCGTGGCGCAAGCGCTTCGAGCAGGCGAAGGAGGCCGAGCCCGCCGGGGCGGCCGGCGACGCGCCCAAGACCGAGATCAAGGCCCCCGTGGCCAAGACCGGCGAGGCCGAGTCCGCCACGCAGCAGGCGGCCACCGCGCCACGGCCTGCCAAGCCGGATGCCGGCCGCCCCGTCGAGCGCAAGGCGTCCGACGCCCCCGCCCAGCGGGCCGCCGACGGCGAAGAGCCGGTGAAGCCCGAGGACCGGGCCGACGCCGCCGAGCGCGGACATTCGCTGGCCAAGCATGGCGGCGCCCGCCTGCACGACTCGGACGCGCTGGACTCCCCGGCCGCCCGCGTCGCCGAGGGCGAGCCCGCCGCCGGCGAAGAGGGCAACCAGGAATTGCCGGGACGGGACATCCCCCCGCCGCCGCCGGAGGCTTCCGGTGCGAGCGAAGCGGTGGAGGAGAAGCTCGATTCCGACGCGAAGAAGAAGTGAGGGCCTGACATGCTCGCCGATCAGGATCGCATCTTCACCAATCTCTACGGCCTGCATTCGCCGGGGCTCGACGCCGCGAAGAAGCGCGGCGCCTGGGACGGGACCAAGTTCCTCCTGGAGCAGGGCCGCGACTGGATCATCGAGGAGATGAAGGCCTCGGGCCTGCGCGGCCGCGGCGGCGCCGGCTTCCCGACGGGCCTGAAGTGGTCGTTCATGCCGAAGAAGTCGGACGGGCGGCCGCATTACCTCGTGGTCAACGCCGACGAGTCGGAGCCGGGCACCTGCAAGGACCGGGAGATCATGCGGCACGATCCGCATCTCCTGATCGAGGGCTGCATGCTGGCCTGCTTCGCCATGGGCGCGCATGCCTGCTACGTCTACATCCGTGGCGAGTACGTCGCCGAGAAGCACGCCCTGCAGAAGGCCGTGGACGAGGCCTACGAGGCGCGCCTCGTGGGGCAGAGCAACGTCCACGACTACCCGTTCGACATCTACGTCCACCACGGCGCGGGCGCGTATATCTGTGGCGAGGAGACGGCCCTCATCGAGAGCCTGGAGGGCAAGAAGGGGATGCCGCGGCTGAAGCCGCCCTTCCCGGCCAACATGGGCCTCTACGGCTGCCCGACGACGGTGAACAACGTTGAGTCCATCGCGGTGGCGGGCACGATCCTGCGCCGGGGCGCGGCGTGGTTCGCCGGGCTCGGCGGCAAGAACAACACCGGCACCAAGCTCTTCTGCGTCTCAGGGCACGTGAACACGCCGTGCAACGTCGAGGAGGAGCTCGGCATCACCTTCCGCGAGCTGATCGACAAGCATTGCGGCGGGATGCGCGGCGGCTGGGACAACCTGCTCTGTTCGATTCCCGGCGGCTCCTCGGTGCCGCTGGTGCCCGCCGAGCAGATCATCGACGCCAAGATGGACTTCGACACGCTGCGCAACCTCGGCTCAGGCCTCGGTACGGCGGCGGTGATCGTGCTCGACAAGTCCACCGACATCGTCGGCGCGATCGCCCGGATCTCGTACTTCTACAAGCACGAGTCGTGCGGCCAGTGCACGCCCTGCCGCGAGGGCACGGGCTGGATGTGGCGGGTGCTGACGCGCATGGTCGAGGGCCGGGCGCAGAAGCGCGAGATCGATATGCTGTTCGAGGTCACGAAGCAGATCGAGGGCCACACGATCTGCGCGCTCGGCGACGCGGCGGCCTGGCCGATTCAGGGCCTCATCCGCCACTTCCGCCCCGAAATCGAGAAGCGGATCGACCGCTACACCGCCAACCCCCATTCCGATCCGGTGCCGATGGCGGCGGAGTGACGATGATGCGGGTCTGCAGTCCACAGCCTGAGCGTCCGGGCGCGACGGTCACGCTCCTCTCCGTCATTGCGAGCGGAGCGAAGCAATCCAGGGATGCGGGCCTTTTCAGAACGTGGCGGAGCGCTGGATTGCTTCGCTGCGCTCGCAATGACGACACCGGGTTTCAGGGGCCGACCCGCCTTTCCGCGTTCGTGCCAGATTTCGAGACGATGCGATGACCAAGATCCTCATCGACGGCACCGAGGTCGAGGTTCCGGCCGACTACACGCTGCTCCAGGCGTGTGAGGTCGCGGGCGCCGAGATCCCGCGCTTCTGCTTCCACGAGCGGCTGTCCATCGCCGGCAATTGCCGCATGTGCCTCGTGGAGCTGAAGGGCGCCCCGAAGCCGGTGGCCTCTTGCGCCTACGCGGTGAAGGATTGCCGCCCCGGCCCGAACGGCGAGCCGCCGGAGGTGCTGACGCGCTCCGGCCTCACCAAGAAGGCCCGCGAGGGGGTGATGGAGTTCCTCCTCATCAACCACCCGCTCGATTGCCCGATCTGCGACCAGGGCGGCCATTGCGACCTGCAGGACCAGGCGATGGCCTACGGCGTCGATTCGACCCGCTACCAGGAGAACAAGCGGGCGGTCGAGGAGAAGCACATCGGCCCGCTGGTGCGGACGGCGATGAACCGCTGCATCCACTGCACCCGCTGCGTGCGCTTCCTGGCGGAGGTGGCCGGCGTGCCGGACCTCGGCGCCATCGGGCGCGGCGAGGACATGGAGATCACGAGCTACCTCGAGCAGTCGATGGCCTCGGAGCTCCAGGGCAACGTCGCCGACCTCTGCCCGGTGGGCGCGCTGGTGCACAAGCCTCAGAGCTACAACGTCCGCCCCTGGGAGCTGTCGAAGACCGAATCGGTCGACGTGATGGATGCGGTGGGCTCGTCGATCCGGGTCGATACCCGGGGCCGCGAGGTCATGCAGATCGAGCCGCGGGTGAACGAGGAGATCAATGAGGAGTGGATCTCCGACAAGACCCGCCACGTGGTGGACGGGCTGCGGCTCCAGCGCCTCGACCGGCCCTACCTGCGCGAGAACGGGCGGCTGCGCCCCGCCTCCTGGGGCGAGGCGTTCCAGGCCATCGCCGCCAAGGTGAAGGGCACCGAGGCCAAGCGCATCGGCGCCATCGTCGGCGACCTCGCCGCCGTGGAGGAGACCTTCGCGCTCCGTGAGTTGATCCGGAGCCTCGGCTCGCCGAACCTCGATGGCCGCCAGACCGGCGCGGGCCTCGATCCGGCGCTGGGCCGGGCGAGCTACCTGTTCAACCCGACGATCCCCGGCATCGAGTCGGCGGACGCGATCCTGCTCGTGGGCGTCAACCCGCGCACGGAAGCCTCGCTGCTCAACGTGCGCATCCGCAAGCGCTGGCGCATGGCGCCGCTGGCGGTGGGTGTGATCGGCGACCAAGTCGATCTCACCTATCCGAGCCACTACCTCGGCGCGGGCGCCGAGTCGCTGGCGGCGCTGGCCCGGGGCGAGCACAGCTTCCTCGACATCCTCAAGGAGGCGAAGGCGCCCCTCGTCGTCGTCGGCTCTACGGTCGCGCCCGGCGTGATGGCCGCCGCCGCGACGCTGGCGCAGGATCTCGGCACCGTCGCCGAGGGCAAGCCCGGCTTCGGCGTGCTGCACCATGCCGCCGCGCGGGTGGGCAGCCTCGATCTCGGCTTTGTACCGGGGGAGGGCGGCCTGACCTTCGCGCAGATGACCGCAGCCGGCGGGGTGGACGTGCTGTTCAACCTCGGGGCCGACGAGTGCGAGATCGCGCCCGGCGCCTTCGTGATCTACCAGGGCACCCACGGCGACCGGGGCGCCTCCCGCGCGGACGTGATCCTGCCGGGCGCCGCCTACACCGAAAAGAACGCGACCTACGTCAACACCGAGGGCCGGGTGCAGATCGCCAACCGCGCGGGCTTCCCGCCGGGCGACGCCCGCGAGGACTGGGCGATCCTGCGCGCCCTGTCGGACGTGCTGGGCCACCGCCTGCCCTTCGATTCGCTGATCGCGCTCCGCAAGGCGCTCTATGCCGCCCACCCGCATTTCGCCGCGGTGGACGGCGTGGAAGCCGGCGACGTGGCCGGGGCCGTGTCGGCGCTGGCCGCCCGCGGCGGCGAGACCGGCAGCGGCGCCTTCGTGTCGCCGGTGAGCGACTTCTACCTCACGAACCCCATCGCCCGCGCCTCGCGGGTCCTCGCGGAATGCTCGCGGCTGGCGCGGGAGCGGGCCTCCGAGCCCCTTCCCCTCGCGGCGGCCGAGTAGGAGAGCCCGATGACGCCCCTGGAACTCGTCGGGACGGTGCTCCTGATCGCGCTGAAGAGCTTCGTGCTGCTCGCCGCGCTCCTCGTCTTCATCGCCTACGCCCTGCTCGCCGACCGGAAGATCTGGGCGGCGGTGCAGCTGCGGCGGGGCCCGAACGTGGTCGGCCCCTACGGGCTGTTCCAGTCCTTCGCCGACCTCCTGAAGTTCGTGCTGAAGGAGCCGGTGATCCCGGCGGGCGCCAACAAGGCGATCTACCTGCTGGCGCCGCTGGTCTTCGCCATGCTCGCCCTGTCGAGCTGGGCCGTGATGCCGATCGCCGACGGCTGGGCCATCGCCGACATCAACGTCGGCATCACCTACATCTTCGCGATCTCGTCGCTCGGCGTGTACGGCGTCATCATGGGCGGCTGGGCGTCGAACTCGAAATACGCCTTCCTCGGGGCGCTGCGCTCGGCGGCGCAGATGATCTCCTACGAGGTATCTCTCGGCTTCGTGATCATCTGCGTGCTGATGTGCGCGGGCTCGCTGAACCTCACCCGGATCGTGGCGGCGCAGGACACGAGCCTCGGCCTGTTCGGGTGGTACTGGCTGTGGCTATTCCCGATGTTCGTGGTGTTCTTCGTCTCGGCGCTGGCCGAGACGAACCGCCCGCCCTTCGACCTGCCGGAGGCCGAATCGGAGCTCGTGGCGGGCTACATGGTCGAGTATTCCTCGACCCCGTACCTGCTGTTCATGCTCGGCGAGTACGTGGCCATCATGACCATGTGCGCCCTGGGCACGGTCCTCTTCCTGGGCGGCTGGCTCTCGCCGATCCCCTTCGCGCCCTTCACCTGGGTGCCGGGCGTGATCTGGTTCATCCTGAAGGCGAGCTTCCTGTTCTTCGGCTTCGCGATGGTGAAATCCATCGTGCCGCGCTACCGCTACGATCAGCTGATGCGGCTCGGCTGGAAGGTGTTCCTGCCCCTGTCCCTCGTCTGCGTCGTCGTGGTGGCCTTCGTCCTCAAGGTCGCCGGCCTCGCCCCCGGCGCCTGACGCTCACGGAATTTTCGGAGATCCGGGCATGAAGCTCGATCAGATTGCCAAGAGCCTGCTCCTGAAGGAGTTCGTGTCCGGGATGGTCCTGGGCATGCGCTACTTCTTCAAGCCGAAGGCGACGATCAACTATCCGTTCGAGATGGGCCATCGCGGTCCTCGCTTCCGGGGCGAGCATGCGCTCCGCCGCTACCCCAACGGGGAGGAGCGGTGCATCGCCTGCAAGCTCTGCGAGGCGATCTGCCCGGCGCAGGCCATCACCATCGAGGCGGGTCCCCGCCGCAACGACGGGACGCGCCGCACCACCCGCTACGACATCGATATGGTGAAGTGCATCTACTGCGGCATGTGCCAGGAGGCCTGCCCGGTGGACGCCATCGTCGAGGGGCCGAACTTCGAGTTCTCCACGGAGACCCGCGAGGAGCTTCTGTACGACAAGCAGAAGTTGCTCCTGAACGGCGACCGGTGGGAGCGGGAGATCGCCCGCAACATCGCCATGGACGCGCCCTACCGCTGAGCGGGACGCAACCCTGTCGGTCGCCGCATCGCGGCAAAACCGTTGTGCCGGCTCGGGCCGGGTTCTATAGACGGGCCGCCTGCGGCGGCCTGACGCCACCGAGGCAGAAGGGGCCGCGCGAGCGGCCGGACGCACGAAGCGCATGACCGCAGCAGCCGCCTTCTTCTACCTGTTCGCGAGCCTCGCCGTCGCGTCGGGCTTCATGGTGATTGCATCCCGCAATCCCGTCGCCTCCGTCCTGTTCCTGATTCTCGCCTTCGTGAACGCGGCGGGTCTCTTCGTGCTGATGGGCGCCGAGTTCCTGGCGATGATCCTCGTGGTCGTCTACGTCGGCGCGGTGGCGGTGCTGTTCCTGTTCGTGGTGATGATGCTCGACGTGGATTTCGCCGAGCTGCGCCAGGGCTTCCAGCAATACCTGCCGATCGGCGGCCTGATCGGCGCGATCTTCCTGATCGAGCTGTTGCTCGTCGTGGGCTCGTGGTCGATCGATCCGGGCCTCGTCCAGGCGCCGCTCGGCAACGTGGCGAGCGCCGAGAACGTGACCAACGCCCAGGCGCTCGGCCGGGTGATCTACACGGACTACGCCTACTTCTTCCAGATCGCCGGCCTCATCCTCCTCGTGGCGATGATCGGGGCGATCGTGCTGACGCTGCGGGACCGCCCGGGCGTGAAGCGCCAGAACATCGCGGTGCAGAACGCCCGCACCCAGGCGACCGCCATCGAGACCCGCAAGGTGCCCTCGCGCCAGGGCGTGGAAGTCTGATGCCCGGCGCGCGGCCAGTCCGGGCCAGGAGAGTGTGATGATCGGCTTGAGCCATTACCTGACGGTCGCGGCGATCCTGTTCACGCTCGGCGTGCTCGGCATCTTCATCAACCGCAAGAACATCATCGTCATCCTGATGTCGGTCGAGCTGATCCTACTCTCGGTCAACATCAACCTCGTCGCCTTCTCGACGCAGCTCAACGACATCACCGGCCAGGTCTTCGCCCTGTTCGTGCTGACGGTGGCCGCCGCCGAGTCGGCCATCGGCCTCGCCATCCTGGTGGTGTTCTTCCGCAACCGCGGATCGATCGCGGTCGAGGACGTGAGCATGATGAAGGGCTGACTTAGCCCCTCATCGTCTCCCAACCCGCCCCGCCCGACGCGAAGACGGACAGCCTTCCCCCGATGTACCACGCGATCGTCTTCTTCCCGCTCATCGGCGCCCTGACCGCCGGCCTGTTCGGGCGCTATCTCGGCGCGCGGGCCTGCGAGTATGTGACCACCGCCTGCCTCGCCTTCGCGGCGCTCATTTCCTGGGGGGTGTTCCTGGAGGGTGGCCCCGAGGTGCGGGTGCAGGTGGCCACGTGGTTCACCGCCGGCGACCTGACGGTCGATTGGGCCTTCCGCATCGACACGCTGACGCGGGTGATGCTGGTTGTCGTGACCTCGGTCTCGACCCTCGTGCACCTCTACTCCATCGGCTACATGGAGGAGGACCCGCACCGGCCGCGCTTCTTCGCGTACCTGTCGCTGTTCACCTTCGCCATGCTGATGCTGGTGACGGCGGACAACCTCGTGCAGATGTTCTTCGGCTGGGAGGGCGTGGGTCTCGCCTCCTACCTGCTGATCGGCTTCTGGTACGAGAAGCCCTCGGCCAACGCCGCCGCGATGAAGGCCTTCATCGTCAACCGCGTGGGCGACCTCGGCTTCTCGCTCGGCATCTTCCTCGTCTTCGTGCTGTTCGGCTCGGTGGCCTTCGACGGGATCTTCCCGAAGGTCGACACCGTGAAGGACCTGACCTTCCACTTCCTGGGCTACGACTGGAACGCCCTGACGCTCGCCTGCCTGCTCCTCTTCATGGGCGCCATGGGCAAGTCGGCGCAGTTCCTGCTGCACACGTGGTTGCCGGACGCGATGGAGGGCCCGACCCCGGTCTCCGCCCTCATCCACGCCGCCACCATGGTGACGGCGGGCGTGTTCATGGTCGCCCGGCTCTCGCCGCTCTTCGAGCTGGCGCCCAACGCGCTGATCGTCGTCACCGTGATCGGCGGCATCACCGCCTTCTTCGCGGCCACCGTCGGCCTCGTGCAGAACGACATCAAGCGCGTGATCGCGTATTCGACCTGCTCGCAGCTCGGCTACATGTTCGTGGCGCTCGGCGTCGGCGCCTACTCGGCGGGCGTATTCCACCTGTTCACCCACGCCTTCTTCAAGGCGCTGCTGTTCCTTGGGGCCGGCTCGGTCATCCACGCGATGCACCACGAGCAGGACATGCGGAACATGGGGGCGCTGCGCCGCTACATCCCCTTCACCTGCGCGATGATGGCGATCGGCACCCTGGCGCTGATCGGCTTCCCCTTCACCGCCGGCTACTACTCGAAGGACGCGATCATCGAGGCGGCCTACGCCTCGACCCGGCCGGGCCACACCCTGGCCTTCCTGTGCACGGTGATCGCGGCCTTCTTCACCTCGTTCTACTCCTGGCGCCTGTTCTTCCTGACCTTCGAGGGTCCGGCGCGCTGGGGCGTGCACGCCCACCACGGGCACCACGACGACCACGCCCATCCCGCGGTCGTCCATTCCACGATGGCCCACGAGGCGGACGGCGCGCCGGGCCACACCGAGGGCGTCGCCCACGACGACAAGGGCTCGGACATCGAGCCCGCGCACCACAGCGACCTCGTGGCGGACGACCATCACGGCCACGGCCATCACGGCGATCACACGCCGCACGAGAGCCCGCTGGTGATGACGATCCCGCTCGCGGTGCTCGCCTTCGGCGCGCTCTTCGCCGGC
The DNA here is from genome assembly GCF_022179085.1 of Methylobacterium aerolatum. Classification (GTDB taxonomy): domain Bacteria; phylum Pseudomonadota; class Alphaproteobacteria; order Rhizobiales; family Beijerinckiaceae; genus Methylobacterium; species Methylobacterium aerolatum. Next base: position 57,983 of record NZ_BPQE01000025.1, read on the forward strand.
CTGATCTTCAAGAACCGGTTCATCGGCGAGGGCATGGAGGCGTTCTGGGGCCACGCCCTGGCGCACGGCCCCGAGAACCACATCATGCACGACATCCACCACGTGCCGGCGCTGGTGTCCTACCTGCCGTTCATCATGCTGGTCGGCGGATTCGTCGTCGCCTTCTGGATGTATATCTCGCAGCCGAAGCTGCCGGGCGAGCTCGCCGCGCAACAGCCGACGCTGTACCGCTTCCTGCTCAACAAGTGGTACGTCGACGAGATCTACGACACGATCTTCGTGAAGCCCGCCAAGAAGTTCGGCCTCTTCCTGTGGAAGGAGGGCGACGGGCGGATCATCGACGGGTTCGGGCCCAACGGCGTGGCCGCCCGCGTGGTGGACGTCACCCGCGGCGTGGTCCGCCTCCAGACCGGCTACGTCTACCACTACGCCTTCGTCATGCTCATCGGTGTCGCCGGCTTCATCAGCTGGTACCTGATGTCCGGCCTTCCCAAGGGTGGCCACTGATGCGTCGGACTCGGACGGATCGGCCTTCCCTGCGGCAGGCAGAGGGGAATACCAAGTAAATGTTCGGCCTCGGCATCCTCTCCGGTCTGCTGATCGTGCCCCTGTGCGGGGCGGCTTTCATCCTCACGCTGAACGGCGACGAGGAGGCGGTGGCGCGCAACAGCCGCTGGGCCGCGCTGGCAACCACGATCGTCACCTTCCTCCTCTCCCTGGTGGCGTGGTCGCGCTACGATGCCACCTCGTCGAGCTTCCAGCTCGTGGAGAGCCACGTGTGGCTCGCCGAGACCATCCGCTTCAAGCTCGGCGTCGACGGCTTCTCCATGCCGCTCGTGCTGCTGACCACCTTCCTGATGCCGTTCTGCATCGGCGCCTCCTGGCACTCGATCCACACCCGCGTGAAGGAATACTTCGTCGCCTTCCTGGTCCTCGAGACCACGATGATCGGCGTGTTCCAGGCGCTGGACCTCGTGCTGTTCTACCTGTTCTTCGAGGCTGGCCTGATCCCGATGTTCCTCATCATCGGCATCTGGGGCGGTCAGCGCCGGATCTACGCCAGCTTCAAGTTCTTCCTGTACACGCTGCTCGGCTCGGTGCTGATGCTGCTCGCCATCATGGCGATGTACTGGGAGGCCGGCACGACCGACATCCCGACCCTGCTCCAGCACCGCTTCCCGGTGGGGATGCAGTGGTGGCTGTGGCTCGCCTTCTTCGCCTCATTCGCGGTGAAGATGCCGATGTGGCCTGTCCACACCTGGCTGCCCGACGCTCACGTGGAGGCGCCCACCGCAGGCTCTGTGATCCTGGCCGGCATCCTCCTCAAGCTCGGCGGCTACGGCTTCATCCGGGTGTCGATCCCGATGTTCCCGGAGGCGAGCCACGAGTTCGCCCCGCTGGTCTTCGCCCTTTCGGTGATCGCGATCATCTTCACCTCGCTCACCGCGATGATGCAGACCGACATCAAGAAGCTGATCGCCTACTCGTCGGTCGCCCATATGGGCTTCGTGACCCTCGGCCTGTTCACCCTGAACGAGCAGGGCATCCAGGGCGCGATGTTCCTGATGATCTCGCACGGGATCGTCTCCGGCGCGCTCTTCCTCTGCGTCGGCGTGGTCTACGACCGGATCCACACCCGCGAGATCGCGGCCTATGGCGGCCTCGTGAAGCGGATGCCACTCTACGCCGTAGCGATGATGGTGTTCACCATGGCCAATGTCGGCCTGCCGGGCACGTCCGGCTTCGTCGGTGAGTTCCTGTCGATGATGGGGGCGTTCAAGGCCAACCCGACGGTCGCCTTCTTCTCGACCTTCGGCATCATCCTGTCGGCGGGCTACGCCCTGTGGCTCTACGCCCGGGTGATCTACGGGAAGCTGGAGAAGCCCAATCTCCAGGGCATCATGGATCTCGACAACCGCGAGAAGCTCATCCTCGCCCCCCTCGTCGCCCTGACAATCTATTACGGCGTGCATCCTGCGCCCGTGCTCGACGTGTTCGCGCCCTCCACCGAGGCGCTGATGGCGAGCATGAAGGCCGCGCTCGCCAACACCCAGACCGCGGCGGCCGCGCTGCCGGTCCCGCGCTGAAGGCCGCCCCGATGCCGACCGTCCACGCCGCCCTCCCGTCCCTCTCGCCGCTGATGCCCGAGTTGATCCTCGGCATCGGGGTGCTGCTCCTCATCCTCTACGGGGCGTGGCGCGGCGAGCGCTCCGCCGAGAGCGTGAGCGTCGGGGCGCTGGTGCTCCTCCTCGTCGCCCTGTTCGCGGTGCTGTCGCAGCCGGCGAGCGGCCGGGTCACGACCCTGTCCGGCGCCTTCGTGTCGGACCCGTTCTCGAAGGTGATGAAGTCGCTGGTGCTGCTCGGCTCCTCGGCGACGATCCTGCTCGCCCACGACTACTTCAAGCGCGAGCGCATCGACCGGTTCGAGTTCCCGGTGCTGATCGTGCTGTGCACCATCGGCATGATGGTGATGGTCTCGGCCAACGACCTCATCGCCCTCTATCTCGGCCTGGAGCTGCAATCGCTCGCGGCCTACGTCATCGCCGCCTTCCACCGGGACGACGCCCGCTCCACCGAGGCGGGGCTGAAGTACTTCGTGCTCGGCGCCCTCTCCTCGGGGATGCTGCTCTACGGCTCGTCGCTGATCTACGGCTTCACCGGCACGGTCTCCTTCCCCGGCATCGTCTCGGCCCTGAACGACCAGGCGGGCGCGGGCATCGTGCTCGGCATCGTGTTCGTGGCGGCGGGCGTGTGCTTCAAGATGTCGGCGGTGCCGTTCCACATGTGGACGCCCGACGTCTACGAGGGCTCGCCGACGCCGGTGACGGCCTTCTTCGCCGCCGCACCGAAGATGGCGGCGGTCTCCATGACGGTGCGGGTGTTCATCGGCGCCCTGCCGGACGTCACGGCGGTCTGGCAGCAGATCTTCGTGTTCGTCTCCATCGTCTCGATGGCGCTCGGCTCCTTCGCGGCCATCGGCCAGCGGTCGATCAAGCGGCTGATGGCCTATTCCTCGATCGCCAACATCGGCTACGCGCTGATCGGCCTTGCCTCGGGCTCGCAGGAGGGGATCCAGGGCCTCGTCCTGTACATGATCATCTACCTCGCGATGACGCTCGGCACCTTCGCGATCATCCTGTCGCTCCGGCGCCGGAACGTGATGTTCGAGTCCATCGACGACCTCTCGGGCCTGTCGCGGACCCATCCCTGGCTCGCCTTCTGCCTCGCGGCGATGATGTTCTCGCTGGCCGGCATCCCGCCGCTCGCCGGGTTCTTCGCGAAGTTCTACGTCTTCGCGGCGGCCATCAAGGCGGGGCTGGTGACGCTGGCGGTGATCGGCGTCGTGACCAGCGTGGTGGGCGCCTACTACTACCTGCGCATCGTCAAGATCATGTACTTCGACGAGCCGAAGGAGCGCTACGAGGCCATGGCGCCGGGCCTGCGGGTGGTGCTGGCCCTGTCGAGCCTGGTGGTGATCCTGTTCGTGGTGATCCCGGACCCGCTGCGGGCCGCCGCCGCGAACGCCGCGAAGTCGTTGTTCTGAAAACGGGGATCCCAAAGGGCGTCACGCCCTTTGGCGGGTGCAGGGCAGAGTCCTGCGGAAGCCAGGGACCTCGCCCCTGGACCCCACTAAAGGACGTGTCCTTTGGGATCCTGGTATAGGATTGAGAGTGGCCTATCGCCTCGGGGAGGCGGCGCGGGCGGCGGGGCACCGGCTCCACGTCCATGATCGTCTCGGTTCCACCAACACCGAAGCCCTGGAACGGGCGCGCGCCGGGGAAACCGGGCCGCTCTGGGTCGTCGCGCACCGGCAGGAGGCCGGCCGCGGCCGCCGGGGCAACGTCTGGGCGTCCCTGCCCGGCAACCTCACTGCCAGTGTCCTGTGGCCGGTGGCGGGGGTGGCGCCGGACCATCTGGCGGAGCTCGGCTTCGTGGCGGGGGTGGCGCTGGCGGACGCGGTGGAGGCGACCTGCGGCACCCTGCCGGGCTGGGATCGCCGGGATCCCACCCGATCTGTGCGCCTCAAGTGGCCGAACGACCTGCTGCGCGGCGGCGCCAAGCTCGCGGGGCTCCTGCTGGAGGCGGAGGTCCTGCCGGGCGGGCGACGGGCGGTGGTGATCGGGTTCGGCGTCAACGTCGCCGCCGCACCGGAGGGCTTGCCCGTCAAGGGGATACCCCCCACGAGTCTCGCCGCGGCGGGTTACGTCGGCGGCCCGGAAGCGCTACTGAACCATCTCTCCGACCAGATGGCGGCGCAGGCGCGCGCCTGGAACGGAGGCACGGATTTCACCCGCATCCGCGAGCGCTGGCTCGCGCGGGCCGCCGGTCTCGGCTGCGAGATCGCCGTGGCCAGCGGGGAACGGGTCCTGCGGGGCCGGTTCGACACGATCGACGAGGGGGGGCGGCTCGTGATCCTCGGCCCCGACGAGGCCCGGCACGTCGTGACCGCCGGGGACGTACATTTTGGAACGGCCGCGACGGCGGCCTGAGTTTGGACGACGACAGATGGCATCAGGACAGGAGGAGCTCGTCTTCCTGCCGCTCGGCGGCGTGGGCGAGATCGGGATGAACGCGGCCCTCTACGGCTTCGGGCCGGCGAAGGGCCGCAAATGGATCATGGTCGATTGCGGGATGGGGTTCGCGGGTGAAGAGGCGATGCCCGGCGTCGACCTCATGTTCCCCGATCTCTCCTTCATCGAGGAGCGGCGGAAGGATCTGCTCGGCATCTTCATCACCCACGCGCACGAGGACCATATCGGCGCCATCGCGGAATTGTGGCCGCGCCTGCGGGTGCCGGTCTACGCCACGCGCTTCGCCAAGAGCCTGATCGAGACCCGGCGCCTCTCGGAGCCGGGCGCCCCGAAGGTCGACCTGCGGGAGATCAAGCCGGGCCGCCGCCAGACCGTCGGCCCCTTCGAGATCGAGTTCGTGCCGGTGGCCCACTCGATCCCCGAATCGAACGCGGTGGCGATCCGCACGGCGGCGGGCCTCGTGGTCCACACGGGCGACTGGAAGGTCGATCCGTCGCCGGTGGCGGGCAACGTCACCTCGCCGGAGGCCTTCACCGCGCTCGGCGACGAGGGCATCCTGGCGCTGGTCTGCGATTCGACCAACGTGGTCCGCGAGGGCTTCTCGCCGAGCGAGACCGAGGTCGCCGCCACCCTCAAGGACCTGGTCGCGAACGCCCCCCACCGGGTGGCCGTGACCACCTTCGCCTCGAACGTCGCCCGCATCCGGGCCGTGGCCGAGGCGGCTCAGGCCTGCGGCCGCGAGGTCATCGCGGTGGGCCGGGCCATGGACCGGGTGATCGACGTGGCGCGCGAGTGCGGCTACCTCGACGGCCTGCCCGAGTTCCGCCGGGCGGATTCGTGGAAGAGCCTGCCGCGCGAGCGGGTGGTGGCGCTCCTCACCGGCTCCCAGGGCGAGCCCCGGGCGGCCCTGGCCCGCGTCTCCCGCCGCGACCACCCGGACATCTCGCTCGCCGACGGCGACCGGGTGATCTTCTCCTCGCGGGCGATCCCCGGCAACGAGCGCGACGTCGGCGCCATCATCAACGACCTGATCGAGCAGGGCGTGGAGGTCGTCACCGACCGCACCGCCCTGGTCCACGTCTCCGGCCACCCGCGCCGGGACGAGATGGTCGAGATGTACAAGTGGACCCGGCCGCAGACGGCGATCCCGGTCCACGGCGAGGCGCTCCACCTCGACGAGCACGCCCGCTTCGCCCGCGCCCAGGGCGTCGGCAACGTGGTGAAGGCCCGCAACGGCACGCTGGTGCGCCTCTCCCCCGGCAAGCCGGAGGTGGTGGAGCACGTGAAGTCCGGGCGCCTCTACAAGGACGGCAACGTCCTGATCGACGACAAGGACCGGGCGATCCCGGAGCGGCGCAAGCTGATGCAGGCCGGGCTGGTCTCGGTGGCCATCGCCATCGACGAGGACGGCGTGGTGCTGGGCGAGCCGGCGGTGGACATCATCGGCCTGCCGAATCGCGGACGCGGCGGCGACGCGATGATCGACACCGTTGTCGATGCCGTCTCGCAGACCCTGCGCGGCCTCTCGCGGGGCAAGCTCAAGGACTCCGAGGGCGTCGAGAAGAGCGTCGACCGGGCCGTGCGCCAAGCGGTCAACGAGGTGTGGGGCAAGAAGCCCGCCTGCCACGTGCAGGTTGTGGAGGTGTGATAGGCTCGCGCTTCTCCCCTCCCCCTTGTGGGGAGGGGCGGGGGTGGGGGTGGTGCCGGACGAAGCTCGGCGGTGCCGCCTGAACCACCCCCACCCCTAACCCCTCCCCACAAGGGGGAGGGGAAGAGGAACCGACAGGGAGGCAAATGGAATGATCGGCCGGCTCAACCATGTGGCCATCGCGGTGAAGGACCTCGACGCCGCCACCGCGACCTACCGCGACACGCTGGGCGCCACGGTATCCGAGGCGCTGCCGCAGCCGGATCACGGCGTCACCGTGGTGTTCGTGGAACTGCCGAACAGCAAGGTCGAGCTGATGGCGCCGCTGGGCGAGGGCTCGCCCATCGCGGCCTTCGTGGAGCGGAACCCGAACGGGGGCGTCCACCACGTCTGCTACGAGGTCGACGACATCATCGCCGCCCGGGACAAGCTGAAGGCGCAGGGTGCGCGGGTGCTCGGCACCGGCGAGCCGAAGATTGGCGCCCACGGGAAGCCGGTCCTGTTCCTGCACCCGAAGGACTTCCTCGGCACCCTGGTGGAGCTGGAGCAGGTGTGAGCGGGCTGATGCAGGTGTTCGGGCGCTCGACGCCGGCGACCCTGGGGGCGATGACGGTGCTCGTCGCCGCCTTCGTCGCCGTGGGGGTGAGCCTGTTCAAGCTCACGGTGGCGGGCGGCGTCGCCCTCTACTTCGTGATCTGGTGGACGCTGCTCTTCGCGATCCTGCCGATCCGCAACCAAGCGGAGACGAGGCCCGAGCACATCGTGCCCGGGCAGGATCCCGGCGCCCCGGCCCGCCCCAGGCTGCGCGAGAAGGCGATCTGGACGACCCTGCTGGCGGGCGTGGTGTTCCTCGGGGCGCTGGCCGTGTTCCCCCTGGCGGGTCTGTGAATCGGCCGCGTTGACGGCGCCCTCGCCCTCCCACACCCTCGGCGGAAACCTCCCCGCGGCGGGAGGGCAGGGGAGGCAGGGATGGTCGCTCTCGGGGGGGCGCGGACCGGCGCCGCGACGGCGCGGCCGCACGGATCGGCGCAAGGGTCGGTGACGGAAACGAGGGCGGGCTGGCTCCTGCCCCTGATGCTGGCCCTGTTCTTCACCTGGGGCCTCGCCACCGTCCTCGTCGACATCATCACGCCCAAGCTGAAGAGCCTGTTCGCCCTGAGCTATGCCGAGGCGACGCTCACGCAGTTCTGCTTCTTCCTCGCCTACGCGGTCATCTCCCTGCCGGCCGGGGCGCTGGTCGCGCGGATCGGCTATCTCCGGGGGCTGGTGCTCGGCCTGCTCGTCATGGCGGCGGGCAGCCTGATGTTCACCCCGGCCGCGAGGATCGGCGTCTATCCCCTGTTCTTGGCTGCGTTGTTCGTGATGGCCTCCGGCATCGCGGTGCTGCAGGTGGCGGCCAATCCCCTGGTGACCGGCCTCGGGGCGCCCGAGAGCGCGCCGAGCCGCCTGACCCTGGCGCAGACCTTCAATTCCCTCGGCACCACCGTCGGCCCGGCCGTCGGCGCCTGGGCGATCCTGTCCCGGGGCCCGGCGGCGCCCGCCGACCCCGCCTCCCTGACGCCGCAGGCCCTGGAGGCCGCGCGGCTCGCCGAGGCGGCGGTGCTTCAGACCCCGTTCCTGGTGATCGCGGGCGGCCTCGCCGTGCTCGCGGGCGTGTTCTGGGCCCTGCGCCACCGGATGGGGCAGGAGGGCGGACCGGACGGCGCCGAACGCTCCGGCTCCGGCATCGGGCTCGATCTGTTGCGGCGACCGCGCCTCGCCTTCGGGGCGCTGGCGATCTTCCTGTATGTCGGCGCCGAGGTCTCGATCGGCACGCTGATGGTGAGCTACCTGGAGCAGAGGCAGGTGCTGGCGGCGAGCCCCGAGACCGCCGGACATCTCCTCAGCTTCTACTGGGGCGGCGCGCTGGTCGGGCGGATCGTCGGCAGCCTCGCCCTCCGGCGGGTGAGGGGCGCGGCGGCGCTCGCGGCCTGCGCCCTGGCGGCGGGCGGTCTCGCCACCCTCTCGGCGCTCACCGGGGGCGTGGTCTCCGGCTGGAGCCTGCTGGCGGTCGGCCTCGCCAACGCGATCCTGTTCCCGACGATCTTCGCCATGGCGATCGAGGGGCTCGGGCCGCGCACGGCACAGGGCGCGGGCATCGTCTGCGTCGCCATCGTCGGCGGGGCGGTGGTGCCCGTGATCACCGGGGCGCTGGCCGACCGGGTCGGCCTCCAGGCGGCCCTGGCGGCGCCCATCGCCTGCTACGCCTGCATCGCGCTCTACGGGTTCGTGTCGCTGCGGGGGGCGAAGCCGGAGGTCGCCACGGCGTGAGCGTCTGGCCGGACAGGGCACGACGGTCTCTCAGTCGCACGCCGTCCTTGCAAGCGCAGCGAAGCAATCCAGGGATCCGCCAACTCTGGAAGCGTCCCGCTGCCCTGGATTGCTTGGCTTCGCTCGCAAGGACGGTAAGTGAGACGCGTCGTCGTGACCTTTCCGGCCAAGCTCTCAGGACGAGGGGAGAGGGAGGGGCGCGGCGTTTCGCTCAGCCCTCCACGAATTCCCGCATCAGGAAGTGCGCGATGGCCATGGGCGGGGGCGACTGGATGCCCTCGGGATGGGTCCCGGCGAGCATCCCCGCCACCGCCGCGCGGTCGAACCAGCGGGCATCCTCCAGCTCCGCAGGATCGGTGACGATGTCCTCGTCCAGCGCCTCGGCGACGCAGCCGAGCATCAGGGAGGAGGGGAAGGGCCAGGGCTGCGAGGTCCGGTAGGAGACGGCGCCGACGCGGATCCGCGTCTCCTCGAACACCTCGCGCCGCACCGCCCCCTCGATGGTCTCGCCGGGTTCGAGGAAACCCGCGAGGCAGGAGAACATGTGCGGCCGGAAATGCGGGCCGCGCCCGAGGAGGCAGCGGTCGCCCCGGCGCACGAGCATGATCACCACGGGATCGACCCGGGGAAAGTGGTGGGCGGAGCAGGAGGGGCATTCCCGCCGGAAGCCCCCCGCCTTGGCCGCCGTCGCCGTCCCGCATTGGGCGCAGAAGCGATGACGGCCGTGCCAGTCGAGCATCGACTTGGCCACCGCGAGCAGGCCCAGTTCCTCCGGCTCCACCACCCCGTCGGTGGCGATGCTGCGCAGGTCGAGGAGGCGGTCGCCCGCCGTCTCGGCCGAGGCGGCGGCGTCCGCGGGCAGCGCGGCGGCGAAGACCGGGCGCCCGTCCCAGCGGCCGAGGAAGATGGTCTCGGTGCGGTCCCCGGCCGCCGGCAGCGCCGCCGCCGCATCGAGGAGGGCCGTACCGCCCGCCAGAACGAGCTTGTCGCCGGCCATCAGGACGAGGGCGGTGCCCGGCGCGTCGAGGGAGGGCACCGCCTCCTCGGGCTGCTCGGACGAATGCCGCTCGAGCCGGTTGCGGGTGAAACCGAGGGTCAGCAGGGGATCGGTCATCGGGATCAGGCCGCCGCGAACAGGGCGCCGGCGCGCTCGGCGAGCTGGGCGCGGGCGTGGAGGGGGTAGGGGGTCCGGGTGCCGAAGCCCCAGACCGGGCCGGGCCATGCCGGATCGGACCGGAACCGGCCGATCACGTGGACATGGAGCTGGGCCACCATGTTGCCCAGCGCCCCGACGTTGATCTTGTCGGGCTTGGCCAGCGCCTGCATCACCCCGGCCGCCATCCGGATCTCCCGCCACAGGGTCGCGGCCTCGTCCTCGGGGAGGTCGGTGATCTCGCTGGCGCCCGCCACGCGCGGGACGAGGATCAGCCAGGGGAAGCGGGCGTCGTCCATCAGAAGCACCCGCGACAGGGCGAGGTCACCGAGATGGACGGTGTCGGCGGACAGGCGCGGATCGAGGGCGAAATCGGGCTCGGGACAGGCGGGATCGGTCATCCCGCCTGTATAGAGCATTTTCGGCGGAGGGAGGTCCCTCCGCTCCCGCCCTCACAGGGTCGGCACGGTGCCCTGGCGGCCGACGATCACCGTGCCCGCCTCCAGGCCGCCGTCCTTCGCGGAGGTGGTGAAAACCGAGACCGGCGCGCCGGGGACGAGCAGCGCCTTCTCGCCGGGGGCCACCTGCGTCACCGGCGTCCCCTTGGGGATCTCGAAGGCGGTGCGGTCGCCGCTCTGATCGCTCTTGAAGGTCAGGCTGACGCGGCGGTCCTCCGTGCCCGACAGGTCGGTGACCCAGCCGCCGGTGAGGGTCGCGCCGGGCTCCGTGTCCCAGGGCTGCCGCCCCGCCGCGAAGCCGCGCTCGGAGGGGGAGAACAGCGTCACCCGCTGGGCCTTCCCCGTGCCGGGGACATCGATGACGGTGAGATAGCTCTCCGGCTTGATGTCCCGCAGGCGGGCTCCGGTGGCGGTGAAGACCTGGGTCAGGGGGTCCATCGCCACCGTGATGGTGCTGCCGCTGCGCCGCCGGACCGTGAGCATGTCGCCGTCGCGGGATTCCACCGTGCCCCGAAACCGCTGGGTGGAGGGGGCGGGCTTGCCCGGCTGCGCCAGGGCCGGCGTCACGGCGGGGGCGGCGACGAGGAGCGCGGCGACGACGGAGAGAGTGCGGATCACGGTGATTCCTCGGCCTGATCTGGCGGGGCCCGCCGGCTCCCGAACGTGGCCGTCGGCGGGGGGTTCCTCCAGAACGAACGGGGAGCCTGCCTCCGCAATCCCGCCTGCCCTTCGCCCGCCGCCCTCCTGCGACGCGCGCGCCCGCTCAATGCGCCATCAGCACCGGCATGTCCGCCTGGGCCAGGACGTGGCTCGTCACGCCGCCAAAAATCATCTGGCGCAGGCGGCTCTGGGTGTAGGCGCCCTTGATCAGCAGGTCGCAGCCGAACTCCTTGGCCTCGCTGAGGAAGGTCTCGCCGGGGGTGCGCCGCCCGGTGGGCAGGGCGCGGTGGGTGGTGGCGACGCCCTCGCAGGCGAGCGACTGGGCGAGATCCTGGGCGCTCGGGCCCGGCACCATGCCGCCCTCGACGCTGAGCACCAGCACCCGCGAGGCCCGGCGCAGGAAGGGCATGGCGAAGGCCACCGCGCGGGCGGTCTCGGTGGAGCCGTTCCAGGCGATCAGCACGGCGTCGCCGAGGCTGGTCGGCGGGGTCGGCGGGGCCAGCAGGATCGGCTTGCCGCTCTCGAACAGGGCGGTCTCGAAGGTGGTCATCCGGGGGGCGTCGTCCCCCGATCCGGGACGGCCGACGATGGTCGCGGAGAACAGGCGGGCGTACTGCCCGAGGAAGGCGTCGCCGGTGGGCACGTCCTGCCGCCATCGGTAGCGGGGGCCCGCCTCCATCACCTTCTCCGGGTTGCATTGCCCGTCCCGGGGGTGGCGGGGGATGCCGGCGGCGTCCATCGCCGCGATGAAGCGCGAGCCCGCCTCCTCGGCCTCGGCGAGGTCGGCCTCCTCGTCGCGCAGCCACGTCATGCCGCCGACCATGTCGACGGGGACGTATTCGGCCAGCGCCGGACGGAGGGAGACGCCCTCGATCAGGCTGCCGAACCGGCTCGCGGCGAGGCGGGTGGTCTCGAAGACGGAGGGCAGCGCGGCGTGCATCGCCACGGGTACGAGCAGGGTCTTCATCGCGTCGGCCTCCGGCCTGCCATCTCGGGTCGAGTCGTGGTCGGACGCTAGCGATCCCCGGTTCCCATGGGAACTGCCCCGGGCCTTGCCCCCACACGGTTTTGCGGCGGCGCCAGCCGGGCGCGGAGATGGCGGGTGAGGGGCGCCTCGACGACGCGGTGGACCGCCAGCGCGGCGACCACGGCGGCCAGCACCAGCCCGAGGAGGCTGCCCCAGGGATGGAGCGGCCCGGCGAGGCCGAGACGGACCAGCCCCTCCCGTCCGGCCCGCAGGGCGAAGGGGTGGACGAGATACAGGGCGTAGGACGCATCGCCGAGCCGCGCGAGCGCCCGCATGGGGACGGGGAGGGCGGTCTCGGCGGCCGGGGACCGGGCGGGGCCCAGCGCGGCGGCGGCCACGAGGGCGAGGGCCGGCAGGCCGGCGAGCAGCGGCCGGGCGAACCCCGGCACCTCGGCCGCGCCGTCGAGATGCCAGGCCGCCAGGGCGAACCCGGCGAGGCCGAGCCCGGCGAGCCCCAGCCTCACGGGGCCGGGCAGGCGCAGGCCCGCCGCCCGCGCGAGACCGAGCCCGGCGCCGAGGGCGAATTCGAGCACGATCGGGTCGGCCCAGAAGGCCAGGGGCAAGGGGAGGGGAACCATGAGGCCGAGGGCCACGAGCCCTGCGAGCGCGGCCACCAGCCAGCCCACCGCGCCCCGAAGCCCGAAGCCGAGGCCCAGGACGAACAGGACATAGAAGAAGAACTCGGCATTGAGCGTCCAGCCGAGACCGTAGAGGGGCTGCACGCTGCCGTCCGGCCGGGCCATCGGCCAGAACAGGAAGGAGGCCGCCACGAAGGCCGGATCGCGCACCAGCGCCCCCGCCTCGCTGAGCAGACCCGGCGCCGCGAGCGCGAGGCCGCCGTAGAGGAGGGTCGCGAGCCAGTAGAGCGGCACCACGCGGGCGATGCGGTGCGAGAGGAAGCGCCACCGCCCGCCAGGCCGCCCGGCCAGGCTCCGGCTCGCATGGACGATCACGAAGCCGGAGATCACGAAGAACAGGTCCACCCCCGCCCACCACGGCAGGAGAGTCCCCGGCGCGAGGGCGTCACCCGCCCCCCGCGCGGCCATCAGGTCGACCTCGTGCCGCGCGTGGTGCCACACCACCATCAGCGCGGCGACGGCCCGCAGGATCTGGATGGGGACGAGCATGGGGAACGGGGGCCGGACTCCGGGACGGACGGCCCTTGTGGGACGCCGCCCCCGGCCCCGCAAGCCGCCCCGAGACGGTGCCCGCAAGGATGGTGGCGCCCTCGGCCCGGCCCCGTCCTGAGCGTCCGGCCGGAAGGGTCGTCGCTCGCAAAGACGAGGAGGGCTTCCTGGGCCGCCAGGACCTTTCCGGCCAGACACTCAGGATGACGGAGGGGGACGGGGGGACTGACGTGCGGGGCCTTGCCGTAGGTGTGGGACGTCGGCGCCCCGCGACGCTGCCAGACCATCTCATGCGTTGGGAATGCTCATCTTTTTGTCATTCAACTGGCGATTGGGAGAGGAACAATCTCCGATAGGCCCCGTTGACAGGGCATATCCGGCGCCGCGTGCCGGGGACCGCTCGGTTCCGCACGCCCCTCTACCGTCTTGCGCCGGTCCTCTCATACGATGAGGTCTCTTGATGCTCAGGAATACACTCGCCGCCTCCGCGATGGTGCTCGCCATCTCGTCTCCCGCCTTCGCCCAGCAGAGCGATTTCCGGATGGACGCGATGCAGGCGAACGCCTTCGAGGTGCAGTCGGCGCAGATCGCCCTGCAGAAGTCGCGCAACCCGAAGATCCGCACCTACGCCCAGGAGTCCCTGCGTGACCACCGCGCGGCGAACGTCGCCCTCTCCGGCGGCGCCACCGGCGCGATGGCGGACGGCGGCCCGATCGGCGGCCTGATCACGGCGCCCCTCGCGGTGGCCGGCGGTGCGGTCGGCGCGGGCGTCGGCGCGGCGACGGGCGTCGTGGGCGGCACGCTCCAGGGTGGCCCGGTCGGCGGCCTCCAGGGCCTCGGCAACGGCGCGGCGCAGGGCGCGGCGGCAGGGAGCCAGCTCGGTGGCGCGGGCGTGATGAGCACGGGTGCCAGCACGATGGTGGCGCCGAACGCGCAGCAGCAGGCGATGCTCGCCGAGTTGCAGGCGGCTCCGGCCGGTGCCCGGTTCGACCGGCTCTACGTCCAGCAGCAGCTGCAGGCGCACCAGATGGTGATCGGCATGACCCAGGCCTACGCCCAGGGCGGCCCCAACCCGGCCCTGCGGACCTACGCCCAGCAGGCCCTGCCGTCCCTGGAGCACCACTACTCCATGCTGCAGCGGATGCCGCGCTCGATGTAATCGGGCGGTCTCGCTGAAAAACGAGGGCGGCGGGTCGAGGGACCCGCCGCCCTTTTTCCATCGGCCCTTCACCGGAGGAACGGGGGGCGGCGCGCGCCGCCCACCGCCGACCTTTTCGGCCTCAGTTGCAGGAAATGGTGTCGGAGGGGCGCAGCGCCCGGCCGGCCGCGTCCGTCGCCGGGCCGAAATCGCCGGTCTCGGGGTTGCGAACCAGGAGCTGCCCGTTGGCGATGCCGAAATGCGCGCCGTGGAGGTGCAGCTCGCCCGCGTCCATCGCCTCCTTCACGAAGGGGAAGGTGGTGAGGTTCTCCAGGCTCTGGCTCACCATCGCGTGCTCCAAGCGGGTCAGGTAGTCCGGCGCGCTGGAATCACCCGCCTTGGCCTCGGCCGGGGCGACGAGGGAGGTCCACTTGCCGATGAAGTTGCCCTTCGACAGGGGCTCGGCCTTGGTGGCGTAGGCCTTGATGCCACCGCAGGTGGCGTGGCCGAGCACCACGATGTGCTTCACCTTCAGGCCGACCACCGCGAACTCGATGGCCGCCGAGGTGCCGTGGTAGTCGCCGCCGGTCTCGTAGACGGGCACGATGTTGGCCACGTTGCGGATCACGAACAATTCGCCCGGCCCCGCGTCGAAGATCGCCTCCGGCGCCACGCGGCTGTCGCAGCAGCTGATCACCAGCACCTCTGGGGCTTGGCTGGTCGCCAGATCCTGGAAGCGGCGGCTTTCCTCGGGGAAGCGGCCGGACAGGAACGAGCGGTATCCGTCGGTGAGCGCGGTCGGAAACATTGTCTCTCCTCTTGGACGCAGCGTGTGCTGCAGTGCGAATTAGGGGTTGTGCCAGTTCAGAACGGTTGGAGCCGCTTGCGTCATCCCGGAGACGACGTGCGCGACGACACCGGCGAGCCCGGCGGGCTCGATCCGGGCCTGCGTCGCCTGCAATTCGGCCAGGGTCCACCAGCGGGTGCCGACGAGGGGGTTGTCCTCGGTGGCCGCGAGCTGGCTCGTGTCGATCCGGTCGTCGGGCAGGCGGACGAGGAAGTAGCGCTCCCGGGCGTCGCGGGATTGCTTGAACAGGTGGAAGGGCCCGTCGCAGGACGCGACCTGCGGGCCGATCACCGCGTCGCCCCGCCCGATCTCCTCGCCGAGTTCCCGGGCGCAGGCGGTGACGTGATCCTCCCCCGGCTCCAGCCCGCCCCCCGGCATGAACCAGAAATGGAGCGGGCCGCCGTCCGGGCGCGTGGCGTGGACCGAGACGTACTCGATCAGCAGCAGCCGGTCGGCGGGGTCGAGGACGATGGCGCGGGCGATGTGGCGGACGGGCAGGCTCATGGCCGGAATGTAGGGCGGCGGCGGGCGAGGGAAGACACCGTGTCGCGGCCCGCGCGGCGCTTTTTTCACAGGCCCCCGCTCAGGGGGGAAGGCCGCGCGGCGCCGGGGCCCAGATGACGACGGGCAGGCCGTGGCCGTCCCGCTCCGGGGGATCGGGCAGGGCCTGCGCCCGGCCGAGCAGGATGTCCCGGGCGGTGACGAGGCCCGCGAGCGCGTCGAGATGGTCGTCGGCGGGAATGCCGGGCGTCCGCGTGGCGATCAGCGCCGCCGGCAGGCCGGCCCCGGCGAGCAGGTCCCGCCGCAGGGCGAGACCCTCCCGGCGGCGCGGCCCCTTCTTCGGCAGGCCCAGCGGCTTCAGACCGTTGAGCGCGTGGAAGGCGACCTCCGGGTGGATCTCGTGCAGGCGCTCCCGCAGGTCCGGCCTCTCCCGTAGGAGGGTGTCGGCCTCGCGGACGTAGCGGAAGATGTTGAACCCCTGGATCGAGGGCGCGAAGGGCGGCGCGCTCGCGGCGCGCGACAGGGCCTTCGCCCCGTCGTAGTCGGCGGCGTAGACGGCCGCCCGGGGCGGCATCGGGAAGACGCTGGACCGGGCGGGCCCGAGGCGCGCCCGCGCGGCCCGGTCGGCGGCCCGGCCGCCGCCAAGGACGCGGTCGGGCAGGCCGATCGGCACGTCGATGCCGACGATCAGCGGCGCCTCCGGCCCGTCGAGGAGGGCGGCGACCGACTCGAACCGGGCGCAGCGGAAGCGTGCGGGATCGTCGAGGTCGAGGAGCGCCCCCGCCCAGGCGCCCCGGCATCCGTCGAGACCCGCGATCCAGCGCGTCATTCCCGCCTGCTCCTCCTTGCCCGAACCCGGCGCGCCGGGTATGCGCCCGGCGGGACGGGACCAGCCCGTCCGGGAGATCGGTGATGAGCGAGATCCGTCCGCGCCGCAGCGTCCTCGCCATGCCCGGCTCCAACGCACGGGCGCTGGAGAAGGCCCGCAGCCTCCCCGCCGACGTGGTCCTGATCGACCTCGAGGACGGCACCGCCCCTGCCGCCAAGGCCGCCGCCCGCGCGGGCGTCGCGGCCGCCGTCGCGGCCCGGGGCTTCGGCGCCCGCGAGGTGGTGGTGCGGATCAACCCGCCCGAGACCGAGGACGGCGAGGCCGACCTCGCCGCCCTGGCCCCCGCCGGCCCCGACGCGGTGCTGGTGCCGAAGGTGCGCAGCTCCGATGCCCTGATCGCCGTGGGCTCCCGCCTGCGCCGCCTCGGAGCGCCCCCCGCCACCCGCGTCTGGGCGATGATCGAGACGCCGATGGCCGTGGTGAACGCCGCCGAGATCGCCAGCGCCGCCCGCGACGTCGATGCCCGCCTCTCGGCCCTCGTCGTCGGGCCCAACGACCTTCTGAAGGCCGGGCGCATCCCGCCGCCGGGCCGGGCCGCCCTGGTGCCGTGGCTGATGCAGGTGCTCGCCGCCGCCCGCGCCTACGAGATCGAGGCCATCGACGGCGTCTACACGAACTTCAAGGACGAGGCCGGTTTCGCGGCCGAGTGCCGCCAGGGCCGGGAGTTCGGCTTCGACGGCAAGATGCTGATCCACCCGAGCCAGATCGGCCCGGCGAACGCCGCCTTCGGCCCCGGCGAGGACGAGGTGGCCGAGGCCCGCGCCATCGCCACCGCCTTCGACGCGCCGGAGACCCGCGAGTTGGGGGTCATCGCCGTCGCGGGGCGGATGGTGGAGCGGCTCCACGTGGAGGCCGCCCGGCGGACGCTGGCCATGGCCGAGGCCATCGAACGGCTCGGCGGCTGAGGCGATGGAGGACCTGCCCTCGGTCGGGATCCGGCTCCTCGACGAGCGCCTGACCGGCTGGGGCTTTCCGCGATGGGGCTCGGCCGCCGCCGCCGGCCTCGACCTCCATGCCTGCCTCGACGCCCCCCTCACCCTCGAACCCGGCGCGCCCGCCGCGCTGATCCCGGCGGGCTTCTGCGTGCTCATCCGGGACCCGGCGTGGTGCGGCCTCGTCTTCCCCCGCTCCGGGCGGGGCCACCGGGACGGGCTGATCCTCGGCAACGGCACCGGGGTGATCGACGCCGACTACGAGGGGCCGCTGATGATCTCGGCCTGGAACCGCTCGGACCGGCCGGCGCGGATCGAGCCCGGCGAGCGCATCGCCCAACTCGTCTTCACCCGCGTCACGCGGCCGACCCTCACGGTGCTCGACACGGACGAACCGGCCGGCTCCGGGCGAGGCCAAGGCGGCTTCGGCTCCAGCGGCCGATAAGGGATCCTAAGGGACAAGTCCCTTGCCTCGTCCCAGGGGCAGGGCTCAGCCCTGCGGCCCTCCGGACACCCCGTGTCACTCCATCGTCCGGCCCAGGCGACCGGCGAGGTCCTGGATGTATTGGAAGGCTGTGCGGCCGGAGCGGGAGCCCCGGGTGGTCGCCCATTCCAGCGCCTCGGCGCGCAGGCGCTCGGGGGCGATCTCCAGACCGTAGCGGGCCACGTAGGCGTCGATCATCGCCAGGTACTCGTCCTGGCTGCACTTGTGGAAGCCGAGCCAGAGGCCGAACCGGTCGGAGAGGGAGACCTTCTCCTCCACCGCCTCGCCGGGGTTGATCGCCGTGGAGCGCTCGTTCTCCATCATGTCGCGGGCGAGCAGGTGGCGCCGGTTCGAGGTGGCGTAGAACAGCACGTTGGCGGGCCGACCCTCGATGCCGCCGTCCAGCGCCGTCTTCAGCGACTTGTAGGACGTGTCGTCCCCGTCGAAGGAGAGGTCGTCGCAGTAGACCAGCCAGCGGTGCGGGTCGGGCCGCAGCAGCGCCATCAGGTCCGGCAGGGCCTCGATGTCCTCCCGGTGGATCTCCACGAGCTTCATCGGCCGGCTGCCCGCCGGGCGCCTCGCGTTGATGTCGGCATGGGCGGCCTTCACCAGGGACGACTTGCCCATGCCCCGCGCGCCCCAGAGCAGGGCGTTGTTGGCGGGCAACCCTCGAGCGAAGCGCTCCGTGTTCTCCACGAGGGTGTCGCGGGCCCGGTCGATGCCCGTGAGCAGCCGCATCTCCACGTGGGCCACCTGCGGCACCGGCACCAGCCGCCGCTCGGGGCCCCACAGGAAGGCGTCGGCGGCCGCCGGGTCGAAGGGCGGCGGGGCCGGGGGGGCCGCCCGCTCCAGGGCGGCGGCGATGCGCTCCAGCAGGGGGAGCACCGTGTCGAGGCTGGTCATAACGTCCTGGGAATCGGGGGCCGGGCGAGGGGCGGATACGGTCCGGCAGTAAGAGCCGCGCCCCGCCGAGGGCAAGCCCCGCGAAGGCCGCCCGGTCCGCCACCGCGGCGCGGACGGGCCGCAATTAACCACGGGACCGCACCGAACCTTCCCGGCCGGCCGGGGTTCACCCTGCAAGCCCCCCCTGATACTCCACCCCAGTATACCGAGGGGGAGCTTCCCGTCGCTTCCGCGAGGAGAGCCACCCATGTTCTACGTCGACAAGCGCCTTCAGTATCCGGTGAAGGTCGAGAACCCGGATCCCATCTTCGCCCGCATGCTCCAGCAGGCGATCGGCGGCATCGAAGGCGAGATCCGGGTCTGCATGCAGTACTTCTTCCAGGGCTGGGGCGCCCGGGGGCCGACGACCAAGTACCGCGACATGCTGCTGAACACCGCCACGGAGGAAATGGGCCACATCGAGATGCTGGCCACGGCGGTCGCGCTCAACCTCGAGAACGCGCCGACCACCCTTCAGGAGGAGGGCGCGGCCGACGGCGTCGTCGGGGCGGTGATGGGCGGCGGCAACCCGCGGCACACGATCGAGGGCATGCTGCACCGGCACGTCCTGTCGACCGGGCTGGCGGCCTTCCCCGCCAACTGCGAAGGCATCCCCTTCGACATGAGCCACATCTACGCCAGCGGCAACCTCGCGGCGGACATGTACTGCAACGTCGCCGCCGAGAGCACCGGCCGGGTCCTGGCGGTGCGCCTCTACAACGCCGCCCACGATGCCGGCATGAAGGACATGCTGCACTTCATGATCGCCCGCGACACGATGCACCAGCAGCAGTGGCTGGCGGTGATCGAGGAGATGGGCGGGCACGCGGGCACCCTGCCGATCCCGAACTCCTTCCCGCAGGAGAAGGAGGACGGCGAGAACAATTACAACTTCTACGTCAGCACGGTGGACGGCACCCCGCCGGAGGGCGGACGGTGGACCGAGGGGCCGTCCCTCGACGGCAAGGGCACCTTCAGCATGGTCCGCAACCGCCCGATGGGCGAGGAGCCGGTCCTGGGTCCGGCCCGGCCGGACAGCGGGGCGCAGACCGACCAGATCGCCTGAGCCGCCGGGCGTCGCTCCGCCCTGTCCGTGGGCCCAACCCATGATAGGGGAGGACCGGGACACAGGACGGAGCGGCCGACGGTGGCGGGCGAGGACCAGATCGAGGGCCGGGTCGACGGAGACAAGATCCTGCTCACGCGCGACGAGGCGGCCAAACGCCCCCTCGTGCAGCGCCTGAACCGGATCGAGGGTCAGGTCCGGGGCCTGCGCGGCATGATCGAGGAGGACCGCTACTGCCTCGACGAGATCCAGCAGATCAACGCCATCACCGCCGCCCTGCGGGAGGTGGCGCTGACCATCATCGGCCAGCACGTCGCCGCCGGCGTGAGGCTCGCCGCCCGGCCGGACGCCCCGGAAGAGGCGGCCATCGACGACGTGATGCGCGTCCTGCGCGCCGCCATGCGGCGGGAGTGACACCTCGCCGTCATGGCTCGGCCGCACTCGCAATGGCGGGTCGGCCGATGCAATGATCCCCCGGAGGACACCGGGGGCGGACATGGCGGATGCGACGGGGGCGGGGACGGGGGCGGCGGCACGGGCGGAGAGGCCGGGTCTCCTCGCCCCGCTCTTCACCGACATCCGCGTGGCGGCGGTGCTCGGGCTCGGCTTCGCGCAGGGGATGCCGTTCCTGCTCGTCTACTCCACCCAGTCCGCGTGGCTGAGCGAGGCGAAGGTGCCACTGGCGACCATCGGCCTGATGAGCGAATTGACCATCGCCTACAAGTTCAAGTTCCTGTGGGCGCCCTTCCTCGACCGCTACGATCCGCCCCTGCTGGGCCGCCTCCTCGGGCGGCGGAGGGGCTGGATCGTGGCCGCGCAGATCGCGGTGGCGGCGGCGCTCGCGGGCGTGGCCTTCGGCGATCCCGCCCATTGGCTCGCCTGGACGGTGGCCTTCTCCCTGGCGCTCGGCGTCGCGGGGGCGACGCAGGACGTCGTGGTCGATGGCTGGCGCATCGCCGTGGCCCCCGCCGAGCGTCAGGCGCTGATGTCGTCCTGGGCCGAGATCGGCTACCGCTGCGGCAACCTCGCGGCGGGGGCGGGCGCCCTCTACCTCGCCGATGCCTACGGCTGGCGCGCCGCCTACCTGTGCATGGCCGTGCTGATGGCGCCCGGCACCATCGCCGCCCTCCTGGCGCCGGAGCCCTCCGCGGTGGGGCTGCCGGCCCGCGCGGGCCTCGTGGAGACGATCTGGGCGCCGATCCGCGACCTCGTGGGCCGCCTCGGGCCCCTGGCCCTGCCGGTGCTGCTCCTCGTCGCGGGGTTCCGGATGCCGGGCTACGTGTCGAGCGCCATGGCGATCCCGCTGTTCAAGCAGCTCGGCTTCTCGAACACCGACATCGCCACGGTCACGAAGCTGTTCGGCTTCTGGATCGCGCTGGGCGCCACCTTCCTGGCAAGCGCCATCATCCCCCGGATCGGCATGATGGCGAGCCTTCTCGTGGGCACGGTGGCGGGCTCGGCCTCCCACCTCTCGCTTGCCTACCTCGCGTGGCACGGCGGCCATGGCGGCGCC
This sequence comes from Methylobacterium aerolatum, assembly GCF_022179085.1. Taxonomy (GTDB): domain Bacteria; phylum Pseudomonadota; class Alphaproteobacteria; order Rhizobiales; family Beijerinckiaceae; genus Methylobacterium; species Methylobacterium aerolatum. The sequence continues at coordinate 79,210 of NZ_BPQE01000025.1, forward strand.
GCCTTCTGGACCTTCGCGCTGAGCGTCGGGATCGAGGGGTTCGCCTACGCCTTCGCCTCGATCGTGCTGATCACCTACATGTCGCGCCTGGCCGATTCGCAGCACGCGGCGAGCCAATACGCCCTGCTCACCTCCCTCTGCGCCCTGCCGGGAAGCCTGCTCGCGGGCTTCTCCGGCTTCGTGATCGAGGCGACGGGATTCCCGCTCTTCTTCGTCGGCACGTCCCTGATCGGGCTGCCGGTGGCGGCCCTCTGCCTGTACGTCGCCCACCGGCACGGGCCGATGGACGGGTAAGGATGTCGGAACGTTTCCTCCAATCCCCGCGACGGCCTTAGGCGGAGATTAACCCTGTTCACCGCTTACTCGGGGCGGTTGAATCCCCCGCATGGGACATCCGGCCCGCCCGGCCGACGACCGCGACCCCATGGCCGCGGCGGAGGAGGGCGGCTGGCCGCGCGGGGCAGCGCAGGGCCCTGTCAGACATGTCCAGCCTCGCCCGAGCCCACACCCAGGCCCGTCGCGCCCGCCGTCGGCGCTCGCCCCTGCCGGCGCTTCTCTCCCTGTCGGCCCTCGCGGCGGCCGGCTGGGCGATCCTGGATCGCCCGCACGGCGTCGCGCTGCTGAGCCCGGGCCAGGAGCACGCCGGGACGGCCGCGGTGGCGTCCCGCCCCGCCCCGGCGCGGCCCGACCTCGCCTGGATGTTCGAGCCCGCGCCCGTCCTGCGGGGGGCGAACGCCCCGACCTTCGCCCCCGACGTCCCGGTCCTCGCCCTGAACACGACGGCGCCCGAGGCGGCCCCGGACGCGGCCCCCGCCCCGGTTCTCGCCGCCGCCCTCTCCGCGCCCGCCGCGACGCCCGCCGCAGCCGCATCCGCCGCCGCGAGCCCGCGGATCCGGGTGGCCTCGGTGGAGCCGACGCTGGTGCCCCTGCCGGTGTCGCGCCCAGCCAACCTCCTCGCGGCGGCCCCCGTGCCGCCGGCCATCGCCCCCCGGCTCGCCGCCCGCCAGACCCAGCCGCGCACCCGCGACGTGTTCCGCGCGGCGATCAAGGAGGAGCCGTCCTTCCTCGACCGCCTCTTCGGCGGCGGCGCCGCCCCGGCCGCCGCCCCTCCGCAGCAGGCCCTCGCCTACGCCAACCCCGACGCGGTGGCCACGCCCCGCCCGAGCCTCGGCCCGGCCCCGACGGTGGACGCGGCGGGCGGCACGGCGGTCTACGACATCAGCGCCGGCAGCGTGACGCTGCCGAACGGCGAGGTGCTGGAGGCCCATTCGGGCTACGGCGAGCTGATGGACGATCCCCGCTACGTCCACGTGCGGATGCGCGGGGCGACCCCGCCCGGCACCTACGACATGCGCGAGCGCGAGGCCCCGTTCCACGGCGTCCGGGCGATCCGTCTCACGCCCATTGGCGGCAGTGCGGCGATCCACGGCCGCGACGGCATCCTCGCCCACACCTACATGCTGCGCCGCCAGCCCGGTGCCTCGAACGGCTGCGTCGTGTTCCGCGACTACGACCGCTTCCTCCGGGCCTACCTGCGCGGCGAGGTCCGGCGCCTCGTCGTCGTCGCCGGGAACCGCGGCAGCCGCCTCGATCTCGCCTCCCGCTCGGGCCGCGGCGGCTGGTAGGACCGGGAAGCCCGGACGTGCGGGTCCGCCTGGGGACATCCTGTACGCCAGTCATCGAATTGAGATGCGATTAAGGAGAAAAACTGAATTGATTTTGCGATTGCTGGAATAGTGCCAGCCGTTACGCTATTCGCTCTGAGGTCCGAACGTCGAGTGCTGCTCCCGTTCGCCCTGCCCGACCAACCGGGGTCTTCGGAGCCGCTCGTGAAGAAGAGAATCCTCGCCTCCGCCGTCCTCGTGCTGGCCGCCACCGGCGCCATCGCGGAAATCCGCACCTATCAGGAGGGCCGCGACTTCTCGAGCACCTCGATCCGCCCCGGGCAGGCCAGTTTCAGCCCGGCGCCCATCCCGAAGGAGTGGGTGCTGAAGGGCGAGCCGGTCACCGAATCCGTGGCCGTGTCGCAGACCGATGACGGCTCGACCCAGGTCCATCTCTGGCGCACCACGGCGAGCACCTTCCGCTGGACCCACCGGGCCGACGAGATCATCACCATCCTCGAGGGCGAGGTGACGATCACCGAGGCGGACGGCACGCGGCACCACCTCACGCCCGGCGACGTGGCGCATTTCCCCGTCGGATCGACCCAGACCTGGGAAGTACCCAAGACCCTCCTGAAATCCGCGATCCTGAAATACCCGGCGCCCCAGCTCGTCGATGCGCCCCTGCGCTGGCTGCGCCGCGCCCGCACGATGATCGTGGGCTGATCGGAACGGCCCGCCGCCCCGCCCGGGAAACCTGCGGCATCGGCGGCTTCGTGCGGGATCGCGCGGCGGTGGCCGTTGCTTTCGGGAGGTCGCTGGCTATAGTCCGCGCGCTTTTGGCCGAGCCCCGGCCGGTTCCGGCGATGCCGGCCGGCGGCGGCTGGCCGTGTCGTTCGCAGGAGATGCACGTTGATCACCCCCGCTCTCGCGCAAGGGGCCGGCGCGACCGCCGGCGGCGCGGAGATCGCCTTCCAGGTGGTCCCCTTCGTCCTGATCTTCGTGATCATGTACTTCCTGATCCTCCGGCCGCAGCAGCAGCGGGCCAAGACCCATCAGGCGATGATCAAGGCCGTGCGCCGGGACGACACGGTCGTCACCACCGGCGGGATCATCGGCCGGGTGTCCAAGGCGCAGGACGATTCCCCCGAGGTCGAGGTGGAGATCGCACCGAACGTGCGCGTCAGGATCCTCCGCTCCATGATCTCGGAAGTCCGCCCCAAGGGTGCCCCCGTCAAGGCGGCCTGATCGCGATCCGCATGACCCCGGCTGCCTGACCGAGGCAGCCCACACGGGGCCGGCGCGCTCCGCCGGCCGTCAAAGAGAAACAAGACCCCGATGCTGCGCTTCTCCCGTGCGAAGATCATCGCGACCCTCGCGATCATCCTGGTGGGGCTGGCGCTCGCCGTGCCGAGCTTCTTCTCTCCCGAGCAGCGGAAGGCGTTCGTCGCGGGTCTGCCCTCCTGGGTGCCGCACTGGATCGTGCCGCAGCGGGCGATCGTGCTCGGCCTCGACCTGCAGGGCGGATCGCAGCTGCTCCTCGAGGTCGATCAGAACGACCTCACCGCCACGCAGGCCAAGACCCTGCGCGACGAGGTCCGCCGGGTGCTCCAGCAGGAGGGCGTGCGGGCCGACGGCGGCATCCAGCTGCTCCAGCGCGGCGTGCAGGTGAAGATCGCCGACGACGCGGCCCGCGCCAAGGCCTTGCCGAAGCTGCGCGACCTCGCCCAGCCGATCACCACGGCCATCGGCCAGACCGGCGCGCGCACCCTCGACGTGACCGAGCAGCCCGGCGGCGTCGTCCGCCTGACCATGACCGATGCGGGCCTGACCGAGCGGACCCGCCGGGCCGTGAGCCAGGGCATCGAGGTCATCCGCCGCCGCCTCGACTCCACGGGCACCACCGAACCCTCGATCCAGCAGCAGGGCGCGGACCGGATCCTGATCCAGGTGCCGGGCGAGCAGAACCCGGAGCGGCTGGAGAAGATCCTCGGCTCCACCGCCAAGCTCGAATTCCGCATGCTGGCCGACAGCCCCTCGGGGGACGTCGACCTGCTGCCCTCGAAGGACGAGAAGGGCGCCAAGGTGCCCGTCGAGCGCCGGGTCATGGCCGACGGCAGCGAACTGACCGACGCGCAGCCGACCTTCGACCCGCAGACCCACGAGCCGCTGGTGAGCTTCAAGTTCAACCTGCGCGGCGCCCAGCGCTTCGGCCAGGCGACGAGCGAGAACGTGGGCCGCCGCATGGCCATCGTCCTCGACAACGAGGTGGTCTCGGCCCCCGTCATCCGCTCGGCCATCACCGGCGGCTCGGGCGTGATCTCCGGCAGCTTCACCGTCCAGGGCGCGAACGACCTCGCCGTGCTGCTGCGCGCGGGCGCCCTGCCGGCCAAGTTCACCGTGGTGGAGCGCCGGGTGGTCGGACCGGGACTCGGGCGCGACTCCATCGAGGCGGGCAAGCTCGCGACCCTGGTGGCCGCCGGCCTCGTCGTCTGCTTCATGTTCGCGACCTACGGGACCTTCGGCTTCATCGCCAACATCGCCCTCATCGTCCACGTCGGCCTGATCCTCGGCCTGATGTCGGTGCTGGAGGCCACGATGACCCTGCCGGGCATCGCGGGCATCGTCCTCACCATCGGCACCGCCGTCGATTCGAACGTGCTGATCTACGAGCGCATGCGCGAGGAGAGCCGCGCCGGCCGGTCCCTGATCTCGGCCCTCCAGGCCGGGTTCGACCGAGCCTTCGCGACGATCATCGATTCGAACTCGACCATGGCGATCGCCGCCCTGATCCTGTTCTTCATGGGCTCCGGCCCGGTGAAGGGCTTCGCCGTGGTGTTCATCCTCGGCATCCTCACCACCGTCATCACCGCCGTGACCCTCACGCGGATGATGATCGCGGTGTGGTACAAGTCCTTCCGGCCCAAAGCCCTGCCGTTCTAGGGGAGGCCGGAAGCCCTCGCCGTCATTGCGAGCGTGAGCGAAGCAATCCAGGGCAGCGGGACGTCCGGATGCGTGGCGGATCCCTGGATTGCTTCGCTCACGCTCGCAATGACGGTGCGGATGGAAGGGTTCGACGGGTGGCCTGGGAAGCCCGCCGGATGTCAGACGTTGCCCGGACAGGGGGAGGGAATGCGCGCCCGGCCGGTGCCCGCATCCCTCACCGCTTAGAAAGTCTTGTTGCCCGTGCGGGAGAGAGGTCCTCCGTCGCGGCCTCCGTGGATTGAGATACGACCATGCGCCTGCTCCGCCTCTGGCCCGACGAATCGCATTTCGACTTCATGCGCTTTCGCCGCTTCACCTTCCCGCTCTCGGCGGTGCTGTCCCTCGTGACGGTGGTGCTGTTCCTCACCGTCGGGCTGAACTTCGGCATCGACTTCAAGGGCGGCACGCTGGTCGAGCTGCAGGCGAAGTCCGGCAAGGCCGACGTCGCCGCGATCCGCCACACGGCGGCGGGCTTCGGCTACGGCGAGCCGGAGGTGCAGGAACTCGGCAACCAAGGCACCGTGCTGGTGCGCCTGCCGCTCCAGAGCGGCGAGCAGGGCCAGACGGCGGTGATGAACAAGGCGCACGCCGCCTTCGACCAGGATTACGACTTCCGCCGCACGGAGACGGTGGGCCCCCGCGTCTCGGGCGAGTTGGTGCAGTCGGGCACCATCGGCGTCGTCCTGTCGGTGATCGCGGTCCTGCTCTACCTCTGGTTCCGGTTCGAGCGGGAGCTGGCGCTCGGCGCCATCGTCGGCACCCTGCACGACATCGTGCTGACGGTGGGCGTGTTCATCATCACCCGGATCGAGTTCAACATGACCTCGATCGCCGCGATCCTCACCATCGTCGGCTATTCGCTCAACGAGACGGTGGTGGTGTTCGACCGGACCCGCGAATTGATGCGCCGGTACAAGACCATCCCCACGGTCGAACTGCTCAACCTGTCGATCAACTCGACCATGTCGCGCACGGTGATGACCTCGATCTCCTCGGCCCTGTCGCTGCTGGCGCTGGTGCTGTTCGGCGGCGAGGCGATCAACGGCTTCGCCGTGGTGATGCTCTGCGGCGTTTTGATCTGCACCTACTCGGCGATCTTCGTCTCGACGCCGGTGTTGATCTATCTCGGGCTGATGCTCTCGGGCGCCCGCGCCGCCTCCGAGAAGTCCGGCCTCCCGCAACCGGCGGAGTAGTCCTTTCAGACGATGGCAGAGCAGGAGCCTCCGAAGACCTTCGAGTCCGGCTTCGTGCCGGGCCGCCACATCATCGACACCTACGGCAACGGCGGCTTCCGCTTCGCCGGGATGTCGCACCGGGGCTCGCTCCTGCTCCTGCCCTCGGGGGTGAGGGCGTGGCCGGTCACGGCGCCCGGCGCCATCGACCGGACCTCCCTCCGGCCGGTCCAGGCCGAGGCCGGGACGATCGAGCTGCTGCTCGTCGGCACGGGCCTCGACATCGCGGCCATCGACCCCGCCCTGCGCGGCTGGCTGAAGGAGGCCGGCGTCGGCCTCGACGTGATGCAGACGGGCGCCGCCGCGCGGACCTACAACATCCTCGTGGGCGAAAACCGCAAGGTCGCCGCCGCCCTGATCGCGGTGGAGTGATGGCGGACACCGCCCGGGACCGGACCGCCGCCGAGACGGGGTTGGCCTTCGCGCAGAGCCATTGCGAGGCGCTGGTGCGCGAGGGCGACCCGGACCGCTATCTCGCGACCCTGTTCGCGCCCGCCGCCGCCCGGCCGCACCTCTTCGCCCTCTACGCCTTCAGCCTCACCGTGGCCCGGGTGCGCGAGGCCGCCTCGAACCCGATGGCGGGCGAGATCCGCCTGCAATGGTGGCGCGACGCCCTCCAGGGCGAGGCGCGGGGCGACGTGAAGGCCAACCCCGTGGCGGCGGCGCTGGAGGAGGCGATCAAGGCGAACCGCCTGAGCCGCCAGCCTTTCGTCGACCTGATCGATGCCCGCGTCTTCGACCTCTACGAGGATCCGATGCCGCGGGTGAACGACCTGGAGGGCTATTGCGGCGAGACCGCCTCGGCCCTCTTCCGCATCGCGAGCCTGATCATCGGCGGGGGGGCCGAGCCGGGCGGCGCGGCGGCGGCGGGCCATGCGGGCGTGGCCTACGGCATCACCGGCCTGCTGCGCGCCCTGCCGTGGCACGCCAGGGCCGGGCAGGTCTACTTGCCGGCGGAGGTGCTCTCGCGCCACGGCGTCACCCGCGAGGACATCGTCACCGGCCGGGGCGGCCCCGGCCTGCGCGGCGCCTGCGCCGACTTGCGCGACCTCGCCCGCCGCCACCTCGCCGCCTACGAGGCCGGCCGCCCGACCATCGCGCCCGCCGCCCGCACGGCCTTCCTGCCGGTGGCCCTGGTCGCGCCCTATCTCGCGCAGATGGATCGGGCTGCCTACGACCCGCTCAACACGCCCGCGGACCTGCCCCGCTGGCGCCGCGTCTGGCGTTTGTGGCGGGCTTCAAAGGGACCGTAAGAGGATCCCAAAGGACAAGTCCTTTGGTGGGGTCCAGGGGCAAGGCCCGTGGGTCTTCGCAGGGCGCCGCCCTGCACCCGCCAGAGGGCTCGCCCTCTGGAGACCGGTGACAATGTCACAGCACCCGCGCGAGCCCCGGCACCAGCTCCGGCAGGCGCAACGCCGGCCCCGTCTCGCAGGCGCCGTCCGGCGTGAAGGTGGCGATGTGGCCGATGGCGAGCCCCGTGACGAGGCGCCCGTCCGGCTCCAGGGCCGCGAGCCAGTGCTCCGGCACCGAAGCGACGCAGCCGTTGACGAGGATGCGGTCGAACCCGCCGTCCGGCAGGGCCGGGGCGAGGGCGTCGGCGTGGACGATGCGGACCTCCTCCCGCCCGCCGAGCCGGGCGGTGGCGTCCTCCGCGAGCGTGCGGTAGCGCTCGAGGCTGAGCACCGCCCCGGCGCCCAGTTGGTCGAGGAGGGCGGTGACGTAGCCGGAGCCGGTGCCGATCTCCAGCACCCTCTGCCCGGCCCCGACCTTGAGGCGGGAGAGCATGATCGCCACGGTGGAGGGCGCGGTCATCGTCGCGCCGCAGGGCAGGGGGAGGGCAATGTCCCGCCAAGCCTGCTCCCGGAGGCCGGGGGCGGCGAAGGCCTCCCGGGGCACCCGTTCCATCGCCCGCAGCACGCCCGTGTCCCGCAGGCCCTTCTCGCGCAGCGCCAGGACGAAGGCGGCGTTGCCGATCGCGTGATCGGACCCGTCGGCCGTCACGCCTCGAAGGCCTGGGCGAAGCGCGTCAGCGTGGGCTCGTCGGTGAGGTCGAGGCGAAGCGGCGTGACGCTGATGCGATGCTCGGCGATGGCCTTGAGGTCGGAGCCGTGGCCCGGCTCGAACCGGGCCTTCGCGAAGGCCAGCCAGAAATACGGGTTGCCGCGGCCATCGGTGCGGGCGTCGATGGAGAGCAACGCCTGATTGCGGAAGCCCTGCGCGGCCACCGCGATGCCCTTCACCGCGTCGGGCTCGCAATCGGGGAAGTTCACGTTCACGAGGATGCCGGGCTCGATGCCGGTGTCGAGGATCTTGCGGATCACGCTCGGTCCGTGGGTCCGGGCGCAGTCCCACTTGAGGGCGTGGCGCCCGCCCGCGCCGTAGGCTTGGCTCAACGCAATGGAGCGCACGCCGAGGATCGTCCCCTCCATCGCCGCCGCGATGGTGCCGGAATAGGTCACGTCCTCGGCGACGTTCTGGCCGCGGTTGACGCCCGAGAGGACGAGGTCCGGCCCCTTCTCCGCGAGGATGTGGCGGATGCCGAGGATCACGCAATCGGAGGGCGTGCCCTTCACGGCGAAGCGGGTCTCGCCCGCCTGCCGCAGGCGCAGGGGATCGTTGAGCGAGAGCGAGTGCGACACGCCGGACTGGTCGCTCTCGGGCGCCACCACCCAGACGTCGTCCGAGAGCTCCCGGGCGATCTCCTCCAGGGTGGCGAGGCCGGGGGCGTGGATGCCGTCGTCGTTGGTGACGAGGATGCGCATCAGCGGGGTCCTTCGATCCGGTGGAGGCCGCCCATATAGGGCGCGAGCACGGACGGGACCGTGACGCTCCCGTCGGGGTTCTGGTAGTTCTCCAAGACGGCGATGAGGGCGCGACCCACCGCCACGCCCGAGCCGTTGAGGGTATGCACGAAGGCGGGCTTGCCGTCCTTGCCCCGGTAGCGGGCGTTCATCCGCCGGGCCTGGAAATCGCCGCAGACCGAGCAGGAGGAGATCTCCCGGTGGGTCTTCTGGCCCGGCACCCAGACCTCGATGTCGTAGGTCTTCTGGCTCGCGAAGCCCATGTCGCCGGTGCAGAGCGTCATGACGCGGTAGGGCAGGTCGAGCTTTTTGAGGACCGCCTCGGCGCTGGTGAGCATCCGCTCGTGCTCGTCGGCGGAATTCTCGGGCGTGGTGATCGAAACGAGCTCGACCTTGTTGAACTGGTGCTGGCGCAGCATCCCGCGGGTGTCGCGGCCCGCCGCCCCGGCCTCGGCGCGGAAGCAGGGGGTGAGGGCGGTGAAGCGGAGCGGCAGTTCCTCCTCGCGCAGGATCGCCTCGCGGACGAGGTTGGTCAGGGGCACCTCGGCGGTGGGGACGAGCCAGCGGCGGGGCTGCTCGGTCCCGGCGGTACCGCGCAGGGCCTCGCCGTCGAGGACGGCGAACTGGTCGTCCTCGAACTTCGGCAGCTGCGCCGTGCCGAACATCGCCTCGTCGCGGACCATGATCGGCGGGGCGACCTCGGTGTAGCCGTGCTCCTGCGTGTGCAGGTCGAGCATGAACTGGCCGAGCGCCCGCTCCAGCCGGGCGAGCTGGCCTTTCAGCACCACGAAGCGGGAACCGGAGAGCTTGGCCGCCGTCTCGAAATCCATGAGGCCCATGGCCTCGCCGATCTCGAAATGCTCCTTGCCCTCGGTCAGGCGCTCGCGGGTGGAGGCGTGGCTGCGGTACTCGACGTTGCCGTGCTCGTCGGCCCCCTCGGGCACGTCCGCCTTGGGGCGGTTGGGGATGGCGGCGAGCCGGGCGTCGAGGGCCTTGGCGGCCTCCGCTTGCGCCTGCTCCAGGCCGGGGCCGGCCTCCTTGAGGGCGGCGACCTCGGCCATCAGGGCGGCGGCGCGGGCCTCGTCCTTGGCCTTCTTGGCGCCGCCGATCTCCTTGGCGAGGGCGTTGCGCCGCTCCTGATTGGCCTGCGCGGCCGAGACCGCGCCTTTCCGCGCCTCGTCGAGGGCGATCAGCTCGGACGACAGGGGCGCGAGGCCCCGGCGGGCGAGGTCGCGGTCGAAGGCGTCCGGGTTCTCCCGGATGGCGCGGATGTCGTGCATCGAATCGGCTCGGCTGGGGCCGCGGAGGCGCGGCCCATGCGCGGTTGCCTTTGCCGCATCGGGCGCACGCGGACAAGCGCGGAAGCTCCCCACCGTCTTTGCGAGCGCAGCGAAGCAATCCAGGGTAGCGGGACGCTTCCGGACGTAGCGTATCCCTGGATTGCTTCGCTGCGCTCGCAATGACTGCAGGGTGTCGGGTCCGCGGTCTACGAATGAATCGGCGCGTCGTGCCGGTGGAAGTCGCGCAGGCGGCGCCAGACGGGGGTGTCGTAGTTCGAGGGCGTCTCGGCCTCGCCGGTGAGCCACTTGAACAGGTCCCGGTCTGGCACCTCGATCAGCGCCTCGAAGTCGTTCAGTTCGTCCTCGGAGAGGGAGCCGATCTCGGCGTCGGCGAAGCGGCCCATGATCAGGTCCATCTCGCGGATGCCCCGGTGCCACGCCCGGAAGAGGGTGCGGCGGCGGCGGGGATCGAGGTCGGCGCTCGAACGGGTGGTTCCGGTCATGGTCGCGGGTGTCCGTCGAAAGGAATGACGGTGAGATACGCCTGCCGGGCCTCGGGTTCCAGGGCGACGGGTCCGCGCGCTTTCCAGGGCTCCGTCCCGTGGTCTAAAGCGGCCTTCGGATCATTGAGACGCGCCCGCTTCCTCGTCATGGCGCGCGCAGCGAAGCCAACCGGGGCAGCGGGCCGCCTCAGGACGTGGCGCATCCCGGGATGGCTTCGCTCCGCTCGCAATGACGGCGAGGGTCGGTGATCCGACGGTTTCGAACGGCGCTCGCGGACGGGCGCCGTCAGGGGGAGAATGGGTATGGCCGCAGGGCTCACGACCGGCCAGGCCGAGGGCGGCGCGCGCAGCGTCGATCTCCGGCTCTACGGCCTGCTCGACGTCGGTGTGCTGGGCACCGACGGGACGGCGCTCGGCCGCCTCGGCGCCGAGGCGGTGGCGGGAGGCTGCACGCTCCTCCAGTACCGGGAGAAGACCATCGCGGATTGCCGCGCAACCCTCGACAGGCTGCGGGCGATCCAGGCGGCGGTGGGCGGCCGGGTGCCGCTCCTCGTCAACGACAGGGTCGATCTCGCGCTGGCCGCCGGGGCGGACGGCGTCCATCTCGGCCAGTCGGACATGCACCCGGCCGACGCCCGGCGGCTGCTCGGGCGCGAGGCGATCATCGGGCTCACCGTGAAGACCGCCGCGCAGGCGGACGAACTCTACCGGCTCCCCATCGACTACGCCTGCATCGGCGGCGTCTTCGCCACCTCCAGCAAGGACAACCCCGACCCGCCCGTGGGCCTCGTCGGGCTGACGCGCATCCTGTTCCGGGCGCGGCTCGCCCGGGGCCAGAGCCTGCCGGTGGGCGCCATCGCCGGGATCGGCCTCGACAACGTGGCCGAGGTGATCGCCGCCGGGGCCGACGGCGTGGCGGTGATCTCCTCCCTGTTCAAGGCGGAGTCCGTGGCCGGGCGCGCCCGCGCCCTGCGGGACCGCATCGATGCGGGGCTGGCCGCGCGGAGCACGGCCCGATGACCGCCATCGCCCTGACCATCGCCGGCTCCGATTCCGGCGGCGGCGCCGGCATCCAGGCCGACCTGAAGACCTTCTCGGCGCTCAAGGTCTACGGCGCCAGCGTGATCACCGCCCTGACGGCCCAGAACACCCGCGGCGTCCAGGCGATCCACGACGTGCCGGCGGCCTTCGTGGCGAGCCAGCTCGACAGCGTGTTCTCCGACCTCACGGTCGGCGCGGTGAAGATCGGGATGCTGTCCCGGCCGGACGTGATCGCGGCGGTCGCGGACGGGCTCGCCCGGCACGCCGCGCGCATCCCGGTGGTGCTCGACCCGGTGATGGTCGCCACCAGCGGCGACCGGCTCATCGCGGAGGAGGCGGTGGCCGTGCTGCGGCAGCGGCTGCTGCCGCAGGTCGATCTCATCACCCCCAACCTGCCCGAGGCGGCGGTCCTGCTCGGCGGGGAGGGGATCCCCGACGAGGCCGAGGCGGAGAGCCTCGCCCGCCGCCTCCTGGCGCTGGGCGCCCGCGCGGTGCTGGTGAAGGGCGGACACGGCACCGGACCCGAGAGCGTGGACCACTTGGTCACGGCCTCGGGCGAGGGGCGGCGCCTCGCGGCACCCCGGATCGCCACCCGCAACACCCACGGCACCGGTTGCACCCTCTCGGCCGCCATCGCCGCCGGGCTCGCCCGGGGGCTGCCCCTCGACGAGGCCGTGACGGCCGCGAAGGACTACCTCACCGCCGCGCTGCGCGCCGCCGACAGGCTGGCGATCGGGCAGGGGCACGGCCCGGTGCACCACTTCCACGCGGTGTGGGCCTAGGGCATCGATCCAGTCGGAGGCGTCAGCCGAGACTGTAAAAATTGTTGATAAAACAATCAGCTAGGTAAGTCACGCATGAACGAAGTGAGTGCGTCACTGCACGAGCTCGCCGCGTCATTGCGAGCGGAGCGAAGCAATCCAGGGATCCGCCACGTTCTGGAGCGTCCCGCTGTCCTGGATTGCTTCGCTCCGCTCGCAATGACGGTGCGGTCCCGCAGGACCATGCGGACCGAGACGGAGCGCGCTTCGCCGGATCCCGCCCCCATCACCTTGCGTCCGTCACCGGTTTGCGTTTGAAGAAGCGTACGATCGTTCGATGAACGGAACGACCGGACGGACCGAAGGATCATGCGGGAACAGCCGGAACGGGGCAGGACGCGGGACCTGCTGACGGGCGCCCAGGCGCTGTCGGGGCAACTCGGCAAGACGATCCAGCGCCTGCGCAAGGCCTACAACCTGTCGCTGTCGGACCTCGCGGAGCAGTCGGGCGTCGCCAAGTCGATCATCAGCCAGATCGAGCGCAACGAGACCAACCCGACGCTGGCCACGATCTGGCGCCTGTCCCAGGCGCTGGACGTGTCGATCGAGCGGGTGCTGGCCACCGGCGACGAGGAGCCCTTCATCGAGAAGAGCTCCCGCGCCGACACGCCGATCCTCGTCTCGGACGACGGCAAGGTCCGTCTCGCCATCGTCGGCTGGATCAAGACCGTCGAGTGGCTGCAATGGTACGAGGTCGGCGCCGACCCCGGCGGGGTGCTCGACTCGGATCCGCACCAGCGCGGCTCGGTGGAATCCCTCTCGGTGACGGAGGGGGCCTTCGAGGTCGAGGTCGGCGGCGCGATCCAGCGCGCCCGCGCGGGCGAGACCTTGCGCTACCGCTGCGACCGGCCCCACCGGGTCCGCTGCACCGAGGGGCCCGGCCGGGCGATGATGGTCGTCATCATGAAGGCGGCGGTGATGGAGTAATCGGAGCCTCGAAAGGGCGAGCCCTTTCGCGGGTGCAGGGCGGAGCCCTGCGAAAGCCCAGGGGCGTCGCCCCTGGGCCCCACCGAAGGACTTGTCCTCCGGGATCCTCGGTTTACCGCCCCGTATTCACCCAGCGCACGATGTCGCCGAGCACCGTGACCAGCGCCCGGTCGAGGGCCTGGGCGCCCGCGCCGGCATCGATGGAGGCCACCGGCACCCGCGCGGTGAAGATGCGCGCCGCCGTGACGCGGCCGGTGCCGTCGGCCACGAGCTTCACCGACAGGTCGACCACCGCCTCGCCCGTGGCGGTCTGGATGTCGAAGGCCCGGATCTCGCTGATGAGCTGGTAGTCGGCCACCACCTTGTCGCCGGGGCGGCTCACGGAGCGCAGGCGCCCGGCATTCTCCAGGCTCTGGATCATCCGCGTCTGGATCAGGCGGGGCAGCCGGTCGGCCCATTGGCCGCCGCCGAGGAAGGAGAGGGAACCACCCGCCTGCCGCACGATGATCCGGTCCGCCTCGAAGGGCTGGATGCCGACCGGTTCCGCGACGACGATGGCCCGGCCCGTCACGGCGGGGCGCCCGCCCACGGGCAGGGCCGCGAGGTCGAAGGTGAGGGGCGCCGAGCCGCCGCAACCGCCGAGGGCGGCGGCGAGCAGCAGCGCCGCCGGAAAGGAGACGAGACGGTTCATACGCACAACCTGTCACGTCCCGCCGCAGGGCGACGGGACTCCGAAGCTATGCCGGCGAAAGTAGTCCATACCGGCAACCGTGCCGTGCGGCCTCACACAAAGACAAGCTTGCCGCGACTTTCATCGGCCACCGTTGTATTCCGGCAACGACGGCTTGCCGCCGAACAGGACCTGCGACGGGTCCTTCTCCAGGCTGCGCACGGTCCGGTTGAGGGTGCCCAGCGTCCGCTGTCCGTCGCCGGACAGGGCCTCCACCTCCCGGCGCCCGCTGCCGGAGAGGCGGCCGACGCTGGTGGTGATGCTGGCGGTGCGCTTGTCGAGGTTCTCGGACATGGCGCGGAAGGCCCGGCCCGCGTCGCGCACCGAGATCGCCGCCTCGCGGATCTCCGCGAAGGTGCTCGATCCCTCCTTGCCCGAGGCGGAGCCGAGGAAGCCCTCGGCGCCCTTCAGCACCCCGTCGATGCGGTCGGCGGAGGCATTGAGCTTGGCGGCGAGCGTCCGGGCGTCGTGGAGGCCGGCCTCGATGTCGGGGCTCGACTGCGCCATCGCGGTGGAGAACTTGTCGACGTTGTCGACCATGTGGGCGAGGCGGTTGCCGTCCACCGCCTTCACCAGGGTCACGATGGAGGGGCCGGCATCCGCCAGCGTCTTCGAGAAGGTCTCGACGTTGGCCATCGCCCGGTTGATCGCCCCCTCGTTGCCGGCGACCACCCGGTCGAGGCGCGAGAGCATCTCGTCCGCCCGCTGGGCGATCTGCCGGGCGAGGCCCATCATGTCCTGGATGTCGGAGGCCTGGGCGAAGATCGTCGCGGGTTCGCCGTTGGCGCCCGGCTTCAGGGGCGGCGCGTCGGCGTCGCCGCCGGTGAGCGCGATCACCGAGACGCCCGTCAGCATCGCCGAGTCGAGCCGGGCGCGGGTGTCGGCCTTGAGGGGCGTCGAGGGCTCGACCCTAACCATGGCCAGCACCCGGCGGGGATCCTGCGGCGCGAGGTGGATGTCGGTGACCTCGCCGACCTTGATGCCGTTGAAGGTCACGCTCGACCCGCGCGACAGGCCGCCGACGGAGCCCGAGAACACGATCCGCACGCTCTCGCTCACCTGCCGGGACGAGCCGCCGGCGAGCCACAGGGTGAAGCCGAATCCGGCCAGGATGACGGCGAGGGTGAAGGCCCCGATCAGGGCGTAGTTCGCGCGGGTTTCCATGAGGTCAGCCTCCGGTCGCTGCGGCGAAGGGGTCCCGGTGCGTCTCCCGCACGGCGGAAGGTCCGCCCGCGATGGCGCGGGCGCGCTTGCCGTGGAAGTAGGAGCGCAACCAGGGGTGAGGGTTCTCCAGCATCTCCTCCACCGTGCCGGCGGCGATGATCTGGCCGTCGCCCAGGGCCGCGATGCGGTCGCAGGCGGTGTAGAGGCTGTCGAGGTCGTGGGTGACCATGAACACGGTCAGGCCCAGCGTCTCCTTGAGGGTGGAGACGAGGTCGTCGAACTCGCCCGCGCCGATCGGGTCGAGGCCCGAGGTCGGCTCGTCGAGGAACAGGATCTCCGGGTCGAGCGCCAGGGAGCGGGCCAGCGCGGCGCGCTTGATCATGCCGCCGGAGAGTTCGGAGGGCAGCTTGTCGGCGGCGTCCGGCTTGAGGCCGACCATCTCGATCTTCAGCCGGGCGAACTCGTCGAGCAGCCGCTCGGAGAGCTTCAGGTGCTCGCGCATCGGCACCTGGATGTTCTGCTTCACGGTGAGCGAAGAGAACAGGGCGCCCTGCTGGAACAGCACGCCCCAGCGCGTCTCCATCCGCCGCCGCTCGGCGTAGGTGAGCCCGTCCACGTCGCGGCCGAAGACCTCGATCAGACCTGAGCGCTTCGGCACGAGGCCGAGGATGGTGCGCGTCAGCACCGACTTGCCCTGGCCCGAGGGGCCGACGAAGCCCAGGATCTCGCCCCGGCGGATGTCGAGGGAGAGGCCCTTCAGGATGGTCTTGTCGCGGAAGCCGACCACGAGGTCGCGCACCCGGATGATGTTGTCTTCGGACTCGGTCACCGGCCCTCCTCCACGGCCCCACCCGTCCTGGCGAGCGCGGCGAAGCAATCCAGGGAAGCGGGCCGCTTCCCTCCATGGCGCCGCCCTGGGTCGCTTCGCTGCGCTCGCGATGACGGAGTGGATGGCATCGAGGAGGCGGGTCTCAAAAGTCGATGGCGGCGAAGAACACCGCGAAGAGGCCATCGAGGACGATGACCATGAAGATGGACTTCACGACTGAGGCCGTGACGTGGCGCCCGAGGGATTCCGCCGATCCCTCCACGGCGAAGCCCTCGATGGTGGCGATGAGCCCGATGATTAGCGCCATGAACGGCGCCTTGATCAGGCCCACAGTGACGTGATGCACGCCCACCGCGGCCTGGAGGCGGGCGAGGAACTGGTCGAGGGTCAGCCCGCCATAGACCATCGCCGTCAGGCCGCCGCCGGCCAGCGCCGCGAGGTCGCCGATGAGGGTCAGCATCGGCAGGCCGATCATCAGGGCGAGGATGCGGGGGACGATCAGGATCTCCGTGGCGTCGAGGCCCATGACCTTCAGGGCGTCCACCTCCTCGCGCATCCGCATGGAGCCGATCTCGGCGGTGATGGCCGAGCCGGAGCGGCCCGCCACCATGATCGCCGTGAGCAGCACCCCGAGTTCCCGCAGGATCAGCAGGCCGATCAGGTTCACGACGAAGGTCTGGGCGCCGAAGCGCTGCAACTGGAAGATGCCCTGCTGGGCGACGATGCCACCGACGAGGAAGGAGATCAGGACGATGATGGGCGCCCCGTTGAGGGCCATCTGCTGGAGCTGGTTGACGAGCGCCGTTCCCCGGAAGCTGCCCGGCCGCAGGGCGACCCGGCCGCAGGCGGCGACCACCTCGCCGAGGAAGGCGGTGGCGACGACGAACTGGCGCCCGGCGCTGGCGGTCTGCCGCCCGAGCCCGTCGAGGAGGGCGATGGGCGGGGACAGGCGCCGGGGCGGGGGAGGGGCCGCCCCGCGCATCGTCACCTCCCCGAGGAGGGTGCGGTGCTCCGGCCGGACCCTGGCATAGGCGAGGCGCCCGCCCGCCGCCTCGACCTCGGCGCGGGTCCGCTCCAGCACCCAGGCGCCGAGGGTGTCGAGCCGCTCCACGGCGCCGAGATCGACGGTGACGTCCGCCCGCGCGCCCGAGGCCGCGATCCGCGCGGCGGCGGCCTCGACGGAGGGCGCCTGGTCGGCGGTCCAGCGCCCGCCGAGCTGCAGCACGCCGCCCCCCGCCTCGTCCAGCGAAGCGGGAGCGGGGGCCGGGACCCGGGCTTGGGCGTGTACTTGGGCGAGCCCTTCGGTCAGCACGGGCCGGTGTCCTTCACGGGTGGATTCCGCTTCCCAGGGGTGCCGCGTTCCGGCCGGCGAAGGGCGCGACACGCCTCAAGCGTGACGTTCCCGTCCGTGCGGCCGGACACCGCGCGATCGCGGCGACTCTGGTCCGAGGTTATGACCACATTAGGGTTGACGAATCTCTTCACCCGCGCGCCCGGCCAGAAAGGCCAGGGCGAGGCCGCAGGCGGCGAGCGGTGCCATGGCGAGGAACACCCCCGCGCCGGCGTGCCTGTAGATCAGCCCGCTCGCCAGCGTCGCGGCGACCGCGATCCCGGCATTCACCGCCGACAGGGTGCCCTGCGCCCGCCCCCGCGCGCCCTCGGGCGACAGGGCGGAGACGGCGGCCATGGCCCCGAGCTGCGTCGCGCCGAAGGTGAGGCCGTGGAGCGCCTGGAGCGGAACCAGGGTCTCCAGCCGGTCGCCCACGAGGAACAGGCCCACCGCCCGGAGGAGGGCGGCCCCGCCCCCGAGGGCGAGGAGGGACACCGGCCCCCGCCACGCCGCCGGCAGGCGGGGCGCGAGGGCGAACAGGACGATCTCCGACAGCACGCCCGTCGCCCACAGGGCGCCGATGGCGGTGGGGCCGATCCCGTGGGCCGTCCAGCTGATGCTGCCGAAGCCGTAGATCGCGGCATGGCTCGCCTGGATCGTCCCGGCGGCGGCGATGCACAGCCACAGCCGCCGGGGCAGGGCCGGGGAGGGGCCGGCGGCGGCGCGCCGGGGCGGCTCGGCGGGGGTCGGGTCGAGGCGGGCGACGGCGCTCGCGATCAGGGCGAGGCCGGTGAGCAGGAGCGGGACGGCGAGGCGCTCGCCGAGGAGCGCCAGCAGGCCCCCGCCCGCGAGGTTGGCGATGAGGAAGGCGATGGAGCCCGCCATGCGGATGCGGGAATAGGCGAGCCGCGGGTCCCGCCGGGAGGCGGCCAGCGTCAGGTAGTCGATGGAGGGCACCATCGGCGCCGCCGCCACGGCGTTGAGCACGGTGAGGACGGCGAGCATGGGCCAGCCGAAGCCCGAAGCGGGGGCCATCGCGGCGTAGGTCAGCGCCACGCCGAGGCTGCCGCGCACGATCAGCCGCCGCGCGCCGAGGCCCCGGTCGATCAGGGCCATCAGCGGGGCCGTGGCGGCGATCCGCGTGGCGATCGGCAGGGCGAGCAACAGGCCGATCACGCCCGCATCGAGCCCGAGGGTGGCGAGCCAAACGGGCATGAACGGCATGGCGATGCCGATCTCGGTGAAGACGACGGCGTAGAGCAGCGACAGGCGCCACGCGCCGGGGGAGGCTCGCACGGGGATGCCGGGGATGAGGGCGGGGAGGAGTGGGCGTCCCGTCGTAAGCCGGTGTTAAGCCCGATGTGTCAATCTCGGGCTTCGTCGGAAACCCTGGGTCGCCCCGCGGGTCCCGAGCCCGGAACCCGAGCCCGAAAGGGCCGAGGCGGAAACGGAGACGATGGCCGGTTTGCCTGTCGCGAGCGTGATCGACGATGCCGAGTACGCGGCCATCGAATCGACGATCTCCGCCAGCGAGCGGGGTCGCTGGTTCCTGGCCGAGCACGGCCGCCGCTCCCGCGTGGAGGAAACCCGCACCGTCCTGAGCGCCATCGAGCGGCTGGAGCAGGCCGTCACCAGCGAGCGTCCCGCCGCCCTCTCCGGCAGCCTGCGCGGCGGCCTCGTGGAGATGGCCGAGGCGATCAGCCGGACCAAAGCCGAGATCGCGGCCATCCGCGACGAGAATGCCGAGCGGACGCGCCTCGCCTCCGCCTCGGAGGCTCTGGACGCCATCGTCCGCTCCACCGAGCAGGCCACCTCCGAGATTTTGAGCGCCGCCGAATCCGTGCAGGAGGCGGCCTGGACGCTCCGCGAGCGCCATGTCGAGCCCGAGCTCTGCGAGACCCTCGACCGTCACGCCACCACGATCTACACCGCCTGCTCCTTCCAGGACCTCACCGCCCAGCGCACCGCGCGGATCATCGACACCCTCCGCTACCTGGAGGAGCGGATCGCGGCGATGATCGGGATCTGGGGCCGGGAAGGGGACGGCGTGCCCCCGCCGCCGAACGCGGCCAAGGCGCGCCTGCCCGGTGACGGCCCGTCCGCCGCCGAACTCGACCAGTCCGACGTCGACCGCTACATCGCCATGGGGGTTCCCGCCGTGACGGCGGCCGCCCTCACCGCCCGCCCGGGCAGCCCCGCCCTCCACGAGGACATCGTCTTCGTGCCCGTGACGAGCCCGGTGACGGACACCCTCGCCGACGCCGCAGAGGACGGGGCCGACGCGGTGGAGTGGAACGTGGACGCGCCGGGCGAGGAGGGCGTCACCCTGGAGGCGATGCTCTCCGGCGATCACCCCGAGGATCTGTTGCCCGAGGAACCGCTCCCGGAGGAACCGTTGCCCGAGGCGGCGGCGCCGGAGGACGACGGGGCCGGGGTGCCGGCGGGGACGGACACGCTCGACTTCATCCTCACCGATCCCCCCGCCCTCACCATCGCCGCCCTCGACGCCATGTCGCCGGAGGCGCGCCTCGCCGCCTTCGTCTGAAGCCGGAGCCGATCGGGTTCAGCCGCACCCGTCGATGGATCCCTGGTCGCCTCTGCGAGCCACGTGAGCCATCCCGATCGGCCATGGCTCCAGGAGCGTGTCACGGACCTCGCCGCGGCCAGGAAGCTTCCCGGAACCTCCCGGCGCGAAATGCTCTAAGAGGAGGCCCCTGCCGCTCGCCCCCTCCCTGCCGTGGTGCTGCATCTCATCAAGCTCAGCGTCGGCCCGGCCTCGATCGCCGATCTCGCCGACCGTCACGCCGCCTTTCGGGAGCGCGCCCTGCGCGAGGGCCAGCGCCCGAACCCGGTCCATGTCACCCGCACCCTGCCGAAACGGCACCGCGAGATCGCGGGCAAGGGATCGATCTACTGGGTGATCCGCGGCAGCTTGTGCTGCCGCCAGGCGATCCTCGCCCTGGAGCCGCTCACCGGCGAGGACGGGATTCCCCGCTGCCGGATCGTGCTGGGCGAGGGCTTGGTGCCGGTGGTCCCCCGGCCCTGCCGCCCCTTCCAGGGCTGGCGCTACCTGACGGCGAAGGACGCCCCGGCCGACCTCGGGGAGGGCAGCGCCGAGGTGGGCGAGATGCCGGAAACGCTCCGCCGCGAACTCGCCTCCCTCGGATTGCTCTGACAATCCAGGATCCCAAAGGACGAGTCCTTTGGTGGGGTCCAGGGGCAAAGCCCCTGGGTCCGTGCGGGGCGCCGCCCTGCACCCGCGAAGGGGCTTGCCCTTTCGAAACCCCTTATCGTCCCATCGCGGCGGCGGCGGCCTTGAGGCCCCAGGCGACGATCTCCTGCGCTGCGGCGGCGGTCTTGGCCTCCGCGTAGCAGCGCAGTTCCGGGGCGTTGCCGGAGGCCCGGAAGTGGATGGTCCGGCCCCCGCCCAGCTCGATCCGGACGCCGTCGCGCTGGTCCACCGCCTGCGGCGCACCGAGGGGCGCGAGGAAGTCGCGGGCGAAGGCGTCGTCGGTGAGGCGCCGGAGGAAGGCGGAGCTGAGGTCCGAGGGCGTCTCCGGCAGGCGGTCGCTCGCCATCTCGCCCGCGTCGAGGGAGGCGACGAGGGCGGCGAGGCTGGTACCGGCCGCCTTGGCTGCGGCGAGCGTCGCCACGATCGGCAGAACCGCGTCGCGGGTCGGCAGGGCGGGCAGGGTGCCGCCGGGGAGCGTGACGTCGGAGCCCAGGAGGAAGCCGCCATTGGCCTCGAACCCCGCCACCACCCGCGCACCGTCGCGGCGGGCCTCCTCCATGCCCGCGATGACGAAGGGCGAGCCGACCTTCGTGCGGATGACCCGGCCGAAGCCGCCCGCGCTCTCCAGCGCCGAGCCCGCCGTGACCGGCACCACGACCGCGTCCGCGCCGAGGAAGCGGGCGGTGATCAGGCCGAGGATGTCGCCGCGCAGGATCCGGCCGGTGCCGTCCGCCACGAGGGGCCGGTCGGCATCGCCATCGGTGGTGACGAGGGCGTCGTAGGCGCCCGCCGCCATGGCGTCGCGGATATAGGCCACGTCCTCGGGGCGGTGCGCCTCGGTGTCGATGGGCACGAAGCGGTCCGCCCGGCCGATGGGCTCGGCCGTGGCGCCGAGACCGGCCAGGAGGTCGGCCAGCACGTCGCGGGCCACCGAGCTCTGCTGGTAGACGGCGATGCGCAACCCGGCCAGGAGATCCGCCGGGAAGGCCCCGCCGTAGCGGCTGCGGTAGCGGGCGATGGCATCGGGCTCCCGCGCGGCCGGGGGCGTGGCGGGAACCTCGCCGCCGCCCGCCACGTCGCCCAGGGCGGCCAGGATCGCCGCCTCGTCCGCCTTGGTGATCTCGCCGTCGGGCCGGTAGAACTTCAGGCCGTTGCGGTCCTCCGGGATGTGGCTGCCCGTGACCATCACGGCGAAGGCGCCGCGCCGCATCGCCTCCAGCGCCAGGGCCGGGGTCGGCAGGGCGCCGCAATCCACCGGCGTGAGTCCCGCAGAGGTGGCCGCCGCCGCGACCGTGGCGGCGATGCCCTCGCTGCTGTCGCGCAGGTCGCGGCCGATCACGACCTCACGGCTCGCGCCCCCGGCGGCCACCGAGCGGAAGAAGGCGCCGGCATAGGCGTAGCTCGGCCAGCCCACGAGTTCCGTCACCAGACCGCGGAGGCCGCTCGTTCCGAATTTTAGACTGTTCACGGCGTTCCCATCGGCGTCGAAGAGGCAGTGTGCACTGCGCAAATCATGCCGCGAAACCGCGCCTCGCTCAACGCCGGCGGACGAAGCGGCTCCCAACAGGATGAACGGGACCGCCGCACCGGGCGCCCGTCCCGTGATCGAAGGATCACGGGAGGTTCGGCTCTCGGAGCCCGGGCTCAGAGCCGCCCGATCCCATCCCCTCACCCCTCATCCTGAGAGACTGGCCGAGAAGGTCCTGGCGGCCCATGAAGCCCTCCTCGTCTTTGCGAGCGGAGCGAAGCACTCCAGGGTAACGGGCCGTTTCCGACCGTGGCGCATCCCTGGATTGCTTCGCTCCGCTCGCAAAGACGGAGGGGAAGCGGCCTTTCCGGCCAGACGATGAGGTGCGGCGAAGCCGCCTCGAAGGAGGACTCCAGAGGACGCTGCGCCTTCTGGAGGTCTCCTTCGAGGCCTCCGCCGCGCTCCGGCGCCTCAGGATGAGGTCGCGGGGGAAACGAGGCGACTTTCGAGACCGATGCTCACGCGCCCTCGAACCGCCCGCTCGCGTGGGCGAGCATGGTGTAGACCTTGCCGGTCTCCGAGGTGAGGTAGGCGTCGGTCCGCTTGGCGTCGGGGTCGTTCTTGACCACGTCGGCGAGCAGGCGCTCGAACTCGCTGACGTAGCGGTCCACGCTCCGGCGGAACTCCTGGTCCGACCGGTACCGGCGCTGGATCTCGGCGAAGGTCGCCTGCCCCTGCGCCGTGTAGATCTTCGTCGTGAACAGGTTCGGCTCGCCCCGGCGGTACCGGTCCCACAGATCGACGGCGGTCCGGTGCTCGATCATCCGCGCGATGTCGGTGGAGATCGTGTCGAGGGCGATCCGCCCGGTCTCGGCGGCGGGCTTGGGCCCCGCCGCCCCGGTGGAGGCGGCGCCCTGCCCGGCGGGCCGGGCCTGCGCGCTGCGGGCCGGGGTGGCCGGGGCCGCAGGAGCGGCGGGCGCCCCCTGCGTCGGGTTCTCGGCCTCGTCGTCGAGGGAGACGCGCGTCAGCAGGTCGGAGAGCCAGCCCCGCTTGTTGGCGTTGCCGCCGGAGGACGCCGGGGGCGGAGGCGGGGCCGA
This sequence comes from Methylobacterium aerolatum, assembly GCF_022179085.1. Lineage (GTDB taxonomy): Bacteria > Pseudomonadota > Alphaproteobacteria > Rhizobiales > Beijerinckiaceae > Methylobacterium > Methylobacterium aerolatum. The sequence continues at coordinate 102,254 of NZ_BPQE01000025.1, forward strand.
ACTCGCCGTGCGCGGCTCGAACCGGGCCGGAGCCGCCGTGCGGGCCGGCGCGGGGGCGGCGGGCAAGGAAGCCGCCGACGGTGCCGCCACCAGAGCGGGAGCGGCCACCGGGGCGGCCGCAGGCGCGGCCGTCGCGGTGACGGGCGCAGGCGTGGCCGGGGGCGCCGCGGCCGGCGCCGACGACAGGGCAGTGGAGCGCCCCCCCGTCTCCGCCACCCGGCGCTGCGGCTGGGCGACGGGCTGCGCCACGTCCACCGCGCGCCCGCTGCGGGCGACGAGGGACGACAGCTCGTTCAGCGCCTTGATCTGGTCGCTGACGACCCGCCGCATCTCGCCCGCCGCATCCTGGGTCTTGCGCGGCAGTTCGAGCACGCCCCGGGCGAGGTCCGCCCGCGTCGCGTCGAGTTCCGTGCGGATCGAGGCCGCCATCTCACGCAGGCCGGTGACGGATTCACCGAACTGGCTCTGCGCCTCGGTCAGGCCGTCGCGCATCTCCCGCGCGGCGGTGTCGAGGGCGGCGCGGACGCTCGCGGCGACCCGTTCCGCCTCGGCGTCGGCATCGCCCTTGAGACCGTCGAAGGCCCCGGCAACCTGCGCCCCCGCCCCTTCGGCGGACCGGGCGAGGGACTCGCCCAGCGCCCGCGCCCGCATCTCGGCGTCCCGCAGGATCCGGTCGAGGGTCCCGGCGAAGGTCGTCCCGCGGCTCTCCAGGGTCTCCGCCCGGGCCTCGAAGTCGGCGAGCGTGGCGGCGAGCGCCCGCTCCCGCTCGGCCAGCACGGTGGACAGCCGGGACTCGACCGCGCCGAGGGACTCCGCCGCCCCGTCGAGGGCCGCCACGTGGCGCTGGGTGAGTTCGCCCAGCGACCGGCCGCGCTCGTCCAGCGTCCGCGCGAGGCTGGCGGCCTCGCGCAGGGCGCCCTGGGAGACGTCCTGCAGGGCGACGACCTGCGCCGACACCGCGGAGCCGGCGCGCCCGGCCTCGTCGGCCACCTGCACCAGCGCCGTCTGGATCGACTCCACCCGGCCCGCGAGGCTGTGCTCGATGGCGCCGAAATTGGCGTCCGCCCCGGCCACGAGGTCGGTGAGCGCCGCGTTGGCGCCCTCGACCCGGGCGAGCACGCCGCCGAGTTCCCGGGCGAGGCGGTCGTTGGTCTCGGCGAGGTCGCCGAGCGTCCGGCCGGCACCCTCGTCCACGGCTGCCCGCAGGATCTCGGCGGAGGCGCGGGCCTGAATGGCGAGCCGCTCGGTGTTGATGCGCAGGGTCTCGGCGAGGGGCAGGCCGGTCTCGGCCAGCGCGTGCTCGATGGCCCCGGCCCGGTCGGACAGGGCATCGGCGAGGCTGCGCATCGGCCCGTCGACGGCCTCGCGGAACCGCGCCACATGGCCTTCGACTTCGCTGGAGATCGTGCGCCCGTTGGCGGTGAAGCCCGCCAGCAGGTCCCCGCCGCGCTCCTCGATCGCCCGGACGAGGATCTCGGCGCTCTCCGCGAGGCGGCGCGCCAGGGCCTCGCCGCGGGCGTCCACCAGGGCACCCAGCGCCTCGGCCCGGCGCTCGAAGCTGACGCCCATGGCCTCCGCGCGCCGGTCCATGAGGGCGGCGAGCGTCGCCTCGCGCGTCGCCAGGATCGCGGCGATGGCGCCCGTATGGGCCTCGACCTGCTCGGCGTAGAGCCGCGCGCGGTCGTCGAGGAAGGTCCCGAGCCCGCTGGTGCGCTCGTCCATGAGCCCGGCGAAGGCGTCGTGCCGCTCGTCGAAGGCCGTGGCGAGGGCGTCGGCGCGCTGGCCCACGAGGGTGGCGAACAGGCGCATCCGCCCGTCGATGCGCTGGCTGAAGGCCTCGGCCCGGGCCTCGACCTCGCGGGTGAGGTCGGCGGTGCGGCCCTCCACCACGCTCTCGAGGTCGCGGACCCGCGCGTCGAACACCTCCGCGATGGCGCCGGTGCGCTCCTCGGCGGCGTCGATCAGGCCGCGGCTGCGGGAGTCGAGCAGACCCTCGATGGCCGCCCGCGCCTCGTCGAAGGTCGTCTGCAGGCTGGCGATCCGGGTGTCGAACAGGCCCGCGACGCCGGCGGGCGCCTCATCGAGGAGGCTGCGCATGGCGTCGGCCTGGGTCTTGATCTGGTCGGCGATCTCGCCGCCCCGGGCCTCCACGAGGTCGCGCAGGCCGTCCTGGGCCTCCTCGAACAGGGCGCGCAGGCGCTGTGTGCGCGTGTCGAGGGTGGCGGCGAGCTGGCGCTCCCGGCCCTCCACCAGCGCGGCGACGGCGGCGGGCGCCTCCTCCAGCAGGGTGCGCAGGGCCTGCAGCCTGGCATCCACGGAGGTGGCGAACCGGCCGCTGCCGTCCTCCACCGCCGCGTCGAGGGTGGCCTGGGCCTCCTCGAACAGGCTGCGCAGGCCCTGGGCGCGGGCGTCCAGGGTTTCCGCGAGGCGGGTGCCCCGGCCCTCCACCAGTTCCTCCAGGCGCCCGAGGCGCGAGTCGAACAGGTTGCCGAGGGCCTCGGTGCGGGACTCCAGGGCGCCGGCCGCCGTGCCGAGGGAGCGCTCGAGGGTCTCCACGAGATCGCGGCCACGGCCGTCGAGGGCCTCGCTGAGGGGGCCCGTGCGCCCGTCGAGGGTCTCGACGAGGGTCTGCGCGTGCCCGTCCAGCATCGTACGGATCTGGCTGGTGCGGTCGTCGAGGAGGGTGTGGACGGAGCGCACGCCCTCGTCCAGCATCCCGCTGATGTCGGCGGTGCGGGTGGCCAGCGTGTGCCCGAGGCGGCCCTCGCCCTCGCCCAGCATCCGCTCGGCGTCGGCGATGGTCTGCTGCAGCTTGGCGAGGACGCTCTCGCCCCGGCCGCCGATGAGGTCGGCGAGTGAGGTGCTGCCGCTGTCGAACAGGCGGGCGAGCTCGGTGATCCGGTCGCCGATGACGCCGAACACCGCCCGGCCCTTCTCGTCGAGCTCCCTGGCCATCACGGCCGTCCGCTCGTCGATCAGGCGGCCCAGCAGGTCCGACCGCTCGCTGAAGGCGAGGCGCACCTCCTCCGTCCGGGCCACCAGGGCCGCGTCGGCGGTGGCGGCGCGCTCGGCCACGAGGCGGGCGATCTCCTCGCCCCGCTCCGCCAGGGAGGAATCGAGGGCGCGGGTGTGCTCCGCGACGGCCCCGGTCAGGGCCGCCACGCGCTCGCCCATGGCGGCGTCGATGCCGCCGGTGCGGTCCTCGATCGCCTGCACGAGGTCGCGGGTGCGCTGCGCCAACTCGGCATCGACGGCGCGGGTGCGCGCCTCGATGAGGCGGATCGCCTCGAAGGCCTGCGAGCCGAAGCTCTCGTCCACGAGGCGGGCGCGCTCGTCGAGGTTGGCGCTGATCTCGTCCAGGCGCCGCAGCACGGTGCCGTCGAAGCGTTCGGCCCCCGCGTCGAGGGCGGTGGCGATCGCCGCCGTGCGGCGCTCCAGCTCGGCGTTGAAGCCGGAGGACCGGGCGTCGAGGTCGCGGGCGGCCTCGGCGAGGCGCGCCTCCACGGCCTGGACGAGGTCGCGGCTGCCCTCGCTCATGATGCGGGCCATTTCCCCGGCGCGGGCGGCCAGCGCCTCGCTCAGGGCGGTCGCCCGGGTGCCGAGCTGGCCGTCCACGTGGCCGACCAGGGTGGCGAAGGTTTCGGCCACCTCGCTCGTGCGCTTGGCGGAACGCTCCTCCAGGGTGCCGAGATGGGTCTCGATGAGCGCCCCGGCCTCCCGGGCGCGGTCGGCGATGGTCTCCGCCACGGCCTGCCCCCGGTCGGTGAGGAGGCGGTTCACCTCGTCGAGCTGGGCGCCCACGGTGTCGCCCAGCGCGGTGGTGTCGCGGCTGATCCGGTCGGCGAGGATGTCGCCGCGGGCGATCACGTCCTGGAGGGCGGCGAGGCGGCTGCCCATCACCTCCTCGATCGCCCGGACACGCCCGTCGGCGGTCTCGGTCAGGCTCTCGCCGGTGCGGTCGAGGGTCTCGGCGATCTTGGCGCCCTGGCTCGCCACGGCGAGCACGATGTCGCGGCCGGTGCCGGCGATGCGGGCGTGCGTCTCCTCCGCATGGGTGGAGAGCAGCTGCGACACGTCGCGGCCATGGGCACCGAAGGTCGCCTCGATCTCGCCGAGGCGGGTGGAGAGGTCGGCGGCCACCTGGGCGGCGGCGCGCTCCAGGGCGCCCGTGGTCTCGTCCGTGCGGGTCGCGAGCTCCCGGCCGAGCCCGTCGAGGGCGCGGCGCAGGTCGGCGGCGGCGGACTCGCCCCGGACGCCGAATTCGCGGCCCGCCTCGTCGGCGGCCTCGCGGAAGCGGGTGAGCAGGGCCGTGGCCTCGGCCTCGACGGCGCCCGTGGTCTCGGTGGAGGCGAGCCGCAGGGCGACGAGCCCCTCGGTGAGCCGCGCGGCGGCTTCGGCCGCCCGGCCGTCGATCTCCCCGGACAGGTGCTCCACCGTGTCGCGCAGGGTGCGCACGGCGTCGCCGGCCCCGGTCTCGAAGCCCCGGCCGAGGGCGGCGAAGGCGGATTCCAGCCCCTCGGCCGCCTCGCGGGTACGGCCCGCGAGCAGGCCGCCGGCCCGCTCGGCCGCCGCGTCGAGGCGCGACTCGAGGGCGGCGCCGTCGATGGCGATGGTCTCGTGCAGGCGGCCGGCGATGCCCTCGATCCGCTCGGTCAGCTCGCCGCCGCGCCCGGCGACGGTCTCGCCCAGGCGCTCGGCGGCGGCGATCAGTTCGTCGCGCACCGCGTCCGCGCGGCTTGCGAGGGCCACGGCCGCCCCGTCGGCGGCCTGGGTCAGGCCCTCCTGGGCGTTGCGCCCGCTCGCCGCGATGGTGCCGGCGATGTCGCGCCCGGCGCCCTCGATCTCGGTGCGCAGGGCCGCGCCCCGGTCGGCGAGGTCGGCCGTGAAGGCGGTGCCGGCCTGCACGAACCGCTCGGTGATGTCGGCGCCGGTGGCCGCGAAGCGGTCCGTCAACTCGGTGCCGCGGGAGAGGAACGCCCCCTCCAGGGTGCTCGCGGACCGCTCGAAGCTCTCGCGCACGGCGAGGCTCTGGCGCTCGATGACGGCGCCCACTTCGGAGCCCGTGGCGGTGAGGGCCTCGGAGACCCGACCCGCGCTCTCGGCGAGGCTGCCGGTGAGGCTCCGGCCGGTGGTCTCGAAGGCGTCGGTCAGGCCCCGGCCGGTGGTCTCGAAGCTGCCGGTCAGGTCGGCCGTCTGCGCCCGGAAGGTCTCGATCAGGTCGGAGCCGACGCCCCGGAGCCCCTCTCGGACCTCCGTGCCCGTGGCGGCCAGCCGTTCGATCAGCGCCTCGCCGCGCCCGTCCATCTTGTCCACGACCCGGTCGCCGACCTCGCCGAGGGTGGCGGTGAGGGCCGCGCCCCGCGCGTCGAGGGCGCCGGTCACGCGCTCGCCCGCGCCGTCGAGGGCCGACACGATGCGCTGGGCCGCCCCGTCGAGTTCTTGGCTGAGGTTCTGGTGCGAGCCCGCGATGGCCCCGCGGACCCGCTCGGCGTTGGTGACGATCGCCTCGCGCTGGGCGACTAGTTCCTCCACCAGGGAGCGAATGCGGATCTCGTTGTCGGAATAGGCCCGCTCCAGGGTGGCGATCTCGCCCCGGACCAGGGTCTCCAGCTCGCCGGCGCGGGCCAGCGCCCGCTCCACCCCGTCGCCCACGGCGGCGACCTCGCGGCGGACGGTCTGCGACATGGTCAGGACCGCGTCCGTGGAGAAGCCCTCCGGCTCCGCGAGGCGCACGGCGACCTCGCCCACCGCGCGGGCGACGAGACGCATCTCGTGGGCGCGCACGGCGAGCATGGCCGCCACCACGAACAGGATGACCGGGCCCGCCAGCGCCGAGGCGACGCCCATCGCCTGCAGGGGCGAGAGGCTGGTCACGAAGGCGCGTAGATCGCCGTCGGACTGGGCCCAGGCGGCGGCGGTGAGGCCCCCAATCCAGGCGAGGCCGAGGACGAGGGCGACGAGGTAGGGCTTGCGCGAGGGGCGGGCGCGCAGGGTCTGCTGGAGGATGCCGATGTTGCGCCGGTCGTCGTTCGCCACGAGGGAACGGTCGGGCGGCAGCAGGCCGCCCTCGCGCCGGGGCCGGTCGAGGTCGGGGGAGGGGACGTCGGAGGCGAGGGGCGGATCCTGGGGACCGCCGGCCGGGCCGCCGAGTTCGAGGCGGGGAGGGGCCTGACGTCCCGACGGATCGCGGGCGATGCCCGCCTCCTGCATCGTGTCGCCGACTTCGGGCAGGCGCGGCTCCGCCCGAGCCCCGCCCTCCCGGATCAGGGAGTCGAGGCTCAGGGCCTGCTCGATGGCTGAGAGAGCGGCCTCGGCCGGGTCCTTCAGCTTCTTGTCGGTCGCCATCCAACGCCTCGCACGCACGGGTTCGGCGCTCGCACGCCGAAGACGCAACACCCCGTTTACCACTCGAGCCTACCGGCCGGCACCGTACCCCGATACCGGGCCGGGCGGCCGACCCCAGGAAACCTTAACGGAATGGTTACCGTGACCGATCCGAGGGGCCTCCCCATGGTGACAGGGACCGGCCCGAAGTGCGAGGCACGGACAGGGCCGTGCCGGCGCTTGAGATGTGGATTGCGGGGTCGCCGATGGATGAAATCGACCGGAGCGCCCTCGATGCGCAGACCGGCGGGGATCGGGAGCTCGCCCGCGAGGTGCTCGGCCTCTTCGCCGCCGAGTGCCGCTCGCTCCTGCACGCCGCCGCGGACGTCCGGGCCGGGCCCGTCGCGCGGGCCGATGCGGCCCATACCCTGAAGGGTGCGGCCGCCGGCATCGGCGCGGCGCGGGTCCGGGCGCTGGCCGACGTGGCCGAGGCCCGCCTGCGCAGCGGCGACCCGGGCTCCGAGGAGGCCGTCGCCGCCCTCGCCCGCGCCGCCGAGGCCGCCCTGGACGAGATCGCCCGCGAGGGGTGATGCGGAGACGGAGGCGGGTTCCGGACGGGGCAGGCTTCGAAAGGTCTCACTCGCCGGGCGTCGATCCGCTTGCTTTCCGCCCTCCGAGCCTCCAAGCAGTGGCCGCCGCCCGCCGAGCCGCCACTTAGGTATCGCCGCCCGGTGCGCGCGGAGGAGCCCTGAGCATGCCGAAGATCACCTACGTCGATCACGCCGGAACGGAGCGGACGGTCGAGGGCAGCGTCGGCGCCACCGTGATGGAGACGGCGCTGCGCAACAGCGTGCCCGGCATCGACGCGGAATGCGGCGGCGCCTGCGCCTGCGCCACCTGCCACGTCTATGTCGACGACGCCTGGATCGACACGGTCGGCAAGGCTCAGGACATGGAGCAGGACATGCTCGATTTCGCCACCGACGTGCGCGAGAATTCTCGCCTGTCCTGCCAGATCAAGATCACCCCCGAGCTCGACGGCCTCAAGGTCGCGACCCCCGCCCAGCAGGGGTGAAGTCGGGGTTCCCAAAGGGCGAGTCCTTTGGTGGGGTCCAGGGGCAAGGCCCCTGGAACGCAGGGCTCCGCCCTGGACCCGCCAAAGGGATGATCCCTTTGGAAACCCGGGGCTCTCAGCGCACCAGCGTCCTGGCGGCGCTGTCGAGCCCTTCCAGGGTGAGCGGGAACATCCGGCCGGCCATCAGGCGCTGCACCATGCTGATCGACTGCGTGTAGGCCCAGTGGGTCTCGGGCACGGGGTTGAGCCACGCCGCCTTGGGGAAGTGGTCGAGGAGACGCCCGAGCCACGCGGCGCCGGGCTCCTCGTTCCAGTGCTCCACCGAGCCCCCCGGCACGGCGATCTCATAGGGGCTCATGGACGCGTCGCCCACGAACACCACCCGGTAATCGCTGCCGTAGGTGCGGATCACCTCCTGCACCGGCGTGCGGGCGTCGTGGCGCCGCGCGTTCTGCGTCCAGACGCCCTCGTAGACGCAATTGTGGAAGTAGAAGTGGACGAGGTGCTTGAACTCCGAGCGTGCGGCGGAGAACAGGGCCTGCGCCTGCTCGATGTGCCAGTCCATCGAGCCGCCGACGTCGAGGAAGAGCAGCACCTTCACCGCGTTGCGCCGCTCGGGGCGCATCTTCACGTCGATATAGCCCTGGCGGGCGCTCGCCCGGATGGTGCCGTCGAGGTCGAGTTCGTCCGCCGCCCCGGTGCGGGCGAAGCGGCGCAGGCGGCGCAGGGCGAGGCGCATGGTGCGGGCGCCGATCTCGGCGGTATCGTCGAAATCGCGGAAATCGCGCCGGTCCCAGACCTTCACCGCCCGGAAGTTCCGGTTGCCGTCCTGGCCGATGCGGATGCCCTCCGGGTTGTAGCCGTAGGCGCCGAAGGGGGAGGTGCCCCCGGTGCCGATCCATTTCGAGCCGCCCTGGTGGCGGCCCTTCTGCTCCGCGAGGCGCTGCTTCAGGGTCTCGAACAGCTTGTCCCAGCCGAGCGCCTTCAGCTGCGCCTTCTCCTCCTCGGTGAGGTATTTCTCCGCGAGCTTGCGCAGCCACTCCTCGGGGATCGGCACCGCGTCCACCGCCTCGCCGACGGTCTCCAGCCCCTTGAACACGCTGCCGAACACCCGGTCGAACCGGTCGAGATGCGCCTCGTCCTTCACCAGCGCCGTGCGGGAGAGGAAGTAGAACTCCTCGACGCTCTTGCCCGGCAGATCGCGCTCCATCGCCCCGAGGAGCACGAGGTACTCCTTGAGGGTGACGGGAACCTTCGCCTCGCGCAGGGCGGTGAAGAACTGAAGCAGCATGGGCCGACAACGCGCGAGGGCGGGGCAGGGGTCAAGTCACCCGCCGATCATTCGGCGCCGACCCGGCGGCCGTGGAGGGTCCCGTCACGCCGCGCCGCACCATTCCGGCGCCGTCGAATCCTGCGCGAATCACCCCGCGACGCCGCAGAGTCTTCCCGGCTTGGCCTTAAGTGTTGCGTCGCCCGGAGATTAACTCTTCCTCCGAGCGACGCAACACTTAAGGCCA
>NZ_BPQE01000026.1 GCF_022179085.1 Methylobacterium aerolatum
CCAGTCCGGTAGCGACCCAACTCAGCCGCCAGGATCACTGTCGGAGCTTCTCCAAAGCGGCCGGCCTTCAGCCCCCCGGGAACTTCGGCTCGGGGTAGAAACAGAGCGCCGCTTGAGGCAGGGTCCGCGCGAATGCGCTGACTGGGAACCTATCACATGCAACAACAAATAAGCCCAGCAAAAGCCGCAGCAACATTTCTACTATTCGGATCGTTTTTCTTTGTGCTGACGTTTGTTGCGTGGGGCATGTATCAGATATTGATAACCGATATCCTTAAAGCAAACCCACATCGCTCCATCTTGCACGCCCTTACAGTCCTTCCATTAATGAGTGCAATAGCTGGTATAATTTTTCTTATAATCCATTTCTCAGGGGCAATTATTCTGGCAGGATGTGTTGCGTACATTTCAGCTGCTATATTTGGCCGCATTCCGCTATGGATGCTGTGCTTGATTGTTGTCCTATGTGTTCCCGTGGTTTGGGCACAAGATACCGCCCTTCCTGATTTCAAATTGTACAGTGATATATCGGATGATACTCCATCTTCACTGGCAGAATTTTACCGGCAATTGAATTTTAATCTATACTTATTTCCGAGCTTGCTGGGCTGTTGGCTCAGACTGCGGATGAAGCCTTCTTCTTAGGTTGCGACCCAACGCCTCAAGTACGTCCGCTTCCTCCATTTCCAATTCGGGAGCGGACGGGCGGAAATCCACCCAACTCTGACATTCATCGAGAGGGCAAGCAGCCACCCCGACTCCCCCAGGCTTTTCGGTTATGCGCTAGCCCCGACGAAACGCAGGACGAGCAGAGACAAGTCGTTGAGACCGGCCTCCTGCACTGCTGCGGGAATATTCCGGCTAACCCAGCAGCGACGGCCTGCTTGCCGATCACGACATCCCTTTCTTAGAGCTCCTCACAAAACTCCCGACAGCCGGGAGTTTTCCCCTCCGGCCACAACGGCGCAGCGGGAGTTTTGTAAAAGGCTCTTAGACAGAGCTACGACCGTTCCTCCGGCCACGGGAAGCTCGGTGCGGTGCGGGAGGCGTCGAAAATTGCCGTTTGCCGTGAATGGCCCACGCTCACCTCGGTGCGGGAGCTAACGTGTTGGCAGCGCTCGCTTATGGCTTAACTGCTCGGGGAGCCATCACCTCAACAACATCCTCGACCGTCTGGCTTTTCTGCTTCCGCTCCTGCGTCGGGTGCCGGGCATGGGGCCGGCGTCGCCGTTGCGGCGATCCGCACTACGCTCGGTGAGCTTCGGGCGGCCGGTTCGTCCGCCGATCAGGGGCGTACCCAATCGGCGAAGGAATCGGCGGCGAAGGGCTCCGCGAACTGGACCGCGATGCCCCGTGGGATCAACCGCACCACCGTGGCGTAGCGCGCCCCGACCCGCACGCGCGAGCCGACGAACGGCAACGCGTCGGTCCCGAGGTCGATCGCGGCCCCGGACAGCGAGATGTCCTGGATCGTGCCGGGCATCAGGATGTTCTCGCCGAGCCGCACCTCGACCGCGCGATGCTTCGGCACGATGCGGGGGGCGCCGCGCAACTCGGCCTGCTGCAGGCGCCGCTTCGCATACCAGTCGAGCCGGGCCGAGACGCGGCCGCGACGGTCCTCGGGGATCCGCAAGTCGAGGATGAAGCCCCGACGCGTCAGGGTCGAGATCCTGCCCGGCAGGATGCCGATGTAATCGAGGGAGCAGACGACGACCTGCCCCACCTCGACCCGGGCGGTGGCGATGAACTCCGCCGACTTCAGATTGATCTCTTGCACCCGGCACGGGAACTCCGTCCCGCCGGCGAGCATCGCGCGGCCACGGATCGCGAAATCGGAGCCGGACCCCAGCTTACCGGATGTCCGAGCCTGATTGAGATCGCCGCCGTTCAGTGATCCCATCGCCGCCCACCCCTTCCAGGTCTTGACGTCGAACCCCGCTGGCGCGCGAGGACCTTCGAGCAAGCCGTCGCTTCGATCTCCAGCTTGCTCCTTCAAGTACCGCCAAACTTCCTAAACAAGAATGCTTTGAATTTTATACTGGTACGAATGCAAATCGAACTAGTCACCTGCAAGACTGCGACGTTCAGTCTTGAGATTCCAAGTCATGAATCCATTTGAGTGATTTTTGACCGTATTTTGCATCCAGGCGCGACGCGCTGGACTCGCACGCGGCGGGGGCGACGGGCTCTCCCGTCGTCGCGGACGAGGCGAGGCGATCGAGGGGGCCACGGCCGCACCGTCCCGCCGCCCGTCCGCCCCCATCGCGGGCCTTTCCGGCGGCCCGCTAAACTCGCTGTTAACCTTGATCAGTAATTTACCGGCTCATTGGTAGCTTCGCGCGGGCTGAACCTGCCGCCAGGCAAGGATCGCAAATCATGCGGCTGATCGTCGGCACACTGATCGTCTTCGGTTGCGTCTTCGGCAGCTATGCGCAGATGGGCGGCCACCTCGAGGTGCTCTGGCAGCCGTACGAGTTCGTCATCATCCTCGGGGCGGCGATCGGCGCCTTCGTGATCGGCAACATCGGGCCGGTGCTCAAGGCCGTGCCCCGGATGCTGGGCACGCTGGTGAAGGGCCCGAAGTACAACCAGCAGAGCTATCTCGAACTGCTGGGCATGCAGTATTCGCTGTTCAAGCTCGCGAAGTCGAAGGGCTCGATGGCCCTCGAGCCGCACATCGAGAACCCGGGCGAGTCGGCGCTGTTCAACGCCTTCCCGACCTTCGCTGGCAACCACCACGCGGTGGAATTCCTGTGCGATTACATGCGGATGGTGACGCTGGGCGTCAACAACGTCTACGAGATCGAAGTCCTGATGGACGAGGAACTTGAGACGCACCACCAGGAGCAGGAGCGGATCGTCTCGGCCATGCAGTCGCTCGCCGACGGCACGCCGGCGCTCGGCATCGTCGCCGCCGTGCTCGGCGTCATCAAGACGATGGGGGCGATCAAGGAGCCGCCGGAGGTGCTCGGACACCTCATCGGCGGCGCCCTCGTGGGCACCTTCTTCGGCGTCTTCGTGGCCTACGGCTTCTTCGGGCCGATGGCGCAGTCGCTCAGGAGCCTCTTCGAGGCCGAGTCCAAGTACTACCTGTCCCTCAAGGCGGGCCTGCTCGCCCATATCGGCGGCCAGCCGCCGGTGATGGCGATCGAATTCGCCCGCAAGTCCCTGATGAGCGACGTCCGCCCGACCTTCAACGAGGTCGAGGAGGCCACCGCCGCACTGCCCGCCCAGGCCTGACCCCACCGCAAGCAGGGACGCCATGTCCACGATCATCATCAAGAAGGTCAAGAAGGGGGGCCACGCCCACCACGGCGGGGCCTGGAAGATCGCCTACGCGGACTTCGTGACCGCCATGATGGCCTTCTTCCTGCTGATGTGGCTGATCAGCATGACGACGCAGGAGCAGAAGGTCGGCTTGGCGGAATACTTCGCCCCGGCCTCCCTGAGCGCCACGACCAGCGGCGCCGGCGGAATGCTGCAAGGCACCGCCCTCGACTCCTCGGGCAACAAGTCGGCCAAGCCGCGCGACACGGAGACGGGCTCCGCCGAGCAGAAGGACAAGGCGCGCAAGGCCCGTCCGGGCCAAGCCGGCGACCCCGATGCGGGCCGCCAAGCCGTCAACGCGGAAATCAACTACAGCGCCATGGCGAGCCTCCGGCAGGCGCTCCAGACGATGCCCGACATCGCGGAGCTGTCGCACAACATCCTCATCGAGCCGACCCGGGAGGGCGTGAACGTCTCCCTCGTGGACGAGAACGGCCGCGCCATGTTCCGCGAGGGCTCGGTCGATCCCTACGACCGCACCCGGCGCGTGCTGGAGGCGATCGCGCCCGCCCTGCGCCGCCTGCCCAACCGGCTGACGATCACCGGCCACACCTCCACCGCGCGGCCGGGCACAGGCTCGGTCCAGGCCGGCGAACCGTGGAACCTCACCGCCGGCCGCGCGCTCGCGGTGCGCGAGATCCTGTCGGGGGCCGGGGTCCCCAGCGACAACTTCTCGGCCGTGGTCGGACGCGCGGACACCGAGCCGTATTTCCCCGACAATCCCTACATCGCGTCGAACCGGCGGGTGACGATCACCCTGCTCAACGCGAACCCGCCGGCGCCCTCCAACCTCCTCCGCTGACGGCGCGGGGGAGGGGGCATCGCCCCGGCTCCCCTTGCGCGCGGGCGCCCAAGACGACAAGAGCCCCGCCGGCCTGGACCGGGCGGGGCTCTCGCCGTCCGTGGGGAACGGGCCGGCCGCCTACTCGCGGGAGGCCATCATGTCGTGGGTGAGGACCGTCAGCTTGCCGATCAGGCTCGTGAGGTCGCCCTTGCGGCAGGACCATTGCGTGCCGATCGCCTCGCCGTCGGAGGAGACCGAGACGACGGCCACCGAGCGGAGCTTGCCCTCGCGGGCCAAAGCGAGCTGATCCTGCAGCACCTCGATCACCGACGCCACGCTCTCGTCGGCCACGGCCGGCGAAAGGAGAGCCGGAAAAGCCACGATTGTCGCGTCCTCCGCCTGCCTCCGGTTGCTCATCGGTTCGCCTTCCCTGTCTGACTGTGGAAGCAGTCATGGAGGAGGCGTTCGGGCAGAGTGTGGCAGCTTATCCTTGCCGAACCAATCGGCGCAGGGATGTGGTAAGCATGTGACACCGATCTCGCGGGGTCAGCATTTTGCGTGGGACCATTTCGCGGTTGCGAACGTTAGTTTCGCATGATGCAGACGATCGCTTCCCGCTCCCACACCATTGAAATCGTGCCCTGCGACGGCCTCGCCCCGAGCTTCCGCTGGGTCATCCGCCGTCCCGACGGCTCGGCCCTGCGCCATTCGCCCTACGCCTTCTCCACGGAGAAGGGGGCCCGGATCTCCGCGTTCTGCTGGACGCGCGAGCTGTCGGACACCGCCGTCCGCTGAGGACGGCCCCGTCCGGCGATACAACCTGGGGGTAGGTGCGCGCGGGGGATACGACGCGCCGCGCGCAACCCCCCCGGCCAAGTTGATTGCTGCAATGCGCAAACAAAAAAGCAAGGCCGTGAAGGCCTTGCTTTTGAAGCGCTAGTTGTTCGGCCTTGGTTTGCCCGACGCATTGCCTGCGTGGTGGCCGGTTTTTCCTCCCGAGACTCGGACCTTGCGCCAGCCCCGCGGGGCGTCGCAAACATCGCGGCACGCTTATAGGAACAAGAATGCGTGCTGTCACCGGGGGGCCGAGAAAAATCTGCGCTTTTTTGCCGAAAGCGAGGAACCATCCCATTCCCGCCCCAATCCGCCCTCGCCGGGGCACGGGGGCGATTGCCCGGTCTCGTTGTGGTCCGCCGCTTGTATTTTGCCACAGTGATGTGTTGTGTGCCCCAGCCCGGCGCCCCTCTCCCGGCCCCCTCGCCCGGCAAGGCTTCCGCACAGAACGATCATGCGTCTCTCCCGCTACTTCCTGCCGACCTTGCGCGAGACGCCCAAGGAAGCCGAGATCGTCTCCCACCGCCTGATGCTGCGCGCCGGCTTGGTGCGCCAGGAATCGGCGGGCATCTACGCTTGGCTGCCGCTGGGCCTGCGGGTGCTGAACAAGGTCTGCGACGTCATCCGCCGGGAGCAGGACCGCGCCGGCGCCGTCGAGATCCTGATGCCGACGGTGCAATCGGCCGAGCTCTGGCGGGAATCAGGCCGCTACGACGCCTACGGCAAGGAGATGCTGCGCCTGAAGGACCGGCACGAGCGCGAGATGCTCTACGGCCCCACCGCCGAGGAGATGGTCACCGAGATCTTCCGGGCGAGCGTGCGCTCCTACAAGGACCTGCCGAAGAACCTCTACCAGATCTCATGGAAGTTCCGGGACGAGGTGCGCCCGCGCTTCGGCACGATGCGCTCGCGCGAGTTCCTGATGAAGGACGCCTACTCCTTCGACTTCGACCAGGCCGGCGCCCGCCACGCCTACAACCGGATGTTCGTCGCCTACCTGCGCACCTTCGCCGGCCTCGGCCTGAAGGCGATCCCGATGCGGGCCGATACCGGGCCGATCGGCGGCGACCTCTCCCACGAGTTCATCATCCTCGCGCAGACCGGCGAGAGCGAGGTGTTCTGCGACAAGGCGTATCTCGCCATGGACATCCCGCCGGAGACGGTGGATTTCGAGGACGTCGCCGGCCTCCAGGGCCTCGTGGACGCCTGGACCTCCCGCTACGCCGCGACGGAGGAGATGCACGAGGAGGCGGCCTTCGCCGAGGTGCCCGAGGAGAGCCGCCTCTCCGCCCGGGGCATCGAGGTCGGGCACATCTTCTACTTCGGCACCAAGTACTCCGAGCCCATGGGCGCCAAGGTCGCCGGGCCGGACGGGATCGAGCGGCCGGTCCACATGGGCTCCTACGGCATCGGCCCGAGCCGTCTGGTGGCGGCGATCATCGAAGCCTCCCATGACGAGGCGGGGATCATCTGGCCGGATGCGGTGGCTCCCTTCGATGTGGCGCTCATCAACCTCAAGGTCGGCGAGGCGGGCACCGATGCCGCCTGCGCGAAGATCCAGGGCGAGCTCGAGGCCGCCGGCCTCTCCGTCCTTTACGACGACCGCGACGAGCGGCCGGGCGCCAAGTTCGCCACCGCCGACCTGATCGGCCTGCCCTGGCAGGTGATCGTCGGGCCGAAGGGCTTGGCCGAGGGCAAGATCGAGCTGAAGCGTCGGGCCGGCGGCGAGCGCGAGAGCCTCGCGGCGGTCGACCTGCTCGCCCGCATCCGGCGCGTCTAGGCGGGCCGATGGCGGGGCGCGAGACGTTCGAACGGCTGAAGGAGCGCGCGGCCGGCTTCGCGGCGGAGACGGCGGCGTCGTTCCGGGCGGGCACGCCGCCCTTCGCGCCGTTCGAGTGGATCCTGGCCGGACGCTATCTCCGCGCCCGCCGCCGGGGCGGCGGCGTCTCGGTGGTCGCCTTCTTCTCGGTGCTCGGCATCGCGCTGGGCGTCGCCACGCTCATCATCGTGCTCTCGGTGATGAACGGCTTCCGCGCCGAGTTGCTGTCGAAGATCGTCGGCATCAACGGCCACCTCTTCGCCACGCCCATCGACCGCTCCTTCACCGACTGGCAGGACCTGTCGGACCGCCTGTCCAAGGTGGCGGGGGTGAAGGCCGCCGTGCCGCTGGTGGAGGGACAGGCCTTCGCCTCCTCGCAATACGGCGGCTCCGGCGTCCTCGTGCGCGGGGTGCGCGCCCAGGATCTCGACACGCTGGGCTCGGTCACCACCTCGGTCCGCGGCGGCACCCTGGACGGGTTCGACGACGGGACCGGCGTGCTGATCGGCAAGCGACTCGCCGATTCCCTCGGCCTCCAGGCCGGGGACACCATCACCCTCTCGACGCCCAAGGGCGCCTCGACCCCCTTCGGCACGGCGCCCCGCACCAAGAGCTACACTGTCAAGGCGGTGTTCGAGGTCGGCATGACCGAGTTCGACCAGACCTTCGTCTTCATGCCGCTCACCGAGGCGCAGACCTTCTTCAACCGCGAGGGCGACGTCTCGCTGCTCGAGATCTACGTGGACGATCCCGACCATGTGGGCGAGATGCGCGAGCCCCTGGAGATGGCGGCCGAGCGGCCTCTGCTCCTCACCGACTGGCGCCAGCGCAACCGCACCTTCTTCGGCGCCCTCGAAGTCGAGCGGAACGTGATGTTCCTGATCCTCAGCCTGATCGTGGTGGTGGCGACGCTCAACATCGTCTCCGGCCTGATCCTCTTGGTGCGGGACAAGTCCAGCGACATCGCGATCTTGCGCACCATGGGGGCGACGCCGGGTACGATCATGCGCGTCTTCCTCATCAACGGCGCGCTGATCGGCGTGGTGGGGACGCTGTCGGGGCTGGCGCTCGGCGTCGTCATCACCCTCAACATCAAGCCGATCCAGCGCTTCCTCTTCCCCGGCGCCTGGGACCCCACGGTGCGGTTCCTCGCCGAGATCCCCGCCGAGATGAACCCGCGCGAGATCGTGGCCGTGGTGATCACCACGCTGCTCCTGTCGCTCGCCGCCACCCTCTATCCCTCGTGGCGCGCCGCCCGGCTCGATCCGGTGCAGGCCCTGCGCTACGGCTGAGGCCCTTCACGATGAGTTCCGGCCCCCAGCCTGCCGTCGGCGACCAGCCGGTGCCCGCCCTGTTCTTCGCGCAGGTGGAGCGGCGCTACGCCCAGGCCGAGGGCGCCCTCGAGATCCTGCGCGGGACCGACCTCGCGATCTGGCCGGGGGAACTCGTCGCCCTGGTGGCGCCCTCGGGCGCCGGCAAGTCGACCCTCCTGCACCTCGCCGGGCTGCTGGAACGGCCGGACGGGGGCGAGGTCTATATCGGCGGCCGCCCGACGGCCGCCATGGCCGACGCCGAGCGCACCCGCCTGCGCCGGGAGGAGATGGGCTTCGTCTACCAGTTCCATCACCTCCTGCCGGAATTCTCCGCCCTGGAGAACGTCACCATGCCCCAGCTTATCCGGGGCCTGAAGCGCGACGAGGCGAAGACCCGGGCGGCGGAACTCCTCACCTTCCTCGGCCTGCGCGAGCGGCTGTCCCACCGCCCGGCGGAACTCTCCGGCGGCGAGCAGCAGCGCGTCGCCATCGCCCGCGCCGTGGCCAACGGCCCGCGCCTGCTGCTGGCCGACGAGCCCACCGGCAACCTCGATCCGGTCACGGCCGGGCACGTCTTCTCGGTGCTGATGTCGCTGGTGCGGGCCTCGGGCCTCGCCGCCCTCGTCGCCACCCACAACCTCGACCTCGCCGCCCGCATGGACCGGCGGGTGACGATCCAGGACGGGCAGATCCTGCCGCTGGAGTGAGGAGTAGGCGGGGCGTCTTTGCCTCCGAAGTGGCCGCCCTTCTCCTCTCCCCGCCTGCGGGGAGAGGGGCAAGCGCGCTAACCCTTCATTGACCATCTCCCCACACCGCCGCCGCGCAGCTCAAATCGCCACTTCCAATAGAACAAAACAAGAACATAATCGCCCCCGACAAGACGGGAGGCGGCGATGGGCAAGCGGATGTTCCTGACCGGGGTGGCGGAGCTCATGGCGTTCGGAATGCTGTTCGGCGCCGTCGGGGCCTGGGCGGTAGCCTTGGCGCCGATCCGTTGACGGGCTCTCCCCGGGCGTGGGCCGGTTCCCGCGAAAAGCGGGTTGTCCACAGGCTAACCCGGCCTCCGCGCCGGATTTCCCTGATCCGGCGGCGCGGGTGATGCGAACGGGGCACGAGCGGTGGAAAAGCTCCCCGGGGGCAAGCGGGCCACATCGACTTGGGGGCGCGGCGGGACGATCCTCCCGGCTCCCGAACAAGGCCGGACATGACACGTCACCTGAAGGAGGTCGGCTTCTGCCACCTCCACGTCCACTCGTCCTATTCGCTCCTCGAAGGCGCGGTGAAGGTCGGCGACCTCGTGAAGGCCGCCGTGGCCGACCGGCAGCCGGCGCTGGCGCTCACCGACACCAACAACCTGTTCGGGGCGCTCGAATTCTCGGAGAAGGCGGCCAAGGACGGGCTGCAGCCCATCGCCGGCATCCAGCTCTCGGTCGCCTTCGAGGCCGCCGACCCGCATGGCCGGACCCTGCCGACCTACCACGGCGTGGTGCTGCTCGCGCAGGACGAGGCGGGCTACGCCAACCTGCTGCGGCTGGCGAGCCGGGCCTATTTCGATTCGCCGCTGGGCGAGGCGCCGCGGGTCGCTGCCGCCGCCCTGGCCGACAACGCGGCCGGGCTCATCGCGCTGACGGGCGGGGCGGGGGGCCCCCTCGACGCGGCGCTCCGGGCCGGCCGCCCGGAACTCGCCGCCAGTCGCCTGGAGAGCCTGAAACGGGCCTTCGGCGAGGACCATCTCTACGTCGAGATCCAGCGCCACGGCCTGCCCGAGGAGGCGCGGATCGAGGCGGCCCTGCTGCATCTCGCGGACCGGAACGGCCTCGGCATCGCGGCGGCCAACGAGACCTACTTCACCAAGCCCGACGACTACGACGCCCACGACGCCCTGCTCGCCATCGCGGACGGGCGGATCGTCTCCGACGACCGGCGCCGGAAGCTCACCCCGCGCCACCACTTCAAGACCCGCGCCGAGATGGCCGCCCTGTTCGCGGACCTGCCCGACGCCCTGACGGCGACGGTGGAGATCGCCATGCGTTGCGCCGTCCGCGCGCGCACCCGCAAGCCGATCCTGCCGAATTTCTCGCGGGTCGCCGCAGGCGAGGCCGCGCCGATGGCCGAGGCGCTGGCGCAGGCCTCGGGGGACGTGGCCCAGGCCATCGCCTCCGACGAGCCGACCGAGCTGCGCCGCCAGGCGGAGGCCGGGCTCGAACTGCGCCTGCAACAGCACGGCACCGCGCCGGGCTTCTCGGAGGACGACTACCGCAAGCGGCTCGCCTTCGAGCTCGACGTCATCGTCTCGATGAAGTTCCCCGGCTACTTCCTGATCGTGTCGGACTTCATCAAGTGGGCCAAGGAGCACGACATCCCGGTGGGGCCGGGGCGCGGCTCCGGCGCCGGCTCCCTGGTGGCGTGGTCGCTGCTCATCACCGACCTCGACCCGCTCCGCTTCGGCCTGCTGTTCGAGCGCTTCCTCAACCCCGAGCGCGTGTCGATGCCGGATTTCGACATCGACTTCTGCGTCGAGGGCCGCGAGCGGGTGATCCGCTACGTGCAGGAGCGCTACGGCGAGGGGCAGGTCGGGCAGATCATTACCTTCGGCACCCTGCTGGCCCGGGGCGTGCTGCGCGATGTCGGCCGCGTGCTGGAGATGCCCTACGGGCAGGTGGACAAGCTCACCAAGCTCGTGCCCCAGAATCCGGCCAACCCCGTCACCCTCGCCCAGGCCATCGAGGGCGAGCCGAAGCTGCAGCAGGCGATCGAGGAGGAGCCCATCGTCGGCCGCCTCATCGACATCGCCAAGAAGCTCGAAGGGCTGCACCGCCACGCCTCGACCCACGCCGCCGGCGTGGTGATCGGCGACCGGCCGCTGGAAGAGTTGGTCCCGCTCTACCGCGACCCGAAGACGGGGATGCGCGTCACCCAGTTCAACATGAAATGGGTGGAGCAGGCCGGGCTGGTCAAATTCGATTTCTTGGGACTTAAAACCCTCACGATGCTGCGGTGCTGCACCGATCTGTTGAAGCAGCGCGGCATCCACATCGATCTCGCCTCGTTGCCGCTGGACGACCCGAAGACCTACGAGCCGATGGGCCGGGGCGAGACGGTGGGTGTGTTCCAGGTGGAATCGGCCGGCATGCGCAAGGCGCTCTGCGAGATGCAGGCGGACCGGTTCGAGGACATCATCGCCCTGGTGGCCCTGTACCGGCCGGGCCCGATGGCCAACATCCCCGTCTACTGCGAGCGCAAGCTCGGCCGCGACGCGGGCAACGAGATGTCGTGGTATCCGGACCCCAAGCTGGAGCCGATGCTGCGCGAGACCTTCGGCATCATCGTCTACCAAGAGCAGGTGATGGAGATCGCGAAGGTGCTCGCCGGCTACTCGCTCGGCGAGGCCGACATGCTCCGGCGCGCCATGGGCAAGAAAATCCGCGCCGAGATGGACGCCCAGCGCGAGCGCTTCGTGAAAGGCTGCGAGGCGGGCGGCCTGACCAAGGCCAAGGCCAACGAGATCTTCGACCTCTTGGCCAAGTTCGCCGATTACGGCTTCAACAAGTCACACGCCGCCGCCTACGCCCTGCTGACCTACCAGACGGCCTACCTGAAGGCGAACCACCCGGTCGAGTTCCTGGCCGCCGCCATGACGCTGGACATCGACAACACCGACAAGCTCGCCGAATTCCGCCAGGACGCGCAGCGCCTGAAGATCGTCGTCGAGCCGCCCTCCATCAACGCCTCGGGCGAGGTGTTCGAGGTGCGCGAGGGCCGGATCTTCTACGCGCTCGCCGCCATCAAGGGCGTCGGCCGCGAGGCAGTGCGGGCGCTGGTGGAGGCGCGGGGCGACACACCCTTCACTGACCTCGCCGACCTCGCCCGGCGCCTGAACCCGCGCTTCGTAAACAAGCGGACGCTGGAAAGCCTCGTCCAGGCCGGCGCGCTCGACTGCATCGAGCCGGACCGGGCGCGGGCCTTCGCCGCCGTCGAGCCGATGATGCGGCTCGCCGCCAGCGCGGTGGAGGCGGAGACGACGGGCGTCGCCGACATGTTCGGCGGCGTCGCCTCGGCGGACGTGTCGCTCCGCATCCCGGCCCACGAGCTATGGCCCATGGCCGACACGCTGAAGCGCGAATACGCGGCGATCGGCTTCTTCATCTCCGGCCATCCGCTCGACGAGTACGGCGACCTTCTTGACAAGCTGCGGGTGCAGAGCTGGGCGGATTTCTGCCGGGCGGTGCGGGCGGGCACGACGAGCGTCGGCCGGGTCGCGGCCTCCGTCCTCGACCGGGCCGAGCGGCGCACCAAGACCGGCAACAAGATGGGCATCGTCACCCTCTCGGACCGGACGGCGCATTTCGAGGCGATCATCTTCTCCGAGGGGCTCGCCCATTACCGGGACACCCTGGAGCCCGGCCGCCCCCTGGTGCTCCAGTTGCAGGCGAACCTGGAGGGCGAGGACGTCCGCGCCCGGATCATGACCGTCGAACCCCTCGACGCGGCGGTGGCCCGCTTCCAGAAGGGCATGCGCATCCACCTCGACGACGCCCGCGGCATCCAGGCGGTGCAGAGCCGCCTCACCATGCGCGGGGAGGGGGAGGTGTCCCTGGTGCTCCGCCTCGACGGCGGCGAGCGCGAGGTGGAGATCCGCCTGCCGGGCCGCTACCAGGCGACGCCGCAGCTCGCGGGGATGCTGCGCGCGATGCCGGGGGTGGCGCAGGTGGAGGTGAGCTAGGCAGCACCCACCGCTCCGTCATTGCGAGCGGAGCGAAGCAATCCAGGTTTGCGCCACGTTCGGTCAGGTCGCGCTGCCCTGGATTGCTTCGCTTCGCTCGCAATGACGATAAGCGTCGCGATGGTGGCGGGCCTCACGGCCCAAAGCACGGCTCCAGCGCGGCGCGCAGCGGCGCCGGATCGCTCACCGTGAAGGTCGCCACCATCGAAGCGTCCCCCGCCCGCGGGCTCGATTGCGTCCAGACGATCCGCGTCCCAGCTTGGGCGAAGCCAGCGGCCACCGCCCGCAGGGGGTTCTCGCTGCGCCGGGGGGCGGCGACGGTGAGGGTGAAGCTGGTCGAGGGATCGGCCGCCACCGCGCCGCTGGCCGGGGCGATCACCGTGCGCACCCCGCTCGGGCCGACGAGGCGCAGGGCGGTGAGGGGCTTGGTCGTGCCGCTCGGCCCCTCGAAGGCGTCAAAGGCGAAGCGGGCGGTCAGGTCGGCGAAGCGCGGCACCGTCAGCGCCGCCGAGAGCCCGGCATGGGCGGGGTCGCAGGCGAGGTGCAGGGCGACGTGGCGCGCCTCGGTACCGATCGTCGCCTCGCCGGCGAGATCCGCCTCTCCCCCGGCCGCCAGGGCCGGGGCCGTGACCAGCGAGACCGCCAGAGCGAGGCCGAGAATCCGCATTCGTTAACCCGTGAGGCCCGCCGCAGCCGGGCCGCCAGCATCCCTTAAGGATGGCGGGACAAAAACAGTCACGACCGCGACCGCCATGTGCGCTGCAGCAATTCCTTCAAAAGCGATCCACTCTACACAGCGACGCTTAAGTCTCAGGCGTCGTCATGCGTATCAAGATCACCCTCGTCCTCACCCTGCTCGTCTACCTCGTCGATGGCCGCGCCCCCGGCTTCCGCGAGCCGCGCAACCCGGACACCGAACATGCCGGTGCTCGCACCATCGTGGCGACGAAGCGCGCCTGGATCTGAGGGAAGGTCCAGGGGCGGAGCCCCTGGACATCCGCAGGTCTCCGCCCTGCATCCGCCAGAGGGCTCGCCCTCTGGACACCCCGATTTGTCAGGCAGCGCTCTTCACCGGGATGCCCTTCTCGGACAGGAAGGTTTGCAGTTCGCCGGACTGGAACATCTCGCGGGTGATGTCGCAGCCGCCGACGAACTCGCCCTTCACGTAGATCTGCGGAATGGTCGGCCAGTTTGAGAAAGCCTTGATGCCCTCGCGGATGCTCTGGTCGGCCAGCACGTTCACGCCCTTGAACGGCACGCCGAGGTAGTTGAGAATCTGCACCACCTGCCCCGAGAAGCCGCATTGCGGCATCTGCGGCGTGCCCTTCATGAACACCACCACGTCCTGGGAGGCGATCTCGTTCTGGATGGTCGTGTTGGCGTCGGTCATGGGATCTCGATCCTTGTTCCGTATCCGTGATCTAGTGACGGTCGGGCGTGGATTTCAACTGCGTTGTGCTCAATCCTGCGGGACGCCCGTCGTCAGCGCAAGGGCGTGGAGCACCCCGCCCATGCGCCCCTGGAGGGCGCCGTAGACCATCTGGTGCTGGGCCACGCGGGTCTTGCCCTTGAAGGCGTGGCTCAGCACGGTCGCGGCGTAGTGGTCGCCGTCCCCGGCGAGGTCGCGGATCTCGACCTTCGCGTCGGGCAGGGCCTCGACGATCATGCGCTCGATCTCGCGGGCATCCATCGGCATGGGTTCGAACTCCGTTCAGGCGGCGGGGGCGGCGGGCTGGCTCGCCATGTAGGCCGGCATCCAGCCCTCGTGGGCCTCGCGCAGGGCGGCGACGGCGATGGTCTCGCCGCCCGGCAGGGTCAGGCGGTCCGAACCGGTGATGCCGATGACGGCGGCGTCGATGCCCTGCGCCGAGGCGGCGGTGAGCAGGTCCGTCGCGGTCTCGGGCGGGACGGACAGGAGGTAACGGGCCTGATCCTCGCCGAACAGGTAGGCGTGGGCGGGCAGGTCCACCGGCACTTCAGGGAGCGCGGCGCCGATGCCGCCGGCCATCGCCATCTCGGCGAGCGCCACGGCGAGGCCGCCATCCGACAGGTCGTGGACGGTGTCCACGGTGCCCGAGGCGATAAGGCCGCGCACGAAGTCGCCGTTGCGGCGCTCCAGGGCGAGGTCGACGGGGGGCGGCGCGCCCTCCTCGCGGCCCTCAACCACGGCGAGATAGGCCGACTGGCCGAGCCAGCCCTCGCCCGCGCCGATCAGCACCAGGGTGTCGCCCTCGCGCTTGATCGCGATGGTCGCGTGCCGGGTGACGTCGTCCATCACGCCGACGCCGCCGATGGTCGGGGTGGGCAGGATGCCGACGCCGTTGGTCTCGTTGTAGAGGGAGACGTTGCCGGACACGACGGGGAAGTCGAGCGCCCGGCAGGCCTCGCCGATGCCCTGCAGGCAGCCGACGAGCTGGCCCATCACCTCGGGCTTCTCCGGGTTGCCGAAGTTGAGGTTGTCGGTGATGGCCAGCGGCTTTCCGCCCACCGCCGTGATGTTGCGCCACGCCTCGGCCACCGCCTGCTTGCCGCCCTCGACCGGGTCGGCCTCGCAGTAGCGGGGGGTGACGTCGCAGGTGATGGCGAGCCCCTTCGGCCCGTCCTCGACCCGCACGATGGCCGCGTCGCCGCCGGGCTTCTGCACGGTGTTGCCGAGGATGAAGTGGTCGTACTGCTCGTAGACCCAGCGCTTCGAGGCGAGGTCCGGCGAGGCGACGAGGCGCGCCAGGGCGTCGGCCAGGGAGGCGGGGGCCGCGACCTCGCCCGCCGCGATCACCGGCTGGTGGGTGTTGGCGATGTGCGGCCGGTCGTAGAGGGGGGCCTCGTCGCCGAGCTCCTTGATCGGCAGGTCGGCCACCGTCTCGCCGTGCCACTTGATGACGAAGCGCAGCGTGTCGGTGGTCTTGCCGATCACCGCGAAGTCCAAGCCCCACTTCACGAAGATGGCCTCGGCCTCCGCCTCCATGCCGGGCTTGAGCACCATGAGCATCCGCTCCTGGCTCTCCGAGAGCATCATCTCGTAGGGGGTCATGCCCTCCTCGCGGGCGGGCACCTTCTCGATGTCGAGCTCGACGCCGAGGTCGCCCTTGGCGCCCATCTCCACGGCCGAGCAGGTCAACCCCGCCGCGCCCATGTCCTGGATGGCGATCACGGCGCCGGACGCCATCAGCTCCAGGCAGGCTTCCAGCAGCAGCTTCTCCGCGAAGGGATCGCCGACCTGCACGGTCGGGCGCTTGGCCTCCGTGCCCTCGTCGAACTCGGCCGAGGCCATGGTGGCGCCGTGGATGCCGTCGCGGCCGGTCTTGGAGCCGAGATAGACGATCGGGTTCCCGACCCCGGCGGCGGCCGCGTAGAAGATGCCGTCCTGCCTCGCGAGGCCCACCGCCATCGCGTTCACGAGGATGTTACCGTCGTAGCGCCGGTGGAAGCCCACTTGGCCGCCCACCGTCGGCACGCCGAAGGAATTGCCGTAACCGCCGACGCCGGCGACGACGCCGGAGACGAGGCCGCGGGTGCGGGGATGCTCGGGGTCGCCGAAGCGGAGCGCGTTCAGCGCCGCGATGGGCCGCGCCCCCATGGTGAACACGTCGCGCAGGATGCCGCCGACTCCGGTCGCTGCGCCCTGGTAGGGCTCGATGAAGCTCGGGTGGTTGTGGCTCTCCATCTTGAAGACGCAGGCCAGCCCATCGCCGATATCGATGACGCCCGCGTTCTCGCCGGGCCCCTGGATCACGTGGCGGCCCGAGGTCGGCAGGCCGCGCAGGTGCTTGCGGGAGGACTTGTACGAGCAGTGCTCGTTCCACATCGCCGAGACGATGCCGAGTTCGGTCAGGGTCGGGTCGCGGCCGATCAGGGCGCGGAAGCGGTCGTATTCGTCCGGTTTGAGGCCGTGCTGGGCCACGAGCTCGGGCGTGATCGGGACATCGTTGCGGAACATGCGGCGGTCTCGACGAGCAGGCACACAGCGGCAAACCCGGACCCGGACCGGGCGCTGGGACAATCGCGACGGATTAGTGCCATCTGGTCATGCGATGCAACATCTGCACTGTCTCTCATGTGAATGAGACAGCGGAGACCGGTTCGTTTCTCCCGTTCTCGACCGCCACGTCCGTCAGTGCGCGCGGAGCGAAGCAATGACGGTGGGGAGATCCGGCCGCCCCCTCACGCGGTGTGGCCCAGGAACTCCTTGATCGCCTCCGCGAAGCGGTCTCCGTAGGCCTCGCGCTTGCGCTCGCCGACGCCGTGGATGGTGCGCATCGCCCAGAGATCGACGGGCTTCTGGCGGGCCATCTCGATGAGCGTGCGGTCGGGGAAGACCATGAAGGCCGCGATGCCTTCCGCCCGCGCAAGGGTGGCCCGCAGGCCGCGCAGGTGCTGGAACAGGGCCTCGTCCGCCTCGGACAGACCCATTTCCTCCGTGGCCCGGGGTGCGGACCGGCGGCGGTCCCGCGTCGCGGCCTTGGGTTCGGGATCGGGCCGCAGGGTGATCGGCTCGCGGCCGTAGAGGATCTCGGTGCCCCGGTCGGTCAGGCTGAGGCCGCCGTAGCCGTCGCTGTTCTCGGCCACGGCGCCGGCGGCGAAGAGCTGGCGCAGGATCGCCCGCCACGCCGCCACCGGCTTGTCCGACCCCACGCCGAAGGTCTTCAGCCCGTCATGGCCGTTGCGGCGGATCTGCTCGCTCTCCTTGCCGTGCACCACGTCGCAGACATAGGCCGCGCCGAAGCGCTGGCCGGTGCGCACGATGGCCGAGAGGAGTTTCTGGGCCGGCACGGTGCCGTCCACGAGTTCCACCCCGTCGCGGCACAGGTCGCAGCGGCCGCACCGCCCGCTCGCCTCGCCGAAATAGGCGAGCAGCGACTGGCGGCGGCAGGAGGCCCCCTCGCAGAGCGAGATCATCGCCTCCAGCTTGCGCCGCTCGACCCGGCGGCGCTCGTCGGAAATCTCCTTCTCGTCGATCTGGCGGCGGCGCAGCGCCATGTCGTCGAGGCCGTAGAGGGTCAGCGTGTCGGCGGGCAGCCCGTCGCGGCCGGCGCGGCCGATCTCCTGGTAGTAGCCCTCGACGTTGGTCGGCATGTCGGCGTGGACGACGAAGCGGACATCGGGCTTGTTGATGCCCATGCCGAAGGCGACGGTGGCGGTCATCACCACCCCGTCCTCCTGTAGGAACCGGTCCTGGTTGCGCGCCCGCGTCCCCTGGTCGAGGCCGGCATGGTAGGGCAGGGCGTTGAACCCGTCCTTGCTCAGGGTCTCCGCCAGCTGCTCCGTGCGCTTGCGCGACGAGCAGTAGACGATCCCGCTCTCCTCCCGGCGGTGTTTCAGGAAGCGCTCGATCTGCCGGGCGGGGTTGTCCTTCGGCTGGAAGATCAGGCGGATGTTCGGCCGGTCGAAGGAATGGACGAAGATCCGCGGGGGCCGGCCCTCGGGAAACAGCCGCTCGGCGATCTCGGCGCGGGTCGCCGCGTCGGCGGTGGCGGTCAGCGCCAGGGTCTGGACGTTCCCCAAAGCCTCCCGCGCCCGGGCGATCTCCCGGTATTCGGGCCGGAAGTCGTGCCCCCATTGCGAGACGCAGTGGGCCTCGTCCACCGCCAGCCGCCGGACGCCCGCGCCGCGCAGGGCCTCCATGCAGCCGTTCATCAGCAGGCGCTCGGGGGAGACGAACAGGAGCCGCAGGGTCCCGTCGCGGATGCCCCTCCACGTCTCACGCGATTCGACCTCCGTGACGGTGGAGTTGAGGGTCGCGGCCGGGACGCCGAAGGCCCGCATCTGCTGCACCTGATCGTGCATCAGGGCGATGAGCGGCGAGACCACCACGGTCAGCCCGTCATCCACCAGTGCCGGGAGCTGGTAGGTCATCGACTTGCCCGAGCCCGTGGGCATCACCGCGAACACATCGACGCCGTCGAGAACCGCGCCGATCACCTCGTCCTGGCCTGCCCGGAAATCCTCGTAGCCGAACGTGGTCTTGAGCGCGGCGCGTGCCTCGTCGAGGCGAGTCATCCGGGGGTCTTTCACTGTCTGGTGTGCTTGCGGCAAGGCGCGGCGGGTCTTACGTTTTTCCAGGCACCACGGAGGCCGCCATGCCGCTCACCATCGCCAGCGACGAGGTCGATCAGCTCGCCGAGAAATTGGCATCGCGGACCGGCGTGAGCAAGGCCGAGGCGGTTCGCGTCGCTTTGGTGCACGAACTGGCGCGGACCGGCAAGACGCTGGCCGAGCGCATCCGGCCGATCCAGGACGAACTGGCCCGCACCCCCAGAACGGGACTGAAGGCCGACAAGGCGTTCTACGACAGCCTCTACGACGATTGACGGCGATGTTCGTCGATGCCTCCGCCATCGTCGCGATCCTGGCCGAAGAGCCGGGATACGTCACGCTGAGGGATCGATTGGAAGGGGTGGCCACGCCGCTCACCAGCGGTCTCGCGGTCTTCGAAGCGACCCTCGCCCTGTCGCGCCTGCGATCCGTAAGCGTGTCGGTTGCCGAAGCGGCTGTGGTCAGTTTTCTCAACGAGGCCGGTATTGCCCTGGTGCCGATCACCGTCACCGAGACGATCATCGCGCTGACGGCCCACGCCCGCTTCGGCAAGGGCCGCCACCCGGCGCGCCTCAACCTCGGCGATTGCTTCGCCTATGCCTGCGCGAAGGCGCACGGGGCGCGGCTGCTCTTCGTCGGGGACGATTTTCCGCAGACCGATATCGCCCCCGCGCTCTGACGGCGCCTCACCCCCCGTGGAACGCGGCGATGTGCTGCGCGACGATCGCGTCGAAGGAGGCGTCCGCCCGGAAGCCGAGATCCGTGGCGGCGGCGGTGTCGAAGGATTCCGGCCACGTCTCCACGATGCGCTGGACCGCCTCGTCCGGCTGGCGGCGGATCAGGGCGACGGCCTTGTCGCCGGCCGCCCGGCGCAGGGCCTCGATTTCCTCGGCGACGGTAGCGGAGACGCCCGGCATGGTCAGGCTGCGGCGGGTGCCGAGGCGGGCGAGATCGAGCTCGGCCGCATGGGTCAGGAAGCCCACGGCCGCCGCCGGGCTCGCGAACCAGTGCCGCACCGTGTCCGGCACGGGCAGGATCGCCTCCTGCCCGGCCAGCGGCTCGCGGATGATGCCGGAGAAGAAGCCGGAGGCCGCCTTGTTCGGCTTGCCCGGCCGCACGCAGATGGTGGGCAGGCGCAGGCCGATGCCGCCGAAGATGCCCCGGCGGGCATAGTCGGCGAGCAGCATCTCGCCCATGGCCTTCTGCGTGCCGTAGGAGGTCGCGGGGCGCAGGATGTGGTCGTCGGGGATCACGGCCGGGAAGGGCGGGCCGAAGACGGCGAGCGAGGAGGTGAACACCACCTTCGGCGTGTAGCCCTCGGCCTCGTGCGCCGCGCGGATCGCCTCGAACAGGCTGCGCGTCGCGTCGAGGTTCACCCGGTAGCCGAGGTCGAAATTCGCCTCCGCCTCGCCGGAGACCACCGCCGCGAGGTGAAAGATCACCTCCGGCCGGTCGCGGATCGCCGCCTCGGCGGCGCCGGGAGCGGTGAGGTCGGCGGCCTCCGCACGCACGGGGCCGGGCACGCCCTCGGGCGCGGTGGGGGTGACGACGTCGAGGAGGGTCAGGCCGGTGAGGGGCTGCCCGCCGACCCGTCCCTCGGCCACCAGGACGTCGACGAGACGGCGGCCGATCATGCCGGCGGCACCGAGGATGAGGGCGTGCATCAGAACCTCCCGAGAGTTTTGGTTGGGTGTCCCAAAGGGCGAGCCCTTTGGTGGAGGCCAGGGGTGAAACCCCTGGGTCTCGCAGGGCTCTGCCCTGCACCCGCCAAAGGACTTAGTCCTTTGGGAACCGCGAATCAGCGCATCATGTCGAGGGCGCGGGCGAAGAAGTCGGGGCCGCCGAAATTGCCCGACTTGAGGGCGAGCAGCATCGGCTCCGCGCGGCCGGCGGTGCGCAGCACGGGCACGCCCGCCGCGATCTCCGGGCCGACGAGGAAGGCCCGCAGGCCGAGCCGGTCCACGGCCGCCCCCGAGGTCTCGCCGCCCGCGATCACGAGGCGCCGCACGCCCTGCGCGACCAGCCCCTCGGCGATGGCCGAGAGGGCGGCTTCGACCGCGTGGCCCGCCGCCTCGGATCCGTGTTGGGACTGGAGCGCGCGCACCGCCGCGGGGTCGGCCGAGGAGGCGATCAGAACCGGGCCTGCCGCGATCCGCTCGCGGGCGAAGGCCAGGGCCTCGGCGACGACGGACTCGCGGTCGGCGACGATCCGGCCGGCGTCGAGGCGCAGCACGGGCATCACCGCCCCGGCGGCGGCGATCTGCCCGAGGGTCGCCTGCGAGCAGCTGCCCGCGAGGCAGGCGGCATGGCCGCCGACCGGCTCGCCCACGGCGGCGCCGGCCGCGTCGCGGGTGCCCCGCCCGTCCGCCGCCAGCGCCCGGGCGAGGCCGAGGCCGAGGCCCGAGGCGCCGACGGAGAACCGCCGTCCCACGATGGCCCGGCCCAGCGTCTCGAGGTCGTCGTCGAAGATGGCGTCCGCGATGGCCGCGCCCTTGCCCTCGGCGGCCAGCGCCTCGAGCCGGGCGGCCACCGCCTCCGGCCCCTTGGCGACCGTCGCCATGTCGATGAGGCCGACCCCGTGGCGGCTCTGGCGCTCCAGCACCCGCACGAGGTTCGCGTCCCGCATGGGGTTGAGCGGGTGGTCCTTGAGCGGGCTCTCGTTCAGCGGCAGGGCGCCGACGAACAGGTTGCCCTGGTAGACGCTGCGCCCCGTCTCGGGGAAGGCGGGGGTGACGAGGGCGATGGCCTCGCCGGCATCCTCGCGCAGGGCGTCGGCGACGGGGCCGATATTGCCGGCATCGGTCGAATCGAAGGTCGAGCAGACCTTGAACATCACGTGCGCGGCGCCGCGCTGCCGCAGCCACGCCTCCGCCTCGCGGGAGCGGGCGACGGCCTCGGGGGCGGGGATCGAGCGGCTCTTCAGGGCCACCACCACCGCGTCCGTCTCGGGCAGCGCGAGGTCGGAGGCAGGGATGCCGATGGTCTGGACCGTCCGCAGGCCCGCCTTGGTGAGCGTGTTCGCGAGGTCCGAGGCGCCGGTGTAGTCGTCGGCGACGCAACCGAGGGCGAGCGGCTTGCCGTCTGTCATGGGATCAAGCCTTCCTGTAGGGGGCGAACCACGTCAGGCCCGCCTCGGTGTTCCCCGCCGGGATGTATTCGCAGCCGACGAATCCGTCGTAGCCGAGCCGGTCGAGTTCGGCGAAGAGGAACGCATCGTCCATCTCGCCGGTGCCGGGCTCGTGCCGGTCGGGCACGCTCGCCGTCTGGACATGGCCCACCATCGGCATCAGGTCCCGCAGGCGCATCGTGACGTCGCCGTGCAGGATCTGGCAGTGGTAGAGGTCGAACTGGAGCTTCAGGTTCGGCAGGGCCAGTTCGCGGATCAGCGCCGCCGCCGCACCGAAATCGTTGAGGAAGTAGCCCGGCATGTTGCGGCCGTTGATCGGCTCCAGCACGAGGTCGAGCCCGGCCGGGGCGAGTTGTTCGGCGGCATAGGTCACGGCCTTGCGGTAGGCGCCCTGCGCGCTCGCGTCCTTCGGGTCGGCGAGGCCCGCCATCAGGTGCAGGCGCCTCACGCCCGTCGCCCCGGCGTAGCGGAGCGCCGTCTCGACGCCCGCCTTCACCTCGTCGAACCGGTCGGGGAGAGCGGCCAGCCCCCGCTCGCCGCCCGCGAAATCCCCCGGCGGCATGTTGAACAGCGCCTGGGTCAGGCCGTTCGCCCGCAGGCGCTCGGCGATGGCTTCCGGCGGATGCTCGTAGGGAAACAGGAACTCCACCGCCTCGAACCCCGCCCGCGCGGCGGCCTCGAAGCGGTCGAGGAACGGCACCTCGTTGAACATCAGGGTGAGGTTGGCGGCGAAGCGGGGCATTTTTTCCGAACCTTCTCATTCGGCCGCTTCCGTCATTGCGAGCGGAGCGAAGCAATCCAGGGCAGCGCCAAGGTCTGAAGCGGCCCGCTGCCCTGGGTCGCTTCGCTGTCGCTCGCGATGACGGCGCGCGAGCCTACGCGTTCGGCAGCTTCGCCCCCGAGACCTGCGCGTAGAGCCGCGCCACGGAGGCGTCGTCGTCCCGGCCCATGCCGGCGCCGGAGGCCATGAGGAACATCTGGAGCGCGGCCGCCGCCACCGGCACGGGGTATTTTTCAGCCCGCGCCATGTCCTGCACGATGCCGAGATCCTTCACGAAGATGTCGACGGCGCTCTTCGGGGAGTAATCCGCATCGAGGATGTGCGGCACCCGGTTCTCGAACATCCACGAATTGCCGGCGGACTTGGTGATCACCTCGTAGACGCGGCGAAGGTCCAGGCCCTGCTTGGCGGCGAAGCTCATCGCCTCGCAGGCGGCGGCGATGTGGACGCCCGCCAGTAGCTGGTTGATCATCTTGAAGGCGGCGCCCTGGCCGGGCTCGTCGCCGAGCTCGTAGAGGGTGCCCGCCATGGCATCGAGGGCCTTGCGCGCCCCGGCGAAGGCGGCCTTCGAGCCCGAGGCGAGGAAGGTCAGCTGCCCCTCCGCCGCACGGGCGGCGCCGCCGCTCATCGGCGCGTCGAGATAGTGCCGGCCGGTCTCCTCCAGCCGGGCCGCGAGGCGCCGGGCGATGGCCGGGTCCATGGTCGCGGAGGAGACGAACACCGCCCCCTCCGGCATGGCGGCGGCCGCGCCGTTCTCGCCGAACAGCACCGCCTCGGTCTGGGCGGCGTTGACGACCACCGCCACCACCACCGCGGCCCCCTTCGCCGCCTCGGCGGGGGTGGCCGCCGCCTGCCCGCCCGCCTCCCGGAAGCGGGCGACCGCCTCCGGGTTCACGTCGCAGGCGGCGACCGAGAAGCCCGCCTTGAGGAGCGAGGCCGCCATCCCTGAGCCCATCGAGCCCAGGCCGATCACCGCGACGCGGTTCGTGTCTGCCGTTCCCGTCATGGCCAGCCCTCAGCGGTTCACGAGGCGGGACGGCACGGCGAACACGCAGGCCGCGCCGAGCACCAGGGTGGCCGCCAGCACGTACATGCCCGCCGCCGTGCTGCCGGTGGCGTCGCGCAGCGCGCCGATGGCGTAGGGGCCGGCGAAGCCCGCGAGGTTGCCCACCGAGTTGATGAGGGCGATGCCCGCCGCCGCGCCCGCGCCGCTCAGGAACGCCGTGGGCAGCGACCAGAACAGGGGCGAGCAGGCCAGCACGCCGCCCGCCGCCACGGAGAGGGCCGCGATGGCGATGGTGGTGTCCGCGCTGGAGGCCGAGACCGTGAAGCCCACAGCGCCGATCAGGGCGGGGATGATCAGGTGCCAGCGCCGCTCGCGGAAATGGTCCGCGCTGCGGCCGAGCAGCACCATCGTCACCGTCGCGACGAGGAAGGGGATCGCGCTGATCAGGCCGATGTTGAAGTTGCCCTGCACGCCGGACGCCTTGACGATGGTCGGCACCCAGAAGGTCAGGCCGTACTGGCCGGCCACGAACAGGAAGTAGATCAGGCTCATGAACCACACCCGGCCGTGGCGGAACACGGTGGCGATGGAGTGCGGGCTGTCGGTCTTGGTCCGCTCCTCGGCGGCGAGGTCGCGCTCCAGCACCTGACGCTCCTGCGGATCGAGCCACTTGGCCTCGGAGGGGCGGTTGTCGAGGTAGAACAGCACCGCGAGGCCGACGATCACGGCGGGCACCGCCTCCAGCAGGAACATCCACTGCCAGCCGGACAGGCCGTGGGTCTGGTGGAAGGTGTCCATGATCCAGCCGGAGAGCGGGTTGCCGAACACGCCCGAGATCGGGATCGCCGCCATGAACACGGTGATGACCCGCGCCCGGCGGTGCGACGGGAACCAGTTGGTCACGTAGAGGATCACGCCCGGATAGAAGCCCGCCTCGGCGATGCCGAGCAGGAAGCGCATGGCGTAGAAGGTCATCTCCGAGTTCACGAACATGAACGCCCCGGAGATGAAGCCCCAGGTGATCATGATCCGCGCGATCCACACGCGGGCGCCGACCCGGTGGAGGATCACGTTCGAGGGCACCTCGAACAGGAAGTAACCGAAGAAGAAGATGCCCGCGCCCAGCCCGTAGGCGGTCTCGGAGAAGCCGAGTTCCTTCGACATCTGCAGCTTGGCGAAGCCGACGTTCACCCGGTCGAGGTAGGCGACGACGTAGCAGAGCATCAGGAACGGCACGAGCCGCCAGAAGACCTTGGAGTAGGTCTTGTCGATGAAGCTCGCATCGCTCGGCGCGGCGCTCCCCGGCGCCGCGGTAGCCTGAACGGACATGGCGTGTCTTCCTTCCCCAATTCCCGCCACGCGGGCCGATGACGGGGCCGCTCAACGGGCGGCGTTGGCGGCCCTATATCTCCGTTTGGCAGCGCTGCCAATTCTATTGTGAAACAAAATGCACGTAGGTATGCGGGATGACGCGCATGCCTCGGCAATCGCTGGAAAGCGCCCGAAACGGACAATGCCCCACCCTCGCCCTCATCCTCCTCGTCGTGCCGGATCGCTCACGGCCCCCCGTCGTCCTTGCGAACGAAGCGACGCAATCCAGGGTCGCGCCACGTTCAGAGACGGCCCGCTGCCCTGGATTGCGTCGCTTCGCTCGCAAGGACCGTGGGGGAATCCCGAAACGCCGCGACCTTTCCGGCTCGATTCGCAGGCTTGGGACGAGGCGGGCGATCCGTCGAAGACACGGCGCCAGGGGGATGGGAGACCATGACCGAATTCCAGCCGCCGGGACGGCTCGTCACCTTGGCCGATGTCGCCCGCGAGGCGGGGGTCGGCGAGAGCACCGTCTCGCGGGTGCTGCGCAACCACGGCTCCTATTCGAAGCGCGCGGGCGAGCGGGTGGCCGAAGCGGTGGCCCGCCTCGGCTACGTGCCGAACCGTCTCGCGGGCAGCCTCGCGGGGGCGAGCACGGGGACCGGAACGGGCCTCGTCGGGGTGGTGATTCCCTCGCTCGCCAACGTCGTGTTCCCGGACCTGCTGCGCGGCCTCACGGGGGCGCTGGACGGCACGGGGATGCAGAGCGTCGTCGGCGTCAGCGAGTACGACGCGGAGCGCGAGGAGGCGCTCGTCGCCGCGCTCCTGTCCTGGCGGCCGGAGGCGCTGCTGCTCACCGGCCTGGAGCATACGGCGGGCACCGTGACCCTCGCCCGCGCCTCGGGCGTGCGGGTGGTGGAGATGATCGACACGGACGGGGAGGGGATCGATACGGTGGTCGGCTTCTCGAACCGGGCGGCCGGGCAGGCGAGCGCCCGGCATCTCCTGGCCCGCGGCTACCGGCGCATCGGCTATTGCGGCCACGATCCCTCGGCCGACCTCCGGGCGAGCAAGCGTCTCGCGGGGTTCGAGGCGGCCCTCGCGGAAGCGGGCACCGCGCTCGCGGAACGGGAGATCCGCCCCGGCCGGTCCTCGGCCGCCTCGGGCCGGGCGGGGTTCGAGGCGCTGATCGCCCGCCGGCCCGGTCTCGACGCGGTGTATTTCTCCAACGACGACATGGCGCTCGGCGGCTGGTTCGCCTGCCTCTCCCTGGGCCTCGCCGTGCCGGAGCGGATCGCCCTGTTCGGCTTCAACGGTCTCGACTTCGCCGAGGCCATGCCCCAGCCGCTCTCGACGGTGCGCACGCCGCGCCTGGAGATCGGCCGCCGGGCCGCCGCCTGCCTCACGGGCACCGGGCCCGCACGGATCGACCTCGGATTCACACTGATCGAAGGAGCCACCGCATGAGCCAGGAATCCCGCATCAGCGAGGAATCCCGCCTGCGCGAGGAGATCTGCCGGTACGGCCGGTCGCTGTTCGAGCGCGGCCTGACGCCCGGCTCATCGGGCAACATCTCGCTTCGCCTGCCCGATGGCGGCTGGCTGGTGACGCCGACGAACGCCTCCCTCGGCTTCCTCGACCCGGCGCGGATCTCCCGTCTCGACGGGGAGGGACGGCTCCTGTCCGGCGACAAGCCCACCAAGGAGATCCCCCTCCACAGCGCCCTCTACGAGAGCCGGGGTGCGGCCCGCGCCATCGTCCACCTGCACTCGACGCACGCGGTGGCGGTGTCGATGCTGCCGGAGATCGATCCGAAGGCGGTGCTGCCGCCCCTGACGCCCTACTACCTCATGCGCACCGGCGGCACGGCCCTGGTCCCCTATTTCCGCCCCGGCGACCCGGCGGTGGCCGACGCCATCCGGGGGCTGGCGGGGCGCTATTCCTCGGTCCTGCTCGCCAACCACGGGCCGGTGGTGGCCGGCGACAGCCTGGAGGCGGCGGTCTTCGCCACGGAGGAACTGGAGGAGACGGCCAAGCTGTATTTGCTGCTCCGCAACCTCAACCCGCGGCACCTGTCACCCGCGCAGGTGCAGGACTTGGTGAGCCATTTCGGGCTCACCCTGCCGGAGTATGACGGGCACGATCACGATGACGGGCACGATCACGGATGAATGAGGGTGATCGTCCCCTCGCCCCGCCTGCGGGGAGAGGGGGGTGATTCACCCCTCGATCTTCGAGAAGTCGGCCACCTCCCGCGTCGCGGCGCGCAGCGCGTTGAGGAGGGCGAGGCGGTTCTCCCGGAGCTTCGGATCGGGGGCGTTCACGGTGACGTCCGTGAAGAAGGCGTCCACCGGGGCGCGCAGCGTCGAGAGCGCCCGCATCGCGCCGGCGAAGTCCTCGGCCTCCACCGCCTTGGAGGCTTCGGTGCGGGCGGTCTGCAACGCCTCCGCCAAGGCCCGCTCGGCCGGCTCGCCCTGGGCGGCCAAAGCCGCATCGGGGGCGGCGTCGTAGGCGCGGCCGTCCTTCTTCTCCTCGATGCGGAGGATGTTGGCGGCGCGCTTGTACCCGGCGAGCAGGTTTTTGCCGTCCTCCGAGTTCAGGAACGCCTGCAACGCCTCGACCCGTCGGACGATCAGCAGCAGGTCGTCCTGGCCGGGCAGGGCGAAGACCGCGTCCACGAGGTCGTGCCGGGCGCCCTGATCGCGGAGGTAGACCTTCAGGCGGTCGGCGAAGAAGGCGAGCAGATCCGCAGGATCGGCCCCGGCCCGGTCCCCAAGTTGGCGATCGGCGGCGCCGAATTGATCACGCAGGCGCAGCCGCAGGCCCCTGTCGAGGATCAGCCGGATCACCCCCAACGCCGCCCGGCGCAGGGCGTAGGGGTCCTTGCTCCCCGTGGGCTTCTCGTCGATGGCCCAGAAACCCACCAGAGTGTCGATCTTGTCGGCCAGCGCCACGGCGATGGCGACGGGGTCGGAAGGCACCCGGTCGGTGGGGCCGAGCGGCTTGTAGTGATCGCCGATGGCCGTCGCGACGCTCGGCGGAAGCCCTTCGAGGACCGCGTATTTCGCGCCCATCAGGCCCTGCAATTCGGGGAACTCGCCGACCATCTCGGTGACGAGGTCGGCCTTGGCCAGCCGCGCCGCCTGCTCGGCCTCAGCCGGATCGGCGCCGACCAGCGGGGCCAGCTCCTTCGCGAGCGCCGCGATGCGCTGGATGCGGGCGCCTTGCGTCCCGAGCTTCTCGTGGAAGACGATGCTGTCGAGCTTCGGGAGCCTTTCCGCGAGCCGGATCGCCTTGTCCGTCTCCCAGAAAAACTTCGCGTCCGACAGGCGCGCGCGCACCACCCGCTCGTTGCCGGCGGTGATGGCAAGCCCGCCGTCGCTGGCGACGAGGTTCGAGACCAGGATGAAGGCCGGCGCCAGATCCTCCGAGCCGGATTTGCGCAGCACGAAGCACTTCTGGTTCGCGCGGATCGTGGCGCGGATCGCCTCGGCGGGGATGTCGAGGAAGGCGTCGTCGAAGGAGCCGAGCAGCACCACGGGCCACTCCACCAGCCCCGCCACCTCCTCCAGCAGGCCCTCGTCCTCCACGAGGTCGAGGCCGCGGGCGAAGGCGAGGTCGCGGGCGTCGTGCAGGATCACGTCCTTGCGCCGGTCGGCGTCGAGGATGACCTTCGCCTTCTCCAGCGCCTGGATGTAGTCGTCGAAACGGCGGACCTCGATGGCGCCCGGCGCCAGGAAGCGGTGGCCGTAGGTGGTGGTGCCGGCCCGGATGCCGCCGACCTCGAAGGGGACCACCTCCGGCGTCTCGGTCTCGGGGCCGAAGGTCGCGACGATGGATTGCAGCGGACGGACCCAGCGCAGGGCGCCGGGTTGGGCCGAGGCCGCGCCCCAGCGCATCGCCTTCGGCCAGGGGAAGTTCTTGACGATCTCCGGCAGGATCTCGGCCAGCACGTCCAGCGTCTCGCGGCCGGGCTTCTCGATCACCGCGAGGTAGAACTCGCCCTTCTTCGGGTCGGTGATCGTCTGGGCCTGATCGAGGCTCGTGAGCCCGGCGCCCTTGAGGAAGCCCTGGACGGCCGCCTCGGGGGCGCCGACGCGCGGCCCGCGCCGCTCCTCGCGCACCGCCTCGCCGCGCGGGGGCAGGCCCGCGACGTGCAGGGCGAGGCGGCGGGGCGTCGCGAAGGCCTTGGCGCCCTCGTACAGGAAGCCACGCTCCACCAGCGCGTCGGTGACGAGCTTCCTGAGATCCTCGGCCGCGCGCCGCTGCATGCGGGCGGGGATCTCTTCCGAGCGGAGTTCGAGCAAAAGGTCGGGCATGGCGGGGCCATATCGCCGCGCCGCACCCCTGTCGAGGGGTTCGCGAGGCGCTGCCCTGCACCCGCCAAGGGACTCGTCCCTTGGAACCCCCTTACTTCGCTTCGCCCTTGAGGATGGCGGAGAGCTGCCACTTGCGGTCGCCGATGGCGTGGGCGTCCGAGACCTTCCAGCCGCCGTCCTCGCGCACGAGATCGTAGACGATGGCCTGGGCGCCGTTGCCGCCCTTGCGCTGGACCGTGACCTTCGCCTGATCCTTGCCCTCGGTGGCCTCCTTGAAGGTGAGCGCCTTCACCGTGTCGGGCTTCAACGGCTCGCCGTTGAGGCGGTAGTCGAAATCGAGGTTGCCGGTGGCGCCGTTGGCCTGCTTCGCGTCGGCGTCGAACAGGCCCTGCAGCCGCTTGGTGTAGACGGCCGAGTGGTTCGGGTGAGGCTCGGCGTAGAGCTTCTTCACGACGGCCTCCGGGCCGGCCTCGGCCGCGAGCGCCGGCGCGAGCCCCAGCGCGAGGATACCGAAGGCGAAGACGGTCTGTTTCATGATGCGATTCCTGCGTCTGCGGACGCGCCGCGGCGCGCCGGTTGGCGGGGCTGCAACGCGCGAGGCCGCCCGGCGCTCCCGGGCGACGGCCGTCAGGCCCCGCCGGCCTCCGTCCTCAGCCACGCCGCGCCGCAGGCCTTGGCCAACTCCCGCACCCGCAGGATGTAGCTCTGGCGCTCGGTGACGGAGATGACGCCGCGCGCGTCGAGCAGGTTGAAGACGTGGCTCGCCTTGATGCACTGGTCGTAGGCCGGCTGCACGATCCGGTGGCGCTGGCCCTCCTCCGGCGCCCCGGCCGCGAGGTAGGCGCGGCAGGCGGATTCCGCATCGGTGAACTGGCGGAACAGCATCTCCGAATCGGACGCCTCGAAATTGTGCCGCGAGTATTCCTGCTCGGCCTGGAGGAACACGTCGCCGTAGGTGACGCGGTCCTCGCCCTCGGCGCCGTTGAAGTCGAGGTCGTAGACGTTCTCGACGCCCTGCACGTACATGGCCAGCCGCTCCAGCCCGTAGGTCAGCTCGCCCGCCACGGGGGCGCATTCGAAGCCCGCGACCTGCTGGAAGTAGGTGAACTGGCTCACCTCCATCCCGTCGCACCAGCACTCCCAGCCCAGCCCCCAGGCCCCGAGCGTCGGGCTCTCCCAATCGTCCTCGACGAAGCGGATGTCGTGGAGCTTGAGATCGACGCCGATGGCCTCCAGCGAGGCGAGGTAGAGTTCCTGAAGGTTCGGCGGGTTCGGCTTCAGGATCACCTGGAACTGGTAATAGTGCTGCAGCCGGTTGGGGTTCTCGCCGTAGCGCCCGTCCTTCGGGCGCCGGGAGGGCTGCACGTAGGCCGCCTTCCACGGCTTCGGCCCGAGCGCCCGGAGCGTGGTGGCCGGGTGGAACGTGCCGGCGCCGACCTCCATGTCGTAGGGCTGGAGGATGACGCAGCCCTTGGCCGCCCAGTACTCCTGGAGCGCCAGGATCAGCCCCTGGAAGGATTTTTTCGGGGAGTTGGCGGCGCTCGGCATGATCTGTCGTCGTGTGGCGGACTCGGGGCGCGGTCTAGGAGAGCCGGGCCGAGGGCGCAAG
Organism: Methylobacterium aerolatum; assembly: GCF_022179085.1. Classification (GTDB taxonomy): domain Bacteria; phylum Pseudomonadota; class Alphaproteobacteria; order Rhizobiales; family Beijerinckiaceae; genus Methylobacterium; species Methylobacterium aerolatum. Next base: position 30,987 of record NZ_BPQE01000026.1, read on the forward strand.
GCGCACCGATGCCGGGGGAGCCCGCGCCGCGACGGTCGCGCGGAGCAGGCGTCCTGTGATCCAAGGATCACGGGCGATGCGCAGAGACTTCGCCGCCGCCCGGCCCAGTAAGTTCACCGGGGCGGTGCGTTTCCGCACCGTGGGCGGCCGGCCATTTCTTCGCAATGCATGGAAAAGCGCCGCCGCCAAGCGGAACCGTGACGCCCACAGCCAAGTTATGTTGATAACCAGGGGATATCTGGCAGCCACGCGCTGCCGAATGCTGCGGATCGCGGACCATGCGCAAGTCTTTCGCCCATCGCCACCTTGCCCTCATCGCCACCCTCGCCGTCTCGGCGATGGCCGCGACTCCCCTCGTGATGAACGCGAGCCGGGCACTGGCGACCTCCGACGACCCGGTGGCGACGGCGACGCTCCGGGTGGAGCCGGTCGAGGTGAGCCCTGTGGCCCCCGCGCGCCAACCCGAGTGCGTGCGCAAGGTGCGGGTGGTCTATGGCAGCTACGGCACGCCGGAGGGCTGCGCCGCGCGCTGACCGGACAGCCCTACAGGGCGCCCTCGCGGATTGCGCCGGGATCGGCCATCGCATGGAGCAGGCGGGCGGCGCTGTGCGCGAAGCGCAGCGTCACCGCTTTCCGGCGCGGGCCGCTGAGGGCGTGCTCCGGTGCCTCGCGCAGGATCGCCGCCCCGTAGGCGTCGGCGACGATGAGGCCGCATTCCTCGGGGATCAACGCCTCGGGCACATCCTCGGGGATCGCGAAGAAGAAACGGTCGCAGAAGTCCCGGTAATCGGGCCATTTCCGGTCGGCCCGGAAGTCGGCGACGCTCGACTTGATCTCTACGATGGTGAGGCGCCCCGCCCCGCACAGGGCGATGACGTCGGCCCGCCGCCCGTTGACCAGGGAAAATTCCGGCAGGGTGACGCAGCCCATCTCGGAAAACAGGCGCCGCACGCCCCGCTGGATGCGGAGCGCCGTCGGCGACTGGCGCCGGTCCGGCGGCAGGAGGGGCGAGACCTCGGGCGAGGGCAGGGCGGTGAGTGTCATGTCCGAATCGGTATCGTGCCGAATCGGGACATCCTGAAGGCGCGGGGCGGCGGCGTCACCTGCGGCGCGCCATCACGCGCCCGGCCCTACTTGCCGAACCACGTGAGAAGCCCCGCACCGGGCGCGAGGAGCACGAAGGCCCAGACGAAGGCCGAGGCGACGTTGGCGAGCTGGAACGGCAGCCGCGCCATGCCGAGCACGCCGGCGAGCAGCGGCACCAGCGCGCGCGCCGGGCCGAAGAACCGGCCGAGCGCCACCGCCGCCACGCCCCACCGATGGATGAAGCCCTCGGCCTTCGCGGTCATCTCGGGATAGCGATTCAGGGGCCACTTCGCCTTGGCGCCCGGCCCGAGCCAGTGCCCGAACTCGTAGGAGATCCAATCCCCCAGGATCGCCCCGACGGCCGCGCCGACCACCACCGGCCAGAACTCGACCCCCGCCCCGCCGACGAGTGCGCCGACGGCGAGGAGGATCACCGTGGCCGGCACGATGAGCGAGAGCACCGCGATCGATTCGCAGAAGGCCAGCGCCGCCGCGATCACCGGCGTCCACGCCCGGTGCGCCTGCACGAAGGCGAGGGTCGAATCCTTAAGCGCGTCGATATCCATGGGGCCGGCATGATCTCCTTGGGCCGATCCCATCTGATGCGCGCACAGCATGCCGACAAGGGACGGGCTTCGCGGGATGCATACCGAGAGGAGTGGAAGGCACGCCGTGACGGCTCCTCCACCGACACCGTCGAGGCGAGCGCCAGCGAAGCAATCCAGGGATCCATCACGTCCGGACATGCTCCGCCGCACTGGATCTCTTCGCTGGCGCGCCCGATCGAGGCGTATACGGAGCGGGAGGCCGGCCCTCCTCGACAAGAATCCGCAGGTGGTCCAGGACCTCCTCGGCAGGCTGCCGTGAGTCCCGGCCCGCCGGAGTCGTCCGCGTGAACGTCCTCTCCATCCAGTCCCACGTCGCCTACGGCCATGTCGGCAACGCCTCGGCGGTGTTCCCGATGCAGCGTCTCGGGGTGGAGGTCTGGCCGGTCCACACGGTGCAGTTCTCCAACCACACCGGCTACGGCGCGTGGCGGGGAGAGGTCTTCGCGGCGCAGACGATCCGCGACGTCGTGCAGGGCGTGGCGGAGCGCGGGGCGCTGGCCCGGTGCGACGCGGTGCTCTCCGGCTACATGGGCTCGGCCCCGATCGGCGAGGCGATCCTGGAGGCCGTGGCCGCCGTGCGCGCCGAGAATCCCCGGGCGCTCTACTGCTGCGATCCGGTGATCGGCGACACGGAGGAGGGGGTCTATGTCCGCCCCGGCATCACCGAGTTCATGCGGGAGCGGGCGGTGCCGGCGGCCGACATCGTCACCCCCAACCAGTTCGAGCTGAACCTCCTCACCGGCCTGCCGAGCGCCACGCTCGCCGAGGCCCGGGCCGCCGTCGCCGCCCTGCAGGCGCGGGGGCCGCGGGTGGTGCTCGTGACCTCGGCGGCCACCGCCGAGACCCCGACCGACCGGATCGACCTCCTGGCCGGGGAGGGCGGGGCGCTCTACCGGGTGCGCACCCCGCGCCTCGACCTCGCGATCAACGGGGCGGGGGATTGCATCGCCGCCCTGTTCCTCGTCCACTATGCCCGCGAAGGCGCCGTCGCCACGGCCCTGGAGAAGGCGGCCGCTTCGGTCTACGGCCTCCTGCGGCGCACCGCCGGGGCGGGCTCGCGGGAGATCCTGACCGTGGCCGCCCAGGACGAGTTCGTCGCTCCCTCCGAAACCTTCCCGGCCGAGGCGGTCTGACCCCGCGTCCGTCCCGACAAGCCCGAGGTTCCGCCATGACGCGCCGCTTCGCCACCCTCGACGTGTTCACCACGCACCGGCTCGCGGGCAATCCGCTGGCCGTGGTGCTCGATTCGCAGGGCCTCGACGGCGCGGCGATGCAGGCCATCGCCCGGGAGTTCAACCTGTCGGAGACGGTGTTCGTCCTGCCCCCGTCGGAGCCCCGCCACCGGGCGCGCCTGCGCATCTTCACCCCCGCCCGGGAGTTGCCCTTCGCCGGCCACCCCACCGTGGGCACCGCCGTGTTCCTGGCGATGCAGGACCCGCCCGTCGCCGACGCCCGCGCCTTCGGGCTGGAGGAGGAGATCGGGATCGTTCCCTGCATCGTCGAGACCCTGGCCGACGGCTCGGGCGGCCGGGCGCGCTTCCGCCTGCCGACGATGCCCGAGGAGCTCGGGCCGGGACCGGAGCCGGAGGCGCTGGCGGCGCGCCTCGGCCTCGCACCCGGCGAGATCGGCTTCGGCGCGCACCGGCCGAGCCGGTTCGGGACCGGCCCCCGCTTCACCTGCGTGCCGGTGGCGTCTGTGGAGCGCCTCGACGGCATCCGCCCGGCGGCGGCCCCGGAGGAGGGCGACGGGCTCTATCTCTACGCCCCCGATCCGGACTCCACGGGCCTCGCCTTCCGCACCCGGATGTTCGCGCCGCAGATGGGCATCGCGGAGGACCCCGCCACGGGCGCGGCGGCGGCGGCCTTCGCCGGGGTGCTGAGGCGGTTCGAGGCCCTGGGCGAGGGCAGCCACGACGTCGCCATCCTGCAGGGGCAGGCGATGGGCCGCCCGAGCCGGATCGACCTGCAGGTCACGGTGCTGGCCGGCGCCCTGCACGGCGTCGAGATCGGCGGCGCGGCGGTGCTGATCTCCGAGGGAGTCCTGCGTGTCTGACGGCTTCCGCACGATCCACCTCAGGGGCATCGAGGCACGGCTCGTCCCCTACGACTGGCCCTGGGCGCGGGACAACGCCGCGGCCATTGCGGCGAACTGGGAGCGGCGCCGGGCGGCGCGGCCGGCGATGTTCGACGGGATCGTCCTCCTGGCCTGCGCCTGCGTGGTGACGAACGGGCACTGCCGGATCGACCTGTTCGAGACGTCCTATTCCCGGTTCATCGCCTACCGCGACGGCGGAGTCTTCGATGACGCCGTCGCCAACGCCTTCGCGGCCATCGTGCCCTGGAGCGCGGACGGGGCGGTGCTGATCGGCGAGATGGCCGCCCACACCGCCAATGCGGGCCAGCTCTACTTCCCCTGCGGCACCCCCGACCGGGACGACGTGCGCGGCACCGGGGTCGACCTCGCCGGCAGCGCCACCCGCGAGTTCACCGAGGAGACCGGCCTCGCCCTCCCCGAGGGCGCGGCACAGGACTGGATCCTCCTCGAAGGGGAGGGGCAGCTCGCCTTCCTGCGCCCGGTCCGCTTCCCCGGGACCGCCGACGCGCTGCTGGCGCAAGCCGAGGCCCACCGCCGGGCCGAGGCGGAGCCGGAGCTCGCGGGCCTCCACGCCCTGCGCGGGCCCGCCGACGGCGATCCGCAGCGGATGCCGGGCTTCGTGCGCGCCTACCTCGCCGGGGCGTTCTGAAGCCGTGAACGGGGTGTCCGGAGGGCAAGCCCTCTGGCCGGTGCAGGGCGGCGCCCCGCCAGGGCCCAGGGGCTTTGCCCCTGGACCGCACCGAGGGACTCGTCTGGAATCCCAGAGCTCAATTTTTCCCGCACTGCGGGGAGCTTCGCCGTGTCCGGCACGTTCCCGAACTGCCCCCGTCGCGGCGCCGACGGGCGGAGCACCGGAGACCCCATGTCCGATTCCCCCCGTTCGACGTTCCAGGCCCGCGCGGCCCGCTCGCGCATCCTGGAGGGTCAGCCCTATCCGCTCGGCGCCACCTGGGACGGGCTGGGGGTGAACTTCGCCCTGTTCTCGGCCCACGCCACCAAGGTCGAACTGTGCCTGTTCGACGACCAGGGCGAGCGGGAGATCGAGCGGATCGAACTGCCCGAGTACACGGACGAGATCTGGCACGGCTACCTGCCGGATGCCCGGCCGGGCACGATCTACGGCTACCGCGTCCACGGCCCCTACGAGCCGAAGGCGGGCCACCGGTTCAACCCGAACAAGCTCCTCATCGACCCCTACGCCAAGGGCCTGATCGGCTCCATCACCTGGAATCCGGCCCTGTTCGGCTACCAGATGGAGTCGGGCGACGACCTCACCTTCGACGAGCGCGATTCCGCCCCCTACACCCGCCGCTCGCGGGTGATCGACCCCGCCTTCACCTGGGGCCGCCAGCGCAAGCCGCACGTGCCGTGGGAGCGCACGATCATCTACGAGGCCCATGTGAAGGGCCTCACCAAGCTGCATCCCAGGGTGCCCGAGAAGCTGCGCGGCACCTATGCCGGCCTCGGCACGCCGGAGGTGCTCGACTACATCAAGAGCCTCGGCGTCACCTCGGTGGAACTGCTGCCGGTCCACTCCTTCGTCCAGGACGACTACCTGGAGCAGAAGGACCTCGTGAACTACTGGGGCTACAACACCATCTCGTTCTTCACCCCCGCGCGGCGCTACGCGGCGGTGCCGGATTTCGCCTTCTCCGAGTTCAAGGAGATGGTCTCCCGGCTGCACGGGGCCGGGCTCGAGGTGATCCTCGACGTGGTCTACAACCACACGGCCGAGGGCAACGAGAAGGGGCCGACCCTCTCGTTCAAGGGCATCGACAACGCCTCGTACTACCGGCTGCTGCCGAACGAGAAGCGCTACTACATCAACGACACGGGCACCGGGAACACCTTCAACCTGTCGCATCCGCGGGTGCTGCAGCTCGTGACCGATTCCCTGCGCTACTGGGCCACCGAGATGCAGGTCGACGGGTTCCGCTTCGACCTCGCCACCATCCTCGGCCGGGAGCCCTACGGGTTCGACGAGGGCGGCGGCTTCCTCGACACCTGCCGCCAGGATCCGGTGCTGAACTCGGTGAAGCTCATCGCCGAGCCGTGGGATTGCGGCCCCGGCGGCTATCAGGTCGGCGGCTTCCCGCCCGGCTGGGCCGAGTGGAACGACCGGTTCCGCGACGACGTGCGCGCCTACTGGAAGGGCGACGGCGGGCTGCTGCCCGACCTCGCGGCCCGGGTCAGCGGTTCGGCCGACAAGTTCAACAAGCGCGGGCGCAAGCCCTGGGCGAGCGTGAACTTCCTCACCGCCCATGACGGCTTCACCCTGCACGACACCGTCGCCTACAACGACAAGCACAATGAGGCGAACGGCGAGGGCAACCGCGACGGGCACTCGCACAACCTCTCGTACAATTACGGGGTCGAGGGGCCGACGGACGACGCCGGCATCCGCGCGGTGCGGATGCGCCAGATGCGCAACATGCTGGCCACGCTGTTCCTCTCGCGGGGCACGCCGATGCTGCTCGCGGGCGACGAGTTCGCCCGCACCCAGGAGGGCAACAACAATGCCTATTGCCAGGACAACGCGATCTCCTGGCTCGATTGGGGCGCCATCGCGGAGGAGGAGCGCGACCTCGCCGAGTTCGCCCAGCGCCTGATCATCCTGCGCAACGCCCTGCCGATCCTGAACCGCGGGCGTTTCCTCACGGGACAGTACGACGAGGAGTTCGGCGTCAAGGACGTGGAATGGCTCCGCCCGGACGGGGGCGAGATGGCGCCGGAGAACTGGAGCGACGGCGAGGCCCGCAGCTTCGCCGTCCGCCTCGACGGCCGCGCCCAGGCGACGGGCCTCCACCGGCGGGGCGGCGACGCGACGCTGCTCCTCCTGTTCAACGCCTACCACGACCTCGTGACCTTCACGCTGCCGGAGACGGTAGGCGGGCAGGCCTGGACGCGCCTCCTCGACACCAACCTGCCCGACAGCCAGGACGTGGAGAGCTTCGGCTTCGGCCAGCCCTACGAGGTGACCGGCCGCTCGCTCCTGATGTTCGTCCTCAAGCCGGAGGACACGCCGGGCGACGCCGCCACGGAGATGGAGCGCTCCTACCAGCACGTCATGCAGGCCTTCGAGCGGGCGAACGTGGAACGCGTCCGCTTCCACCTCGACGACGAGGCCTGAGGCGAGGGCGTGGCCGGCGGAGAACCCCGCCGGCCACGCCCGGAGCGGTTCCGGCATTTCCTCGCCGGTTAAGCCTTGCGCGATGCCCCCGCGCCGGGATACAGCACCCCCCTCACGCGAGACCCCGGCGCCCGGCCCCGTTCCGGCAGGGGTCTCCCGTGCGGAGGGGTGGCCGAGTGGTTGAAGGCGCACGCCTGGAAAGTGTGTATACGGGAAACCGTATCGCGGGTTCGAATCCCGCTCCCTCCGCCAGATAACCGTTCGCCACCATTCGCAGCGGTTCGCTAAACCACTCAAATCGCTAGATAATCATCAGCTTTCTGTTCGCAGCCGGTCGCTGGCGTTCGCCCAAATTCGCGATTACCATGTGGGTACTCGCGTGGGTGATACTGAAATGGTTGGGAAGCTCACTGCCCTTGGGGTTGCGAAGCTCAAGACCCCCGGCATGTATGGGGACGGCGGCAACCTTTGGCTTCAGGTGACCGGCAACGGCGCCAAAAGCTGGATTTTCCGCTTCACCCTGCGCGGCAAGTCGCGGGAGATGGGCCTGGGATCGGCGGCCACCTTCTCGTTGGCCGAGGCACGCGACAAGGCGACCACCTACCGGAAGCTTCTCTATGAGGGCATCGACCCGATTGAGATGCGACGCGGCCAGCGACAGGACGCCGCCATTGAGGCCGCCAAGGCCATAACCTTCAAAACTTGCGCCGAGCGGTACATCGAGTCGCACAAGGCAGGCTGGCGCAATGCGAAGCACGCGGCGCAGTGGACGGCGACCCTCGGCGCCTACGCCTATCCTGTGTTCGGGGAACTGCCCGTTCAGGCGGTCGATACCGGGCTGGTGATGCAGGCGTTGCAGCCGATCTGGACCACGAAGGCCGAGACGGCGACGCGGGTGCGCGGCCGGATCGAGTCGATCCTCGATTGGGCGACGACCCACAGCTACCGACGCGGCGAGAACCCCGCTCGTTGGAAAGGCCATCTCGCCAACCTGCTGCCGAAGCGGTCGCGGGTAGCCAAGGTCGAGCACCACGCCGCCCTCCCCTTCGCAGAAGTCCCTGCCTTCATGGCAAAGCTGGCCGCCCAAGAGGGCATTGCGGCAAAGCTGCTGGCCTTCACGATCCAGACGGCGGCACGCACAGGCGAGTCGCTTGGTGCCCGATGGGGCGAGATCGACCTTGAGGCCGGGATCTGGACCGTACCGGCAGAGCGAATGAAGGCCGCCGCCGAACACCGCGTGCCGCTGTCGTCGGCGGCGCTGGCTATCCTCGGGGAGATGAAGGGCCTGGACGCCACCTACGTCTTCCCCGGCGGCCGGCGCGGCAAGCCACTCAGCAATATGGCCATGCTCGTCCTGCTCCGGCGGATGGAGCGGGGCGATCTCACTGTTCACGGCTTCCGCAGCAGCTTCCGGGATTGGGCCTCGGAGACCACCGACTTCCCGTCAGAAGTGGTCGAGATGGCGTTGGCCCATACCGTAGAGTCGAAGGTCGAACGAGCCTACCGGCGCGGCGACCTATTCGAAAAGCGGCGTGAGCTGATGAGCGCTTGGGCAGCTTATGTCGGCCGGCAAGCTTAGGAGCATCCGGCCATGGACTATGGGTACGACCTAGCTGCGCTGGTCAATAGTGGCTTAAAGGATGAGAGAGACGCGCAACGACGCATAATCAAGAGGCTAAAGGCGATAGCTAAGACTATTGAGCGGTCTGAGAAAATCGACATCTCCGCAAAGATGCAGATTGCGATCAGCGTGAAAGATGCCCGCAGAACCATTGATCAAATGATGCACATGATAGATCTGGCTGCTGAGCAAGGCACCCCAAAGTGGGTCTTCAAATTTAGGCTTATGCGCCTCGTAGATACGATGCTCGAAGTTGGCAGCCACAATGGTGCGGGCTACGCTGGTTTAATAAGCTCTGAGAACGCAAATACTAAAAAATCCAAATCAGCTTCAGATAAAAATGCTGCTCTACGACAGCACATCATCGCTGAGGCTGCCGATCTCGGCCAACCTCTTCGCAACTCAAAGCAGCTGGCACAAGACTTAGAGGCTGGAGTTTGTAGGCGTGCCAACAAATCGAGGCGGGACCGCGGCTATGGCTGGAGAACAATCCAGAGGCAGATTGCGGAAATCCTCGACGCCGATAGTGCCATCTCTGGGAATGGCACTCCGGGGCCATTGAGCACGTAGGCGGGCGGCGCCAGTATCCACCTGTACCCGCCCGAACGCGGCGCGGGCAAAAATTAGGTGCAGCCATGAACTACACGGTTCAGGGCGGCGTGGAGACCCCGCGCACGCCAGTGGAGAAGCTTGCCTATACGATCCCCGAAACCTGCTACGCGACAGGTCTCGGCCGGACGACAGTCTACGATCTAATCGCGAAGGACAAACTTCGCGCGATCAAGGCTGGCGCGCGGACGCTGATCCTTGCTGACAGCATTCGCGGCTACCTCAACTCGCTGACTGAGGCCGCGTAGACGAATGGCATCCAGAAAAGGTGAAGCCCGCACGGCGGTGGCACGCCAGCGGGCTTCGGAATTGTCGTATCGCATCGACCCTTCCGATATAGCGCCTCACTCCCTCGCCGTCCATAGATTTACTAGCCGCTTCGGCGTCGCCCCTGCGACGGCGGCGCTTTTGGCCGAGCTTGTCTATCCCGTCCTCGACTCATGGAGGGCGCAGCGATGAGCGCAATCCTCGTCCCATCCTACACGGGCACCCTCAACAACAAGCCGTTGCGGTTCTTCATGGCGCCTTTGCCGGGCCCTCACCTGCCCTGGCACGCGCCCGAAGACCTTCAGCATTGTCTTGATCTGCCGCGCGACCTTCGCCGCGACTTCCAGCGCAAGCTTCGTTCCTCGGAATGGAAGGACGACATCCGCACGGTCGCAACGTCAGACGGCATCGTGACGATTGCCCCGCACTTCATGGCGCAGGGTCTTATCGGAGCGATGCAAGACGTTGGTCGAGCGGATGCGAAGACTGAGGTTCGCTACGCTTCCGAGTGCAAGAAGGCTTGGGATCTGATCTACCCAGGTCGGGACTTTAGCGAGGCTATCAGCCTGCTCATTGCGGCCTTTCACAACCAGGGAGGTCATGCATGAGCACCGATAACGTTCAGCGCATCGCCGACCACTTCACACAACGCCTTGAAGGTCTCGACTACGTGCCAGACGGATTTGGCATGCTCATCGAGCTGATCACCGCGCTCGCCCGCGACAACGCCGAAACCGTGTTCTTCAAGGTCCAGACCGAACCGGGCTGGTCCCTGGAGGAGGCACAGGCGCTCGCCGACAAAGCCATCTATGACCACGTACTTGCCATCGCAGACACGGTTCACGTGAACGGCGGCACGCTTGAGATGGCGCTGGATCTCGGGAAGGTCGCGGCGGAGACTTATGGCGCTCGGCTGGCCGAACTGACGACATCCTACAGGCAGGGAGGCCGGGCATGAGCAAGCCTCCCGAGATCTGCATCCTCGGCGTCGATTGCGGTCTGACTGGCGCCCTAGCTTGGTATTTTCCTTCGGCGCCGGATCGTGTTGCCGTCGAAGATGCCCCGACGGCGGGCGGCGAGATCGATACTGGCCTGCTGCGGCGCCGGATCGCTCAGATGGGGCCGACGCTGGCCATCGTTGAGCAGGTTCATGCGATGCCGAAGAACGGCTCCATCGCGTCGTTCAAGCTCGGCATGGCCTATGGGCAGACTCGCGCTGCCATTGAGGCAGCGGGCATTCCTACCCACCTCGTCTCGGCGCAGCTTTGGAAGCGTCACTTCCGATTGCCGGGCAAGACAGCTGGCGGTGAGGAGGCCGCGCGAGCACTGGCAATCCGGCTCTTTCCCGTCAGCGGCGAACGCTTTGAGCGCCGCAAGGACCACAACCGAGCCGACGCCGCCCTGCTCGCCCGCTACGGCGCCGACACCATCGCGAAGGGAGAGGCCGCATGAACGAACCTGCTCCCTACGGCACCGTTGAGAATGCCTGCGACTTCCTCGCTGAGATGGCCGGCGGCGTGATCGCGCACGCCACCGTCATGCGGCAGTACGCCGAGATCCGGTTTCTGCCGGGCCTCGACTACGCCACCCGCTGCACCGTCGCATACCTGAGGGCGATGCAAGCGGCAGGCGCGGAGGTCGAGCGGTCCCGTGCCGCCGCGATGCTCCGCACCCGCACCGAAGACATCGGACCAGGAAGGGGGGTCTGATGCAGCATTACGAACGCCTGGACACCCTTCCGCCGCTAGGCGGCGCCGACGACGGCCGATGGCCGGAGTACGGACAACAGGAGGGTGCGCCAGTGGCGCGCCCCATCCGCGCGCAACGGTTCGAGTGGATCGATCCGACCAAGCTTCCCCGCCGCGAGTGGGTGCTCGGGCGGCACATGATCCGCAAGTTCATCTCGACCACCGTCAGCCCCGGCGGCGTCGGCAAATCCTCCCTCAGCATCGCGGAGGCGCTGTCGCTCGTCACTGGCCGCAATCTGATCGGACACGAACCCCACGGCACCTATCGCGTCTGGCTGTGGAACGGGGAGGACCCGGAAGACGAGTTGCAGCGTCGGGTCATCGCCACGGCCATGCGCTACGGCATCACTGAGAAGGACATTGGCGGCCGGCTCTTCGTCAATTCGGGCCGCGACACCGAGATCGTCATCGCCCGACAGGAACGGACCGGCACAGTCGTCGCGGTGCCGGTGGTCGAGGCCATCCGCGCGACCATCATCGGCAACATGATCGACGTGGTGGTGATCGACCCGTTCGTGAGCTGCCACGCGGTCAACGAGAACGACAACGGCGCCATCAATGCCGTGGCGACCGCCTGGGCGCAGATCGCGGATAGCACCGGAGCCGCCATCGAACTTGTGCATCACTCCCGGAAGACCGGTGGCCAGGAGGTGACAGCCGAAGATGCGCGCGGTGCCGTCGCCCTTCTGTCCAAGGCCCGCGCCGCCCGCGTGCTCAATCCCATGACGAAGGAGGAAGCGGAGAGAGCCGGAGTGGAAATGCGCGGCACCTACTTCCGGGTGGATCGGGGCAAGGGCAACCTCGCGCCGCCGAGCAGCGACGCCTCCACTTGGTTTCACCTCACCTCCGTCGATCTCGGCAACCGAGGCCCCGGCAATCTCGACTTCGGCGATAGCGTCGGCGTCGTAGAGTCGTGGCAGTGGCCCGACGCCTTCGAGGGCATCGAAGTCCGCGATCTGGTGGCCGCGCAGACCGAAGTCATGGCCGGTGGCCCGTGGCGGCAAAGCCCGCAGTCGCCTCAATGGATCGGCTACCCAATCGCCAAGGCTCTTCGCCTCGATCCCGACAGCAAGACCGACCGGCAGCGCATCGGCCGACTGCTCAAGACGTGGATCGCCAACGGCATGTTCGTGACAGTTGAGGGCCAAGACGAGGGCCGAAAGGTCCGCACTTTCATCGAGGTTGGCACTCTCGCTTGCTCCACCTCGGATGGCACCTGAAATGGCCGGGATCTGCGCCACCACCACTTGCCACCCCTATAAGGGGGTGGCGCAAGTGGCGCAGTGGCGCAAAGATCCTTTCCGCTCCACTGCGCCACTTTGCGGCGCTCCACCTTTTCGAGGTGGCGCAGCACGTTCCTCAGGGGTCCTTGAGCCTCCGCACGTAGATGAACCCCGCAACGAGGGCGCTGACGACGAGGGCCAGAACCACAAGCTCACCGATCAGACCGTTGCCCATCGCAGCACCCCATCACCTTGAGACGCTGGCGATATAGGGGCTGTTGGGCGCCGCTCGCCCGCGCCAGTGGCCTGAATAAAACAGCCGACCGCCATCGTTGGCGCCGCCGCTGACCGACCCGCATCGTTCCGAAAACCGAATGGCGGATAGGTCGTCCGCTATCGAGGCCGAAAAGCACCGCAACGGCAATGCCTTGAGATTGCAGCCGTCACGCTACCCACGTTCTCGCCCACGATTGGGGGCGTTTCTGACCCGGTTGAGCCACGTATGGTAGAGCGAATGCTTCAGGGACCGCCCGACCTTAGCGGAACCACCGTCGTCGGGTCTGAGACGCCCTCATGCCCGGCGGCCTTGTCTGCCTCATGCTGGGCGAAGCTTAGGACACGCCGTTGGGCCTGTGCGTCACTGATGGCCGCCCAGGCTCTGAGTAGGGCTACGGCGCTTTCATCGGGAAGGACAGCGGCATCCTCAAAGAAGTGCTCGACCGGCACGCCGAGCGCCGAGGCGACGACATCGAGGACGGGGTTGTAGCGGTCGGGTAGCCTGGTCATGGCGCCCGCTACGCCCGAGGCGTGGCCACGGTTTCACGCTGGCGGTCAAAATGTCGTCTGCCAAGGACACGGCGAGAATGGTGTCCCCGTGTGACGCTTACTGCTTCGGCTTGGCGTCCAGCTTCAGCGACTAATCCGTCTGCGGCTCCACCCTACTCGCGTCAGGCTTCGCGGGCGTGTTGTCCTGTTCGGCATCGCCGCAGACGCAAGTCTCCGAGAGCCGCCTACCAAAGCTATGGAAAATATTATAGCTTGTGCTATATTAGTTACCGAAGCGTTCGAGTGCGTGCCGTTTTCGGCGGCTCAGCGCGGCAGGATGGCAGGCAATGGCCTACGGCGCACACACCACGACGACCGACCGGCCCGATGGGCGGCAGGGCTCGACGCTGGCCGTGCGCGGTTCCACTCGCTCCCCTCGGGTTCAGTCGGCCTTGAGCAATGGCACCCGGATGCATCTCGGCCGGGTGGATGGCCGATCCGCTGCCGGGCGACGCTTCAAGGATCTGGTTCGAACCTTGGAGGCGGAGCGGGGCGGCGCTGAAAGTCTCGACGTTGGCCGCAGACAGGCAATTCGGGCTTACGCGCAATTGGTGGTCGAACGCGAGCTTATGGAGGCTGAGCGGGCCGCAGGGCGCGCCATTGATCCTGAGACCTACGGCCAGTTGTGCGACCGGGCCGACCGCCAGCTTCGACGCATGGGGCCGGTGAAGGCCCCCGAGCGTCAGAGCGTCCGCGAGCGCTACGCCAAGGGTCGCCCGGCATGAACCCGGCCTGCCGCCCCCTCTGCACCATGCGCGAGGCCCTGGCCGATCCCGCGATCTTCGCGGAGATCCTGCCGGGCGAAACCTGGGCGCCGTGGCGAGCCATCCTGATCGCGTCCAGGGGCGAGGAGCTGACCGACGACGAGCGGGCGATCTTCACCGCGCTTACCGGCCGCGAGCGCGAGCCGGAGCATCCCGTTGACGAGCTTTGGGGCATCGTCGGCCGTCGCGGCGGCAAGTCCCGCGCTTTCTCCGTGCTTGGCGCCTACCTCGCCGGGCTGGTGGACTACAGCGCCATTCAGGGCATCGGAGAGCGGTTCAAGCTGCCGATCATGGCCGCGACCACGGTCCAGGCCGCCAAGATCTTCTCGTACATGCGCGGCGTGTTCGAGTACTCGGCCGAGATGCGGGACATGGTGGACGGCGAGCCGACCGCCGACACGATCCGGCTGCGCGCGGGCGTGGACATTGAGGTTCGGCCAGCGAACTACAAGACGATCCGGGGCGAGACGCTAATTGGGTGCCTCTGCGATGAGGTGGCGTTCTGGAGCCTTGAGAACAGCGCCAATCCCGACACGCTGATCCTCGACGCGGTGAGGCCGGGGATGGCGACGACGGGCGGCCCTCTCTGCGTCCTGTCGAGCCCCTACGCGCGCAAGGGTGAACTCTACCGGACCCATCAGCGGGACTTCGGGCCGAACGGCGACCCGGTGGTGCTGGTGCTCCGCGCCCCGTCGCAGACGATGAACCCGAGCCTCGACCCTGCGGTGGTGAAGCGGGCCTATACCCGCGATCCGGCGGCGGCGGCGGCGGAGTATGGCGCTGAGTTCCGGCGGGACGTGGAAGCCTTCATCACCTTGGAGGCGGTTCAGGCGTGCATGGACGCGGGGGTTCGCGAGCGGCCTCCGGTTGAAGGCACACGCTACGTCGCCTTCGTGGACCCGGCCGGTGGCGGCGCCGACAGCATGACGCTCGGCATTGCACACCGGGAGAAGGATCTGACCTTCCTCGACGCGATCCGCGAGGAGACAGTCGGGACATCGCCCGCGCTGGTGGTGGAGCGGTTTGCCGAGACGCTGAAAACCTATGGGATCCGGAAGGTCACGGGCGACAAGTACGCCGGCGAGTGGCCGCGCGAGCAGTTCGCCAAGCACGGCATCACCTACGAGATCTCGGACAAGAGCAAGACCGAGATTTACGCGGCATTCCTACCAATCCTGAATTCGCAGAGCGCCCGGCTGATCGAGGCGCCGAAACTTGAGGCGCAGATCGTCTCATTGGAGCGGCGCACCACGCGCGGGACGGGCCGGGACATCATCGACCATCCGCAGGTGAAGGGCGCGCACGACGACGTGGCGAACGCGGCGGCGGGCGCCGTGGTGCTCGTCGGCAGCGGCCCGAAACCTCTCATCATCACCGCTGAGGCCGCCGCATTCTTCAAAAGTCCCGGCCCTGGCCGCAACCGACACCGCTATCGCTACGGGAGCACGCTCTGATGGCCTATCGCGTCTGCCTCTACGATGTCGCCGCCCTCACGGCCGATGGCCGCCGTGGCCGTCGCGTCAACGCCGCTGCCTACACCGGCATCGCGGGCGACACGCGCTCATTCCTGATCGTCAGCCCCTCCGACCTGATGACTCCGGCCTGGGCGGCGGCGTCCCGCGTCACGGGCAACCCCGCCGACGGCGGCGTGATCGAACTCTACCCCATCACCGAGAAGCCGAGCGACGTGCCGGCGGTGAACTTTGTCCCGTGGACCAACTGAGCCGTTAAATCGAAGGAATAGATCGATGACCCCTGAGACCATGGAAAACCTCCTCGAATTCTGCATGGGCAAGATCCCTGACGAGGATCTGATGACCTTGGAGGAGATGCTGGCGAAACAGGTTCCGGCGAAAGAGATCGCTGCCGATGCTGCAATCAAGCGCCGGGCCAAACTGGCGATGGACTGCCAAGCGCGAGGCTACCGGGTTCAGCGAAAGCGCGCTGCGCAGGCTATCGTGGCGGATCGCGACATCATTCTCGGCCTGCACCCCGACATGTTCCGGCTGAGCGATCCGTCCGATATCGGCGCCGTCCCCACTGGATCGGTCAAGCCGCGCACCAAGCCCCATCGGATGACCGAGACTGAGGTCGCGGCGTCCGAGAAGGCATTCCCGAACATGTCCCGACTCAGGAAGCACTGAGCCGTGGCGAAGGCATCCCTCACCCTCATCCCCCCGGCCCGCACGCCCGAGCGGCAGAAGCTGGCCGACGCCATTCTTGAGCGCGACCGCCGGGCCGCACTCGTCCAGGCCAAGAGCGCCGAGAAGGCGGCTCACATGGACAAGTATCAGCCGCTTTGGTCGCGGCGGTTCGCTCTGGAAGACGATCTGAAGCATCAGCGCCGCGCCCCGACGAGTTACACCGAACGTCTGGACGCCCTCTTGAGCGGGGAGCAGCCGCCGGAGGCCACTCCCGTCGAGGCGATGGAGGCCGAGCTTGAGAAGGTGAACGCCGAGGTCGCCCGCCTGCGCGAGCAGGAGCGGGTGATCGAGAGCGACCTTCGGCTGCTGGAAAGCGCGCACAGCATGGCGGTCGGCTGGGTTGAGAATGCTGCGGGCGCCGTCATCATTGCCGAACCTGCCACAGCGGCAGTGGTCGCCGAGTACGCCAAGCTGAAGACGCGATTGCGAATGCTTGATCGCGCCATCGACGGCGCACTGACGGTCAGCTTCCTCAGCGGGGGCAATTCAATGATCGATCATCATGTTGTTCGGGGCCTTCCGACACTACCGCCTTGCCCTTGGCAGGCCGCGCGAGACCGTCTCGCCTCCGATCCCGATGCCCGCCTCCCCATGCCGGAGGACGTGTTCGCCGAGTCATCACCGCGCTCGGCCGCCTGACGCAGCGCGATCACCGGATTGCCTGACAGGGCGGGGTCCGGCCGCGAAGCTAGCGCGCGGGGCCTTCTCGGGCTTCACCCCGCGCGGCGCCAAGCTGGCAAGTGGCGCTCACCAAGTAACCGCCAGCAGACGACGAGGCTCCACTGCATGAGAGCCGGCGTCCTCCCGACAAAGCCCCCGGCGCCGACGTGCCGGGGGCATCCCGACGAGGGGCGCCATGAGCAACATTGTAGCATTGAAGACCGCCACCGTACCGGCTGGCAGCTTTCTGACTGTCAAAGAGTATGCGGCGCCCGGCGCTCTCCGCGTTGTGCTCGGCAAGATCGATTGGCCGTCGGCTCCGAGTGAATGGGTGATCGCGATCCGTGCGCCCGGTGCGCCGGATATGGGTATTGCAACTGGCCCTTGGCCGGAGGGCAACACCGAGCATGAGGCCAACGTCGCGTCTCTCTACATTCGGCTTGCGCAGGCGACTCTTGAGATCGCGAAGTCTCGGATCGCAGCACTTACCGGAGACACATCTTCCGACGCACCAGAAAGCGTCGCCTGATGGCTAAGCCGCGCCTGCCCAGGGAGTCCATGCAGAACGTTGATAAGGTTCGCAAGTTTGCGGTCCGCCAACGGCTGCTGATCGGCATCCCAGCGTCGAAGGTCGCTCGGACCGATAGCGCCATGAACAACGCGACGCTCGCCTACATCCATGAGTACGGCGCGCCCGAGGCCAACATCCCGGCCCGGCCCTTCCTGATGCCCGGCATGGAAGCGGCCGAGCCGATGATCGTGGACGAACTAGCGAAGGCCCTGGCCAAGGGCATCGCACTCGCGGCCGTCCAGGGGGACGTGTCGGCAGGCAAAGCCGCGCTCACCGATGGACTGAACCGCGCTGGCCTCAAGGCCGTGTCCATCATCCAGGGTCAGATCACGGCGGGGCTCTCACCCCCACTGGCCGACCGCACCGTCTACGCTCGGCTGCACCGCAGGAAGAACCGGCGCACCGGACCGGACCTGAAGCCACTCTTCGATACCGGGCAGCTTTTGCGCTCGATCACCTACGTCATTCGATAGCGCGAGGTCTCGCCCATGTCGCAAGAAGTGTTGAAGGAGTTTTTACTCTCCGTTGGGTTCAAGGTTGACGAGAGCAGCTACAAGAAAACCTCGACACTTATCACCAGTGTAGAGAAGCAACTGATCGCCAACGACAAGGCGGCCAAGGAGCGGGATGCCGCCGACAAGGCGCGTGTCGCGGGGCAGACGCTTCGGGCGGCGGAAGTGGCAGCCAACCTGCGCATGGTCGGCGTCGCCGTCGCGGGCTTCGCCACCCTAGCTGTCGGCGCCCTCGCAGCCGTCACCACCGCCGTCAAGAACGGCATCGGTGAGTTCGACCGGCTGGCCTACATCTCAGGCCGCACGGGCGCGTCCGTCAACAACATCAAGGCCATCGGCTACGCCTTCTCGCAGACGGGTTCGTCGGCCGAGGCGGCGGTCCAAGCGCTAGAGAACTTCGCCAAGGCTCGCCGCGCCAACCCCGGCGTAGATGGTATCATTCGCAGCTACGGTGTCAGCACCCAAGGCGACGGTTCCGAGGTCCTGTCGAACGCGCTAGACGCGATCACCAAGCGGCACCCGCAGTACACCTCTCAACGGGTTGCCGCTGAACTTGGCATGTCCCCTGATGATGTGGATCACTGGATCCGCTATCGGAAGGAGATCGCGCAGTTTGAAAAGCAGTACAAGGACCTCCGGCGCACATTCGGCGTCAACGGCGGGGAGATGGCGCGAGCCTCCACCGCGATCAGCCGCGCGCTCGGTGAGTGGAGCGGCGTTGTTGAGGTGCTGCGGGACAAGCTGGTGTCCCTGTTCCTGCCCGCCATTGAGTCCGTCACGACGGCGCTGTCTGGCCTACTGAAGCACCTCACAAGCGAAGAGAACGTCAGCGCCATCGTCGCCTACTTCGACAAGCCTCTGGCTGCGTTGAAGGAGTTGGTTCGCTGGATCGGCCTGCTTTACGATCAGTTCGTCAGGC
Organism: Methylobacterium aerolatum; assembly: GCF_022179085.1. Taxonomy (GTDB): domain Bacteria; phylum Pseudomonadota; class Alphaproteobacteria; order Rhizobiales; family Beijerinckiaceae; genus Methylobacterium; species Methylobacterium aerolatum. The sequence goes on from NZ_BPQE01000026.1 coordinate 49,829, forward strand.
TCTTCGAGTACGTCCGCAATAGCCCCATCGGGAAAATTATCGGGGCGATCAACCCCGGCTACTTCCGTGAGAAGCTGCTGGACGCCATCGTGCCAGGGGCGCAGGCGGCAACCAACGACGCGGGCGATACGTCTGGTTCAAAATCCGAACCGGGCGTCATTCAGCGCGGGTGGAACGCGGTGAAGCGCGGGCTAGGGTTCGGCTCTAAGGTAGACAAAACCGAGTACAAGTTTGACGGCAAGAACGCCGACGTGCTCCGGCAGGCAGCGAAGGAACTTGGGACGAGCCCTGAAGACCTCGCTACCGTTATCAGCTACGAGAGCAAGTTCCGGCCCAACGTATGGGGCGGCAAAGGCGGCAACTACATGGGCCTGATCCAGTTCGGGCCCAACGAACGTCGAGATCACGGCGCGAACGATAAGCAGACTTTTGCTGAGCAGATGCCCGCCGTGGTGCGCTTTCTGAAGTCACGCGGGTTTAAGCCCGGCATGGGCCTCAACCAACTCTATGCGACCATCAACGGCGGCAATCCCTATGCCTCGCAGAACAAGAACGACGGCAACGGCACCATCGGGCAGCATGTCGCTAGAATGCGGGCATCCGAGGCAGCGCGGGTTCGAGCGTTTCTCGGCGCGGGCGGTACCGCCGGGAATGCACCTGCCGCTGCAACCCCCAACATGCAGCCCTCATCGGGTGTGATGTCGCCGGGAACGTTCCGGGTGGATGATGCGCTGCGCTCTCAGCCGATGGGCTCAGTATCGAACAGCAACGACAACAGCCGCTCCGCTACGATGAACTCGAACGTCAACGTCACGGTGAACGGGGCCGCCGACCCGCAGGCAACCGGCGCGGCGGTGGCGCGATCCGTGGGCACGGTGAACGACATGAGCCTGCGCAACGTGCAAACGGCAATCCGCTAAGACGGTTGGTCAGTTTGAGCCACCCGCCATTTGCCCCTTCCCGAGTAACCACTAAGCGATCTCGCCTCGGGCCAACTATTGCAAGTTGCAATTTTATGGCGAGGATGTGTCTGAATTGATGATGGAGTCGGCGAATGCGACGTGGGGCGATCCTATTGGCCGTGGCCCTCGCAGCAACGCCAGCATATGCCGCACCGAAGCCGCCGGCATTTTATCCAGCAGAGGATTATTTTAATTCGTCCCTCGATCTTCGAGAGAGAGTAATCGCTCAGGTCCTCCTGATTGGCGCCGGTCAGCAAAATGCCGTTCCAACGGAACGTTTCACGCTTCACACCTTCAATGCAATTCGTGAATTTCAGATAACCAACGGTCTTGTTCCAAGCGGCAGTATGAATAAGGCAACGTCGGATCGATTGTTCGCCGTAGCTCGGCCTATGTTCAATATGTGGGACTTTCGTCAAATTGCCCACCCGGAACGTGGCCGGCAAATTTGGATACCGCAAGGCATGGGCCTTCGGTCATACCCAAACAAGAATGGCCTGAGCTACAAAGATGCACAGGGCCGCTTCCGTGTTTCATACAATTATTTTCCAGGAGTAAGTGCTGAATTTGTGTACTCCGATACACTTGAAAGAATGAAGAGGGACGGCACTCACGTCCATTACTCGGTCATCAAGGATGGCTGGTTCGTTGTATCAGCGACGTCGGCAACGGGCGAGGACCGCTATCTAAGATACCATCAAGATGGGAGTGGCATTCTTGGCTTCGTAGCGTTTTGGGATAATTCCGCCGGCGTGGTCAGTGGAGAGCGTATCGCCGTTCTAATGTCGGCCTCCCTCGGCTCGGTGATGAATGGTCGGCCATTCGTTGAGCCGCCGGGCTTTATGGAAGAGACGCCAGCGCGTGTGGCGTCAGTTCCAGATACCCTACCGCTCAATCGTCCTGATCCAGGGACGATACCTCCGGCTCCGAAAGTTCTTGCACCGCCGCCTACCCCAGCGGCGCCACCGCCGGTCGCTCAGTCCAAGCCAGAGGACAAGATCTCCACGGGAAGCGGGTTCTTTGTCGATGCTCAGGGGCGCTTCATCACAAACAGCCATGTCGTCGAAAAATGCGACACGGTCGTAGTGAAGACACCGGATGGCCAAATCCGAAAGGCTGGCATCAAGGCGACCGATGCTGCCAATGATCTCGCTCTTCTGCAGGTGACAGGTGGTGCAGGCCACAAATTCGCGCCGCTGCGCCTAAGCGCTCGACTCGGGGAAGGTATAGCGACTTTCGGCTATCCGCATCTCGACATGCTGGCCAACACAGGCAACTTCACCCTTGGCAACGTCACCGCCTTGGCCGGCATCAATGATGACTCACGCTTCTATCAGATTTCCGCACCCGTGCAGTCGGGCAACTCGGGTGGTCCTGTTTTAGATAGTTTTGGCAATGTGACCGGCGTAGTTCAGTCCAAACTCAACGTGCTCAAGGTTGCCATCGCCTCTGGCGACTTTCCGCAGAATATTAACTTTGCGATCAAGGGAGCGATTTTGGCATCGTTCCTTGAGAGCAATGGCGTATCCGTCTCACCCGGAACGACAGTTGGTGCGAAACTCGACCCGGCCGATCTTGCGGATGCCGCGAAGGCCGTCAGCGGACTGGTAGCCTGTCAGTGAAGCGAAGGGATGTGCAGACCGCGATCCGTTAGTTCAGCGCGGTGTTCGACCGATGCTCAGATTGGCGCTGGCCAACGCTCAATCGGCGGTCGTGTGATTAGTAGGCGGTCGGGCTCGTGATAAGGTCATTGGGTATGAGCGAGGCGGCGCCGCAGCGGTGCCATTTCTTCTGGTACTGCGCCTCGCCCTTCTTACCGTAGCACCATCCTGAGTCGTTCAGATGCGCCCGCAGGGCTGCTGCGCGGGCGCATTCATCGGAGCGCCACTGCTCATTCTGAGTGCTGCCACTGCAATTGAAGCTCGCCTCGTCCCAAGCCTTCAGAAGCTGCTGGGGCGACGGTTGCGCCATTGCCGGTCCTGCCAGCATGGCGACGACGACGGGGGCGAGGATGAGGACGTCTACGAATGGACGCATGCGACTATCCTTTTGCCCCTTAAACATATTTACCAAGCACGATCTTCGTTACGATGTTTCTTGAGTTGCAGACCTTCAATCCCCTCAGAGCCAGCCCAAGTACGCATGTGACCGGCTGTAAAAATGTTAAGATTTTTCATAATATTTAGCATACCGTTCAAAGCATTAATTTCAGTATCAGCATTTATAACCTCTCGAAATTCCTCATGATCAGAGAAATCATCGCAGAATTTTCTGACCATCCGGCGCAAGTGAACGATAAAAGTCTGATAGGCAACTTTTTCAATATTCAGCGCCCGAGCTAACTTCGCAAGTTTTTCCTTGGTTTCACTCGAAATCTTCTCTGTTGGCTGCCAATTTGTCAATTTTCCATAATATACGGCAATCGCGGCAAAAGCGACAAGCTGAGGAGTTTGGCTCCACTTCGTATCTTCAGGATTGATCGAAGACGCTTGGATCAAGGCATTTACTTGTACTATGTCCATTGATTGCATGGTCTACCCAAAGATATTGACATGGATAAGTTAGTTAAATGCAAGCCCGGCTCCAACTAGATAACTCTTTTGGTTGGAGAATGAGCTTCATGCGACTGCTCTATTTCAGGTAGCCCTTCACTTTAAGATGCTCAGATAGGATTTGTCGGATCGCCTCGGCCCGCGAGGGTTTTGGTTCGACCTGATCGTCGCGCCATTCCTCGACAGCTGCCAGCAGCTCGGCCGGCATTCTGATGCCCTGATGCGGCGTGACGCCGGTTGCCGGGCGCCCGCGCTTTTTCTGGGTATCAGTAATTGACATCCACATGATTTCCTGGGTATCAGAAAAGCGGGCCGAGGGGAAGCTGTAACTTCCTTCCCGGCCCTGACCACGAACTGGAAGGGCATCACAGTCATGGCTATCCACCACCTTACACCGCCCGTTCGCGGCGGTGAACGCCCGCGCTTGCCTTCACCACAGATTGGACCGGTCACGCAGGCCATCCGAGCGATGCGGGGCGCTGATCAAAACATTCCCGCTCGGAATAATTTCGACGGCACGCCCGATCCCGACCGGCAGCGCATCCGCGACCTGCGCCGCCGGATCGCTGAGCGGATCGAGGCCGACATCGCCCTGCTCGACCTGCTCGACGGCGACTGCGACATCGAAGAGGACGATCCGTCCGGCGGCGACGTGCAGGACGAACCGCACGACGCGCAGTTCGATGATGAGCACGCGGCGCAGCCCATCGTCATGGGCGGTGGCGCTTTCCATGCCGGTAGCTTTGGGAGGGGCGCATGAACGACCCCGCATCCCGTCGCGGCTTCCTTCGCGGCCTCACCACCTTGCCACTCATCGGCGGCGGCGTGACTCTCATCGGCGCCCCTTCGGCTGTTGCCGAGCCGGTCACGCCTCGTCTCCTTCGCGAGTATCACGACTGGCTCATGTTCGAGCGCAGTTGCCTCGTCCGCGAGATGGAGGCGGGCAACCCGACGCGCTTCGGCCCGAACTGCGCCCTAGGCAGTGCCTATCGTTGGCATCGTTCTCACGGTGAGTTCCGACCCGACAGCGAAGGGCGGATGATGGGCGACGGGGTGTCGTTCCCCTCGACCCGCGCCGCTCTCGTGTTGAGCACCGTGGGATGCAATTGGCGGGAGGGCTCGGCATGGCTATGACCGACCGCTCCCGCCGCACCGCCTGCCGTTTGGCCTTAGCCGAGCTTATGCAGAGCGCAGAGCTTGTTGCCGTCGGGATCGCGCAAGTAGGCGAGGTAGAGACGACCGGCAGCGCCGTTGCGCTCGCCCGGCGGGTCCTCAATGGCAGTACCGCCGTTCGCCACTCCAGCCTTATGCCAAGCGTCGGCTTCCTCCGGCGACTCCACGTTGAAGCCGAGGGTCCACCCATTCCCTGGGTTCGCGGGCTGACCGTCAATCGGCTTGGTGACGAGGAACATCGCTCCACGGTGCAGGTAAACGAGCCGCCCCGCCGCGTCCTCCTTGCCCGCCTTACCGCCCATCGCGGCGAACAGGGCGTCATAGAAGACCTTCGACCGGGCCATGTCGTTGGTGCCGACCATCATGTGGCTGAACACGGGCAATCTCCTCCTGTTGGGAATGCCTCAGCTAGCCGTGGACAACGCTGTATCAACCTCGGGAGCGAGCACGGAGGAGTGATCCCATGCATCTGATCGCTCCATTCATCTCCCTCGCCGCGTGGTGGAACCTGCGCCGCGTCCGTCGCGCCACGGCCGACTTCCGCAGGGCCACCTACTACGCGCTGCGGGGCGAGCGGGCCTTGATTGCCAGCGGGATGATGCCTGCCGCCGTGACGGAGAGCGGCGTGCCGGCGATGCCGAAGCTTCCGCTTCGCTGCTGATATCACGGCCCGGCTGCTCGCACGGTCAAAACCTGTGTAGCGCTCAGATTTAGCCGAGCCCGGCCGGGCCTCACCAACACCGCTTGCGCATCCGGCGAGGGCGGCATCATTCCCCACCGTTCGCCCTCGTACCCCTGCATTCGTGCATTAGATGCGGGTGAAAACGTGGGTAGAGCTTCAGTCCTTTGAGCTATCATCATGCCAAATAATGTTAATTTTGATCCGATAGGCGGACGCTCCCTCCGCCAGATAGACCATCTTCCTGATTTTTTTGACTTTTTCGGCGCAACGCCGGCGTAGCCGGGACCGGCCGTCGGCCGATCGTGGGGTGCCGACCGTGCGCGGTCGCCCTGGCGTGACCGTCAGGCCGTGACGGGCGCGGATGAGCGGGGGGTGTCGGTGCTGGCGAGGCGCACCGGCAGGTCGGCGATCCGCAGGCTGCGCCGCAGCGCCCGCGACGCCGCATCGACGGCGATGGCCACGAGCGCGGTGGCGAGGATCAGCACGGCGGCGACGTCGAGGCGCAACTCCGCGATGGCGGCGTCCACGTAGAAGCCGAGGGTCGCGACGCCGAGGATGCCGAAGATGGCGCTCTCGCGCAGGATGATCTCCCAGCGGTAGAGCAGGTAGGCCAGGAACTGCCCGTAGAGCCGGGGCACCGTCTCGTAGGCGTAGAGGTTCAGGCCCCGCGGCGCGTCCGGCCGGTAGGTCAGGCCGTCGGCGTGGCGGCCCATGAGGTAGCCGATGATGCCGGCATTGTGGATCGACAGCGCCAGGATCGCCGGCAGCATGGAGGGGCCGAGGAGTTGCAGGGCGACGTAGGCCAGCATGTATTCCGGCGTCGAGCGCACCGTCACCAGCAGCACCCGGCCGAAGGGCCGCGCCACGGGTCCCGCGAAGTGGCGCGCGGTCAGCGGGAAGAGCACGAGCGCCCCGATCGCGGTGGCCACCAGCGCCACCTGGGCGAGCACCAGGGTCTGGAGGGTGCCGGGCAGGATCTGGCCGGTGAGGATCGGCCGGAACCACGCCCAGAGGGCCGCCCAAGTCTCGAGCCAGGTGTCGGGCGCCAGCAGCGACGCATGGCGCAGGGGAGCGGGAACGATGTCGTGCCCGAGGAACCGCGCGAGGCTCGCGCCGACATCCGTGCTGCCCACCATCGGCGGCAGGGCGAGGATCGCGCCGAGGACGAGGAGCGGCAGCGTCCAGCCCCTCACCCAAAGCCGCCGCGTGCCGATCAGGGCGTAGAAGACCAGCATCAGGGCTCCGGCCTCGCCGTAGCGCCCCTGGCGGAAGGCCGATTCGAGGTAGAAGCCGATGGTCGGCAGGCCGATGAACCCGAGCACCAGGGTCGAGCGCATCCCGCATTCGAGGCGGTAGAAGGTGTAGGCGCGGATCGAGGCCAGCACCTCCGGCAGGCGGGCATAGGCGAAGGCCGAAACCGGATCGCTGCCCGCGGGCAGCACCCGGAGGGCGGAGAGGTCGGCCTCCTCGATGATCTCGGCATAGACCTTGGCGCAGATGCCGGCATAGGGCAGCGCGATGGCCAGGATGCCGGTGGTCGCCGACAGGCCGAAGACCTGCATCAGCAGGAGAGCCCAGAACAGCTCGTGCACGGCCCGCAGGAAGGCGCAGGCGATCCGCACCGCGCGGAACCGGGCATAGGGGATGGCGAGCAGGAAGCCCGCCCCCGCCCCGAGGCCGACGCCGAGGACGGCGAAGGCCACGGTGTAGAGGATGCTCGCCCCCTCGACGGCGAGGAAGTCCGGCCGCACGAGGCCCCCGAGCAACCGCTCCAGATCCGACCAGGGGTGCAGGCTGGTGACGTGCAGGTCCGCCGCGAGGAGCGCCGCGAGGCCGAGGATCGCGAACCAGCGGCTGACCGCGGCGTAGCCGGGCCTCGGCCAGCGGGGTGCGGGCAGGATGCCGGGCAGGACGTGGAGCCTCATGCGAAGGCCTCCTCGTCCACGAAGTAGCGGCGCAGGGCGGCGGCATCGAGCCCGGCGGAGGGGGCGTCGAGGGCGATCCGGCCCGCCTCGACCACCACGATGCGGCTGGCATGACTGAGCGCCAGGGAGACGTCGTGCAGCGCCATCACCAGGGTCTCGTGGGTGCGCGCCAGTTCGGTGAGGACGAGGCCGCCCTGCACCCGGTCGAGGGCGGAGACCGGCTCGTCGGCGAGCAGGACCGGGCGGCCGTTGTAGAGGGCGCGGGCCACCGAGACGCGCTGCTGCTGCCCGCCGGACAGGGCGCCGGCCCTGTCGCGCAGCCGGTCGGCGAGGCCGACCCGGGCGAGGACGGCCCGCACCGCGTCGAGGTCGGCCCGCGCCGGCCAGACGAGGGTGCGCAGGTTGTGGGACGTCCGGTTCCGGTCGAGGCGTCCCATGTAGACGTTGTGGAACACCGAGAGGGTTCGGACGAGGGCCGCCGCCTGCGGCACCAACGCGACGCGCTCGGGGATCTGCGCCTGGATCAGCCCGATCAGGGTGGACTTGCCCGCGCCGGAGCGGCCCATCACGGCGACCCGCTCGCCCGGATGGACCACGAGGTCGATGCCGTCCAGCACCGCCCGTCCGCCATAGGCGGCCGAGGCGTTCGCGAGGCGGATCGCGGGCTCGGCCATGGGCCGGTTCAATCCAGGAGGCCGGTGGAGCGTCCGACCTCGACGAGCGGCTCGTAGGCCGCGTTCGTCACCGGGGTGAACTTCGTACGGCCGAAGGGTTCGAGGATGGCCGGATCGGTGATGCCGATCAGGGCGGCCTTCAGCTTCTCGGTGAAGCCTGCACCGTAGGTCGCGTCCACGTCGCCGCGCACGGTCCACTGGTAGTCGGGGAAGGTCGGGCTTTCCCAGATCACCGAGACGGACTTGCCGTCGACCTTGCCGGCCTTGGAATCGAGATCCCAGACCGAGTAGTCGACGGCGCCCACCGCGAAGGCGCCGGACTGGACGAGCTGGATGGTGCGGCTGTGGTCGCCCGAGAAGCCGACCCGCTCAAAGACCTGCTCGGGCGTCTGGCCCGGGAAGGCCTGGCGGATGAAGAACTCGGGCATCAGGCGCCCCGAGGTCGAGGCCCGCGAACCGAAGGTGAAGGTCTTGCCGGCGATAGCCTTGGGGAAGTCGGCGCTTTTCTGGAGACCCGTCGCGGCGTTGGCGATGAAGTAGGTCTTGAAGGCCGCGTCCTCCGCGCCCTGGGCGATGGCTTGGGAGCCCGGCACGGCCCTGCGGGCCTGCACGCCGGTGAAGCCCCCGAACCACGCGAGTTGCACTTGCCCATTGGTGAAGGCGGTGACGGCGGCCGGATAGTTCTTCACCGGGATGTAGCGTACCGGCACGCCGAGCTTGCCCTCCAGATAGGTCGCGACCTTGCCGAACCGCTCGACGAGGCGGCTCTCGTCCTGGTCGGGGATGCCGGTGAAGACGAAGGGCTTCGACGGGGCCTGCGCGGCGGCGGGACCGGACACGGCGGCCCCCCAGAGGACGGAGACCGTCGCGAGACGCAAAAGCCAAGCTCGCATCGCTGAAACCACTCCCCTCATCGACCTTCGTCCGTGCCGGCACAGTCGCGATTCTCGCCCGGCTGGCAACCCGGTGTCCGGCCCGGCCCCCAACGTTCAGGGGCGCCGTCTCCGGGGCATTCCGGTGCGGGACCCCCTCCCGGCCGGAATCCGACGATGGTACAGGGTGCAGGGTCCCCGTCACTGCGGCGTTTCGCGGCCCAACGGCGGGTCGGCCTTCCGTCCCCCGCGCGACCCCTCCGGAGGAGCCCGATGTCCGACGCCCCCGTCCGCCTCAGCACCCTCGCCCATGGCGGCGGCTGCGGCTGCAAGCTCGATCCGGCCGTGCTGCGCCGGCTCCTGGCAGACCAGCCGGCCGCGGGGCCCTTCGAGCGGCTGCTCGTCGGCAACGAGACGGCCGACGACGCGGCGGTCTGGGAGCTGGAGGACGGCACCTGCCTCATCGCCACCACCGACTTCTTCACGCCGATGGTGGACGACGCCTTCGATTTCGGCCGTATCGCCGCCACCAACGCCATCTCCGACGTCTACGCGATGGGTGGCCGCCCCCTCCTGGCCCTCGCCATCCTCGGGATGCCCGTGGGCAGGATCGCGCCGGAGACGGTCGCCGAGATCCTGAAGGGCGGGGCGAGCCTCTGCGCCGAGGCCGGAATCCCCGTGGCGGGCGGCCACTCCATCGACACACCCGAGCCGATCTACGGCCTCGCCGTCATCGGCACCTGCCGCCGCGGGGAGGTGCGCCGCAACGCCGACGCGCGGCCGGGCGACGCGCTGATCCTGACGAAGCCGCTCGGCGTCGGCGTCTACTCGGCGGCGATCAAGCGCGAAATCCTGCCGGAGGGCGGCTACGCCGACTTCATCGCGACGACGACGCGGCTGAACCGCATCGGACCGGACCTCGCGCGGGACCCCGCCGTGCACGCGATGACCGACGTCACCGGCTTCGGCGTGCTCGGCCACGGGCTCGAACTGGCCCGGGGCGCTGGCCTGACCCTGGAGATCGCCGCCGACGCCCTGCCGCTGCTCCCGGCGGCCGAGGCCCTCGTCCGGGACGGGGCGGTGACGGGCGCCTCGCACCGCAACTGGGCGGCCTTCGGCGAGGCCGTGGACCTGCCGGAGGGGTTTCCCGATTGGCGGCGCCACCTGCTCACCGATCCGCAGACCTCGGGCGGGTTGCTCGTCTCCTGTGAGGCGGAGGCCGCCGGGGGGATCCTGGCGCGGATCCGCGAGGCCGGCTTCGCCCAGGCCGCCCTCATCGGGCGCACGGCGGCGGGCCCCGCGCGGGTGCGGATCGCCTGACCGGGGGACGGCGGGGGGGCCGGCGACTCGCTATCAGGGCGTTGCCGCGGAGCCCGCGAGCAGGCCACCGTCGATGGTGATCTCGGTGCCGGTAATGTAGGTCGCCTCGTCGGAGGCGAGCAGCACGGCCGTCGCCGCGACCTCCTCGGGCAGGCCGAACCGCTTCAGGGGCGTGTCGGCGACCAGGGCGGCCATCCGGTCCGACCGCCCGGGATCGCTGCCCAGCATCGGCTCCCAGATCGGTGTCAGGATGGCGGCCGGATGGATCGAGTTGCAGCGGATCGCCCAGCCCTGTTGCGCGCAGTAGAGCGCCACCGACTTGGTGTGGTTGCGGATCGCCGCCTTGGACGAGGCGTAGGCGGCTGCGAGGGGAATGCCCACGAGCCCCGAGCGCGACGAGAGGTTGATGATCGAGCCCGCGCCGCGTGCCTTCATCGCGCCGATGGCGTAGCGGCACCCGAGGAAGGTGCCGTCGAGGTTGATCCGGTGGACCGCCCGCCAATCCTCCAGCGCCGCGCGTTCCGGATCGTGTGCGACCGGACCGTCCTCGAAACCTGTGACACCGGCGTTGTTGACCACGACGTCGGCCTGCGGAACGAGGCGCGCCAAGCGGTGCCAGTCGGCCTCCTCGGCGACGTCCACCGTCTCGAAGCGGCAACCGATCGCGGCCGCCGCCGCCGTTCCCGCCGCCGTGTCGCGGTCGGTGGCCACCACGCGGGCGCCCTCCGCGTGGAAGCGGGCCGCGATCGCGAAGCCGATGCCCCGCGCGGCTCCGGTGACGATGCAAACCTTGTCGGCCAACCGTGACATGATGCTCCCTGACCGTCGTCGGGACCACGATGCGTGCTCCTCCGGTCCCCCGAAGCTTGCCCGCTACCGGCCCTGCCCACGATAGGCGCCGGGGTTCACGCCGGTCCACTTGCGGAAGGCGCGGAAGAAGGAGCTCGCCTCCGAGAAGCCCGCCGCCCCGGCGACGGCCGAGAGGCTGAGGGTCGTCGTGCGCAGGAGATGCACGGCGATCTCCTTGCGCACGATGTCCTTGATCTCCTGAAAGGATTGCCCCTCCGCCTCGATGCGACGGCGGAGGGTGGAGGCCGACAGGTCGAAGCGGCGGGCGACCTCGTCGAAGTCGGGCCACGCATCGGGGTCGAGGGAGCGCAGCAGCGACTTGATCGTCGCCACCGTGCCGGCATCGTTGCGGTACTTGACGAGGATGTTCGCGGGCGCCCGCTGCAGGAAGGCGTCGCGGTCGGCCTTGGTCGCCCGCACCGGCCGGTCGAGGACGCGGCTCGCCACGATGAGGCGGTTCTCCGCCTGCCCGAAGCGGATCTCGTCCGAGAACAGCACCCGGTAGTCCGCGCAGAAATCCGGCGCCGCCGGCACGACGTCGATGGCGAGCACGGGGATTCGCTGGCGCACCAGGAAACACATCAGGCCGTGGATGATCAGCCAGTAGGCGAAGTAGGTGAAGGGGCGCTGGAAATCGCGGGAGGTCGGCAGGGTCAGGTAGGCGACGTCGTCCTCCTCGGTGAGGCGGCCGGTCATGCCGTCGAGCATCAGCGAGAAGAAGTTGAGGGCGAGGTGGACCGCCTCGCGCAGGGTCTCGCAGTTGAGGGCCGCCCGGCTGACGAAGGCGAAGCTTCCCACCCGCATCGGGCGGGGGTTCATGCAGAAGAACTCGTCGCCCGTTTCCTCGGCGGTGTCGAGCCAGATAGCGGCGTATTGCTCCACCGAGATGCGGCCCCCGTCGTCGGCGAGATCGGCGAGCGAGACGCCGTGCCGCCGCAGGAGTTCGACCGGCATGCCGTGGCGCCCCGCGATGTCGCACAGCGCCTCGCGCAGCAGGCGCATGGAGATCGTGCCGCGATCCTCCAGTCGGCGCCCCTCGGCGGCGCTCCTGAACGTGTCAAAAGCGTCAAGCATTGTGACGGATGCGGTCATTGCTGGGCGCCCCCCTTCACCGCGACACTCGATACAGCTCCGTCACGGCCCCAAGAAGGGTCGGGCGGAGTCTCCGGGCGACAAACGTCTCAAAGCGCCGCCTGCATCCCCGCGACGGGGGAGGGCGGCCGTCTCCCGGATGACGCCAGGACGGACGCCGCGAACGACGGCACGACGGGAGGAAGCAATGCGCAAGGGAGCATGGCTCGGAGCCATGATGATCGCGGCCGGCCTCGGCCCCACCGCGCCTGCACGGGCGCAACTGTCCGGCGACGGGGTCAAGGTCGGGGTCCTGACGGACCAGAGTTCGATCTACTCCGACATCGCGGGCAAGGGCTCGGCGGTGGCGGCCAAGCTCGCCATCGAGGATTTCGGCAAGACCGTCCTCGGGCGGCCCATCGAGCTCGTCACCGCCAACCACCAGGCCAAGGTCGATATCGGCTCCGGGCTCGCCAAGGAGATGTTCACCCGCGACGGGGTCGACGTCATCGTCGACATCTCGCACTCGGCCGTGAGCCTCGCCGTGCAGGAGGTCGCCCGGGACGCCAACAAGCTCGTGATGCATGTCGGCTCGGCCCATGCCGACCTGTACGGCTCGGCCTGCTCGCCCAACGGCGTGCTCTGGCTCTACGACACCTACACGCTGGCCAACGGCATGTCCCGGGCGCTCATCAAGGAGGGCGGCGACACGTGGTTCTTCGTGACCGCCGACTACGCCTTCGGCCACTCGATGCAGGCGCAGATGACGCGCATCGTCGGCGAGCTCGGCGGCAAGGTCCTCGGCTCCGTCCGGCACCCGATCAATTCCAGCGACTTCTCCTCCTTCCTGCTCCAGGCCCAGGCCTCGGGGGCGAAGGTGATCGGCCTCGCCAACGTCGCGGGCGACACGGCGAACGCCATCAAGCAGGCGGGTGAGTTCGGGCTCACCCAGGGCGGGCAGAAGCTCGCCGCGCTGATCTTCTACATCCAGACCGCCAAGGCGATCGGCCCCGAACTCGGCCAGGGCCTCCAGTTCCTCACCGGCTACTACTGGGACAGGGACGAGGCGAGCCGCGCCTTCGCGCAGCGCTTCCAGGCGCAGATGGACGGGGCGATGCCCTCGCAGATCCAGGCCGGCACCTACAGCGCCACCCTCCATTACCTGCGCAGCGTCGCGGCGGCCGGCACGGACGAGCCGGCGGCGGTGATGAAGGCGATGCGCGCCGCGCCGGTGAACGACTTCTTCGCGGAGGGCGCGACGCTTCGCCCGGACGGGCGCCTGATGAAGGACCTGTACCTCGCGGAGATGAAGAAGCCCTCCGAGGTGAAGGGGCCCTGGGACCTCCTGAAGATCGTCCGGCGCCTGCCGGCGGCGGACATCATCCGCCCGGTGGATCAGGGCGGCTGCAAGATGGCGGAGCGCTAGGCAGAGACGGCGCGGGGCCGGGCGGGACGACCGCCCGGCCCCGCGCTCACGCCGCCAGCGCCCGGCTGATCACCATGCGCTGGACGTCGCTCGTCCCCTCGTAGATCTGGCAGACGCGCACGTCGCGATAGATCTGCTCGACGCCGTAATCGGCGAGGTAGCCGTAGCCGCCGTGGATCTGGATGGCGTCGGAGCAGACCCGCTCCGCCATCTCGGAGGCGAAGAGCTTGGCCATCGCGGCCTCCTTGGCGCAGGGCAGGCCGGCGTCCCGCAGGCGCGCCGCGTTGAGCACCAGTTGCCGCGCCGCCTCGATCCGGGTCGCCATGTCGGCGAGGCGGAAGGCCACCGCCTGGTGGCCGGTCAGCGGCTTGCCGAAGGTCTCGCGCTCGCCCGCGTAGCGGAGCGCCGCCTCGAAGGCGGCCCGCGCCATGCCGACGGCCTGGGACGCGATGCCGATGCGCCCCCCTTCGAGGTTGGCGAGCGCGATGCGCATGCCCTGGCCCTCCTCCCCGAGCATCAGGTCCGGCGTCAGAAACATGTCCTCGAACACGATCTGCGCCGTATCCGAGCAGCGCTGCCCGAGCTTGTGCTCCAAGGAGGCCACCACGTAGCCGGGCGTGCCGGTCGGCACGATGAAGGCCGAGATGCCCCGGCGCCCGGCCTCCGGGTCGGTGACCGCGAAGACGATGGCCGTGTCGGCGTTCCTACCGGAGGTGATGAACTGCTTCGTGCCCGACAGCACCCAGCCGTTCCCCGAGCGCCGGGCGCGGGTCCTCAGCGCGGCCGCGTCGGAGCCCGCGCCGGGCTCGGTGAGGCAGAAGGCGCCGAGGTGCTCGCCCCGGGCCAGGGGCCTGAGGAATCGCTGCTTCTGGTCCTCGGTGCCGAATTTCAGCACCGGCATGCAGCCCACCGAGTTGTGGACGCTCATGATCGTCGAGACCGCCCCGTCGCCCGCCGCGATCTCCTCGATGGCGAGGGCGTAGGCGACGTGATCCACGGCCGCGCCGTCGTACGCCTCGGGCACGAGCATGCCCATGAAGCCGAGGGCCCCCATCTCGGCCAGCGCCTCCTTGGGAAAGCGCGCCTCCCGGTCCCAGGCGGCCGAGAACGGCTTCAGCCGCTCGGCGGCGAAGGTCCGCGCCGCGTCCCGGATCATGGTCTGGTCGTCGGTCAGCATGGGTCGGGTCCTATCGCGCCTGCATCCGCAGGGCGCCGTCGAGGCGGATGGTCTCGCCGTTGAGCATCGGGTTGTCGAGGATCGCCAGGACGAGCCGGGCGTACTCCTCCGGGCGGCCGAAGCGGGAGGGGAAGGGCACCGCCGCGCCGAGGCTCGCCTGGACCTCCTCCGGCAGGCCCTGCACCATCGGCGTCTCGAACATGCCGGGCGCGATGGCGCAGACGCGGATGCCGAGCGGCGCCAGCTCCCGGGCCACCGGCAGGGTCAGGCCGACGACGCCGGCCTTGGAGGCGGCGTAGCCCGCCTGTCCGATCTGCCCCTCGTAGGCGGCGATGGAGGCGGTGGAGACGATCACGCCGCGCTCCCCGCCCTCCAGCGGATCGAGGCCCGCCGCGCCCGCCGCCACCAGCCGCATCATGTTGAAGGTGCCGATCAGGTTGATCTGGATGACCCTGGCGAAACCGTCGAGGGAGGCGGGGCCGTTGCGGCCGACCACCTTCGCCGCCGGGCAGATGCCGGCGCAGTTGACGAGAATGCGGGCGACGCCGTGCTCCGCGGCGGCCTGGGCCACGGCCGCCTCGGCGCTGCCCGCGTCGGCGACGTCGCAGGGGAGCGCGATCCCGCCGATCTCCCGGGCGGTGGCGGCGGCGGCCTCCGCGTTGAGGTCCAGAAGGGCCACCCTGGCCCCCGACGCCGCCAGCGCCCGCGCCGTGGCGGCGCCCAATCCCGAGGCGGCGCCGGTGACGACCGCAGCGATACCTTCAACCTTCACGTCGTTCTCCTGCAAATCCCGGTCAGAAACGCTCGACGGCCAGCGCGGTGGCCTCGCCGCCGCCGATGCACAGCGAGGCGATGCCGCGCTTACCCCCGGTGCGGGCCAGCGCCGCGAGCAGGGTCACGACGATCCGCGCCCCCGAGGCGCCGATCGGGTGGCCGAGGGCGCAGGCGCCGCCGTGGACGTTGACCCTGTCGTGCGGCAGGCCGAGGTCGCGCATCGCCGCCATGGCGACCACCGCGAAGGCCTCGTTGATCTCGAACAGATCGACGTCCCCCATCGCCCAGCCGACCTTCTCCGCAAGCTTGGCCATGGCGCCGATCGGGGCGGTGGAGAACCATGCCGGGGCCGCCGCGTGGCTGGCGTGGCCCCGGATGGTGGCGAGGGGGGTGTGCCCCCGGCGCTCGGCCTCCGACAGCCGCATCAGCACCAGGGCCGCCGCGCCGTCGGAGATCGAGGAGGCGTTGGCCGCCGTCACCGTGCCGTCGGCGCGGAAGGCGGGCTTGAGGGTCGGAATCTTGTCGGGTCGAGCCTTGCGCGGCCCCTCGTCGGATCGGATGTCGGCGCCGACGGGGACGATCTCGTCGCCGAAGGCCCCGGCCTCCGCCGCGCCCTGGGCGCGGGCGAGGGATTCGAGGGCATAGGCGTCCTGCGCCTCGCGGGTGAACTGGTAGTGCCGGGCCGTGTCCTCCGCGAAGGTGCCCATCAGGCGGCCGCGGTCGTAGGCATCCTCCAGGCCGTCGAGGAACATATGGTCGAGGACGCGTCCGTGGCCGAGGCGCTGGCCGCCGCGGGCCTTATCCAGCAGGTAGGGGGCGTTCGTCATGGACTCCATGCCGCCCGCCACCACCATCCCGGCCGAGCCGGCGGCGATCATGTCGTGGCCGAGCATGATCGCCTTCATGCCCGAGCCGCAGACCTTGTTGAGGGTCGCGCAGGGGGTGGCGTCGGAGAGCCCCGCCCCGAGGGCGGCCTGCCGCGCCGGGGCCTGGCCGAGGCCGGCGGGCAGGACGCAGCCCATCACCACCTCGCAGACGTCCTCGGGCCCGAGCCCGGCGCGCGAGACCGCCGCCCGGATCGCGGCGGCGCCGAGTTCCGGTGCGGAGAGCGCCCTCAATTCCCCCTGGAAGGCCCCCATCGGGGTCCGGGCGGCGCTCGCGACGACGATGGGGTCGGGCGTCATGGTCTGTTCCCTGTTCTCTGCCTCGGTACCGGGGACGGTCAGTGCGGCGCCGCCCCGCCGGTCATGGCCACCTTCGCGACCTCCTGATTGCGCAGGATGAACCGTTGCAGCTTGCCGCTCGGCGTCTTGGGCAGCGCCTCGACGAACTCGATCTCGCGGGGATACGAGTGGGCCGAGAGGCGCTGCTTCACGAAGCGCTGGATGCCCTCCGCCAGGGCGCCGTCGGGCGCGACGCCGCCCTTCAGCACGACGAAGGCCTTCACGAGTTCGGTCCGGTCGGGATCCGGCTTGCCGACCACGGCGGATTCCGCGACGGCCGGGTGCTCGATCAGTGCGCTCTCCACCTCGAAGGGGCCGATCCGGTAGCCCGAGGAGGTGATGACGTCGTCCGCGCGGCCGACGAAGGCGATGCTGCCGTCCTCCTGGGCCTCGACGGTGTCGCCGCTGAGGTAGTAGTCGCCCACGAAGCCGGCTGTCGGGCGCTCCCAGTAGCCGGAGAACCACATCAGGGGCGAGCGCGTCCGGTCGACGGCCAGGATGCCCGGCTCGCCCGGCCCGAGTTCCCGGCCCTCGGCATCGACCACGACGACCCGGTGGCCGGGCACGGCGAAGCCGGCGGAGCCGAGCCGGACGGGGTGGGCGAGGGCGTGGTGGTTGCAGACCACCATCCCGAGCTCCGTCTGCCCGTAATGGTCGTGGATGGTGGTGCCGAGGTGCTCCGCGAACCAGCGGATCACCTCCGGGTTCAGGGGCTCCCCGGCGCTGCTCACGGCGCGCAGCTGCCCCTTCACCGCCGCCGCGGCCCCGGGACCGGCCGCGATGAGGAAGCGGAAGGCGGTGGGCGATCCCGCGAGGTTGGTGATCCCGAGGTCCCGGATGGTGCGGTAGGTGTCCTCGACGGTGAAGGGACCGTCGTGGAAGGTCGTGGTCAGGCCCATCGCGAGGGGACCGGTGACGGCGTAGTAGAGCCCGTAGGCCCAGCCGGGGTCGGCGACGTTCCAGAAGCGGTCTCCGAGCCTCAGGTCCACGGCGTCGCGCATGTAGGCGACGAAGGCCACGATGGCCTTGAGGGGCACGAAGAGCGGCTTGGCCGGCCCCGTCGTGCCGGAGGTGAACATGATCAGGAACGGGTCCTCCGCCCCGCAGGCCACAGCCTCGCTCACGCCGGACTCGGCTTCGAGGGCGGCCCAGAAATCGAGGTCCGGTCCCGCGTCCCCCGCGCCGACGGTGACGAGGGTGCAGGCGCCTGCGAGTCCGGCGGCCTTCGGGCGGTTGGCGAGGTCGGTCACGACGACCTTCGTTCCGGCCTCCCTCACGCGCTGCTCGATGGCCTTCGGCCCGAAGGCGGTGAAGAGCGGCTGGTAGACGGCCCCGAGGCGCCACGTCGCCAGGATCGTCACCAGCAGCTCCGGCGTGCGCGGCAGCAGCCCCGCGACCCGGTCGCCCTTGCCCACGCCCCGTCCGGCCAGGACGTCGGCGAACCGGGCGGCCTGCCGCGCCAGAGTCGCGAAGGTGATCTCGCGCAGCGCCTCGCCCGGCTTGCTGTACCGAAGGGCGACGCGACGGGGGTCGTCGGCATGGCGGTCGCAGCAGGTATGGCAGGCGTTGATCCCGTCCGGCCCCTCCGGGAAGATCGCGGCGAATGCCTGCGCGGCGTCGAATTCGAGGGAGGCGCGACGGTGATCGATCGTGCGGTCGATGGCCGGACCCGTCCTGTCCAAGACGAGACGGCCGCCGGGCGGGTGATGATCCATCGAAGCTCCTCCCTTGTACGTTCGCGCCCGTTCGGGCTGCCTGGGCGCATCTTGGGGACAGGCCGGAGCGCCGTTCAATGACGGAAATGGCCACCGGCCCTGAACGAATTTGCCAGCCCGCCGGACCGGCGCCCCGGAACCCGCGCCACGGGGCCGGGATCCGCGCTAAGGTCGAAGGGCTTCGCGCCGGAGCGATCCCCGCCCGCGCGCCCGGAGCGTCTTGCCGGCCTCGGGATTCTGTCCGTCCGTGATCCCCTTCTACGACGCGACGGCGGTGCGGGCCGCCCTCGACCTTCCCCGCCTGATCGAGGCCCTGCGCCGGGCCTTCGCGGCGTCCGACATCGCCGCGCCCGTGCGCTCCGCCCACGAGGTCGGCACGCCGGAGACGCCCGGCCGGCTCCTCGCCATGCCGGCGTGGCGGCCGGGTGACGTGGTGGGGGTGAAGCTCGTCCACGTCTTCCCCCGCAACGCCGAGCGGGGGCTCGGGGCGGTGCAGGGGGTCTACCTGCTGTTCGACGGGCGGACCGGCGTGCCGCGGGCGATGATCGACGGCGACGCGCTGACGAACCTGCGGACCGCCGCAGCCTCAGCCCTCGCCTCCACCTTCCTCTCCCGTCCCGACAGCGCCGTGCTCGCCCTCGTCGGCACGGGCCATCTCATCCCGGCTCTCGCCCACGCCCACGGTACGGTGAGGCCGATCCGGCGCGTCCTGGTCTGGGGCCGCACGGCGGCGAAGGCGGCCACCCTGGCGGCGCGGCTGCGGGGGGAGGGGCTCCCGGCCGAGGCGGCGGAGGATCTCGGCGCGGCGGTGGCCGCCGCCGACATCGTGAGCTGCGCCACCACCTCCACGGCTCCCCTCGTCCTCGGCCGTCATGTCCGGGCGGGGACCCATGTGGATCTCGTCGGGGCCTTCACCCCGGCGATGCGGGAGGGCGACGACGCCCTGGTCGCGACCGCGCGGGTCTTCGCCGACACGCGGGCCGGGGCGTTGCGCGAGGCCGGGGACCTGATCCAGGCCATCGCCTCCGGTGCGTGGTCGGCCGACCGCCTCGCGGGCGACCTGCACGACCTGTGCGCCGGGGCGGTCGCGGGGCGCAGGGACGCGGCGGAGATCACCCTGTTCAAGTCGGTCGGCGCCGCCCTGGAGGACCTCGTCGCCGCCTCGCTGGTGGTCGAGGCCGGCCCGGCGCCGTAGCAAATCGACAGGCGGATGAACCGTCTCGCGAATCGGTGCGTTGGCGGGGTCCTGAAAACACCCCAAAGAGGGATCCCGCCATGCGTACGCACCTCACCCTGGCCGCCGGCCTCCTCGCCCTCGGCGTCGGAGCGGCTTCGGCCCAGACCTCCACCACCGGCCCGGCCACGAACAACGCCACCACCGACGCGCCCAAGCCCGCCATGGGCGAGCCCGCCACCAAAGCCTCCGACGACATGAAGGAGTGGCAGGTCGCCAAGCTCGCCAAGACCTCCCTCGCCCAGGCGATCAGCACCGCCGAGGCGCAGGGCGACGAGAAGGGCGGCCGGGCGATCGACGCCGACTTCGAGAAGGCCGACAGCAAGGACCCGGCCCACTACGCGATCAAGGTCGTGTATCCGAGCGGCAAGCTCGTCGAGTACGGCATCAACGCCGACACCGGCGCCCTGTACAAGACCGAGAACCAGCCGATCGAGCGCTACTTCACCTTCCTGAAGCCCGCGAACTTCAACGAGGCCAAGACCTCCCTCAAGGATGCCCTGGCGCTGGCCGAGCAGAAGGCGGGCGGCGGCAAGGCCTACGAGGCGTCGGTCTCGAAGGACGGTCAGGCGGTGCAGTACAAGATCAGCGTCGCCGCCGCCGACAAGGAGCAGACCGTCACCATCGGCCCGGACGGCAAGGTCGTCGAGTAGGACGACGCGCGGCCCCGGCTCGACCGGGGCCGTCCCGCTACAGCAGAGGGCCGGGCTCGCCGCCGGCCCTCGACGGGCGCACCGGCGCGGCCGCGAGCAGCGCGGCCATGTCCACGCCGAGCGCCGCCGCGATCTCCGCCAGCGCCACGCGCTCGATCTCCGCGATGCCGCCGTGGTCGGCGACATCCGCCGCGACGAGGAACACGCTCTCCCGCTGGTCCGCCGGCCGCTCCGCCAGGGCGGCGACCCGGCGCAGGTTGTCCACCCGGCCCGCCCGCGTCCGCGCCCGGCCGATCGCGTCGTAGAGTTCGCGCTCCAGCATCAGGGCGTCGTAGCCCTTTTCGATGATCGGGCTCGCCAGAACGCCGGTCAGCGCCGTGTGGAACTCCTCCCCCGCCACCTCGCCGTCGGCGACGATCACGTTGGCCGCCGCCGAGACGGCCGCCTGCATCAGCGTCTCGTCGCCGGCATAGGCGGTGACGGCGCGGGTCATGCGGGCGAAGAAGTCGGTGACGAGGCTCATGTCGGTCGCAGGTCCGCGCGATGGGGGCGGGGGTCGCCTAGCCCGTGATTATGGGAGGATGGGGGCAAGGCGCACCGGCTTCGCCACACGGGGGATCGCAGCAAGACGTCGCATGTCGCCCCCGCGACGAACCGGAGGCCGCCCACCCCGTTGTCGGCCCATGACAGATCACGCTTCGCCCTCCCTGGACCCCGTCGTCGATGCCCGGCGGCGCGAAATGGCCGTGGAGCACCTGCTCTTCGGCACGATCCAGTTCCTCGCCCGCAAGCATCCCGAACTGCTCGACGACCTCGACGGCAGCCTCGGCCACCTCTGGGACAAGTCCGAGGGCGAGGCCCGCGACGACGAGGCCGTCCGGGAGATCGCCCGCAAGTTCATCCGCAGCCTCCGCGCCGAGGAGTGAAGCCGTGTCCAACTCTCAAACCTCAGCCCCCGACGGATCGGTCGTTCAGCGCGAGGCGCCCCGCGCCGACCTCGTGGCCTTCGAGATCAGGGACACGATCACCAAGCCCGACATCGAGTGGATGTCGGCGGTGACGGACCATGCGATGCAGGCCCACGGGACGATCGACATGCTGCTGATCCTGTCGAACTACGAGGGCTCCGATTTCGGCGCCAAGTTCGACGGCTACGCCGCCAGCGTGAAGGCCCGCTCGGTCGCGCATATCCGGCACTACGTCGTGGTCGGCGCGCCCGCCTTCGCGGAGGCGATGATCAAGCTGTCCGGCCTGATCCTGCCGGTGGAGACGAAGACCTTCGACCTCGCCGAGGAAGCCTCTGCCTGGGACTACCTCGCCAAGGCGGGTCCGGCGGCCGCCCCCACGACGGCCTGAGCCCCGTCCGGGACCGGGACGGCCGGTCCCGGCCTCACTCCTTCACGGCGCCGGTCAGGGCCGAGACGTAGTATTCCACGAAAAAGGAATACAGGATGACCAGGGGCAGGGAGCCGAGCAGGGCGCCCGCCATCAGCGAGCCCCACTTGTAGACGTCGCCGTCCACGAACTCGCTCACCACGGCGATGGGGACCGTCTTGTTCTGCGTCGAGGACAGGAAGGTCAGCGCGTAGATGAACTCGTTCCAGCACAGCGTCAGCGAGAAGATGCCCGCCGAGATCAGGCCGGGGAAGGCGAGCGGCAGGATGATCTTGGTGAGGATCTGCCACCGGCTGGCGCCGTCCATCAGGGCGCATTCCTCCAGTTCGTAGGGGATGGTCTTGAAGTAGCCCATCAGGAGCCAGGTGGAGAACGGGATCAGGATCGTCGGGTAGGCCAGGATCAGGGCGATGGGCGAGTCGAACAGGCCGTAGGCCTGGATGATCGTGGCCAGCGGAATGAACAGGATCGAGGGCGGCACGAGGTAGGCGAGGAAGATCGCCGCCCCGACCCAGCCCGCGCCGCCGAAGCGAATCCGCACGCAGGCATAGGCGGCGAGCACGCTCGCGAAGAGCGACAGCACGGTGGCCGCCACCGACACGTACATCGTGTTCCAGAGCCAGCGCGGATACTGCGTCTCGAACAGCAGCTTGTGGATGTGCTTGAACGTCGGATCGACCACCCAGAACGGGTTGAACCGCTCCATGTCGATGAGTTGCTCGTCCGGTTTGATGGCGGTGAGCGCCATCCAGTAGAACGGGAACAGCAGCACCACGAGGATCAGCAGCAGCGGCAGGTAGGTGGTCACGAGGCGCCGGGGCAGGCGCTCCAGATAGGCCATGCCCTCCGAGTTGTCGGTGAGCGAAGGCGCCTGCGCCGCGATCACGGAGGCGGCACGCGGGTCGGCATGGGCCGGCGGAGACGGCGCGCTCATCGGTCGTTCCCCCCGGATTGCCAGGCCCGCCGCTGGAGGCCGAACCATGAGATGCCGATGGCGGCGAGCAGGAAGGGCACCATGGCGGTGGCGATCGCCGCGCCCTCGCCGAGCGTGCCCGACAGGATGCCCCGCTGGTAGGATAGGGTCGCCATCAGATGGGTTGCGTTCACCGGGCCGCCCCGGGTCATCGCCCAGATCAGCTGGAAGTCGGTGAAGGTGAACAGCACCGAGAAGGTCATCACCACGGCGATGATCGGCGTCAGCAGCGGCAGGGTGATCCGCCAGAAGATCTGCCAGTTGGAGGCGCCGTCGAGGGTGGCCGCCTCGTAGAGCGAGGGCGAGACCGTCTGGAGCCCGGCGAGCAGCGTGATGGCGATGAACGGCACCCCGCGCCAGATGTTGGCGAAGATCACGCAGGCCCGCGCCATGGCGGGATCGCCCAGGAAGTCGATGTTGCCGTCGATGAGGCCGAGATGGCGCAGCGACCACGAGATGATCGAGAACTGGCTGTCGAAGATCCACCAGAAGGCGATGGCCGACAAAACGGTGGGCACCACGAAGGGGATCAGCACGATCGACCGGATGATCGACTTGAACGGCATGTTCTTGTTGAGGAGCAGGGCGAGATAGAGCCCGATGGCGAACTTCAGCACGGAGGCGACGGTCGTGTAGAGGCAGGTGTTGAACACCGACAGCCAGAACACGTCGTCGTCCCAGAGCCACGCGTAGTTCTCCAGGCCGATGAACACGCCCTCCCGGCCGATCCGCGTGTTGGTGAAGGACAGCCAGATGCCCTTGAGCAGCGGGTAGGCCAGGAACAGGCCGAGGATCAGCGCGGTGGGCAGCATGAACCAGAACCCGGCCCAGCCGCGGCTCGCGCGCAGGCGCGCCCACCCGGACCGGGTGGGGACCGCCACGGAAGCGGGCTGCGTCAGGGCCGTGTTCGCCATGGTCCGACCTCCCGCTCAGGTGTTCCTGAAGATGCGCTGGGCCGCGCGCTCGGCGTTGCGGATCGCGCCCTTCACGTCCTCGCGGCCCGTGCAGTGGCTCGCGAACATGTCGACGATCACGAAGTCGGCCAGCACCGCCGCGATGCGCTCGCTCACCGGGGCGAGGCCGCCCGCCGCCAGCGAGCGCCGCCCGGCCTCGGCGAAGACCGCGTTCTTCGGGTCGCTCGTCCAGATCGGGTTCTTCGGGTAGTTCGAGAGCGGCTCGCACAGGTAGCCCTGCGCCGCCTCCAGCCACGGCCCGTAATTGGCCGCCTCCATCATGAAGCTGATGAACGCCTTGCAGGCGTTCGGCGCCTTCGAATACTTGAAGGCCAGGATCGGGAAGGCGAGCTGGAACTCCGTGGGCTTGCCCGCTGGGCCGACGGGCCAGACGGCGTGGTCCATGTCCTCGGCGAGCTTCGGGTTGTCCTTCTTGGCGGCGGCGTAGATCGAGATGCCGTTGTTGGTCAGGTACAGGTCGCCCGCCAGGAACGCCTTGTTGTTGGAGGAATCGTTCCACGACACCGTGCCCGGCACAAAGGTCTCGTAGAGGTTCTTGACGTATTCGAGCGCCTTGGCCGTCTCCGGCGAGTTGATGACGATCTTCTCGTTGGCGTCCACGAGGTTGGCCCCGTGGGACCAGAGCGCCCAGTGGCACCACGTGTTGCCGTCGCCCGTGGCGTGGCCGAGCGCGAAGCCGGCCGGCGTGTTGTTCTTCTTGAGGGCCCGGCAGAGTTCGAGGAAGCCCGCCGTGTCGGTGGGGAACTTGTCGAACCCGGCCTTCTTCATCGCGGAGATGCGATAGTTCGGATAGCCGCCGTTGAACGCCACCGGAATCGCGATCCACTGCCCCTTCACCTTGCCGTAGGCCTCGGCGGAGGGGAACCAGGGGCCGTACTTCTTGGCGAGGGAGTCCGCCACGTCCTGCATCGGCAGGCACTTGTCGGGGAAGAGCGCCGGGAAGGAGAACAGGCCCCACACCATGTCCGGTCCCTGGCCGGTGTTGGCGGCCACCGACGCCTTGGGCTGGATGTCGTCGAAGGATTCGTTCGTCACGCTCACCTTCACGCCGGTGGCCTGCGTGAAGGCCGCCACCATCCTCATGAAGGCCTCGTCCTCGGCGGGGACGAAGCGCTTCCAACGCAGGACCGTGAGGCTCGCCCCCGCCTCCGGCTTCCACTCGGCCGTCTGCGCCCAGGCCTTGGCGAAGCCGAGGAGGTCGCCCCCAGCGGCGAGCCCGGCCGCGGCGGCACCCGCGAGAATGGAACGGCGATCGAGACCAGACATTCGTGACACTCCCAGGGATGGCTTCCGCAACCGGTGGCTTTCGCAAGTCCTGTCGTCCCGCCGGATCGGCACCCTCGGGCGGGCGATCCTCCGGCGAAGGGGAGGGGCGCCGCGGCCCCGGCCGTGTCAGGTCGGCAGGCGCCGGCCGCTCGCCGCGTCGAACAGGTGCACGCGGTTCGGGCGCAGGGAGACCGTCTCGCCCGGCTTCTCGTGCACCCGCTCGCGCAGGACGCAGGTGAGGTCCTGGCCGCCCGCGCGCACCGCCAGCATGGTCTCGGAGCCGGTGGGCTCCACCACCACGACCTCGGCGGCGATCCCGCCCGGCGACAGATCGAAGTGCTCCGGCCTGACGCCGAGGATCAGGGGGCGGTCCCCCACCCCGGCCGGCGCGTCGTCCAGGGGGATCGTCAGCCCGCTGTCCGAGACGAAGGCGAGGCGGCCGTTCACCCGGATCCGGCCGGGGATGAAGTTCATCGCCGGCGAGCCGATGAAGCCCGCCACGAACAGGTTGTCCGGCCGGTCGTAGAGGTCCAGGGGCGGCCCGATCTGCTCCACGATGCCGTCGTGCATCACCACGATCCGGTCGGCCATGGTCATGGCCTCGATCTGGTCGTGGGTGACGTAGATCGTCGTTGTCTTCAGCCGCTGGTGCAGTTCCTTGATCTCGGTGCGCATGGCCACGCGCAGCTTCGCGTCGAGGTTCGAGAGCGGCTCGTCGAACAGGAAGACCTGTGGGTCCCGCACGATCGCCCGTCCCATGGCGACGCGCTGGCGCTGGCCGCCGGAGAGCTGGCGCGGGTAGCGGTCGAGGAGGGGGGTGAGGCCGAGGATCTGCGCGGCCCTGGCGACGCGCTCACCGATCTCGGAGGCCGGCGCCTTCCGGATCCGCATCGAGAAGGCCATGTTCTCGCGCACGGTGAGGTGCGGATAGAGCGCGTAGTTCTGGAACACCATGGCGATGTCCCGCTCCTTCGGGGGGACATCGTTCACGACCCGCTCGGCGATGCGGATCTCGCCGCCGGAAATGTTCTCCAGCCCGGCGATCATGCGCAGGAGGGTCGACTTTCCGCAGCCCGACGGGCCGACCAGGATGACGAACTCGCCGTCTTTGATGTCCACGGACACGCCGTGAAGGACATTCGTCGAGCCGAACGCCTTACGCACCTCGCGGATGCCCACCGAGGCCATGCTTCCTCCCGAACACGGCCGCTCTGACGGCGGCTCTGTGCGCGGGAGTACAATAGAGAAGTTTTGCAAACGCAAGCGCCCGTTTGCAGGATCTTGCAGAATGCCCCCGTTCTGTCAGCCGATCATTGGGGCTCGTCCTTCCCTCTCCCGGCGGCGCCCGTCCCGGCCAGACGGGCGAAGCCGACACGGCGGACGAGGCCGAACCCCCATTGGCGGCTGGTGCGGCGGGACCAGGGCACGAGCCCCGCCCGCTCCGCGCCAGTGAGCGAGGCGGGATTGTCGGCATCGATGTAGACCAGGAGATAACGCATCCCCATCGCCGCCGCCCGGCCCGCGATGAGGTCCATGGCGACGGCCATCAGGCCGAGCCCCCGGTGGGACTCGGGCGTGTAGGCATTCTCGATCAGGCCCTCGTCCGCGGCCAGGACGGGCAGGGCGCCGGCCCGGCGGATCGCATCGCCGTAGCCGGGCTCCGTCAGCCACTGGACGTGGCAGGGCAGGCCGGAGCGCCCGTCCACCAGGACGAAGCAATGGCTGCGCAGGATCCCCCGGGCCACGGCACCGAGCCGCCACAGGGTGTCGGCCCGCGCCGCCCCGGAGGCCGCCCCCCCGTCCTCCGGGAAGAGGGTCGAGAGATCCGCCTCCGCCCACGGCCGGAGGCTGACCGGGATCCGTGCCGGCGGCGGCTCCCGCGGCAGGCCGAGGTCGCGCCGGAGGCCGATCGCCACGGTCTTCGAATGGATTCCCAATGCCAGCCGGTTAGCGAGCCGCCCGCGCCACGCGGCAAGCCCCCGCGGGCGCGACCCGCCCTCTCCCCCCTCCGCGCCGGCTCCCCACGTCATCCACCCGCTCCTTTCACCGAACTCTGAAGGCCAAGGTTCCGGCGCCGAGTGTGAAGCGCCGGATCTGGAGCGCCAAGCCTCCAGGCCCGCGCGACCGTATCAATGCTTGGCGGTGCGACAGCTTTCATTGGGCGCATCTTTTTCCATGGCAAGTCATCGCGCCAAATGAACTATTTTGTACTATTCCGCAACTTGAGATGGGAGCGCTTCGTACTTCGATGCTTGATCGCCATGACTTGCCACAGATCATAATAATTTGCAGTTGTAATTATGCAACTTGATAGATTTTAGTCAATATAACTCTCCAAAATGATGATATTTGTGTTATGTCCCGGTCAATCTAGCGCCGATAGCGCAAATTTTCCTGCATAAGTATTGAATTTGAGAATATGAATAGAGATAGACTGGCCATGTCTTCGCTCGCCGCCACCGATGGTGGCCTGTACTTGCCGGCGACGAAGCCGTGCCAGCATCGCCGGGCCGGATCCGTCGGCGTCTCCTTGATCGCCCTCAGCTTGGCCCTGGCCGCCTCCGAGGCGCGCGCGGCCTGCACGCAGGACGTGAACGATCCGAGCGCCGTGGCCTGCGGCAACACGACCCTCGGCGCCGGCCAGTACATCGGCCCGACGCAGAACGGCACCACGCTCACCTCGGTGACGATCAACAACGGCGCGACGGTCGATAGCCAGAGTTCGGCGATCAGCCTCGGCGACAACGTGACGGTCACGATCGGCGCGGGGGCGACGGTCCACAGCCATAGCCAGACGGCGGGGCCGACCGGAATCGGCGCCAACACGATCGAGGTCGGCAACAACGCGACCATCGACGTGTCCGGCGCGCTCATCACGGACGGCAACGGCATCCCGAATAGCGGGCAGGGCGACGAGGTCATCAACCCGCGCGGCAACGGCAACACGATCATCATCCGGCAGGGCGGCTCGATCACCTCCCTGAACAATTCCACGCCGACGATCTGGTTTCAGAACGTCGCGGGCAGCAACAGCCTGCCGAACACCGTCACCAACGCCGGCCTGATCCAGGCCGGAGACGGCTCCGGCCAGGTGGTCGGCAACAGCGGCAACGTGGTCATTAACTTCACGAACGCGGCCGGCGGCGTCGTCAACGGCAACCTGGTCCTCGGCGACGGCGCGGACAGCGTCACGCTGCAGGGTGGGTCGAGGTTCAACGGCAGCATCAACATGGGCGGCGGCGACGACGCGGTCACGCTGTCCAAGGGCTCCACGATCGCCGGGAACATCGACGGCGGCGGCGGCGCCAACGCCCTGACGCTCACGGGCAATGCCAACGATCCCGGCGCCTCGTCGCTGATCCAGGGGAGCGTCAGCAACTTCTCCTCGCTGACCAAGACCGGCACCAGCACCTGGACCATCGCGGGCAGCCTCGACGGGCTCGGCTCCAACGCCGCCGTGATCACCGTCGACCAGGGCACCCTGCTCCTCACCGCGAATAACTCGGGCTTCCAGGGCAGCACCACGATCAATGCCGGCGGCACGCTGCAACTCGGCAACGGCGGCACCACGGGCTCCCTCGCCTCGTCGATCGTGACCAACGGCACGCTGGCCTTCAACCGCAGCGACGCCGTCACCTACGGTAACGCCATCGTCGGCACCGGCACCCTCGCCCAGAACGGCAACGGTCTGCTGACCCTGACGGGATCGAACGGGGTCGGGAGCCAGTTCACCGGCACGGCGGAGGTCAATTCCGGCATCCTCGCGGTGAACGGCACCTTCGGCGACACGGCCGGCAACAGCGCGGTCGTGAACGTCAGGAGCGGCGGCACCCTGCACGGCTCGGGGACCATCGCAGGCTCCGTCAACGTCGCCGCCGGAGGCACCGTCTCGGCCGGCAACTCGCCCGGCACGCTCACCGTCGCGGGCAACTACACCCTCGCCGCCGGCTCGACCTCGCTGTTCGAACTCGGCACCCCCGGCGTCGTGGGCGGCGCCACGAACGACCTCATCAACGTCGGCGGCAACCTTACCCTCGCGGGCACGCTCAGCCTCGTGAGTTCGGCCAACGCCGCCGCCGCGCCCGTCGCGGGCTACTACCGGCTTTACAATTACGGCGGGACGCTCACGGGCGGCTTCGGCGGGATCACGTCGCCGAGCCAGCAGCAGACCTACACGGTGCAGACCTCCATCGCGAATCAGGTGAACCTGATCGTGTCCAACAACGGCCAGGCCCTGCAGTTCTGGGACGGGACGGACACGACCGGCGCGGGGCCGGGCGGCCAGGGCGGCACGGCCACCTGGACCGGCACGGCCACGAACTGGACGGGCGGGCCGACCAGCACCATCAACGCCCCCTGGCAATCCGGCGTCGGCATCTTCGGCGGCACCGCCGGCACCGTCACGGTGGCGGGCGCCCAGAACTTCCAGGGCCTGCAGTTCACCGTGGACGGCTACGTCCTGACGGGCGGCACCCTGAACCTCACGGGCGACCCCTTCTCCACGCCGAACCAGAGCTTCGTGACCGTCGATGCCGGCGTCGGCACGACGATCGGCAGCGTCATCACCAGCACCGGCGGCGCGTTCGGCCTCGACAAGCTCGGCGCGGGCACCCTGACGCTCACCGCCGCCAACACCTACACCGGCCCCACGAGCGTGACCCAGGGCACCCTGGTCCTCGCCTCCACCGGCTCGCTGCTCTCGAACGTCGCGGTGGCCAACGGGGCGACCTTCCAGAACGCCGGCTCCGTCGCGGCGGCGGTCGCCAACGCGGGCAGCTTCACCAACACGGGGACGGTCGCCGGCCTCACGACGAACAGCGGCACCCTCGCCTCCACCGGCACCCTGGCGGGCGGCCTGACGAACTCCGGCAACGCGCAGGTCTCTGGCACGGTGGCCGGCCCCGTCGCCAACACCGGCACCATCCAGTTCACCGGCCCCGTGACCGGCATCACCACGCTCGCCAACGATGCCCTCGTCGATCTCGGCGGCACCGCGTTGAGCCTCGGCGCCCTCTCCGGCACCACGGCGAGCGCCGTGCTGCGCAACGGCCAGCTCACCGTCGGCTCCGACAACACCTCCACGACCTACGCCGGCATCGTCGCCGACGGCGGCTCGGCCACCACCCTCACCAAGGTCGGCACGGGCACCCTCACCCTGTCGGGGACGAACAGCTACACCGGCGCCACCACCGTGGGCGCCGGCACGCTCAACCTCACGGGCTCGCTCGCCTCGGCGGTGACGGTCGCCTCGGGCGCCCTCGTCACCGGCACCGGCACGGCGGGCGGCCTGTTCGTCCAGTCGGGCGGCGCGGCGGCCCCGGGCACGGTCGGCGGCCTGGGCACGCTGAACGTCGCGGGCAACGTGACCTTCGCCGCCGGCTCGACCTACCGGGTCGATGCCAACGCCGCCGGCCAGTCCGACCGGATCGCCGCCACCGGCACCGCCACCCTCCAGGGCGGCCTCGTGCAGGTCACCGCCGGCACCGGCCAGTACGCCCCGGCCACCCGCTACACCATCCTCACCGCCACCGGGGGCGTGTCCGGCCGGTTCGCGGGCGTGACCTCGAACTTCGCCTTCCTCACCCCGAGCCTCGCCTACGACGCCAACAACGGCTACCTCGTCCTGACCCGCAACGACATCCGCTTCGCCTCGGCGGCCTTCACCCGCAACGAGGCCAACGCGGCGGTCGCGATCGAGGCAACCGGCCTCGGCGGCCGCCTGTACAACGCGGTCGCGGCCCTCTCCGCGCCGCAGGCGCGCCAGGCCTTCGATGCGCTCTCGGGCGAGATCCACTCCAGCGCGATCGCCGGCCAATACGAGACCGCCTATCTCGTCCGCGAGGCGATCCTCGATCGCCTGCGCTACGGCCAGATCGGCACCGCCGGGATCCAGGGGATCGGCCAGCGCTACGCGCCCGGCACCACCCTGCCCACCACCTACAGCGCCGACCTGCCGGGGGCGATGCCCCTGCGGGGCTCCGTGGCCCCCGCCCAGCTCGTCCAGCCCGAGGGCATCGTCGCCTGGGGCCAGGGCTTCGGCTCCTTCGGCTCGGTGGGCGGCAACGGCAACGCCGCCCGCCTCGACCAGCAGACCTCCGGCTTCGTCCTCGGCGTCGACACCCGGCTCGACAACGGCTGGCGCGTGGGCGTGGCCGGCGGCTACACCTACACCGCCCTCGACGTGACCCCGCGCCAGTCCACCGGCACGATCGAGACCGGCTTCGGCGGCCTCTATGCCGGCACGAACTTCGACGCGGTGCAGCTGCGCCTGGGCGGTACCTACGGCGGCACCAGCCTCTCCACCCGCCGCGCGGTCATCTTCCCGAACTTCGGGGAGAGCGAGACCGCCCGCTACGGCGGCAGCCTCGGCCAAGCCTTCGGCGAGGTCGGCTACCGCCTCGGTTCGACCGAGCGCTATATCGAGCCGTTCCTCGGCGCCGCCGCGATCCACATCGCGCGGGATTCCTTCAGCGAGCGTGGCGGCGTCGCCGCCCTGACCGCACGGGGCCGGGACTACGACATGGGCACCACGACGGTGGGCGTGCAGACCCAGGCCCGCCTCGACGGGATCCTCGGCCAGGGGACGCCCTTCTTCCTGCGCGGCCTCGTCGGCTACCGCCGGGCCTTCGGCGACGTCGATCCCTCCGCCCTCTACTCCTTCGGCGCGGCGGCCCAGCCGTTCCTGGTCTCGGGGGCGCCGGTGGCGCGCAACACCCTGGTGGCCCAGGGCGGGATCGACTGGCAGGTCGGTCCCTCGACACTCCTGTCCATCGCCTATACCGGTCAGGTCGGCAGCCAGCGCCTGCAGGATCACGGCGTGAAGGGCAGCCTGCTGGTCCGGTGGTAGGGAGGCGGGGATCCATGCCGACGATCACGATCCGGGGCCGGGGGCGCGCCCCCGGTGCGGTCCTGGCGGGCATGGTCGTCCTCGGCCTGACGGCGGCGCTTCCGGCCCGGGCCCAACCCGCGGCACCGGCCAAGCCTGCGCCGCCGGTCTCGGCCGAGCCGGGGGCGACCACCGCGAGCTACGGCGACTGGCTCCTCCGGTGCCAGCGGGGCGGTTCACCGGAGAAGCCGGTGCGGGTGTGCGAGGCCATGCAGTCGATGCAGGTGAAGGGGCAGAACCAGCCCATCGCGCAGATCGCCATCGGCCGCGCGGGGACCGGCGAACCGCTGCAGGTCACCACCATCCTGCCGCCCAACGTCATCTTCCCCTCCAGCGTGCGGGTGCAGCTGGACGAGAAGGAGCCCGGCCTAGAACTCGCCTGGCGGCGCTGCCTGCCGGGCGCCTGCGCCGCGAGCGCCCCCGCCGGGGACGACGCGATCAAGCGGTGGCGCGCCGCCACCGTTCCGGGGCGGATCGTCTTCCGGAACGCCGGCGGGCAAGATGTGGCGATCCCGCTCTCGTGGCGCGGGCTGCCGCAGGCGCTGGACGCCCTCGCCAGGGAATAGCGGCGGCCCGATAGAAGGGCGCGTCACCGCATCACCGAAGGTGGATGGACCCGCCATGCCCGCGCGCGCCCTCGTCCTGTACCCCGATCCCCGCCTCTCCCTGCCGGCGGCTCCGGTCGAGACCTTCGGCCCCGATCTCGCCGCCCTCGCCGAGGACGTGCGGGACACGCTGATCGCGGTCTCGGCCCTCGGCCTGACCGCGTGCCATCTCGGCATCCTCCGACGCGTCGTCGTGGCCCGGCTGAGGCCGGAGGATGCGCCGAAGGTCTACGTGAATCCGGAGATCGTCGCGGCCTCGCCCGAGACGGCGGCCCATGACGAGGGCAGCGTCAGCATGCCGGGGGTTCGCGAAACGATCCTCCGGCCCGCCCGCGTCACCCTGCGCTACGCCGACCTCGGCGGCGCACCGCACGAGGAGACGGCGGAGGGGTTCGCGGCGGCGATCCTCCAGCACGAGATCGACCAGCTCGACGGGATCTTCTGGATCGACCGGCTGTCGCGGCTGAAGCGGGATCGCCTGCGGAAGCGCTTTTCCAAGATCGGCACCGCCTGATCCGCCCGGCCCGGACCGGGCCGGCGCGCCTCACAGCCGCCGCGAGGGCGTCGCCATCCGGGACGGGCCGAAACGGTGCCTGTCCCCGCCGCGATCCCGGGCGAGGCGCTCGGCCTCGGCCTTCCAGGCATCGCGCTCGATCTGGACGGCCTCGATGAGGGCATGGAGGTTGCCCGCGTCGATGGCGGTCTCCACCAGCATGTCCTGGGCGGTGGCGAGTTGGTCGCGCAGCTCGGCGTTCTCGTTGGCGAAGGCCAGGAGCAGCACGATCAGGTCGTCGTCCATCGGTGACTTTCTCGTGCCGTCCGTCCCGGTGCCGGGACCGGTCAGCGGGCTCGGGGAGCGACGGGTTGGAGGATGGCCCGCCACGGGAGGAGCCGCGAAGGGGGCGGGGAGCCCGGCCGCGCGGTCCCGCCCCGCTCGGGGCTCGCGCCCGGCGCGGACGCGGGGAGGGGGCTTTAGACGCGCGGGCTGCGGCTTGCCCGGAGGGCGCGCCGCCGCAAAGCGATGTCCGGCACGAAATCGCGATCCGTCAGGGCCGCCGCCACCACGGCGAAGAGGCCGCCATGGAGGACGAGGGCGGCGAGGCCGGGCTCGCGGGGCACCCAGAGGGCGAAGGCGCCGACGATCATCAGCGGGGGGCCGGCCACGTAGGCGAGGCCACGCCAGAAAGCGGCGGGCCGGGCGAGGCGCCACGCGCAGGCGGCGAAGGCGGTGAGCGCGAACCCGCCCTTGAGAGCGGCCATGAATCGCATCAACCGGAGGAAATCCGCATCCCGGGTCGCGGGCTCGGCGCCCTGGAGGAGGGCCACGCCCGCGACGAAGGCGAGGGCCGACAGCAGGGCGAGGGTCAGGCGCGACCGCCGCCAGCGGGCCTGCGGGCCGGCGGGGACCGCTGCGATGTCCGTCGTCGCTCCGGCTTGCATGCGCCCCTCCTGTCAGGTCCATGGCCTACATCGGCGGCGCGCCGTTGACCATACGGCTCGCCGCCGTCCGGGATCCGGCCGGCGAGGGGCGGGACGCTCCCTCAGGCGAGGTGGCGCCCCTCGTGGTTGCCCCACTGGAGGTAGTGGGTGAGCGGATCGACATGCGCCGCCGCCACGTCCGGGTTGGCCGCGAGGTAGGCGGCGGTGTTGAAGTCGGCCGAGGCGTTCCGCCCCTCCTTCCAGCCGAAGGCGTCGTAATGCGCCAGCGGGTCGACATGCGCGGCGGCGACGTCGGGGTTGTGGGAGAGGTAGTAGGCGGGGTCGAAATAGGCGTCCGCCTTGCGGTTCTCGTGCCAGCCGTAGGCCGCATAGTGCTGGTAGGCGAAAGCGAAGCTGTCTCCGCCGGAGGCGAGGGCGGCTTTGGCCACGTCCGGGTTGGCGAGGAGGTAGTACTCGGCGTCGAAGGAGCCGTGGTTGAAGGAGCTCGAATTGCCGATGGCCGCGTAGATCTGGCGCCCCTCGAACTGGCCGTAGGCGAGATAGTGCGCCAGGGGATCGATCCCGGCGGCCTTCACGTCCGGATTGTGCAGGAGATACTGCTCGTTGTCGAAGGCGGCGGAGGGGTCCCGGCCCTCCTTCCACCCGTAGGTGTCGTAGTGCGTCAGCGGGTTCGGGCCGGCCTTGGCCACATCGATGTTGGCCGCGAGATAGCCGGTCGTCGAGAACAGGGCGTTGGGATCCCGGCCCTCGTGCCAGCCGGACTGGTTGTAATCGGCCACCGGATCGAGTTGGGCGCGGGCCCCGCTCTGGTTGGCCTGGGCGTAGAAAAGGGAATCCACGAGCACCGTGCCGCCGGCGCTTCCGAAGGTCTTGAGCCCGAGATCGTGCAGGATCGCGAGGTCGAGGTTGGAGATCGGGATCGTCGTGCCGAGGGGCGCGCCGTAGCCGGCCATCAGGTCGAGGGCGAGGGGATCGCGCGTGCTGTTCCCGAGGTGGTAATACTGTTCGGCATTGTGCTCCGTCGTGACGCTGACCGGCCCGCCATAGACCGCCTGGGCGGCGCTTCCGGTGAAGGTCGCCGTGCCGTCGGCGTTGAGGTGGACGAGCCGGTCCCAGGGCGATTCCGCGCCGGAGAGCGCGCCGGTGTCGGGGTCCCGGAAGCCGGCGATGCCGAGGCCGTGCCCGATCTCGTGCTCCAAAATCTGGATCGCGCCGATCTTGTTCGTCGGCAGGCGGGACGGGTGCGAGGGATCGGGATCGATGAACAGGTACCGGTCGATGAAGGCCGGATCGATGGTGATGAGGATATCGGGATCCGATCCGTTCTGATCGACCCCCGTGAGGAGTTCCTGTTCGGCACCGCCCCGGTAGATTCCGTTCGCCCCGTCCTGGCCGACGTAGACCGACACGGCGGGACCGCCATTGGCCGTGCCGATCGACGTATTGCTCGACACCGTAATCTGGATATCGATCGTGCCCTTGCCGTAAATATTGGCCGACCACGCCGCGACTGCGGCGTAAGCATTACTCAGCAACGCTGTGTTATAGGAATGCCCGGCCGTGTCGATCAAGGTGACGGTGCTGCTAAAAGCCATTCCAAACGTCCCGTGATCCGAACGGATGGATGGCTAACACAAGTGATGGCCTGCAGGAGAGGCGATCCTTTGCGAAAGGTTAACGCGACGACTTGTGTGTCGGCATCGACACAGTGCATCGGAAGGCGGGCGGCGGGGTGCGCGGCTCAGGCCACGAGCACGAACCCGGCGCCGACGAGTCCGAGGCCGGCCAGGAACAACCCCCCGCTCACCGTCTCAAACATCCGGCGACGGCGGGGAGAGCGGCGGGCGGCGACGGCCACGCAGGATCCGATGACGAGACAGGCAACGCCCAGCCAAACCATGACGCCCCTTCCGAGCGATGAACGCGCGAGCCTAGCAGGCGCCGGCCGCGCCGACGCCGGGTGGCCGGGCTTTGTCGACAGAATTCGCGCGCTTTCGCCGCACCGGGCCGCGCCGCCGGGGCGGCGAACGGGGAGCGGACGGGCGGGCGGAGGACGCCCAAGGGCGCCCTCCGGGCCCCATCACCGCGAGATCGGGCGGGTGCGCCACTTCAACAGCTTGCCCACGGCGATGCCGAGTGGCACCGACAGGGCCAGCCAGTTGCGAAGGAACCGCAGGGCTTTCGGCATGTTCGCTCCTTGGACCAGGGTCATCGAGGCTGCTGGGACCGGGGCGACGGATGCCGCCCCCGGCCTGCGCGCCCGGTCATAGGCGAACCGATCAGGATCGAACGTGTTCCTCGATCACGAACAGAGACCGATTCCGCCCCGCTGGGAGCCCCCCGGCCGGAAGTCGGCCGGGCGGCGCGGCGAGAACGCCGCCATCACGCTGATCCTGCTCAT
Source organism: Methylobacterium aerolatum (assembly GCF_022179085.1). Classification (GTDB taxonomy): domain Bacteria; phylum Pseudomonadota; class Alphaproteobacteria; order Rhizobiales; family Beijerinckiaceae; genus Methylobacterium; species Methylobacterium aerolatum. Next base: position 86,051 of record NZ_BPQE01000026.1, read on the forward strand.
CTCCCTCCTCGGCTTCGTGACGCCGGTCGCCGGGGGCACCCTGGTGGCGATGGTGATGGCGATCTTCGGACGCTGAACGCCCCGTCCGGCCGCTGCGATTCGCCGGATTTCGCCACGAACCGCCCCCCGCGCGCCTCCGCACAGGCCGCGCACGGCCCTCAGGAGCAGAACAGGACGCCCGCCGTCCGCCCCTTGCGCCAGATCAGCTTGACGCTGAACCGGAGGCCACCCTCCTCCAAGGCCAGATCGAATGTCGGGCTCAGCAAAACCACGTGGCTGCCGAGAAACTCCAGCATCGCCCCGTCATCGGAGATATTCCCGATCCGGCAGGGAAATCGTGTGCCATTGTTCTGCTCGGCGAAAGCCAGGAGCGAGGTGGCCCGCCGCTCGGACTTGCGCCGTTCGACCAGTGAGATCTGTGGCCTGATGGAACTGGGCATGGCGCAGAACTCGCGGTCCACAGCCGGCTTGGCGTTATCTCGGTAAAGTTGCATGCACTCCGTAACGGAAGATTTAACGCATCTCTGGGTTGGAGACAGTTTTCCGAGGAAAGCGGTTCAATCCCAACGGAAGACCTAGAACCGCCACGAGACGTGCGATATTGTGCCGGTACTCATCATCGGCGGGGAGCGTCGGCCACGGCCGATTCCCGGTCGATGGGAGGATACGCGAGGGCAGGGGAACGTCGCGAGGGGCAATGCACGGGGCGTTCCGCACGATTTGCTGCGGCACCCACTGTGCAAAGTTTCTTAATTGACGTTATGTTGCCGAAATTCGTCGGTGAGATGGCGGCGAGGAAGCGTCAAGCTTTTTCGCTTAGGGTCCCGCCAGACGCACCTAAAGGGTTCGACCATGCACTGGACCGCAGTCGTCCTAGCTGCCTATGCCGCCGGCTTCCTCGAGTTCTGGCGCCTTTGTGACGCGGCTCCCGCCGCCAAGGACGAAGCCGTAGACGCGGCCTGAAATCACGCGCGCCTGACACGGCACCGGTCGTCAGCGAGTCGCCCCCGCCTCTGGTGATGGGTCAGCATGACGGCGACGGAGCGCCGAGCCCACGGTTCACCCAGACACGCGCGGCCTTGCATCACGACCGAACCGCCACCGAAGGATCGCCCACAGGGTAATCCTTCGCGCCGTGCGACTGGCGGCGCTTGTCCAAATCCCTGCGCAAGACCGGTGCCAGACCCAGTCGGAGGTCCTTGCTAATTCGCCTGCACAACCCGGCGACGGCGCGTTCGGTTCCCACCGATCGGTCCGCCCCGTCCCTGAGACGAGGCGGCATTCCCGTCCGTCAGCGGCTCCCACGCTGGGCGAAGACGGCGGGGACGGTACGGACGAGGATGAGGAGGTCGCGGGCGAGGCTCCAGCGGCGGGCGTAGTCGAGGTCGAGG
>NZ_BPQE01000027.1 GCF_022179085.1 Methylobacterium aerolatum
CCGGCCATGGGGATGCAGCGCGGATCGAACGAGGCATCTGAGGTCGTGATGAGCTCCCGTCTTGAAGACCTGAAGTTTCTCTTCACCCTCAGCGCCGTCGTCCTGTGCGGCAGCGGCCTGGACCTCATCCTGCGGCATTGAGCCGTTCCGGTTCGACCGGGATTACTTCGGAAAACTTGAAAAACCCGTCGATGGATCCCCGGTCGTCTTTGCGAGCGACGCGAAGCAATCCAGGGAGCCGCCTCGTTCTGGGACGTCCCGCTGCCCTCGATTGCTTCGCTGACGCTCGCAAGGACGGCGGCGGCGTATGATCCAAGTTTCCCCGGAAACGCGCTCGCGCCGGCACGCACTCACTCCGTTCATGCGTGCCGGCGCGAGCGAATTATCTTTGCATCGATGTTTCCAGTCTCGGCTGACGCCTCCGACTTGATCGATGCACGAGTCGCCATGGCGGTGCAGCAACCGCCGACTTGGTCGGTTCTCCGGCCCCCGCGCCCTGTCTGTCGCTTCCCCGTTCCGGAAACGGCCGCTGCCGTCGTCCGGATCGATGCGACGGGGCCCCCTGCGATACATCCATCGCACCGGGGCCGCCTCCGCGCGACAGCGATGCCCGGCGATCGGTCAGGCGGCTGAGCGGTCCAGTTGCGTGTAGAGGCCGAGGGCCCTGTGCAGCGCGGCCCGGGCCGCCGTGGCGTCGTGCTGCGTGTTGGCGGGCGTCGGGACGACGATCACGCGGTGGGGAGCCGGTGCGCCGGAGCGGTGGCCGCCTGCGCCGGCGGCGGTGGCGTTGCCGGTGAGGAGGAGGCCCCGCAGGCCGGCCGCCCGCTCCCGCCGCTCGGTCCGCATCCGCAGAAGGCCGACGACGAGTCCGATCAGCCCGGCGGCCTCGCATGTCAGCGCGATCACATATCCCGGAGCCATCAGGCCGTCCCGCCTCGGTGTGAGGGGCAGACCGTGCCGAAACAGGGTTAATGCAATCCTAACCCGCCCCGTCCCTCACCACATGTCGAGGGCGACGCGGGCCTCGTCGGACATGCGGCTCTGGTCCCACGGCGGATCGAACACCATGGTGACGGAGCAGGATTGAACGCCCTGCACCGCCGAGACGGCGTTCTCGACCCAGCCCGGCATCTCGCCCGCCACCGGGCAGCCCGGCGCCGTGAGGGTCATGTCGATGGCGACCTTCCGGTCGTCGTCGATATCGACCTTGTAGATCAGGCCGAGCTCGTAGATGTCCGCCGGGATCTCCGGGTCGTACACGGATTTGAGGGCCGCGACGATGTCGTCTGTCAGGCGGTCCATCTCGGCCGGCGGGATCGCCGAGGCGCCCTCGACGGCGGGCGTGTTGTTGCCGCCGGTGATGGTGGCGTCGGTGCTCATCGGTCTCACCCTTCCCTCGCCGCGGTCAAGGCGCGGCCGGTTCCCATATCAGGCAAACAGCATTTCGGCCTTTGCCAGCGCCTCCGCAAGCGCGTCGATTTCGGAGGTCGTGTTGTAGAGCCCGAAGGAGGCGCGGCAGCTCGAGGTCATGCCGAAGCGCTTCAGCAGCGGCATGGCGCAATGGGTCCCCGCCCGCACCGCCACGCCCTGCCGGTCGATGACCGTGGCGATGTCGTGGGCGTGCGCGCCCTTCATCTCGAAGCTGACGACGCCACCCTTGCCCTTGGCGTTGCCGATGATGCGGATCGCGTTCATCGCGCCGAGGCGCTCGTGGGCATAGGCCGTGAGCGCCGCCTCGTGCGCGGCGATGTTCTCGCGGCCGAGCGTCATCATGAACTCTAGCGCGGCGCCGAGGCCGACCGCCTCGATGATCGCCGGCGTGCCCGCCTCGAACCGGTGGGGCGGATCGTTGTAGGTGACCGCGTCCTCGCTCACCGTGCGGATCATTTCGCCGCCGCCCTGGTAGGGGGGCAGGCGCTCCAGCCACTCCTTCTTCCCGTAGAGCACGCCGATGCCGGTCGGCCCGTAGACCTTGTGGCCGGTGAAGACGAAGAAGTCGCAATCGAGCGCCCGCACGTCCACGGGCTGGTGGACGGCGCTCTGGGCCCCGTCGAGGAGCACCGGCACGCCGTGGGCGTGGGCGATGCGCACGATCTCGGCCGCCGGCGTCACCGTGCCGAGTACGTTCGACATATGGGTGATCGCCACCATCTTGGTGCGCGGCGTGAACAGCTTTTCGAAGTCCTCGACGAGGAAGTTGCCCTCGTCGTCCACCGGCGCCCACTTGATCACGGCGCCCCGGCGCTCGCGCAGGAAGTGCCAGGGCACGATGTTGGAGTGGTGCTCCATGATCGAGAGGATGATCTCGTCCCCCTCCCCGATCAGCCCGCCCCAGCCCATGGAGGACGCCACGAGGTTGTAGGCCTCGGTGGCGTTGCGGGTGAAGATGATCTCGTCCGTGGAGGCGGCGTTGAGGAACTGCCGCGTCGTCTCGCGGGCGCCTTCGAACCCCTCGGTCGCCGCGTTCGCCATGTAGTGCAGGCCGCGGTGGACGTTGGCGTAGCCGGTCTGCATGCAGGTGACCATCGCGTCGATCACGGCGCGGGGTTTCTGCGAGGAGGCCGCGTTGTCGAGGTAGACCAGCGGCTTGCCGTAGACCTTCTCCGCCAGGATCGGGAATTCCTTCCGGATCTCGGCGACGTCGTAGGTTGGGGTGAGGACGGGTGCGTTCATCGCTTCTCACTCACAGGTTTCCCTCCCCCTTGCGGGGAGGAGTAGGGGTGGGGGTGGTGCCGGATGAGGCGCAACGGTGCCTCCTGAACCACCCCCACCCCCCGCCCCTCCCCGCATAAGGGGGAGGAGAGCGCGGCGCGCTTAGCCCCGCGCCGCCAACCAAGCCTCGATCTCGCCGATCAGCACCGCGCGGGCGCCCTCGTGCGTGACCGTCTCGATGGCTTCGCCGAGGAAGGCCTGGACGAGCAGGCTCTCCGCGATGGGGCGGGGCAGGCCGCGGGCCATCAGGTAGAACAGCAGGTCGTCGTCCGGCGCGCCGCAGGTGGCCCCGTGGCCGCACGCGACGTCGTCGGCGAAGATCTCCAGCTCCGGCTTGTTCATCATCTGCCCCTCGTCGGTGAGGAGGAGACAGTCGGACTTCATCTTGCCGTCGGTCTGCTGGGCCGCCTGGCGGACGATGATCTTGCCCTGGAAGACGCCCGTGGCGTTGCCGTCGATCACCGTCTTGAACTGCTCCCGGCCGACGCCCCCCACCGCCGCATGGTCGGCCAGCAGGGTCGAATCGGCGAGCTGTCCGTCACGGAGCATGGAGGCGCCGTTGACGACCACGTTCGTCCCCTCCCCCGCGATGTTGAGGAAGATCTGGTGACGGGACAGCACGGCGCCCGTCACCACGGCGACGGTCTCCAGCTGCGCCTCGTCCTCCAGCTTGACGCTGATGGTCGAGAGGGCGACGGCGGCCGAGCCTTCCTTGTTCAGGCGGCTGTGCCGGAACGCGGCGCCCTTGCCGATATGCACGTCGAGGGCGTCGTTCGGCTGGTAGGTCAGCCCGTCCGGTCCCTCGTGGCTCTCCAGCACGGTGAAGTCCGTCCCCTCGGCCAGATCGACCAGCACGCGGGTCGCGGTGGAGAAGGCGTCCGCGCCGGTGTTCACGAAGCGCAGGTGAACCGGCCGGTCGGGCTTGGCGCCGGCCGCGACGCTGATCAGCGCGCCGTCCGCGAGGAAGGCCGTGTTCAGCTGGTAGACCGGGTTGTCGCGCGCCTGGGGCACGGGGGCGAGGCGCTTCAGGCGCGCGTCGCCCTTGCCCATGGCGTCGTTGATCGGGGTCACGCTCACGCCGTCCGGAAGGCCGGAGAGGTCGGACAGGGCGCGGATCAGGTGGCCGTTGACGAAGGTCAGCCGGGCGGCCTCGATCGTGTCGAAGCCCTTGGCGGCGGCGACCGCCTTGCGGGCGGCCTCGGCCGAGGGGGCCTCGGCGGGCGGGGCCGCCTCGGTGATCGCGGCGCGAAGGTCGGTGTACTTGAACGCCTCGACCCGGCGGCTCGGCAGGCCCGTGGCCTCGAAGAACTTGAACGCCTCCTCGCGGCCGATGGCCTCCTCGGTGGCGAAGCTCTTGCGCCCGGCCTCGAACAGGGCCGACAGGCCGGTCTCGGCGCCCGTGCGGAGGTTCTTGACCTCGGCCATCACGCGGCCTCCCCGGTGCGGTACTCGGCGTAGCCGGAGGCTTCGAGTTCCAGCGCCAGCTCCTTGCCGCCCGACTTCACGATCTGCCCCTTGGACATGACGTGCACCACGTCCGGGACGATATGGTTCAGGAGGCGCTGGTAGTGGGTGATGACGAGGAAGGAGCGGCCCTCCGCGCGCAGCGCGTTCACGCCCTCGGAGACGATGCGCAGCGCATCGATGTCGAGGCCGGAATCGGTCTCGTCCAGCACGCAGAACTTCGGCTGGAGCAGCGCCATCTGCAGGATCTCCATGCGCTTCTTCTCACCGCCGGAGAAGCCGACGTTGAGGGCGCGCTTGAGCATTTCCTTGTTGATCTCGAGCTTGTCGGCGGCGCCGTTCACCGCACGGATGAAGTCCGGCGTCGACAGCTCGTCCTCGCCGCGCGCCTTGCGTTGGGCGTTCAGGCACGCCTTCAGGAAGGTCATGGTGCCGACGCCGGGGATCTCCAGCGGGTACTGGAAGGCCAGGAACACGCCGGCGGCCGCGCGCTCGTCGGGGGCCATCTCCAGGAGGTTCTGGCCGTCGAGCAGGATCTCGCCCTCGAGGACTTCGTAGTCCTCCTTGCCGGCGATGACGTAGCTGAGCGTCGACTTGCCAGAGCCGTTCGGCCCCATGATCGCGGCGACTTCGCCGTCCTTCACGGTGAGGTTGAGGCCGTTGAGGATGCGGTTGTCCTCGATCTGCACCACGAGGTTCTTGATTTCGAGCATAGGTTGGTCGTCCTGTTTGAATTCGTGGTTCTCCCCGAGCGCGAGGCGCTCTCCTCCCCCTGGCGCGGAGGAGTGGGAGGTAGGGGTGGTTCAGGAGGCACCGCCGAGCATCATCCGGCACCACCCCCACCCCGACCCCTCCCCACAAGGGAGAGGGGGGATGCTCACAGCTGTCGTGACCGTCAGCCCACCGAGCCTTCGAGGCTGATCGAGATCAGCTTCTGGGCCTCGACGGCGAACTCCATCGGCAGTTGCTGCAGCACGTCGCGGACGAAGCCGTTGACGATGAGGGCGGTCGCCTCCTCCTCGGAGAGGCCGCGCTGCAGGCAGTAGAACTTCTGCTCCTCGGAGATCTTTGAGGTGGTGGCCTCGTGCTCGAACACGGCGGAGGCGTTCTTCGACTCGATGTAGGGCACGGTGTGCGCCCCGCACTGGTCGCCGATGAGCAGCGAGTCGCAGTTCGTGAAGTTGCGCGCGCCCTTGGCCTTCTTGTGGGCCGAGACGAGGCCCCGGTAGGTGTTCTGCGACCGCCCGGCCGAGATGCCCTTCGAGATGATCCGGCTCGTCGTGTTCTTGCCGAGGTGGATCATCTTGGTGCCGGAATCGACCTGCTGCATGCCGTTCGACACCGCGATCGAGTAGAACTCGCCGCGGCTGTCGTCACCGCGCAGGATGCAGGACGGGTACTTCCAGGTGATGGCCGAGCCGGTCTCGACCTGCGTCCACGAGATCTTCGAGCGGGCGCCGCGGCAATCGCCGCGCTTCGTCACGAAGTTGTAGATGCCGCCCTTGCCGTCGTTGTCGCCGGGGTACCAGTTCTGGACCGTCGAGTACTTGATCTCGGCATCCTCCAGGGCGACGAGCTCGACCACCGCCGCGTGCAGCTGGTTGTCGTCGCGCTTCGGCGCGGTGCAGCCCTCGAGATACGAGACGTAGGAGCCCTTGTCCGCGATGATCAGCGTGCGCTCGAACTGGCCGGTGTCGCGCTCGTTGATGCGGAAATAGGTCGACAGCTCCATCGGGCAGCGGACGCCCGGCGGGATGTAGACGAACGAGCCGTCCGAGAAGACCGCCGAGTTCAGCGTCGCGAAGAAGTTGTCCGTCACCGGCACGACCGAGCCGAGGTACTTCTTCACGAGGTCGGGATACTCCTTCACGGCCTCGGAGATCGGCATGAAGATCACGCCGGCCTTCGACAGCTCCTTCTTGAAGGTCGTGGCGACCGAGACGCTATCGAACACCGCGTCCACGGCCACCCGGCGCTCGGGGGCGATGCCCTCCAGCACCTCGACCTCGCGGAGCGGGATGCCGAGCTTCTCGTAGGTCTTCAGGATCTCGGGGTCGATCTCGTCGAGGGATTCGGGTCCCTTCCGCTTCGGCGCGGCGTAGTAGTAGATGTCGTTATAGTCGACCTTGTCGTAGGAGACGCGCGCCCACTCCGGCTCCTGCATGGTGAGCCAGCGCCGGTAGGCGTCGAGGCGCCATTCCAGCAGCCACTCCGGCTCGTTCTTCTTGGCCGAGATGAAGCGCACGACATCCTCGGAGATGCCCTTCTCGGACTTCTCCATCTCGATCGTGGTCTCGAAACCGTACTTGTACTGGTCGAGGTCGATCGAGCGGACCCGATCGATGGTTTCCTGCACGGCAGGCATCAGCGTCTCCTGGCATGCCCGGCGTCAAGGGCCGGGAAGCGTGTGGATGGCTTGGAGGGCGGCGCTCAGGCCGCCCGCCCTCGCCTCTCATATAGGGATGTCACGACCCGTTCTAAGGCGTGGAGGAGACGTGACGCATCTTCCTCCACGGTATTCCAGCCCAGACTGACCCGCAGCGCCCCCGCCGCCAGCGCCGGAGGGACCCCCATCGCCGCCAGGGTCGCCGACCGCGCGACCTTGCCCGAGGAGCAGGCCGAACCCGACGAGACCGCCACGCCCGCGAGGTCGAGGGCGATCAGCGCCGCCGGGGCGTCGAGGCCCGGCACGGCGAAGCTCAGGGTGTTCGGCAACCGGGGCGCCCCCGCCCCGAACACCACCGCGTCCGGCGCGAAGGCGCGCACGCCCGCCTCGATCCGGTCGCGCAGCGCGCCGAGCCGCAGGGACTCCGCCTCCCGCGACGCGGCCGCGATCCGGGCCGCCTCGCCCATCCCGGCCAGCGCCGGAAGGGCCTCGGTGCCGCAGCGCAGGCGCTTCTCCTGGCCGCCGCCCCGGACGAAGGGCGCCTCCAGGCTCACGCCCTCCGCGAGGACGAGGGCGCCGACGCCCTTCGGCGCAGCGAACTTGTGGCCCGACAGCGTGAGCGCATCGAGCCCCAGCCCAACGAAATCCACGGCGATCTTGCCCATCGCCTGCACCGCGTCGCTGTGGACGAGGGCCGCGCCATGGGCCTTGGCCAGCGCCACGATGTCGGCCAGCGGCTGGACGACGCCCGTCTCGTTGTTGGCGGCATGCACCGAGATCAGCACCGTCTCGTCCCGCAGTGCGGCCAGACGGGCTTCGAGATGCGCGAGATCGAGAACACCCGCGCCGTCCACCGGCAGAGTCTCGCACGCCTCCGCCGGGAAGCGATGACCCGCCGCCACGCAGGGATGCTCGGTGGCGCTGAACAGAAGGCGCGTCGGCGCGGGCAGGCCCCCGCGCCGCAGGGCGCCGGATAGGACCGCGTTCGCGGCCTCGGTGCCGCCGCTCGTGAAGACCACCTGCGCCGGCTTGGCATGGACCAGGGCCGCCACCTCGGCGCGGGCCGCCTCCAGCACCACGCGGGCCGCCCGGCCCTCGGCATGGATCGAGGACGGATTGCCCGGCAGGAGGAGCGCGCGCGCCACCGCCTCCGCCACGGCCGGACGAGCCGGGGCGGTCGCGTTGTGGTCGAGGTAGGCGCGCTGCGTGCCCATCACCGAACGTTTCGTCTCCTGCGAGCGTGCGATTTGCTTGCACGCGGGGTGGTTCGCCGTGTTAAGGCGCGCCGACGGAAATACCGGTCCCTCCGGCCGGGAGAGTCCCGGACGGGTTGCCGATCACTGGATCTCGCTACTCTTTAGAACTATTCTAATCACCTAGAATTGTTCTAAGAGCGCTTTTATGGCGTGCATCCCTTGAGTCAAGGCGGCCCGTTGCGGCGCGGCATCCCACGGCGAGGGCGACGGAGCGAGAGGACGAACATGCCTGAGGTCATCTTCACCGGTCCCGCCGGCCGCCTGGAGGGCCGGTACCAAGCCCCCAAGAAGCGCGGCGCGCCCATCGCCATCGTGCTGCACCCGCACCCGCAATTCGGGGGCACCATGAACAATCAAATTGTGTACAACCTTTTCTACACGTTCGCCAACCGCGGATTCGCAGCCCTGCGCTTCAATTTTCGCGGGGTCGGCCGCAGCCAGGGCTCCTTCGACCACGGCTCGGGCGAACTCTCCGACGCCGCCGCCGCCCTGGATTGGGTGCAGGCGGTCAACCCGGAGGCCAAGGCGTGCTGGATCGCGGGTGTCTCCTTCGGCTCGTGGATCGGGATGCAGCTCCTGATGCGCCGCCCGGAGATCGAGGGCTTCATCTCCATCGCGGCCATGGCCAACCGCTATGATTTCACCTTCCTGGCGCCCTGCCCCTCCTCCGGCCTGTTCGTCCACGGCTCCGAGGACCGCGTGGCCCCCGCCCGCGAGGTGATGCCGGTGATCGAGAAGGTGAAGACGCAGAAGGGCGTCATCATCGAGCACCAGATCGTGGACGGGGCGAACCACTTCTTCGACGGCAAGGTCGACGAGCTGACCCAGACCGTCGACACCTACCTCGACAAGCGCCTCGGCAAGCGCGAGGAGGCGGCCTGAGTCGCCCAGGCCGTCCACCGGGACCGGGCGCGGCATCGCCCCGCGCCCGGTCCCGGGCGCCTTGACGCAGGGCAGCGCGGCGAATAGGGCCGCCGGTAGACGCCTCTTTCATGGAACTCCCCCTGGCCTGATGACGGACAGCCCCTCCGAGCAACCGGTCGTTCTTCTGGTCGAGGATGACGGCCTCCTCCTGATGGAGGCGTCCGACACCCTGGCCGATGCGGGCTTCACGGTGCTGGAGGCGTCGCACGCCGACAAGGCCTTGGCCGTGCTGGAGAATCGGAGAGACGTCGAGGTCCTGATGACCGACGTCGACATGCCCCAGGGCTCGATGGACGGCTTCGCCCTCGCCCGCCTCGTCGCCCACCGCTGGCCGGGGATCCCGGTGCTGGTGGTGTCCGGGATGGGGACGCCGGGCCCGAACGACATGCCCGACGGGGCACGCTTCATCCCCAAGCCCTACGAGCCGACAACCCTGGTCCGAACCCTGCGCTCCTTCATCCGCCGGGCGGCCTGAGGCATAACGGGCGCCGCCGCGCTCCGGCGCGCCGGGAATCGCGGATGCCGGTTCCAGACGTGCCGGGCCAAAAGCCGATGAGTTCCATGACCGACGACAGCCGACAGCACCGGTTCGCGACCCTGGCGATCCACGCGGGCGCCGCCCCCGATCCGGCCACCGGTGCGCGGGCGCAGCCGATCTATTTCACCAACGGCTTCGTGTTCGAATCCTCCGAGCAGGCGGCGGACATCTTCGCCGTGCGCAAGACCGGCTTCTCCTATTCCCGGGGCTCGAACCCCACCGTCGCCGCCCTGGAACGCCGGGTCGCCGCCCTGGAGGGGGCCAAGGCCGCCGTCGCGGTGGCCTCCGGCCAGTCGGCCGTGCTCCTCGTGCTGATGACGCTGATGCGCTCGGGCGATTCCTACGTCGCCTCCCCGCGCCTCTTCGGCGGGTCGCTCGGCCTGATGCGCCGCCTCGACGGTCGCTACGACCTGAAGCCCCGCTTCGCCACGGGCATGGAGCCCGCCGACTTCGAGGCGGCGATCACGCCGGAGTGCAAGGCGATCGTCTGCGAATCCATCGTGAACCCCTGCGGGTTCGTGACCGATCTCGAAGGGATCGCGGCGGTGGCCAAGCGTCACGGCCTGCCGCTCATCGTCGACAACACCCTTGCCTCGCCCGCGCTGATCCGGCCGATCGCCCACGGCGCGGACATCGTGGTGCACTCGACCTCGAAGTTCCTGGCGGGCTCGGGCCAAGTGATCGGCGGCATGATCTGCGATGGCGGCACCTTCGACTGGGTGAAGGCCGGCGGCTACGACCTCATCAACGAGCCCTGGCCGGATTACGACGGCCTCGTCATCCCCCAGCGCTTCCCGGAGACGCCCTTCGCCGTCGCCTGCCGCCTGTTCGGCCTGCGCGACCTCGGGCCGGGCCTGTCGCCCATGAACGCCTTCCTGACGCTCACCGGCATCGAGACCTTGCCGCTGCGCATGGAGCGGCACTGCGCCAACGCCAAGGCCGTGGCCGCCTTCCTGCGGGACCACCCGGCGGTGGCGTGGGTCAGCTATCCCGGCCTCCCCGGCCAGACCGGCGAGGCGAATGCCGCCCGCTACACGCCGAAGGGGCCCGGCGCGATCTTCACCTTCGCCCTCAAGGGCGGCGAGAGCGCGGCGAAGACCTTCATCGCCTCCCTCGATCTTGTGTCGCACCTCGTGAACATCGGCGAGATCAAGACCCTGGCGATCCACCCCGCCACGACCACCCACCGGCAATTGCCGGACCGCGAGAAGGCCATCGCCTTCGTCGGGCCGGAGACGGTGCGGCTCTCGATCGGGCTGGAGAACGTCGAGGACCTGATCGCCGACATCGCGCAGGCGCTGGAGAAGGTGGGCTGAGGGGAAGAGATTCGCTCCGCGCGGATCTCAGCGCAAGGCGCCGCTCCAGTCGCGGCCCCCGGAAGAAATCCGCAGGATCACGATGCGATCGTCTTCGACGGCGAAGGCCACAGCGACTCGCCGTTCGAAACCGATGACCTGCAGCCCCGGACGGATATCGTCGCGAAGGCTTCCGCGCTCGGCGCCGAGACCGAGCCCTGCGCAGAAGCGGAGGATCCGCTCTTCATAATCCGCGGCGACCGCAGGCCCGGCCGTGTCGGCAATGTAATCGTAGAGTGAGTCCAGGTCGTTGGCGGCGTCCGGCGTGTAGACGACACGCCGCCGCTTCATGCTTCGCCGTTCAGGCGGGAGGCGTGGCGTCGCCGCATCCGCTCGACCATGTCCTCCGGCGTGAGTATGAGGGACGGATCGGTCCGCCAGCGGTCGTAGGTCGTCGCCACATCCTCGCGAAGCCATCGCTCGACGGCGGCGTCCCGTTCCTGCAGTGCGCGAAGGCCGGCACGCACGACCTCGCTCGCGCTGGCGAAGGTGCCCGATTTCACCTGGGCATCGATGAAGGCGGCCTGTTCGGCCGGTAGACTGAACGTGCGCTTCTCGGCGGCGGCCATGCGATCCCCCAACGGAACGGTCGAACACCCCGGTATGACGGTATCATACCGGAGTCCCGTCATCCTATCGCCGCCGCTCCAGGATCGACACGTAGTTGGCGACCGCCGCGCCGCCCATGTTGAACACGCCGGCGAGTTCGGCGCCGGGGATCTGCATGTCGCCCGCCTCGTTCATGAGCTGCAGGCAGGCCATGACGTGCATGGACACGCCGGTCGCGCCGACGGGGTGGCCCTTGGACTTGAGGCCGCCCGAGGGATTGACCGGCAGCTTGCCGCCCTTCTCCGTCATGCCCTCGCGGACGATCCGGTAGCCCTCGCCCGGCGCGGCCAGACCCATCGCCTCGTACTCGATGAGTTCCGCGATGGTGAAGCAGTCGTGGGTCTCCACGAAGGAGAGGTCCTCGTTGGCGATCCCGGCCTGTTCCCGGGCCTTGGCCCAGGCGCGGCGGGCGCCCTCGAAGGCGGTCGGGTCCCGGCGGGAGAGGGGGAGGATGTCGTTGACCTGGGCGCGGGCGCGGAAGCCCACGGCGCGCTCCAGGCGGGCGGCGGTCTCGGCGTCGGCCACCACGAGGGCGGCGGCGCCGTCCGAGATCAGGGAGCAGTCGGTCCGGCGCAGGGGCGCGGCGACGTAGGGGTTCTTGTCCGAGACGCGGTTGCAGAAGTCGAAGCCGAAATCCTTGCGCATCTGCGCGTAGGGGTTGGCGACGCCGTTGTGATGGTTTTTGGCGGCGATGCGGGCCAGTTCCTCGCTGCGGTCGCCGTAGCGCTGGAAGTAGTTCGCCGCGATCCGCCCGAACACGCCAGCGAAGCCGCCCTCGATCTCGGCCTCCTCCTTCCGGTAGGAGGCGCCGAGCAGGATGTCGCCGGTCTCCGCGACGGACTTGGCCGTCATCTTCTCGGCGCCGACCACCAAAGCGATCCGCCCCCGGCCGCTATCCACGAAGTCGAGGGCGGCGTAGAGGGCGGCCGAGCCGGTGGCGCAGGCGTTCTCCAGGTGCGTCGAGGGCACGTGCGCCAGGTCGGGCTGGTTCGTGGCGACGAGGGAGCCCTCGAACCCCTGCTTCGAGAAGCCGGTGTTCATGACGCCGACATAGATGCCGTCGACCTCGGAGGCCGCCACGCCGGCGTGGGACAGGGCCTCCCCGGAGACGCGGGCGATGAGGCTCTCGGTGTCGGGGTCCTCCAGCTTGCCGAAGGGGGTGTGGGCCCAGCCCACGATGCAGGCGCGCGTCATCGTTTCCTCTCAGTTTGTCGGGACGATGGCCCCGGGGGCCGCCCGGATCAAGGGTGGTCGGGTGACGGTCCGGCCAGGAAGTCGAAGTCGCAGCCCTCCGGCGCCTGGGTGACGCTGCGCCGGTAGAGGGCCTTGTAGCCCCGCGCCGGGACCGGCGGCGGGGTGTGGGCGGCGAGGCGCCGGGCGATCTCCTCCGGCTCGACCAGCAGGTCGATCCGCTTCTCGCGCACCGAGAGCCGGAGGCGGTCGCCGTCGCGCACCGCCGCCAGGGGGCCGCCCACCGCCGCCTCGGGCGAGACGTGCAGCACGATGGCGCCGAAGGCCGTACCGGACATGCGCGCATCGGACACGCGCACCATGTCCTTCACCCCGGCCTTCGCGAGCTTCTTCGGGATGGGCAGATAGCCGGCCTCGGGCATCCCGGCGGCGTGGGGGCCCGCATTCTGCAGGACGAGGATGTCGTCGGCCGTGACATCGAGGTCGGGATCGTCGATCCGGGCGGACAGGTCCTCCAGGCCGGTGAACACCACCGCGCGCCCCTCGGTCTCGAACAGGGCGGGCGTCGCGGCGGCGCGCTTGAAGATGGCCCCGTCGGGGGCGAGGCTCCCGCCCAGGGCGATCAGCCCGCCCTGGGGCGAGACCGGATCGGAGAACGGGCGGATCACCGCCCGGTCCACCCACGGTTCCGGCTCGTCAAGCCGCTCGGCCAGGGTGCGGCCCTCGACATCCACGGTGTCGAGGTGGAGGAGGGGGCGCAACTCGCGCAGCAGGGCGCCCATGCCGCCCGCCGCGTGGAAATCCTCCATGTAGCCCTCGCCGACCGGCTTCAGGTCCACCAACACGGGGGTCTCGTCGGAGATAGCGTTGAACCGCTCGTAGGGGATGCGGATGCCGAGCCTCCCGGCGATGGCCGTGAGGTGGACGATGGCGTTGGTGGAGCCCGACACCGCCATCAGCACGCGGATGGCGTTCTCCACCGAGTGGCGCGTGATGACCCGGGAGGGCCGGATCCTCGTCTTGATCAGGCGGACGGCGGCCCGGCCGGTCTCCTCGGCGGCGACGAGCCGGTCGGAGTGGACGGCAGGGATCGCCGCCGTGCCGGGCAGCGACATCCCCAGCGCCTCCGCGATGCAGGCCATGGTCGAGGCGGTGCCCATGACGGCGCAGGTCCCGGCGGTGACGGAGAGCCGCCCTTCGACCTCGGCGATCTCCTCCGCATCGACGGTCCCGGCCCGGTACTTCGCCCAGAAGCCCCGGCAGTCGGTGCAGGCGCCGAGCCGCTGGCCCCGGTGACGGCCGGTGGACATCGGCCCCGTGACGAGCTGGATCGCCGGCAGGTCGGCCGACGCCGCGCCCATCAGCTGGGCCGGCACGGTCTTGTCGCAGCCGCCGATCAGCACCACCGCATCCATGGGCTGGGCGCCGATCATCTCCTCGGTGTCCATGGCCATCAGGTTGCGGTACATCATGCTGGTGGGATTGAGGAAAACCTCCCCCAGCGACACCGTGGGAAACGGCCGTGGCAGGGCGCCTGCCGCCAGCACCCCGCGGGAGACCGCCTCGACCAGGTCGTCCATGCCGCGGTGGCAGTTGTTGAAGCCCGACGGCGTCATGGCGATGCCGACCACCGGCTTTTCGAGCAGGCGCGTCGAGATCCCCATGGACCGGGCGAAGGAGCGCCGCAGGTAGCGGGCGAAATCCCGGTCGCCGTAGTTGGTAAGCCCCCGGTCGAGGCCGTGCGGTCCGTCGGTCATGGGCTTTCCTCGGGCGCTACCGCAGATGAAACGCGATCCAGGCCACGGCGAGGAGGGCGAGGATCGTGAGGGCATAGCGCATCACAGGCTTCACCGCCTCATGTCCCTCCCCCCAGTGCGGGGGAGGGAGGGGAGACATCCTCTCACCGCATCACGAAAGGGTTCTCCGGCGCGTCGCGGCTCGTGGAGATCCACACGCTCTTGGTCTCGAGATATTCGCGGATCGATTCGATGCCGCTCTCGCGGCCGAGGCCGGAGCGCTTCATGCCGCCGAAGGGCATCATGTAGCTCACCGCCCGGTAGGTGTTCACCCAGACGGTCCCGGCCTTGAGGCCCTTCGACATGCGCATGGCCCGGCCGATATCCTGCGTCCACACGCCCGCCGCGAGGCCGTAGATCACGTCGTTGCCCAACTTCAGCGCCTCGGCCTCGTCCTCGAAGCCGATGATGGAGAGGACGGGGCCGAATACCTCCTCCTGCGCGATCCGCATGGAGTTCGTCACGTCCGCGAAGATGGTCGGCTGGACGAACTGGCCGCCCCTGACGCCCTCCCCCGTGGCCGGGCCGCCGCCGAAGACGCAGCGGGCGCCCTCGCCCTTGGCCACCGCGATGTAGTCGAGCACCTTCTGGTACTGCGGCGGCGTGGTGATGGGGCCGATGTTGGTGCCCGCATCCATCGGGTCGCCGAGCTTGGCCGACTTCGCGAGCTCGATCAGCCGGGCCGTGAACTCCTCGCGGATGCTGTTCTGCACCAGCAGGCGGGATCCCGCGATGCAGGTCTGGCCGGTAGCCGCGAAGATGCCGGAGATGGCGCCGGCGGCGGCCATCTTCAGGTCGGCGTCGGCGAAGACGATGTTGGGCGACTTGCCGCCGAGTTCCAGGGCCACGCGCTTGATCTGCTTGGCCGCCTGCTCATAGATCCGCGCCCCGGTGACGTCGGAGCCGGTGAAGGTGATCTTGGCCACGTCCGGGTGATCGACGATCGCCGCGCCGGTCTCGGCGCCGTAGCCGGTCACGACGTTGAACATCCCGTCCGGCAGGCCCGCCTCCTTCATCAGCCCGGCGAATTCCAGCGTGCTGGCGGAGGCGAATTCCGAGGGCTTGATCACCACGGCGCAGCCCGCCGCCAGCGCCGGGGCGCATTTCCAGGCGACGAAGAGCAGCGGCGAGTTCCAGGCGGTGAGCGCGCCCACCACGCCCACCGGCTCGTGAGTGGTGAAGGCGAAGGTCTCCGGCTTGTCGATCGGGACCTGCGCGCCCTCGATCTTGTCCGCGAGGCCCGCGAAGTAATACCACCATTCCGGCTGGTACCGGGTCTGGCCGTGCATCTCGGCGAAGAGCTTGCCGTTGTCGCGGGTCTCGACCTCCGCGAGGTGCTGCGCCTCGCGGGCCACGATGTCGCCGATGCGCCGCAGGACCTTGCCCCGGGCGGAGGCGGTCATGCCCGCCCAGGGACCCTCGGTCATGGCGCGCTTGGCCGCCGCCACGGCCCGGTCGACATCGGTCTTGGAGGCGCGGGGAATCCTGGCCCAGGGCTCGCCGCGATAGGGATCGACCGAGTCGAACCACTCGCCCTCGACCGGATCGACGAACTGGCCGTCGATGTAGAGTTGATAGGTCTTCACGGCGCGGCTCCCCTGTTGCGGGTGGATGGGGCGGATATGGACCAGCCCGGCGGGTGGGGCCAGCCCATCCGGCCCGGCCCCGGTTTCAGCGCCGCCCGCATGGCGTGCGGCGGCAATGCGGGGGGATCTACGGCCTGGCGATCCAGTCCCGCACGCCCTCCGCCGAACGGAATGCGTCGAGGGCGTGGACCCTCGCCCCCGGCAGGGCGGCCTGGGCCATCGTGGCGAGGGCGTGGCCGGGGCCCAGTTCGAGGACATGCGTCGCGCCGTACTCGCCGCAGGCGTCAAGGCAGGCGGCCCAATCGAGGGTCTGCGAGACCTGCCGGGCCAGCTTGTCGAGCCCGGCTTCCGGCCGGAAGACCGCCGCGCCGTCGAGCCCGCTCAGCAGGCGCGGCGCCGAGGGCGGCGGCTGGTGCAGTTCCGCCCCGGCAAGGAGCGCCCGGAACCGGTCGCTCGCGGCGGCCAGGAGCGGCGTGTGCGAGGGCGTCGCCACGGCGAGGGGGACGGCGCGCTGCGCCCCGCGGGCCAGGGCCTCGCGGCAGAGGGGATCGAGGTCGTCCCGTCGGCCGCCGACGACGAAGCTGTCGGCGGCGTTGCGGATCGCCAGATGGCAGTCATGCCGGCGGATCAGGCCGTCGAGGGTGTCGCGCCCGAGGCCGCGGATCCCGGCGAGGCCGAACCCCTCCCCCGAGGCCGCGTCCATCGCCTCGGCCCGGGCGGCGGCGAGGCGCAGGACGGTCGGGGCGTCGAAGCGCCCGGCGACGCCCCAGGCGGCGAGGTCGCCGATGCTGTAGCCCGCCACGATCGACCGGCCGTTCAGGCCCGCCGCGATGACGCTCCAGCCCGCCAAGGCCGCGACGCAGCACAGGACCTGCCC
This sequence comes from Methylobacterium aerolatum, assembly GCF_022179085.1. GTDB lineage: Bacteria > Pseudomonadota > Alphaproteobacteria > Rhizobiales > Beijerinckiaceae > Methylobacterium > Methylobacterium aerolatum. Next base: position 16,695 of record NZ_BPQE01000027.1, read on the forward strand.
GACGCGGTTACCGTGCAGCCCCTCCGCCGCTCCGGCAAGATCGCGCGGGTCGGCGCCGAGGAGCGGCCGGGCCGCCTCGAACACGGCCCGCGCCTCCGGCCGGTCGGCGGTGAGGGCGAACATGTCCGGGTGCTGGTTGCCCTGGCCGGAGAGGAGGATCGCGAGGGTCATGGGTGCGGCTCGCTCTGACGGGACGGACGGCGACGGGACTGGTTGCCCGCGACGATCCTCGGCATGTTCGCGAACGCCGTGACGCAATCCAGGATGTGGGCCGTTGCCGGATGTGGCGTGTCCCTGGATTGCTTCGCTTCGCTCGCAACGACGGCACAGGTACGATGCGGCGCTTTTAGCGCACCAGCTCGTCCGACCGCTTCATCGCCACGCGGTCGAGCGCCTTCACCAGCACGCTCCCGCCCTCCGGCGCCTCGTGCAACTCCCGCCACTGCACGCCTCCCCCGTCCGGCAGCAGAACCTCCCCGTCGAGGCGCATCGGTGCCGTGGCGTCGATCCGCGCCAAGCCGGCGAGCAGCGTGCGCGGAACCGGGCCGGGGCAGGGCCAGAGCAGGTCGAGGTCGGAGGTGGCGCCGAGGTAGGTCAGCCCCGTCACCGCCTGCCACAGCAGGGCGCCGAAGGGCCGGACCGTGAGGGCGTGCCCGGCCGCGAGCGCCAGCAGGGCGTCGAGGGTGGGTCGCCACGCGGCGGGCGCGTGGGGGGCGGCTTCGGCGAGGTCCGGCGCCGCCACCGGCTTCAGCGCCTCGGCCGGGAGGGCAAGGCCGATCCGGCGCTTGCCGGCGGCGGGGGGCAGGGGCAGGCCGAGGGGGACGAGGCCCCTCTCCTCCCCCGGATAGAGGCGCCGGACGATCAGCGGGCGACCGTCCTGCGCCCACCGGGCCACGTGCGGCAGCCCTTCGAGGTCGGGGCGGGTCGCGAGCATCGCCGCCCAAGCGGCGGGATCGGCCGCGACGAGATCGTGGCGGGCGGGCTCAGCCGCCACGGACCTGCCCGGCCACCACCTCCGCCACCGCCTGCGCCACCGGACGCCCGCCTCGCTCCCGGCCGAGCCGGTCCCGCTCGTCCCGCTCCGGCAGGGCGGCGATGAGGTCGCGGATCTGGGGGCCGAGGGCCGTGTCGGGATCGAGCACCGCGTGGACGGCGCCCATCGCGAGCATGTTGTCGAGGCCGGGCGCGAAGACCGGTGTCGAGTGCGCCATCTCCTGCAGCGTCTCCAACGGCAGCTTGGTGACGCGGGCGACGGAGGGCAGGTCCATCACGCTCGGGGCGGCGCCCGGCAGGGCCGCCAGCACCCGCGTCGCCAGCGCCGTGGCGATGAAGGCGCCCGCCGCCGAATGCCCGTAGAGCAGCCCCACGGTGGGGTGGCCGTGACGGTCCGCGAGCAGCAGCGCCTTGGCGAGGTGGGCGAGGCATTCGTTGAGGCCGAGCAACTCGTCCCGGCGGCTCATCCGCTGGCTGTCGGAATCGACGGCCACCAGGATCGGCGCCCTGTCCCCCGCCCGCACCGCGTCGAGGACATGACCCGCGAGGTCGAGGGCGCCCTCGACGCCGAGCGGCGTGTCGCCGTCGATCCCGATCACCCGCAGGCGTCCGCCCTCGAAGGGGCCGTCCCCGGAAACGAGACCGTCCGTCACCGCGACGGCGTGGCCCCCGGGGAAGAGGGAGGCCAGGATCTCAGCGAGCGTCATGGGCCGCCTCCCCTATCCGCGCCACGGTCTCGTCGAAGGCGCGGGTGTCCAGGGAGGGCACCGCGTCCGGATCGTTGACGCCGAGGCGCGCCCAGATCTCCGTCCCGTCGCGGCACTCCCCGAACCGCTCGATCCGCTCGCGCAGGCGGGCCTGCTCGGCCATGAGCGTGTCGAGGTCGAAGGCCGGGGCGTCGGCGATCAGCGACAGGGCCGCCGCGCGGAAGGAGGCGATCGTGTCGTCGCAGAAGGCGTCGGCCCCGCCGATCAGGCGCCGGTGCTTGCCGCCCATGGTGCGCCAGACGAGCGCGCGATCCTTCGAGTCGAATTCCTCGGCGCCCTTGTTGGTCTCGATCACCTCCGGCCCGGAGACCGAAATGCGGCCGCCCTCGGAGACCGCCAGCCGTGAGCAGGTGCCGGCGATGAGCCCGCCCCCGCCGAAGCACCCGGCCCGGCCGCCGATCAGCCCCACCACCGGCACTCCGGCGGCGCGAACCTCGGTGATGGCGCGCATCGCCTCGGCGATGGCGGTCTCGCCGGCATTGGCCTCCTGCAGGCGCACGCCGCCGGTATCGAGGAGGAGCAGCACGGCGGCGGGCCTGCCCTCCACCGCCGCCCGGAGCAGGCCGACGAGCTTGCCGCCATGGACCTCCCCGAACGCCCCGCCCATGAACCGGCCCTCCTGGGCGGCGACGTAGACGGGGCGCCCGTCGAGGGTGCCGGTGCCGACGACGATGCCGTCGTCGAAGGCGCGGGGCAGGTCGAACAGGGGCAGATGCGGGCTCATCCGCCGCTCTTCCGGGCCCAGCGCCTCGGTGAAGCTGCCTGGATCGAGGAGGGCGTCGAGGCGCTGGCGGGCGCTGGCCTCGTACCAGCTCAGGCGGTCGCGGTCGGGTCCGGCCGAGGGTCCTGCCATCTCACGCCTCCATCAGCCGGGCGCCCTGGAGCAGGCGCAGGGAGACGGTGTCGGGCCGGGCGCCCCCGTCGTTGATCGAGATGCGCACGCCGCCCGGCTGCGCGCGGGCGACGAAATCCGCCACCACCGCCTCCCAGACCGGGCCGTAGCCGGCGATCGGCGTCTCGATGGCGACCTCCACCGCGTCCGGCGGCAGCACCCGCTCCAGCAGGATCTCCAGGTTGCCGGAGGCCACGACGCCGGTGATCGCCTGGGGCTTCGTGCCCGGCAGCGGCTTCGTCGTGGTGTGGCGGAACGTCAGGGATTCCATCCGGCCGTGTCCTCACAGGCGTGCTCCCCTCCCCCTTGCGGGGAGGGGTAAGGGGGTGGGGGTGGTTCAGGAGGCACCGCCGCGCTTCGTTCGGCACCACCCCCACCCCTGACCCCTCCCCGCAAGGGGGAGGGGGAACGATCACCAGTTCCTGAACTTCGCGGGCGGCTCGTAGAGGCCGCCGGACCAGTGCACGAGATCCTTGATCGAGCGCGCGGCGAGCAGCGAGCGGTCGGCGTCGAGGGGTTCGATGCCGAGGTCCTCCGGGCGCCGGATGATGCCCCGCGCCCGCAGTTCCTCCACCTTCGCCCGGTCGCGGCCCCGGCCGATCTCCGTGTAGCCCGCCACCCCCCGGATCGCCTGCTCGCGGTCGTCCGCATCGCGGCAGAGGAGGAGGTTCGCGATCCCCTCCTCGGTGACGATGTGGGTGACGTCGTCGGCGTAGATCATGACCGGCGCCAGTTCGAGCCCGATCTTGCTCGCCAATTCCATCGCGTCGAGCCGTTCCACGAAGGTCGGGACGAGCTTGTCGCCGAAGGTCTCGACCAACTGGACCACGAGCTTGCGCCCGCGCATCAGCGCCGGATCGCCGGTGATCTGCGCCTCCCGCCCCGCCTTCATCCAGGCGTCGGAGGGGTGGCGGCGGCCGTGCGGATCCGAGCCCATGTTGGGCGCCCCGCCGAAGCCCGCCACGCGCGACTGCGTGACGGTGGAGGAATGGCCCATCAGGTCGATCTGGAGGGTCGCGCCGATGAACATGTCGCAGGCATAGAGGCCCGCCGTCTGGCACAGCGCGCGGTTGGAGCGGAGCGACCCGTCCGCCCCCGTGAAGAACACGTCCGGTCGCTCGCGGATGTAGCGGTCCATCCCGACCTCGGAGCCGAAGCAGTGGACCTGCTTCACCCAGCCCGACTCGATCGCCGGGATCAGCGTCGGGTGCGGGTTGAGGGCGAAATGCGTGGCGATCTCGCCCTTGAGCCCGAGCTTCTCGCCATAGGTCGGCAGCAGCAACTCGATGGCCGCCGTCCCGAAGCCGATGCCGTGGTTGAGGCGGCGGACGCCGTACTCCGCATAGATCCCCTTGATCGCCATCATGGCGATGAGGATCTGCGTCTCGGTCATCAGTGCCGGATCGCGGGTGAAGAGCGGTTCCACGAAGAAGGGCGTGTCCGCCTCGACCACGAAGTCCACCCGGTCCCCGGGGATGTCGACCCGTGGCACCCGGTCCACGATCTCGTTCACCTGCGCGACGACGACACCGTTCTTGAAGTGCGTCGCCTCTACGATGGTCGGTGTGTCCTCGGTGTTCGGCCCCGTATAGAGGTTGCCCTCCCGGTCGGCGCAGACGCCCGCGATCAGCGCCACGTGCGGCGTGAGGTCGATGAAGTAGCGGGCGAAGAGTTCGAGGTAGGTGTGCACCGCCCCGAGCTTGATCTGCCCGCCGTAGAGCATCCGCGCGACGCGGGCGCCCTGGGGGCCGGAGTAGGAGTAGTCCAGCCGCTCGGCGATGCCGGTCTCGAACACGTCGAGGTGCTCCGGCAGCACGATGCCCGACTGCACCATGTGCAGGCCGTGGACCCTCTCCGGGTCGCAGCGGCAGAGGGCGCGGGCGAGGCAATCCGCCTGCTTCTGGTTGTCACCCTCCAGGCAGACCCGGTCGCCGGGGCGAAGAATCGCCTCCAGCAGGGCGGTGGCCTCGCCGGACGGCACCACCTTTCCGCGCGCGAGGGCGCGGCCCGCCTCAAGGCGCGCGTCGCGGGCCTTCCGTTCCCCGCGCCAGTCGGCCATCCCCCCGCCTCCGTCTGAATTCAGTATACAAAGTAGCGCATCACTGTTCGATCTCAAACCCGATGCCGTGCGGGTGGCGCGGGTTTTCGACGGCCCCGTTCCGGGCGGGCCGAGGGCCGTGGCCGACCGGGTCGAGCCACATCCGTCGGCGGATCCGTCGTCGTCATGGCTTCGCTGTCGCTCGCAATGACGGAACTGCGTGAGCCGAATTGGTCGGCTCCGGCTCTAGGACGGTTCGGAGCCCGTGAGCGCCGCCGCGCCGGAGCGGCTGGTGAAGGCGTCGGCGAGGCGGGTGATCCGGCTCGCGGCGCGCTCGATGCCCTCGGCGGTGCGCGCCGCCGCCTCGTCCCGCGCCCGGTAGGCGGCATCCACCACGGAGCGGGCCGAGGCGACCTCGGTCTCCATGGCGGCGAGGCGCTTGCGCAGGTCGACGAGCTCGTCCGAGATGGTGAGCGCGGCCATGACGTGCAGGCGCATGTCGCCGATCTCCCCGAAGCTCTCGCGCATCTTCCCGATGCGTTCGCTCAGGTCGTCGGTGAGGGCGGTGAGGTGGGCTTCCTCGCCCTGCCCGCAGGACATCCGGTAGGTGCGGTTGTCGATGGTGACGGTGATGATCGGCATCGCGTCAATGTCTCTCCAGCACGCCGGCCACGGCCGCGATGGCCCTGTCGAGCCGCTGCCCGACCTCGCCCGAATTCGCCTCCACCTGCGCGAGGCGGGCGCTCGCCGCGTCGAGGGCGGCGGCGAGGCGGGCGCGGTCCTCGGTCATCAGAGACAGTTCCGTGTCGCGGTCGTCCGGCGAGTCTTCGGATTCGAGGCGCCGGATCGCGGCCGCCTCCAGGCGCGACAGGGCCGCGTCGAGCTTGCGCAGGGCGTCCGCGAGGGGATCGCGGGAGGGGGCGTCGGGCGGCGTCGTCATCGGGGTCGCTCACTCCGTCGGCCGCGGGCCGGCGGCGGACCGGCGGGGCGGGCGTGGTGGAACACGTAAGGTCTCTGGCCGGAAGCCGTGCCGCCCGGCCTCCCCCGAGGCAAGGCTCCGGTACAGATTTCGGCCGGTTCGCCTTGGATTTCCAGGAAAAAGAGCGCTGCCGCGGGCCGGTGCTGTCCTGTCCGGCGCAGAATTCACCGAACCTCGAGACAGGCGTGGGTTTGTCACGCCCACGCGTTTGACAGGTCGAAGTGCCATGCTAGACAGCCGCGCATCTGCCCAGGACGGGCCGGGATAGTCCACCGGGGGCGACGATGTCCGTCGCTCGACCCCCCGGAAAGACGGACAGGATGGCCCGGCGCGATGCCGGTTCATCGCCGGTTCAAACCCATCCGCCCACAGCCCCTCCCCTGAGGGTGCACCGGGCCGGACGTGGCCTGGGACGCGGGGCCGCCGGGGGCACCGGGCGATCGGGCCATCGCGACGTCGGCAGGTGCCCGGCTTGAGGAAGGATTCACCGCCGTGACGAAGGTTGCCATTAACGGGTTCGGGCGCATCGGCCGCAACGTGCTGCGCGCCATCGCCGAGGCCGGCCGCAAGGACATCGAGGTCGTGGCGATCAACGATCTCGGCCCGGTCGAGACCAACGCCCACCTCCTGCGCTACGACTCGGTGCACGGCCGCTATCCGGGCGAGGTCGCCGTGGACGGCGAATTCCTGGTGGTCGACGGGCGCCGCATCAAGGTGACCGCCGTCCGCAACCCGGCCGAGCTGCCGCACCGCGACCTCGGCGTCGACATCGCCCTCGAGTGCACCGGCATCTTCACCTCGAAGGACAAGGCCAAGGCCCACCTCGACGCCGGCGCCAAGCGCGTCCTCGTCTCGGCCCCGGCCGACGGCGCCGACCTGACGGTGGTCTACGGCGTGAACCACGACAAGCTCACCGCCGAGCACCACGTGGTCTCGAACGCCTCCTGCACGACCAACTGCCTCGCGCCGGTGGCGAAGGTGCTGCACGAGGCCATCGGCATCGAGCGCGGCTTCATGACCACGATCCACTCCTACACCAACGACCAGCCGTCGCTGGACCAGATGCACAAGGATCTCTACCGGGCGCGCGCCGCGTCCCTGTCGATGATCCCGACCACCACCGGCGCCGCCAAGGCCGTGGGTCTCGTGCTGCCGGAGCTGAAGGGCCTCCTCGACGGCACCTCGATCCGCGTGCCGACCCCAAACGTCTCGGCGGTGGACCTCGTCTTCACGGCCAAGCGCCAGACTACGGTGCAGGAGGTCAACGACGCGATCAAGGCCGCCGCCGCCGGCCCGCTCAAGGGCGTGCTCGGCGTCACCGACCGCCCGAACGTCTCGATCGACTTCAACCACGATCCTCATTCGTCCACCTTCCACCTCGACCAAACCAAGGTGATGGACGGCGTGCTCGTCCGCATCCTCACCTGGTACGACAACGAGTGGGGCTTCTCGAACCGCATGGCCGACACCGCCGTCGCCATGGCCAAGCTCATCTGATCGACCGCCACGAGCCCCGCCGTCCCACCGGACGGCGGGGTTTCCTGTGTTTCACGAAGGGTGCTTCTCGGGATGGCAGACGCGTCGCAGGGTTCGCAGGGCGGACAGGGTTTCATCCCTCCGGGGTCCGCCTCGCCTCCTCCCCCCGCCCCGCCGCCCGCCGTCTCGGCGGCCGCCCCGGCGCCGGTTCAGGCCCCGGCCCCCACGCCCGTCGCCTCGGTCTCCGCGAACCAGCTCTTCGACCAACTCGCCCGGATCGAGGACAAGGCCTCCCGGATCGAGGACAAGTACGCCCGCTCCGAGGCGCTGCTCTCGCGGGTCGAGGACAAGGTCGACGGTGCGGCCGGCCGCATGAACGACGCCGCCCGCCAAGCCGACCTCGCGGCCCTGCGCAACGAGGTGCGCGGGCTGGCCGATCGCACCCGGCGCCTGCCGGGGACGGGCGCCCTCGTTCTCACGGCCGTCATCACCGCCGTGCTCACCGTGGTGCTGACGGTCGCCGTGCAGCGGCTCAACCTCGATGGGTTGCTGCCGCCCAAGGCGAACTCCGCCGCCATCCGCTGATCTCCCATCAGACACCCGCGACAATCGCAGACAAGGACCCGATGAGCGCCTTCCGCACCCTCGACGATGCCGGCTCTCTCCAGGGCAAGCGCGTCCTCATGCGCGTGGACCTGAACGTGCCGATGGAGAACGGCCGCGTCACCGACGCCACGCGCATCGAGCGGGTCGCCCCGACGATCCGGGAGGTCGCGGGCAAGGGGGCCAAGGTGGTGCTTCTCGCCCATTTCGGCCGTCCGAAGGGCAAGCGCGACCCGAAGGACACGCTGGAGCCGGTGGTTCCGGCCCTGTCGAAGGCGCTCGGCCAGCCGGTCTCCTTCGCCGCCGACTGCGTGGGCGACGAGGCGGCCAAGGCCGTCGCGGCGCTGAAGGACGGCGACGTGCTCCTCCTGGAGAACACCCGCTACCATGCGGGCGAGGAGAAGAACGACGCGGCCTTCGCCGACGCGCTCGCCGCCAACGGCGACGTCTATGTCAACGAGGCGTTCTCCGCCGCCCACCGCGCCCACGCCTCGACGGAGGGCCTCGCCCACCGCCTGCCGGCCTACGCCGGCCGGGAGATGCAGGCCGAGCTGGAGGCCCTGACCAAGGGGCTGGAAGCGCCCCAGCGTCCGGTGATCGCGCTCGTCGGCGGCGCCAAGGTCTCCTCGAAGATCGATCTTCTGGAGAACCTCGTCGCCAAGGTCGACATGCTGGTGATCGGCGGCGGCATGGCCAACACCTTCCTGCACGCCGAAGGCAAGGCCGTCGGCAAGTCCCTCTGCGAGAAGGACCTCGCCGACACCGCCAAGCGGATCCGCGCCGCCGCCGAGAAGGCCGGCTGCCGGATCATCCTGCCGGTGGACGCCGTCTCGGCCTCCGAGTTCAAGGCCAACGCCGCCCACGAGACCGTGCCGGTCGATGCCGTGCCGGAGACGGGCATGATCCTCGATGCCGGTCCGAAGTCCGTCGCGGAGATCAACGCGGCCATCGACACCGCCAGAACGCTCGTCTGGAACGGCCCCCTCGGCGCCTTCGAGCTGACGCCCTTCGACGCCGCGACCGTCGCGGCCGCGAAGCACGCCGCGGCGCGGACCGAGGCGGGCCAGCTCGTCTCCGTGGCGGGCGGCGGCGACACCGTGGCCGCACTCAACCACGCTGGCGTCGGCCAGACATTCACCTACGTCTCCACGGCGGGCGGCGCCTTCCTCGAATGGCTGGAGGGCAAGGCCCTGCCGGGTGTCGAGGCGCTGCGCGCCAAAGTCTGAGGCAACGGCTGAGGGCAAACGGCGCGTTTCCAAGTCTCCACCTCGTTCCGAGGTGCCCGCTCCAGCGGGCCTCGAAGGAGGCATCCAGGAAACGCGGTGAGATCTGGAGGCCTCCTTCGAGGCCTCCGCTTCGCTCCGGCACCTCAGGATGAGGGGGCCGGGTTGGAATTGGCGGGACGCTCCCGCCGGCATGAAACCGAGGTGGGACACATGGCACGCATCACCCTGAGGCAGCTCCTCGACCACGCCGCCGAGCATGAGTACGGCGTGCCGGCCTTCAACCTGAACAACATGGAGCAGGGGCTCGCCATCATGGCGGCGGCCGACGCCACCGACTCGCCGGTGATCCTGCAGGCGAGCCGCGGCGCCCGCGCCTACGCCAACGACATCGTGCTCGCCAAGCTGATCGACGGCCTCGTCGAGATCTACCCGCACATCCCGGTCTGCATGCACCTCGACCACGGGAACAACGAGGCGACCTGCGCCACCGCCATCCAGTACGGCTTCACCTCCGTGATGATGGACGGCTCGCTCAAGGCCGACGGCAAGACCCCGGCCGACTACAACTACAACGTCGAAATCACCCGCAACGTCACCAAGATGGCCCATTGGGCGGGCGTCTCGGTGGAGGGTGAACTCGGCGTGCTCGGCTCGCTGGAGAGCGGTCAGGGCGAGGCCGAGGACGGCCACGGCGCCGAGGGCACCCTCTCCCACGACCAGCTCCTCACCGATCCGGAAGAGGCGGTGAAGTTCGTGGAGGCCACCAAGGTCGATGCCCTGGCAGTGGCCATGGGCACCAGCCACGGCGCCTACAAGTTCACCCGCCAGCCTGACGGCGAGGTGCTGGCCATGAACGTGATCGAGGAGATCCACCGCCGCCTGCCGACGACCCACCTCGTCATGCACGGCTCGTCCTCGGTGCCGCAGGACCTGCAGGACATCATCAACCAGTACGGCGGCCAGATGAAGCCGACCTGGGGCGTGCCGGTGGAGGAGATCCAGCGCGGCATCAAGCACGGCGTGCGCAAGATCAACATCGACACCGACAACCGCATGGCGATGACCGGCCAGATCCGCAAGGTGCTGACCGAGAACCCCTCCGAGTTCGACCCGCGCAAGTACCTGAAGCCCGCCATGGACGCGATGACGAAGCTCTGCCGGCAGCGCTTCGAGGAGTTCAACACGGCGGGCCAGGGCTCGAAGATCCGCCCGATCTCCGTGGCGGAGATGGCCAAGCGCTATGCCAGCGGCTCCCTCGACCCGAAGATCGGGGCGCAGTAAGCGGGAGCGGATTGTCCGCTTTCGATCCCAAGGCCCATGGCTGAACAGCGTCTCGCCCTCCTCGGTCCCCACGGCCTCGATGCCGCGGGGGCCGAGTCCCTGTTGCCCGCCCTCGAGGCCGCCTGCGCGGCCGGCGACGTCGCGGCGGTGATCCTCCGGCTCGCCGCGGCCGACGAGCGGAGCCTCGTCACCCTGGTGAAGAAGGCCGCCGCCATCACCCAGGCCCGGGAGGCCGCCCTGGTGATCGCGTGCCACGACTTCGCGGGGGACCTCGTGCAGGTCGCCGCCCGGGGCGGGGCCGACGGCGTGCACCGCGACAAGCCCCAGGATCCCGCCTCCGACCTCGGCGACCTGCGCCGCCGCCTGAAGGACGGGCGCATCCTCGGCGCCGGGGGCTTGGAGGCGAAGCACAGCGCGATGGAGGCCGGCGAGGCCGGCGTCGACTACCTGCTGTTCGGCGGCCTCTACCCGGACGGCGTCGCCCCCGACCCGCAGACGGTGCGCGACCGCGCCGCGTGGTGGGCGGAGATCTTCGAGACGCCCTGCATCGCCGTGGCCTCCGCGGAGGCCGACCTTCCCGCCCTCGTCGCCACGGGGGCCGAGTTCGTCGGGCTGGAAAGCGCCCTTTGGGCCACCGACCCCGCCGCCGTGGGCCGGGCGCAGGCGCTCCTCGGAGACCTCGCGGCATGAGGCGGCTGACCCTGGTCCTCGCGGGGCTGCTGCTCGTCTCCGGACCCGCCCGGGCGGTCCCCCCGGCCGATCCGAAGCCCGCCGATTCCAAGCCCGCCGCCCTCGAATCCAAAAAGATCTCGCGGGAATTGCCCACGCCCTACACGGGCAACTTCACCGGTGCCGCCGTGCCCCCGGCCTCGTCCCAGCCGCCGGACGTCGCCTACGGCGCCTACCAACGGGGGCAGTACATCACCGCCTTCCGGGAGGCGACGAAGCGGATCGAGGCCAATCCGAAGGATGCGGCGGCGATGACTCTGCTCGGCGAACTCTACAACCAGGGGCTCGGCGTGCCCCAGAACCCCGTGAAGGCGGCCGAGTGGTACAAGGTGGCGGCGGGCTTGAGCGACCCGGCGGCCCTCTCCTCCCTCGGCCTCATGGCCCTCGACGGCCGGGGCATTCCCCGTGACCAGAAGGCGGGGCGGCGCTGGCTGGAGCAGGCGGCGGCCCTCGGCTCGCCCACCGCCGCCTACAACCTCGGCCTGATCCTCGTGGGCACCGGCAACGCCGCCGACGAGGCCGAGGCGGCCAAGCAGTTCCGCAAGGCGGCCGAGGCGGAGGTCGGTCCGGCGCAGCACGACCTCGGCGTGCTCTACCTCCAGGGCCGGGGCGTGCCCAAGGACCCCACACAGGCGGCTTCCTGGTTCCGCCGGGCGGCGGATAACGGCGACCTCGCGGGCGAGGTCGAGTTCGCGATCCTGCTGTTCAACGGCACGGGCGTGACCAAGGACGAGAAGGCCGCCGCGCGCTACTTCCTGCACGCCGCCCGCCGCGGCAACGCCATCGCCCAGAACCGGATCGCCCGGCTCTACGCCGCCGGGCGCGGCGTGCCGAAGAACCTCGTGGAGGCCGCCGCCTGGAACCTCGCCGCCGCCGGCCAGGGCCTGTCGGATGCGTGGCTGGACCAAGCCGTGACCGGCCTCACCAAGGACGAGAAGGTCCGGGCGGAGCGGCTGGGCAACGACCGGGCCGAGCCGCAATAGGGTTTTCTTCGAGCGGCACCCGTCTTTGCTCGCAAGGACGGCGAGGCTTGGACGGGGTCGTCGCGGCCCTCTCCGCGCAGGCGGGGAGAGGGAACCCCCCTCACGCCGCCTTCTTCCCCGCCCGTTGGGCGATTTTCACGAGGCTGCGCAGCACCTCCGTCGCCGTCTTGAGGCGGGCCTGGACCGAGGGCAGTTCGCGCACGAAGACCACGCTCATGTCCGGCCGCACCTTCGCGAAGGAGGCCTGCTCGGCAACGTAGGCGACGAGGCCCGTCGGGTTGGCGTAGGACCGGTCGCGGAAGTGGACGACGACGCCCTTCGGCCCCGCCTCGACCTTCTCGACGTTGGCCTTGAGGCACAGGATCTTGATCGTGCCGATCTTCAGGAGCTGCTCCACCTCCGGCGGCAGGGGACCGAACCGGTCGATCATCTCGGCGCCGAAGACGTCCATCTCGGCGTCGTCCTGGATCGTGGCGAGCCGCCGGTAGAGGCCGAGGCGGACCGAGAGGTCCTCCACATACGTCTCCGGGATGGTGACGGGGGCGCCGAGCGCGATGGTGGGCGACCACGCCTCCTCCGGCACGTCCTCGATGCCCGCCTTCAGGGCGGTGACCGCATCCTCCAGCATCTGCTGGTAGAGTTCGTAGCCGACCTCCTTGATGTGGCCGGACTGGGCATCGCCCAAGAGGTTGCCCGCGCCGCGGATGTCGAGATCGTGGCTCGCGAGCTGGAAGCCCGCGCCCAGGGTATCGAGGCCCTGCAGCACCTTGAGCCGCTGCTCGGCCTGCGGGGTGAGCTGCCGCCCGGCCGGTGTCGTGAACAGGGCATAGGCCCGCGCCTTCGAGCGCCCGACGCGCCCCCGCAGCTGGTAGAGCTGGGCGAGGCCGAACATATCCGCCCGGTGGACGATGAGCGTGTTGGCGGTGGGGATGTCGAGGCCCGATTCCACGATGGTCGTCGAGAGCAGCACGTCGAACTTGCCCTCGTAGAAGGCGGTCATCACGTCTTCGAGCTGCCCCGCCGCCATCTGGCCGTGGGCCACCGCGACCTTGATCTCCGGCATCTCCGCGTCGAGGAATTTCTTGACCTCCGCCAGATCCTCGATGCGCGGCACCACGTAGAAGGATTGGCCCCCGCGGTAGCGCTCGCGCAGCAGCGCCTCGCGGATCGAGAGCGGATCGAAGGGCGTGATGAAGGTGCGGACCACCAGCCGGTCCACCGGCGGGGTCGCGATGATCGAGAGCTCGCGCACCCCGGTCATGGCGAGTTGCAGGGTGCGCGGGATCGGCGTCGCCGAGAGGGTCAGCACGTGGACATCCGCTTGGAGCGCCTTCAGCCGCTCCTTGTGGGAGACGCCGAAATGCTGCTCCTCGTCCACGATCAGCAGGCCGAGATCCTTGAAGGCGATGTTTTTCGCGAGCAAGGCGTGCGTGCCCACCACGATATCCACGGTGCCCGCCGCCAGTCCGGCGCGGGTCTGCTTCATGTCCCCCGCCGAGACGAAGCGGGAGAGCTGGGCCACCTGGATGGGGAGACCCTTGAAGCGCTCGGCGAAGGTCCGGTAGTGCTGGCGGGCGAGCAGCGTCGTCGGCACGATCACCGCCACCTGCTTGCCGGCGATGGCCCCGGCGAAGGCGGCCCGCAGCGCCACTTCGGTCTTGCCGAAGCCGACATCGCCGCAGACCAGCCGGTCCATCGGGCGGCCGGCGTTCAGGTCGTCGAGCACGGCGTCGATGGCGTTCGCCTGATCCTCCGTCTCCTCGAAGGGGAAGCGCGCGGCGAATTCCTCGTAGAGACCCTCCGGCGGCTTCAACAGCGGCGCCTTCTTCACGAAGCGCTGCGCCGCGATCTTGATGAGTTCGCCCGCCATCTCGAGGATGCGGCGCTTCATCTTGGCCTTGCGGGCCTGCCACGCGCCGCCACCCAGCCGGTCCAGGGCGACTTCCGAGTCCTCCGAGCCGTAGCGGGTGAGAAGCTCGATGTTCTCCACCGGCAGGAGCAATTGCCCGCCGGTATATTGCAGTTCGAGGCAATCGTGCGGGGCGCCCGCCGCGTGGATGGTCTTGAGGCCGATGAAGCGGCCGATGCCGTGGTCGGCGTGGACCACGAGGTCGCCGGTCTGGAGGGCCTGGACCTCCAGGATCACGTCCTGCGGGCGCTTGGCCTTGCGCTTCTGGCGCACCAGCCGGTCGCCGAGGATGTCGCCCTCGGACACGACCGCGAGTTCGCCGACGGTGAAGCCGGCCTCCAGCCCCCACACCGCCACCGCCACGTCGGTGCCGCGCTTCAGCGCGTAGACGTCCGCGAGCCGCGTGATCGCCACGGGCTTCTTCAGGCCGTGGTCGGAGAGCACGCCGCAGAGCCGGTCGCGGGAGCCGTCGGACCAGGATCCGAGGATCACGTGATGACCGGATCCCTGAAGGTCGCGGATATGGGCCACCGCCGCGTCGAACACGCTGGCGGCCTCGTCCGCCCGCTCGGGGGCGAAGCTCCGGCCGGGCTTGGCGCCGCAATCGATGACGGCGCGCTCGGGCGAGTCCGGCTGGTCGAAGGGCGTCATCCGCGCGACCGTCGCGGTGGCCAAGCGCTCCTTCACCTCGTTGGGCGTGAGGTAGAGGGCGCGGGGCGGCAGGGGCTTGTAGGGCGCCACGCCCGCCTGCGGCTGTTTCAGGGCCGTCTCGCGGGCCTGATAGTAGTCCTGCACCAGGGCGATGCGCTCGGAGGCCGCCTCCTCCACCTGCGGATCGAGGAGGAGCGGCACCCCGGCGAGGTAGTCGAACAGCGTGTCGAGGCCGTCGTAGAACAGCGGCATCCAGTGTTCGAGGCCGGCATAGCGGCGGCCTTCGCTCACGGTCTCGTAGAGGCGGTCGTCGCGGGTCGCCGCGCCGAAGCTCTGGATGTAGTTCTGCCGGAAGCGCCGGATCGTCTCGGTGGTGAGCTGCACCTCGCTCATCGGCACGAGGTCGAGGGAGCGGAGCTGCCCGGTGGTGCGCTGCGTCTCGGGATCGAAGGCGCGGATCGATTCCAGCGTGTCGCCGAAGAAGTCGAGGCGGATCGGCGCGGGCAGGCCCGGCGGCGACAGGTCGAGGATGCCGCCGCGCACGGCGTACTCCCCGGTATCGCGGACGGTGCCGGTGCGCAGGAAGCCGTTCGCCTCCACCCAGGCGACGATCCCGTCCATCGCCACGGCGTTGCCCACCGCCGCCGAGAAGGTCTCGCGGGCGATGTGGGCCTTGGGCGGCACCCGCTGCACCAGGGCGTTGATGGTGGTGCAGAGGATGCGCGGTCGCTCCTCCGAGGAGCGCGTCCGGGCGAGGCGGGCGAGCGCCGTCACCCGCTGCGCCGCGACGCCGGTCGTGGGCGAGACCCGGTCGTAGGGCTGGCAGTCCCAGGCGGGCAGGGTCATCACGTCGAGTTCGGGGGCGGCGAAGCCGAGCGCCGCCTGGAACGAGGCCGAGCGGCCGGAATCGCGGGCCACGTGGACCAGCACCGCCGGACCCTTCGAGTCCGGCGCGAGCGCGCGGGCGAGGTCGGCCGCCACCACGGCGTCGAACCCTTCGGGCACGCCCGCGAGGGTGGGGCTGTCGCCGCGCTTGAGCGCCTCCATGGCCTTGGCGAGGGCCGAGGATTTCGGCAGGGCGAAGCGGGCGGCCTGCGGCTTGCCCGCAGGGGTGTTCACCGCCGGGGCTTGCGGCTTCGGGTGTGGCTTGGCCATCGGGGCTCGTTCGCGGGATGTCCGTCCGCCGGGGCGGAGTCCATGAGATGGGCGGGCGTTAACCCATCGCGGGGCGGCGATCCAGGGTTCCCGCCGCGGCGCGGCCGTGCGTCAGCCCGCCGTCAGCCCGTCCTGCGCCTTCCGGTAGGCCCGGCCGTGCTGGCGGTAGCCCTCGACGATCCGCAGCATCATCGTCCGGCGCTCGGCGTCGAGGGGGGCGAGGATGCGGGCGGGGCGGCCGCCCCAGAGGTGGCCGGAGGCGAGGATCTGGCCGGGATCGGTGGTCGATCCCGCCGCCAGCATCACGTCGTCGGCGATCAGCGTGCCCGGCGCCACGGTCGCGCCGATGCCGATGAGGGAGCGCGCGCCGATACGGCAATCGCCGATGCGGACGTTGTGGGCGACGGTGGTGTCCCGGCCGATGATCACGCCCTCGCCGCGGGTGCGGATGACGGTGTTGTCCTGGATGTTGGTGTCGGCGCCGATCACGATCGGGCCCGCCTCGGCCTCCAGGGCGCAGCAGAACAGCACGCTCGCCCCCGCCCCGAGGCCGACCCGGCCGCGCAACCGGGCGGTGCGGGCGATGAACACGTCGGGATCGAGGTCCGAGACCGGCTCCGCCTCCGGGCCGATTCCCTCGGTTCCGCCCTCGCGCAGGCGCTCCGCCCGCTCGGCGACCTCGCCCTGCCCGACGGGCCGCACGGCCCGCGCCGGGCTGCCGGCATAGGCGAAGCCGCCCGCCAGCTCCGCCCGGGGGAACACCGTCGCCCCGGCCTCGATGATGGCCCCGTCCCCGACGCTGGCCTCGTCGAGGATCACCACGTCGTCCTCGACCACCACGTCCGAACCCAGGGTGCAGGCGTGGAGCACGCTGTTGCGGCCCACCGTCACCCGGTCGCCGCAGGTGGTCCCCTGGCCGAAGGTGGCGATGTGGACGGTGGAGCGGTGGCCGAGCCAGAACCGGTCGCCAAGGATGACCGGCTGCCCGTCCGCGCGGATCACCGCCGCGTCGCCGAGCCACGCCTGCGCCCCGATCCGCACCGCGCCGATCACCGTGCTGTCGCGGCCGCACCAGACCGGGCGGGCCGAGAATTCGGGCACATGACCATCGTGCGGCAGGGTCAACTCGGGGTTCATCGCGGGCTTATCGCCTCCGTGGTGCGGGCACGACGATCGGTCTATGCGGTGCCGGACCGTGCCCCTGCGTGCCATATAGGGCGGATCCGGGACAACCGGTGGCCCCCGATGGGACCGCGGCTCCACGGGCGAGCGGGCGGAGCCGGACAGTGGAGAGCGACGACGTGGACCGCGTGATGGCCGCCCCGAGCGTGTCGATCCAGGCAGACCCCTTCGATTCCGCCGCCGAGGTGGCGCGGATCACCGCGGCCCATCCCGGCCGGATCGGCGCGGTCGTGACCTTCGCGGGGCTCTGCCGAGACGAATCCGGCCGCCTCGCCGCCCTCGAACTGGAGCATTATCCCGGCATGGCCGAGGCCGAGATCGCGCGCGTGGCCGGAGAGGCCGCCGCGCGCTGGCCCCTTCAGGCGGTGCGGGTGATACACCGGCACGGACTGATGGCACCGGGCGACGGCATCGTGCTCGTCGTCACCGCCTCCAGCCACCGCGTCGCCGCCTTCGAGGCCGCGAGTTTCCTGATGGACTACCTCAAGACGCGGGCACCCTTCTGGAAGCGGGAGCACCTGTCCGACGGCAGCGTCGGCGGCTGGGTCGAGGCGACCGCCGCCGACGACGCGGCGGCGGAGAAATGGGCCGGCGGCTGAGGGGCGCCGCCTCAGTGGATCAGCGCGGTGAGCACCAGCGCGACGAGGCCGCCCACCGCCGCGATGCCGAGGATGACGACGCTGCTCAGCTGATCCCCCGAATCGACCGTGTGGCCAAGGGAGTGGGCGTGCGGGTTGCCGTGGAAATCCATGGAGGGTGTCCTTGCCTGTCGGGATCGACCCCGGCTCAACGCGCCTCCCGGCAAATCGTCGCCTGCCGGGGTTGACCCGGCGGGCCGGGCGGCGTTCCAGGGGCGGCCCTTCCGGCGCCCGAGGCTCCCATGACCGACTCGAAGCTGCACCAACTGGACGGGCCGGTCGGTCCGTGGCGGGGGGCGGCGCCCCTGGCCGGCTCGGGCATCGCGGTCGTCTGCTTCACGGCGGCGCTGGCGCTCGCCTGGATGTCGGCGGGCACCCTGCTCCTGATCTTCGCCGGGATGCTGCTCGGCGTCTTCCTCGACGGCCTCACCCGCGCCCTGGCCTACGTCCTTCCCCTGCCCCGCAGCCTGCGGCTGACGCTCGCGAGCCTCGCGGTGGCCGTCTGCGCGGTGAGCTTTGCCACCTACGGCAGCGCCACGGTGGCCCAGCAGGGCCGCGACCTCGGCAGCACCATCAAGACCCAGGCGGATTTCGTGAATGGCTGGCTGTCGGAGCACGGCATCGACGTGCCGCTCCTGCAATCGCCGAAGGAGGACGGGCGGTCGGGCCGCGAGCCGGGCCAGCAGGAAGGGGGGCTCGGCGGCCTCGCCTCGGGTCTGCTGAAGAGTTCCGGCGCGGTCCTGTCGAGCGCGAGCAGCGTGCTCGGCCCCGCCACCGCCGTGGTGCTCGGCCTGTTCGATGCCGTGGGCAACCTGCTGGTGATCGTTTTCCTCGGCCTTGCCTTCGCCGCCGATCCGAAGGTCTACCGGGACGGGGTCCTGCGCTTCGTCCCCCCGGGGAAGCGGCGGCGGGCGGGGAAGGTGCTCGACAGCGCCGGGGAGACCCTGCGCCACTGGCTCTTCGGCCAGATCCTCACGATGACCGCGATCTTCCTGTTCACCTGGGCCGGCTTGTCCTTTCTCGGGATCGGCGGCGCGCTGATCCTCGGCCTGCAGGCCGGGCTCCTCGCCTTCGTGCCGACCGTGGGCCCGCTCGTCGCCGGCCTCGTGATCGTCCTCGCCGCCCTCGCCTCGGGCCTCAAGGCCCTCGTCGGGGCGCTTGGCGTGTACCTCGCCGTCCAGTGCCTGGAGAGCTACGGCCTCACGCCCTTCATCCAGAAGCGCGCCCTCGACATCCCCCCGGCGACGATCTTCGCCGGACAGCTCGTGCTGGGCGTGATCTTCGGCCTGTGGGGCATCGCCCTGGCACTGCCCCTGCTGGCGGTGATCAAGGTGCTGCTGGAGCAGCTCTACGTCGAGGACACCCTGGGCGAGCATCCGGGACGGTAGACCGGGCTCACCGCCGCAGCGCGTCCTCGATCAGCTTCGCGACGGCGAGGGTGCGCCCGTCGCCGCCGAAGCGGCCCACGACCTGAACGCCCACGGGGAGCCCCTCGCCGGGGACGGGCACGTTCACGCAGGGCACGCCCATCAGGGTCCAGAGGCGGTTGAACCGCGCGTCGCCCGTCGAGGCGAGGGTGGCGGGCGCCGGGCCCGGAGCCGAGTAGGTCAGGAGGACATCGACCTCCTCGAACAGCGCCTTCAGCACCCGCCGCGCCCGGTGGGCGTGGCGCCGGGCGTCGTCGTAGTCGGCGGCCGTGATCCGTCCGCCTGCTTCGAGATGTTCCCGGATCCGGGGCGGCAACGCCTCCCCGTGCTCGGTGAACTCCCACCCCAGGGCTTGGCGCGCCTCGAAATCCTGGATCTCGGGATGCCGCGCCCAGGCGCTCGCGAGTTCCGGCGGCAGGGCGATGTCCACCAGGCGTGCCCCCGCCCGCCCGGCGGCCTCCGCCGCGCGGAGAAGCGCCGCCTCGGCGGCAGGCTCCGGTGCCTGCGCGAAATCCTGGCGGACGAGGGCGATGCGCGGGGCCGATGCGGCCTCCGTCTCGATCCCCTCGCGACCGGTGACCGCCGCCAGGGCGTAGGCGAGGTCGCCGACGCCGGCCGCGAACAGGCCGACCGTGTCCAGCGCCCAGGAATAGGTCTTCACCCCCACGGTGGGGATGAGCCGGAAGGAGGGCTTGATCGCCGCGCAGCCGCAGAAGCTCGCCGGGCGGATCACCGAGCCGCCCGTCTGGGTGCCGAAGGCCAGCGGCAGCATCCCGCCGCCGACCGCCGCCGCCGAGCCCGCCGAGGAGCCGCCGGGGGTGTGGCCGGGATCGTGGGGGTTGCGGGTTTCCGTCGGGTCCAGGCTCGCGAAGGCGGTGGTCGTCGTCTTGGCGAGCGTGACGGCGCCCAGCGCCTTCAGGCGGCTCGCCACGGCGGCGTCGGCGCGCGGGCGCCAGCCCTCGTAGATCGCCGAGCCCATCTGCGTCGGCAGTCCGGCGGTGTCGATGATGTCCTTGAGGCCCACCGCGATGCCGGCCAGGGGCCCCTCATCGGGGATGGCGGGATCGGGATCGAGCGCGACGAACGCCCCGATCGCCGGATCGCGGGCGGCGATGGCCTCCCGGCACAGGTCGATGGCGCCGCGCGGCGTGAGGGAGCCGGCACCGATGCGGGCGCGGAGGTCGAGGATCGAGATCATCGCGTATTTGGTCGACCGCAGGCGGGACCTGTCAACAGGCCGTTTCACGAGGCGGTGAGGACGCCACGGCCGGCCCGAAACTGAGAACGGCCTTGACGAAGCCTTTACGGGATCGTGCGCACTTGCCCGACATGCGTCGTAGCGTTCATGCGTTCCTGGCCATCGCGCTGTTCGGCGCGGCCCTCACCGCCTGTTCGGTCAACAGGTTCGAGCAGCGCGAGCCGTGGCGGGACCAGGCCGAGCAGGTCTGCCTCGCCAAGAAGCTCGTGACGCCCACCGAATTCATCACGCCGGCGGCCGCCATCGACGGGCCGGGGCCCTGCGGCATGCAGCAGCCCTTCCGCGTCACGCGCCTGGGCAACGGATCCGTGATCCTGAAGCAGCGCATGACCCTGGGCTGCCCGGCCCTCGCGGAGGCGGAGGCGTGGCTCGCGGACACGATCCAGCCCGCCGCCGAGCTGTATTTCGGCGTGCCGGTGGCGGAGATCAACGCGGGCTCCTATTCCTGCCGCGGCCGCAACAACCAAGCCGGCGCCAAGCTCTCCGAGCACGGGTTCGGCAACGCCGTGGACATCATGTCCTTCAAGCTGGCCGACGGCCACGTCATCACGGTGAAGGGCGGCTGGCGCGGCACCGAGGCCGAGCAGGGCTTCCTGCGCGAGGTCTTCCTCGGCGCCTGCCAGCGCTTCACCACCGTGCTCGCGCCGGGCTCCAACGTCTTCCACTACGACCACATCCACGTCGATCTCGCCCGGCACGATCCGCGGGGCCTGCGCCGCATCTGCCAGCCGCTGATCAAGTTCACGCCGCAGCTCGGCGCGGACGGCGCGCGTCCGGTCTCGCGGCCCCTGCCCCCGCAGCGCCTCCCGGCGCCGCCGCAGGCCCCTGTGGATATCGAGGAGGACGATCCCTACGGCGCCTCGCCGATGTCCAAGGCGGCGAGCCCGGCGCAGGTCGCCCGGGCCCGCGCGCCCCAGGCTCCCTCGGCCTACACCTCGGTGCAGGCCGCCCGTCCGGCCCCGATGCCGCGCCCCCTCCCCCGCGTGACCGCCGCCGAGCCGGACGCCGTGGGCGAGGAATACGGCGAGCCGCTGCAACTCGGCGCCCCGCCGGCCTCCGTGGGCGGACCGATCTACTGAAAGGGCCGCGCGCAAACCCGCGCGCGCCCCTCGGCGGCCCGCGCCGGCGCCCTATACCGCTGGCATGAAGCGCATCGTTCTCGTCGGAATCATCGCCGCCCTCCTCGCCGGCATCCTCACGATCGGTCTCGTATGGACGAAGGTGACGCCGGTCGTGCCCGCCACGCCCCCGGATTCCGCCTCGACCCCGCGGTAGCGTGGGAGCCTCGCTGGAGGCTCACCCGCGACTATCATTCTATGATAGTGTCGGTTCGGCTGTCCGGAGAGTCGCATGCCGTCGAGCTATACCCTCGGTGCCCATTACGAGCGCTTCGTCCGAGATCTCGTGGCGAGCGGACGCTATGCCTCCGCGAGCGAGGTGATGCGCGATGGCCTCCGGCTGGTCGAGGAGCGGGAGCAGGTCCGTGCCGCCAAGATCGAGGCATTGCGCCGGGATATTCACGAGGGATTGGCGAGCGGTCCGCCCGAGGTATTGGACATGGACGCCATCAAGCGCGAAGGGCGTCGCCGGATGACGGCGGAGCGTGAGTAGAATCCTTCGGCACCCGCGTGCCGTCGATGATCTGCTCGACCTCTGGTCCTACGTCGCCCAGGATGACGTCGCCGCCGCCGATCGCCTCCTCGACACGATCCAGCACAAGCTGGAACTGATCGCGGACCGGCCCCTCCTGGGTCGGGCACGCCCCGAACTGGCGCAGGATCTCCACAGTGTCGTCGTCGGCAATGTCGTCTTGTTTTATCGGCCTGTCGCCGACGGCATCGTCCTGATCCGTGCGCTGAGTCGCTATCGCGATCTCGAGAGCATCGCGTTCGATCCCGGATAGCGGTTTCGTCCCCCCTCGCCACCGTTGCGCCCACGCCGCACCGCCTCGTCAATCTCTAGCCGCGCGGTCCACCTCTCTTGACTGGCGGCGCGCTCGGGGCATCGTCCGCGGATGCCGGTCAGGATCCACGTCATGCGCCCCCTCCTCCGTCGTCTTTCGGTCGGCCTGCTCCTCGGGCTGACGGTCGCCGGCGCGGCCCAGGCCCGCTCGGCCCGCGAGGATATCGAGCCCGCCGAGGAGCGGGTGTTCCCCTTCGACGCACAGATCCCTGGCTGCCAGGACGCGGACGTACTGGAGAAGGTCGCCACCAACTTCGCGGAGAAGGAGGCGAAGTTCTGGAACTCGTCGATGACGATCGTGTCCTTCGACACGATCGAGCGCACCGCGTGGCGCCCCTGGGGTCTCGACACCTATCCCCGCCGCTTCTGCTCGGCGGTGGCGACGACCTCCGACGGCCTGCGCCGCAAGGTCGATTACTCGGTGCGCGAGAGCCTCGGCATCATCGGGTCGACCTGGGGCGTGGAGTTCTGCGTCCACGGCCTCGACCGTGACCTGTCCTACGCCTACGCCACCGCCTGCCGCATGGCCCGCCCGTGAGGGGACGGACGGCCCGGATCACGCTCGGCCTCCTCGCCGGGTTGACGGCGGCGGGCCTGGGACTTTCCCGGCTGGCCGCCGCGCAGGATCTCGGCGGGTTCGGCCGGAACGGCGCTCCCGGCGACTTCGATTTCTACGTCCTCGCCCTGTCGTGGTCGCCGGCCTATTGCGAGGGCCGGGGCGACCGGCGGGACGACGCGCAATGCGCCCCGGGCCGGGGCCTCGGCTTCGTGGTCCACGGACTCTGGCCGCAATACGACCGGGGCTACCCGGAGAACTGCTCGGCCGTGAACCGCCCGATCACCCGGCAGGCCATGGATGCGGCGGGCCAGGTCTACCCGAGCGAGGGGCTCGCCCGGTACGAGTGGCGCAAGCACGGCACCTGCTCCGGCCTCGACCCCGCCGCCTACTTCGCCGCCGCGCGGACGGCCCGGCTCGCCGTGACGATCCCCGACGGCCTGAAGGCCGGGGGCCAGCGCCTCGCCCCCATCGAGATCGCCCGGCAGTTCGTGGCCGCCAACAAGGGCCTGCGCCCGGACATGATGGCCGTGGCCTGCGCCCGCGGCAGCCTCACCGAGGTGCGGATCTGCTTCTCGAAGGATCTGCGCGGCTTCACCGCCTGCCCCAACGTCGCGCGGTCGAACTGCCGGGCGCCGGAGATCGCCGTGGACGCGGCCCGGTAGGTTTTTTCGATCGCGAAGGCCGATCACGGCTGGACCCGGGCCGCCGGATCCGGTTGACCGGCGGGCATGAATTACCGGCACGCCTTCCACGCGGGCAACCACGCCGACGTGCTCAAGCACCTCGTGCTCGCCCGCGTCCTCGCCCATCTCTGCCTGAAGGACAAACCCTTCCGGGCGCTCGATGCCTTCGCCGGCCTCGGCGTGTACGACCTCGGCGCCGACGAGGCCCGGCGCACGGGGGAATGGCGGGACGGATGGGGGCGCCTGGAGGCCCCGTTTCCCGCGTCGGTGGAAGCCCTGCTCGCGCCCTACCGCGCGGTGGTGGCCGCCACCCGCGCCCGCCACGGGGAGGCGACCTATCCCGGTTCGCCGGCGGTGATCCGGGAATTCCTGCGGCCGGGCGACCGGGGCGTGTTCGTCGAGCTTCACCCCGACGACGCGGCCGTGCTGCGGGACCGCTACAACAGCGACACGCGCACCAAGGTGTTGCATCTCGACGGCTGGACGGCGGTCAACGCGCAGATCCCGC
The DNA here is from genome assembly GCF_022179085.1 of Methylobacterium aerolatum. Taxonomy (GTDB): domain Bacteria; phylum Pseudomonadota; class Alphaproteobacteria; order Rhizobiales; family Beijerinckiaceae; genus Methylobacterium; species Methylobacterium aerolatum. The sequence continues at coordinate 40,594 of NZ_BPQE01000027.1, forward strand.
CGCCGGAGCGCCGGGGCTTGGTGCTGATCGATCCGCCCTACGAGGTGCCGGGCGAGATCGACCGCCTCGGCGCCCACCTCCTCAGGGCGGTGGCGAAGTGGCCGACCGGCGTGTTCCTCGCGTGGTATCCGATCAAGGACGTCGCGGCGATCGACCGGTTGGCGGCCCAGCTCGATGCCGGCCTGCGCCGTCCCGCCCTGCGCCTCGACCTCCACATCCACCGGCCGGACGAGGCCACGCGTCTCAACGGAAGCGGGCTCGTCGTCGTGAACCCCCCCTGGCGACTTGCCGAGGACGCCGAGATCTTCCTACCCGCCCTGGCCGAACGACTCGCCCAGGGAGCCTATGGCGGCTACCGCTGCGAGGCTCTCGCACAGCATAGCGCGGCGTGAATACACGCCGGAGCCACTCTCGGCCCTTATGGATTCCTAACAACCAGTCGAGAAAATGTGACCCCAAAGTCACATGCGCTGCGGTGATCCCTTCGTAGCGCGGCAATTGCCCAAAATCGAGGCAAATGCCCGAACTTTGCTTTTGTGAGTTTGCGGCACTGGTGTCAGCTTGACCATAGCACCCACCAACCGGACTGCATGAACATGCCGACGCGTTCCACCCTGGCCGGTCTGGTCACCGCGCTCCTCTCCTCGACCACCGTGTTCGCCGCGGATCTCGCCGCCCCGAAGCCGGTGCCGGCTCCCGCGGAGCCCTGCAAGGCCACGCTGATCGGCCCCGCCTACGGCGGCGTCATCAAGGCGAACCCGAACCCCACCTGCTTCGCGGTGGGCGGTCTGGGCGACCTCTACATCGGCGGCGCGCTGACCGGTTACGGCTACACCCAGTCGAACCCCTTCCCCGCCGCCTTCGCGCCTCCCGGCGTCCCGGCCGACCGGGCGGCCCGGTTCGACATCTCGAACCTCCAGGGTTGGATCCAGAAGCCGGAGGGCTTCTTCCAGTTCTACGTGCAGGGCGGCGCCTACGCGATCCCCGGCCTCGGTGTCGCGAACTACAGCGCGCTCGACCAGACCGACCTGCTGTTCACCCCGCTTCCGGTGGCGTTCGGCAAGATCCAGATCAACGACGCATGGTCCGTCCAGGGCGGCCGGATGCCGACCATCATCGGGTCCGAGGCTCCGTTCACCTTCCAGAATCTCAACATCAACCGCGGCCTGCTCTTCGCGCAGGAGAACGTGATCAACCACGGCGTGCAGGTGAACTGGGCCGAGGGACCGTGGTCGGTGTCCGTGGCCGGCACCGACGGCTTCTTCTCGGGTGAGATCACGTGGTTCACCGGTAACGTCGCCTACAAGATCGACGATTCGAACACGATCGGCGTGAACGGCGGCGTGAATCTCGGGCGCCAGAACACCGCGCTGCGGAGCCTGCGCTACCAATACGCAACCCCGCTGAACCAGCAGAACAGCGGCATCTTCAACATCAACTATACCTATTCGAACGGCCCGTGGATCATCACGCCGTACTTCCAGTTCACCAACGTCGAGGCCGACGCGCGCCTCGGCATTACCACCAGCGCCTCGACCTACGGTGGCGCGCTGCTGGCGGCCTACTCCTTCACGGACAATTTCGCCCTCGCCGGCCGCGTCGAGTACGAAGAGCAGACCGGTGTGCGCGGTTCGGGCACGACCAACCTCCTCGGCTACGGCGCCGGCAGCAACGCCTTCTCCGTCACGATCACGCCGACCTTCACCTGGGACCGTTACTTCTTCCGGGTCGAGTACGCCCACGTCGAGCTCGGCGGAATCACCCGCGGCAGCATCGCCAACGGCACCCTCGGCACCGGCTTCGGCCGCACCGGCAACCGCACCTCCCAGGACCGCTACATGGTGGAGACCGGCATCACCTTCTGATCGCCGTCCTCATCCGAACGACGGGAAGCCCCGGACCCCACGGTCCGGGGCTTCTTCGCGTCTCGTGGCCTCTCGCGTGTCGTGGTCTCTCGCGTTTCAGGGGCCGTCGCGCCGGAGGAGGCGGCGGCCGGGGCGGTGGCCCTCCTCCCCCGTGTCGACGAAGCCGAGCTTGTGCAGCAGGCCCCAGGAGGCGACGTTGCCGGGGCGGCATTCCGCCACGACGGTGCGCCGGGGGAAGCGCCGGGCGAGGTCGGCGATGAGGGCCGAGACCGCCTCGAAGGCGAGGCCCCGTCCCCGCGCCGCGCCGCCCATCCAGTAGCCGATTTCGATCAGGCCCGCCCCGCGCAGGTGTGCGCCGACCACGCCGACGAGGCCGGAGACCGGGAGGTCCGGCGGCTCCCGCTCCCGCGTCCAGGCCCCGAGGAAGCGATCCGTGGCGCGGGCGCCACCCCGGATGAGATCCCGCGCGTCGTCGAGGGTGAAAGGCGCGGGCAGGAAATCGACGGCGCCGGTGATGGCGGGGTCGTCGGTGAGCCGGCACAGGGCGTCGGCATCCTCGGGCCGCAGCCCGGCGATCCGCAGGCGGGCTGTGTCCAGGCGGGGCAGGTCGGCGAGGCTGTCGCGCGGCCGGGATAGATTGAACATCGCACCGATGTGGGGCCCGCACGCTCCCTCGAAAAGACATTCGCCGCCCTGCCGCACCGCAGCACGGGGTCGCGAAAGAGGCTCCTCCTATGGTGAACGGGAACGGTTGCTTAACCTGAATCCGGCTTCATTGCGGCATCGGGTAGCGTGGTGCGGGCGGGTGCGTCGATGCGGGTGCGAGGAGCAGTTGTTGGGTTTCGGACGCTGTCACGCGTCGCCCTCGTGGGAATGATCGGCGGCGCTGCGGCCGCCTGTTCCTCGGATGCATCGCGGCTGACCAGCCCCTTCGCGAATCCCTTCGCGGAGCCGGCGGCGACGGGCAGCCTGCCGGATGACGAGCCGAAGCCGGTGGCGCCCCTGCGCACCGGGCAGATCCAGTCGGAGGCCCTCGGCGCCCCCGGCGCGGTGCGCTCGGCGCCCCTGGCCAGCGCGATTCCCGCGCCCCCGGCCTCCGCCTCGAATCGCGTCGCCTCGGTCGGCTCGTCCGGGTGGAGCGCCCAGGGCGGCACCCGGATCACGGTGGCCAAGAACGACAGCCTGCAGCAGATGGCCACGCGCTACGGCGTGCCGGCCTCCGCGATTCTCCAGGCGAACGGCCTGTCGAGCGCCGCGCAGGTCACGCCGGGCCGCGAACTGGTGATCCCATCCTACAGCAACGTCTCGGGCCTCAACCCGGCGGCGGCCTCCATGTCGGCCCGGCCCGCCCGGGCGGCCGAGGAGCGGCGCGAGGACGCGAAAGCCCTGGAGGCCCGCGAGAAGGATGCCAAGGCCGAGGCCGCCAAGCGCGTCGCCGCCAAGGAGAAGGAGGCCAAGGAGGCGTCCGCCCGCGAGCTGAAGGAGAAGGAGGCCAAGGAGGCCGCCGCCCGCAAGCTCGCGGAGACCAAGGCCGCCGAGGCCAAGGCGGCCGAGGAGAAGGCCCGCAAGCTCGCCGCCAAGGATGGCGACAAGAAGCACGTCCGCCCCGGCCAGACCCCGAAGGTCGCCGAGACGAAGGCCGAGAAGGCCCGCGAGGAGGCCAAGCAGGAGGCCAAGACCGCCGCGAAGGCCGAGGCCGCCCAGAAGCTCGCCGAAGCCAAGGCGGCCCGCGATGCCGCCCGCGAGGCGGCCAAGGAGACCGCCAAGGAGAGCGCGAAGCAGGCGGCGGCGAAGGAGAAGCCCGCCAAGGTCGAGGCGAAGGCCGAGACCAAGGCGCCCAAGGCCGAGGTCGCGAAGGCGGAGCCGGTCAAGGCCGAGCCCGTCTCCACCGGCGCGGTCGCCCAGGCGGATGCCGAGAACTTCCGCTGGCCGGCGAAGGGCCGGGTGATCTCGGGCTACGGCACCTCCGGCAACGAGGGCATCAACATCGCGCTGCCCGAGGGCACGCCGGTGAAGGCCGCCGAGGAAGGCACCGTCGCCTATGCCGGCTCCGACGTGAAGGGCTACGGCAAGCTCGTGCTGGTGCGGCACGCCAACGGCTTCGTCTCGGCCTACGCCCATAACGGCGAGATCGACGTGAAGCCCGGCGACAAGGTCAAGCGCGGCCAGACGATCGCCAAGTCCGGCGCCTCCGGCAACGTGACCTCGCCGCAGCTCCACTTCGAGATCCGCAAGAGCGGCGCGCCGGTGGACCCGATGTCCCAGCTCGCCAGCAACTGACGCGAATTCTCGCGAAGGATCGTGGCGGCGGCTCCCCCGGGGGCCGCCGTTTGCGTTCCTCGTGCATCGATCCAGACGGAGGCGTCGGCCGTGTCGGAAAAGACTGATGCGAACACAAAAGGCTGGTGTAGAGGCGTGTGAACGAAGTGAGTGCGTCACTGCCCTAAAGCGGTTTCGGTTTGACTTGGATCGTCGCGCCCCGATGGGGAACGCGGGCTCCCTCCCCCTTGCGGGGAGGGGAAGGGGTGGGGGTGGTGCAGAAGGCACCGCCGCGCTTCGTTCGGCACCACCCCCACCTCCCACTCCTCCCCGCAAGGGGGAGGAGAGCGCGTCGTGCAAAACCGATTCAGGTTTCCCCGAAAACGCTCTGGCGGCGTCACGCCTTCGGCAGGTGCAACTCGCCGTTGGGGCTGTGCTGGTCCACCGCCTCGGGCAGGGTCTTGGCCAGCGTCGGGAAGAGCTGATCAACCGGGACGCCGAGTTTGGTGGCGAGGTCGCGCACCTGTTGGTTGTCGATGACCTTCTGCAGGTCCTCGGCGGTGATCGGCTCGTTCGGCCCACGGCCGAGCCAGGAACTGACCTGGCTCTCGTAGCCGGCGCGCCGGAGGCGATCGAGGAGGGCGTTGAGCCCGCCCGGCAGCACCTGCTGGATGAGGCCGGGCAGGGCCTTCATCGCCATCTGGCCCAGCGAGCCGCCGAGGGAATCGAAGATGCTCATGGCCACTCCCTTCCCGCGCCCGGCCGGAAGGGGGCGGGCGCGGCGCTGACTGACCACACGTTGTAGCGCCCGCCGACACCGTCCGAAATCCGTGGCCGCCGGAAACCCTGTGCACCGCAGGTCCGGCGGCGGGCGCCTCAGCCCGTGATCTGCGTGCTGGAGAAGGTCGGCTGCTCCTTCAGCCGCCCGTTCTCGCACTGGCCGGCCACCGCCGCGGGCAGGAACTCCGCCAGGGCGGTGGGAAGGCGCTCGGGGGAGACGGACAGGTCGGTGGCGATGGCCTCGGCCACCGGCCCCGGCAGGGCCCCGGTCACGGCCGTGGCCGGGATCGGGCGGGGGTCCGTGCCGGCCAGCCAGGAGTCGACCTCCGCGCCGTGCCCCGTCTCCCTGAGGCGGTCGAGGAAGGCCGGGAGGCCGCCGGGATAGAACTTCGCGAAGGCCATCGGGATGTTCTGCCCGCCGATCTCCGCGATGGCCGACTCGGTGGCGGCCGCGAGATCGCCGAGCACACCCTTCACTCCGTCCAACAGACCCATGCGCCGGTCCCCCAATCGCGCGAAAAACTGCAACAGAGATCGGGCGCTGGACAGGCTCGGCAATCCTGTGCGACGCGATTGCCGGTGGGCCGAAGCCACGGCCGGAACGGGCGGGTCATGATCGCAGGCGGCTCTTCCTCCCATGTTCAGGCGGGCGTCCTCGATGTCGCCTACTGGCAGGCCGGCCCCGAGGGCGGCCCGGTGGCGGTCCTGCTGCACGGCTTCCCCTACGATCCCCATGCCTGCGCGGCGGCGGCGGAGCGGCTGGCGGCGAAGGGCGTGCGCTGCCTCGTCCCCTTCCTGCGGGGCTACGGCCCGACGCGCTTCCTCTCGCCGGAGACGCCCCGCTCGGGCGAGCAGGCGGCGCTGGGCGCCGACCTCCTCGCCCTCCTCGACGCGTTGGGGATCGAGCAGGCGGTGCTGGCGGGTTACGATTGGGGCGGGCGCGCCGCCTGCGTCGTCTCCGCCCTCTGGCCCGAGCGGGTCATCGGGCTGGTCTCGGGCGGCAGTGGATACAACCTGCACGACGTGGCCCGCTCCGGCCGCCCCGCCCCGGCGGAGGCCGAATGCCGCCTCTGGTACCAATACTACTTCCACACCGAGCGCGGCCGCGCGGGCCTGACGGAGAACCGCGACGGGATCGCCCGGCTCCTGTGGCGGCAATGGTCGCCCCACTGGGACTTCGACGAAGCGACCTTCGCCCGCACGGCGGCCTCCTTCGACAACCCGGACTTCGTGGAGGTGGTGATCCACTCCTACCGTGTGCGCTACGGCGTGGTGCCGGGCGACCCGGCCTACGCCGCCATCGAGGCGCGCCTCGCCGCCCAGCCCCAAATCGCTGTGCCGACCGTGGTGCTCGAAGGCGAGGTCGGCGGGGTCTTCCCGCCGCATTCCGATGACGGCGACGCCCGCCATTTCAGCGGGCCCTATCGCTACCGCCGCCTCCCGCGCATCGGCCACAACGTGCCCCAGGAGGCACCGGACGCCTTCGCCGAGGCAGTGCTCAGCCTGCTCTGACCGCGAGCCGCACGGGCCCCGACAAGAAACGAGCGCGCCGGCAAACCGGACGCGCTCGCAGTGTGATTCGGGTCAAAGCTTCATCGGAGAGCCTAGCGAAGACAAGACGACTTCGCAGGCCCATCGCGACGATTGTAGACACAAAAATAGTCGAAGCCAATACAGGTGTCGCCTTAGGTGAACATTCCTTCGACGGTCTGCGTTGAAGTGTTTGTATTCAAAAGACAGGGCGAAGATTCACTGTCACGCCGGTGCCCCGAAATCATTCAGAGGCCGGCCATGTCCCGGGCGGGAAGGGGGCCAGTGCAGTGACGCACTCACGCCGTTCATGCGCGCCTGCACCTGAGCGTGTTCGGTTCGATCCGGGTCGCCTGCTCGACCGTCTTTGCGAGCCTCAGCGAAGCAATCCAGGGATCCGCCACGGTCGGTCGGGTCCCGCTGCCCTGGATTGGTTCGCTTCGCTCGCAATGACGGGGACGGCGGATGATCCGGGCTGCGCCGAAAGCGCGCTAGCTCATTGCTCCTGCATTAGTTTTTCCAGTCTCGGCTGACGCCTCCGTCTGAATGCACGAAGGTCGTCGTTCCGGTCGCGCGCGTGGCAGCGCAGCCGAAAGGACGGACGCGTGACGGTGCGCATGCGGGCGCCCGGCCCGCCTCAGCCGCCCGCCCGGGGCAGGGTGAGGGTGAAGCAGGCGCCGCCGAGGCGTCCGGCGCAGACCGCGATCGACCCGCCATGGGCCTCGGCGATCTGCCGGGCGATGGCGAGGCCGAGGCCGCTGCCGCCGGTTTGGCGGTTGCGCGAGCCCTCGATCCGGTAGAACGGGCTGAAGATCGCCGCCGCCTCCAGCGCGCCGACGCCCGGCCCGTCATCCTCCACCCGCAGGCTGCAGTGCTGCGGCCCCGATTCGAGGGCGATCTCCACCCGCTCCCGTCCGAACTTCACGGCGTTGTCCACGAGGTTCGCCACCACGCGGCGGAGGGCGACGGCGTCTCCCGGCACCGTCGCCTCGGCGGTGTCGTCGCTCGCCAGCGCCACGGGCTGGCCCAGGGCGGAGCGTTCCGCCGCCTCGACGGCGGCGAGGTCGGCGAGATCGACCCGCCCCCGGATCTGCGAGACCGTGGTGCCGCGGGCGAAGGCGAGGGAGGTCTCGATCAGGTCCGTCATCGTGTCGATGTCGGCGGCCATGCGGTCGCGACCCACGGGATCGGGCCAGGATTCGGCGCGCAGACGCAGGCGGGTCAGGTAGGTCTTCAGGTCGTGGGAGATCGCGCCGATCAGGAAGGAGCGTTCCTGCAGCAGGGCGGCCACCCGCTCCTGCATGGCGTGCACCGCGCGGACGAGCCGCTGCACGTCCGGCGCACCCGAGACCGGCACGGGGCTAGCGGGCGGCGAGCCGTCGAAGGCCTCCGCCGCCGCGCTCAGGCGGCGCAGCGGCCGCATCTCCCGCTGTGCCCCGAGCAGGGCCAAGCCCGCCACCGCGATCCCGAGGATGCCGATCCAGAAGCCCGGCGCGAGGCCGAACAGGGTGAGGGAGAATTTGCGCGGGGTCTCGATCTCGTCGATCACGAGGTAGTGGCCGTCCGCGAGGCGGGCGACGATGCGCGCCGGGCGGTTGCCCTTGGCGTCCCCGTCCGCGAAGACCCGCAGCCCGTCGTCCTGCCCGGACTCGGCCCGGGGGATCGTCTCGGAGAGGGCGCGCAGGATCGTCTCGGACCGCGCGAGCCGCCGGTAGCCGGCCGGATCGGGCGGCGCATCCTTGATCGTCGCGACCACGCGGGTTCCCGAGACCGCCCGCAGGGCCGTCGGCCGCTCCGCGGGATCGAGCCGCGCCAGCAGGTCGATCGCCCCCGCCGCCTGCTCCAGGCGCGGGTTGGCGCCGAGCGGCGAAGGGGGCGCGCTGCCGCGCTCCACGTAGCCGATGGCGATGGCCGCGACGATGACGGCGGTGAGGGCCGCCATCAGGATCAGCATGATCCGGCCGAGGAGTCCGATGCGGCCGAGCATCGGATCAGGCCGGTCCGACCGGAGCGGCGAGGATGTAGCCGGCGTTGCGCACGGTCTTGATCAGGGCCGGCACGGTGCTGCCTCCCTCGTCCAGCCGCTTGCGCAGGCGGCTCACCTGCACGTCGATCGTCCGGTCGAACACGTCCGCCACGCGGCCCCGCGTCCAGTCGAGGAGCTGATCCCGGGAGAGCACCCGCTGCGGTCGCGTGACGAAGCACATCAGCAGGTCGAACTCCGCGCTGGTCAGGACGATTTCCCTTCGCCCGCTCGAATCGCCGGTGGCGTGGACCGAGCGCGAGGCCGGATCGACCACGAGGTCGGCGACCTTCAGGCGCTCCTGCGCGGGTGCGTCGCCCAATCCGACGCCCTTGGCACGGCGCAGCACCGCCCGGATCCGGGCCAGCAGGACCCGCGGGTTGAAGGGCTTCGAAACGTAGTCGTCCGCGCCCATCTCCAGGCCGAGCACCCTGTCGATGTCCTCGTCCTTGGCGGTGAGCATCACCACCGGCGGGCCGCCCTCGTCCCTGAGGCGGCGGCAGATCGACAGCCCGTCCTCGCCCGGCAGCATCCAATCGAGGATGACGAGGTCCGGCGGGCGACCCTGCGTCAGCCGTTTGTCGAGGGCCGCCCCGCCGTCGAAACACTCGACGCGGAAGCCCTCACCCTCCAGAAAGCCGGCGAGCAGTGAGCGGATTTCGGCGTCGTCCTCGACGACGGCGAGCGTGGTGCCCTCGTTCATGGGTGGCAAGGATAGGCACGCCATATCCCCAGGCAACGGCGGAAGCGCCGGGGTCACAAAACGTTACAGGACGAAAGCACGCTTTACCTCGGCCCCTGCGACGCCATAACGGCTGAAGCGCCCTCCGCCGGAGTGGAAGCCGGTTCGGCGTTAGAGGGCGCGTCGAGACAAGGGTAGAGGGCCGTGTGCGATGGCAGCGCCAGCGGGCACGGCTCGATATCCATTCAGGGAGGCCCGCCGATGAAACTGCCCCGCCGCTTCTTCCAGCCCCTCGCGACCGGAGCCCCGGCCCCCTTCCGGGACCTCCCCGTGAAGCTGGAGCGGATGATCCACTTCGTGCCGCCGCACAACGAGAAAGTCCGCGCCCGCGTGCCGGACCTCGCCGGCACGGTGGACGTGGTGCTCGGCAACCTCGAGGACGCGGTGCCCGCCGACCAGAAGGAGGCCGCCCGCGCTGGCTTCGTCACCATGGCCAAGGCCACCGATTTCGCCGCCACCGGCACGGGGCTGTGGACGCGCATCAACGCCCTGAACTCGCCCTGGATTCTCGACGACCTCTTCACCCTCGTGGCCGAGTGCGGCGACAAGCTCGACGTGGTGATGGTGCCCAAGGTCGAGGGGCCCTGGGACATCCACTACATCGACCAGCTGCTCGCCCAGCTGGAGGCCCGGCACGGGGTCAAGAAGCCGATCCTCGTCCACGCCATCCTGGAGACGGCGGAGGGCGTCGCCAACGTCGATTCCATCGCCAGCGCCTCGCCGCGGATGCACGGCATGAGCCTCGGCCCCGCCGACCTCGCCGCCTCGCGCGGGATGAAGACCACCCGCGTCGGCGGCGGCCACCCCGATTACCGGGTCATCGCCGATCCGGCCGGGGACGCCGCCCGCGCCAGCGCCCAGCAGGATCTCTGGCACTACACCATCGCCCGCATGGTGGATGCCTGCATGGCCAACGGCATCAAGGCCTTCTACGGCCCCTTCGGCGACTTCTCGGACTCCGAGGCCTGCGAGGTCCAGTTCCGCAACGCCTTCCTGATGGGTTGCGCCGGGGCCTGGACCCTGCACCCCAGCCAAGTCGCCATCGCCAAGCGCGTCTTCGCGCCAGACCCGGCCGAGGTCGCCTTCGCCGCACGCATCGTCGCCGCCATGCCCGACGGGACCGGCGCCGTGATGCTCGACGGCAAGATGCAGGACGACGCCACCTGGAAGCAGGCCAAGGTCATTGTGGACCTCGCCAAGCTCGTGGCGGCGAAGGACCCGGATCTGGCGAAGGTGTACGACCTGGGGTGAGAGTGCCGCTTACGCCGTGATTTCGAGCAACGCGAAGCAATCCAGGGTGGCGGGCCGTTTTGAAGCATCGGCGCGTCCCTGGATTGCTTCGCTATCGCTCGCAATGACGGTGAGAATTACTGGTCAGGCGAAACAGATGGTGGCTGGGGGCCGAGGCGTTCGGTGCAGATGTCGGACACGATCCGTTGCAGGACTGTCAGTCGCTCCACCAGCCAGTCCAACTCATCGCGGGTGATCGCGTAATGGCGTGAGTAGCGAGCCTTGACGTAGGCATCGTGCAACAGGTTGAACGGCTTGCGCTCCATATGGGTGCGCCGTGGCCACGCCTCGACCAAGCGGAGGTCGAGGCCCTCGGCCATGCGCCGGAGCCTGCGCAGGGCGTGGAGCTTTGGGCTGTAGAGCGTCAGCACCAACATCGTGCAGTGATAGAGTTGTTCCGCAACCTGATGCAATTCGAATGCGGCTTCTTTTGTCATTCCATGTGCAATGGCGACACGGGCGAGGAAGAACCGGTTCTCGGCTCCGGCGAACCACGTGTCGAAATGCAGCCATTCCTCTTCGCGGCGGACCTCCGGCGTGAGTAAACCCGCCGTGGCGAGTGGATAGCCCGTCGCCTCGTACAGGACGATGCCTTCCCGTGCGATGTCTGCAAAGAATGGGCGGCCCCGCGCGAGTTGATCGTTCAGATCCGCATAGCTGTGGATAATGAAACTGACCTCCGGATAGAAGGTCGGCTTGAGGAAGATGTCCTGCGCGATCCGATCCCGCACCGCATCCCAGATCTCAGATTCCTCGACCAGCGATTCGTGGTCGACGACGATGAGCAAATCGTAATCGGAAAAGTATCCCGAGCTTCGGTTTTCAACCCATCCGCCACGCGCGTAAGACCCGTACAAGATCATCTTGACGATGCGGCCACGCTTGGCCTTGTCCGTGGTCTTGTTCTTCTGGAAATCCTCGAATTCTTCGAACAGGATCTGAAGCGCGCGCTTCAAATCGCGGTGCTTGCGGCGGGGCAGGTGGGAAAGGCGATCGGCGATCACGGTCAGGGTGTCCAGGCGCCGTGTAGAGCACGGGTCCTGCGCGAAGGCGAGGCCAGCCGGGCGCTCTCTAGACCCCCCACAACCACGCCGCCCCGCGCACGCCGGAATCGTCGCCGTGGAGGCTCGCCCGGACGGGGGTGTCGGAGGTGTCGGAGAAGATGTGCGGGCGCATCGCGTCGGGCAGGCCCGCGATCAGTTCGGGGATGCGCGAGAGGCCGCCGCCGATGACGATCACGTCCGGATCGAGGAGGTTGACCACCTGCGCCGCCGCCCGGCCCAGCCGGTCGAGGTGGTCGGCGAGGCTCGCCGCCGCATCGTCGTCGCCCGCACGGGCCGCCTCGACGATCGCCTCGGCGCGGAGGGTGCCGCCGAACCGCCGGGCGTGGGCGGCGGCGAGGCCGGGGCCGGAGATCCAGGTTTCGATGCAGCCGCGCCGCCCGCAATAGCAGGCCGGACCCGGCCGCTCGTCGTCGCGGGGTGCCGGCAGGGGCCCGTGGCCCCACTCCCCTGCGATGCCGTTCCGGCCCGCATGGAGCCGTCCGTCGAGGGCGATGCCCGACCCGACGCCCGTGCCGAGGATCACCGCCCAGACCACACGGGCCCCGGCGCCGGCCCCGTCCGTCGCCTCGGAGACGGCGAGACAGTCGGCGTCGTTGGCGAGCCGTACCTCGCGGCCGAGCCGCGCGGCGAGGTCCGCGCCGAAGGCGTGGCCGTTCAGCCAGGCGGAGTTGGCGTTGCGCACGAGACCGGTGGCGGGCGAGAGGCTGCCCGGCATCCCGACGCCGACGGTGCAGGCCCGCCCCGCCTCCCCTTCGAGGCGCAGGACGAGCTCGGCCAGGGCCGCCACGGTGGCCGCGTAGTCCCCCTGCGGAGCCGGGATGCGCGCCTGCGCGAGGCGCGCTCCGGTCTCGTCCAGCACGACCCCGGCGATCTTGGTGCCGCCGAGGTCGATTCCCAAGCGGGCGCGGGGCTCGCTCACTCGGCCGCGGCGACCTTGCCGTCCGGGCGCTTGAGGTCCGTTCCCATGGGCTGGGGCGGCTCGTCGGCGATGTGGGTGCCGATGGCGACCGGGTGGGCCATGACCTCGTTGAGTTTGGCGGTGTCGAGTTCGCCCTCCCAGCGGCTCACCACGATGCAGGCCACGCCGTTGCCGACGAGGTTGGTGAGCGCCCGGCACTCGGACATGAACTTGTCGATGCCGAGCACGAGGGTCATGGCCGCCACCGGCACGGGGTTGTTCGGGATCGCCGCCAGCGTCGCCGCCAGGGTGATGAAGCCGGCGCCCGTGACACCCGAGGCGCCCTTCGACGTGAGCATCGCCACGAGGATGATGGTGACGTACTGGCCGACCGAGAGGTCCGCGCCCACGGCCTGGGCGAGGAACAGGGTGGCCAGCGTCATGTAGATGTTGGTGCCGTCGAGGTTGAAGGAATACCCGGTCGGCACCACGAGCCCGACGACGGAATCCGAGGCGCCGAGGCGGCGCATCTTGGTCATCAGCTGCGGCAGCACCGTCTCCGAGGAGGAGGTGCCGACCACGATCAGCAACTCGTCCTTGATGTAGGCGAGGAAGCGCAGGATCGAGAAGCCAGCGAACTTCGCGATGGAGCCGAGGACGACGAGCACGAACAGGATCGCGGTGACGTAGAAGGTCCCGACCAGCCACGCGAGGTCGTAGACCTTGCCGATGCCGTACTCGCCGATGGTGAAGGCCATGGCGCCGAAGGCGCCGATGGGGGCGAGCTTCACGATGATGCCGATGATGCGGAAGAAGATCTGTCCCGCCGTGTCGATGGCGTAGTTGACGCCCTTGGCCCGCTCGCCGAGCCCCGCCACCACGACGCCGGTGAGGATCGAGATCAGCAGAACCTGCAGCAGGTCGCCGGTGGCGAAGGGATCGAGGAAGCTCTTGGGGATGATCGCCAGGATGTGGGCGACGGTGGAATCCGCCGCCGCCTTGTTGGCGTAGCTCGCCACCTTGCTGGCATCGAGCTTCGACGGATCGGCGTTGAAGCCCGCGCCGGGGCGGATGATCTCACCGACCAGCACGCCGATCAGCAGCGCCACGGTGGACACCACCTCGAAGTAGACGAGCGCCTTGAGGCCGACCCGGCCGACCTTCTTGAGGTCGCCGATCGAGGCGATGCCGTGGACGATGGTGCAGAAGATGATCGGCGCGATCATCATCTTGATCAGGGCGATGAAGGCGTCGCCGAGCCATTTCATCGCCTTGCCGGTGGCCGGATCGTACCAGCCGAGCAGGACGCCGAGCGCGATTGCGATCAACACCTGGATGTACAGGACCTTGTACCACGGCTCCTTCTTGGTGACGGCGCCGCCACCGGATGCCTGGATCGCCTGAGCCATTCTTTGGAATCCCTCTCGCGCGGTCGCCCGCGCGCCTCCCCTTGGCCCCTTGCTAGCGGCAATTCCCGGTCGCCTCAACGTCGGTTCGATCATCCTAATCCCAGGGATCGTGACAAAAACCTGTCGATCCCGGGCAGGCGGCCCTCACCGGCGAGGTCGCGATCGGCCCTGCTGATGAACCGGCTGGGGCGACAGAAAACGATCCGTTTTCGGCAGTGCTCGCGGCTCATCCGGCACGATCCGGTGATGCACGATCAAGAAATTACGTCGCCGCCGGGCCGCCGAGCTTGGCGCGATACTGTCGCTCGCCCTGGTGTCGGCGCCGGCTACGGTGGGCGTCGTGGCGCGGATCGATCAGGGGCAGCAGCGAATGCGCGTCTTCGTCGATGGCGCGCCGGCCTATTCCTGGCCGGTCTCCACGGCGCGGAAGGGCTTCGTGACGCCCAGGGGCCGGTTCCGGGTCGGCCGGATGGCCCCCTCCCGGCGCTCGCGGAAGTATCAGGGCAGCCCGATGCCCCACGCGATGTTCTCCCGGGGCAGCTACGCGATCCCCGGCACCACCGCGACCCGCTCGCTCGGGCGGCGGACCAGCCACGGCTGCATGCGCCTCGCCACCGGCCATGCCGCCACGCTGTTCCGCCTCACCCTACTGGGGCGCCCCGGTGGTGATCGGAGACTGAAACGGAACGGCCCGGCGCCATTTCGGGCGCCGGGCCGTTTCCTGCGGGTTTCGACTGTGGCGTGACGGGGGCCTCAGCCCTGGTTCTGGGTCCGCCGGGGCCGGACGGTCCAGCGCTCGAAGACCGTGCCCGGATCCTGCTTCTCGGTCGGCTGGGCCGGGTTCTGATGGATCGCCGCGCCGAGGGCCGCGGACAGGCTCTCGATCACGTCGTCGATCCGGGCGTCGCCGTGCACCGCCTCGGCCGGGCTGCTGCCGGCGGGCTGCTCGGGTTCGGCAGCCTCGGCATGCCGGGTCTCGCCCTCGTGCTCGTGGTGGAACGCCTCGCTGTGCTCGGCCTCGGCCGGGGCCGGCTCGTCGAAGGTGATGGGAGCGGCGGCGGTGGCCATGGCCGCCGCGATCGGGGCGGGCTCGGAGGCCGGCTTCGGCGCTTCCGGCGCCGGGACGGACGGCGGCGCGGACAGCGCGGCGGCCAAGGGTGAGGTGGCGGGCGCTGCGGCCGGAGACGGGAGCGGCGGAGACGGGCGGCGCATGGCGCCGACGGAGCCCTCGCCGGCCTCGTTGGAGCGGCTGCCGGAGCCGTAGCGGCCGAAGCCGAAGCGCGGCTCGATCAGGTCGAGGAGGGATTCCAGGGCGGCGTTGCCGACGCTCATCTCTTCCGTGGCCGGCACGCCCTGGATGGCCAGCGCCGGGCGCTCGTAGATCGCCTCCCCGGTCACCTCCCGGCCGAACCACGACGGCGGCGCGAAGGCGCGGGCTTGGTCCTCGCCGTCGAAGGCGACGGTGACGAGGTCGAGCCCGCCGGGGGTCACGTACCGGTCGATGACGATCTCCCGGCCGGCGGCGGACAGGGTCGTGCGGTCGTAGGCAGCCTTGCCGGGGCAGACGTCGAGCAGCGCGTCGCCATGGGCGCGGGGAACATCCGTCCGCTCCTCGACGCCGTCGTTCACGAGGACGAGATGGCAGGTCTGGCCGTCCACGCGGACGTAGGAGGCGCGGCCTCCCTGCGGCGCGAAGTGGCCCTCGGTGATCCGGCTGCCGCCCCGCTCCTTTCGGATGAGGCGAACGAGGGCGGGGGCGATCAGGAACCTGCGACTGGTGCTCATGGGACCTTCTCACTCCTCCCGCCCGGCACGGTCAAAGGGCCGGGTGATCCGCCCAATGGCGAGCACTGTACCGAGTGGAGCACAAGTCGAGGAGGCGGCGGACGCTCGGGAGAAACTGTCACGCTGCCGGAAAGACCCTGACCTGATTACCTCCAATCGGCCGCTCACGATTGACGACGGCCTAAAGATAATACAGCGACTACGCATAATGACGACGAAATCAAGGCGGTAGCCGGATCGGCGGGGGTCGGGCACGCCGCCTTTCCCCAACATCCCCGCTGCTCGGCCCCTTCCCGTCCGTCGTCCGCGCGGTCAGGCCGGCTCGAAGGCGAGCGCCGCCCCGTTCATGCAGTAGCGCAGGCCGGTGGGCGCCGGGCCGTCCTCGAAGACGTGCCCGAGATGGCCCTTGCAACGGGAGCAATGAACCTCCGTGCGGACCATGCCGAAGCTGCGGTCCCGCGTGGTCTCCACCGCGCCCTCCAGCGGAGCGAAGAAGCTTGGCCAGCCGGTGCCGGATTCGTACTTGGTGCCCTGCTCGAAGAGGGGCTGGCCGCAGCCGGCGCAGGCGAATGTGCCGGCCCGCTTCTCCCCGAGGTGGCAGGAGGTGCCGGGGCGCTCGGTGCCGTGCTCGCGCAGCACCCGGTATTGCTCGGGGCTCAGGCGGGAGCGCCACTCGGCGTCGCTCGTGGCGTCCGGGGCGCTGCTGGTTTCGGTCGGGGTCGCGGACATGGGTCTCTCCTTGCGACCCCGTATATAGGGGCGATCCCCGCCGGATTCAGGCGGCCGCGCCCACGGTGTCGGCCATCCGCGCCTTCCGTGCGCCCATCGGACGCGGACGGCCCGTGGTGGTGTCGCGCCCGGTCTGGTGCTCGATCTCGGCGTTGATCTCGCCGCCGAGCAGGATGATCGTCGAGGTGATCCAGATCCAGGTCATGAAGCCGATCACGGCGCCGAGGGACCCGTAGGTCTCGTTGTAGGTGCCGAAGTTGGACACGTACCAGGAGAAGAGCAGCGAGGCCACGAGCCAGAGCAGGCCCGCGACGAGGCTCCCGGTTCCGACCCAGCGCCAGCGGGCGTGCTCGCGGCTCGGGCCGAACCGGTAGAGCACCGAGAGGGCGCCCAGGATCACGACGAGCAGGGCCGGCCAGCGCAGGGCCGCAATCAGCCACGCCCCGGAGCCGAGCCCGAGGAAGTTGAGCATCACCGGCACGACGACGATGGCGTTGAGGGCGATGACGATGAAGATCAGCGCGCCGACGGTGAAGGTGAGGGAGCGGAGGTTCAGCCAGAAGAAATTCCGCTTCTCCTCCTCCTCGTAGACCACGTTCAGCGCATCGAACATCGCCTTCATGGCGGCGTTCGCGCTCCAGATCGAGACGAGGAGGGTGGTGAAGAATGTCAGGCTCAGGGTCCCGCTCGGCTTGGCGGCGATGCGCTTCACCTGATCGCCGATGATCTCGACTGCGCCGGAGGGCAGCACGGAGTGGAGCTGGGCGAGGTGATCGTTGATGGCGGTCGCGTCGGCGAACAGGCCGTAGAGCGTCACCAGCGCGGCGATTCCGGGGAACAGGGCGAGCAGGGTGTAGAAGGTCACGCCCGCCGCGACGGCCAGCACCCGGTCCTTCAGGAATTCGAGGTAGACGCGGACGAGGATGTCCTTCCAGCCCGCCGCCGGGATCTGGGTCGGGTGCTGGGCGTCCCGCCCACGCTCGGGCTGCGTGGCGGCGATGAGGTGCGCGGCGCGGCCCTCGATCGAGCGCGCGCCGATCTCCGTGGTCTTCCTGGCCGACGTAGCCTCGGGCTCCGGCACGGCCGGCGCCGGCGCCGTTGCCGCCACGGCGCCGCGGGGGCGCGCCATGGTGAGCGCGACCAGGGCCGTGCCGAGCATCAGCACCCACAGGTGCGACGAGGTCTCGGAGGGGCCGCTCGGGCGCTGGGAAGGGGCAGACATCGGGGGGCAGGCCGGACCTGGGCGGGCGCCATTGCCACGCTCTCCTGCCGCAAACGCCGACTCCCGCCGGCTGTTCCGCCGGATCCCGGTCACGGGTCGGTGCGTGTGCGGGATGGCCCGCGGACCGCGTGGCGCGAAGCCCCGTGACGGAACGGCCTCTGGCGCGTTGTGCCGGAATGCCGAGCGCCGCCCTCCCCGTGTCGTCCCCTCCCCGCCTGGGTTTCTGCTGCACCTTCATCCTGGACGAGCCCCCCGGGACACATGCCACCCTCAAGGCGGCGAAGGAGGCGACGCGCGCCATGAACCTGACCACCGTGACCATGGCGCATCTGGCCAAGCTCGATCCGGCGGCCCGCCGGGCGAAGCTCGGCGATGTGGTGCGCCACAACCTCACGGTCCTCTCCCGGCAGATCGCCTGGGTCGGGGCGCGCCCCCCGCTGGAGCGCCTGCTGCGCATGGGCAGCAACATCCTGCCGGGCTACACCCACCTCGCCGTGCGTGCGCTCTACGCCGAGCCGGACCTGCGGGCGGAGGTGGATCGGGGCCTCGCCGAGGCCGGGGCGCTGGCGCGGTCGCTCGGCGTGCGGCTGAGCTTCCATCCGGGCCCCTTCTGCCTGCTCGCGAGCCGCAACCCGGCGGCCATCGAGAACGGTCTCTCCGAACTCGACTACCACGCGGAGGTCTTCGGCCTGATGGGCTACGGCGGCGGATGGCACCCGCACGGCGCCCACATCAACATCCATGTCGGGGCGGGCGACCCCGGCGTCGCGGGGTTCCGCGAGACCCTGCCGCGGGCGAGCCGCCTCGCCCGGGACCTCGTGACGGTGGAGAACGACGAGAACCTGTTCGGCCTCGACGAGGTGCTGCGTTTGGCCGACCTCGTGCCGGTGGTCCTCGACCTGCACCACCACTGGGTCGAGAGCGGCGGCGCCTACCTCGAACCCGACGATCCGCGGATCGCCAGGGTGATCGACTCGTGGCGCGGCGTGCGGCCGGTCGCCCATATCAGCGTCTCGCGGGAGATCGCCACGGCCGGGTGCGACCCCGCCCTCCTGCCGGATTTCGGCGCGCTGCGCGATGCCGGCCACTCAGTCCGTGACCTCGCGGCCCATTCGGACCTGATGTGGAACGCCGCCGTCAACGACCTCGTGGCGCGCCATCTCTCGTGGGCGGATTTCGAGATCGAGGCCAAGTCGAAGAACCTCGCCTCGATGCAGATCGCCGGCCACATCCTGGCCCGCCGGAAGGCGGCCGCCGCGTGAGGCGTCACGGGGCCGCCGCCTCGACGGCGGAGGCGTGGCGCGCTAGTCCTGATGGCGATGAAGACCGCCGATTGCGACATCCTGATCGTGCCCGGGCTCGGGGGCTCGGGCGAGGAACACTGGCAGACCCGATGGGCCGGGCGTCTCTCCACCGCCCGGGTGGTGACGCAGGACGCATGGCACGATCCCGAGCCGGAGGCGTGGTGCGGGCGCATCGCCGAGGCCGTGGCGCAGGCCACGCGCCCGGTGATCCTCATCGCCCACAGCCTCGGCGTCGTGGCCTGCGTGGAGGCGGTGCCGCGGTTTCCCGAAGGCGTGGTCCGCGGCGCGCTGTTCGTGGCCCTGCCCGACGTCGAGGATGCGCCGAACCTGCCGGATTCCGTGCGCGCCTTCGCCCCCGTGCCCCGCGACCCCCTGCCCTTCCCCTCCCTCGTGGTGGCGAGCCGCACCGATCCCCACTGTGCCTACGAGCGCGCGGACGATTTCGCCCATGCCTGGGGCGCGCTCACCGTGGATGCCGGCGAATCGGGCCATATCAACGTCGCGAGCGGGCACGGCCCCTGGCCGGAGGGCTTGATGCGGCTGGCGGGATTCATGAAGGGGTTGTGAGCGCAAGGCGCGGCACCGACGCGCCGTAACGGGCCGCCCCACGGAAAGTGAGCGGTCCCTCCTTGCGCTTTGCCGAGTGATTGCACATTTTGCTATCATGAACAGCCGTCACGCGAAGACGTTGCGCGCCGTCTTCGCCGATCCTGTCTCGCCGCAACTCGAGTGGCAGGCGATCGAAGCCCTTTTCATCGCCGTGGGATGCCGCGTGATCGAAGGATCAGGCTCTCGCGTGCGGTTCGAGCGCGACGGCGTCGTCGCTTCGTTCCATCGACCTCACCCCACGAAGGAGGCGAAGCGATATCAGGTGCGGGATGCGCGCGATTTCCTCAGCAAGATCGGGGTCGCCCCATGACGACGTTGAACCATAAAAACTTTCATGCCCGGGTCGAATTCGATCCGGAAGACGGGCTGTTTGTCGGCCGAATTGCCGGGATCAACGACGTCGTTGGATTTCACGGCGAAAGCGTCACCGAGCTCACGGCGGCGTTTCGTGAGGCCGTGGACGACTACATCGAAACCTGTCGCCACGTAGGAAAGGAGCCCGAGCGCACCTATTCCGGGAAGCTGATGCTGCGCGTTCCGCCTGACCTTCACGCCCAGGCTGCCCGCGCTGCCGAACTCTCGGGCAAGAGCCTCAATCAATGGGGTGAGGACGTGCTGCGGGCGGCGGTGCGCGCGTGATGCGGCGGTGATCGTCCCGTGAATTAACCACCCGTTAACTCACGGAGCGTCGAGTGGCGCCACGGGTCCCATGCTGTGGCTCCCGCCCCCGGAGAACCCCGTGACGCGCAAAGATCTCCTCGCCCGCCTCGATGCGGTCCAGGTCGCCCTCGGCGACCGGGCGCACAAGACCTTCAACTCGTCGCTGTTCAGCGACGCGGCCCTGCTCAAGCGGATCGAGGCGTTCGAGGCCCAGGTCGGCCAGCCGGAGAAGCCCAAGCCCGCCGAGTACACCGGCAACATGTTCTCGCGCATCGCCAACAAGCGCGCCGTCGCCGGCCGGTAAGGTACGGATTCCGAAGGACGAGTCCTTGGGCGGGAGCAGGGCTCGAGCCCTGCCATTCCAGGGGCTTCGCCCCCGGACCCTGAACCAAAGGGCGTGACGCCCTTTGGAAACCCCAGGTCTAGACTGCCTCGGTCTCGCCGCCGAGATCGCCCTCGCCGCCTTCGTCCTCTCCCTCGATGTGCTCCACCGAGACGACCTTCTCGGTCTTGTCGGTGTTGAACACCGTCACGCCCTGGGAGGCGCGGCCGACGATGCGGATATCGTCCACCGGCACCCGGATGAGCTGACCGCCGTTCGTGACCAGCATGATCTGGTCCGACGCTTCCACCGGAAAGGACGCCACGAGGTGGCCGTTGCGGGCGTTGACCCGCATGGCCGTGATGCCCTTCCCGCCCCGGCCCGAGGTCCGGTACTCGTAGGACGAGGATCGCTTGCCGAAGCCGCGCTCGGAGATGGTGAGCACGTATTGCTCGGCCGCACCCATCTCGGTGTAGCGCTCGGTCGAGATCGCCGCCGCCTCGGCGCCCTCCTCCGGCTCCTCGGCAGCCTCCTCGGTCTCGCCGGTCACGGCCCGTCGCATCTTGAGATAGCCCGCCCGCTCCTCGGCGGTGGCATCGAAGGCGTTCAGGATCGTCATCGAGATCACCCGGTCGCCTTGGGCGAGGTTGATCCCGCGCACGCCCGTCGAATCCCGGCCCTTGAACACGCGCACGTCCTCGACGGGGAAGCGGATGCACTGGCCGAGGGCCGTGGTGAGCAGCACGTTCTGGTCCGGGCGGCAGATCTCGACGTGGACGATGTGGTCGCCCTCATCGAGCTTCATGGCGATCTTGCCGTTGCGGTTCACCGTGGTGAAGTCCGACAGCTTGTTGCGCCGGACGGTGCCGCTCGCGGTCGCGAACATCACGTCCAGCGTCTCCCAGGAGGCTTCGTCCTCCGGCAGCGGCATGATCGTGGTGATGCGTTCCGAGGTGTCCTGCAATTGCAGGATGTTCACGAGCGCCTTGCCGCGGGCGTTCGGCGCGGCCATCGGCAGGCGCCACACCTTCTCCTTGTAGGCTTGGCCCTGGCTGGAGAAGAACAGCACCGGTGTGTGGGTGTTGGCCACGAACAGGCGGGTGACGAAATCCTCGTCGCGGGTTGCCATGCCGGAGCGGCCCTTGCCGCCGCGCCGCTGCGACCGGTAGGTCGAGAGCGGCACGCGCTTCACGTAGCCCGCATGGGACACGGTGACGACCATGTCCTCTTTCTGGATCAGGTCCTCGTCGTCCACGCTCGAGTCGTAATCGACGATCTCGGTGAGGCGCGGCGTCGCGAACAACGCACGGACCTCGGCCAGCTCGGTCTTGACGATCGTCTGGATCCGCTCCCGCGAGCGCAGGATATCGAGGTAGTCGGCGATCTCGTCGGCCAGCGTCTTCAACTCGTCCCCGACCTCATCGCGGCCCAGCGCGGTGAGGCGCTGCAGGCGCAGGTCGAGGATGGCGCGCGCCTGGGTCTCGGACAGGCGGTAGGTGCCGTCCTCGGCGACGCGGTGGCGGGGGTCGTCCACCAGGGCGATGAGCGGGGCGATGTCGTGGGCCGGCCAGTCGCGGCCCATCAGCGCCTCGCGGGCGGAGTTCGGATCCGGCGAGGTACGGATCAGGCGGATCACCTCGTCGATGTTGGCCACCGCGATGGCCAGCCCGCACAGGACGTGGGCGCGCTCGCGGGCCTTGCCGAGGAGATACTTGGTCCGGCGGGAGACGACTTCCTCGCGGAAGTCTACGAAGGCCTCGAGCAGGTCCTTCAGGTTCATCAGTTCGGGGCGGCCGCCGTTCAGCGCCACCATGTTGCAGCCGAAGGAGCTTTGCAGGGGCGTGAAGCGGTAAAGCTGGTTGAGCACCACCTCGGCCATGGCATCGCGCTTGATCTCGACCACGATGCGCATGCCGCTGCGGTCGGACTCGTCGCGCAGGTCCGAGATGCCCTCGACCCGCTTCTCCTTGACGAGCTCCGCGATCTTCTCGACCAGCGTCGCCTTGTTCACCTGATACGGGATCTCGGTGAAAATCAGCGCCTCACGCTCCTTGCGGAGTTCCTCGACATGGGACTTCGCGCGCATGATCACCGAGCCGCGGCCGGTGGTGTAGGCCTGCCGGGTGCCGGCCCGGCCGAGGATCATGCCGCCGGTGGGGAAGTCCGGCCCGGGGACGATCTCGTTCAGCTGCTCGATGGTGAGGCCGGGATCGTCGATCAGGGCGATGCAGGCGTCGATCAACTCGCCGAGGTTGTGCGGCGGGATGTTGGTGGCCATGCCCACCGCGATGCCGCCCGCGCCGTTGACGAGGAGGTTCGGGAAGCGTGCCGGGAGGACGGTCGGCTCCTCGCGGGATTCGTCGTAGTTCGGTCCGAAATCGACGGTGTTCTTGTCGATGTCGGAGAGCAGGTAGGTCGCGGGCTTGGCGAGCCTCGACTCGGTGTAGCGCATGGCCGCGGGCGGATCGCCGTCGACCGAGCCGAAATTGCCCTGCCCGTCGATGAGCATGAGGCGCATGGAGAAGTCCTGCGCCATCCGCACCAGGGCGTCGTAGATCGATTGGTCGCCGTGGGGGTGGTAGAGGCCGATCACGTCGCCGACGATGCGCGCCGACTTGACGTATTTGCGCTCCGGCAGGTGCCCGGATTCGAAGGCGGAGTAGAGGATACGGCGGTGCACCGGCTTCAGCCCGTCGCGGGCGTCCGGCAGGGCGCGGCTCACGATCACGCTCATCGCGTAATCGAGGTAGGAGCGGCGCATCTCGTCGGTGATGGAAACGGGGCGGATGTCGCTGGCGGGCGGCGGGGCACCCGTCGGATCGGTCTCGGCCAAGTGATGTGTCCGTCTGTATCCGGGCCTCAGGCAGGATGGTGCCGGGGCCTCGCGGCGCGCTTCGGAAGCGCAAAGATATCAGACGTTTGGTTAAGGGCTTTCGCGTGCGCGCGCAAGGCTCGCCCCGGCCCGGTGGCCGGGGCGCGACCCTGTCACTCAGTAGAAGTAGATCGGACGGCGGTAGCCGTAATGGTGACGGTGGCCCCAGTGGCGACGGTAGCCGTAATGGCGGTAGCCGTAGTGACGGCGGTAGCCGTAGTGGCGGCGCCAGCCGTAATGGCGGCGCCAATGGTGGCGGCGCCAGCCGTAATGCGCCTTGGTCACGGCCGCCTCGGGGGCGGTTGCGGCGGCGGCCATCGGCACGGGCAGCGGGGCGGCCTGGACGGGCGCGGCCGCCGGGGCGAGGAAGAAGGCGGCGAGCAGGATCAGGATCGGCCAGCGCGGCAGACGTAGGGAACGCATCGTGGTGTTGTCCTCCCGTTGACGGAGTGGCCCCATCGTGCCGAGCCACGCCCGAAGAACGGTGAAGGTGGCAAAACGGTTCGACGTTTCCACCCCAAGTCATGTTGCCGACTGCGCAGACGGTTCACCATCCATGAACCCGGCCGATCCGGGCACCGTGCCGCCCTTGCGGCGGGGGACTGAAATCCCATTATGCGGGCTGTCACAGTCGAGTTCGAGAAGCGATGCCGTCGTTGTCTGAGCGTCTCCGTGCCCTCCTGCCCCGCCGATTCCGCACCCGGCGGCCGCGGGTAGCGGTGGTGCGCCTGTCGGGGGTGATCGGGGCCACGTCTCCCCTGCGCCAGGGCCTCTCCATCGAGGGGGTGGCGGGGAGCCTGGAGCGGGCCTTCACCCTTCCGGGGGTGAAGGCGGTGGCGCTGGTGATCAACTCGCCGGGCGGGTCGCCCGCGCAGTCACACCTGATCTTCCGGCGCATCCGGGCGCTGGCGACGGAGAAGGAACTCCCGGTCGTCGCCTTCGTGGAGGATGTCGCGGCCTCCGGCGGCTACATGATCGCCTGCGCGGCCGACGAGATCGTCGCGGACCCGACCTCCATCGTCGGGTCGATCGGCGTCGTCTCGGCGGGCTTCGGCTTCCCCGGCCTGCTGGAGAAGCTCGGCATCGAGCGCCGGGTCCACACGATGGGCGAGGCCAAGGCCATGCTCGACCCGTTCCGCCCGGAGGATCCGGCGGACATCGAACGGCTCAAGCGCATCCAGGCCGACGTGCAGGGCGTGTTCACCGACCTCGTCACGTCCCGCCGCCCCGGCCTTCCAGCGGGGGAGAACCTGTTCACCGGCGCCGTCTGGACCGGGCGCCAAGCCCTGCCGCTCGGTCTCGTCGACGCCATCGGCGACCTGCGCACCACCATGCGCGCGCGCTTCGGCGAGAAGGTCGATCTCGTGCCGATCGCCGGGGCGAAGGGCGGTTTCCTCACCCGGCTCCTGCGCCGCAACGCACCCGGCCGCATCGGAGAAGCCGTCGCCGCCCTGCCCGGCGAGACGCTGGCGACGCTGGCCGAGCGCGCGGCCTACGCGCGGTTCGGGCTCTAGCGGCCCGCTCGAAAAGCCCCGCCGTCCTTGCGAGTGGGACGGGGCGTCACGTCCTGAATGTCCGGCCGGAACGTTCGTCGCCCTCCCCCGCTCACGCCCGCGAAGACGGGGAGGGCTTCCGGGCCGCAACGACCTGTCCGGCCAGACACCCAGGCGTCTCGCCGCCACGGATCGCTTCGCTCACCCGCGGCGAGACGATGCATCCACGCGGGGACGATGGCGGCTTCTCGAAGAGCGCTCGGGCCTCTGCAGCGGTGGCCCGCCGGATTCCTTCGGCGGAGCCCCCGCACTGGCGTCAGCCCCGGCGGCTGCGGCGCCGCGAGACTTCGGCGAGGGCGGCGAGGTCCTTCGCCCCGTCCCCGTGCGCGATGGCCTCGATGAGGTTGTCCCGCAGCACGCTCGCCACGGGCATGGGCACCCCCGCGCCCTCGGCCGCCTGGAGGGCGAGGCGCACGTCCTTGGCCCCGAGCGACAGGCCGAAGCCCGGCGGATCGTAGCGGGAGGCCGCGATGGCGCCGCCGTAGTTCTTGTAGATCGGCGCCGCGAAGATCGTGTTCATGACGAGATCAAGGAACTCGGCGCCGGGGACGCCGTGCGACTCTGACAGGGCGCAGGCTTCGCCCATGGCCTCGATGGCGGCAACGATCATGAAGTTGCCCGCGAGCTTCACCGCGTTCGCCCGCTTGGCATCCTCGCCGTAACGCCAGGTCTTCGCACCCATGGCGTCGAGGACGGGCGCCGCGCCGTCGATGGCCTCCGCCGGCCCGGCGGCGACGATGTTGAGCTTGCCCGCCTCGGCGACGTCGGGGCGGCCGAAGACCGGGGCGGAGACGTACGGGATACCCGCCCGC
Organism: Methylobacterium aerolatum; assembly: GCF_022179085.1. Lineage (GTDB taxonomy): Bacteria > Pseudomonadota > Alphaproteobacteria > Rhizobiales > Beijerinckiaceae > Methylobacterium > Methylobacterium aerolatum. The sequence continues at coordinate 66,322 of NZ_BPQE01000027.1, forward strand.
CCGTGGATCGCCGTGAGCCGTTCGGCCAGCGCCACCGAGACGGTGCTCATGCCGAGGTGGACGGACGGCCGCCCGCCACCGTCGAGGAGTCCGCCCTCGACCACCACCGCCTCGAGGGCGGCGTCGTCGGCCAGCATGGTGATGGCGGCGTCCCCGGCGAAGGCTTCTGCGGCCGTCGCCACGGGCGTCACCCCCGGAATGCCCTGCGCGCCCTCCGGCGAGCGGTTCCAGGCCCGCACCGTGTGGCCCGCCCGCGCGAGGCTCGCGGCCATGCCGCGACCCATCTTGCCCATCCCGATGATACCGACGTCCATCTTCGTCTCCCGGAGTTCCGGCCCGCAAGATGGGAAACATCCTGCGCACGGGAAGTGCTCCCGGGCGGGCGCCGATCGGGGTACGCTCGTTCCGCGGGGCCGCGGATCGTGGCAGGCTGCCGCGATGAGCGATTCCCGGCCCTCCGGCCTCCTCACCGACATCCCGGGCATCCGCGTCGGCCACGCGGCCGATCTGCGGGTGCGCAGCGGCGTCACCGCCATCCTGTTCGATGCGCCGGTGGTGGCCTCGGTCGACGTGCGCGGGGGAGGACCCGGCACCCGCGAGACGGACCTCCTCGACCCAGAGCGCACGGTGGAGACCATCGACGCCCTCGTCCTGTCGGGGGGCTCCGCCTTCGGTCTCGACGCCGCCGCCGGTGTGACGGCGTGGCTCGCCGGGCAGGGCAAGGGCTTCGCCGTCGGCGGGGTGCGGGTGCCGATCGTGCCCGCCGCGATCCTGTTCGACCTGCTCAACGGCGGCCACAAGCAGTGGGGCGACGATCCCCCCTACCGCGACCTCGGGCGACGGGCGGCCGAGGTGGCGGGCGGGGATTTCGCCCTCGGCTCCGTGGGGGCCGGGACGGGCGCCCGCACCGGGAACCTCAAGGGCGGGATCGGTTCGGCCTCCGCGCCCGTCGAGGGCACGCCCTTCCGGGTGGCGGCGCTCGCGGCGGTGAACGCCTTCGGCCGGGCGGTCGTGGGCGACGGCCCGCATTTCTGGGCGGCGCCCTTCGAGGTCGGCGGCGAGTTCGGGGGGCTCGGGCTCCCCTCCCCAGTGCCCGAGGCGGCCCATGCCTTCCCCGCTCGAATCCTTCCCGGCGCGGCCACCACCCTCGCGGTCGTCGCCACCGACGCGGCCCTCACCAAGGCGCAGTGCCGCCGCCTCGCGGTGGCCGCCCAGGATGGGCTGGCCCGCGCCCTGGTCCCCGCCCACACGCCGCTGGACGGCGACCTCGTCTTCTCCGTCGCGACGGGCGCCCAGCCGCTCGCCGACCCGGTGGGCGACGTGGCCCGCCTCGGCCATGCGGCGGCGCGGGTGCTCGCGCGGGCCATCGCGCGGGGGGTCTACGAGGCGACCGGCCTGCCAGGTGTCACGGCGGCGGCGCCTGGGGCGATGGAGGGGTTGCCGCCGGCGTGGCGGGACGTGTTCGGGGGGCGGTAAGCCGCGCTTGTCAGACCCAGTTTTCGGTCCGCAGGCCCGGTATGCGCTCGAACTCCCGCAGGTTGTTCGTGACGACGATCAAGCCCTCGCTGCGAGCATGTCCGCCGATCTGCATATCGTGCGGCCCACACACTCTCCCTGCCCGACTGAGTTCGGCGTGAACCTGCCCGTAATGTGCGGCGGCCTTCTCGCCGAATGGCAGAACTTCGAGGTGCGAGATAAACCGCTGGATGACCTCGAGATTCTTGGTTCGATGCTGAGATTTCTCCGCGCCGTAATGTAATTCACCGAGAGTGATGCTCGAGATACAGAGCTGATCGGCCAATAGATCGAAACGCTCGCGCAACTCTGGTGGTCGTGACTTGATAATGTATATGCAAATATTCGTATCCAGCATATAGGCGAGCATCAGAACGCCTCACGCTCCTCGGCGATAGGCTGATCACGCTCGACCATGAAGTCGTCGCTGACGCGTGGGCCGTTCGTGAAGAAGTCGTCCCACCGCTCCCCGCGGGGCACGATAACCCGGCTGCGGCCGACTTTCATGATGTCGACGTGATGCACATCCTCCGGGAACGCCACCGCCTTAGGGAGGCGAACGGCTTGGCTCCGGTTGCTGATGAAGACCGTCGAACTCGGCATCGTCGGGACCTCTGCATATCCCAATGGGATATACCGAGGCTCGGGTGGGTGGACAAGTGTCGGATACCAGGGGGAGACGGGGAGGGTTTCGAACCTTCGATGAGCGGAACTCGCAAAGTCGAAATTCGTCCGCCGCCCCTCGATTGTTTCACCTCGCTCGCGACGACGGCCTTGTCCTCACACCGCGTCCTTCGCCTCGGCCAGCAGGTCCGCGAGCCCCTTGTCCACTTCGGCGGCGAGCATGGCCCGCTCGGGCACCGTGAGGTCCCCCGCCCAGCCCTTGCCGCCCGCCTCCTTCTCGCCGAAGCCTTCGGTGCAGCGGGCGCGCTCCGAGGCGATGAAGGCTTCCACCTCCTCGGGGCGGGTCCGCATGGCGTGGACGAGGCCGAACCACGCGGCCCGTTCCACCACCGCGAGCCGCGCGCGCAGGCGGATCGCCACCGCCTTCTCGGGATCGACCGTCTCGCTCATCCGTCCTTCTCCGCCAGTTGTTCGATCAGGCCCTGCAACCGGCCGGGCACGGTGTCGGGGGTCGCACGGGCGTAGAGCACCCGCAATTGCCGGCCGATCTCGGCGAGGCTGAGCGAGCCCTTCGGGATCACCCGGTCCGCCGAGGCACCGAGGCTTGCCTTCTCGGCGGGGGTGATCTCCTTGGCGGTGAGTACCACCACGGGGACGTCGCCGTCCGGCCGGGAGCGCAGGGCGCGCAGGAAGCCGAACCCGTCCATCTCCGGCATCATCAGGTCGAGGAGGATCAGGTTGGGCCGCGCGAGGTCGAAATGCTCCAGGGCGACGCGGCCGTTGGCGGCCTCGTCGACGATCCATCCCTCGCGGGAGAGGGAGCGGCGCAGGCGCTCGCGGGCGTCGTCGTCGTCGTCCACCACGAGCACCCGTGCCTCGGCGGGGGCCTGGGGCCGGTAGCACTCCATCAGGGATTTCAGGCGATCCCAGTCGATGGGCTTCACGAAGTAATCGGTGGCGCCCAGCGCCTGGCCGAGGCCCTGCTCCGCCACCACGGAGGTCATGATGACGGGGGTGCCGGCGAGATCCGGGTCGCTGCGCACCGCGTGGAGCACGGCCCAGCCGTCCATGCGCGGCATCTCCACGTCGAGGAGGATCGCCCGGGGCTTGAGGGCGCGGGCCAGGGTCAGCCCCGCCCGGCCGTCGGCGGCGGTGCGGACATGGAAGCCCTCCCGTTCGAGGAAGCGCTGGAGCAATTCCCGCGCGGCCGGATCGTCGTCAACGAGGAGCACCGTGTCGTGGTGCAGGATGTCGTGCTGCGCCTCCAGCGCCGTCGCTTCGTCCGCCGGCTCCTCCTCGGGGATGAGCACCGAGGGGATCCGCATGGTGAACGTGGCGCCCTGCCCCGGCTCGCTTTCGACGCCGATGTCGCCGCCCATCGTGCGGCAGAAGGCGCGGGTGATGGCGAGCCCGAGGCCGGTGCCGCCGAACTGGCGGGTGGTCGAATCGTCGGCCTGCACGAACCGCTCGAACAGGCGGCCCATCTGCTCCCGCGTCAGGCCGATGCCGGTATCGGTCACCGCGAAGGACAGCCAGTCGGCCCCGTCCTCCCGGTGGCGGCGGGCGGTGAGGGTGATCGTGCCCTTCTCGGTGAACTTCGCGGCGTTGCCGACGAGGTTGAGCAGGCACTGGCGGATCTTGGTCTGATCCTGGTGCATCTGCCCGAGATCGCCCTCGGTATCGAGGACGAAGCGGTTGGCCTTCTTCTCGATCAGGGAGCCGGTGGCGTCCTGGACGTCACGCAGCAACTCGGCGATGGTGAAGGTCTCGGCCGAGGCGGTGACCCGGCCCGCCTCGATCTTGGAGATATCGAGCACGTCGTTGATGAGGGACAGGAGGTGCCGGGCCGCCGCCTCGATCTTGCGCAGGTCCGGCAGCAGGGCCGCCTGGCCGATATCCTCCAACTCCTCGCCCAGCATCTCGGAATAGCCGATCACCGCCGAGAGCGGCGTGCGCAACTCGTGGCTCATGTTGGCGATGAACTGGCTCTTGGCGCGGTTGGCGGCCTCGGCCGCCTGCCGGGCGCGCTCGGCCTCGGCCTCGGCCTCCTTGCGCACGGTGATGTCGACATGGGTGCCGACCCATTCGCGCAGGGTGCCGTCGGAGGCGAAGACCGGCACGCCCCGGGCCTCCATGTCCCGCCACACGCCGTCGTGGCGGCGCAGGCGGTGAGTGACGAAATAGGGCACGCGCTCCTCGACGGAGCGGGCCCAGGCCTCAGCGACCTCGCCCCGGTCCTCGGGATGGATCGCGTCCACCCAGCCCCAGCCCTGGTAGGCTTCCTCGGTCTGGCCGGTATAGGCGCCCCAGCGGGGCTGCGGCGGCAGCAGTTCGCCCTCCGCGTTGGTGTTCCAGATCACCGCCGCCGAGGCGTCGACCAGGGCGCGGAAGCGCTCCTCCGAATGGCGCAGGCGCTCCTCGGTGCCGCGGCGGCGGGTGATGTCGGTGTTGGTGCCGTACCAGCGCAGGATCGACCCGTCCGGCGCCCGGTGGGGCATGGCCTGCGACAGGAACCAGCGGTACTCGCCGTTGGCGCCGAGCAGCGGGAATGTGTCCTCCCACGGCACCCCCGCCTCCACGGCGAGGCGGTAGCGGACCTCGACGGCGGCGATGTGGTCCGGGTGGTGGAGCCTGCGCCAGCCCCAGCCCTGCATCTCCTCCAGGGTGGTGCCCGTGAAATCGTACCAGCGGGCATTGTACCAGATGATATGGCCGTCGGCCCGGGCGATCCAGGCGAGCTGCGGCAGGGCATCCGCGAGGTTGCGGAAGTCGTCGTCGGTGACGGCATCGCCGCCAACTGGTTCGCTCATGGCCCTGCCGGTTCTGAAGACAACCGGAAGGTAGGGCGCCCGCCCCGCCAAGTCATGGGATCGCCCACGCCCTCACGCCGTCCGCACGCCCGGGGCGGGCCGGCGGCTGCGCAGGGCGTCGATCGTGTAGAGGGCCAGCCCCGCCCAGATCAGCACGAACATCGCCACCCGGTGCGGTTCGAGCTGCTCGCCATAGGCCAGGACACTGAGGAGCAGCAGGCCGGTTGGCGCCACGTATTGCAGCAGGCCGAGGGTCGTCAGGCGCAGGCGCGCCGCCGCCGCCGCGAACCAGATGAGCGGGAAGGCCGTGGTCACGCCGGTGAGCATCAAGAGGAGGAGATCCCTCGGCGCCGCCGGCAGGAAGGGCTGCGGCGAGACGACGAGCCATCCCACCGCCAGGGGCAGGAGCACCAGCGTCTCGGCCAGGAAGCCGACGAGGCTATCCACGGCCACGACCTTCCGGATGAGGCTGTAGAGGGCGAAGGACACGGCCAGCGCCAGGGACACCAGGGGCAGGTCGCCCGCCCAGATCACCGCGATGCCCACGCCCACCGCCGCGATGGCGATCGCCACGCCCTGGACCGGCCGCAGCCTCTCGCCCAGCACGAGGCGCCCGAGCCCGACGTTGACGAGCGGGTTGATGTAGTAGCCGAGGCTCGCGTCGAGCATGTGCCCGCGGTCGATCGAGACGAGATAGAGCAGCCAGTTCAGGCCGATCAGCGCCGCCGAGACCGCCAGCAGCGCATGCCGCTTCGTGAGCGGATGGGGCAGGCGCAGCCGCTTGTGCCATGCAAGCGCCAGCAACCCCGCGAACAGGGCCGACCAGACGATCCGCTCGGCGAGGATGTGGCTCGGGCTGAACCCGCCGAGCAACCGGAAGTGGACCGGGACCACGAGGCCCCAGCTCAGATAGGCGGCGAGCGCGTAGACGAGGCCCACGGCGTTTCCTTCTTGTCTGCGTAATCGCGGACGTCGCGGGCTCTTTAACGGAGCCGGGCCGGGGTGGACAGGCGGCGCGGCGCAGGGCTGCCCGGTCCGGGCGACCGACCCGGCGCGCCCGCCGCCGTCATGCGCGCCCGGCGCCGCCAGGGCTTCGCGACGCTCGCGATGACGGTCAGGTCGGTGACGACGACGGGGCGGCGGCGGATGGCGGCGAGGGCGTGGGATCGCCGGCCTGCTCCTGCGCGAGGATCCACTCCCGGAACCGCAAGACCGCGGGCGCAGCGGCATCGCGCGTGCGCCAACAGAGGAAATGGAGATCGCGGCGGATGCCGATGTAGCGATCGCCGCCGAGGCGCACGAGGTCGCCCGCCTCCGTCGCCTCGCGGGCGAAGCGCAGGCTCTCCAGGGCTACGCCCAACCCCTGGACCGCCGCCGAGATGACGAGGGCGCCCCTGTCGAAGGCCGGGCCGCCGCGGGCCCGCGGCGGGCTCAGGCCGTTGAGGGCGAACCAGTCGGCCCAGCGCACCGGGCTGAAGGAGGATTCGAGCCAGGTGAGGCGGCCGACCGCTCCGGGAGACAGGTCGGTCTCCGCGAGGTCGGGGCGGCACAGGGCGGTGATCTCCTCGGGCCCCAGGGACTCGACGGAGAGGCCCTTGCCAGATGGCGGTCGCCCGTAGGCGATGGCCACGTCGATCTCGGGATGACGGGTCAGGTCGAGGGGCTCCGCCCCGGAGGACAGGCGGATCGCGATGCCGGGATTCTGCCCGACGAAACCCGGCAGACGCGGACCCAGCCACGTGGTGGCGAAGCTCGGCGTGCAGTGGACGCCGAGGGAGGACGAGACCTCGGGCATCAACTCGGCGCAGGCGGCCTCGATGGTGTCGAAGGCCCGCGACAGCCCGTCGAGGAGGCGCTCGCCGTCGCCGGTGAGCGTGGCGCGCCGGTTCTCCCGGCGGAACAGCGCCCGGCCGAGATGCCGTTCGAGGGCCCGGATCTGGTGGCTGACCGCCGAGGGCGTGAGGCAGAGCTCGTCGCTCGCCCGGGCGAAGCTGCCGAGCCGGGCGGCGGCCTCGAAGGCCCGCAGGGCCGGAAAGCTCGGGATCCGCCGCATCGCTCGATCCGTGAATTGAATTCACGTTTTTGGTGAAAAAACGTCGTTTGTCAAAGCACGGGCAGAGGTGGAGACTCCCGCCCACAAGCCGCCCGTCCGATGGCGGCACGCTCCCCAGGAGGAAACGCCATGCTCGACGACGAACACGTCCGTCACGACGAGGTCGCCCTCGACCTGCCGCCCGACGACCGGGGCCGCAAGCGCACCTCGATCTACCAGCCCGAGCAGTCCGGCCTGATTTTCCCGGAGATGCCGGAGTTCAACAACCACGCCGAGGAGCGGGAGTACCGCAAGAAGCACCTCGTCGCCGCCTGCCGCGCCTTCGCGATGCACGGCTTCGACTACGGCTTCGCCGGCCACCTGACGATCCGCGATCCCGAGCGTCCGGAGCTCTACTGGACGAACCCGATGTGCGTGCACTTCTCGCAGGTGTCCATGTCGAACCTCATCCTCGCCGACCACAAGGGCCGCGTGGTGGAGGGCCGCTACGCCATCAACCGGGCCGGATTCGTGCTGCACGGCGCCGTGCACGAGGAATACCCCGAGGTCATGGCGATGTGCCACGCGCACACGATGTACGGCACGGCGTGGTGCGCCACCGGCCGACCGCTGGACATGATCAGCCAGGACGCCGCCGCCTTCTACAAGAGCCATGCGGTGATCGGTGCCTCGGCGGGCGCGGTGGCGGTGGAGGCCAAGAGCGGCCTCTCGGTGGCCCAGCAGATCGGGCTCAACCGGGGCGTCCTGCACCAGAACCACGGCCTGCTCACCTGCTCGCGCCACAGCATCGACGACGCGGCCTTCTGGTTCATCGCCCTGGAGCGGGCGTGCCAGCAGCAGATCCTGGTGGAATCCACCGGCATCAAGCCGCAGACGCTGTCGGAGAAGACCGCCCAGTACAGCCGCGAGCATGTCGGCAGCGACTACATTGGTTGGTTGCACTTCCAGACGGTCTACGACCACATCGCGGCGACCCAGCCGGATATGTTCGACTGAGCTGAGGCGGCCCGGGGAAACCCGGGCCTTTCCTTTGACGCGACGTCTGTGCGAGCGGAGCGTCGCCACCCGGGGCGGTGCCACGTCCTGAGAGGCAGGCCGAAGAGCCCCTCCGTCCCCTCAAACCCCCTCATTCTGAGGTGCGGCGAAGCCGCCTCGAAGGAGGCCTCCAGAGGGCGCCGCGATCCCTGACGCTCTCCTTCGAGGCCGTCGTTGCGCTCCGGCACCCCAGGATGAGGTCGCGCAGGGAAAAGGGCTGATGTTCCGGCCAGACCCTGAGAGGCCCCGTTCCCCTGGATCGCGTTACTGCGTTCGCACTGGCGGAGGTGGAGTCAGTCCCTGGCCACGAAGAATCCCGCCCGGGGGAAGTGCAGGTGGAGCGCCCCGAGGTCGGCATCTTCCCGGCCGATGACGACGCGCTCCGCATCGATGGCCACGAGCGATCCCTGCACGGGCACGCGGGCGAAGTCGTCCGGCGTCACCGTCACCGCATCGCCCACCCGTGCCTCGATCAGGTCCTCGACGCCGTTGCCGCCCTGGACCAGGGTCGGCTCGGCCACCCGCGCCGCCGCGAGGGCATCCTCGGGGGAGACGGCCTGCCTGCGGCCGTGACCGATCTCCGCGATCCGGCCGTACCAGTCGAGCATCGGCGGCGTGAGGCCCAGCAGGGTATCGACCTGCCCGGCCTGGGGACCGTCGCGCATCAGCCAGAGCACGTGGAAAACCCCGAGGTCGGCGGTGCCGGGGGCGTCGCCGCCGAGGAACGGGCGCCCATCCGTCAAGGCCCGCCCGAACCGCGCGACCCAGGCCGCCACCCGCTGGGCGTTCCGGGGGAAGTCCGGCTCCATCGCCGCGTGACTCATGTCGATGTAGAGATAGTCCTCCTTGCGGTCGCGGAGGAACTCGGCCGGGGCGTCCCCAGCGAAATGCACCCGGACGCCGATGGCAGCGAGCCAGATGTCCCGCTCGAACCCGTAGCTCAGCGCCTCCGCGAGGCCCGGTGCCAGGCCGGGCGACAGGCTCGGCTCGGGATGCAAGCGGTCGAGGGCCGGCAGGATCGCGTGCGTATCGCAGTAGATGTCGGCACCGACCTGCATCACCGGGATCCGCCGGTAGCCGCCCGTCAGCGGAGCGAGGAGGGGGCGCGGCGGCACCGCCGAGGTCTCGACCGATCCCCACTCCACGTCCTTCAGGCCGAGGGCGAGGCGGACCTTCTCCGCGTAGGGCGACGACTCGTAGTGGTGGAGGAGGATGCGCGGGGTGGACATCGAGGCGTTTCCCGGAAGACGAGCCCCGGAGGTGGGCCGGCTCCCGGCCGCGGCAAGCGCGGCGCACCGTCATGGTCAGGACGCACCAGTGCCGCCGGGCCTGAGGCCTTGCCTCACGGCGCCAGCCACGCCCCTTGCCATCCGCCCTCCCCGCGCCGCCACGCGGCCCGGCGGTGGCCCCGCCGGTCGAGGTAGAGGAAGTCGAGGTGGTGGGCCTCGACCCGCACCGCGCAGAAGGACGGGCGGCCGGTGATCGCCGCCTCCGCCTCGCCGGGCAGGGTGTAGGCGTCGCCCGTCGGCAGGACGGTGCCGGGGCCGGGCTCGGTGCCGTAGCAGACCCGGCTCATCGCCCGCGAGTCCGCCCAGGCCGCATCCGCCACCGCGTCGTCCGTGTGGAGGCAGGCGACGCCCTCGACGCGGATCTGGATCTTGGTGGCGGCGTCGTAGGCGGTGAGGGCACAGGCGGGGTCGGCGGCGAGTTCGGCCGCCTTGTCCGACCGCCGGTCGCAATGGAAGCGCAGGGCCCCGGCCTCGCCCTCGGCTGCCCGCAGGACCACCGTGCGCAGGCGCGGGCGGCCCGCCGCCAGCGTCGCGAGGGAGACGAGATGGAAGCCGCTGCGGCCGTGGACGACGCCATCGGCCAGGAGCCGCCAGAGTTCGGCGAAGCTGGCGTCGAGGTCGTCGTAGAAGGCCGGCAGCGGCGTCATGTGGCGCTCCGCCTGCGCCGTTCCTTAAAGATCAGCGCGAGGTTGCGGACGTAGATGCCCGTCGAGAGCCCCTGCCCGATGATGATCACCGGCTCCTTGCGCACGAAACCGTAGACCAGCGTCATCAGCCCCCCGGCGATGGACAGGAACCAGAAGGAGAGCGGCATCACGCTCTTGCCCGCCCGCTCGCTCGCGATCCATTGCAGGATGAAGCGGGAGCCGAAAATCAGCTGCGCCGCGATGCCGAACACCAGCCAGAAATCGAACCGCGTGACGAACACGTCGTAGAAGTAGTCAGGCAGGTCGTGGGCGAGCTGGATCAGCATCCGACATCCTGGTCTTTCGCCGTAACGGGCACCGGCGACGCCTCGCCCACCGGTGCGCCGATTTCGGCGACGCGCGGCGTGGCGCGCTTGCGCCGGATCAGCCACCAGACCCCCGCGAGGTCGAGGAGGCCCACCCAGAGCCGGTCGAACAGCCCGTAATTCGAGGCGCCCGTGAGGCGCGGGCGGTCGATCACGTCCCGGTGGACCACGCCGAATCCCTCGCGGGCGATGAGGGCGGGCATGAACCGGTGCAGCGCGTCGAAATAGGGCAGCCGTAGGTACACATCCCGGCGGAACACCTTCAGGCCGCAGCCCGTGTCGCGGGTGGAGTCCTTGAGGATTCGGCCGCGCACGCCGTTGGCGATGCGCGATTGCATCATCTTGAACCGCCCGTCCTTGCGCCCGCGCCGCTGGCCCTGGGCGAGCCCCACCGCCGGGCCGCCCTCCTCCAGAGCCGCCAACAGGGCCGGGATGAAGGCCGGGTCGTTCTGCCCGTCGCCGTCGAGGGTGGCGACGACGCCGCCGCGGGCGGCGAGCACGCCGCTGCGCACCGCCGCCGACTGACCGGCGCTGGCGCCGTGCCGCAGCACCCGCAGCCAGGGCCGTCCGTCGCGGGCGGCCTCCAGGGCGGCGGGCGTGGCGTCGGTGGAGCCGTCGTCCACGTAGACCGCCTCGAAGGCGAGGCCCGCGCAGGCTCGCTCGATCTCGGCCACGAGGGGTGCGATGTTCCCGGCCTCGTTCTTCACCGGCACGACGACGCTGAGGTGGAGGGCGCCGGAAGCGGAATCGGAGGCAGTCATGGGGTCGCCCCGTAGGCCGTCATGAAGACGCGGCGGCCGGTGTTGAGGTTGAAGCCGTCCACCTCGCCCAGCGGTGCCGGGGCGGGGCGGCTCACGGGCCAGGCCATGTTGAAGGCCTCGCGCTCGCGGCCCTCCACGAACAGGAGGCGGCAGCCGCCACCCTGGAGGAAGGCCCTGGCCGCGTCCGCGTCGGGGAGGAGGTCGAGGGTGGTGCCCGTGAGGAAGACGAGGCTCGGCTCCCGGTAGCCGAGGGTGCCGACCAGCGGGTTGCGGCAGGGCAGCGCGTCCTTCAGGGCGGCGAGGCGCGGCGAGACCTTGAGGGCCGGCAACTGGCGCTGGGCCAGCCCGAGGATCCCGGGGCCGAGGCAGCAGGAGGCGGCCACGGCCAGCACGAGGGCGCGCTCGGCCCGGCCGCGGGCGAAGGCGAGCCAGCTCGCGGCGGCGGCGAGGCAGGCCAGGGCGAGCACCGGCAGGGCGATCCAGGGGATGCGGTGGTCGTCGAGCTTCCAGCCGACGGCGCAGAGGCCGAGGGTGAGGGCGACGGGGATGGCGGGCACCAGCAGGGCCGTCGCCCGCGAGCCCCGGCGTCCGGTATCGATCTCGCCCCGGCGCAGCGCCATCACGGTGAGGATCGCCAGCCACGGCATCAGCGGCAGGACGTAGTGGGGCAGCTTGGTCGGCACCGCCTCGAAGACCAGCCATGCCGGCAGCACGGCGGCGATCAGGAAGGCCATCGCGTCCGCGCGCCGCTCCCGCCACGCCAGCGGCAGGGCCATGGCGGTGAAGGCCGCCGCCGGCCAGAAGGTCGCGAAGAAGGCGATGGTGTAGGCGCCGGGCGGCCCCCAATGCCGCTCCGCCGCGCCCCCGACCTTGCCGAGCATGTCCTTGCCCACCGCCTCGGCGTAGAAGGCGCCGCCGCTCTTGAGGGTGATCGCCACGAACCACGGGGCGACGATCAGCACGGTGAGCGCCAGCCCCGCCCAGAGCCGCAGCGGCAGCAGCCACCGCGCCGAGCGCGCCTTCCACGAGAGGAACAGCGCCGGAAGGGCCACGAAGAGGGGTACCATCGGGCCCTTGACCAGGATGCCGAGGGCAAGGCCGAGCCAGAAGGCGAGGAAGACCCGCACCGTCACGCCGTCCTCACCGTCATTGCGAGCGGCAGCGAAGCAATCCAGGGCAGCACTGCGTTCGGAAATCTCCCGCATCCCTGGATTGCTTCGCTCCGCTCGCAATGACGACGGCAGGCGCCGCCCCAGCCACACCCGCGCCAGCGCCCCGAGGCTCGCCGTGGCGCAGGCTGCCAGCACGGCGTCGGTCTTGGCGAGGTGCGCCTCGGCGTTGAGCATCAGGCAGCCGCCGAACAGGGCGGCGGCCAGCAGCGCGTCCCGGCGGGAGAGGAAGGCGAGCGCCGCCCAGTAGGCGAGCAGCACGGAGGCTAGGGCGCCCAGCAGCGAGGGGATCCGGTAGAGGGCGATCCGCGTCCGCGCCTCGGGAACGCCCAGGGCCTCGCCGGCGGCGACGGCGGCGGCCTGCGCCCAGTAGATGCCCACGGGCTTCTTGTTGCGGGCCTCACCCTGGAAGCGGATCGCGACGAAATCGCCGGTCTCCAGCATCTGCTTCGTCGCCTGGGCGAAGCGCGGCTCGTCCCGGTCCATCGGCTGCAGGCTCGCCTGACCCGGGAGGAACAGGACGAGGCCGAGCGCCAGCAGCGCGAGGCAGGCCCGGACATGGCTCGCGGACAGGCGGTCGAGCAGGGCGGCGCTCCGATCCCCGGCGGCACCGGACATCCCATTCCCGGCGCGGAAAAGCGCCGTGGCAAGGGGGCGTTGGGTCATTGTCTCGCTATCATCGACTCGGGATCTTCGGGCTTCGACCGGTGCGCAGCCCGGCAACCCCGGCTGTTCAGCCGGGATCGGACGGGGATGTCAATTCGTTCCGGCGGCGGCGCGCAGGCGGGCGAAGCCGGCGTCGAGGTCGGCCTTCAGGTCGCCGAGATCCTCCAGGCCGATGTGGAAGCGCAAGGCGGGCCCCCCCGGCGCCCAGCGGGTCGCGGTGCGGAAGGGCGTGCAGTCGAAGGGGATGCACAGGCTCTCGAAGCCGCCCCAGGAGAAGCCCATCCCGAACAACTCCAGCCCGTCGAGCATGGCGGCCACCGCTGCCTCGGGGACCGGCTTGAGGATCACCCCGAACAGGCCGGAGGCGCCGCTGAAGTCGCGCTTCCAGATGGCGTGGCCGGGATCCTCCGGCAGGGCCGGGTGGAGCACGCGCAGCACCTCCGGCCGGGCCTGCAGCCAGCGGGCGATGTCGAGGGCCTGACGCTCGTGCTCGCGCAGGCGCAGGCCCATGGTGCGCATCCCCCGCATCGCGAGGAACATGTCCTCCGGCCCGGCGCAGACGGAGAACTGGTGGTACGTCCGGTTGAGGACCGGCCAGTATTCCGCGTTGGCCGAGGTGAGGCCGAGCAGCAGGTCCGAGCCGCCGCTCAGGTACTTGGTCCCGGCCTCGATCGCGATGTCGACCCCGCGTTCGTGCGGCGGAAACAGGAGCGGCGTCGCCCAGGTGTTGTCCATGACGACGCAGGCGCCCCGTGCATGGGCCACCCCGGCGATGGCCGGCACGTCCTGCATCTCGAAGGTCAGCGAGCCCGGCGCCTCGACGAGGACGGCCTTGGTGTTCTCGCGCATGACCGCGCCGATCCCGGCGCCGATCAGCGGATCGTAGTAGGTGGTCTCCACGCCGAAGCGCTTCAGCACCTCGTCGCAGAAGATCCGCGTCGGCCGGTAGGCCGAGTCGCTGACGAGGAGGTGGTCCCCGGCCGAGACGGCGCTCATCAGGCCGATGGAGAGGGCGGCGAGCCCCGAGGGCGTGGCGACGGTCCCGGCGGCGCCCGCGATCTCGCTCCAGGCGTCGCAGAGGGCGTCCGACGTGGGCGTGCCGTGGGTGCCGTAGGTGTAGCGTCCGCGCCGGTGCTTGAGGTCGTCGTAGGTCGGGAACAGCACCGTCGAGCCGCGGTAGATCGGCGTGTTCACGAAGCCATGCTGACCGGACGGGTCACGCCCGGCATGGACGAGGCGGGTCGCGGGGGCGAACTTGGCCCTGGATTCGGGCTTCGGCGTCAGGGACATCGGGACTCGGTGCTGCGCGGCGGCTGTTGCGCCGCACGAAGCCCCCGGCCCGGCGATCCGTCAAGGTCGTACGTCCCGGGCCGGGTTCAGGCGAAGGCGATGCCGAGTTCGCCGACCCGCCGCCAGACTACCCGGCAGGCCCAGCGGTCGCCGCCGGGCTCGAGGGTAAGGGTGAAGGCTTCGGGCAGGCCACCCGCCTCCGGTACGAGAAGGCGCGCGCCGGTCGCCGAGATGTCGTGGACGATGCAGGCATGGTTCCCGCCCCCGGCCTCGATCCGCCCGGCCCGTTCCAGGGCGACCCGCCGTCCTTGCCGTTCGACCATGCACGCCGCTCCGTCGGAGGCGGCCCAGCACGGCCGCGTTCGCCGGGACACGATAGGGCGAGGCTTCCTTAAGCCCGTGCCTCCGGGACGGATACGATCCACAGGCCGGTGGAGCGGAGCAAGTCCTCGTTTCGTCTTGCGCTTAACCCGAACCTAATCCGATGCGCCAAATTCCTCCCAATGCTCGGTCTTCGCGGGCGCAGCGAAGCAATCCGAGGAGACGCCCCATCCTGAGTGTTTGGCCGGGACCTCATTTCTATGTCCCACCGCGCCCTCCTCCTTCGAGGCGGCTTCGCCGCACCTCAGGATGAGGAGGTGGGATGGGACCGAGCTATTTTCCGGCCAGACACCGAGGTGCGGCAAAGCCCCTTTGAGGGAGACGTCCAGGCATCGCGGGGCACTCTGGAGGCCTCCTTCGAGGCCTCCGCTGCGTTGCGGCGCCTCAGTGTCTGGCCGGGAGGGTCGTCGCCCAATCCGTCATTGCGAGCGCAGCGAAGCAATCCAGGGATGCGCTACGCTCGGAGACGGCCCGCTGCCCTGGATTGCTTCGCTGCGCTCGCAATGACGCGGCG
Source organism: Methylobacterium aerolatum (assembly GCF_022179085.1). Lineage (GTDB taxonomy): Bacteria > Pseudomonadota > Alphaproteobacteria > Rhizobiales > Beijerinckiaceae > Methylobacterium > Methylobacterium aerolatum. Next base: position 81,441 of record NZ_BPQE01000027.1, read on the forward strand.
GCCTTCATGGGCTGCCGAGCCCTTTCCGGCCAGACTTTCAGGGCGCCGTCTGAGTGTGATCTTAGCGCACGGCCTTGGGCGGATCGGATTGCTGCGCCTCGTCGTAGGCTTCCATCCAGGCTTGGCGGTCCTCGGAGCCTTCCGGGTAGGGGCACTCGGCCTTCGGCTTGCCGTAGAGCCGGGCGTTGCGGCCCTGGATGAAGGGGCTGTCGCTGGCGGTCGCCTGCACGTTGGTCATCGAAACCTCTCATGCGTTGGGAGCTTCGTTAACGGCCCCGCCCCTATTCTGTTGCCGTTCACTCCCCTCGATTCCGAGCTCCGCGGCGTGCGTATCCTGCGTCTCCTTCTCGGCGTTGCCGTCGTCACGATCTCGACGGTGATCGTGATCTTCGTCGTCGCCGACCGGATCGCCCACCTCACTCCCCCGGCCACCGTCGCGCGGACGGCCGCCAGGGCCGTGACGGCCGAGCCGTCGGCCACGGGCTCGATCCCCGCGCCCGTCGCCGCGCCAGCACCCGCGCTCAAGAAAGCCGCGCCCGCGATCCCCAACGGGTTCGACACCGAGCGCCTGCGCGACCTGATGCGCGCCGACCCGCTGATGCGGGGCCGCTGAGGCGCCTTCCGGTCAACTCGGATCGCTCCGCTCGCGAGGACGGAGCAAAGTTCGACGAATTTCGGTCCCGGAGCCTGCGGTTCAGGCCCCTTCCTCCTCCGGCAGGCGGACCGTCGCTGCCGCCTGGGCGGCCAAGCCCTCTGCGCGGCCGACGAAGCCGAGCTTCTCGGTGGTGGTCGCCTTGATCGACACCGCCGAGAGCGGCACCCCCGCGATGGACGCGATCCGGGCGCGGATCTCCTCCCGGTGCTTGCCGATGCGCGGCGCCTCGGCCAGCACGGTGATGTCGAGGTGGTCGATCTTGCCGCCGCGCGCCCGCACCAGCTCGCAGGCATGGGCCAGGAACTGGTCGGAGGCGGCGCCGCGCCACTTCTCGTCGGAGGGCGGGAAATGGGTGCCGATGTCGCCGTCCGCGATGGCGCCGAGCAGGGCGTCGGTCAGGGCATGGAGGGCCACGTCGCCGTCCGAATGGGCGAGTACGCCCCGGTCGGCCGGGATGCGGACCCCGCCGAGCCACACATGGTCGCCCTCGGTGAAGGCATGGACGTCGAAGCCCGTGCCGAGGCGGGTCACGTAGGCGGTCATGGCGGGGGCTCCGGCAGAGGGGTCGGGATGGGATGAGAAGGCCCGGTCCGCCTCGATGAGGTCGGAGGCCCGGGTGATCTTGCGGTTGTCGCCGTCGCCCTCGAACACCACCACGGTTAGGTTCGCCCACTCGGCCAGCGCTCCGTCGTCGGTGAAGCCGTGGAGGTCCTGCCCTGCGGCGGCGCGGTGGGCCTTGAGCAGAGGACCGAAGGCGAAGGCCTGCGGCGTCTGTACCGCGCGTAGGGACTCGCGGGCGGGTGTCTCGGTCACGCGGCCGATGCCGGGGGCGATCTCGTCGACGCGCTTGACGGTGTCCGTCACCGGCACGCCGGGCACGGCGGCGCCATGATCGCGGCCCGCTTCGATCGCCCGCTGGATCAGGTCCGGCCGGATGAAGGGACGCGCCGCGTCGTGGACGAGGACGATTCCCGGCGCCTCGGCCGCCAGGGCTTCCAGCCCGGCGCGGACCGACATCTGGCGGGTGGCGCCGCCCTCGACCGGCGTCGCGATCCGGGCGCGAATCGCCGGATCGAGATCGGCGAGGCATTCCTGGAAGAAGTCGGCCGCGTCGGCGGCGATGACCGGCTGGATGCGCGCGATGGCCGCATGGGCGGCGAGCGCCGCCAGGGTGCGGGTCAGGACGGCCTGTCCGGCCACGCGGCGGTATTGCTTCGGCACGCCGCCTCCGACGCGGATGCCGCGCCCGGCCGCCACGACGATGGCGGCGACGGTCTCGTTGGTCTCGACGGCGGACATGAGGGGCGACTGTCCCGAAGCGGCGGCGGCAGACCTGCCGCGCGGCTGGCGCCATACCTGTGAAACGTGCCCTGCGTTTAAGCGCGGCAGGGGGCGAAATCAACGCGACGCCCCCGCTTGCGTCCGGCCCCGCTTTGCCTCATTGTTGTGCAGAATGAAGACTGACCATTATTTAGGCGTCCTTAGGAACGGGCGACAGGCCGCGGAAGCGCCGATCTGCCTGCTCGCTCCGCTTTCGGGCGTCACCGACCTGCATATGCGCCGGATCGCCCGGCGCTGCGGCGCCGACGCCGTGGTGTCCGAGATGGTGGCTGCCCGGGAGTTCGCCCGGGGCTCGGCCGAGGCCAGCCTCCGCGCCGAGGGGGCGGGCGTCACCCCGCACATCGTCCAGCTCGCCGGCTGCGAGACGGCACCCATGGCCGAGGCCGCCCGGCTGGCCGAGGCCAACGGGGCCGACGCCATCGACGTGAACATGGGCTGCCCCGCCAAGGTGGTGACGGGCGGCGCCTCGGGCTCGGCCCTGATGCGCGACCTCGACCATGCCGAACGCCTGCTCGCGGCGGTGCGCGGCGCCGTGGACATCCCCGTCACCGTGAAGATGCGCCTCGGCTGGGACGATGCGAGCCGCAACGCGCCCGACCTCGCCCTCCGCGCCGAGCGGCTCGGCCTCAACGCGGTGACGGTCCACGGCCGCACGCGGCAGCAGTTCTACAAAGGCTCGGCCGACTGGGCGGCGATCCGCGCCGTGGTCGAGGCCGTGTCGCTTCCGGTGATCGCCAACGGCGACATCCTGGACGTTGACGAGGCCCGCGCCTGCCTCGCCGCCTCGGGCGCGACGGGCGTGATGATCGGCCGGGCGGCCACCGGGCGCCCGTGGCTCGTGGGTGAGGTGGCGGCCGCCCTCGCCGGGGGCGTGGCGAAGGGCCCCTCCCGCGCGGAGCAGGCGGCCTTCGCGGCCGAGCATTACACCGGCCTCCTCGCCCTCTACGGCCGGGCCATGGGCGTCCGCCATGCCCGCAAGCACCTCGCCGCCTATGCCGAGACCGGCGGCGGGCTCGCCGCGGCCGAGCGGACGGCCCTGCTGACGACGACCGACCCGGACACGGCCCTCGCGCTCCTGGCCCGGGCCTTCGCCGGGACGCCGGACGGCCTCAAGGTGGCGGCATGAGCGACGAGTCTCCCATCGCCGGACTCGGCGGCCTCAAGCTCGCGGGCAGTGAGGCGGTGCTGAACGCCCTGCCCCTGCCGGTCCTCACCATCGGCGGGGACGAGCGCATCCTCCAGTGCAACCACGCGGCGGAGGCGTTCTTCGAATACTCCGCGCGCCTGATGCAGCGGCGGCTCCTGCGCGACATCATCCCCTTCGGCTCGCCGATCATCGCCCTGGTGAACGAGGTGCGCCGCCGCCGGGCGAGCGTCAGCGAGTACCGGGTGGAGCTGACCCAGCCGCGCCTCGGCATCGAGCGGAGCGTCGACGTCTTCGCCACGCCGCTGGACGACGGCGACGCGGTGGTGATGATGCTGCAGGAGCGCACCATCGCCGACAAGATGAACCGTCAGCTGACCCATCGCGGCGCGGCGCGCTCGATGGTGGCGCTCGGCGCCATGCTCGCCCACGAGATCAAGAACCCCCTCGCCGGCATCCGCGGCGCGGCACAGCTCCTGGAGAGCACCGGCGGCGAGGAGGACCGGCTCCTCACACGACTGATCTGCGACGAATCGGACCGGATCGTGCGCATCGTCGAGCGGATGGAGCTGTTCGGGGACGAGCGCCCCGCCGAGCGCGGGCCCGTGAACGTCCACGGCGTGCTCGATCAGGTGAAGCGCTCCGCCCAGTCGGGCTTCGCCCGCCACATCCGCTTCATCGAGACCTACGATCCGTCGCTGCCGCCGGTGCTCGGCAACCGCGACCAGCTGGTGCAGGTGGTGCTCAACCTCGTGAAGAACGCCGCCGAGGCCATCGGGCCCGATGCGGTCGAGGGCGAGATCACCCTGGCCACCGCCTTCCGCACCGGCCTGCGGCTGCAGATCCCCGGCTCCCGCGAGCGGGTCAGCCTGCCCATCGAGGTGGCGATCCGCGACAACGGCCCCGGCATCTCCGCCGAGATGCTGACGGACATGTTCGATCCGTTCGTGACGACGAAGGCACAGGGTTCCGGCCTCGGTCTTGCTTTGGTCGCCAAGATCGTCGGTGACCATGGAGGGATCGTCGAGTGCGATCCCGCCCCACGCCGAACCACGTTCCGCATTCTCCTTCCGATGTCGAGCGCGCGCGACGGGCGCGAGCCGACACTCGCCACCTGATCCGGAAGCCCGCCGGAGGCCCCGAGTAACTGTCATGCCGAACGGCCACATCATCGTCGCAGACGACGACGCCGCCATCCGCACGGTGCTGAACCAAGCGTTGTCACGGGCGGGCTACGAGGTCCGCTCCACGGGCAATTGCGCCACGCTCTGGCGGTGGGTCGCCCAGGGCGAGGGCGACCTCGTCATCACCGACGTGGTGATGCCCGACGAGAACGTGTTCGACCTCCTGCCCCGCATCAAGCGGGTGCGGCCGGAACTGCCGATCATCGTGATGAGCGCGCAGAACACCTTCATGACCGCCATCCGCGCCTCGGAGCGCGGGGCCTACGAGTACCTGCCCAAGCCCTTCGACCTGAAGGAGCTGATCGCCATCGTCGGCCGCGCTTTGTCCCGGCCGCGCGGCGCCCCGGCCCAGGGGGCGGGCCCCGAGAACGAGGACATCCCGCTGGTCGGCCGCTCGCCCGCCATGCAGGAGATCTACCGGGCGCTCGCCCGGCTGATGCCCACCGACCTCACCGTGATGATCACCGGCGAATCGGGCACCGGAAAGGAACTGGTGGCGCGGGCGCTGCACGATTACGGCCGCCGCCGCACCGGCCCCTTCGTGCCCGTGAACATGGCCGCGATCCCGCGCGACCTCATCGAATCGGAGCTGTTCGGCCACGAGAAGGGCGCCTTCACCGGGGCGCTCCAGCGCTCGGCGGGGCGGTTCGAGCAGGCCGAGGGCGGCACCCTGTTCCTCGACGAGATCGGCGACATGCCGATGGAGGCGCAGACCCGCCTCCTCCGGGTGCTCCAGCAGGGCGAGTACACCACCGTCGGCGGCCGGGTCCCGATCCGCACCAATGTGCGCATCATCGCCGCCACCAACAAGGACCTGCGGGTCTCGATCCAGCAGGGCATCTTTCGCGAGGACCTGTTCTTCCGGCTCAACGTCGTGCCGCTGCGGCTCCCGGCGCTGCGGGAACGCTCGGAGGACGTGCCGGACCTCGTCCGCCACTTCTTCGTGCTGGTCGAGCGCGAGGGCCTGACCCGCAAGACCCTCGACGGCGACGCGATGGAGAAGCTCAAGCGCTACCGCTGGCCGGGCAACGTCCGCGAACTCGAAAACCTCGTGCGTCGCCTCGCGGCCCTCTACCCGCAGGAGACGATCACCGGGCCGGTGATCGAGGCCGAGCTCGACACCCTGCCCCTGACGCAATCTCCCCCGCCCGGCGGAGCCAACGGCGCGGCGCGCAAGACCTCCGGCGAGTCCGAGAGCCTGTCGAGCGCGGTGGAGCGGCACCTGTCGGACTACTTCTCCGGCTACCGCGACACCCTCCCGCCCCCCGGCCTGTATCATCGCATCCTGCGGGAGATCGAAGGCCCGCTGATCGGCGCGGCGCTGGCCGCCACCCGGGGCAACCAGATCCGGGCGGCGGAACTGCTCGGCGTGAACCGCAACACCCTGCGCAAGAAGGTCCGCGACCTCGATCTGCAGGTCTTTCGCAGCGCGCGGTGATGGGCTCCGCCCACGAGGGCGATGAGCCGTCGCGGTAAGGCCTGGCGGCGACGCCCCGCCTCACACTAACAGCATCACCGCCGCGACCACGATGGTGCCGAAGGTGAGGACCATGCCCCCGCCGCGGCAGGCGAACTGGCGGGGGGAGTTGGCCGGCGCGAACATACCGACGGGATGCAGCAGGCGGCCGACCAGCAGGGCGACGAGCAGGGCCTGGATCGTGCCGTGACCCGTACCCCGCCCTTCGAGCAGGCCGATCAGGATGAGCGCGATCGGAACGTACTCGACGAAATTCGCTTGGCTGCGGATGCGCTTCTGCAGGTCGGCGTCGCCGCCGTCACCGTGGAGGACGTTGCCCGCGAGGCGCCCCGCCATCACCCAGCCGGACAGTCCGACGAGGACGAGGGCCAGCACCCCGGCATAGAAGGCGGTCGTTGCGGGGAAGATCATGGCGTCGCATTGTCCTTGTCTGTGCCGCCCGGTGACGCGGCGTCGAACCGGTGCGATCACGAGATAGGGCGCACTCGCCCAGCGGGAGTCCTGTCACGATGATCGACGATCCGGAATTGCTCGCCAGGGCGGAGCGCCTCGTCGCGGCCTATGCCGCCGCCGGGCGCACGCTCGCCACCGCCGAATCCTGCACCGGGGGGCTGGTGGCGGCGCTGCTCACGGCCGTCCCCGGCTCGTCGGCGGCCGTGGAGCGGGGCTACGTCACCTACTCGAACGCGGCGAAAGCCGAGGCGATCGGCGTCGATCCGCGCCTGATTGAGGCCCACGGCGCGGTGAGCGAGCCCGTCGCAAAGGCCATGGCCGAGGGGGCGCGGACCGCCTCCCGCGCCGACGTGGCCGTGGCGATCACCGGCATCGCTGGGCCGGGGGGCGGCAGCGCGGACAAGCCCGTGGGCCTCGTCCACCTCGCCGTGGCCTCGCCCGGGGGCACGCACCATCTGGAGCGCCGCTACGGCGACCTCGGCCGGGCCGGCATCCGCCGGGCGGCTGTGGAGGACGCGTTGGGTTTGCTGGAAGGGGCGCTTTAGCGCGCTTTCGGGAAAGCCCGGATCGTACGCCGGCCCCGTCTTTGCGAAGCGATTGACCGCGGATCGAAAGCGCCCACGATCAGGGATCCCGAAGGACCCGGTCCTTCGGTGGGGTCCAGGGGCGAAGCCCCTGGGCTCACGCCGCGCCGTAGATCCGCGCGGCGCGGCCCTCGAAGGCGTCGGTGAACTTGCGGAAGGCGCGGTCGAACATGGTGCCCATGAGCAGGCCCAGCGTCCGGCTCTTGAACTCGTAGGTGATGAAGAAGTCGATGTCGCAGGTCCCGCCCTCGGCGTCCTTGAACGACCAGCGGTTCTCGAGGTGCCGGAACGGGCCGTCGATGTACTCGGCAACGATCTTCTTCGCCGCGGGGTCGAGGGAGACGCGGGTGGTGAACCGCTCGCGGATCGCCTTGTAGCCGACGCCCATCTCCGCGATCAGCACCTGCCCGCCCTCCGGCCTGTCCTGGCGGCGCACCACGCGCAGGGACTCGCAGAGCGGCAGGAATTCCGGATAGCGTTCGACATCCGCCACGAGGTCGTACATCTGCTGGGCAGTGTGCCGCACCCGGCGCGTGACCCGGAAGGATGGCATTCCGAACGGACTTTCTCAGGCCGAGAGCGCAGGGGAGAGCTTGGCGTTGCGGGCCGCCTGCAACCGGGCGAAATCTTCGCCGGCGTGGTGCGATGAGCGGGTCAGCGGCGTCGCCGAGACGAGAAGGAAACCCTTGGCGTAGGCCGTGGTTTCGTACCCCTTGAACTCGTCGGGCGGGACAAAACGCATCACCGCATGGTGCTTCTTCGACGGCTGGAGGTACTGGCCGATGGTCAGGAAATCCACGTCCGCCGAGCGCAGGTCGTCCATCAGTTGCAGCACCTCGTTCCGCTCCTCGCCGAGGCCGACCATGATGCCGGACTTGGTGAAGATCGCCGGATCGAGCTCCTTCACCCGCTGCAACAGCCGCACCGAGTGGAAGTAGCGGGCGCCGGGGCGGACCGTCAGGTACTTCGAAGGGACCGTTTCCAGGTTGTGGTTGAACACGTCGGGCTTGGCCGCGACGACGGCCTCCAGCGCGCCGTCCTTGCGCAGAAAATCGGGCGTGAGGATCTCGACCGTGGTGCCGGGGCTCGCCCGGCGGATCGCCGCGATGGTGCGGGCGAAATGCTCCGCGCCGCCATCCTTCAGGTCGTCCCGGTCCACGGAGGTGATGACCACGTGGTGCAGGCCGAGCTTGGCCACCGAGTCGCCGATCTTGTCCGGCTCACCCGCGTCGAGGCCGTCCGGCAGGCCGGTGCGCACGTTGCAGAAGGCGCAGGCCCGGGTGCAGGTGTCGCCCATGATCATGAAGGTGGCGTGCCGCTTCTCCCAGCACTCGCCGATATTGGGGCAGCCCGCCTCCTCGCAGACGGTGACGAGGCCGTGCTCGCGTACGATGGCGCGGGTCTCGCCCCAGGCCTTGGAGCCCGGCGCCTTCACGCGGATCCAGTCCGGCTTCTTGAGGGCCACCGCCTGATCGGGCCGGTGCGCCTTCTCCGGGTGGCGCGGCGGGCGCGGATCGTTCTTCAGGATGTCGAGGACGACGGCCATGTCACACCTGGGCGCGCGAGCGCGCGGGACGGGATGGCCCTGACTTAGGCGGTTCGGGCCGTCGCCGCAAATGGGTGTGGCGCTCCGGCGCAACGGCCGCGAAACAATGTCGTCGGCCCGCCGGGCCGTCGCCGTGCGACAGAGGCCGCCCCTCGGCGGCCGCCACGCGGCGCGGATTTTCGCTATCGCAAAGTGTATTACGAAGTATTTTATAGTTTACAGTTGTATTGCCGATGTCGATTGACGAAGATAGCTCTATATTAACGGCCGTTGGCCGTATTGCTAGCGCGCGACACGAGCCGACACGCCTCATCCTCTCCATGACCGGGAACGACGACACGACCCTGGATGCCGCCCTCCGGGCGATCGCGGCGGGCGCCTTCGAGGATGCCGAAGCCATCGCCGAGACAGCCCTCACGGCCGGAGAGGACGGGCCGGCTCTCCGCCTCGCCTACGCGACGGCGCTGGCCAAGCAACTGTGCTTCGGCCGCGCCATCGAGGCCAGCCTGCATGTCCTGCACCGGGCCGATTGCGGGGTGGGAGAGAGGCTGGGCGCGCTCCGGGTGATGGCCTGCTGCGGGACGCAGGTGGGCGATCCCGATCTCGTCCGCCCTCACCTCGCGGCCGCCGGCCTGGAGCGGGCGGCCCACCCGGTGGAGCGGTGCTGGCACCCGCGGATCCTCGCGCGGATCGGCGCCACCGACGAGGCCCGGGACGCCCTCGCCGCGCTGCACGCGGAGGTCCCAGACGATCCCCTCGTCACCGGCATCCTCGGCCAGACCATGCAGGAGATGGGCGACGCGGTGGGCCTGCGCCTCGAGATGGCGCTGATGGGCCGGGCCTTCTTCCGCACCTTCCACGCCCCGGTCCACCCGCCGGAGCGGATCTGGGAGGGGGAGCCGCTCGCGGGCCGATCCATCGTCCTCGTCCCCCACGGCGGCTTCGGCGACATGTTCGACTGCATCCGCTACGCCGCCCGCCTGAAGGGGCTCGGCGCCCGGAGGGTTACGGCGGTGATCGGCGCGAAGGGCCGCCACCTCGTCGCCGGCGCGGGCGTGGACGAGGTGATCGATTTCTCCGAAGCCGCCGCGGTGATCGGCCGGAGCGACTTCTGGGTGCCGGTGCCCGGCCTCAAGCGCGTCGCGGTCCTGTCGGGGGAGGTCACCGGGCGAGGCGGCTACCTCATGGCGCCACCCAGCGCCGTCGCCGCGCCCCTCGCGCGGGCGATGCGGGAGCGGGCGGCGGGGCGCCCCTGCGTCGGGCTCTACTGGCACAGCGATCGCGATCTCGGCGAGCACAAGAGCGTGCCGCTTCCCGCCCTGTGGCCGCTCTTCGCCCGGCGGGACGTCCACTGGGTGATCCTGCAGCGCGGCTTCGGCCTCCGGCGGCTCCATGCGTGCGGGCTTGGCGCGGAGGCCACCGTGCTCGGGGACGATCTGTCCTTCGACGACACCGCCGCCGTCATGGCGCAGCTCGACGGCGTCGCCTCGATCTGCGCCTGGGCCTTCCACCTTGCCGGAGCGCTGGGCGTGCGCGCGTGGCTGCTGGCCGGCCGGGTGATGGATTGCCGCCACCTCGACCGCGAACGCGACTCCGTCCTTTACGCGGACTGCGCCAGCCTCGTCCGGCAGCCGCGGATCGGCAATTGGCCGGGCGCCATCGCGCGCCTCAAGGACGAACTCGACGCCTTCGTGCCGACGCGCCGGACGGGCGCGCCCGAACAGGACATGGCCCAGCGATGAGCGAGATGCCGACCGATCCCGTGGCGTTGATCAAGAAGGGTGAGTTCGAGGCGGCGGAGGCCATCCTGGAGCCGGCGCTGCGGGCGGACCCCAATGCCCGTGCCCTCCGGATCGCCTACGCGGAAAGCCTCGCGATGCAGTTGCAGTTCGATCGCGCGATCGAGCAGTGCCTGCGCCTCCTGCGCAACCCGGCGCTGAGCCTCTTCGAGCGCATCACGATCCTCGAACAACTCGCGAGTTGCGCGACCCAGGTGAACGATCCGGCGATCGTCCGGCCCTTTCTCACCCTGCTCGACGAACTGACGCGCTCCCCCTACGCCTCCGACCGGTGCTGGCCGCCGCGAATCCTGCGGCAGGCCGGATACCTCGACGAGGCGCGCGCGGCCTTCGCGGCAATCCTGCGCGAGTTTCCCGGCGATCCCTTCGCCAGCTTTATCCTCGGGGAGGTCATGATGGAGCTGGGCGATCCGGCGGGCCTGCCCCTCAGCCTGTCCTATTCCAGCCGGGCCTTGGCGCGGGCACACCAGCCCGGCGTGCAGCCGATCGAGAAGCTGTGGGAAGACGAGCCCCTGGACGGCAAGGCCGTCGCCGTCCTGTCCTGGGGAGGCCACGGGGACTTCTTCCAGTTGGCAGGCCATGTGGCGCAACTGAAACGCCTCGGCGCGCGGCACCTGACCGCCGTGGCGATGGCGCGCTACGGCAAGCTCCTGATGAGCGCCGGGTTCGACGAGGTGGTGCCCGCGGTGGAGATCGACGCCATCATCGCGCGCAGCGATCATTGGACCACCACCTTCGGCCTGATGCGGGCGGACTTCAACGGCGGTGGCGCGCGCAAGCCGAGCGGCTACATGAGCCCGCCGCCGAGCGCCATCGCCGACGGCCTCACCGCCCGGATGCGGGCCAAGGCGGCGGGGCGACCCTGCCTCGGCCTGTACTGGCACAGCGACCAGCACCAGGGCCAGATGAAGAGCGTGCCGTTGGCGCGCCTCGTCCCCCTCCTCGCCCGGCGGGACGTCCACTGGGTGATCCTGCAACGGGGCTTCGGCCTGCGGCGGCTGATCGAAGCCGGGCTCGACGGGGACGTCACCATCGCCGACGACGACCTGCCCTTCGACGATGCGGGGGCGCTGGTGGCCCGGCTCGACGGGATGGTGAGCATCTGCGCGTGGCCCTTCCACCTTGCCGGGGCTCTGGGGACGCGCGCGTGGCTCCTGGCCGGCAGGGCCCTGGCCGCCCGCCACCTGAACAGCGACGGCCACTCCCACCTCTATCCCGATTGCGCCACCGTGGTCCGCCAGCCCACCATGGGCGACTGGCCGGGGGTCGTCGCGCGGATGAACCGCGAACTCGATGCCTTCGTCGCCGGGTTCGCGCCTCCCAACTCCGACACGGGAGACGGCTGATCCGGCCTGCCCGCGGGGCGGCCCTGCGATCCCGGATCGCCTCCTCCGCGCGCCGTGACGACCGGGCGCGGTGATCCCAGCAGGATCGGGTTCAGGGCGGCGCGGTGCCGAGGGCGGGCGCCGGGCGCTCCCCCTCCGCCACGAGCGCCATGTTCAGCCGGGGGTCGTTGTACATCTTGAACTGGCGGTAGAGACCGAAGCGGGCCGTGCCCTCGCGGCACTCGGCGAGCAGCGCGTCGAGACAGCCCGCCAGCACCGAGCGTTGCAGGCTCATGCGCCGCTGTCTCGCCCCGCAGGCCTCGCGGTGGGCGTCGTCCACGTCCGCGCGCAGGGTCTGCCAGCCGAGGTGGTAGATCTTCAGGCTGGCGATGGAGAGCCTGTCGATGATCGAACCGGGTGTCTCGCTGTTCTGGCGGGCGCCGGGCCGTGCCCTGTCGCCCAGGGCGGCGGCGAACAGGTCGTCCATCCGCTCGACGGCGTCGTTGCGGGCTTGGTTGTAGCGGTCGATGGCGCGCTTGTTGGCGGCGATGGCCGCATCCGGCACGTGACGGCGGCGGGAGAGATCCTCCTCGCGCCAGAGCAGCATGTTGTGGCGGTGGTTGTCGGCCAGCGCGCGCCAGAGGGCGTCGACCCCGCCCGGCAGGTCCCAGCCCGCCCCGAAGAAGGCCGCCACGGCCTCATCGTGGAACGCAGCGACCTCGACGCTGAGGATCGCGGAGTGGTCCGGGCCGGTCACGGGCGTTTCGCGGCCATCGTGAGGCCGGCCAGGGTTGGTGGAACTGCGGTGATCATGCCGGATCGCCCCCGTGGCAATCCGGCCTATCTCATCGATTTCGATCTTCGGTACTACTGTTCGAGGATTGAGAATAATTGACGCAAACAATCTTCGATTGTGTTTCTGCCCTCGAACATCGACTGGCGCCCGATCAGAGGCTCAGCATCCGCACGAACAGCCCCGCCAGGACCGCACCCACGACAGGTCCGGCCACGGGGATCAGGGCGTAACCCCAATCGGAGGAGCCCTTGCCCGCGATGGGAAGCACGGCGTGGGCGATGCGGGGCCCGAGGTCGCGGGCGGGGTTGATGGCGTAGCCGGTGGTGCCGCCGAGGGACAGACCGATGCCCCAGACCAGCATGGCCACGAGGTAGGGCGCCACGCCCCGCGGGAAGGCGCCCGCGCTCCCCGACGTGGCCGTGACCAGGGCGGCGATGGTGAAGACGAGGAAGAAGGTGCCCACGATCTCCGAGATCATGTTGGCGGGGGCGCTGCGGATCGCCGGGCCGGTGCAGAACACGGCAAGCTTCAGATCCTGCTCCGGCGTTTCAGCCCAATGCGGCAGGTAATGCAGCCACACGATCACCGCGCCCAGGAAGGCGCCGAGGAACTGCGCCGGCAGGTAGACCGCGATCTTCGCGTAATCGCCGGTGCTGATCGCGCCGCCGATCGTCACCGCCGGATTGATATGCGCGTCGGGGCTGCCGGTGGCATTCGCCACGAACACCCCGGCGAGCACCGCGAAGGCCCAGCCGGCGGTGATGCCGATCCAGCCCATGGCCTCGCCCTTGGAGCGCTTCAGCAGCGCGCCCGCCACCACCCCGTCGCCGAGCACGATGAGCGTCATCGTGCCCAGCATCTCGCCCAGGAACGGCGATGCCATGACGTGTCCTCCCTTGGTTTCTTCGTTGAGTGTCTTGTCGTCATCGCGAGCGCAGCGAAGCGATCCAGGGTGGCGGGTCCTTTCAGGAGGTGGCGCGTCCCTCAATTGCTCCGGCTTCGCTCGCAAAGACGATGGGACGGCCGATCAATCCTCGTCGGCCTTCCAGTCGAAGGAGCGTTCCACCGCCCGGCTCCACATCGCCGCGGTGGTCTCCCGGCGGCCGGCATCCATCTGAGGGGTCCAGCGCTTGTCGACGCCCCAGTTGCGCTTGAGGTCGTCGAGGCCCTTCCAGTAGCCGACCGCGAGGCCGGCGACGTAGGCGGCGCCCAGCGCCGTCGTCTCGGAGACCTTCGGGCGGACCACCGGCACGTCGAGGATGTCGGCCTGGAACTGCATCAGCGTCCCGTTGGCGACCATGCCTCCGTCGGCCCGCAACTCCTTCACGGGAATGCCGGAATCCTTCGCCATGGCGGCCAGCACCTCGCGGGTCTGGAAGGCGGTCGCCTCCAGCACGGAGCGGGCGATGTGGCCGCGGTTGGCGTAGCGGGTCAGGCCGATGATCAGGCCGCGCGCGCCCTCGTTCCAGTGCGGCGCGTAGAGGCCGGAGAAGGCGGGCACGAAGTAGACGCCGCCATTGTCCTCGACCGTGGCGGCGAGGCTCTCGACCTCGGCCGAGTCCTTGATCATGTGCAGGTTGTCGCGCAGCCACTGCACCAGGGCGCCGGTGATGGCGATGGAGCCTTCGAGCGCATAGACCGGCTTCTGCCCGTCGAGGCGGTAGCCGAGGGTGGTCACGAGACCGGCCTTCGAGGGCACCGCCTCCTCGCCGGTGTTCATCAGCGCGAAGCAGCCGGTGCCGTAGGTGTTCTTGGCCTCGCCGGGGGTAAAGCAGGTCTGGCCGAACAGGGCCGCCTGCTGGTCGCCGAGGATGCCCGCGATGGGCACGCCCGCGAAATCGCCTGTCGCCTCGCCGTAGACCTCGCTGGAGGAGACGATTCTGGGCAGCATCGCCCGGGGGATGCCGAATTCCCTGAGCATCCCCTCGTCCCACTCAAGGGTCTTCAGGGACATCAGCTGCGTGCGGCTGGCATTGGTGACGTCGGTGGCGTGGAGGCCGCCGTCGGGGCCGCCGGTGAGGTTCCACAGGAGCCACGTGTCGACGTTTCCGAACAGCACGTCGCCCGCCTCCGCCTTGGCCAGCGCGCCCTCCACATGGTCGAGGAGCCAGCGCAGCTTGAGGCCGGAGAAGTAGCTCGCCAGCGGCAGGCCGGTGAGGTCGCGGAACCGGTCGCGCCCGCCCTGGTGGGCGAATTCCGACACGAGACGGTCGTTGCGGGTATCCTGCCAGACCAGGGCGTTGTGCAGGGGCTTGCCGGTCTTGGCGTCCCAGATGACTGTGGTCTCGCGCTGGTTGGTGATGCCGATGGCCGCGAGGTCCTTCGGGTTCAGGTTCCCCTTGGCCAGCGCGTCGCGCATCACCTTCTGCGTCTTCGCCCAGATCTCGGCGGCGTCGTGCTCGACATGGCCGGGGGCGGGGTAGATCTGCGCGTGTTCTTCCTGCGCGAGCGTGATCACCGTGCCTTCACGGTCGAACACCATGAAGCGGGTGCTGGTGGTGCCCTGGTCGATGGCCCCGACGTAACGGCTCATCGTCTCCTCCTTCGTAACGTTTCTTATGCCTCCCCCTCGTTGCGAGGGGAGATCTCAGTCGAACCCGATCGTCTCGGCGTCTCTGCGCGCGCCAGCGAAGCAATCCGGGGAGACGCCTCGCCTTCGGAAAGTCCCGTTGCCCGGGTTTGCTTCGCTGCGCTCGCAAGGACGGTGTGGTCGGTGGCGCGTCACGCCGCCTCGGCGCGCCGCGCGAGATACGCTTCGAGCCGGGCGGCGCTCTCCTGGCCCGTGCGGAGCCCGAGCTTGGAGCGCCGCCACAGGATGTCCTCGGCGGTCACCGCCCACTCGTTGCGGCGCAGGTAATCCACCTCCGCCGCCGTCAGGCCGCCGTCGAAGGCTTCGCCGAGGTCGGCGAGGGAGGTCGCGCTGCCGAGAAGGTCGTCCACGCGGGTCCCGTAGGCGCGGGCAAGCCGCCGGGCGAGTTCCTCCGGCAGGAAGGGGCGACGGCGGCGCAGGTCGGCGAGGAAGGTGTCGAAGTCGGCATCCTTCATGTCGCCGCCGGGCAGGATCCCCTCTCCGGTCCAGGCGGGCTTGAGATGCGGGAAGTACGGCGCCAGTTTCTCCAGCGCGTGCTCGGCGAGGCGCCGGTAGGTCGTGATCTTGCCGCCGAAGACCGAGAGCACCGGCAGGCGACCGCCCGCATCCTCCACGTCGAGGACGTAGTCGCGGGTGACGGCGGAAGCGTTCGCGGCTGCGTCGTCGTAGAGCGGGCGCACGCCGGAATAGCTCCACACCACGTCCGCCGGGCCGATCTTTGTGGCGAAGGACCGGTTGATGCAGGAGCAGAGGTAGTCGGTCTCTTCGGGGGAGATCGTCACCGGGCCGGGCTCGCCCTCGTACGGCACGTCGGTGGTGCCGATGAGCGTGAAGTCGTGCTCATAGGGAATGGCGAAGATGATGCGCTTGTCGGGCTGCTGCAGGATGTAGGCTTGGTCGCCCTCGAAGAGCTTGGGCACCACGATGTGGCTGCCCTTGATGAGGCGCACGGCGGCCCGGGAATTGACCCCCAGCGTGCCGCCGAGCGTCTTGCTCACCCACGGACCGGCGGCGTTGACGACCGCCCGGGCGCGCACGGTGCGCTCCCCGCCCGTGCGCTCGTCGCGCAGGTGGGCCACCCAGAGGTCGCCCTCGCGCCGGGCCGAGACGACGCCCGTCCGGGTCAGCACCTCGGCGCCGTGCCGGGTGGCGTCCATGGCGTTCAGCACCACGAGGCGGCTGTCCTCGACCCAGCAATCCGAATAGAGGAAGCCCTTGGTCAGCCGGTCCTGGAGCGGGCGGCCCACCGGAGACCGGCGGAGGTTGACCGATTCCGAACCCGGCAACGTGCGCAGGCGCGCCAAGTGGTCGTAAAGGAAAAGCCCGAGGCGCAGCAGCCACGCCGGGCGCAGACCCTCGTCGTGCGGCAGGACGAAGCGCAGGGGCCAGATGACGTGGGGGGCGAGGCGGAGCAGGCGCTCGCGCTCGGCCAGGGCCTCGCGGACGAGACGGAACTCGTAATACTCGAGGTAGCGCAGGCCGCCGTGGATCAGCTTCGTCGACGATGACGACGTGAAGCCGGCGAGGTCGCCGCGCTCCGCGAGCAGGACGGAGAGGCCGCGACCGGCGGCGTCCCGGGCGATGCCGGTGCCGTTGATCCCGCCGCCGACGACGAGAAGATCGTACGCGTCGGGCTCTCCGCGCGGGGGCGAGGCGGTCGCCATGGCTTCCTCCGTTTATCCGTTGGCCGTGATCCTACCCCCGATTCGTATTTTCGCAAGCGAAAGTTGAATGTTCGTTATGAGTCATCGGCCACGGCCAGGGCTACTCCCTCCCGTTCGAGCAGGGTGACGATGGCGGCTGGCGGCGGCCGGTCGGTGAAGAAGGTGTCGATCTGCGAGAGATGGCCCGCCTGCACCAGCGGGCGGCGGGTGAACTTGGTGTGGTCGGCCACGAGGAAGGTCCGCTTGGCATGGGCGAGGATCGCCTGCGTCGCCCGCACCTCCTCGTAGTCGTAGTCGAGGAGCGCGCCGTCGGCGTCGATGCCGCTGATGCCGATCACCGCCACGTCGACGCGGAACTGGCCGAGGGTGTCGCAGGTGAGTTGTCCGAGGACAGCGCCGTCCCGGTTGCGCACGGTGCCGCCCGCCACGACGATGCGGAAGGCCGTGATGTCCGCGAGCGACAGGGCGACGTGCAGGTTATTGGTGACGACGCTCAGGTCGTCGTGCCGGATCAGCTCCCGCGCCACCGCCTCGGGCGTCGTGCCGATGTTGATGAACACCGAGCAGTGCGAGGGGATGCGGCTCGCGGCCAGCCGCCCGATGCGGGTCTTCTCCGCCAGCAGCGTGACCTGCCGGTCGGCGTAGTCGATGTTCTCGACGCTGGAGGGCAGGCCGCCGCCGCCCCGGTAGCGCTCCAGCCGCCCCTCGGCGCTGAGCTCGTTGAGGTCCCGCCGGATCGTCTGGACTGTCACGCCGAACTGGAGCGCCAGGGCCTCGATGGTCATGAAGCCGCGCTGGCGCACGGCGACCACGATCGCGTCCCGCCGCGCCTCGACGTTTCCCGCCTCGACCCGGCCCTCGTTCGGTTGGACCACGCGCCCTCCCCTTCGTTTTCGCTTCGCAACATGTCCGCCTGCGATCCTGCGGAATCGCCGCGGGGGGAGCAACGGCCCGGCCGTGTCGCCCCCACGAAAAAGGCCCGCCGGATCGGCGGGCCTGCGACGTTCTGCGATGCGGCGGCCGGGGGACGACCTCCGGCCGGCCGGCCTCACATGCCGTGACGCATCGAGCGGCGGTGATGCATCTTGCGATGGTGGTGGTGCATCCGCTTGTGCATGGTGCGCTTGCGCATCATCGGGCGGGCCATCGGCGCGCCGGGAGCCTCCATCGCGGCGCCCTGAGCGGCCCGCTCCATCCCGCCGCGCGGACCACCGGCCTGGGAGCCCGACATGTTGTAGGGCGAGCCGCCCTGGGCGAAGGCCGAGCCGGCGATCAGGCTGAGCGCCGCGGCGCCGATCAGAAGAATCCTCATGTGCATTGTCCTTCGTTGACAACAGCGCGTCGCGAACGGGAAGCGTCGCCGCCGTTGCCTCGTGAAACCCGCTGGGAGGAATTGGTTCCGCTCGCGTTGCCTTTGCCCACAGGATCGGCGGCGGAGATTGGCGATTGCGCCGGAGCGATCTATCACGCTGTCTCAACGAACGTCTCATCCGGCCAGGGAGGGCTCGGTGTCGGCCCCACGCGCGGCGTCCCAGGCGAGCGCCTACCTGCTCCTCGACATCGCCGGCACGGAATGCGCCCTGCCCCGCTCGGCGGCGGCCGAGGTGCTGCCCCTGCCCGCCCTGAGCCGCCCTCCGGCCGACGGCGGCTGGCTCCTCGGCTTCGCCAACCTCGGCGGCCGGGCGCTGCCGGTCCTCGACCTCGCCCGCTTCCTCGGGTTGCGGGAGGGCGAAGCCGCCGCCGGGCTCTACGCCCACCTCGTCCTCGCGGGCGACCGGTCCCTCGCGTGGCTCGTCGACCGGGTCGTGGACCTCGTGAGCGTCCCTGAGGAGGCCCACCGCGCGGCGGAGCGGGAGGCGAGCCTGAACGGGTGCGTCGCCGGCGCGGTCGCCCTCGGCGACCGCCTCGTCCCCGTCCTCGATCCCGCGCGTCTGCTCACCGCCGCCGAGGCCGCCCGCATCGCGGCGCAGACCCGCGCCGCCGAGGCCCGCCTCGCCGCCGTTCCCGAGATCCTTGCCGACTCCTCTCCCGATCCATCTCCCCTTGGCCCGCCGGGCTGACGCGCATGAGCCGCCAGGGCCGCCAGGGCCGCGATCTCCACGCCGATCCGGCCTTCCCCGCGCTGAAAACGCGCCTGATCGCGCGCACGGGCCACGCCTACTACGCCGACAAGGACGACCTGCTCCTCGACCGTCTCCACCGGCGCCTCCGGGCGACGGGCCTCGCCGACCTCGCCACCTACGCCGCCCTCCTGTCCGACCTCGCCCGGGGCGAGGAGGAATGGAGGAAACTGGAGGCCGAGATCACCATCGGCGAGACCTTCTTCTTCCGCTACAGCGAGCAGTTCACGGCGCTGAGGACGACGATCCTGCCGGGTCTCGTCGAGGCGCGGGCCCGGGAGAAGGTCCTCAGGATCTGGAGCGCGGGCTGCTCCACCGGGGCGGAGCCGTATTCGCTCGCGATTCTCGTGCGGGAGCTTCTGGGCGAGGCCCTGCCCGACTGGCGGGTGAGCATCCTCGGCACGGATATCAGCATCGAGGCGTTGGCGACGGCGCGGGCGGCGGAATACGGCCGGTGGGCGCTGCGGACGATGCCGCCGGAAGAGCGCCTGCGCTATTTCAGTCATCTCCCCGCCCGGCCGGGCGTCCGCCGCGAGGGAGGCTTCGCCCTGCGGCCGGAGTTCCGGGAGATGGTGCGCTTCGCCCGGGGCAACCTCCTCGCCCTGGCCCAGCCCGGTGCCGTCGAGGGTGAGCCGTACGACCTGATCCTCTGCCGCAACGTCCTCATCTATTTCGACGCCGCGACGGTGCTGCGGGTGGTGCGCGGCCTCGGCCAGCGGCTGCGGCCCGACGGATGGCTGCTGCTCGGCCATGCCGAGCCGAACCCTGCCTTCTCGGCCTTCCTCGATCCGCTGAGCCTGCCCGGCACCGTCGCCTACCGGCCCGGCGGCCTCGGCGCCCCGCCCGTCCTGGCGCCCGACTGTCCCGCCGCGTTCGCGCCCCCGCCGTTCATCCCGGCCGATCCGCCGGAGGTCCACGCCGCACTGTCCGCCGTCTTGCCTCTGCCGGCCCCCTTGCCCGCGCCGACCGGAGTGACCGGGGAGGCCGGGCCGTCGGGTGATGGTCTGCCCGAGGTCCTCGAACCGGAGGAGGCGATCGCCCGCGTCCGCGCCCTGGCCGACGCGGGGGAGAGCGGAGCGGCGTGGCGGGCCCTGCGGGAGGCCATCGTCACGGAGCCGATGAATCCGCGCCTGCGCTTCTACGAGGGCCTCGTGGCCGGGAGCCTCGGGCGGGAGGCGGAGGCGGAACGCGCGCTGCGGGCGGCGCTCTACCTCGACCGCGACTTCGTGATGGCGCACTACCATCTCGGGATGATGCTCCTCGCTCAGGAGCGGTGGAGCGAAGCCCGGCGCACCCTCGACAACGCCCGCGCCCTGAGCCAAGCCCTCCCGCCCGATGCGCCCCTGCCCGAGGGGGACGGGGCGCTGGCCGCGGACGTGGCCGGCGGCGTAGCGCTCGCCCTGGCGACGGTGGCGTCGAGCCGGGCCGGGGATCGTGAGACGATGCGGGGTCCGGCGTGACGAGAGTGGATCCGACCGAGGCCGGCGCGCAGAGCCGGGGAGCCGCCCGCAGCCGCGACCTCATCGCGGCGCGCACCCTGGCGCTGGCCCGGCGCCGGGAGGGCGATGAGACCCGCGAGACGCCTACGACGCCCTTCCTCGTCTGCGCCTGCGGCGAGGACCGGTTCGGGATTCCCCTGGCGCGGGTGGCGCGGGTGATGGCCGGGCGGCCCTGCACGCCCGTGCCCGGCGCCGACCCGGCCGTGTCCGGCCTCGTCGCCCTGTCCGGCCGGATCGTCGGCGTCGTGGGCCTCGGCCGCGCCCTCGGCCGCCCCGCCCCGGACGACCCGGAGGAGGGCCATCTCGTGGTGCTGAGGGGCGAGCCGCCCGTCGCCCTCGCCGTCGGCCGCGCGCTCGGCATCGTCCAGGCCGCCGCCGGGCCGGAGGCGCCCGCCGGCACCACCCCCCTGGGAAACGGCCACGCACCGGGCTATGTCCCGGCGGCCGCCGGCCAGCCCGATTTCGTCATCGTCGATCCTTCGCCGCTGCTCCGGAGATTGCTGCCCTGATGCCAGAGACCCGGACCACGACCCTGACCCTGTCCATCGGACGACGCATCCTCCTCGGCTTCTTCGCCATCACGGCGGTGCTCGTGGCGCTCGGGCTCTACGCCATCGGGCAGGTCGGCGCCGTGCGCGAGACGACCGACCGCATCGTCGCCCGCGACCTGATGATGATGCGCCAGCTCGACGAGCTCGGGAACGAGACCCGGGACCTCGGCGTCCAGCGGCGCAACGCGGTGATCCACGCCCTCATGAAGGCGCTGGGCCACACCACCCGCGACGTCGACCTCGTGACGCCCTGGCGCAGGACGGCGGAGAAGACGGACAAGATCTTCGCGGATTTGATCTCCGAGGCGAACCGGTTCCGGTCCTCGTCGGTCTCCGCCGAGCGGGCCTCCACCTACGAACGGCTGTACGCCTCCCTGAACCAGGCGCTCGAGATCTACCGGCCCTACCGGGCGGCGAGCGAGACGCAGATCGTCCAGGCGTCCAAGGGCGACGTGCAGGGGATCGAGACCAGCAACGACGACATCGGGCGGCAGTACGTCGCCACGACCGGTGCCGTCGAGAAGGCGAGGGCCGCCCTCGACGAGAGCGTCGCCGTGGGCCAGAAGGCCGCCACCGAGATCTACGACAAGTCGTGGCTGTCGATCCTGCTGACGCTGTCGGCGGCGGTCGCGCTGGCGATGCTCGTGACCTACCTCGTCAGCCGCTCGGTGGTGCGGCCCCTCACCCGGGTGATGACCTTCGTCGGCACGGTGGGCGACGGCGACCTGACCGGGCGCCTGCGCCTGACCGGCAGCGACGAGATCGGCCGCCTGGGCCGGACCCTCGACGGCATGGTCGAGAGCCTGTCCGACCTCGCCCGCACCAACCGCTCCGCGACGGCCGACCTGAATGCCGCCGCCGCCGAGATCCGCGCCTCGGCGCAGGAGCAGGCCGCCTCGGTGGAGGAGCAGTTCGCCGCCGTGCAGGAGACGGCCGCCACCGTGGACGAGATCACCCATTCGGGCGCCCAGATCTCCAAGCGGGCGAGCGAGGTGATCGCCACGGCGCAGGCCACCGCCAAGACCTCGCGCCAGGGCCTGCGCGCGGTCTCGGACACCGCCCAGGCCATGGACGCGATCCGCGAGCAGGCCGAGGCGGTGGCGGGCAACATCGTCGCCGTGTCGGAGAAGACCCAGGCCATCGGCGAGATCATCGAGAGCGTCAACGACATCTCGGAGCGGACGCACCTTCTCGCCCTGAACGCGGCCATCGAGGCGGCGGCGGCGGGGGAGAGCGGGCGCAGCTTCGCGGTGGTGGCTTCGGAGATGAAGCTGCTGGCCGACCAGGCGAAGGCGGCCACCGGGCAGGTGCGCGCGATCCTCGGCGAGATCCAGCGGGGCATCAACACCTCGGTGATGCTGACCGAGGAGGCAGTGAAGCGCTCGGCCACCGGCAAGGCGCGCTCCGACACGACGCAACGCACGATCGAGGAGATCACGGCGCGAGTGGAGGAGAACGTGCAGACGTTCCAGCAGATCGTGGCCTCGACCAACCAGCAGCAACTCGGCATCGAGCAGGTCATGGGCGCGCTCCAGAACATCCGACAGGCGAGCCAGCAGACGGCCGCCGGCACCCGCGAGGTGGAGGCCGCCTCCGCCAACATGACCGAACTCGCCCAGGCCCTCATGGCCCTGGCGGAACGCTACCGCACCTGAGCCGCGGGCCCCGTGGCGACCGATATCCGACAGCTTCTCCTCGCGGCCTTCGACGTCGAGCACCGGGAGCACGTCGCCGCGATCCGCCTCGCCCTGCGCGCGAGCGATCCGGACTGGAACGACGTCTTCCGCCGGGCCCACAGCCTGAAGGGCGCCTCGCGGGCGGTGGATCTGCCCGCCGTGGAGGCGGTGTCCCACCGGCTGGAGAGCCTGTTCGAGCGGGTTCGCACCGGGGCCCTCGCCCTCGACCGGGACAAGGCCTCCGCCGTGGATCTCGCCCTCGACCGGATCGAGGCGTATGTGGCCGGCTTCGACGGCGGCGCGGGCCCGGAGATGCCCGGCGACGCGATCGCCGCCCTCGACCGGTGCCTCGGTGCCGGGCCATCGGACGAGGCCGAGCCTGCCCCGGTGGCCCCCGGATCGGTGGACCCTGCTCCGGCAGCCCCTCCGCCGCCGCAGCCTCCCGCCATCGGCCCCGGAGCGCCGCCCCCCGAGCCGCCGCCCTCCCCGGCGCAGGACAAGTCGGGGGACGCGCCGGAGCCCGCCGCCGCCTTCCTCCGCGTGCCCGCCGAGACGGTGTCCGCCCTGCTGCGGGCCAGCGCCGACCTCGGCACCTCCCTCGCCGCCAAGGCCAGCGCCGCCGAGGGCACCGCCCGCGTGGCGGCGGCGATTCGCGACCTTCGCCTCAGGGCCGAGGCCCTGGCCGGCGCCCAGGCCGATCCGGCTTTGCGGGCCCTGGCCGCGGGCCTCGCGACCCTGGCGCGGGAGGCCACCGAGTCGTCGAGACGGCAGGCGGCGGCCCTGAACGCCGTGGAGGGCGCGGCGTCGCGGGTCCGGGTCGAGACCGAGCGGCTCGCCCTCGTCCCCGCCGAGACCGTGCTCGGCCCCCTCGCCCGGTCCATCCGGGAAACCGCCAGGGAGGCGGGCCGCGACCTCGACGTCGCCGTGAGCGGCCTCGATCTGCCGGTGGAGCGCGCGACGCTCCAGGCCCTGAAGGACCCGCTGCTCCATGCGCTCCGCAACGCCCTGAGCCATGCGTGGCAGCCGGCGGCGATCCGCGCCGCGCAGGGCAAGCCCGAGGCCCTCGCCCTCCACCTGGAGGTGGCGGTGCGCGGGGGACGCCTGCGCGTGGCGGTCCACGACGACGGCCCCGGCCCCGACCTCGCCCGCATCGCCGCCACCGCCCGGGACAGGGGCCTCCTTGCGGAGGAAGGGCCGGCCGATCCCGAGACGCTGCTGCGGCTCGTCTTCGAACCGGGCTTCTCCACGGCGGAGGCGGTCGATTCCCTCTCGGGACGCGGCTATGGCCTCTCGGTGGCCGCCGATGCCGCCCGCGCCCTGCAGGGCACCGTCCGGCTGGAGCCGCGCTCGCCCGCCGGGACGACCCTGGCCTTCAGCCTGCCCCTCTCGGCCGCGCGGCGCAGCCTGCTCCTCGTCCAGGCGGGGAGGCATGCCTGCGCCCTGCCCTCCTCCGCCGTCGCGAGGCTGGTGCGCCTGCCCCGCGGGGGCCTGCCCCAGGCGATGGGCCGGACGATGCTGCCGGGGGTGGCGGCGGCAACCGGCCCCGGCGACGCCACGGATTCCGGTGCCCTGCCCCTGTCCGATCTCGCCGGGCTCCTCGGCGTTGCGACCGGCGGCGAGGGCGCGAACCCCGTCGCCGTGGTGCTGCGCACCGCCCACGGCCCCCTGGCGCTGGCCGTCGATCGCCTCGACGACGTGCGCTCGCTCCTCGTGCTCCCGGTGCCGGAGGTCGGCGCGGATCCCGGCCTGATCGCCGGGACCGCGATCCTCCAGGGTGACGTGCCGGTGCTGGTCCTCGACCCGGACGGCCTCGCCGCGCGGGCCTCCTCCGCCGGAACCCCGGGCCGGGCGCCACGTTCGGATCTCGAGTCGGCATCCGCGCCGCGCGGACGCGCCACCCGGGCGACGATCCTCGTGGTGGACGACTCGATCACAACACGCACCTTGGAGAAGGGCATCTTGGAGGCGGCAGGTTACCGCGTCGTGGTCTGCGTCGACGGTCAGGACGCCCTGGACCGCCTCCGGGCGGAGGTCGAGCCGGTGGATCTGGTCCTGGCCGACGTGGAGATGCCGCGCCTCGACGGGTTCGGCCTGATCGCGGCCCTGCGCGCCGACGAGCGCTTTGCCCGCCTGCCCGCCGTGCTGATGACCTCGCGCGGTGACGCGGAGGACGTCGCCCGCGGCCTCGACCTCGGCGCCGACGCCTATCTGACGAAGCAGACCTTCGACCAGCGCAAGCTCCTCGACACGATCGGTCAACTCCTGTGATCGACGCGGCTTTGGGCATGGGCGCGTCCCGCGCCGTCTTGTCGCCGCCAAACCGGATCGGGGCGATGCGTCCCCGGCCGATGCGGCCCGCTCCGCGGCTCCGCCGGGACCGGGTGTCCGGCGGGGATGATTTCGACGGCGCGACGAATCCTCGGTGTCGTTGCGCGCGACAGCTTAGCCATCCCTACACGCGCTTTATCGGTGGGCGTGTCGCTGCCCTGGCAACGACGGAGGGGCACGCGATCCCTCCGGTCAGACTTCTGGGAGTAAATCCGTGAGCCCTGTCCGGGTGATGATCGTCGAGGACAGCCTCGTGGTCCGCGAGCTTCTCCGCTACATCGTCTCGAAGGATCCCCGCCTCGAACTCGTCGCGGCGGTGGCCTCCGGCGAGGAGGCGCTCGCCGCCATCGCGGGGGCGCGGCCCGACGTCATCTCCATGGACATCCGCCTGCCGGGCATTGACGGGCTCGAGACCACGCGGCGGATCATGGCCGAGCGGCCGACCCCCATCGTCGTGGTGGCGGGGGCGGTGGAGGATGCCGGGCTCCACATCTCGATGAACGCGCTCCGCGCCGGGGCCCTCTCCGTGGTGGAGAAGCCCGTGGCGACGACGCATGCGGGCTACGAGGTCGTCGCCAACGAGATCTGCACCCAGCTCCGCATCATGGCCCAGGTCCCGGTGATCCGCCGCCGGTCGATCGGCTCCGAGTGGAACGCCCGTAACGGCCTGGCGGCGCCCGCCTCTGTGCCCGTCCCGGCCTCGGCCCTCGGCCAGCAGCCGGCCATGCTCGGCATCGCCGCCTCGACCGGCGGTCCTCCGGCGCTGGCCCGGGTGATCGGCGCCCTGCCGAAGGACTTCCCGCTGCCCATTCTCCTCGTGCAGCACATGGGGCCGGCCTTCATGGACGGGTTCGCCGGCTGGCTCGACAGCGTCGTGCCCCTCCCCGTCGCGATCGCCCGCGACGGCGAGCGCGCCGAGGCGGGCCGCGTCTACGTCGCCCCCGGCGACCGCCACCTCGAACTCGGCTCCAACTGCATCCTCCGGCTGATCGACTCGGCACCGGTCTCGGGCCAGCGCCCGGCGGCGACGGTGCTGTTCCGCTCCATGGCCCGGCAGCTCGGCGCTTCGGGGCTCGGCGTCCTCCTCACCGGCATGGGCGAGGACGGGGCACTGGGCCTCGCCGACATGCACGCCGCCGGTGCGCAGACCGTCGCGGAGGACGAGTCCACCGCCGTGGTCTATGGGATGCCCGCGGCGGCAGTGCGCCTCGGCGCGGCGCGGGCGGTGCTGCCCCTCGACCGGGTGGCCCCCCACCTCCTCCGCCTCGCCATGCCGGGGGGCGCAACGGGAGGCGCGCCGTGACGGCCGCGGGCGGGAACGAGCCGGCCCGCATCCTCCTCGTGGAGGATTCCGAGACGCAGGCCCTCGAACTGCGCCTGTTCCTCGAAGCCAACGGCTTCTCCGTCACCCGTTGCGCCACCGCCGAGACCGCCCTCGACGCCCTGAATGAGGCGCAGCCGGACCTCGTCGTCGCGGACTACCATCTGCCGGGCATGAACGGCGACGAGCTGATCCGGCAGATGCGCCTGTCCCTGCGCACCCGCGCCCTGCCCGTGCTGATGCTGACCGGGGGCAGCGGCGGCGAGCGCCAGGGCCTCGAGAGCGGCGCCGACGCCTACCTCCCGAAATCCGCCGACCGGGACCTGATGGTCCTGCGCATCCGCGCCCTGCTGCGCGAGCGGCGGGCGGGGAGCGACGAGGCCAGCCCCGCCTCGGCCGCCTTCCGGCGGGGGCGGATCCTCGTCGTGGATTCGAGCGCCACGTACCGCACCTTCCTCGCCGGGCTGCTCGGGCAGAACGGACACCGTGTCACCGTCGCGGAGGGTCCGGAATCGGCCCTCAAGGCCCTCGACGACCCGGACGGCGCCTTCGACTGCGTGACCATCGACCTCCTGGGCCACGCCTATGACGGCCTCGCCCTCTGCCGGGAGATCGCGCTGCGCCGCGAGGGGGCGGTCGGGGCCGGGTTCCACCTCGTGGCCATCTCCGGCAGCGATCCGGCCAAGGACTTCCTGGTCGAGGCCTTCGCCGCCGGGGCGGACGACGTGGTGGCCAAGACCGACGCCGAGGTGCTGGCCCTGCGGGTGCGCAGCTTCGTCCGCCGCCGCCTGCTGGAGGAGGACGACCGCCGCATCGCCGGGGAGTTCGGCGACCGTGAGCGGGAAGTGGAGCGCGCCCGCGCGGAGGCCGACGCCGCCGAGGCGCGGGCCGGCCTCGCCGACGCGCTGGAGCGCGCGAACCGGGACCTCGCCGACGCCAACCGCCGCCTCACCGAGGCCCAGGCCAAGCTCGTCCAGGCCGCCAAGATGGCGAGCCTCGGCGAGCTGGTGGCGGGCATCGCCCACGAGATCAACAATCCCCTGGCCTTCATCCTCGCCCACCAGGGCACCGTCGAGCGCCTGCTCGCCGGCCTGCGGGAGGCCGACCGCGAGGCGGCGGAACGGGCCATCGACAAGGCGACGAGCCGGGTCGGCGCCATGCGCCTCGGCCTCACCCGCATCCAGGACCTCGTCCTGAACCTGCGCAAATTCTCCCGCCTCGACGAGGGCGAACGCGCGCTGGTCAACGTGCCGGAGTCGATCGAGACCGTCCTCGCCCTGCTCCAGCACAAGCTCGGCGACCGGATCGCCGTCGACAGGACCTTCGCCGGGCGGCCGGAGATCCACTGCACGCCTGCGCTGCTCAACCAGGTGGTGATGAATATCCTCGGGAACGCCGCCGACGCGATGCCGGAGGGTGGAACGATCGGCATCGAGACCCGTTCGACCGACACGCTCGATGAGATCCGCATCAGCGACACGGGGCCCGGCATCCCACAGGACCTGCGCGAGAAGATCTTCGAACCTTTCTTCACCACGAAGCCGGTCGGCGCCGGGACCGGCCTCGGATTGGCGATTGCCTACAGTGTCGTTCAAGCCCATAGCGGCTCCCTCGGCGTCGAGACCGCCCCCGGTGGAGGAGCCTGCTTCGTGATCGGTATTCCGCGGCAGGCGGCATAGGTATGAGCGAGAACGCGGCACACGGCGGGATGCGGGGAACGATCCTGGCCGTCGATGACGAGCCGGACATCCTGATCGCCCTCGAGGATCTCTTCGAGGACCGCTACCGTGTGCTCACCACCTCCAAGCCGGCGGAGGCCCTGGAGATCCTCCGGGCCGAGCCCGACATCGCCGTCATCGTCTCCGACCAGCGGATGCCGGGGCTCACCGGCGACGCCCTGCTGGCCGAAGCCCGCGCCTTCCATGACGCGCAGGCGATCCTCCTCACGGGCTATGCCGACATCACCGCCGTGATCGCCGCCCTCAACCGGGGCGGCATCGTCGGCTACGTCACCAAGCCCTGGGATCCCGGCATCCTGCGCGGCACCGTCGCCCAGGCCTACGAGCGCCACCGGCTCGGCCGGAACCTCGCCACCGAGCGAGCACTGCTGCGCGGCCTCCTCGACCATTCCGCCGACGCCATCAGCTTCAAGGACGCGCAGGCGCGCTTCGTGCGCCTGAACGCCAGGAAGGCCGCCCTCCTCGGCCGGGAGGTCGGCGATTGCCTCGGCCGCAGCGAGGCCGACCTCTCTGGGCCGCCCGGGGGGACGCGGGCCGACGACGACGCGATCCGGCTCGGCAGCGTCAGCGAAAGCCTGACCGGCGACGGGCCCGCCGGCGCGGAACGCTGGAGCCAGGTGACCCGCGTGCCGATCCGCGACGGGAGCGGCGCCGTCGCCCACCTCGCGGTGATCGAGCGCGACGTGACCGAGCAGAAGAGCATGGAGGCGCGCCTGCGCCAGTCCGACAAGATGCAGGCGCTCGGCACCCTCGCGGGGGGCATCGCCCACGACTTCAACAACCTCCTCACCGCGATCCTCGGCAGCCTGGAGCTCGCCGGGCCGAAGGTCGCGGACCAGCCGCGGGTGCAACGCCTCATCGAGAACGCCCGCGGGGCGGCGGAACGGGGCGCCTCCCTCACCAAGCGGCTCCTCAGCTTCAGCCGCGCCCACGACCTCCAGGCCCGCGCGACGGACGTGAACGCCCTGATCGTGGGGATGAGCGACCTCTTCAGCCGCAGCCTCGGCGGCCTCGTGAGCGTGCGCACGGACCTCGCCCCCGACCTGCCGGCGGCCCAGGTCGATCCCGACCAGCTCGAACTCGCCGTCCTGAACCTCTGCATCAACGCCCGGGACGCGATGCCGGAGGGCGGGACCATCACCGTCTCCACCCGCCGTCTGACGATCGAGAAGGATCCCGAGATCGGCGACGGCGACTATCTCGCCATCCGCGTGGAGGATGAGGGCACCGGCATCCCGGACGAGATTCTGCGCCGCGTCTGCGAGCCGTTCTTCACCACGAAGGCGGTGGGCCAGGGCACCGGCCTCGGCCTCGCCATGGTGTTCGGCCTCGCCCAGCAATCCAAGGGGCGGCTCGCCATCGAGAGCGAGGTCGGGCGCGGCACGAAGGTGGAACTCGCCCTGCCCTTCTCCGCCGCCGCGCCCCAGGCCGAGGCCGGGCAGGTGGCGCCGATCCGGGTGGCCGAGCGGCCCGCGCGGATCCTCGTGGTCGACGACGACCCGGAGGTCCGGCACGTCACCGTCTCCTTCCTGGAAGGCTTCGGCTACGACGAGACCGAGGCGCCCGACGGGGCCGCCGCCCTCGATCTGCTCACCCGCGAGCGCTTCGACCTCGTGCTCGCCGACCTCGCCATGCCCGGCATGAGCGGGGTAGAGCTCGCCGCGGCGGTCCGCGCCCTCGTGCCCGGCCTGCCGGTGCTGATCCTCACCGGCCACGCCGACGCCATGCAGATCCCCGACGACCTGCCGGTGTTGGCCAAGCCCTTCCGCTCCGCCGACCTCGCCCAGCGCGTCTCGGAACTGCTCGGTCAGGGCCGGACGGGCTAGGCTCGGAGACCCGCCGCCGGAGGCCGTCCCACGGGGCGAGTGAGGTGGCCTTGTCCGCCATCCCGCCGTCATTGCGAGTGAAGCGATCCAGGGCGGCGCCACGGCCTGAGAACGGCCATCCGCCCCTGAATTGCTCCGCTCCTCTCGCGATGACGAGAGAGGGTGCCCCCTCAGCGAGCCGCCATCGCCGCTTCCCGCGCCTTCACGATGGCCACCACCGTGTCGTTGACCGGCGTCGCGACACCATGGCGGCGCCCCAGCCGGGGAATCGCGCCGTTGATGGCGTCCACCTCGCCGCGGATGCCGGCCTCGTGGTCCAGCAGCATCGACGGCTTGGCGTGGGGGATCTTGCCGCCGAGCGTGCGGATATGCGCGATGGGATCGCCCACCTCTAGGTGCACGCCCGCCGCCTGGGCGACGGCGACGGCCTCCCGGGCGCAACCCTCGGCCACCGCCCAGGCGTTTTCGTCGGCCATGATGCCGCCAATGGTGAGCCCCGTGACCACGCTCGGACCGGAGAAGGTCACGTTCATGATCAGCTTCTCCCACACCATCCGGCCGATGTCGTCGAACAGCTTCACGGTGAAGCCCGCCTCCTCCCACACCCGGGCGGAGGTCTCCAGGCGCGGACGGGGCAGCCCGGCGAGGGCGCCGAAGCGGATCATCTCCATGCCGTTGTGGTGGATGTGCCCGGGCGCCCTCATGGAGGCGCCGAAGCCGCCGACGACGCCCACCGCGATCCGGTCCGCCCCGAGGATCTCCGCCGCCACCTCCGGTGAGCCGAGGCCGTTCTGGATGGTCTGCACCACCGTTTCGGGCCCGAGGAGCGGCAAGCAGCTCTCCGCCGCCTCCGCCACGTCGAAGGCCTTCGTCGCGACGATCACCAGATCGCAGGGGCCGATGCCGTCGGTGCCCGTTCCGGCGCTGGCGAGGCGGACGGTGCGGTCGCCGCTCTTACCCTCGACCCGAAGCCCCGATTCGGCCATCGCCGCCGCGTGATCCGGCCAGGACGTGACGGCGTGGACCTCGTGCCCTGCGGACACCATCAACGCAGCGTAGACGGAGCCCATGGCTCCGCAACCGACGATCGCCACCTTGGCCATTGCGCTTCCTCCACCGTCCCTGATTCCGGCGGTCACGGGGTCTACCGCCCCTTGCCGAATAGGAACAAACCAAGTACAAAATCCTGACGAGGGACGCGTTGTGATTGGCGCCCTTCCTCTTCATAAGGAGCCTCGCCAGATGGCCCAGCCCGCGCTGAAAGTGGTTGATATGCCCCCCGCAGACAAGGACAAGTCGAAGGCGATCGACGCCGCCCTGTCGCAGATCGAACGGGCCTTCGGCAAAGGCTCGATCATGCGGCTGGGCAAGAACGACAAGGTCCAGGAGGTCGAGACGATCTCCACCGGCTCGCTCGGGCTCGACATCGCGCTCGGCGTCGGCGGCCTGCCGCGCGGTCGCGTGATCGAGGTGTACGGGCCGGAATCCTCGGGCAAGACCACGCTCGCCTTGCACACCATCGCCGAGGCCCAGAAGAAGGGCGGCGTCTGTGCCTTCGTCGATGCCGAGCACGCCCTCGATCCGGTTTACGCCCGCAAGCTCGGGGTGAACCTCGACGATCTGCTGATCTCCCAGCCCGATACGGGCGAGCAGGCCCTGGAGATCACCGACACGCTGGTGCGCTCCGGCGCCATCGACGTGCTGGTGGTCGACTCCGTGGCGGCGCTGACGCCGCGCGCCGAGATCGAGGGTGAGATGGGCGAGAGCCAGCCCGGTCTCCAGGCCCGCCTGATGAGCCAGGCCCTGCGCAAGCTGACGGGCTCGATCTCGCGCTCGAACTGCATGGTCATCTTCATCAACCAGATCCGCATGAAGATCGGGGTGATGTACGGCTCGCCGGAGACGACGACGGGCGGCAACGCCCTGAAGTTCTATGCTTCGGTGCGCCTCGACATCCGCCGCATCTCGACGCTCAAGGAGCGTGACGAGGCCATCGGCAACCAAGTCCGCGTGAAGGTGGTGAAGAACAAGGTCGCCCCGCCCTTCAAGCAGGTTGAGTTCGACATCATGTTCGGCGAGGGCATCTCGAAGGTCGGCGAGCTCATCGACCTCGGCGTGAAGGCCGGCATCGTCGAGAAGTCCGGCGCGTGGTTCTCCCACGACAGCCAGCGCCTCGGGCAGGGCCGCGAGAACTCGAAGGGCTTCCTGCGCGACAACCCGGAGATCGCCGCGAAGATCGAAGGCATGATCCGCCAGAATTCCGGCCTCGTGGCCGAGAAGATCCTGGAGAACGCCAAGCCGACCGAGGACGAATTGGACCCCGGCGAGGCATAGGCCGCCGCATTATCCAATTGACGGAGAACAAAGGCCCCGGAGAAATCCGGGGCCTTTTGCATGTCCACCGTCATTGCGAGCGCAGCGAAGCAATCCAGGGATGCGCTACGTTCGGTGAGCGCCCGCTGCCCTGGATTGCTTCGCTGCGCTCGCAATGAAGACACAGCAGCTCAATCCAAGTTGAACTGATGCTGCCTCACCCACCACCGAGGACGGATGCTCCAAAAATGGACCGCCCTCGAACGCAAAACGGCGAAGCGATCCCGAACAGGATCGCTTCGCCGTTGAGCTGTTCGCACGATGAGCGTGGTCGAGCGGTGAGCCCGACCGCGGCTCAGGCGGCTTCGCCGGCTCCGGCTTCGACTGCAGCCGGATCACCCTCGACGAGCTTCCAGGTCTTCAGCTTGGAGAGCGGACGGCACTCCTCAATGAACACCGTCTGCCCGACCTTGGCCGCATTGGCCTCGTCGTGGGCGTGGTAGTTCTTCGAACGGCGGACGGTCTTCTTCATCACCGGGTGGGTGAAGCGGCGCTCCACCTTCACGATGACGGTCTTCTCGCCCTTGTCGCTGACGACGACGCCCTGCAGGACGCGCTTCGGCATGATCTTCTCCTCAAGCCTTGGCGGCGGACGCGAGCGTCTTCTGACGCTGCAGGGTCCGCACGCGGGCGATGTCCCGCCGCACCTCACGGATGCGGGCGACGTTCTCGAGCTGGCCGGTGGCCCCCTGGAAGCGCAGGTTGAACTGCTCCTTCTTGAGGTTCAGCAACTCGTCGGCGAGCTGGTCAGGCGAGAGCGCCTTCAGGTCCGAGTGGCGTTGGGTGGTCTTCACGGGCGATCTCCTCAGTCGGCGATGCGCGTGATGATGCGCGTGCGCACCGGCAGCTTCGCCGCGCCGAGGCGCAGGGCCTCGCGGGCGATCTCGGCGGCGACGCCATCGACCTCGAACATGATGCGCCCGGGGTGGATGCGCGCGGCCCAGAAGTCCGGCGCGCCCTTACCCGAGCCCATGCGGACTTCGGTCGGCTTGGTCGAGACCGGCACGTCCGGGAACACCCGGATCCACACGCGGCCCTGACGCTTCATCTCGCGCGTGATGGCGCGGCGGGCGGCTTCGATCTGGCGGGCGGTGACGCGCTCGGGCTCCATCGCCTTCAGGCCGAACTGCCCGAAGTTCAGGTCGAAGCCGCCCTTGGCCGCACCGTGGATGCGGCCCTTGAACTGCTTACGGAACTTGGTCTTCTTGGGTTGCAGCATGGCTTACCTCACGCGTGCTCGCGCTCGCGACGGGGCCGGTCACGACCGCCCTCACCGTCACGCTCGCGGCGCCCGCCGGAGCGGCCGCCCTCTTCCTGGGCCTTTTTGTCCTGGGCCATCGGATCGTGCTCGAGGATCTCGCCCTTGAACACCCACACCTTGATACCGCAGGTGCCGTAGGTCGTGAACGCCGTGGCGGTCCCGTAATCGACGTCGGCCCGCAGCGTGTGCAGCGGAACGCGGCCCTCGCGGTACCACTCCTGACGGGCGATCTCGGCGCCGCCGAGACGGCCGGAGCAGTTGATCCGGATGCCCTCGGCGCCGAGACGCATGGCCGACTGCACGGCGCGCTTCATGGCGCGACGGAAGGCGACGCGGCGCTCGAGCTGCTGGGCGATCGAGTCGGCCACCAGGGTGGCATCGATCTCGGGCTTGCGCACCTCGACGATGTTGATGGTCACGTCGGCCTTGGTCATCGTGCCGACGAGCTTGCGCAGCTTCTCGATGTCCGCGCCCTTCTTGCCGATCACCACGCCCGGACGACCCGAGTGGATGGTGACGCGGCACTTCCGGTGCGGGCGCTCGATCACGATCTTGGAGACCGCGGCCTGCTTCAGCTGCTTGGTGAGGGCGGCGCGGATCGCGACGTCCTCGTGCATGAGCTTCGCGTATTCGCCCTTGTTGGCGAACCAGCGGGAGTCCCAGGTCCGGTTGATGCCGAGCCGGAGACCGATCGGGTTGACTTTCTGACCCATCAGATCCTCCTCAGGCCGCTTCAGCCGCGCGCACTTCGCGAACCACGATCGTGAGGTTCGAGAAGGGCTTCAGGATGCGCGCGCCGCGGCCGCGGGCACGGGCGTGGAAGCGCTTCAGGACCAGCGCCTTGCCCACGAAAGCCTGGCTGACGACGAGGTCGTCGACATCCAGATCGTGGTTGTTCTCGGCGTTGGCGATCGCGCTTTCGAGGCACTTCTTCACATCGGTGGCGATGCGCTTGCGGGAGAACTGGAGATCGGCGAGCGCCGTCTCGACCTTCTTGCCGCGGATGAGCTGCGCCACGAGATTCAGCTTCTGCGGGGAGACGCGCAACATGCGCGCCACCGCCTTGGCCTCGTTCTCGGGGAGCGCGCGGGGGGTAGCCTGCTTGCCCATATCAGCGCCTCTTCGCCTTCTTGTCGGCCGCGTGGCCGGGGAAGGTGCGGGTCGGCGAGAACTCGCCGAACTTGTGACCGACCATTTCCTCGGTGACGTAGACCGGAATGTGCTTGTGGCCGTTGTGAACGCCGAAGGTGAGTCCGACGAACTGCGGCAGGATCGTGGAGCGACGGCTCCAGATCTTGATGACCTCGGAGCGCGAGGAACCCCGCGCCGCCTCGGCCTTCTTGAAGAGGTAGCCGTCGACGAACGGCCCCTTCCAGAGAGAGCGTGCCATGGTGGTTACTTCTTGCGGTTGTGGCGGCTGGACAGGATGAAGACGTCGGTCCGCTTGTTGGACCGGGTCTTCTTGCCCTTGGTGGGCACACCCCAAGGCGTGACCGGGTTACGGCCGCCGGAGGTGCGGCCCTCGCCGCCGCCGTGCGGATGGTCGACCGGGTTCATCGCCACGCCGCGGTTGTGCGGGCGCTTGCCGAGCCAGCGGTTCCGCCCGGCCTTGCCGAGCGAGATGTTCATGTGGTCCGGGTTCGACACCGCACCCACCGTCGCGAAGCACTGGCCGTGCACGAGACGCTGCTCGCCCGAGTTCAGGCGCACCGTCACGTAGCCCTGGTCGCGGCCGACGATCTGAGCGTAGTTGCCGGCGGAGCGGGCGATCGCGCCACCCTTGCCGATCTTCAGCTCGACATTGTGGACGATCGTGCCGACGGGCATGGAGCCGATCGGGCCGGCATTGCCCGGCTTGATGTCCACGTTGGCGCCAGCCACCACCTTGTCTCCGGCGGCGAGCCGCTGGGGAGCCAGGATGTAGCTCTGCTTACCGTCGGGATAGTTGATCAGCGCGATGAACGCCGTGCGGTTCGGATCGTACTCGATCCGCTCCACCGTCGCCGTCACGTTGAGCTGGTCGCGACGCTTGAAGTCCACGTTGCGCAGGGCGCGCTTGTGACCACCGCCGCGGAACCGAACGGTCACGCGGCCGAGATTGTTGCGGCCGCCCGAGGAGCTCTTGCCCTCGGTCAGGGCCTTCACCGGCTTGCCCTTGTAGAGCTCACGGCGGTCCACGAGCACGAGCTGGCGCAGGCTCGGCGTGACCGGTTTAAAAGTCTTCAAAGCCATCGGCTCGTCCTCGATCCGTCCTCAGAGCCCGGTGGTGACGTCGATCGTGTGGCCTTCGGCCAGGGTCACGATCGCTTTCTTCACATCCGAGCGCTGGCCGCGAAGCCCGCGGAACACTTTCTTCTTGCCCTTGGTGATGAGCGTGTTGACGCCCGTCACCTTCACGTCGAACAGCTTTTCGACCGCTTCCTTGATCTGCGGCTTGGTGGCCTTCGGGGCGACCCGGAAGACGACCTTGTTCTGCTCGGTCAGGTTCGTCGCCTTCTCGGTGATGACCGGGGAGACGATGATGTCGTAGTGGCGCGGATCGGCACTCATTTGAAACGCTCCTCCAGCGCGTTGACCGCCGCCTTCGTGAGCACGAGCTTGTCGCGGCGCAGGATGTCGTAGACGTTGATGCCCTGAACGGGCAGCACGTCGATCTGCGGGATGGCGCGGGCGGCGCGACCGAAGTTCACGTCGACCTCGGCACCGCCGATGATCAGGGCGTTCGAGAGGCCCAGCTTGCCGAAGGTCTCCAGGAGGCCCTTCGTCTTGTGGGTATCGACCGTGATATCGTCGACGACGATCAGCGTCTCGGCCTTCGCCTTCGAGGAGAGGGCGTGGCGGAGAGCCAGCGCGCGCACCTTCTTGGGGAGGTCGTGGCTGTGGTCGCGGACGACGGGACCGAAGGCCCGGCCACCGCCGCGGAACTGCGGGGCGGAGGCAGCGCCATGACGGGCGTTGCCGGTACCCTTCTGCTTGTAGAGCTTCTTCCGGGTCCGGTTCACATCCGAGCGGTTCTGCACGGCATGGGTGCCGGCGCGCCGCTTGGCGAGCTGCCAGCGGACCATGCGCTGAAGCAGGTCCGCGCGGGGCTCCAGACCGAAGATCTCTTCGTTCAGATCGACCGAGCCGGCACCGGCTCCGTCGAGGGTGGTGACATCAAGCTTCATCACGCATTCTCCTCAGCCGCAGGGGCCTCGGGGGCGGTTTGAGACGCCTCGGCGGACGAACCGTTCTCACGGAACTTGCCCGGCAGCGGCACGTCGGCGGGCAGCTTGCGCTTGATCGAGTCGCGGATCTGGATCCAGCCACCAGCCACGCCCGGAACCGCGCCCTCGACGAGGATCAGGCCCCGCTCGGGATCGGTACGCACGACGCGCAGGTTCTGGGTCGTCACCCGCTCGACACCGAGGTGGCCCGGCATCTTCTTGTTCTTGAAGGTCTTGCCCGGATCCTGGCGGCCACCGGTCGAACCGATCGAGCGGTGGGAGATCGACACGCCGTGGGTGGCGCGCAGACCGCCGAAGTTCCAGCGCTTCATACCGCCGGCGAAACCCTTACCCGTGGTGGTGCCCGTCACGTCGACGAACTGACCCGGGATGAAGTGGTCGGCCGTGATCTCGGCGCCGACCGGGATCAGCGCGTCCTCGGACACGCGGAACTCGGCGAGCTTCTTCTTCGGCTCCACCTTGGCGACCGCGAAGCGGCCACGCTCGGCGGCGGAGACGTTCTTGACCTTGGCCTTGCCGACACCGACCTGCAGCGCGACGTAGCCGTTCTTTTCTATCGTGCGGTGGGCAACCACCTGGCACTGATCGACCTTGAGCACGGTGACCGGCACATGCTCCCCCGCGTCCGTAAAGACGCGGGTCATGCCGACCTTCTGTGCGATGACCCCTGAGCGCATAGGTATCTCCCCCGCGCGGTGAAACGGTAAGCTCTGAGCCCTCAGGGCCTCAGAGCTTGATCTCCACGTCGACGCCGGCAGCGAGGTCGAGCTTCATCAGCGCGTCCACGGTTTGGGGCGTCGGATCGACGATGTCGAGAACGCGCTTGTGAGTGCGCATCTCGAACTGCTCGCGCGACTTCTTGTCGATGTGGGGCGAGCGGTTGACGGTGAAGCGCGCGATATGCGTCGGCAGCGGGATCGGACCCCGGATCTGCGCGCCCGTACGCTTCGCCGTCGAGACGATCTCGCGGGTCGAGGCATCAAGGATGCGGTGATCGAACGCCTTGAGGCGAATGCGAATGTTTTGACCGTTCATGACCTTCGGGCCTTGAGAGGGAGGGCGGGGGGCGGATTCCCGCCGCTCCCTTCAGGTTCTGTTGTTGGCGATCAGTCGTTGATGGCG
>NZ_BPQE01000028.1 GCF_022179085.1 Methylobacterium aerolatum
GACGGTTGTCCTCAAGGGCGAGGTACAGCACGTCGCCCTTGAGGACAACCGTCGCCGGCTTCAGCGCCGTATCGACAAGTTGCTCGGTCCGCTCAACCCGGAGTGGCCCGAAGCGTTCGAGTACGCGACAGAATGGCCCCGCGCCAACGAGGGCGGTCTCGACAAGATCCGCGAATGGATTTTGGCGAAGGCCAACCCGCGCTTGGTCATTGTGGACGTGCTGGCGATGTTCAAGCCGGTGCGGGGCTCTAGCGAGTCCCTGTACGAAGCCGATTATGCAGCAATCAAAGGGCTGCAAGGGCTCGCAAGCGAACATGGCGTCGCCATTTGCATTGTGCATCACACCCGCAAGTCGGGCACCGAGAGCGATCCCTTCGAAAAGGTATCCGGGACGCTCGGCCTGTCCGGCGCCGCCGATACCACGTTGATCCTCGACCGGGACGGCAACGGTGCTACCCTCTACGGGCGGGGCCGCGACGTTGAGGAGATCGAGAGCGCCGTCGTCTTCGACAAGGCGGGGTGCCGTTGGCATGTCCAGGGCGAGGCAAGCGACGTTCGCCGGACGGACGAGCGCGGCGCGGTGCTCGCGGCTCTGGAAGACGCAACCGAGCCGATGTCGCCGGGGGAGATCGCTGACGAGACGAGGATGTCGAACCAGAACATCCGTCAGCTTCTCGTGAAGATGGTCAAGGCGGGCGAGGTGGTGAAGGTCGGTCGCGGACAATACCGCCACCCCGATCACAACCCACCCCCCGATCACAACAATCACAAGATCACAAAGCTGTCTGATTACCGGCCGGCCAAGAGCGGCGATGGCCTCTCGGGGGCTGTCAGTGATCGACCGGTTTGTGATCGTGATCCCGTCACCAATCACAAACTCACACCGTCAGAGGAACGCCGGGATACCGCTTGCGGAACGGAGGTCTCTGCTTCTCAGACGGGTTGTGATCATGTGATCGATGTGACCGGGGGTAGCGATGTGATCGCTGCGCCGGAGGATCCCGTCTCAAAACCGGCGAGGGATTTCCTCAAGTGGCTTCAGTCCCGGCCGGAGCGGCCGATCAACGCAAAGCTGATCCCTTCGCACGCACCGCGCCACACTCGCACTCCCGAAATTCGAGGGCTCGTGCTCGCATCGCTTGAAGAGCGCGGCTTGGTTCGGATCGAGGAACGAAGCAACGCCGGCACCCGTGTTTCCCGCTTCATCTATCTGACCGACGGAGGCGCGAATGGCTGAGGTGCTTTGCCCATCAAGCCGCAGGGTCATGCCTCGGCTCGGCCCTCTGGGACCTCGAGTGCTTCAGCCTTTCGATAGGCGAGAGGGCCTGACAACGGCTCAAGCCGCTGCGGTCGCTGGCCGAACGGAACGGCGGGTGCGGCAGTGGTGCATTGAGCACGATCTCGGTCGCCGGGTGGCTGGCGGCCCATGGCTTGTTAGCCGAGTGGCGCTTGCGGCATTCCTGAACGGGGACCAGCAGGCGCTCCAGGCTTATCTCTCCGGTGATCGCCGCTCGCCAAAGGTCATGCAGTACTTCGAGGCAGAAGGGTTGCGGGATTTAGCAGAGCGTTGGCAGAGAATTTCAATCTGAACGTTGCGGAAATCGTGACGTAGAACAGAGGCGGCGGAAACGGCATCTTTCAGCATCATGAAGCCTCAAGCTGATGGGTGCCCAATATGCCTTCCTGCCGCTCCCTGACGTTTCCTGAAGCCCTCCGTTTCCGTGCGGAGCGAGGGCTCTCCGATGCTGTGGTTCGGGCTGCTCGACAGAACCGCGTTTCGACCTCGGAGTATGTGCGTCGAACCGTTCGTGCTCAGTTGGTAGCCGAAGGTATCAGGCTTCCGCCGATCAAGGACGATGACGGCCCCGGTCCCGTCGGTCCCGCCGTCGCCCTCCGTCCCGCAGCGTGAGGGAGAGCGACATGAACGCGCTTCCAAACGTCAACGTCCGCCAAAGCCGCGAAGACCGTGCTCTCGCTCCGGTGGTCGGTTTCAAACCTAGCACTGTCGTGCTCTACCCGCTGCCGCCCGCGCCGCGCAGCGCTGCACAGATTGCCGCTGAGCGCGACGCCGCCCAGGCCGAACGCGAAGCTCTAGAGACGAGCCGTTCCGACGCGCTGCTCAAGGGCAGCGCCGACGACGTCGCCTCGCTGGATCATCGCATCGCAGTCGTGAAGATCCGACTGGATCAGCTGGAGGTACAGCACGCCGCTGCGGTTCGCTCGGAAGCCGAAGCGCACGCCGCCTACGAGGCCGAGCAGAAGCGTCGGAAGGATCTCCACCGCAAGGCCCATAAGGCCAGCGCCGAGGTTCGCGCGCTCTCTGAGCAGTACGTCGCCGAAGCCCAGCGCCTCGTGCCGCTGCTCGAAAAGATCCGCGACGGCGCGGCCCTGATCGCTTCGGCCAACCTCGCCCTGCCCGACGGCGCCGATCCGGTCCCGCCCGGCGAGCCTCGGTGCAGTTGGCAGGGCCGGTCCGACCAGCCTCACACCTCTATCGCCAGCCGCGTGAAGCTGCCGAACCTCGGCACCGACACAGGCTACATCTGGGGCGATGTCGTCCCGCTCCATGGGAGGATCGTCAATGACACGCTCTGAGATTGAGGACGGCGCCGCTTGGGCCCGTCGCACCCTTCGCAAGCCCGAGCCCATCACCGCCGAGCGTAAGCCCAACCAGACTGAGCGCATCGCAGCTTGGATGGCCGAGAACCGCAAGGCTGAAGGCGGCAGCGCACCTCAGACCCGGTCGGCCGTCGAGCAGACCCGGCGCGATCTCACCTCTCCCGGTTCGTCCTTCACGGTCGGCGCCGAGCGGTATGCGGCTGACGGCTCCCGCTGGAAGCGCGTCGCCTAAAGGAGTTGCGCAGGTCCCCAGGTCGGCCTGGGCTCCTTTCCTGCGCGGTTGAGGGCGATGTGGTCAGCCCGACAGCGAAAGCCGGCCTGCCCTCCATGCCATGGGAGAGGGTTCAAGGTTGGCACGACCGCACTCCCGCCGACCAAAGCGGCGGATCATCCGGGATCGCGGCGGGAGGGTGACCCCGCTGCGGTCCCGACTCAGAGGATGCGGAGAGCCTGATGGCCACCACCAAGCCCGACACGACCGAAGCGACTGTGACGCCCGCCGTGCCGGTCATCGAGATCCCGCCCGTCGATCCGGGTGATGCTCACGGCGTCGGTAACATCGAGTGCACGCCCGTCCGGCCTGACCTGCTTCACGAGACCGCCGAGAAGGCTGAAGCTCGATGGCTCGCATGGCAGTCGGCAGGGGTGAGGTAACCCTATGCTGTCACGCCTGCTCTTCACCCACGAGTTCACCGTGACGGTCGAAGAGTCCGCGCCAACTCTGGCTGTGAAGGCGAACCGTCACTCGGGTCAGGCCGTCGCCATCTTCAGTAGCGTCTTTGATGCGGGCATCCACCTCGCCCCGACGCTGCAAGCGCTTCAGTTCTGTCGTGCTAACGCCCAGCCGAGCTGCCAACTCGCGAGGATCAACGATCCAATCGCCCAAATGTCCGAACGTGAGCCGCATGGAGATACCCTCCTACAGCTCGGCAGTACGTGCGGGGCTGAGACTGACACTAGCACGGTACGCAGGAAGATCAGAAGGGCAAACTCTGAGCCTGATCCACTTGCAGATGGGCATGAAAGTTTAGAGCGGGTCCTGTCCAGACGGGAGGGCCACGCGGGTCCGCCTGAGCCCGACACCTGTCTAGGTGCAGCCCCTCAAAACCACTTAACCTTCACAATCGCAGGTGGACTCATGGCCATCACTACCAAGGCTGCACTTGCCGCCGAATTAAAGATTTCTAAGGCCCGCGTCAGTCAATACGTAAAAGCGGGTATGCCAGTACGTTCCGACGGCAAACTGAACCGCGAGCAGGCTCTTAACTGGATCAACCGGACTCAGGCGAGCCAGACGGTCCAAGACAAGGGCGTCGTTCGTGCCCGCCAGCTCGCACCGGATCGGCCTCGCCTCCTGCGCTCGCCCCCGCCGCTCGGCGCGTATGAGCCGGAAGTTGAGATCGCTCGAAGCATTATCGGCAAAGCCGAAGCCATCGTGGCGCAAAGCGCGATCACGACCGGCGCCTCGTTGGAGGTCGCCTACGTCCTTAGCGTGATGATTGCGAGCGCCCTGGACGGTGCTGCGTCTGATGCTCTCGCAGAGCATGGGTTCGAAGGCTTCGCCAAAGGCTTCACCGTCGGCGAACTGTGCAGCACCAAAGACTTCCCCGCACCGGACTGGACTGCTCTCGCACAGCGGTGCGGTGGCGTCTTCGATGAGGATGCCTGCGAGCGGCGCCTCGCCCAGATCGAAGCGTCAGCATGACCGATCAGCCGACCTCCCCGCCCATCCCGACAGACCCGCCGCGCATCGGTGAGATCCGAACCCTGTTCGGTATCCGGCTCCGCTGGAACGGCACGCAGTGGCAGAAGGTGACTACCGATGGCTGATGAACGCCTGCGCCTTGTTGCAGAGGTAACCGATCAGTTCACGGGGCCGCTGGACAAGCTCAACACGGCTCTGCGCCGTACCGCTTCGACCGGCACCCAAACCGGGAAGGATCTCGCGAAGGATTTCGAGGGCTTCCATGGCACGCTCGGAAAAGCGACGACAGCCTTGCAGGGGATGCTGTCTCCCCTTCAATCCCTCGGCGTCGTCGGCCTTGGTGCCGGGCTAGGGCTGGGTGGCATCGCCACGGCGCTCCGCAGCTTCTCCAGCGGCACGCAGCAACTCACGATCCTGTCGAAAGAAACCGGCCTTGCCGTCAACGAACTGCGCGCCTTCAACGCGCTGGGCGAGCGGTTCGGCGCTTCGGCCGATACGATGCAGGGAGGCGTGAAGCGCTTCTCCGATGAGATGAGCCAGCTGCGCAAGCGCTACGGCGAGGCGTACTCTGGCTTGCAGGCGATGAACCTCGGCGAGTTGGTCGAGAAGCTGGTCAACGCCCCGAACATGAAGGCCGCCTTGGACGCGGCAATGGAGTCGCTGAGCAACATCGGCGATCCGGTCCGCCGCCGGAAGGTGGCCGAGATGCTGTTCGGCACGGATCAGATCGGCGCCGTCGCCGGTCAGGTCACGGGCAAATATCAGGAGATGATGAAGGAGATCCAATCCTCCATCGGCTCCATGAGCAAGGAGACGGAGAAGGCGGCGACCGAGTTCGAAAAGAACATGAGCCGCATGGGCAACGCGGCCGAGCGGCTGAAGCTCAACACGCTCGGCCCGCTGCTCAAAGGGCTCAACACCATCGTGGAGAGCGGCGACCGGAACGGTATCCGGGGCAACGCGGAAGCGATGGACGCCGACCTCGCGGGGCGACTGGCGGCGGCGACGAAGCAGCGCGACGACCTCAAGGCCGACCCGGTCAAGAACGCCGACCAATTGAAGTCGCTGGAAAAGGAGATCCGCACCCTCACGGATGCGATCCGCCGGTCCAAGGACGCCGCTGGCCCGAGCGGCGTATCCGCAATTCCGATGAGCTATGGCGGCGGTGGCGTTGGGGGCGGCGGCCCTCGGATCTACAACGCTTCGTTCGGAGGCGGCGGTATGCCCGGCATGGGTGTTCCCGGCATGGGTGGAGGCGGGTTCGGTGGCTTCGGCGATCTAGGGCCGCCTCTCAACCCGCGTGCCGGCGGCGGCGTGCCCGGCATGGGGCAAGGAGCCCCCGGTGCGGGTGGTGGGGAAAGCATTCCAGCGCCCCTCCGCTCGGGCCGCAGCAACGGCTTCGGCGGGCCTCTCGCCGCGCGTACCGGCGACATGATGCGGTACGCGATGGATCAGCTTCGAACCGAAGGCGTCCCGGAGGATCAGTTGCGGCAGGCCGCAGCGCATATGGTCGGGCAAGCTCAGATGGAGTCGGGCCTCAACCCGAACGCTGTTCACGACGGCGGTACGGGGTACGGCATCTACGGTGCCCGTGATCCGAATGGCCGGGGTAAAAAACGCCGTTCGGAAATGCTGCGGTGGCTGAAGGCGAATGGCTATGAACCGAACTCTGCCGAAGGGCAGATGCGGTACATGACCCATGAGGCGATGAGCGATCCGAGCTATGGGAGAACGCGCCGCATCCTCATGGGCCAGGGATCGGGTGATCTCAACGCCGACACGGTGACGATCACCAGGAACTTCGAAGCGCCCGCCGTCACCAATTATCGGACAGGGGCTGTCGCTCATGCCTATCGCGTCGGCCCATCCGTCGCGCCCGCCAGACCTGCCGCGGCAGCCGACGAGAACGGCTTCTTCCCGAACGGCGCCCCGCGCGCTCTGAAGCCTCGTTCCATGGCAAGCGACCCGACTGTGCCGGGACAGGTAGTCGGGGAGACGGTAGCAGGTGAGCGGCCAGGTGATTTACTGCTCCGTCGCTTCTACGACATGTCAAACGGAGGCCGCTCCCACTCTAAGGGCACGCTTCACATTCAATTCGAAAATGCTCCTGCCGGGATGCGGCCCCGCGCGTCGATGGACGACCTGTTCAGCAGCACGACGATCAGCAAGCAGCGCCAGTTCGAACTGCGAGGTGAGAATGTCTGATCCCGCTCTCATCTGCGAGGTCCGCACCGAAGGCGGTGTCTTCCGCGACTGGCTCAGCGTGACGGTCGCGCAGTCCTTCGACGCGACGTGGCAACGGAATTTCCGCCTGATCTGCGCCGAGCCGAGCAAGAACCTCTTTGAGCGCCTTGCCCCGAACATGCGAGTCGATATCGCCTTGGCTGGCGAGGTGGTCATCCAAGAGGGCTACGTCGTCACGCGGCAGGTGGCCTTCGACGCCAACCGACACGCCGTCGTGGTGCAAGGCTACTCGAAAGCCGGACTCGCCACCGAGGGCTCCGTCGATAGCGGCACGGGCCAGTACCGGGGCTACACGCTGGAAGCCATCGCTAACTCCGTTCTGAAGCCTCACGGCCTCAGGTTCCGTATGGAGGACGCGCCGGACAGCGCTCGCGTGCCGTTTCCGAACGTAATGGTCCGCTACGGCGAGAGCCCCTTCGCGATGATCGCCCGGCTGTGCAACCAGCGCGGGCTCTGGCTCGATGCGGATGCCGACGGGACGCTCGTTGCCAACCGGAAGAGCGGCGGCGACTCGGCGACCTTCGTTGAGGGTAAGAACATCCTCTCGGCCGAGTGCACGATCCAGGCGCCAGCAGTCTCGCAGATTATCGCGAATTCGCAGCAGCCGGGCTCGGACAGCCTGTTCGGGCGGAAGGCTTCCGAGATCCAGGCGACGTCGGACCTCTCGGCCGGGATGCCGAACATCAAGCGCAAGGTGCTCGCGGAGATGCCGCTCGATCAGGAGGGCGCGGTCGCTCGCACCAACATGGAGGCGCAGGCCATCGAGGC
This sequence comes from Methylobacterium aerolatum, assembly GCF_022179085.1. Taxonomy (GTDB): domain Bacteria; phylum Pseudomonadota; class Alphaproteobacteria; order Rhizobiales; family Beijerinckiaceae; genus Methylobacterium; species Methylobacterium aerolatum. The sequence continues at coordinate 7,337 of NZ_BPQE01000028.1, forward strand.
ATCGCGCCTACGGGTGAACCTCACCTACCAGGGCTGGCACAAGCCCGGCACCGGCAAACTATGGTCGCTCAGGGACAACGTGACGATCAAAAGCCCGATGCTCTTCCCGACGGAGAGCGGGCAGATGGAGCTAAAGCTCTGGGGCGTCATCTACTCGCAAAGTTCGGAAGGCGGGACGACGACGCAAATCGAGTGCGTGAACCGTAACGCCTTCGCGGTTCGCAGGCCCGACGCGAACGTTGATGATGGCTGGTATCGTGCCGGGGCTACGCCTGCGGTGCCGGAGGCGGCGACGTGAAGTTGCTTGTGCAGGAATTTAAAAACAGCACGCCTTTGCCAGTCTTTTCTTGCTGATATATCATTGTTCAGCACTATATTGTTTATCTCTTGGGAGATTTCAAAATGAATATCGATACATTGACGATGCGCAAAATCGATCAGGATGAGAATATTCGACATCAGCTCGCGAGAAATCTGTACGAAGCGTTTGAAGCTTTTGATCCAACCGATCAGGAGTCTTATGACGATGTCGACCCATCACTAAAACTGATTTACGAGGCTGTAGTTGCTTATTTTGTCTTTCATAACCGCGAATTGATCAAAGTTGCGAATGAAACCTAATACCACCTCATAGATCGGCATGCCCATTTTTTCGAGAAAAACACACTGTGCTGTCAAGACTGGCGGCATACTTCGACTTACTATATAGGCCAGCGTAATCTTCCAAATAATTGTGTCCCCGGCCTCCGGCTGAGTTTCACCCTTCTGCCCAAATATGTATGATATATTATTATCTTTGCCAAGTATTTGAGGCAGACAAACCGGCTCGAAGCTATCAATACCAAGCTCTGCTATGGCATAGGCATAACATATTTTTATGATAGTTTGCCCGAGTTCGTGGGGCATGAATTTGGCTTCGTAGACACCATCGAAACCATAGAGTGCCATGTGCTCATCAACATTGACAGTTGGATGCGCCTTTCCTTTCCAATATAGCGTGTCAATATTAGGATTATTGCCAACAAAGAAACCGGCACGACCGAAATGCGGTAGGAAAACCACAGCAGGGTAGTCTGTTGCTGGAACCATTCTTCGCTTTGGAGTGCCATCCCGATTGATTACACCAATTTCTAATTCGGCAGGGCGGGCTTTCCGCCGCCGCGTTGGAAAATTGTATCGCATTCTCAATTTTCCGAATGTCGTCCTGGCAGTCACTCCTTCGAAATAAAGTGTTTTATTTGCGCAATTTCTGCAACTTGACTTTGGTAAAACCAAGTGGCCGCCTAGAGAAAGCGGGATTGGATGTTCATCTGTCAAAGGGCCATCGGCGCAGCCGCAATATATGCAGATGCCGACAGGAGGATACTTAAATGAGGGTGTTCGACGGAAGGCTGACATGACACAAGGATTAGTGCGATGTCGCCTAATTTCAAAGCGCGTTCTTCATCTTGCCTCCAATCGCTATTCATATTTGCCGCGGATTGGATGCGTCATAAGTATCAATAGGATCAGCTAAAGCCCGCGCGATCTCTCGAACCTGCTTGATTGCCTCGGCCTAGGTGAAACGGCCGGTGCTGGTCCGGCGCTGGGCGTCATTGGACCAGTAGACGTAGCCGGCGCGTCGGCCGGCGGCGTCCTCAACGCACACTGACTCTCAAGCAGGCAGATGCGGAGCGGTAGCTTGAGGCCGAGTGTAGGCATCGTACCTACGTAGGACTCGTAAGTATCTCGTTAGCCGTCCACCGCCGTTGTATTCAATGAGAATGACTCTTGGAGCGTTGACTTTATAGCCCGGACCTTCGCCTCCGATGCACGGGTACGCCACTTCTGCAAGAACACAGTCAACCATTGCTGCTTCTATGGGTGTACTTTTTCACTCTAGCGACACGCTTGGTGAAAGGGATAATACAAATATTTTGAATTCCGAAAATTCTAAAATAATTGAGCTATCTCTTATACATTTCTGATCTCCACCTGCATTCAGCTAAGATTTCTCGCCGCTCTCTCTTCTTGTTCTCTTTAATCTTCCTATCAGATAGATAAAGTTTGAAGACGTCTGCGACGATCTGGCAAGATATAATTAAGCTCAGTATGATGCCCCAATAATCAGATAGTGAATATGCAAAAGAAGCAGAAATGGCTTCTATATTATCGTCTGACTTCAGTAGATCCGCTTGATAGCCTAATAGATTTCCAATGCGATAATGATTTTCTGATAATTTCCTGCCTATGTCCGATTGATAATATTTCAACAGCCAATATGTTTCTGTATTATTCCTCATATACCCCACGGTATCGTTAAAACCAAATACCTGCCATCTTCGTATATAATTGCTAATATTGATGAAATCATCGCATTTCTTGTCTTTCTGTCTTTTATAATTCACCTTTTCACAATTCGCAGTTTTAAGGCTTTCAACTGCTATAAGTTGCTTTGCAAGTTCCGCTTTGTAAGCAACGAGAGACTTGTCTGCGCGATCTTGAAGAGAAGATTTCTCAATATTAAAGATAAAAAGAACGACGGCACCCAAACCAATAAATCGTGTTGCAATAAGTATAATCGCCCATGTCTTTTCATCGAATTTGTGGACATAGCCTACAAGCGACAAGACAATGGCAGATATGATTGCAAAAAGAAAATTCTCGAAAATCATTCAGATCTCAATACAGCTAGTGCCGCGCTCATGAACAACAAATTTGTTATAAAGCATAATGTTTGATTTTAAACAAGACTTCGCCTTTGAGTTTCTGATAGCCGGCAACAGCTTGCGCCTGCTGCCTTCCTCAGGCGCACCCCCGGCCCCTCGCCATTTTCCTCAATGAAGATGACGCATGGATTTGCGATGAGAGCGCTAAACTGGCTTTGGGTTGCCTAACGCTTGCCGATCACCCAACTCCCACCATCGCTTCTTTCACAATCTCCAGCGAACGAAGGATGGAGAATGCAGTTGCCTCTGCATCCGCCTCGCCCTCGGCATTATCTGGGAAGATTGCAACGGACTCGGCGCCTTCGCCGCCTTCTTGGCCGACTATGATCTGAAGGGTTAGGCCCTCATCGCCGCTCTCGGCCCGGATCAACGCAACGAAGTGCCCGACGGCCGTTCCGTAAACCTGAAGCGGGCTGAACTCCGCAATGGTGTCAGGTGGTGCGTCTGCGGGACGGCCAAAATTTGGGCGTATAACGTTTGTCATGGGCAGATTATCGCACACTTCCGCGAAGCCGGCTGCCAAGGTGCAGTGGTATTTCGCCTGCGCATTCAACGTGCCGTGGTGCCGACCCATGTGCCCGTATATCTGCGCACTGAAATGGCGAGACTTATTGCCGAGATCGCCAAGGCAGCGCGAAGGTTGGGCTGACACAAGGCCACGTCAGTACCGGCAGCCGAGGCGCCGCTCGGCCGCGCGTAGATCCTCAACTTGCGTCCGCTGCCGCGTCGAAAGAGGAACGTCCGCCTCATCGTCATACTGGCAACCTGCGTTCCCGAAAGCCTGGATGCCGCGCGGCGAGCGGAAGCAGTAACCGGCGGCCTTGAAGATTGCATTCCGCTCATACCAAAGATCGTCGCAGGACGACCTCGTCACCGCCGGAACTGAAGTGTCGGATGCCCCGGCTGTCCGGCAACAACCGACGTATCGCGCGCTGACCCATCCTGTCTGGCCGGACGGCAGCTGTATATTCACCCATCCCCCGCGACGGCCGATCTCGGTGAAAAGTGTTTCGGGTCCGAGCCGCGCAATCCGCACACCCTCGCTTCCGCTGGGAAGGCTCCGCAGTGCAAGGAAGTTGTCACCAGAGGGGTCCAGGCCGACCGGGTAGCTGAACCGCTCCTGTTGGACCTGTGCCAGCACGCACGAGGCAGACCCGAAGGCTGAGAGAAGTGCAGCGCCTACGAGACTGACGGCAAACTTACGCACGCCTCTCACTCCTCTAGCGGGGCCCGGCTCGGACAAAGAGCCTTGAAGATCTGGATATTGGTAGGATAGCCAGACGCTGATGAACCATCCGCAATTTCGCCGGACGGCAGACTTTTCAGCACATATTTCGCCATGCTGTCCTTGTCCGTAGACTCGCCAAGGAAGCGATAGCGATTGCCGCGGAAATCGACAAATTCCCCTCTTGGGCAATTGGCGAAGATCTCGTCGTTCAGGCGGACGGCTAATTCCTCGCGAATGCAATCAGGTGTCACTTTTCCTACGTAATCGCGACAAAACCCTATAGCGTCCTCGCGTGTATGTTTAGTTTTGATAGTGGCCTGAGACGTATCAAGACCGCTCATAGATACGACGGTGACTGTCATACCGATCCGCGAGCCGTAGAATATCTTGCCTGAAGCGAGGGCCGGACTGGTGACAGCTACAACCATGGAAAAAAGGCCGATTGGCAGCATCTTCATTTGAGATAGCCTTTCGCCATCCAATGCTCGGTAAGAAGCCTCTTGGCGTCTACGCTATCACTAAAGCGACCCTTGTAGCCGCCAGCCTATCGCCACTGTTCCTTCATACAAGCCAAGATGTAAACGGTCCTGATGCAGCCTGCTTGGTCTTCCGGCGTATGCGCCTTGCCCATGCATGCTTCCATCCCGGATGACAGTAGCGTCTGGTCGATCTCTCCATCGGACTCGCAAGTGAAGATCGATTGGAAGCCCTCGAAGCGGTTCACTTGCCAGCAGATGATCATAAATGAAATTAAGCAAAATGCGCTTACCAGCACCCAGCTATCGTAGAACCAGTGCCTCTGTTCGCTAGACTTGGTACTCGTGCTAGTCATTATTGGATGAACGCTTGTGTAGCGATCGCTTAGATATTGCTCTTCACGACCGCTTTGCCTTAAGCGCGTCCTCTACAAGGCGGCGAATGGCTTCTGGACGCGAAGGCTTCGGATGGGGCTGAGCCTCGATCCAAGCGTCAAGCGGCTCTAGCAGAAGCGGCAGCAACCGCACGCCGATAAGCGTACCCTTGCCGGTGGGCTGAGGCCCCCGTCGTTTCTTTGTTAGCACGGTTTCTTGCGCGGCCATAGAAACCGTGTTATCACAACAGCGGCCCGACGGGAAGTTCGTACCTTCACGCCGGGCCTGACCACGAACTGGAAGGGCATCACAGTCATGGCTATCCACCACCTTACACCGCCCATTCGCGGCGGTGAACGCCCGCGCTCGCCTTCACCACAGATTGGACCGGTCACGCAGGCCATCCGCGCGATGCGGGGCGCAGAGCCCTCCAAACCCGCAAAATTCGCGGATTTGCCCGCCGATCTGCGCGAAATCCGGCTCGAATTGGCCAATCGTATCGAAGCGTACATTGCCCTTCTCGACGCGCTGGACGGCGACACCGACTTTGAGTTCGATGACGAACTCGAAGACGAGAACGAGCACGGCGGCGACGTGCAGGACGAACCGCACGACGCGCAGTTCGATGATGAGCACGCGGCGCAGCCCGTCTTCATGGGCGGTGGCGCCTTCCAAGCCGGTAGCTTTGGGAGGGGCGCGTGAACGACCCCGCATCCCGTCGCGGCTTCCTACGCGGCCTTACCACCCTGCCGCTCATTGGCGGTGGCATCTCACTGATCGGCGCTCCGTCTGCCGTCGCGCAGCCCGTCACGACCGGCTTGCTGATGGCCTACGACGAGTGGCTGTTCATGGAACGGCGGATGCTCTGCCTTGAGCAGTGCCCCGGAGATGATACCCGCGAAAACTTCCGCCCGACGAACACAGGCGCTCATACCTATCACTTTGATGGCCCTGGCCATTGGCGTGACCCCCACCGCCTGCCCTCGACCCGTGCGGCCCTCGTCCTGAGCGCCGTCGGCTGCGAATGGGAAGGGAGGGGGATATGGTAGACGCCGTGCAGCGCCGTCGGCTGCAAATGGAGGGAGGCACTACCAGGCGCCCGACCCTCGCCACGCAGAACGGCAAGTCCGTCTCCCGGATCTCAAAAGTTCGGCGGGCGGCGGCCCGTCCAGACATAGAGATCGCCCGCCTTCGCCGCTGCCTCGCCAGCATCAGGGCCGAAGCCGAAAAGGCGCAAGCTCGTGCGGAGGAGGCTGAGAAGCTGATGCAGGCCGTCTTCTCGGTCGCCTGCAAGGGCGATCCAGTCATGACGGTCGCCATGGTTCGCCACGCGATCATCGAGGGGGCAAACGCGCACCGCGTCGGTCTCGTCGTCCGGTACTGCGAGATGGCTGAGGAGGGCACGCTATGCGCATAGCCCTCCCCCTACCGTTAGCCGAGCTTATGCAGAGCGCAGAGCTTGTTGCCGTCGGGATCGCGCAAGTAGGCGAGGTACAGACGACCGGCAGCGCCGTTGCGCTCGCCCGGCGGGTCCTCAATGGCAGTACCGCCGTTCGCCACTCCAGCCTTATGCCAAGCGTCGGCTTCCTCCGGCGCCTCCACGTTGAAGCCGAGGGTCCACCCATTCCCTGGGTTCGCGGGCTGACCGTCAATCGGCTTGGTGACGAGGAACATCGCTCCACGGTGCAGGTAAACGAGCCGCCCCGCCGCGTCCTCCTTGCCCGCCTTGCCGCCCATCGCGGCGAACAGGGCGTCATAGAAGACCTTCGACCGGGCCATGTCGTTGGTGCCGACCATCATGTGGCTGAACACGGGCAATCTCCTCCTGTTGGGAATGCCTCAGCTAGCCGTGGACAACGCTGTATCAACCTCGGGAGCGAGCACGGAGGAGTGATCCCATGCATCTGATCGCTCCATTCATCTCCCTCGCCGCGTGGTGGAACCTGCGTCGGGTCCGTCGCGCCACGGCCGACTTCCGCAGGGCCACCTACTACGCGCTGCGGGGCGAGCGGGCCTTGATCGCCAGTGGGATGATGCCGGCGGTGGTGACGGAGAGCGGCGTGCCGGCGATGCCGAAGCTGCCGCTGATCCGCAGCTAATACCCCGGCCCGGCCGCCAGCGCGGCCTGAGGATCTTTCTCAATCTGAGAAAGAACCTGTCCCGAGCCCGGCCGGGCCTCTGAGATGCAACGGCCGACTTGGCCACTCAGTCGGTGAACGCGGGCGCAAAGTTTGCGCTTGCGTATCCGGGGTGTTTGCCAAGCTGGCGAAGAGCACGGTGGCAAAAAATTTTCGGCAACGTCGGCGCAAAGTTTGCGCTCACGTGAGTCGCCAAGTTGGCGACATTCGTGGAGTGGCAGACCTCGCCACTCCATCCTGGTCCGTGTCGCCAAGTTGGCGGGACGGCTGAGGACTGCGATGCAAACGCAAACTCTGCGACTGCATCGAAGGTTTCGCCAGCTTGGCGAAAGCTAAGCGCAACTTAGGGGTGCCCAATCTGGGCACCCTTCACGAAATGCCCCGAACAGTTGCAGGCCGACTTATTCGGGGGAAGCCGAAAAACAAGCAGCGTCAGAGAGTTGAGCCAGATGTGTCCACTAAGTGGACACTTTTGGGGGAACCGGATGGGTGGGGAAATCCCCCACCCTTTTGCATGACCAAGCTGCTGGCGCGGTCTTGGGTGTTCCAAGCGAGAACACCCACGCCAGGACCAGCCGAGCTTCACCAACGCCGCTGGCGCATTCGGTACGCTGTGAAACGGACGGGTTGAAATGGTCCGAAAGTATGCTACAAACAGTTCAACACGTCCGGTTTGGCGCCCATGGACCCACTCGAAAAGACCTTCACCACCTCGACGCTGACTGAGATCGCCGGCTGCACTGCCGACACGTTCCGCACGTGGCGCAACCGAAACGGTCTGTTCCCGGAGACTGCCGGCAAGTCTGGGTGGAAGCGCTTCTCCCTGCTCGACATCTGCCTAGTGCGGGCCGTGGTCCTAATGACCGAGCAAGGTATCCTTGCCAATCACGCCGTCTGGCTCGCCAACACTCAGTTGTTCGCCGATTTTGCCGCGCGCTTACAAGGCGTGGCGTGGGCACGGTTCGTTGTCGTCATCCGCAATCCCAAACCCTACACTGGGCGCGTTCAAGTGAAGCACGCGGACGGCAGGGAAGAGTTGATTGACGGCAAGGATCTGCCGGCGCAGGAAATCTTGTTCCGCCGTCTTCGGCCAGATGCCTCCCTCATGGAAGCCATGGCTGAGTCCAGCGGCATCGCCACGATAATTAATATTGAAGAGATCACTTCGCAGGTGCTCTCCTATTTTGAAGGGAGCGTGGCCTGACCATGCCGCGCCCTATCGCCTATCCTCTCGGATCTTGGCCGCTGGAGATGCGAGCGGAGACAGCCGCTGCGTTCTGCGATGAGCCGAGCGTCGAGGCGTTCCGGCGCAAGGTCGAGCGCGGCATCTACTCGCCTCCCCGCGTCGCCGCTGGCTGCCTGCCCAAGTGGCATCGCGGGCGGTTGGAGCAGGACATCGCTCGCCGGCATGGCCTTGCGATTAGCCCCCTCCCCCTCGCTGAGAGCGTGGAGGATCTAATCTGATGCCGCGCCGCAAGCCGCAGGGTTGGCCCAAGCTGATGGTCACGCGGCGGCTCGCGTCCGGGCTGACCGCTTACTATTGGGTTCCACCTACCTGGGCCGCTAAGCGTGGTTGCAACCTGCGCTCGGAAGCGCTGGGTCAAGATTATGGGACGGCCAAGGCTCGCTGCGACGACGTTCTCAATCCGCAATTCGACGCTTGGCGTCTGGAAAGCGCTCTACCCGTTGAGGCAAATCGCGTCCGCGTCGGCACCTTCGATTGGCTCGTTACGCTCTACAAGTCTTCTCCGAAATACACCGGCAAGCCGCCGCAGACCCGTCGGAGCTACGACGCATCGCTTCACTTGGTTTCTAGCTTCAAGCTGAAAGACGGTCGGTGCTTCGGGACGCTGGCTATCGGCAGCATCACCCCCGGCGCTGCGGATCGGCTTTACGCCAAGTTGAAGCTCAAGGCGGATGGTACCGAGCGCGTTCGCACGGCCATCCTAGCTATGAGCATCGCGAAGCGGGCGTGGAACGTGGCACGCCGCGACAAGCCGGAAATCGTGCCGCTCGATAATCCGTTTGCCAAGATGGGCCTGTCCTACAAGGCAAAGGCTACTCGCCCCGTGACGCATGACGAGGTGGTGCGCTTCGTGGCCGCCGCCGACGCAGCCGGCGAGCCGTCCATCGGTACTGCGGCGATGATCGCGTTCTTCTGGTTGCAGCGGCAGGAGGACATCCTGTCCCGACTCAGTTGGGGGCATTACCGCCCCGCCGATGCGCCTCACATTGTGCGCGTGTTCCACCATAAGACCGACGAGTTGGTCGAGGTGCCTCTTTTCGACACCGACGGCACGGCGCTTTGGCCGCAGATCATGGATCGGCTGGATGCCGCACCTCGGCGCGGTACGCTGATTGTGATCCGTGATCAGCCGGACCGTCTGCGCAAGGTGCATCTGCCTTGGCAGTTTCGCTATTTTCGACATCGCGTTGCCGAGATCCGCTCAGCGGCCGGCATCGATCCCGAGGTCAAGTTCATGGGTCTGCGCCACGGCGGCAACGTCGAGGGTGCAGAGGCTGGACTGACAGACGCTCAGCTCCGCGCTCTGAGCGGTCATCTCACTACCGCAGCCCTCCTTCGGTACGCCCAGGCGACACCGAGGCAACGGCAAGCGGGAGGGCGGAAACGACTGGATGCGAGAACGAAGAAGGAAGGTTTGTCGAAATAGCCGATGACGCCGTGTCGAAACGGCTTCAGAACTACCGGCTAAGTCTTTGATTTATTGGTGGGCGCACTAGGGTTCGAACCTAGGACCCGCTGATTAAGAGTCAGCTGCTCTACCAACTGAGCTATGCGCCCGATCGCTTCAGCGACCGTTTTGTCGGCCACCAACCGCCGACGGGGGGCCTAGTACCAACGCTGCCGGGGGCTGTCCACCCCCGGCGGTGCTTTTTTCCCTTATTCCGCCGCGGCGTGCTGCGCGTGCAGGCGGACCGCCTGGGCCGAGAGCTTGTTCAGCGCCGAGAGATAGGCCTTCGCCGAGGCGACCAGCGTGTCCGGGTCGGCGCCGCGGGCGGTGATGCTGCGGTCGCCGTCGCGCAGGCGGACGGTCACCTCCGCCTGTGCGTCGGTGCCACCCGTGACGGCGTGGACATCGTAGAGGTCGAGCTGCGCCTCGTGGGGCACCAGGGCGCGGATCGCGTTGAACACGGCGTCCACCGGCCCGTTGCCGTCGGCCTCCTCGATCCGCGAACCCGCTTCGTCTTGGATGCGCAGGGTCGCCCGCTGCGGGCCGCGCGTGCCGGCGATAACGGAGAGGGAGACCAGCCGGATGCGGTCCTGGGCGGTGGCGAGGTTCTCGTCCACCAGGGCCTCGATGTCCTCGTCGTAAACGTGCTTCTTGCGGTCGGCCAGCGCCTTGAACCGCTCGAAGGCGTCCTGGAACTGGTTGTCGGACAGGTGCAGGCCGAGATCCTCCAGCTTGGAGCGAAAGGCCGCACGGCCGGAATGCTTGCCCATGACAAGGGAGGTCTTGGTCAGGCCGACCGAGGCCGGGGTCATGATCTCGTAGGTCTCCGCATTCTTCAGCATCCCGTCCTGGTGGATGCCGCTCTCGTGGGCGAAGGCGTTGCGGCCGACGATGGCCTTGTTGAACTGCACGGGAAAGTTGGTGGCGTGGCTCACGAGCTTGGAGGCGCGGGTGAGCATCTGCGATTCGATGCCGGTTTCGTAGGGCATCACGTCGGCGCGGGTGCGGATCGCCATCACGATCTCTTCGAGCGCCGCGTTGCCCGCCCGCTCGCCGATGCCGTTGACGGTGCATTCCACCTGCCGCGCGCCGCCCTCGATGCCCGCCAGCGAGTTGGCGATGGCGAGGCCGAGGTCGTTGTGGCAGTGGACCGAGAAGATCGCCTTGTCGGCGTTCGGCACGCGCTCGCGCACGGCGCGGAACATCTCCCTGTACTCGGCGGGCGTGGCGTAGCCCACCGTGTCGGGCAGGTTGATGGTGGTGGCGCCCGCCTTGATCGCCGCCTCGACGGTGCGGCACAGGTAATCGATCGGCGTGCGCGTCGCGTCCATGGCCGACCACTCCACGTCCTCCACGAGGTCGCGGGCCTGGGCCACGGTCTTCAGGATGATCTCCAGCACTTCGTCCTGGCTCTTGCGCATCTGGTGCGCGAGGTGGATCGGCGAGGTGGAGACGAAGGTGTGGATCCGCCCGCGCTTGGCGTGGCGCACCGCCTCGCCCGCCCGGGCAATGTCGGCGGGGATGGCGCGGGCCAGCCCGGCGATGGTCGCCCGCTTGGTCCGCCGGGCGATCTCGGACACGGCCTCGAAATCGCCGTTGGAGGCGATGGGAAAGCCGGCCTCGATGATATCGACACCCATCGTGTCGAGGAGTTCGGCCACCGCCAGCTTCTCGTCGAAGGTCATGGTCGCGCCGGGGCACTGCTCGCCGTCGCGCAGGGTGGTGTCGAAGATCAGCACGCGCTCGCGGGTGCCGGTGGGGGAGATGTTTGCCGTGGTGCTCATGGTATCGCCTTCCTGAAACCCTGTCGCGCTCCGCCCGGGCTGGTGGCCGGAGGCGGGAAATGCCCTCGAAGGGGCGGTCACTCGCGAAAAACTCCCCTAAGGGCCCAGGCGCATGCCCGGACGGCCCTCAGGGGCGGGTAAGCAGAAGGTCGAGAAGGAGCCGGGCCGGGAGCGCGCGCGACCGCGTGGCCGCAGCAGCGGCATCCGCGATCCCGAACGCTGAGCCGGCATGGGCCAAGGCTCGTCTCTCCCAAAGGCTCGCGCAGGCTTGGCCGGAGCCGCCGCGCGTCAGGCGCGAAGAGGTACATCCGGCGCCCGTGAAACTCAAGGGGAAGTCCGGCCGATCGTCTCCGAAGCGCTTTCCCTGCGGCGGAGACCGCACTAAAGCGCGCGAGATCGTTCCCGCTCGGGACAGGCTGGCCCTGCCGTCCTCGCGAGCGAAGCGAGGCGTCCCGCCCCCTGGGTCGCTTCGCTTCGCTCGCGAGGACGGAGGGGGATGCAGCGACCGGCGGTCCCGGACGCCCCAATCGAATTCGCGCGAGACTCCTCATGGCCAGCTACAAGCTCCTGCTCCTCCCCGGCGACGGCATCGGCCCGGAGGTGGCGGAGGGCCTGAAAACCGTCCTCGGCGCCTTGAAGGAGACCGGCCTCGCCTCCTTCGAGACCGAGACCGACCTCGTCGGCGGCAGCGCCCTCGACGCGCACGGCGTGCCCCTGGCAGATGCGACGCTCCAGCGGGCGAAGGACGCGGACGCGATCCTGCTCGGCGCCGTCGGCGGCCCGAAATGGGCCGGCGTGCCTTACGAGAACCGCCCCGAGGCCGGTCTCCTGCGCCTGCGCAAGGACCTCGACCTGTTCGCCAACCTCCGGCCCGCGATCTGCTACCCGGCGCTCGCCGAGGCCTCGGCCCTTAAGCGCGACCTCGTCGAGGGCCTCGACATCATGATCGTGCGCGAGTTGACCGGCGGCGTCTATTTCGGCGAGCCGAAGGAGATCACGTCGCTGCCGGACGGCGGCAAGCGGGCCGTGGACACGCAGGTGTACACCTCGGCCGAGATCGAGCGGATCACCCACGTCGCCTTCGATCTCGCCGCCAAGCGCTCCGGCCGCGTGGCCTCGGCCGAGAAGCACAACGTGATGAAGACCGGCGTCCTGTGGAAGGAGGTCGTCACCCGCGTCCACGCGGAGCACTACGCCCATCTCGAACTGGAGCACGTGCTGGCCGACAACTGCGCCATGCAGCTCGTGCGGCGCCCGAAGCAGTTCGACGTGCTGGTGATGGACAACCTGTTCGGCGACGTCCTCTCCGACATCGCGGCGATGCTCACCGGCTCCCTCGGGATGCTGCCCTCGGCGTCGCTGGGGGCTGTGGACGACAAGGGCCTGCGCCGGGCGCTCTACGAGCCCGTCCACGGCTCCGCGCCCGATATCGCCGGCCAGGACAAGGCGAACCCCATCGCCATGATCGGCTCGCTCGCCATGTGCCTGCGCTACTCCTTCGGCCTGGGCGAGGCCGCCGACGCCCTCGACGGAGCGATCACCGACGCGCTGGCCGGCGGCGCCCGCACCGCCGACATCGCCACCGAGGGCACGACCCCCATCGGCACCAAGGCCATGGCGGAGGTGATCGCGCAGGCGCTCAAGGCGCGGGTCGGCTGATCCGCGTCCCGTCGGCGCCGCCGCACCCTGCGACGCATGGCGGCTCGGCCGGACTCCGGGTATGACGCCCCCGGGGCCGGCACCGGTCCGGGTGTGACGAGCAAGCGGGGTATGACGGTGGCGGATGAGGGCACGAAGCGCGAGACCGCGGATTTCGGCTTCGAGACGGTGGCCCTCAACGAGAAGCAGGGACGCGTCGACGGCGTGTTCCATTCCGTGGCGCGCCGCTACGACCTGATGAACGACCTGATGTCTGGTGGCCTCCACCGAGCGTGGAAAGCGCAGCTCATCGCCATGCTGCGCCCGCCGAAGGGGCGGCCCTTCGCCCATCTCGACGTGGCCGGCGGCACGGGCGACGTCGCCTTCCGGGTGCTGGAGGCCGGCGGGCCTGCGACGCAGGTCACCGTGCTCGACATCAACGAGTCGATGCTCCGCGTCGGCGCGGAGCGCGCCGCCGGGCGCTACGGCGAGCGCATCGCCTTCGTCACCGGCAATGCCGAGACCCTGCCCCTGCCGGATGCGAGCTTCGACGCCTACACCATCGCCTTCGGCATCCGGAACGTGCCGCGCATCGAGGTGGCGCTGGCGGAAGCCAAGCGCGTGCTGAAGCCCGGCGGGCGCTTCCTCTGCCTGGAATTCTCGGCGGTGGACGTGCCGCTGCTCGACAAGATTTACGAGGCGTATTCCTTCCACGTCATCCCCCGCATCGGCGAGCGGGTGGCGGGGGATGCCGACTCGTACCGCTACCTCGTGGAATCGATCCGCAAGTTCCCGACGCGGGGCGCCTTCGCCGGGATGATCGAGCGGGCCGGCTTCCGCCACGTCACCGAGCGCCCGCTCTCGGGGGGCATCGTGGCGATCCATTCCGGGTGGAAGGTGTCGTGAGCGGTCGCGCGATGCGGATGCCGTCGGTCCCCGGGGCTGGACGGAACGCCACCCTGTCTCCGTCATTGCGAGTGCAGCCAAGCAATCCGGGGACGCCCTTCGCCCGGAAGAGGCCGGCGGCCCTGGATCGCTCGGCTTCGCTCACGGGGACGGCCTTGGGCGTCGAACGGTCGGTGCGCCCGTGATCGGTGCCTTCATCAACCTGTTCCGCGGTGTCCGCGTCGGCTTCGTGCTGGCCCGCGAGGGCGCGCTGGCTTTCGCCGACCCGTCGGAACTGCCCCCGCACCTGAAGCTCGCCCTGCGTCTCGGCCGGTCCATCGAGCGTCCCGGCTTGAAAGATGGCGCCGCCCGCCTCTCGGCGGCGATGACGCGGCTCGGCCCGTCCTACGTGAAGTTCGGCCAGTTCCTGGCCACCCGGCCGGATATCGTCGGCATGGCGGCGGCCGTCGATCTGGAACAGTTGCAGGACCGGGTGCCGCCCTTCCCGCAGGCCACCGCCGTGCGCGTGGTGGAGGCGGCCTTCGGCAGGCCCATCGGGCGGATCTTCGTCTCCTTCAGCGAGCCGATCGCCGCCGCCTCCATCGCCCAGGTTCACAAGGCTGAGGTGGAGGACGCGGACGGCACCCGCCGTACGCTCGCCGTGAAGGTGATGCGGCCGGGCGTCCGGGAGGGCTTCAAGCGCGACCTGGAGGTGATGCGCTTCGTGGCCCGCGTGGTCCACGCCCTCTCGCCCGAGGCCGAGCGCCTGCGGCCCCGGGAAGTGGTGGAGATCCTGGCCCGCTCCGTGATGATGGAGATGGACTTTCGGCTGGAAGCCGCCGCCGCCTCCGAACTCGCCGAGAACACCAAGCACGACGAGGATTTCCGGGTGCCGCGCCCGGAATGGGAGCTGACCGCCCGCGACGTGCTCTCCTCCGAGTGGATCGATGGGACGAAGCTGCACGGTCCCGCGGCCATCGTGGCCGCCGGACACGATCCGCGCTCCGTGGGCCGGACGGTGATCCAGAGCTTTCTGCGGCAGGCCATCCGCGACGGCTTCTTCCACGCCGACATGCACCAGGGGAACCTGTTCGTGGACGCGCAGGGGCGCCTCGTCGCGGTGGATTTCGGCATCATGGGCCGCCTCGGGCCGAACGAGCGGCGCTTCCTGGCGGAGATCCTTCTCGGCTTCATCACCCGCGACTACCGGCGGGTGGCCAAGGTGCATTTCGAGGCCGGCTACGTGCCGCCGCACCATTCCGTCGACGACTTCGCCCAGGCGATCCGCGCCATCGGCGAGCCGATCCACCAGCGTTCGGCCGACGAGATCTCGATGGCCAAGGTGCTCACCCTGCTCTTCGACATCACCGCCCTGTTCGACATGAGCACCCGCACCGAACTGGTGATGCTCCAGAAGACCATGGTGGTGGTGGAGGGCGTGGCGCGCTCACTCGATCCGAAGCTCGACATGTGGACCTCGGCCGAGCCGGTGGTCCGCACCTGGATCACCCACAATCTCGGGCCGGTGGGGCGCCTGCAGAGCGGCGCCGAGGCGTTGCGCGTCGTCTCGAACGTGGTGGGCGACATTCCCGACCTCGCCGTGCGCCTCAAGCGCGTGCTGATCCGCGTGGACGAGGCGGGCACCGGCGACGCCAAGCGGCTGGAACGCTTTGCCCGCAACGAGCGCATCCGCGCGGTCTGGTCGACCCTCGCCCTGTGGGGCATCGCCATCGGGGCGTTGACGATCGCGTTCAGGGGGTTGTGAGACTGAGAGCCTGACCGGACACCCCGTTGTCCACTCCATCGTCCTCATCCTGAGGTCCGGCGAAGCCGCCTCGAAGGAGGCATCCAGGGAGCGCGGCGCCGTCTGGACGTCTCCTCGGAAACCTCCGCTGCGCTCCGGCGCCTCAGGACGAGGACAGCGATGGGGAGAACGGCCGAATTCCGGTCAGGCTCTCACGTCTCCGCCAGCCCGGTGCTCGCCCCGCTCGCCTCGGAATGGCCCCGCCCATGCGGCTTGCCGATGTACTCCGTGGAGCGCATCTCGATGAGCCGCGAGACCGTGCGGTCGAACTCGAAGGCCTCCCGCCCCTCCGTGGCCGTGTAAAGGTCCTGCGCCTCGGCCGCCGCCGAAGCGACGAGCTTCACGTTGCGGTCGTAGAGCGTGTCGATCAGCGTGATGAACCGCTTCGCCTCGTTGCGCTCGGCCTCCCCGATCACCGGAATGCCATCGAGGAGGACCGTGTGGTAGGCGCGGGCGACGGCCATGTAGTCCGACGCCCCCAGGGGCTGGCGGCACAGGTCGTCGAACCCGAAGCGCGCGACGCCGCCCGCCGCCTCGGGCACCTTCAGCTCCCGCCCATGCACGGTGAGCGTCGCCGGTTGCCCCCTGGCGCGACCGGTGAGACCCTTGAACGCCGTATCGAGGGCGGCACGGGCGGTCCCGTCCGCCGGGACATGCCACACCGACGCGCCGCCGAGTTTCTCCAGGCGGAAATCGGTGCGGGAATCGAGGCGCAGGACCGCCACCCGCTCCTGCAGCGTCTCGATGAACGGCAGGAACAGCGCCCGGTTGAGGCCGCCCTCGTAGAGCCGGTCCGGCTCGACGTTCGAGGTCGCCACCACCGTGACGCCCCGGCGGAAGAGATGGGAGAACAGCCGCCCAAGGATCATCGCGTCGGCGATGTCGGTGACGGTGAACTCGTCGAAGCAGAGCAGCGTGGCCTCGTCGGCCAGCTGGTCGGCGACGGGGCCGATCGGATCGTCCCCCTTCACCTCGCCGCGCTTCAGCGCCTGCCGGTAGGCATGGATGCGCTCGTGGGCGTCCGCGAGAAAGCCGTGGAAGTGGACCCGGCGCTTCGGCCCCGGCGCGGCCTCGTGGAAGAGGTCCATCAGCATGGTCTTGCCGCGCCCGACCGAACCCCAGAGATACAGGCCGCGGACCGGTTCAGGCTGGTCCTTCTTCTTGAAGAGCCAGCCCAGCGCGCTGCTCTTGCTCGCGCGCTTCCGGCGGCTCAATTCCTGGACGATCCCGTCCAGGGCGCGCAGGGCCGCCACCTGTGCCGGATCTCGCTCGATGGCGCCGGAGGCCACCAATGCCTCGTACCGCTCGTGGACCGGGCCGGGCGGGGCCGCGCTGCCGCGCACCTCTGCGGAGGGGCCCCGCGCACCCCCGGATGTCTCACTCACGCCACCGATCCCCTGCCCCTCTGCCCCGAAACCGAAGGCTCATGCCCGCGTCTGTGCGCTGCGGTGGGGTGCCGAATCAAGCCGTGGCGACCCCCGTCCGGAGGCAAACGGGCGGTGATGTCGCGGAAGTTCCCAGTGCATCCGCAGGGCTGCCACCCGTCTCGCTGCATTGCACAATGAACGGTCCCATGCCATATGGCCACGGTCCTCGGGAGGGACGTCCGGATCATTGAGGCGCGGTCAGCGCCGGACGACCGGAGACCTTCATGGCCGATCCTCGACCAAGCGAATCACTGCCCCTCGTACGCCGCCTTTGGCCGAGCGACCGGCAGGCCATCCTCGACTACTTTCGCCGCCTCGACGCCGAGACGCGGGCCAACCGCTTCATGGGCCAAGTGAGCGAGACCGGCCTGCTCGCCTATGCCGAGCAAGCCATGACGGCCCGCGGCGTCATGTACGGTGCGTTCCTCGACGGCACCCTTCGGGGGCTCGGCGAGTTGCGTCCCGGCGGCGGCGGCCGGTCCAGCTACTATCTCGGTCCCCAGGCGGAAGCGGCCTTCGCCGTGGAGCGCGAGTTCCGGCGGCGGGGATTGGGCGCCGCCCTCTTTGCCCGAATCACCCAGGCCGCGCGCAACCGCGGCGTCAGCGATCTCCACGTCCGCTGCTTCGCCCGCAACGGACCGATGATCCGGCTGGCCGCCCGTCAGGGGGCGGCGGTGAGCCGCGACGGGCTGGAGGCGGACGGCGCCCTCCACCTCGATCGGGCGACGCCCATGACGCTCTGGTACGAGAGCATCGCCGAAGCCTTCGATTTCACCCTGTCGGTGACCCAGCGGACGGCGGATGCCGCGGACGGCCGCGACGCGGCCTGACCATTCGCCAACGGACACACGCTTGCACCCCGCCGCCTTGAGCCGCTGCCTTGCCGACGGCTTCGACGACGGCCGGCGCTTCAGCCGATCGGATCGCCGACCAGCGCGAAGGTAAGGACGTTCACCGAGGCAGCGCCGCCCCGTATCAGTGCCCGTGAAGCCGCATTGGCCGTCGAGCGCGTCGTCATCACATCGTCGATCAGGAGGATTCGGCGCCCCGCGATGAGGTGCCGGGCCGACGGCGGGACGCGGAAGGCTCCGGCGAGGTTCTCGGCCCGCGCCGCCCGGCTCAATCCGACCTGGGTCCGCGTGGCGCGGACACGCGCCAGCGCCGTCGGTGCCAGCGGAAGGCCCGCGCCCTCGGCGATGGGACGGGCGAGCAGGGCGGCTTGGTTGAACCGCCGCCGCCACAGCCGCCATCGGTGAAGGGGCACCGGGACCACGCAATCCGACTCGGCGATCAGGGCGCCGCCTGCCCCGGCCATCATGCGGGCCATCGGCTTGGCGAGGTCGAGGCGATCCTCGTATTTCAGGCGATGCACGAGGCGCCGGGCGACGTCGTCGTAGAGCACGGCGGCGCGGGCGCGGGCAAAGACGGGCGGGGCCGCGAAAGCCAGAGGCGAGACCAGCTGGCCGATGCCGAGATCGACGGCGAAGGGGATGCCGAGGCGGTCGCACCGGGGCTCCTCGATGAGCCTCAGGCCGGACCAGCACGAGGGGCAGAAGGCACCCGGATCCGCCGTAGCGGTACCGCACGCTGCGCAGGATGGCGGGTAGATGAGCGCGAGGGTGCGGGTGAGAGCGGTGGACAGGGCCCCGGCGGCCAGGCGGGCGGCCCGGCGGCTCAAGGGTGGGACGGCGCGCGACGCGCCGTCCCCGATGTCGCCGAAGGCGGTTAGCGCGCCATGACAGGGCGAACGCCCTGCTGCTGCTGCGCGGCCGCGCGATCCTTCGCGTTGGCGCGGGCGCGACCGATGGCGCAGCCGGCCGCTGCACCCGCGATGCCGTGGCCCGCGTAGTGGCCGGCGATGCCGCCGACGATCGCGCCCTTGATGCAGCCCTTCGCCTCGGCGGCGCCGGAAACGGAGAGGGCGGCCAGGGCGAAGGCGGTGCCGAGGATCATGCGCTTCATGTGTGATCTCCCATCTGTCGCGGTGGTCGAGCGACTGTCGCGGCAGGAACGGCGACCCCAGGATACGGTTCCGACAGCGTTCTCCCTGGGGCGATCACATTCGCGATGGGTGGCAACGGCGCGTATCCTACGCCATCTGAGGCAGCGATGAGTACGCCCTCGCCCCTGTTCGACACAGCTCTTCTTCGCCGTCGCCTCCGGCGGGCGGTGACGGGCGGCTACGCGGATTTCCTCGTGGGGCGGATGGCCGAGGATCTCGATGATCGCCTTGCCACCGTGCTGCGGGAGTTCAAGACCGTGCTCGACCTCGCGACGCCCGGACGGTCCGCCGCCGCCGTGCTGACCGAGCGCTACCCGCAGGCCCGGCATCTGCGCCTTGCCCTGCTTCCCGAGGTGGTGGCGGGAACCGTCGTGGGCGATCCCGAGGCGCTGCCCCTCGCGCCGGCCTCCCTCGACCTCGCGGTGTCCCTCCTCGCCCTCCAGGCGGTGAACGATCTCCCCGGAACGCTGGTGCAGATCCGCCGGTCCCTGCGGCCGGACGGGCTGTTCGTGGCCTGCCTCCTCGGGGGGGCGACGCTCACCGAACTGCGCCAGTGCCTCACCCAGGCCGAGAGCGAGACCACGGGCGGCGTCAGTCCCCGGGTCGCGCCCTTCGCCGCGATCCGCGAGGCGGGCGGCCTGCTCCAGCGCGCGGGTTTCGCCCTGCCGGTGGCCGATTCGGACAGCCTGACGGTCCGCTATCCCGATGCCTTCGCCCTGATGCGCGACCTGCGCGCCATGGGGATGACGAATCCCCTCCACGACCGCCGCCGCCGCCCCACCGGGCGGGCGACCCTGCTGCGGGCGGCTCAGATCTATCGGGAGCGCTTCGCCGACGCGGACGGGCGCATCCGCGCCACCTTCGAGATCCTGTGGCTCTCGGGCTGGGCGCCCCATGAGAGCCAGCAAAAGCCGCTGAAGCCGGGCAGCGCCACGGCGCGCCTCGCCGACGCCCTCGGAACCGTCGAACTCAAAGGCGACCCTCCGGTCGCGGGAGACACCTGATGAAGACGTCGGATGCCAACCATCCCATCGCGGTCCTGCCCCAGGCGGGACGCGTCCGCGTGATGCTCGCCGGGTCGGTGGTGGCGGACACCGAG
This sequence comes from Methylobacterium aerolatum, assembly GCF_022179085.1. GTDB lineage: Bacteria > Pseudomonadota > Alphaproteobacteria > Rhizobiales > Beijerinckiaceae > Methylobacterium > Methylobacterium aerolatum. The sequence continues at coordinate 27,594 of NZ_BPQE01000028.1, forward strand.
CGGGCGCTCCGCGTCGAGGAGGCCAACTACCCGCCGGTCTTCTACATTCCCCGCGACGATATCGCCGCCGACCTCTACGTGCCGTCCGCGACCCGCACGCATTGCCCCTACAAGGGCGATGCCCGGTATTTCGATCTCGTGGTCGGCGACACGCGCCGGGCCGACGCAGTGTGGAGCTACGAGACGCCCTTCCCCGCGCTCGCTGCGATCGCGGGGCATGTCGCCTTCTATCCGAACCGCGTCGACGCCATCGAGACGACCTGAGCCGCCGTCCGGCCTATTCCTCGACCTTCGCCACGGGGCGGTCGTTGCCCTGCGCGGTCTCGTCGTGCCACTGCCCGGCCTGATCCTGGTAGCGGATGCCCTCGGTGGAGCCGGGGACCTGCTGTTCCGCCGCCGCGGCCTGGGCCGCCTGAAGCGCCGACTCGCGGTCCGGGAAAGTCTCGGAGAAGACGTCGCCGACCTTGTAGGCGTAGCCGCCGTCATGCTCGACGATGTGGTAGGTGACTTCCGTCATGGGGACTCCGGTTCGTGCCGATCCTGTCGAGCGCGAACCCCCGGCGCCGCTCGGCGGTTCCGTGGCCTCCGATCCGCCCGAATGACCGGCCAGAGCCGTGGGCACCGTTCCATGAGGGCCACGATGACGCCGCGCCTCCGCCTCCGCCTGACCGTTCTCGGCCTGCCCGCCCTCGCCTGCGCCCTGGCGATCTCGGCGGCGTCCGGTGCCCGCGCCGGGGAAGGCTTCCTCGACCGGCTGCTCGGCGGCACGCCGGGGGCGACGCCGGCCAACCCCTTCGCGTCGAACTACCCGTCCGCGCCACCCTCGCCCGCCGAGGCGCGGGCCGCGCGGGATGCCCGCGCCGTCCGGCGTTCGCGGCGGGATGCCGAGGCGGGACCGGTGCCGCCCGGCCGGATCCCGGAGGAGTGACCGGCCGCCGTCAGGCGTCGCCGACGACGCCCGCCTCGTCCTGCGCCTGCAGGACGTCGGGCCGCGGCATCGAGATGATGTTGTAGCCCGAATCGACGAAATGGACCTCGCCTGTCACGCCGCCGGAGAGAGGCGAGAGCAGGTAGAGGGCCGAGCCCCCCACATCCTCCATGGAGACCGTGCGCCGGAGGGGAGCGTGGGCGCGCTGGTGGTTGAACATCAACCGCGCGTCAGCGATCCCCGCCCCGGCCAGCGTGCGCATCGGCCCGGCGGAGAGGGCATTCACCCGGATGCCGTCCGGCCCCAGATCCGACGCGAGGTAGCGGACCGAGGCTTCCAGCGCCGCCTTGGCGACGCCCATGACGTTGTAGTTCGGCATCACCCGCGTCGAGCCGCCATAGGTAAGGGTCAGCAGGGAGCCGCCCGCCTTCATGCGCTTGGCGGCGCGCTGTGCGATCTCGGTGAAGGAGAAGCACGAGATCGTCATGGTCCGCGAGAAATTCTCGCGGGTGGTGACATCGACGTAGCGGCCCTTCAGCTGCGCCTTGTCGGAGAAGCCGATGGCGTGGACCACGAAATCGAGGGTGCCGTCGAAGCGCTCGTCCAGGGCGGCGAAGGCCGCATCGACGGAGGCGAGATCCTCCACGTCGCACGGCAGCACCACGTCCGAATCGAGCTTGGCGGCGAGCGGCGTCACCCGGCGGCCGAGGGCCTCCCCCTGGTAGGTGAAGGCGAGCTGGGCGCCGTGGGCGTGGAGCGTCTTGGCGATGCCCCAGGCGATCGAGTGATCATTGGCGACGCCCATGATCAGGCCGCGCCGGCCCGCCATCAATCCTGTCATGCGTAACTGTCTTCTCGAAGGGGCGCCGCCCCCGACGGGGCGGGTCCGTGTGGCGGGTGAAGCGCAGGCCGGCCCGGCGATGCGGACAGTGCCGGGTCGGCCTTCGATCGTGTCCTGAGCCGCGGGCCCCCTCAGCGCCGCGTCAGGCGTCGATGTGTTTCAGCACCAGCGTCGCGTTCGTCCCGCCGAAGCCGAAGGAATTCGAGAGCACATGCCCGAGCTTGGCGCCGTCGCGGCGCGCGCGAAGGATCGGCATGTCGGCGAAGGCCGGATCGATCTCGTCGATGTGGGCGCTCTCGCAGATGAAGCCGTTGTTCATCATCAGCAGCGAGTAGATCGCCTCCTGCACGCCTGTGGCGCCCAGCGAGTGGCCGGTGAGCGACTTCGTGGCCGCGATGGGCGGGCAGTTCTCGCCCGTCCCGAAGACCTCGCGGATCGCCTCGATCTCCTTGTCGTCGCCGACCGGCGTCGAGGTGGCGTGCGGATTGATGTAGTCGATCCGCGCGCCCTTCAGGCCGGCGATCGCCTGCCGCATGCAGCGGATGGCGCCCTCGCCCGACGGGGCGACCATATCGTAGCCGTCCGAGGTGGCGCCATAACCGGCGATCTCGCCGTAGATCCGCGCGCCGCGCGCCTTGGCATGCTCGTATTCCTCCAGCACCAGGACGCCCGCGCCGCCCGCGATGACGAAGCCGTCACGGCCCTTGTCGTAGGCCCGCGAGGCCCGGGCGGGCGTGTCGTTGTACTTCGAGGACATGGCGCCCATGGCGTCGAACAGGACGGACAGCGTCCAATCCAGTTCCTCGCAGCCGCCCGCGAAGATGATGTCCTGGCGGCCGCCCTGGATAATCTCGGCAGCGTTGCCGATGCAGTGGTTCGACGTCGCGCAGGCGGACGAGATCGAATAGTTCACGCCCTTGATCTTGAACCACGTCGCCAGGGTCGCCGAGGCGGTGGAGGACATGGCCTTAGGCACCGCGAAGGGGCCGACCCGCTTCGGGCCCTTGCTGCGGGCGATGTCCGCCGCCTCGACGATGGCGTGGGTCGAGGGACCGCCGGAACCCATGATGATGCCGGTGCGCTCGTTCGAGACGTCGCCCTCCTCGAGCCCGGCATCCCGGATCGCCTGCTCCATCGCAACCTGATTCCAGGCGGTGCCGCCGCCGTGGAAGCGCATGGCGCGGCGATCAACCACCGTCTCGGGGTCGAGGCTCGGCGCGCCCTGCACCTGGCAGCGGAACCCGTGCTCGGCGAAGGGGGCGGAATGGGAGATGCCGGAGCGGGCCTCGCGCAGGGAGGCCAGCACCTCTTGGGTGTTGTTGCCGATGGACGAGACGATGCCCATCCCCGTGATGACGACGCGGCGCATGGAACGACCAAACCTCCGTCACGGCCTCGGTCGCCCGGGCCGCGTTGCGGTCAGCTAAGGGGTAGCTGGTCCAATCACAACAGCCGGAAACGGGAGACGTTGCTTGAAAGGGCCCGTTTCCGGGCCTGGATACAGCGCCGGACCCGCCTCCGGCTCACTCGAACCCGGCGGATGGATCCGCGAAATCAGGATTGGAACAGGGCGACGCGCAGATCGCTCGCCTCGTAGATCCGGTTGCCGTCCGCCTCAAGCCAGCCATCGGCGATCCCGAGCACGAGGCGGCCCTGGCGGACGCGCTTGATGTCGATGCCGTAGACGACCTTCTTGGTGGTGGGCAGCACCTGCTCCGCGAACTTGACCTCGCCGACACCGAGCGCCCGGCCCCGTCCGGGAGCCCCGAGCCAGCCAAGGTGGAAGCCTACGAGCTGCCAAAGGGCATCGAGCCCGAGGCATCCCGGCATCACCGGATCGCCCTGAAAATGGCAGGGGAAGAACCAGAGGTCCGGCCGAATGTCGAACTCGGCGAGCACATGGCCCTTGCCGTGGGCGCCGCCCTCCTGGCCGATCGACGTGATGCGATCGAACATCAGCATGGGCGGCAGCGGCAACTGCGCGTTGCCGGCGCCGAACAACTCCCCGCGCCCGCAGGCCAGCAGATCCTCGTAGGAGTAGCTCGACCGGCGGTTCGGGGCCGGCGATTGCGCGGTATCGGCGTCAGGCGGCATGAAGGCGCAGAGGATTCCACAAGAAGGGCGACCCGCCGCCGACCACCGACGACGTGTCCGGCCGGGGGGTTAACACGGGCGGCGGCTCGATCAAAGCGGCAGTCTGCGGTGGGGCGCCGCCGAAGGGGGAGCCCGGCGGGTTGCGACCCGGGGCCACCTTCCATATACTCATGGTTCCCTTCGCCATTTTGTCGAGCGTACCCACCGATATGTCCGAGATGGTGCCCCTTCAGGCGGTCCTCAGCGGTCGCATGCCGACCCTGTCCGTGGACGCCACCGCGGCCGGCCGCCGTGGTTGCCCGCTCTCGGACCTGCGCGAGCGCCTGCGCCGCGCCGGACTCCGGCCGACCCGCCAGCGCCTGTCGCTCGGCTGGCTGCTCTTCGGCCGGGGCGACCGTCACCTGACGGCGGAAATGCTCTACGACGAGGCGATGCGGGCCAAGGTGCCGGTGTCCTTGGCCACTGTCTACAACACCCTCCACCAGTTCACCGAGGCGGGCCTGCTGCGTCAGCTCGCCTTGGACGGGTCGAAGGCTTACTTCGACACCAACCCGTCCGAGCACCACCACTTCTACCTGGAGGAAGAGGGCGCGGTGATCGACATGCCGGATTGCGGCATCACAGTCGATTCGCTGCCCGAGGCCCCCGAAGGCATGGAGATCGCGGGCGTGGAGGTGATCGTCCGCCTGCGCCGCCGCCGCCCCGCCGGTCGCCGCCAGCAGGGCTGAAGCGCGCTCTTTCAGATCCGGGCTCGCAGATTTAAGGCCCGCCGGAACGCTCAAGGGCGTCCCGGCGGGTTTTTTGTTTCTTGCTCAGACCCGGTCGTCATTGCGAGCGCAGCGACGCAATCCAGGGCGGCGCCACGTCTTGAGAAGTCCCGCTTCCCTGGATTGCTTCGCTTTCGCTCGCAATGACGGAGTGCGCGGGCGGGTTGAGCCAGTCTCTGCTCCGTACCGCGTGCTAATCCACCGTCTCGTTCGGATATACGCCCCACAGCCGGTTCTGCCGGATGTAGCCGTCCACGTCGCGCTTGCTCGGCAGGGAGACGATGAGGCGGCACCAGCCGCCGGTGCATTTCTTGACGCTGCCGATCACCCCCGTCTGGAGACGGGCCTCGTCGGCGGAGGTATCGTCGGGCGAGGACCGCAGGGGCACATCCGGCTTGATGCCGTTCTTCTCCGGCCCCGCATTGACGATCGCCGTCCGGCGGCCCGAGAGGAGGGAGTGGAGCACCCAACCCTCGGTTCCCTCGGAATCGCGGATCCGCCGCCAAGTCTCGAATTCGCCGACGATCTCCACGGGCAATCCCGCGCGCTGGAACACCCACAGGGTGCGATGATCCTTGGAGGGGCCCTCCCGCAGGTTCACGCGATCCGTCTTGAGGCTGGCGTAGCGCGGCAGCGGCAACTTCGTGACCGGGCCGACGCCGCTCTCCTGGGCCGAGGCGGCGGACACGGCACCGGGGGCCGTCGAGGCCATCACCGCGCCGATCATCATGGCCGCCGCCGCAATCGGTCCATGTTGGCGCATCGTGTTTCCAGTCCCGCTTCGCAGGCGTGCCGTCGGATGCCGGTCCGGCCTCCGATTGTGTTCCGCCGGGCCTCTGATAGACAGACCTCAGGGAGACGCACGGCCCGGTCCGTCCGGTCTGTGTGGCGAAACTCCGTTAACGGTTTCTTGCGGCCAGAGGGCCCCGGGGGGAGTGAGACGTGTCGAAGCGCAAGCCGCTCGTGGTGGTGACACGGCGTCTGCCGGATGCCGTGGAAACGCGGATGCGCGAGCTGTTCGACGTTCGCCTGAACGACAGCGACACCCCCCTGTCCGGTGACGCCTTGGCCTCCGCCCTGCGCGAGGCGGACGTGCTGGTGCCCACCGTGACGGACAAGATCGATTCCGGGTTGCTGGCGCAGGCCGGCCCGAACCTTCGCCTGATCGCGAATTTCGGCAACGGCGTCGATCACATCGATGTCGGCGTCGCGCTGGAGCGCGGCATCACCGTCACCAATACCCCCGGCGTCCTCACCGAGGACACCGCCGATATGACCATGGGCCTGATCCTGGCCGTCGCCCGGCGCGTGGCCGAGGGCGCCCGGATCATCCCCGACGACGACTGGACCACCGGCTGGTCGCCGACCTGGATGCTCGGCCGCCGCATCACCGGCAAGCGCCTCGGCATCGTCGGTATGGGCCGGATCGGCCAGGCGCTCGCCAAGCGCGCCCGCGCCTTCGGCCTGCAGGTCCACTATCACAACCGGCGCCGGGTCCCGGCCGCGATCGAGGGCGCCCTCGACGCGACCTACTGGGAATCCCTCGACCAGATGCTCGCCCGCGTCGACATCGTCTCGGTGAACTGCCCCCACACGCCGGCGACCTACCATCTCCTGTCCGCCCGCCGCCTCAAGCTCCTGAAGCCGGAGGCTATCGTCGTGAACACCGCCCGCGGCGAGGTGATCGACGAGAGCGCCCTGGCCCGCCTCATCGAATCGGGCGAGATCTCGGCCGCCGGCCTCGATGTGTTCGAGCAGGAGCCCGCCGTGAGCCCGCGCCTCGTGAAGCTCGCCCGCCAGGGCAAGGTGGTCCTGCTGCCTCACATGGGCTCGGCCACCTTCGAGAGTCGCGTCGACATGGGCGAGAAGGTGATCATCAACATCCGCACCTTCATGGACGGCCACCGCCCGCCGGACCGGATCCTGCCCAGCATGCTCTGAGGCCGGGGCGGCGCGCCTCCTGTCGCCCGCCGTGAGGGCGACGCGGTGGCGCCTCCTCGCTACAGCGCGTCCCCGGCCGTGAGGGGCTCGCCGGCCTTCGCGGTCTGGAACAGGCGCTCGCTCGTCAGTTTCAGAAAGTAGAACCCGAATTCCGGGTTCTGGTAGTAGAGCTGCTTGACCTCCGAATAGGAGACGCAGAGCGCCCTCCCCGCCTCCAGGCAGACGAGGGAGGCGGTGCGCTTGTTGCCCGGCGACAGCAGGCCGAGTTCGCCGACGATGCCGCCCCGGCGGAGCGTGATCCCGACCTCGGGGATCGAGAAGACGCCGCTTTCCACATAGTACATCTCCCCCGCCGGCTGGCCCTTGCGGAAGATGATCTCCCCGGTGCCGAACCGCCGCCGCGTCCCGAAGGACGAGAGCCATTCGAGGGAGAGGTCGCCCGAGGCCGCCTTCTCCGTGTCGCGCACGAGGCGAATCATCTCCCACAGGCGGTAGGCGTTGAAGGGGATCTGGATGCACTCGGTGAGCACCACCGGCATGCTGCCGATGAGAACGCCATAGGTCACCACGACCAGACTCGCGCAGAGCGAGATGATCCGCAGTGGGATCATCGTGCTCATCGCGGAGGCCGAGATCGTGAGCGCCGTGCCCAGGTAGCCGATGCCTTCGATCCAGTTCATCGCCGTCCCGTGAAACCACCTTCGCGCCGGGGATGCCCTCCTGCGCTGCGCGCGGCAAGCCGGTGGCGGTCGTCAGCGGGCGGGACGACCCGCGCGGATCGTCCGGCAAAGGTCCCGCGCGGCGCGCACGCCCTGCTCGTAAGCACCGCCCACGGTCCCCCACTGCTCCCGCGACAGGGCCTCTCCCGCGAACCAGATCCGCCCGCCGACGCCGTCCCTGAGGGTGGCGCGGGCGGGGGCGTGGCCCGGCGGCACAACCGCCCAGGAGCCCCTGGCGAAGGGATCGTGCCGCCACGCGCTGACCAGCGGGATCGCGAGGTCGCGCAGCCGGTCACGGCCGACCTGCTCGGCCAGCACCGCGCGCACGTGCCGCCTCACCGCATCCGAGCCGCCCCCGGCGGCGTCGATCGCCTCGGCCTCGCGGGAATCGAGTTCGTAGAAGTGGAAGGGCGTCCCCTCGATCCGCGTCAACAGGCCCGGCGGCGCCCGGCGCCCGCCGTGGAACCCGGCCAGGCGATCCCGCCCGGTGAAGGGGCTCGACGGCCAGTGCAGTACCGCGTGCTCGTAGATCCCGGTGGTGAAGCCGTCGATCGCCGCACGAATGGCGTTCGGCAGCGGCGGCGAGAAGGTGGGGCCCTCGCGCAGGACCATCACCGGCACAGTCACCACGGCGGCGGCGGCCGCGATGCGCTGGCCCGCCACCGTCTCGACGATGACGCCCTCCCCCCGCCAGTCGATCTGCCGGACCGGGGCCGAAAGCCGGATCGGAAGCCCGGTGGCCAAGCGGGCGAGGTAGTTGCCGTAGCCGCCGGCGATGAAGGAGTTGTCGCCGTATTCCATGCTCGGGAAATCGTGGAGCGAAACCTCCTCAAGGGGACGGCCCGAGACGAGGCCGTGGACCTGCGCCACTCGCTTTCCCCAGGGCCCCGGCGCGACGGGCAGAGCCGTGGCGGCGGCGCGGTCCCCGCCGCCCCGGCCGGCACCGCCGGTCATGGCGTGGTCGGCCAGGGCGAAGGCGCGATCGCTCGCCCGCGCCTCCCGCGCCGGGGCGGGACGTCCGCCGACCCAGGCATGGCCGTCCTGGGGCGCGCGGAACAGGCGCTCGCCGCGCTCCCGGCCGAGGGCGACGAGGGGGTTGATCGGCCCGGCGTGGAGCCAGTGCGCGCCGAGATCGATCGGGTGGCCGCGCAGCGACACCGTGACGGCCCGGCCGCCCACCCGGTCCCTCGCCTCCAGCACCGCCACGGCGAGGCCGTCATCCGTCAGGGTCCGCGCCGCCGCGATGCCCGCCGCGCCCGCGCCGATCACCACCACGTCCGGCGCCTCCGGCAGCGGCGCCAGGGCGGGCCGGAAGTCGGGGGGGCGCGGCGCGTCGAGGCGTCCCGCCGCCGGTCTCGGTGTCGTGCCTGTCCTCATGGCGCCCAGTGTCGCTCCATCCCTCGTCCCGTCCCAGGCGACCGATTGCCGTGAGGGGGCATCGAGCCGAAGAAACCCTTGCGCCCGGCCCGCCGCATTCCCACAACCCTGCCGCACCGACCTGACCCGGAACCCGCGCGCGATGCTCTACGAATCCGCCGCCGCCGCCCTGCGGCACACGCTGTCGCCCGCACTGCGGGGCATCCTCTGGAAATCCCTCGGGCTCACCCTCGGGATCCTCCTGTTCGCGTGGTTCGGGCTCACACGGCTCATCCAATGGTTCCAGACGAGCCACCACATCTCGGCGCAGTATCCGATCCTCGACACCGTCGCGTATTATCTGGCGGGCTTCGGGCTGTTCGTCGCCCTCGCCTACCTCATGCCGGCGATCTCGATCCTCGTGGCGGGATTCTTCCTCGACTATGCCGCCGAGATCGTCGAGCGGACGGATTTTCCCGCGGACCCGCCGGGGCAGGCCATGCCCTACGGCCTCGCGATGGTCTACGCGGTCCGGTTTGCGGGCCTGACGCTGCTCGTGAACCTCGTCGCCCTGGCGATCTTCTTCATCCCCCTCGTCGGGGTCGCGGCCTTCTTCGGGGCCAACGCCTACCTCCTCTCGCGGGAGTATTTCGAGATGGCTGCCGCCCGCTTCCGGCCCCTGCCGGAGGCGGCGGAGATGCGGCGCTCCCACGCCGCCCGGACGCTGCTCGCGGGCTGCCTCCTCGCCGGCCTGATGGTGGTGCCCGTGGTCAACCTCGTCACGCCGCTCTTCGGCATCGCCCTGATGGTGCATCTGCACAAGCGCCTGTCGGGCCGCCGCCCGCAATTGCGGCAACCGGGCACCCTGGCTCCTCCCCTTCCGCCGCGCTAGAGTCCGACGGTCGGACGTCGGCCGGCGCGGAGCGGACCGGTCATGAATGCTCGCGAGGACGGGAAGGACATTCCGCCGCCGCCCGGCAAGACCCCCTACGTGCTGGTGCTGCTGGTTGGGGCGGCCCTGATCGGGTGGGGCGCCTACGGCCACTGGCAGCGCGACCGCGAGGCGACCGTGACCCTCGACGCGATCCGCAACCTCGTCCCCCGCGTGCGGACCGTCTCCGCCGAGCGGGTCGATGGTCCCGTCGACCTCACCCTGCCGGGGGAGACCAGCCCCTTTCTCACCGCCGCCATCGCGGCGCGGGCGACGGGCTACATCGCGGAGCGGCACGTCGATATCGGCTCCCGGGTGAAGGCGGGGGATCTGCTCCTGCGAATCGCCGCCCCCGACCTCGACCAGCAGCTCGTCCAGGCGCAGGCCCAGCTCGGGCAATTCCAGGCGCAGGCGCTGCAGGCGCAGGCGCAGGTGGAGCAGGCCAAGGCGAACGTGACGCTCGCCAACCTGACCAACAACCGCACCACGACGCTGGCAGACCAGGGCTGGGCCTCGCGCCAGAACGCCGACACCTCGCAGGCCGGGCTTCTCTCGCAGGCGGCGACGCTCGCGGCGGCGGAGGCCGGGGTGAAGGTCGCCGCCGCCAACATCAAGGCGCAGGAGGCCGCCGTTGCCCGGCTGAAGGCCCTCACCGCCTTCGAGCGCGTCGTTGCGCCCTTCGACGGCGTGGTGACCACGCGCACCGTCGATGTGGGCGATCTCGTCCGCGCAGACAACGGCGGCACGGCGCTCCTCAACATCGATCAGGACAGCACGCTCCGCATCATCGTCAACGTGCCGCAGAATCTGACGCGGGGCGTGATGCCGGGGCTCGAGGCGCAGATCCGGGTCCCGCAGCTCCCGGGACGGACCTTCGCCGGATCGGTCCAGCGCAGTTCGAGCGCCTTGCAGACGCCGTCGCGGACCCTGACCACGGAGGTCGATGTCCCCAATCCCGACGGCGTCCTCCGGGCCGGACTGCACACCGACGTCACGCTGAAGATCCCGCGGGAGCGGCCGGGCGTGACCGTTCCGGCCGAGGCGATCGTGTTCCACAGGGGCGAGATGCGCGTGGCGGTCCTCAAGGAGAACCGGCACATCACATGGCGGCCGATCAAGGTCCGGCGGGATTTCGGCCGCGTCCTCGAACTGGAGGACGGGCTCGATCCCGACACGAAGGTGCTGTTCGGCCCCTCCCCCGACCTCAAGGAAGACCAGCCCGTCGATCCCGACGACAGGGGGCCGAGCCAGCCGATGCGCTCGGCCGAGCGCTGAGGCGGAGACGGTCGGACGCGGATCGCTCCGCTCGCAATGACGCTGGCGGGAACCGATGCAGGACGGTCGCCTCGTGCCCCCTCGCATGGAGGACGCGCGTGCGCCTGAGCCCTCGCGGCCCGGCTCGGCGTTTCAGTTCACCCGGACGACGAGCTTCATCTTCGGATGGATGCCGCAGAGCACTTGGAACACGCCCTTCTCGCTGAAGGTGATCGGCGTCCGGCTTCCCGGCTCCTGGTCCCCCGAATCGAAGCTGAAGTTCGGCGAATCGACGTAGGCGTGATGCAGCAGGTCGCTGTCGTCGTTCACGATGGTCACGACCTCGCCCTTCGTCAGGGTAAGGGTGTCGGGAAGAAAGGTCCGTCCCTTCTGGGAGACGATGGTGCCGGCCGCCTGAAGCCCCCCCACCACGACGACGCCGCTGCCCATCCCTAGGACGAGGGAGGCTAATGTCGTCGCCGCGAGCACGTAGGACGACCTATGGTTCGAAACGGTCTCGAAAGAAAACATGCGAAGCTCTCGATGCCTCGACTTCCTAACTCGACAATCTTTGAGAAAAGATTTTCAGACACTCGAAAAAATGCGCAGCGAGCGGACACGTCCATGTTGCGGCCCATAAAAATCACGAATGATCATAAGGCTCAGCTAATCACAATTTAAGATGTCTGACCCAAGGTCGCAGTTACGGAAGGCGCGGCGACCCGGTCCAATGCAACTCACCGATGCGGCAGTTCCGACGAAACAATGGCGCACCGGACGTTCGGCGACGGGCTCGCTGACCGACTGGGTTTCGACCGTGCGCGGACGCATCCTCGTCGCGTTCCTGGCCATGAGCCTGCTGACCGGGGGCCTCAGCGCCTACGCCGTCATCGCCATCGACCATGTCGGCGATCTCGTCGGGCGCACCTACGACCAGTCGTTGATGTCCATCAACTACGCCCGCGCCGCCGCCGCGGACTTCGCGAAGATGCGCTCGGCCTTCGCCCGTCACGGCCTCACCAAGGACCACACGATCGCCGCCAAGCTCGACGCGCAGATCGCGGACCTGAACACGACGCTGGCCGAGGACCTGACCATCGCCGTCGAGCGCTCGCAATCCGATCGGGCCCTGCGGGCCGCCGGCGCCGTGCAGTCCGGCGTCGCGGCCTGGGACGAGATGCGGCGCAGCTTCGGCGATATCGCCACCGTCCGCCCGGAGCGCTGGGACGCCCTCGACCACCAGGCCGATTTGGTCGATGCCCAGCTCGATCTGCTGGTGAACTACACGGCGGGCGACGGCTTCACCTTCCGCCAGGCGGCACGCTCCGCCGTGGCGAGCGAGCTGCGCTTCAACATCGCCGTGGCTGCCCTGGCGATCGCCGGGTCCGCGCTCATCGCGTGGCTGCTCCACCGCCGCATCCGCGGTCCCCTGGCGGCCGCCTCGGCGGCGGCGGAGCGGATCGCCGGCGGGCGCCTCGACGACATGATCCCCACGGGTGGCCGCGACGAGCTCGGGAGCCTGCTCCGGTCCATGGCGGTGATGCGCGACAACATCCGCGCCATGATGGAGCGGGAGGTGCGCCAACGCCAATCCGCCGAACAATTGCTCGCGGACGCGCTGCAAAGCTCCCGCGAGGGCATCATCGTCCTCGACCCCGCCGGGCAGATCGCCTTCGCCAACACGAGGGCGATGCAGCTGTTCGAGGGCCCCGACGCCCATGCCCGCTGCCTCGCGGCCCTGGCCCGGGACGGCGAGTTCCTCCAGCCCGACGGCCGCTGGCTGCGGGTGAGCCGGAGCGCCACCTCGGATGGCGGGCTCGTCGCCGTGTGCAGCGACATCAGCATGGTGAAGGGACAGGAGGCGCAGCTCCGCCAGACCAACCTGCGCCTCGACGCGGCCCTCGATAACATGTCCCAGGGCCTTTGCCTGTACGATGCGGACGGCCGCCTCATGGTGGTGAACCGCCGCTACGCGCAGATCTACGATCTCCACCCCAACGCGGTCGTGCCCGGCATGACCGCCGCCCAGGTCCTCCAGATCAGCCTGGCCCTGGGCCGGGACGAGGCGGACATGCTGCGGCGGGACGGCGAGGCGTTCTTCGGACAGCCCGGACGGCCGATCGTCCAGGAACTGGCCAACGGCAAGATCATCGCCGTGGAGCGGCGCAACACGGCCGGCGGCGGCTTCGTCGCCACCTACGAGGACGTGACGGAGCGGCGCCGGGCCGAGGCGCGCATCGCCTTCCTCGCCCACCATGACGTGCTCACGGGCCTGCCGAACCGCGCCGCGCTGGAACAGCACATCGCCGCCTCCGTCAGCCAGACCGGGCGCGACCAGGGCTTCGCGGTGATGGCCATCGACCTCGACGATTTCCGCCCGGTGAACGACACCCTCGGCCACGGCGTCGGCGACGAACTCCTCGTGGCGGTGGCGAACCGGCTGAGCGCCTGCATCCGCGAGATCGATTGCGTCGCCCGCATCGGCGCCGACGAGTTCGTCGTCGTCCAGCGCGCCGTCGATCGGCCGGAGGAAGCCGCCGTCCTCGCCCGCCGGATCATCGACGTGATCAAGTCGCCCTACGTGCTGTCCGGCCATACGGTCAGCGTCGGCGTGACCGTGGGCGTGACCGTCGCGCCCGGCGACGGAACCTCCTCGGAAAAGCTCATCAAGAACGCCGACGTCGCCCTCGCCCGGGCCAAGGCCGAGGCGCGGGGCGCCTTCCGCTTCTTCGAGGCGGAAATGGATGCCCGCCTCCAGGCCCGCCGCCTGCTGGAGCGCGACCTTCGCCAAGCGGTCGCCGACGAGTCCTTCGAGGTCTACTACCAGCCGATCTACAGCCTCGCCGCCGAGCGGGTCTGCGGGTTCGAGGCGCTGCTGCGCTGGAACCACCCGGAGCGGGGCTTCATCTCCCCGGCCGAGTTCATCCCCATCGCCGAGGAGATGGGCCTGATCGTGCCGCTGGGCGAGTGGGTGCTGGCCCGCGCCTGCGCCGACGCCGTACGCTGGCCCGACGGGCTCAAGATCGCCGTGAACGTCTCGGCGGTGCAGTTCACTTCCGCGAGCCTCGTGACGGCGGTGCGCGAGGCCCTGCGCTCCACCGGCCTACCGGGACGGCGCCTCGAACTCGAGATCACCGAATCGGTCCTCGTCGCCAATCCCGGCGTCACGACGGCGATCCTGCACAGCCTCAAGGGCCTGGGCGTGCGCGTCTCGATGGACGATTTCGGAACCGGCTACTCGTCGCTGAGCTACCTGCGCAGCTTCCCCTTCGACAAGATCAAGATCGACCAGTCCTTCGTCCGCGACCTCTGCGAGGAGGACGGCACGGACTTCATCGTCCGGGCGGTGATCGGCCTGGGGGCGAGCCTCGGGATGACCACCACCGCCGAGGGCGTCGAGACCGAGGCGCAACTCCTCCGCCTGCGGGCCGAAGGGTGCGACGAGGTACAGGGCTACCTGTTCAGCCGCCCGGTGCCGATCGGCCAGGTGGCGGGTCTCATCGCCCGCTGGAACGGTGCCTCGCGGGCGATCGCTTAGGGCGTCTCTTGCCCCCGCCGTCGTTGCGCGCATCCGCGAGCCACACGGGCAGCGACACGGTTGGACGCGTCCCGCTGCCCTCGATGGCTTCGCCCCGCCTGCAACGACGGGGAGAGCGGCTTACTCCGCCGCGTCGAGGCGCGGCGTTTCGATCTCGGCCCGCTCGCGCTTGACCAGCTCCGCCGTGCGGAACGCCACTTCCAGCGCCTGCTCCGCGTTGAGGCGCGGGTCGCAATAGGTGTGGTAGCGGTCGCTCAGGTCGTCGGCGGTGAGCGCGCGGGCGCCGCCCGTGCACTCGGTGACGTCCTTGCCGGTCATTTCCAAGTGGATGCCGCCGGCGATCGTGCCCTCCGCCCGGTGGACGGCGAAGAAGCTCTCGATCTCGTGCATCACCCGGTCGAAGGGTCGCGTCTTGTAGCCGCCCGCCGAGATGGTGTTGCCGTGCATCGGGTCGCAGACCCACACGACGGACCGGCCCTCGCGCTCAACGGCCCGGACGAGGTTCGGCAGGTGGTCGCCCACCTTGTCGGCCCCGAAGCGGCAGATCAGGCTGAGGCGGCCGGCCTCGTTCTCCGGGTTGAGCAGATCGATGAGCTTGATGAGCCCCTCCCCCGTCATGGAGGGGCCGCACTTCAGGCCGATGGGGTTCTTGATGCCGCGGGCGTATTCCACGTGGGCATGGTCCGGCTGGCGGGTGCGGTCGCCGATCCAGAGCATGTGGCCCGAGGTGGCGTACCAGTCACCGCTCGTCGAATCGACGCGGGTCAGGGCCTGCTCGTAGCCGAGCAGCAGCGCCTCGTGGCTGGTGTAGAAATCGGTGGTCCGCACCTCCTGGTGCGTCTCCGGGTTGATGCCGATGGCCCGCATGAAGCCGAGCGCGTCGGTCATGCGCGAGGCGACATCCTGGTAGCGCGAGGATTGCGGCGAGTCCTTCACGAAGCCCAGCATCCAGCGGTGCGCGTTCTCGAGGTTCGCGTACCCGCCGGTGGCGAAGGCGCGCAGCAGGTTCAGCGTCGCCGCGGACTGGCGGTACGCCTCGAGCTGGCGACGGGGATCGGGCACGCGGGCCTCCTCCGAGAAGGCCAGACCGTTGACGATGTCGCCCCGGTAGCTCGGGAGCGACACGCCGTCCTGCGTCTCGTTCGGGGAGGAGCGCGGCTTGGCGAACTGCCCGGCGATGCGGCCGACCTTCACCACGGGCGAGCCGCCCGCGAAGGTGAGCACCATCGCCATCTGCAGGAAGACGCGGAAGAAGTCGCGGATATTGTCGGCCGAGTGCTCGTCGAAGCTTTCGGCGCAGTCGCCGCCCTGGAGGAGGAACGCCTCACCGGTCGAAACCCGGGCAAGGGCCGACTTCAGCTTGCGCGCCTCACCGGCAAAAACCAGCGGTGGAAAGCTCGCGATCTGCGTCTCGACGGCAGCCAGGGCGGCGGCGTCCGGATAGGCCGGAACCTGCTGGATCGGCAGATTTCGCCACGTCGTCGGTGTCCAGCGCTCGCCCATCATACCTCTCCACGCACTTCCTTCCGTGCGGCCGCGCCCTACACGCGGATGGGCGCTTATAGAGAAGTCTTTCGCGGATCGCGAGGGGGCGCGGGAACGGAGCGTCAGTCGCCCGGCTCGCCGTCCTCGACTTCGATGCCGTGCTCGGCGAGGATCCAGAAGATCGCCTCCAGATCCTCCGCCGAGACGTCCCGGGGCGGCAGCGCCTCCTCCAGGTCGTCGTAGGTCAGGCAGCGGCTGCGCTGCGCCTCGGCCTTGGCGAGCAGCCGGTCGATCGCCTTGCGGATGTCGGCCGGGAGCGATTCCTGGCTCGGCAGCCGATAGGTGAAGGCCGGACGCAGGGCGTCGGCCAGCAAACCATCGATGATGGCCTGCCGACGCGCATGCGCGTCGTCCCGCTTTCCGTTGCCCGAGCCTTGCTTGCCCATCGCCGTGATATGGCTCTGAGGTGCACGCCGTCGAGGCCCGGACGAGCGTTCGTCGCGCGGTGGAGCGGATTTCCGGCCTAGCCTACACCCACAGGGTGTTTTGTTACGGCGGGTACCCGCATGGTGACCAGTTCCTCGGCGGCGGTGGGATGGACGGCGATGGTGCGGTCGAAATCCGCCTTCGTGGCGCCCATCGTCACGGCGATGCCGACCGCCTGGATCAGTTCGCCCGCGTCGTGGCCGAAGACGTGGACGCCGACCACCCGGTCGCTCGCGGCCTCGACGAGGACCTTCATCAGGATGCGCTCCTCCCGCCCCGACAGGGTGGCCTTCATCGGGCGGAAGCTCGCCTTGTAGACGTCGATTTGGCCGCAGGCCGTCCGCGCCGCCGCCTCGCTCAGGCCCACCGTGCCGATCTCCGGCGTCGAGAAGACGGCCGTCGGAATCAAGCTGTGGTCCACGGTGGTTGGCTTGCCGCCGAACTCGGTGTCGGCGAAGGCGTGCCCCTCGCGGATCGCCACGGGCGTCAGGTTGGCCCGGTTGGTGACGTCGCCGACGGCGAAGATCGACGGCACCGAGGTCCGCGAGAAGGCATCCACGGGGATCGCCCCCGCCGCATCGGGCGTGATCCCGACATTCTCCAGTCCCAGGCCCTCGACGTTCGGCCGGCGGCCGGTGGCGAGCAGGATCTGGTCGGCCGCGATGGTGCTGCCGTCGTCCAGCGTCGCCTGGAGGCCGTCCGCCCGCCGGTCGATCCGGTCCAGGGTGCGGCCGAGGCGCAGGTCCATCCGGTGGGAATAGGCCTCGGCGAGGGCGTCGCGCACCTCGTCGTCGAAGCCGCGCAGCAGCCGGTCGCCCCGGTGCATCAGGGTCGTGCGGCTCCCGAGCGCCGCGAAGATACCCGCGAACTCGACGGCGATGTAGCCGCCGCCGATCACCAGAATCCGCTCCGGCAGGCTCTCCAGCTCGAACACCTCGTTGGAGGTGATGGCATGCTCGATGCCGGGGACCGTCGGCTCCTTGAGCGGGCGCGCCCCCACCGCCACGAGGATCTTCCCGGCCTTCACGCGCCGATCCGACGTCAGGAGGCGCACCGTGTGGGCGTCCTCGATCACCGCGCGCTCCGGCGCGATCTCGACGCCCGCCCGGAGCAGGTTGGCGTCGTAGATGCCTTCGAGCCGGGTGACCTCCGCGTCGCGCCGCCGCTTGAGCACGCTCCAGTCGAACCGTGGCGGCTCGACGGTCCAGCCGAAGCCGGCGGCGTCCTCGAACTCGTCGCGGAAGCGGCCGGCATAGACCATCAGCTTCTTCGGCACGCAGCCGCGGATGACGCAGGTGCCGCCGACCCGGTATTCCTCGGTCAGCATGACCCTGGCGCCGTAGCCCGCCGCGATCCGGGCGGCCCGCACGCCCCCCGAGCCGCCCCCGATGACGAAGAGATCGACGTCGTCGCTCATGCCTGTCCACCCATCGCGAAGGACCGCGTCGCGGCATCCTCGACCCGCTGGCGGGCCGCTTCCCTCGCCCAGGAGATGGCAGCGCCGAGCCCCGCCGTCCACCACGCCGCCCAGGCATTGTGCTCCACGAAGGCGATGGCGGCCGAGGTCGCCACGAGGCCGAGGGCGACCGCGAGGTCCGGCCGGGGCAGCCGCGCCAGCCGGTCCAGCATGAGCATCAGCACGAGGGCGGCCAGGAACGCCCCCGGCAGGCCGAGCTCGGCCCAGACCTGCAGGAAGCTGTTGTGCGGATGGCCCACGCCGAGGAGCACCCGCATCTCCCCGGGGATCCGTGCGGCGGCGGGCGTCTCGGCGAAGCGTCCGCTCGTGCCGAACCCCGCACCCCGCCAGGGGTCGGCGGCGACGGCGGCGCCGAAGCTCCGGGCGATGGCGACCCGCGCCCGCGAGGAGGATTGCGTCAACTGCGCGTGCATCGCGTCGGGCATGACGCGGGCGAGGAGATCGCCCTCCACCGGGGCCAGCGCCACGGCGAGGCCCAGCCCGAGCCCCGCGAGCCCGATCCCGGCCCGGCGGGGCAGCAGGCGGGCGAGGCCGGCCATCCCGAGCCCGGCGGCGAGGCCCATCATCGCCGCGCCGCTGATCGAGCGCAGGACGCCGAGCATGGTGAAGGCCAGCGTCGCCACCGCCGCCACCCGTTGCCGCCCCCGCCACAGGACGAAGGCGAGCGGCCCGGCCACGAGATCGAGGGTCATGACCGAGCGGTTGAAGACGAACGCCGCGACCCGGCTGCCGAGGAAGCGCTCCACCGGCATGTCGGCGGCCAGATCGACGGCGACGTAGGCGGCGGACAGGACGACGGCCACGGCGCCGAGGGTCGGCGCGAAGCCGGGCAGTCGTCCGGGCGCGAGGCGCGCGAGGCAGTAGGCCGCGAGCAGCGTCGGCAGGAACTCGGACAGCATCCTGAGAGACAGCGCCGGGAACGGGCTCCAGGCGAGGGAGATCACGCTCCAGGCGAGGAAGGCGAGTGCCGCGAGCCCGGGGGGCGAGACGAGGGGCGGCAGCAGGGCGCGGAGGGCGGCCCGGTCCACGCGCCAGCATCCGGCGAGGAAGCACAGGGCGGCGAACCCCACCACGGCCGGGCTCGATCGGCTCGCGAGGGTCATCGCCAGCGGCATCAGCGCGAGCGCCGCGCCGCCGATCGTGAAGGCGGGATGCATCCGGCCGGTGGCCGCCTCCGCCACGGATTACTGGAGGTTGAAGCCGCGCTTGCCCATCTCGGCGCGCACGCGGACCATGATGTATTCCGACACCTCCTCGGTCCAGCCCTGCATGGCGTGCACCATCTCGTCGAGCAGCAGCGGCTGGGTCTCGACGTAGCGCTTACCGGCGGGCGAGCGGAAGAAGCCCGCGATGTCGGTGAGTTCCGCCTCGGTGAGACGCGAGGCGTAGAGCCGGGCGGCGATGTCGATCATGCGCTGCTTCTGCAATTCCATCTCCGGCTGGAGCTGCACGAGCACCTCGTTAAGGTCCTTCTGGATCTCGGGGCGTGTGATGGCCTGCTTGCGGATCTGCTCCGCAAAGGACGGGATGATGGAATCGAAGGAGCGGGCGATACCCGAGTTCAGCATCACCTCACGGGCGAGCGCGAGGTGATTCGCCGAGATGGCCGGGGCGGCGGTCGCCGCGGCGGCGGGGGTTTTGGTCTGCGCGAGGGCGGGCAGGCCGGTGGCGGCGAGCGCAAGGCCGAGCACGGCGGCGAGGAGGCGGGACATGGGCGGGTCCTGAGGGTTGGAGCGGGGACGCCCGCCACCGGAATCATCGGGCCGGCGGCGCGGGCATCACGGATGGCCTGGGTCAGAAGGTCGGGGGGGTGCCGAGGACCGTGACCTCGGCCTCTCCATCTACCTCGGCGGCGAGGATGGCGGCGGAGGCGATTCCGAGGAAGAGACCGTGCTCCACGACGCCGGGGACCGCCCAGAGGGCCGCGCCGAGCGCCTCGGGATCGGGGATCGCCCCGAGCCTCGCATCGAGGATGACGTGTCCTCCGTCGGTGGTGACGGCGGCGCCGTCCGCGCCCCGGCGCAGGGCGACTGGACCCGCCGCGCCGGACCGGGCGATGGCCGCCTCCACCGCCCGCTGCGTGGCGGCGAGGCCGAAGTGGTTGACCTCGATGGGCAGGGGGAAGGCACCCAGGGTGTCCACGCGCTTGGCCGCGTCGGCGATCACCACCATGTGGCGGCTGGCGCAGGCGACGATCTTTTCCCGCAGGAGGGCCGCGCCGCCGCCCTTGATGAGGCGCAGGCGCTCATCGACCTCGTCGGCGCCGTCGATGGTGAGGTCGAGTTCGGGCAGCGCGTCGAGGGTCGAGAGGCGGATGCCCAATCCCTCCGCCTGGATGCGCGTCGCCTCGGAGGTCGGCACGCCGACGATGTCGAGACCGTCGCGCACCCGTTCGCCGAGGAGGGCGACGAAGGCCGCCGCCGTGGAGCCGGTGCCGAGGCCCAGCCGCATGCCGGGCCGCACGAGATCGAGGGCGCGGGCGGCGGCGGCCCGGCGCAGGTCGGGACCGCTCATCGCCGGAAGATCCGGCTGGCTGCGACGGAAGGAGATTCGGTCATTCGCGAAGGAACCGTGAGGAAGATTCGCCGCGCCCGTAGCACGTCGCCGCCGCGTTCGGAACGTCTGTCGCGGCCCGAATCCATCAGGGTCGGCCACCCTGTGGCGGAGTGGCGCTCGGACCCGTCCGTCCGGTCTGCACACCCTCGGTTGCCTCGGCACCGGGCCGCGACTGCTGGGTGCAAACCACCTGCTCCTTTTTCACCAGCACGAAGCAGATGCTCATCTCGCCCGTGCGGTAGTTGACCCGGAACACCCCCGCCTCGCGGGCGTGGCGGCTCGCCACGAGGCCGTACTCGGAGGGCGGCTGGGCGCCGGCGCCCTCCCCCGCGCCGAAGCAGACCGTCTGCCCGATCCCGCCGCCGGATTCCTGCAGGCCGTACTGGCAGGAGGTGACCTCGCCCGTCACCTTATCGATCCGGTACATCCGGTTGAGATCGTTCTGCGGGGCGGGCACGAACTCGTAGGAGGAGGCCAGCGCCGGGGGCGCGCTGAGCGTGGCGCAGACGAGGAGCGTCGGCAGGATCGGGCGCATGGGATTTCCGCGGGAGTGGAGGCGTCGCTTTCGCGTCCGTTTCGGGCGAACCTGAGGCATCGCGACCGTGCGCGGTGCCTTGCCGCGCGGCGCGGGCGCAGCTAGTGCAGTGACGCACTCGCCCCGTTCCAGCGCCCCTGCCCTAGCTCATTGTTTCTGCATCGATTTTTTCAGGCACGGCCGACGCCCCGCCTGGATCGATGCACGAGCCGGACGGCGCTCCTACCTTCTGGATGACCTCATGGCCGCCCCGCCCATCGCCGTGTTCGACCTCGACGGCACCCTGGCCGAGACGGCCGGAGACCTCATCGGCACCCTGAACATCCTCCTCGCCCGCGAGGGCCTCCGGGAATTGCCCCTGTCCCAGGCGCGCGACCTGATCGGCGCCGGCGCCAAGGCGCTGATCCGACGGGGCTTCGAGGCGGAGGGCCGGGCGCTGAGCCATGAGGACCACGAGCGGCTCTTCGACGATTTCATCGCCCATTACGACGACCACCTCGCCGACACGTCCCACCTGTTCGACGGCGTGGTGCCGGCCCTCGACGCGCTGGAGGCGGCGGGCTTCCGCCTCGCCGTGTGCACGAACAAGTTCGAGGGACAATCGGTGAAGCTGCTCACCACCCTCGGCGTGGCCGACCGGTTTGCGGTCATCTGCGGGCGAGACACGTTCCCGCATTTCAAGCCCGACCCGCGCCACCTGACGGACACGATCGCCCGGGCGGGCGGCGACCCGGGCCGGGCGGTGATGGTGGGCGATTCCCGCACCGACATCGACACCGCCAAGGCCGCGGGCATCGCCGTTGTCGCCGTCACCTTCGGCTACACCGACGTTCCCGTGGCCGACCTCTCGCCCGACCGGGTGATCGAGCATTTCTCGGAGCTGCCGGGGGCGGTGAAGGCCCTCGTTCGGGTGGGGTGAGGCCGGACCCGGCTACCCCATCCACGCCTTGAGCCGCGTCACGGTCTCGCGGCAATCCTGCTCCGAGCCGGCGAAGGAGAAGCGGATGTGGTGTCCGCCCTCGGCCGGGTCGAAGTCGAGGCCCGGCGTGGCGGCGATGCCGGTTTCGGCCAGCATCCGCTTGCAGAAGCCCGCCGCGTCGTCGGTGAGGGCGGAGACGTCGCTATAGATGTAGAACGCCCCGTCGGCGGGGTGGACCTTGCCGAGGCCGAGGCCGGGGAAGGCGTCGAGGAGGATCGCGCGGTTGCGGGCATAGCCTTCGCGCACCGCCTCCAGCTCCTCGGTCGCGTCGAAGGCCGCCGCCGCACCGACCTGCGAGAGGTAGGGCGCCGAGATGTAGAAGTTCTGCGCCAGCCGCTCCACCGGGCGGACGAGGGATTCGGGCAGCACCATCCAGCCGATCCGCCAGCCGGTCATGCAATGGTACTTCGAGAAGGAGTTGATGATCACCGCCTCCGGCTCGAATTGCAGGGCCGTGGCGGCGGGCGCGCCGTACGTCAGGCCCTGGTAGATCTCGTCCGAGATGAGGGGCAGGCCGAGGCTCCGGGCCCGGCGGCAGAGGGCGTCGAGGGCGCCGGGCACGATCACCGTGCCGGAGGGGTTGGCCGGGCTCATCACCAGGGCGCCCTTCAGGGCGTGGGCCTCGTGGGTCGCTTGGAGGAGGTCGGCGGTGGGCGCGAAACGGTCCTCTTGCCGCAGCACCATCGGCACGGGCGTGATGCCGAGGGCCGCGAGGATGTTGCGGTAGGCCGGGTAGCCCGGCTGCGGCACGCCGACCCGGACGCCCGCATCGAACAGGGCCATGAAGGCGAGGAGGAACCCGGCCGAGGAGCCGGTGGTGACGATGACCCGCTCCGGCGGCACGGTGACGCCGTAGCGGGTCCGGTAATCGAGGGCGATCCTCTCGCGCAGGGCCGGCAGGCCGAGCGCCTCCGTGTAGGGCACGCGGCCCAGCGCCAGGGCCTTCTGCGCGGCCTCGATCACGGGCCGGGGCGCACCGGCCGAGGGCTGGCCGACCTCCATGTGCACCACGTCCAGCCCCGACCGCTCCCGGGCGGCGGCGGCGGACATCACGTCCATCACCATGAAGGGTGCGACGGCTTCGGACCGGCGGGAGGGAGGGATCATCGGACTCGCTGGCATTGCGCGCGCCCATCGGGCGCTCCGGGCGGATGGCTCGCCCGCTATTTGACCGCGTGCCGCGAAAACGCCAAACCCCAGGATCATACGACCCAGGATCATACGACCCTTGCGCGAGCGGCAGATCCGGCGCTCGCGCCTCCGCGAGGTTCCATGCCGTCCTTCCGTTCCCTGCCCGTCCTGGCCTTCGCCCTCGGCCTCGGCGTCGCGACACCCGTCCTCGCGCAGAACGCCGCCGCGCCGTTCACGGATGCCCAGCGCAGCGCGATCGAGGGGATCATCAAGGACTACCTGATCAAGAATCCCGAGGTGCTGCAGGACGCCCTCGCCGAGGCGGAGAAGCGCCAGGTCGAGACGCAGCGCCTCGCCCAGGCCGCCGCGCTCAAGGAGGCCCGCGACCTCCTCACCAAGGGCACGCACGACGTGGTCGCCGGCAACCCTGCGGGTGACGTCACCCTGATCGAGTTCTTCGACTACAATTGCGGCTACTGCCGCAAGGCGCTCAGCGACGTGCAGGCCCTGATCAAGTCCGATCCGAAGCTGCGCGTCGTGATCAAGGACTTCCCCGTCCTCGGTCAGGATTCCGTTGAGGCGAGCGAGGTCGCGGTGGCCGTCGCCAATCAGATCAAGGGCGACAAGCTCTTCGAATTCCACCAGAAGCTGCTGGAGTCGAAGGGCAAGGTCAACGGCGCCAAGGCCCTCCAGGTCGCCAAGGACATGGGCCTCGACACGGCCAAGGTCCAGAAGGACATGACCGCCCCCGAGGTGAAGGCCGCCATCTCCGAGAATCGCGGTCTCGGCGACCGGCTCGGCCTCTCGGGAACCCCTGCCTTCATCGTCGGCGACGAGGTGATTCCCGGCGCTGTAGGGGTCGAGCCGATGCGCAAGACCATCTCCGACGTGCGCCAGTGCGGTCACGCCTCCTGCTGAGGCGCCCATTCCGAACCCGGCCCCGCCCGGCGGCCTTGTCGCGGGGGGGCTCGTTCGTCTAAGAGCGCGGGTCGCCGCGGCGGCCGGCACCCGATGCCGCCGCCGCCGCCGAGATCGGCCGCGTCCCGCCGGACGTTTCGACCGATGCCACACGAAGAAGGCCGGATGTCCAAGCACGACTCCATCGATCCCGAGCTCGTCCGCGAACTCGCCCACCTCGTCACCGAGACAGGATTATCGGAGATCGAGGTCGAGAAGGGCGATCTCCGCATCCGCGTCGTGCGCCGCATCGAGCCCGTGACGATGCAGGTCGCGGCGCCCGCCGCCCCCGTCGCGTTGGCGGCACCGGTGGTTCCGTCCATGCCCGGCTCCCTCGCGCCCGCGGAGCCGAGCCGGACGGAGCCCGGCACGGTGCCCTCCCCGATGGTGGGGACCGCCTACATGCGCCCCTCGCCCGAGGCCAAGGCCTTCATCGATGTCGGCTCGAAGGTCGAGGTCGGCGACAAGCTGCTGCTGATCGAGGCGATGAAGACCTTCAACGAGATCGTCGCGCCCCGCGCCGGAACCGTCACCGCGATCTTCGTCGAGGACGGGCAGCCGGTCGAGTTCGGCGAGGCGCTCCTCGTCATCGCGTGACGCCGACCATCGCGTGACACTCCTGGGTCCTCCCCGGCTCCGCGCCGCTCGAAGAAGCTGTCGCCATGTTCGATAAGATCCTGATCGCCAACCGGGGCGAGATCGCGCTGCGGATCCTGCGGGCGGCGAAGGAACTCGGCATCGCCACCGTCGCGGTGCATTCCACCGCCGACGCCGACGCGATGCATGTGCGCCTCGCGGACGAAAGTGTCTGCATCGGCCCGCCCGCCGCCCGCGACAGCTACCTCAACATCCCCTCGATCATCGCGGCCTGCGAGATCACCGGGGCCGACGCGGTGCACCCGGGCTACGGCTTCCTGTCGGAGAACGCCCGCTTCGCCGAGGTGCTGGCCCACCATGAGATCGGCTTCATCGGCCCGAAGGCGGAGCATATCCGCGTGATGGGCGACAAGATCGAGGCGAAGCGCACGGCGATCAGCCTCGGCATCCCCTGCGTTCCGGGCTCGGACGGCGGCGTGGAGCCGGGCGACGAGGCCAAGCGGGTGGCCGCCGAGATCGGCTATCCCGTGCTGGTGAAGGCCGCCTCGGGCGGCGGCGGGCGCGGCATGAAGGTCGCCCGCACGGAAGCCGACCTCGATCAGGCCATCGGCATGGCCCGCTCCGAGGCGAAGGCGGCCTTCGGCGACGACGCGGTCTACCTCGAGAAGTACCTCGAGAAGCCCCGCCACATCGAGGTGCAGATCCTCGGCGACGGTCGGGGCGACGCAATCCACCTCGCGGAGCGCGACTGCTCGCTCCAGCGCCGTCACCAGAAGGTGTGGGAGGAAGGCGGCTCGCCCGCCCTCAACGAGGCGATGCGCGCCGAGATCGGCGGCATCTGCGCCGACGCCATGAAGAAGCTCGGCTATCTCGGCGCCGGGACCATCGAGTTCCTGTACGAGGACGGCCGTTTCTACTTCATCGAGATGAACACCCGCATCCAGGTGGAGCACCCGGTCACCGAGATGATCACCGGGATCGATCTCGTGAACGAGCAGATCCGGGTCGCCGCGGGGGCGCCGCTCTCGGTGTCGCAGAGCGACATCAAGGTCGAGGGTCACGCCATCGAGTGCCGGATCAACGCCGAGGACCCGGAAACCTTCCGCCCCTCCCCTGGCCAGATCACCTACTATCACCCGCCCGGCGGGCTGGGCGTGCGGGTCGATTCGGCGGCCTTCCAGGGCTACCGCATCCCGCCGAACTACGATTCGCTGATCGGCAAGCTGATCGTCCACGGCCGCACCCGCAACGAGTGCCTGATGCGCCTGCGCCGGGCTCTGGACGAATTCGTCATCGACGGGGTCGACACCACCCTGCCGCTGTTCCGGGCGCTCGTGCGCAATCAGGACGTCCAGAACGGGATGTACGACATCCACTGGTTGGAGACCGCCCTGGCCGGGGGCAACCTCAAGACCTGAGCCGTCCCCCCTGGCGTTCCCGGCGGCGTCGCGCGACAGTCACGCCATGCAGGACGGCGCTCGCATCGACATCACGCCCGAGATTTTGCTGAAGGCCTACGCCGCCGGCATCTTCCCGATGGCCGAGGACGCCGACGATCCGACCCTCTACTGGGTCGAGCCGAGGGCGCGGGGTATTCTGCCGCTCGATGGGTTCCGCGTTCCGCGCCGCCTCGCCCGCACCGTGCGGAGCGACCAGTTCGAGGTCTGCTGCGATACGGATTTCGACGCGGTGATCGACGGCTGCGCCGGCCCCCGCCGGGACAGCGAGCGCACTTGGATCAACGAGCGGATCCGCGAGCTCTACGGCGCCCTGTTCGACCGGGGCTATGTCCACACCGTCGAGGTGTTCTCGCGCGAGCCGCGGCGGCTCGTGGGCGGCCTCTACGGCGTCTCGCTCGGGGCGGCGTTCTTCGGCGAGAGCATGTTCCACAGCGCCCGGGACGCCTCGAAGGTCGCCCTCGTCCACCTGATGGCGCGGCTGCGGACGGGCGGCTATCGGCTGGCCGACACGCAGTTCGTGACCGACCACCTGTCCCAGTTCGGCGCCGAGGAGATCCCCCGCCACGCCTACAAGCGCCGCCTCGCCGCCGCCCTCGAGGACGAGGCCGATTGGGGCGTCTGGCCCGGCGACGGCAGCGTCACCGGCGAGCAGGTGCTGCTGGCCCTCACCGGCGGGGAGTGATTCACCCGGGCCCCCTCCGCGCCGCCTCGGCGCCCGCGCGGAGGCGAGGTCTCAGCGGAAGATCGCGTCGAAGATCGATTGCGGCTGGGGCGGCGGCGGGGCGGGGGCCGGTCCCTCGTTCGACGGGAAGAACTTGCGGGAGGGCTTCTGCTTCGGCTGCACCGGCACGCCGCGGGGCGCCTCGATATCCACCTGGCCGGCGGAGTTGACCTGCTGGGCGGTCTTCGTCTGGTCCTTGCGCTTGCCCGGCTTCTCGGGCTTGGCGGCCACGGCCGGGACGTCCTCCTGCTCCTTCGCCTCGGCGATCACGTCGGATCCGCCCTTACAGTCGAGGAGCCACACGTCGTAGATCGGATGTTCGATGGCGTGCAGGCCGGGGCTCGATGCGAACATCCAGCCGGTGAAGATCCGCCGGTACTTGTTGTCGAGGGTGACCTCGTCGACCTCGAGGAAGGCGGTCGTCTTCGCCGGCTCCGTCGGGGGGCGCGAATAGCAGACGCGCGGGGTGAGCTGCAGCGCCCCGAACTGCACCGTCTCGTCCACGGCGACCTCGAAGGTCACGATGCGGCCGGTGATCTTGTCGAGGCCGGAGAACACCGCCGTGGGGTTCTTGATCTTGTCGGCGACGGCCGGGACAGCAGCGAGCGCCACGGCGCCGAAGCAGAGCGCCCGGACGGCGCGGAAAACGATGCGGCTCAAGGCGGTGCCTCTCGGCGGGCTGGCGTCCGCCGGCCTGACGGCGACGCGGCGGGCGGATCGCGTCCGGTTCAACACCGCAACATTGGCGGCAAAAGGGCGCCGCCGACGGGAATCGACGGTCGCCCGCGACGTGCGCTCGGCTACTCCGGCGACCAGGGCGCGTAATCGCCCGTCGCGGCCGGGCGGGAACCCCAGGAGAGCTGCGAGCCCTGCGGCCGATAGGCATTGGCCGTGCCGGTCTGGTTCTCGACGTGCGGCTTCTGCCAGGGCTTGGGCGTATACTGCTCTTCGCTCGGGGCGACATCGACGTTGTGACACAGCCAGCCGCGCCAGCCGGGCGGAACCTTCGAGGCGTCGGCGTAGCCGTTGTAGACGACCCAGCGCCGCTCGCTGCCGACGGAGCGGTCGATCAGCGCCCCCTCGGCCTTGTAGTATTTGTTGCCGAGCTCGTCCTCGCCCACGAAGATGCCCGACCGCGCGGTGTCCACGGCGACCGAGACGGTCTGCCCGTTCCACCACGTGAAGATGCGCAGCAGGGTATCCTTGAGTGCCATCACCCGACCTGAATCCTGGGCGCGCGCCCGGCGCGTCGGTGCGGGTTATGAGCACCCGGCGCGCCCGAGTCCAGTGCTGCACCGCCGCGCGCGCCGGTGTCGCCGCCAGGACACGGCCGGCTCGAGTAAATTTTTCGGTTCGCCCGCGGTCCCATGTGGACGCAAAATTTTTTCGGCGGAAATCATCGGCGCCGGAACGACACTTACCCGACACCCCAGGGATATCCACAGGGTTTTCTCCCAGACCACAAGATGTAGCGGGAAACCTTCTGGCTGCACACCACTTGTTGACGAAGAGAGCGAGGCGGCGTTAATCTCCGGGTCATGGTGGTGCCCCTTCGGTTGATGCGTTCAGCGGGCCGCCCCCGTCTCTAAAGTCATCGTTGCGGAACCGAGCCGGGCTCAGTGCGGGCCGGATCGGTTCCGTTGCCCCCGCCGAGGGCGGGACCGGGGCCGCGTGCCCCGTCGGGAGAGGTGTGTCTCATGCGGTTCGAGCGTCGCTACACCACGGCCGGCCGGTCGCCCTACGCGGACATGGCGTTCCGCAAGGCGCTCAGCGAGATCCGCAATCCGGACGGTTCGGTGGTCTTTCGCCTCGAGGGCATCGACGTGCCGGAGAGCTGGAGCCAGGTGGCGAGCGACGTGCTCGCGCAGAAGTACTTCCGCAAGGCCGGGGTCCCAGCGCGCCTGAAGAAGATCGAGGAGAACGACGTTCCCTCCTTCCTCTGGCGCTCGGTGCCGGACGAGGCGGCGCTGGCGGACCTGCCCGAGGAGGAGCGCTTCGGCTCCGAGACCTCCGCGACCCAGGTGTTCGACCGGCTCGCCGGCTGCTGGACCTACTGGGGCTGGAAGGGTGGCTACTTCTCCTCCGAGGAGGACGCCTCCGCGTTCATGGACGAGCTGCGCGCGATGCTCGCCCGCCAGATGGTGGCGCCGAACTCGCCGCAATGGTTCAACACCGGCCTGCACTGGGCCTACGGGATCGATGGGCCGGGCCAGGGCCACTATTACTGCGACTTCCGCACCGGCGAGCTGACCCGCTCGGCCAGCGCCTACGAGCACCCGCAGCCCCACGCCTGCTTCATCCAGTCCGTGCAGGACGACCTCGTGAACGAGGGCGGCATCATGGACCTGTGGGTCCGTGAGGCGCGCCTGTTCAAGTACGGCTCGGGCACCGGCTCGAACTTCTCCTCCCTGCGCTCGGAGAACGAAAAGCTCGGCGGCGGCGGCAAGTCCTCGGGCCTGATGTCCTTCCTCAAGATCGGCGACCGGGCGGCGGGCGCCATCAAGTCGGGCGGCACCACCCGGCGCGCGGCCAAGATGGTGATCGTCGACATCGACCACCCGGATATCGAGGCCTTCATCGACTGGAAGGTGAAGGAGGAGCAGAAGGTCGCCGCCCTGGTGACGGGCTCCAAGGTCGTCTCGAAGCACCTCGGCGCCGTGATGAAGGCCTGCACCCAGTGCGAGGCCGAGGGCGACGCCTGCTTCGACGCGGAGCGCAACCCGGCCCTGAAGCGCGAGATCAAGGCCGCCCGCAAGGCGATGGTGCCGGACGCCTACATCAAGCGCGTGGTGCAGTTCGCCCGCCAGGGTTTCACCAAGATCGAGTTCCCCGTCTACGACACCGATTGGGATTCGGAAGCCTACCTCACGGTGGCCGGACAGAACTCCAACAACTCGGTCTCGCTCACGGACGACTTCCTCCGGGCCGTCGAGGCCGATCAGGACTGGAACCTCACCGCCCGCGTCACCGGCAAGGTGACAAAGACGCTGAAGGCCCGCGACCTGTGGGAGCGCATCGGCGAGGCGGCCTGGGCCTCGGCGGATCCGGGTCTGCACTTCAACTCGACGATGAACGATTGGCACACCTGCCCGGCCGGCGGGCGGATCCGGGCCTCGAACCCGTGCTCCGAGTACATGTTCCTCGACGACACGGCCTGTAACCTCGCCTCGACGAACCTGCTGACCCTCTACGACCGCGGGACGAAGCGGTTCGACGTGGAAGGCTACGAGCACGTCAACCGGCTCTGGACGGTGGTGCTCGAAATCTCGGTGCTGATGGCGCAGTTCCCGTCGCGGGAAATCGCCGAGCTGTCCTACCGCTACCGGACGCTGGGCCTCGGCTACGCCAACATCGGCGGCCTCCTGATGACGATGGGCCTGTCCTACGACTCGGAGCAGGGCCGCGCGCTGGCCGGCGCGCTGACCGCGATCATGACGGGTGTGTCCTACGCCACGTCGGCCGAGATGGCGGCCGAACTCGGGCCGTTCCCGGCCTACGAGGAGAACGCCGACGCGATGCTGCGGGTGATCCGCAACCACCGCCGGGCGGCGCATGGCGAGGCCGAGGGCTACGAGTTCCTGAAGATCGCCCCCGTGCCGCTGGACCACGCCAACATCCCGCAGGACGACCTGGGGCAGCGCGCCCGGGCCGCCTGGGATCGCGCCCTGGCGCTCGGTGAGGAGCACGGCTACCGCAACGCCCAGGCGACTGTCATCGCGCCCACCGGCACGATCGGCCTCGTGATGGATTGCGACACCACCGGCATCGAGCCGGACTTCGCCCTGGTGAAGTTCAAGAAGCTCGCGGGCGGCGGCTACTTCAAGATCATCAACCGCGCCGTGCCGGATGCCCTCCGGGCGCTCGGCTACCGGGAAAGCGAGATCGCCGAGATCGAGGCCTACGCCGTCGGCCACGGCTCCATGGGCCAGGCCCCGGCGGTGAACCCCGGCAGCCTGCGCGCCAAGGGCTTCACCGACGACAAGATCGCGGCGGTGGAGAAGGGCCTCCGTTCGGCCTTCGACATCAAGTTCGTATTCAACCGCTGGACGCTCGGTGACGACTTCCTGACGCAGACCCTCAAGGTTCCGGCGGAGAAGCTCGCCGACCCGACTTTCGAGCTGCTGCCCTTCCTCGGCTACAGCAAGAAGGACATCGAGGCCGCCAACACCCATGTCTGCGGGGCGATGACGCTGGAGGGCGCGCCGTACCTGAAGACCGAGCATTACGCGGTGTTCGATTGCGCCAATCCCTGCGGCCGGATCGGCAAGCGCTACCTCTCGGTCGAGAGCCACATCCGCATGATGGCGGCGGCCCAGCCGTTCATCTCGGGTGCGATCTCCAAGACCATCAACATGCCCAACGACGCCACGGTGGAGGATTGCAAGGCGGCCTACCTGCTGTCCTGGCGCCTCGCCCTGAAGGCGAACGCCCTCTACCGCGACGGCTCGAAGCTCTCGCAGCCCCTCAACTCGGCCCTGATCGCCGACGAGGAGGAGGATGCCGACGAGGCCGTCGAGGCCCTGATCCAGGCGCCCGCCGCGGCCAAGGCGGCGGCGGCGGCCGAGCGGATCGTGGAACGGGTGATCGAGCGGGTGGAGCGCATCCGCTCGCGGGAGAAGCTCCCCGGCCGCCGGAAGGGCTACACCCAGAAGGCCGTGGTCGGCGGTCACAAAGTGTACCTTCGCACCGGCGAGTACGACGACGGGCGCCTCGGCGAGATCTTCATCGACATGCACAAGGAGGGCGCGACCTTCCGGAGCCTGATGAACAACTTCGCCATCGCGATCTCCCTCGGCCTCCAGTACGGCGTGCCGCTGGAGGAGTATGTCGAGGCGTTCACCTTCACGCGCTTCGAGCCGGCGGGCTTCGTGCAGGGCAACGACGCGATCAAGAACGCCACCTCGCTCCTCGACTACGTGTTCCGCGAGCTGGCGGTGTCGTATCTCGGCCGCGCCGACCTCGCCCACGTCTCTCCCGGCGAGATCGGGGGCACCGTCCTCGGCGGCGGCGAGGCGGGAGACACCACCCGCGAGGGGCCGAAGCCGGCCTCGGCCGCCTCCATCGTCTCGCGCGGCCTGCTGCGCGGTTCGGCCGACCGGCTGACCGTGATCCAGGGCGGCCCGGCGGGCGGGACGCTCGGCGTCGCCTCGGCGGCCGCCGGCCAGACGACGCCGGCGGGCGGCACCGTTCACGCGGTGCGCGGTGCGACGGCGCTGAAGGTGGAGCCGCAGACCGGCAGCATCGCCGACACCCTCCCCTTCGCGGCGCCTTCGCGCTCCGTCGAGGACCGGCGGGCCGAGGCGAAGATGAAGGGCTATGTCGGCGAGGCCTGCCCGGAATGCGCGAACTTCACCCTCGTGCGCAACGGGACCTGCCTGAAGTGCGACACCTGCGGCGGAACGACCGGCTGCTCGTGACGCCCTGATTGTACCGGGTGTGGCGAGAACATTAATATGCCCGCATGAGCGGTAAGTATGCCCGCAAAGTGAAGCGTATTATTTTCGCCACAGCAAGGCCGCTCAACCATCTGACTTAGTAGTGCGTAAACAGTGAGCTGATCCGAGACATGGCGTAACAAGAACTCGGAGTGTTGGCGTGGCGAAACTTTCGGTGACGAGCGACAAGCTCGTCACCGAAAATGATTCAGCGAACAAAACGAGATCAACTGGAAACTATCGGTAGTGACTACATGGCAGCGAAAACAACCGGTATCCGTGCTTTCCTGCACCGGTATTGCCCTGATCCCGATGCCTTGATCGCCAGCTTCGAGGCCGTGCACCGGCTCGACACCCTGCGCGCCGACCAACCGCTGTGTTTGGCCAACGACGAGGCGGACTGCCTCTGGATCGTCGAGGACGGGCAGCTCAGGGTCATGGCCGGAGAGTCTGTAGTCTGGCGGGGCCCCGGCGAGATCGTGGGCGAGATGGCTTTCCTGCGCGGACGGCCCGGGGAGGCGCCGCTACGAGGCAACGAGGTGGTCGCGGCCGGCCGGACCAGGGTTTGGAAGATCGACCGGGCGACCCTCGATGGCTTGGAGCCCGATACTCGGGCGCTCTGGTACGAGACGGTCGCGCGCGTACTTGTCGCCAAGCTCGACCAGGCGAGCGAGATGCGCGCGGCCCAAGCCCGGGATCTCGCCGACGGGGACCGGATCATCGGGCGGCTCGTATGCCCCGAGGGTGTCCAGGCGACGTCCGCCATCCTGTTCAACGGGGCGCCCCGCATCCGCCCAGTGAAGACAAAGGCAGTGATCTGGTTCAGCGACCTATCAGGCTTCTCGGCGCACTCCGAGGGTAAGGACCCCGCCGAGGTCGGCGATTTCTTGCGTAGCCTGACTGACCCCCAGGTCGAGGAGATCCTCCGGGCGAAGGGGCAAGTCGACAAGCATATGGGGGACGCCGTGATGGCGTTCTGGCTATGCAACGACGACGAGCGGCTGAACAAGGGCCTAGCGCACGCCACCCGCGCAGCCCTGGAGGCGGCACGTCGCGTGACCGAGGTCGCGGAGGCGTCGGGGCTCCCCATCGGCATCCGCATCGGCCTGCACGCGGGCGAGGTGTCCGTCGGCGACTTCGGGGGCGGCGACCGCATCGCCTTCACTCTCGTCGGCCAGCCCGTCAACGAAGCCGCGCGTTACGAGCAGTGGCGGCCAGAAAACGGACAGCGGACCGGACGGGTCAGGGTCAGCGACCGGGTCTACGCCGGCCTTCCCGAGGACGTCCGCTCATCCTTCCAGCCGACCGCCGTGGAGTTCGCCGACAAGCACGGCCGACCTTTCGTCGCCTTCCTGTCCTCTATCTGACGCGGAGTGCTAAAATGGCATGGGACCTCAACAGAAGCCGGAACCGCATCGCGCACTTCATGACGACGGTGCCACAGGCGTCCATCGACGTCCGGACCTTCGACCAGGCCTACCTCACGCAGCGCATCAACGAAGCCCGGGCCCGCGGTAAGCGCTTGGGCCTGGATGAGGCGCCCATCTTCGCCGTCCCGCGCAACCGGGCGATCCTCGTGGACGGTGTGCACGTCTACGCGCAGCTGCTCGACTACCACGACCAGATCCAGGAACAGGGCCGCGAGACCGAGGCCAGCCACAAGCGCGTCCTCCAGTTCCTGCACCTGCACTATTCGGCGACCGACCGCGTGGTCGAGGAGTTCGAGGCCCAGCGCGTCGACTACCACGGTCCCCGGTTGCACGCGGTCGTGGTCACCCCGACCGGCGACGAACGCCAACGTGTCCTTCGAGCTGTCGCGTTCGCGGTCACGCTGAAGGAGACGATCGAGGCCGCCGGCCGTGACTTCGGCGGCTCCCGCCTCCGCACCCGGGTCAGGATCGGCATCGACACCGGCCGCGCCGTGGCCGTGAGCAGCGGACGCGGCGCCGACCTCGAACCCCTGTTCCTTGGCAGCCCTGCAAACCACGCCGCCAAGCTCGCCGAAGGGGACCGGCCCGGCATCTATCTCAGCGATCGTGCCCGCAAGGTGCTGAGCGAGCCCGCGGTAGGCTGGGCCTACGAGCGCTCCACCGCTCTCGCGGAGGACCGTCAGTACGGATATGCGAACGACGCCTACGGCCAGACACAGTCCGGCTACGACCCTTCGCCGACCCGCGCTCGGGTTCAGGCCGCGGTCCGCGCCCTGAAGTCGGACCTCGACCTCGACACCCTCACCTCCCCCGAGGCGGTTTTCCGCTTCCACCGTCACGAGCCGCCGCTCCGGACCATCGATTTCGCCGAGTTGATGCCGAGCCGTTCGATCAGGATGGCCCTGGGCTCGGTGTTCGCGGACCTGTCGGGGTTCACAGCATACGTCGACGCCTGCATCCTCACCGGTCGGATCGCCGAGATGACGGCGAACCTGCACGTCATCCGGGGAGAGCTTGCGGCCTGCGCCCGGGACGATTTCGCCGCGAGGAAGGTCCGCTTCATCGGCGACTGCCTGCACGCCCTCATCGCCGTCGGCACGCGGACGGCGACGGAACCGGCGGCCACCGTCGATGCGGCGGTAATGCTGACCGGGGGGCTTCGCTCGTCGTTCGACCTCTGTCGCGGCATGCTGCCCGGCCTCGGAGCGATGGGCATCGCGATAGGGGCCGAGTACGGCGAGACGCCGCTCAGCCGGATCGGGATCCGCGGCGAGAGGAGCGTCCGTTGCGCGTCGAGCAAGGCCGTCACGGCCTCGGAGGCACTTCAGTCCGACCTGACCGGCCGGCAGACCGCCCTAGGGCCCGTCGCGCTCGTCAACGCTTCCGTCTCGGTCAGGACCCATTTCGGCCGTGGCCCGGTCGAGGACCTCGATCACGCCCGGGCCGAGCGCCTGGTCTCGCCGGGACGTCACGCTTCGCTGACCAAGCCGGCGGCGATCTCTTCCGGCCTGCTGATCTCGGGAGGCGCCGCCGCGGCGGGTGCCGTGCGGGAGCGTGGCAGCGGTCGCCATGCCTGAGCCGGCATCGCCCCGCTGGCGCGCGGCCGTGGACCAGGTTCGCAGCCGCCTGGCGGAGATCCTCGGCGTCGAGCCAACGCCTTTGGAACCCCGGGCGCTCGCGTCATACCACCATCGGTTCCGGATCGCGTCCGGCTGGCGCCTCCCGGTCGATTTCGGTGAGCGGGAACCGAGACGGATCGACGTACTGATACCCGCCGGGTTCCCCTCCTCACGGCCGCAGTTCGGCCTGGTGGAGCGGCCGCCGTTCCTGACGTGGCCGCATATCGAGCGGGACGGCAGCCTGTGCCTGCTCGCCAACTTGAGCGAGATCGACCCAGACGACCCGGTCGGCGTCGTGGAGCGGCTGCTCGGCAAGAGCTGCGCCCTGGTCGAGAATCTTCTCGACGGCGCCATTATCGAGCGCGATTTCCGGGACGAGTTCCTGACATACTGGCGGTACGACCGGAATGCCGCCGACGGCCGTCTGACCAGCATCCTGAGGCTGGAGCGGCCCTCGCGCGAGATCGTCGTGTGGCAGGCGTCAAACATCCGCCTGTTGGGCGAGACCGAGGCACAGGGCGCCGAATGGCTGCGCAACCGGTATGGCCCCGAAGCCCTCCACCGGTCACGGCTCGAACGGGGGCTGCTCATCTGGCTCGATAGTCCGCCGCTGCCGGCCGAGTACCCGCGGACGGCCCGGGATGTCCTGGGGCTCGCCGACCGTTGCGGCGGAGACGTGCCCAGGCTTCTCGCCGGCCTCGTGTCCGAGCGCCAGGATAACCTCGTCGTGGCGCTCGCGGCCGAAGGCCGTTTCGGGCCCGGGATCGTCAGCGTCGCGATCCCGACGCCTCGGGATCCCCGCCGAAGTAGGGGACGTTCGGCCGCGCCTTTGTTCGACGGCTTCCGCTCGTCCCGCCTGCCGGATGGAGTGCTCACTCGCCGATATCTCGGAACGACCAGGGTCGTGCGCGACGAGCCGAAGCGTGCGGATGCAGCGTGGATACATGGCCGCGGACACGATCCGCGCACGGAGCGCTTGATGGTCTCGACGGTCACGGTCCTGGGGTGCGGTTCGGTCGGTGCCCCCGTAGCGGTCGCACTCGCCCAGTCTGGGGTCGGACGGCTGAACCTCGTCGATCCCGACGAGCTGAGCTGGGCTAACGTCGGGCGTCACCCCCTAGGTGCCGCCTCCGTGCGGTCCAACAAGGCGGAGGCGCTGGCCGCGAAGCTGTGCGTGGACTATCCCCACGGGCGGTTCGAGGCGTTCCCCATCTCCGCGCAGGAGATGCTCGCTGCCCACGAAGACCGCCTGATCGAGAACGACCTCATCGTGTCCTGCATGGGCGACTGGCGTGGGGAGAGCCGGCTCAACGATTGGCACTGCCGGCGTGGCAGGCCGATGCCGATCGTCTACGGATGGACGGAGGCACACGCAGCCGCCGGGCATGCGGTTGCCATCGTCGGCGAGGGTGGCTGCCTTCGGTGCGGGCTTGGACGGACGGGCGCACCCGAATTCCAAGCTGTGGTTTGGCCGAACGATACTGGGGCCTCTCTCGAAGAACCCGCGTGCGGCGCCCATTATCAGCCATACGGTTCTATCGAGCTTGGGTTCGTTACATCGCTTGTGGGGCAATTGGCCTTGGACGGCCTCCTTGGGAAGATCAGACGTTCCAGCCACCGTATCTACGCGGCGCGTATCTCCTCGTTTGCGGAACTGGGCGGCCGGTGGTCTGCAGAATGGGTCCGGGAGTTTCCGACGCGCGTGGACGGTGGCGCCGTCGTCGAAAGGGCATGGCCCTCGGAACGCGCTGAATCATGTGGAACCGGGGCGTGCTCCGTTTGAGGTGGTGTGCGAGGCGATGCTCAAGATGGTCTCCGTCTTCGGCACAAAGGAAGCCCGCGCGATCAACCGCCTGCTGAGCTCGACCGAAGCGCTGCGCGCCCGCAAGCAAGCCAATTACGAGACCCGGAAGCGAATGATCCTCGCGACGCTGCGCGAAAGGTAGCCAGCACCTGTGTCGGGCGGAGTAAATCCAGGCCACTGCAGCTTCGCCAAGCCCGCAGAGCCCACTGGCAAAGCCAGTTGAGAAGCAATCACCTACGTCCGGGCGCCAATAAACCGGAAGCCTTCGCGCTCAGCGCGTGCAGGGCGGTTTGATGGCCTGGCATTGGACCGCCGTTTACAAGACCCAATGTCGTCCCGATATGCTTAACGTCGTCTTCCCTCGAAAAGCTTGCCCGAGGCTCGTGCGCCTTCGCGCGATCACACTTGGCCGGCGACCGTCTGGCGCCGCGACGGCTGGATCATCGCGTCCAGTTCGAGCAGCTTGTTGAGCTGCTCTCTCGCAACAAAGGTCAGGATGGCTAAGGCCCGATCCAGGGGAGCGTCACGAGACCGGTCGGGATCTGGAGCCAAGATGGCTTCCTCTATCGAGCGATGTTCGGCTGTGCCATACACACACGAACATGTAAGGGCTTGGTGGCTTGCGGGGATACCTCATTGGGGTTCGAGCTGGATACTGGCCCAGCCGCGCTACGGCCTTCGGAACGGCTGCTTCCGCTTTCATGCATTGCTGCCTCAGAAGCAGACCGTCGCAAAACCACCCTCAGCAGCTAGTCCGCTTCCGACCCAACTGCGCCGTAGAAGCAGTCCGACGTCGTTCTCGAAAGCAGATGGGGTGGATGGCTCCCGCTCCAACTGACGGCATCTCGGTGCCAGGATGTGGTCGCTGTCGAAGCAGCAGCCACGCTCATGCAGGAGCCATCCCCATGGAGATCACCACCGTCGGCATCGATCTGGCCAAGAGCATCTTCCAGGTTCACGCCGTCGATGCAGCTGGGCACGTCGTCGTACGCAAGGCTCTGAGGCGGGCGCAGGTCGCACCGTTCTTCGCCAAGCTGCCGCGATGCTTGGTTGGCATGGAGGCGTGCGGCACGGCGCACCACTGGGCCCGGGAGCTCATGAAGCTCGGCCATGATGTACGGCTGATGCCGCCGGCTTACGTGAAGCCGTACGTGAAGCGCGGTAAGACCGATGCGAACGACGCCGCTGCCATCTGCGAGGCGGTGACGCGCCCCAGCATGCGCTTCGTGCCGGTGAAGGCGACCGAGCAGCAGGCGGCGCTGGCGCTGCACCGGACGCGCGACCTGCTGGTCAAGCAACGCACGCAGTTGGTGAACATGATCCGCGGGCTGCTCGCCGAGTTCGGGATCGAGATGGCCCGCGGCC
The DNA here is from genome assembly GCF_022179085.1 of Methylobacterium aerolatum. Lineage (GTDB taxonomy): Bacteria > Pseudomonadota > Alphaproteobacteria > Rhizobiales > Beijerinckiaceae > Methylobacterium > Methylobacterium aerolatum. The sequence goes on from NZ_BPQE01000028.1 coordinate 66,000, forward strand.
TGCGCCATGCGCTCGAACTGGCAGCCCGGCTCTCGGCTGGAGACGCGGCTGAAGTGCCGCCGCTCGCCCAGCGCGTGGTGACCGGGCTGGCCGATCAGATCGGCGCCGTGCAGATCCAGCTCACCCGGCTGGAGAAGGAATTGCTGGCCTGGCATCGGGACAGCGACCTGTCGCAGCGCCTGGCGACGATCCCAGGTGTCGGTATCGTCTCGGCGACGGCGCTGGCCGCCTCGGTGAGCGAGCCTGAGCGCTTCCGCTCCGGTCGGCAGTTCGCAGCCTCGTTGGGACTGACACCGCTGCAGAACTGCAGCGGCGGCAAGGAACGTCTGGGTCGGATCTCGCGCATGGGCGACCGCTACCTGCGCCGCCTGCTCGTGGTCGGCATGACCTCTCTGATCCGGCGCGCGAAGGCGATGCCGACCTCGGTCGATCCGCGGCTGCCAACGCTACTGCAGCGCAAGCCGGTGCGCGTCGTGACCGTGGCAGCGGCCAATCGCACGGCGCGGGTCGCCTGGGCGATCATGACCCGCGGCGGCACCTACCGCGCACCGGCGGCCACGGCCGCCTGACAGCACGCAGAGGAAACGTTTCCAGGTTGCGAGGACGATGAGAGTTGATGGCGAACCGGTCAGACCGGGAGCCGGGACACCCCGCCGAATGTCCAGGGCGTCATAGCCCGCAAAGCAGAGTGGGACCCAGCTCGCGGATACCATCAGGGCCAGCGGTCAACATGAATGACTGCATCAACAGGCCGGACACAAGACTGCACCCGACCCACGCGTCAGAAGCTCAATTCGCCACTTGCAATGCGGGAGCCATCCACACAAGACATCGAAACTGGGCTCGCGCCGCCAAGGTACTCTTATGAGTGTTCGCCTTCCGAACTAGCGCCCCCCACTCGATCAATCCACAGTCTGCATCTGGACGACACTGCCGAGTTCACCGGGCTTGCCCGAGACCACCACGAGGTAGCGCCGGCTAGCGCCGGCATCCGTGCGGGTGACCTGTCGGATCGGACCGATCGCGTTGACGATGGCCGCGCCGGCCGGGTTGGTCATGAAGGCGGCGAGCGGCTCCAGGCCGGTCGCTCCCTTCGGATCGGCGGCGAGCGCCAGCACGAAGGGCATCTTCGGGGGCAGTCCCGTGACCGCGGCCTGCAGCGTCTGCAGCACGCCCTGGTCGAACAGGGTGACCTGCGTCGCCGGCTTGCCATCGGAACCGGCGAGCGTCAGCGCGCTGGTCTTGCCGGCGGCTCCCAGCGGCTGGAGGTTCTGCTTTCCGTCGCCCTCCGGCACGGCGTTCGGGACGTAGGCGACGCCCTGCGGACCCTGCCCGACCGGCACCTCAGCGATCACCGTGTTCGACGCGGTGTCGATCACCGCCGCCGTGTCGGCGTTCTCCAGGCCGACATAGACGCGGCTGCCGTCGCCCGAGGGCCAGAGCCCGTGCGGCAGGGCGCCGGTCGCGATGGTGGCGACCTGAGAGAAGTCGTCGGTGCGGAACACCTTGACCTGGTTCAGGCCGCCGATCGTCACGTAGGCGAACTGGCCGGCCTTGGTCGAGACGATGTTGACGTGGTTGGTGATCGGCCCGGTCTCGATCGTCTTCAGCGGCGCGAAGGGCGGACGCGCCGAAAACACCTGGGTGCGGCCGACATCCTTGAGGGTGAACCACACCTGCTTGCCGTCCGGCGTCGCGGCGATGTCGGGGCAGAACGGGCTCTCCTGCTTCACGCGGCCGACGATGGTGTGGGTCTTGGTGTCGATGACGACGGTCTCGGGGCTGAAGCTGGAGCAGACGTAGCCGTAGGTGCCGTCCGGCGAGAAGATCGTCATGCCGGGCCCGTTCGGTACGGTGATCCGGCGGGTCTCCTTGGCGGTGGCGGCATCGAGCACCGCGATATGGTCCTCGCCGCGCACGCTCACCCAGACCTCTCGGCCGTCCGGCGTGAAGAAGGCTTCGTGCGGCGAGCGGCCGACATAGGCGGTGTGGCGGACCGCGTTGGTCGCCGTGTCGATGAAGCTCACGGAGTTCGAACCGATCGAGACCGCGAGCAGGGTCCTGTGGTCCGGCGAGAAGCCCATGCCGTGAACCAGAAGCTGCCCGCGATAGAGCGGGCTCAGGTTCATCGGCGTCGGGTCGCCGAGCCGGATCACTCCGAGCAGGGTGTTGGCGGCGGGATCGACCACCGAGACCGTGTTGGAGAACTGGTCGGAAGTGTAGAACCGATCCTTGCCGCTAACCGGCACGTCCGGGGCGGACGCTGCGCCCGGGGCCTGCCCGGCAAGCGCCGGGCCGGAGAGCAGCGCGAGGGCGAGGATCGTCAGGGCGGTCTTCATCGGCGGGTCTCCGAGGGCATGGCGGCGGGGACCGCACCGTGGTCGTGGGAATGGGCCGCACCAGTCGATGGCTGCGGCGCTTTGGGAAGTCCGGCGAGCGCACGGCGCATCACATCGATCTCCTGGCCCTGCTCGACGACGATTCCCTGCGCGAGGCGAAGCAGGACCGGATCCTTGCCGTAGAGCAGCTCCGCCTTGGCCATCGCGATCGCGCCCTCGTGGTGGGGGATCATCATCGCGGCGAAATCGCGGTCGGGATCGCCCGAGGGCGGAACCATCATGTCGGCGTGCATCCGCGTCATCGACTGCGCCATCATCGCGTCGAACGACGTCGACGACGCGGCCGGCGGCTCGCTGGCGGCCAGCGTCGGGCGCATCATCATCCGGCCGCCGACGAGGCCGCTCGCCATCAGCGCCGCCGTCACGGCAAATCCCAATGCTCCGCGCATGCGGCCTCCTCCCGATCCGGTGTCGATGGAAGGGATGCCAGAGGACCGGCTTTATTCCGCGGCGGGGCCGAAAAAGCGTTCACGCCGATGGGATCGCCTTTTTTCGTGTGTCCGCGGAATAAAGGCGCCCGTTCCGCATCCCTCCCGATGCGGTCATGCTCGACCGCGGGAGACTTCACCCATGCGCAATCTGCTGATCCGCACCGCCTTCGCGGCTGTCGCCTTCTCCGCCGTGGCCGCCCAGGCCGCCGCGCCCGCCATGACGGCCGAGACCGCCAAGGGGCCGGCGCTCGTGGATGCCAAGAACATGACCCTCTACACCTTCGACAAGGACATGGGCGGCAAGTCGATGTGCAACGGCCCCTGCGCCGCCAACTGGCCGGCCCTGACGGCGGCCTCCGGATCGGCGGCCTCCGGCGATTGGACGACGGTGACCCGGGACGACGGCACGATGCAGTGGGCCTACAAGGGCAAGCCGCTCTACACCTTCGCCAAGGACACCAAGCCGGGCGACACCACCGGTGACGGCTTCCTCAACGGTGCGTGGCACATCGCCAAGCCCTGATCGGTGAATGCCCGGATCGGCTCCTTCTGATTGGGACACGTCGTTGGACGAGATCGCCGCCCTGATCGAACCGCAGATCCCGGCCCTGCGGCGCTACGCGGTCGCGCTGCTTCGGGATCGCGAAGCGGCGGACGACCTCGTCCAGGACACCCTGGAGCGGGCATTGTCCGCTTGGTCCGGGCGTCGCCGCGACGGCGACCTGCGGGCGTGGTTGTTCACGATCGAGCGCAACCTGTTCCTGGCCGCCGTCCGGCGCCGGGGCCGGCGCGGCGCCGATCTCGGCGCGGAAGCGTTGGAGCAGGTGCCGGATCCGAGCGCCGACCCGGGGGCAGCTTTGGGAGCCCGCGACGTGCTCGCCGGGCTCGACACCCTGCCCGAGGAGCAGCGCTCGGTGCTGCTCCTCGTGGCGGTGGAGGACCTGTCCTATGCCGAGGCGGCACAGGTGCTCGGGGTGCCGCTCGGCACGGTGATGTCGCGATTGAGCCGGGCGCGCACGCGGATGCGCGGATTTCTGGAGACGGGCCGGACAGGCCTGCTGAGGAGGGTTAAATGAGCGGGGATCCGCGCCCGGTCGGCGAGGACGACCTGCACGGCCTGATCGACGGCCGCCTTGAACCGGAGCGGCAGGCGCTGGTCGAGGCGTGGCTCGCGGGGAACCCCGCGCGTGCGGCTGAAGTCTCGACGGACCGAGTTCTGCGCGAGCGCCTGCGCGCCCGCCTCGCGCCGATCGCCGAGGAGGCGATCCCGGCGCGACTGCGGGTGGCCAACATCCGCTCGCGACACCTGTACCCTGGCGCAAGCTGGTTCCCCATGGCGGCTGCGGCCGTGCTCTGCCTCGCGCTCGGCGGCGCCGGCGGCTGGGTCGGCCATGCCCTGCACGGTGTGCCCGCGGTGGCGGTGGCGGAGGCACCGGCGACGCAGGACGCGGTCGCAGCCTTCCGCACCTTCGTGGTCGAGGCGGTGCATCCGGTGGAGGTGCGCGCCGACGAGAAGCCCCACCTCGTGACGTGGCTCTCGAAGCGTCTCGATCACGCGGTCGCGGCCCCCGACCTCTCGGCGCAGGGCTTCCGGCTGATGGGCGGGCGCCTGTTGCCGGCTGGCACCGAGCCCGCGGCGATGTTGATGTACGACGACGACCGCGGCACCCGGCTGACGCTCTACAGCCGCGTCGGTGACGGCGACGGCCGCACACTCTTCCGCTTCGCCCGCGAGGGCGACATCGCTGCCTTCTCCTGGGTCGATGGTGGCATGTCCTACGTCGTCACCGGCCGCACCGACGAGGCCCGGCTGCTCACCGTCGCGCAGGCGGTCGATGCGCAGGTCCGCGGCCTCGCGCCGGATCGTCGGCAGCCATGACCCTTGACCAGCTTCGCATCTTCGTGGCGGTGGCCGAGCGGCAGCACGTGACGCGGGCCGCCGAGGCGCTGAACCTCGTCCAGTCGGCGGTCAGCACGGCGATCGCCAACATCGAGGGGCGGCACGCGACGAAGCTGTTTCACCGGGTTGGCCGCGGGATCGAACTGACCGAAGCGGGGCGCGTGTTCCTCGTCGAGGCCCGCGCCGTGCTCGCCCGGGCCGAGGCCGCCGAACTTGTGCTCGCCGACCTCAGCGGCATGCGACGCGGGACGCTGGCGCTCTACGCCAGCCAGACCATCGCGAGCGATTGGTTGCCGCGCCACCTCGTCGCCTTCCGCCGCACCTACCCTGAGATCGCCCTGCGCTTGGCCGTGGGCAACACCACCGACGCCGCCGACGCGGTGCGCGCCGGGCAGGCCGAACTCGGCTTCGTCGAGGGGGCGTTGGACGACCCGACGCTTGCGAGCACCACCATCGCGCGGGACCAACTCGTTCTCGTGGTCGCCCCAAACCATCACTTCGCCGGGGCGACCGCCCTCGCACCCGAAGACCTCGCCGGGGCCGATTGGGTGCTGCGCGAGGCTGGATCGGGAACCCGCTCGGCCTTCGAGGCGGCGCTCACGGAGGCTGGCCTCGCCCCGGCCCAACTCCGGGTCACGCTCGAACTGCCCTCGAACGAGGCGGTGCGCGCCGCCGTCGAGGCCGGGGGCGGGGCCACCGTCCTGTCCGAGACCGTGGTCGCCGCCGCGATTCGGGCCGGGACCCTGGTGCGGGCGGCGTTCGAGTTGCCAAGCCGACCCTTCCGGGTGCTGCGCCACAAGGAGCGCTACCGCAGTCGGGCCGCCGACGCGCTGCTCGAACTCATCGCAACGTCGGATCCCGGATGAGCGAGCCTGCGAAACCCGTGCCCCCCCCGACGACCCGCGGGTGAGGCTCGCCAAGGACCGGACTCGGCGTCGGCCTGGCCGCTTAGCGCTTCCTGCGGGAGGTGCTGGCGGTCTGGCCGCCGAAGGTGCTGTCGCTGACGCTGATCGCCTCATTCTCCGGCGCCGTGTGGCGGGACCGGGCGATCCGGGCGCGACTCGCCCATGCCGAGATCCCGATGATGCCGCGCCTCCTCACCGTCGGGATCGCGGCCCTGCCGATCGCGATCTCGGTCCTCGCGGCCACCGCCCTGCTCCGGGCGTGAGGGTCATCAGGCGACGGTCACCCGCACCCGGTGCCAGGCGGCGCTGAGGTAGCCCTTGTAGTTCCAGGTGTCGTCGGGAGCGGCCGGCTGGGTCTGGCCGGCGGAATCCCAGGCCCGCACCGCGAGTTCGTGCTCGCCAGCGGTCAGCTCGCGCTCGATCTCCCAGAACGTCCAGGCGTAGGGCGCGTCGGCATCGCGCTCGATCCGGGCCTGCGCCCAGCTGCGGCCGCCATCCGTCGAGACGTCGACCCGGGCGACCGCGCGGTCGCTGGCGATGGCGTAGCCGCGGATCGCGTGCCGGCCGGCCTTCAACGCCGCGCCGCGGGCGGGCTCGCAGATCGCGCTGTTGAGCGGCATCGCCTCGATGGTGATGCCGTGGGCCGGCTCGGCGGTCTCGGCCGTCACGTCGGGCGGAAACAGCTTGTAGTCGTCGGCCTGCATCGGGTTGTCGGAGGGCCGGTCCTGCACCGTGATGCGGGCGAGCCATTTCGGGCTGCGGATGCCGGCAAATCCCGGCACCACCACGCGCAAGGGATGGCCGTGCTCGGGGGCGAGAGGCTCGCCGTTCATCGCGAAGGCAAGCAGCGTCTCGGGGGCCAGCGCCTTGGCGAGCGGGATTGAGGCGCCGAAGCGCGTGTCCGTGTCCGCGATCCGGTCGTGGCTCTCGAAGGCGACGTGGCGCCCATCATCCGCATCGATGCCGGCAGCGCACAGCACGTCGGCGAGCCGCACGCCGGTCCATTCCGCGTTGCCGATGGCACCGGGCGCCCACGGATCGCCGGAAACCGGCGCCACAGCCAGCATGTCGGCCCGGCGATTGCCGGCGCATTGCATCACCGCCGTGACGGTGACGGGCGCGAAGCGCGCCTTCAGATCGGCGACGGAGAGGTCGAGCGGCGCGGCGACCATCCCGTCTACGGTCAGGCGGTAGCCGTCGGCGTCGAGGTCCGGGATGTCGCCGTGGCTGCGGACGTAGAAGTCGGCCTGGTCGGTGAGGAACGCCGCCCGAAGGCGATCGAGCGGCGGCTCGGCGTTGTAGGGCGCCTTTCCGTGCACGATGAGGCGGTCCTTGCGCTGGAACAGGCCGAGCATGGGGTCTTTGTCCTGCGTTCGTGACGGGTCGACACCGGGAACGCGCCGGGAGCCGAGTAGGCACCCGACGCGCGACGCTTCACGGCTTCATCGTCGAAACCACCGCGTTCTTCGCGCGATCGACCACGGCGACGCTGAGATCGCGGTTGAGGACGTAGGCGCGGGCGTTGTCGGTCGAGAACGCGATGGCTTGGCGCGGCTCGTTCAGGCCGGTCACCGTGGCGACGACGGTGAGTGTACCGGTGTCGATCACCGAGAGCGAATTGTCCTTGAGGTTGCCCGAATAGACGAAGCGCCCGTCCGGGGTCAGCGCGGCGCCGTAGGGGTCTTTGCCCACCGTGACTTCGGACGTGACCTTGCGGGCGGCGACATCGACCACGCCAACGGTGTTGCGGCCGCTGTTGGCGGCAAACAGCGTCTTGCCGTCCTTGGTGATCGAGATGGCGCGCAGCTTGTCGAACCCGGCGATCTCGCCGGTGATCTTGTTCGTGGCGGTGTCGACCAACGTGATCTTGTCGCCGAGGAAGTTCGTCACGAACACGGTCTTGCCGTCGGGCGACAGCTTCACGCCCTGGCGCGGCTGCGCGAAGCCGGGGATCACGGCCTCCGCGAGCATGGTCTTGGTGTCGAACACGGTCAGCGTGCTCGCGGCCTCGTTGTTGACGTAGAGCTTGCCCCCGTCGGCCGAGAGCACGGTGCCGAAGGCCCCTGGCCCGGCGGCGAGAATGCCGACCTCCTTGCCTGTGGCGGTCTCGTAGATCGTGATCCGGCCGGTGCCGCTGTCGGAGACGTAGAAGCGGGTGCCGTCCGGTGCGAACACGATGTTGCGCGGCGTCACGAAGCCGTCGAGGCGGCGCAGCACCGTCCCCTTGGCGACATCGTAGACGATGACGGCGCTCTCCTCGCTGTTCGACACCGCGGCGACTGTGCCGGCAGCGTTCAGGGCCAGCGCGTTGTTCTTGATCGCGCCGTCGAAACCGGCGGCGGATCCGGGCTGGCCCTGGGCGAGGAGCAAGGCAGCTCCGGCGAGGAGGGCGCGCAGGCTGGAACGGACATGGGTCATGAAGCGTGTCTCTCGGGCATGCGCCCTCGTCCGGCGGCCTGGGGCCGGCCGTGCGGGCGGGTTCGAAATCGGATTGCGTCGTGCGGGACCGGTCCGGCCATGCATCGCCTCAAGGAGATGCCAGCGAGGGCGGTCTATTCCCCGAGGCCGGCGAAAAAACGCGGCGGCCTCGGGATTCGGGGGTTCAGGGCGTCGGCTTCAACGCCGTGAGGTAGTCGACGATGGTCTGCACGTCGGCCTGATCGACCGGCGCCTTGTAGACGTGGACCATCTTGTTCACGGTCTCGGTCCACTGCGCCTTCGTGAGCTTGGGCTGGGTCAGCACCATCCCGGCCGAGTGGCAGGCGAGGCAGTTGTTATTGACCGCCTCGGCCCCCGGCCCGTCGGGGAAGATCCGGTCGGAGGTCGGCATCTGGATCGATTGCGAGGTGAAGCGCATCGGCTCGGGGGCCGGGGCGGCGAGCGCGACCAGGGGAGACAGGGCGAGTGCGGCGATGAGGGCTGCCGGATGGATCGGGTTCATGGCTAATCTCCTCAAGCGGCCTGGAAGGACACGGTCTCGATGCCGTTCTGCATGAATCCGTTGGCGTTCCAGACCCGGTCCATGCCCTGCGCCACGCCGTTGGTGTTGGTGCAGCGGACCCTGACCGTGTGGGTTCCGGAGGCCAGTGCCGGCAGGCTGCCCTCGAAGCGGCGGAAGCTGTAGGGGCCCTCGTCCTTGCCGAGTTGCGCCGGGAACCACGTCGCCCCGCCGTCTCCGGAGAAGTCCACCGCCTTCACCCCACAATCGCCGCCGAAGGCGATACCGCGGATGGCCACCGGCGTTCCGGCCGCCACCTTGGCGCCGTCGGTCAGGTTGGTGACGAAGGAGCGCGGCACCATCCTGTTGATCGGTACCGTCTTGAAGCCGGTCTGGCCGGGCTTGATGTTGGCGCCCGGCACGTCCGGGATACGGTAGGCGGTCTTCATCCAGTACTGATCGTCGGGCTTGTCCAGCACCTCGATGTCGGACAGCATCTTGACCCAGTAGGTCGAGTACCAGCCCGGCACCACGAGACGAAGCGGGAAGCCGTTGAGCAACGGCAGCTGTTCGCCGTTCATCGCGTACGCGATCATCACCTCACCATTGTTGGCGTGGTCGAGATCGAGCGACTTCTTGAAGTCCGGCGCGTCGTCGACCACCGGCTCGTCGAGGCCGCTGAAACGCACCTGCACGGCACCGGCCTTCACCCCGGCCCTTTCGAGCACGTCCTTCAGCCGTACCCCGGTCCAGCGGGCGTTGCCCATCGAGCCGTTGGCCCATTGCGCGCCGGGAACCCGCGGCTCGAACAGCCCGCGGGAGTTGCCCGAGCACTGGTTGACCGCGGCGATCTCGAAGCGCGGCAGGCCGGCGATGGCATCGAGGGAGAGCGAGAGTTCCTTCTCGACATGACCGTGGACCTTGAGACGGAAGGTGCCGGCATCAACCTCGGTTGGGATCGAGGCCCAGTGCCAGCGCACGTAGAAGCGGTCGTTGGGGGTGAACACGCCCTCATCGAACACCGCAAACGGCGTCTCCAGCAGCGGCGGATGGGTACGCTGGAGGATCATCTCGCCCTTGCCGGGAAAGGCCGTCGTGAGATCCCGCACATCCGGGCCGCCGGGTAGCGGCAGCTTCACCGAGCCCGCGGCCCAGGCCGGCATCGCGGCGGCAAGGCTGCCGAGCCCGAGCCCGCCCAACAGGAGGCGGCGGTTCATCGGTCTGTCCAATCCGTGCATGGTCTCTCCCTTCAAAGTTCGTCGGCGTCGATGCGTTCGAGGGCACCGGACCCGTGGCGATTCCTTGCGACTAGGGAGATGCTACGGGATGCGTTTTATTCCCACCAACGGTCTTTCGCGATGCGAACGATCTCCCAACGCGATGATTTGAGAATTTTGGATCTCCGCGCCGGTGGTGCCAGATATCGTCTCGACGTCAGACCGCCGGTGCTTCGACAGGCGCGGTCCTGCGACACCCGAACAAGGCGTGACGCTCGGCGAAACCGCGAAGGGCGACAATGCCGAGCGGTTCGAGGGCATGCGCCAGGCCGTGGAGGAAGGTGTCGGTGGCGATCAGCGGCGTGTCGTAGGTCTTGCACAGGCGCTCGACGCGAGCGAGCACGTTGAGATCGCGGCCGATCGCCGTGAAGTCGACCCGGTCGCCGCCGCCGATATTGCCGTAGGCGACCTCCCCAACATGAAGTGCGACGCCGACCTCAAAGGCAGCCCTGTCACCGTCGCGCAGGGTCGCAAGCGCATCGAGTGCGGCCTCGGCGGCACGCAAGGCGGCACGGCGCGCCTCGGCCTCGTCGCGATCGGCATCGAACACGGCCAGCAGCCCGTCACCAATATACTTTAGCACCTCGCCGCCTTCCGCCTCGACGGCTGGCACGATGGCATCGAACATCCGGTTGAGGGCGGCCACGACATGGTCGGGGCTTTGCCGGTCGGACAGTTCACCGAACCCGCGCAGATCGGTCAGCATCATCGCGGCCCGCATGAGGCGTACGTCGCCGCGCCGCACTGTGCCGGCCAGGATTTGCCGCGCTGGGTCGCGCCCGACATAGGCGCTCAGGACCGCGCCAAGCATGTCGTCGAGCGCCTTGATTTCGAACAGCAGCGAGAACGGCTCGACCAGCGCCAGCAACGTCTCGATCTCGATCGGCGTGAAGCCGCCCGGTCTCGCCGTGGCCCAGGAGGCGGCACCCATGCGTCCACGCGCGGCGCGCAGCGGCGCGATGAGGTAGTCGGTCAGACCCTCGTTGCGAAGCTCGCCAAGCACGGGAAACGGCAGCGGCCCATCCCCGTCGAGACGGCATTGGAGTGGGGTCCGCGTCTCGACCACGTGCTCGACGGTGTTGCCGTGGAAGGTCGGCGTGCCCTCGATGCCGTGGCGGCGACGCAGGGCTAGGCTCGACGTTCCTGGATGCCAGACGCGCATCACCCACCGGAACGACGGATGCAGGGTCGGCGCGTGGGTGGTGGCGCGGGCCAGCGGCAGGCCGAGCCCCGAGAGGCACGCACTGAACCCATCGAGAAGGGCTGCCGCGTCCACCGCTTCGCGACCCGGCCCCATCAACCATCCCGTTGCCTGCGCGACTGCCTCGGATGAAGATTGGGACGAACGTGTCACGGCAATTCTTCCATCAAGGGGTGGGATCGATGCCTTAGCGCAGATCAGACGAGGCCGAGCACATGGATTAGGCCGAGGCTGACGGCGCCGAGGGCAAGGAGCGAGGCGATTACAGCGAGGGTCACCCGCGCCCCGGCCT
>NZ_BPQE01000029.1 GCF_022179085.1 Methylobacterium aerolatum
GGGGAACTGGTAGCGGTAGCTTACCTGCGTGTCCGAGAAGAGGAAGAACGGGCCGCTCTCCACCACGGTGGTCGCCTCGGGCGCCACCGGCGCCGAGGAGGCCGTCCCGAGTTCCTTGGCGTCCGCCGCGCCCGCCATCCCGAGCGGCAGCAACGCGGCCGCGATCCGACAAGCCTTGATCATGTCCGCCCCCGTTCCCCGTGAAGCCGCCTTCAGTGCGAAGCGTCGGCCCGCAACCCCTCGCGCTGGCGCGCCACCGCCTCCGGCGTGACGGCCTTGTCCTGCCCGCCCCACTCCGCCCGCATCCAGGTCGCGAGGTCGGCCAGCGCCGCGTCGTCGATCAGGGCGGCGAAGGGCGGCATGGCCTCCATCCGCTCGTGTCCGGGGAAGCGCTGCGCGGGGAGCCCCACGAGGATCGCCCGCAGGAGGCCGCCCGGATTCGCGACCCGCATCGCCGTGTTGGTCCGCAGGGGCACCGAGACGTGGGGGATGCCCTCCCCGGCCTGCCCGTGGCACCCGGCGCAGAGCCCGGCATAGGTTGCCCTGGCGCGCAGCGAGACGGCCTGCGGGACGGCGGCCGGCGCCGGCGCGGGCGGCGTCTCCGGCTCGGCCGGCAGGGCGTCGCGGTCGAAGAGGTAGGCCGAGAGGGCGGCGAGGTCCGCCGCGTCCATGTGCTGCGTCGAGAAATGCACCACGTCGAACATCTGGTGCGTGGCCCCGCCCTGGGGCGAGAGGCCCTTGGCCATGAAGCGCGCGAGGCCGTGCGGCTCGAACCCCATCCGGCGCAGGCCCGAGGGCGTGATGTCCGGCGCCTCGATCCCCTCGATCACCGCCCCCTGGAGGGCCGCGCCGGACCGCATCGCCTGGAGGGCGTTGCGGGGGGTATGGCACTCGCCGCAATGGCCCAGCGCCTCCGCCACGTAGCGCCCCCGGTTCCACAGGGGAGAGCGGGCGGGATCGGGTTCGGCCACTTCGGCCGGCAGGTTCAAGAAATTCCAGGCGGCGAGGGTCCAGCGCTGGTCGAAGGGGAAGGGCAGCGTGTTCGCCTTGTTCGCCACCGCCACGGGCGGGCGGGTCATCAGGTAGGCGTAGAGCGCGTCCACGTCCTCCGGCGAGAGGCCGCGATACGAGGTGTAGGGCATGGCCGGGTAGAGGTGCCGTCCGCCCGGCGCGATCCCGTCCCGGATCGCGCGGTGGAACGCGGCCCGGCTCCAGCCGCCGATCCCCTCCGCGCTCGGGGAGATGTTGGTGGCGTGGATGATGCCGAAGGGCGTCTCCAGCGGCAGGCCGCCCGCCCAGGGGGCGCCGCCCCGCGCCGTGTGACAGGCGAAGCAATCGGCCGCCGCTGCCACCTTGGCGCCCTGGGGCGCCAGGGCCTTCATCGCCTCGGGGGTCAGCGGCGTCTCGACGTCCCGCGCCACGGCGCTGCGTTCGAGCACGCCCGAGGCGAGGAGTCCGGCGGCCACGAGGCCCGTCGCGGCGAGCAGGGCCCCGATGCGCCGGGCCGGCGTCGAGAGGGGGAGGAAGGCCATGGCGCGTCTCAGGCGATGGTGAGGCCAGGGGTCGCCAGCACGAGATCGCGCACGGCTTGGTGATAGCGGACGTAGCCGGTGCAGCGGCAGATGTGCGGGTCCAGGGCGTCGGTGACGACGCGCTCGACCTCGTCCCGGCGGACGGGCTTGCGCTTCAGCGTTTCGATGAGCACGCTCGCCCCGGTCACGAAGCCCGGCGTGCAGTAGCCGCACTGGAAGGCGAAGTTCTCGACGAAGGCCTGCTGCACGGGCGAGAGCACCACGGTCCCGTCCGGTTCCGTGCGGGCATGGCCCTCCACCGTGCGGATGCTCTTGCCCTCGAACCAGTGGGCGCCGGTGATGCAGGTGCGCATCTCGCGCGGTCCCGTCTCCTCGTCCAGCATCACGGTGCAGGCGTGGCAGATGCCCTGGCCGCAACCCATCCGGCTGCCGGTGAGGCCCAGCCATTCGTGCAGGACGTCGAGGAGGCTCGTGCCCACGGGCACGGGGATGGGGCCGACCGGCTCGCCGTTCACGCGCAGCGTCAGGTCGCGGATTTCGATGGCGGCGCTCATGCCAGTGCCTCGCGGATACGCTCGGGCCGGATGGGAAGGTCGTGGAAGCGATGGCCGATGGCGTGGGCCACGGCGTTGGCGAGGGCCGGGACGACGGCAATCATCACCACCTCCGCGATGCCCTTGGGCGGGTCGGTCTCGGAGAGCGGCGGCAGGATCTCCACCGTCTGGTTCCAGGGAGCGACGTCCCTGGCGCGGGGCAGCTCGTAGCGGTTCCAGTTCCAGGTGCCGTCGCCGGGGCCGTCCTCGTAGAGGGGCAACACCTCCTTGAGGGCGTGGCCGATCCCCATGGCGAGCCCGCCCTGCACCTGCCCCGAGACCAGGGCGGGCACGATCTGGCGGCCGCATTCGAGGATCGAGTGGTGGGAGAGGATCGTCACCTCGCCGCTGGCGGTGTCGACGGCGACCTCCGCCAGCGTCGCCATCGGCGAGTAGTAGGTGGTGCCGACGTTGTTGCGCTGGGTCGGCGGATAGAAGGCCGCCGTCCGGGGCAGGAAGTGCCAGCCCGCCGTGTCCATCAGGGCGCGGCGCTCCGGGGCGGCCCCCGCGCCGTAGCGCAGCGACAGGGCGTCGATGGGCAGCCGCGTCCGCCCCGTGCCGGGCAGGTCGAACTCGGCCTCCGCCCATTGCCAGCGGTTGAAGGTGTGGAGGGTCACGCCCACGGCCAAGCCGAGCCGGTGGGCCTCGGCGGCGACCTCGGCCAGCGACAGGGCGGGGAGCCCGCCGCCGCGCACCTCTCCGTCCGCGAGGCGCAGGCCGTCGCGGGTGATCTCGTTGTACGAGGCGAGCGCGCCGCCCTTCCCACCCCGCGCCCAGAGGGAGCGCGCGGCGGGCCAGATCGCGTGGTCGGCCAGGAACCGCGCCGCCGTGCGGGTGGCGTGGCCGAGGTAGTAGGCCGAGTTCGTCGCGCTCATCGGCGAGGTGAAGCGCGGGGTCCAGCGGGGATCCTGCGCCCGGCGGTCCTCCTCGGCCTGGGGCGTGGTGTAGGGCTGGTCGGTGGTGTGCAGGGGCATCTCGGGCCAGCGCACCACGCCGAACTCGGTCTCCGACGGCACCCGGCCGAGGATCTCGCCGACCATCGCCGCCTGGGAGGTGGTGACGCCGGGCCCCATCTCGTGGGCGACGTGGCGCAGGCGCAGGCGGCCCTGCGCATCGAGTTCGAGGGAGGCGACCGCCGCCTCGGCGCCGGTGCCGTAATCCTTGTGGACCTGGGCGAAGCCGACGCCGTAGCGGCGGCCGGGATGGGCGGCCTCGTAGGCCACCTTCCGCGCCACGCGCTCCCGCCAGAGCGGATGGGCGGCGGCCTTGTGCAGGATCTCCTCGTTGCGCAGGGCCCCGGCCGGGACGGCGCCCTGGCTGTTGCGCTGGCCGGTGCGCATCACGTTGCGCAGGCGGAGCTCGATGGCGTCGATCCGCAAGAGCGCGGCGGCCTCGTCCACCAGCATCTCGGTGGCGGACATCGTTTGCAGCGTGCCGAAGCCCCTCGTCGATCCGGCCTCGACGGCCCGGGAGGCGAGTGCGATGGCCTGGAAGTCGCTCTTGGGCAGGTAGTAGATCGACTGCGCGGCGGTGGCGCCGACGAAGGAGACCGCCACCGAGTAGTTCGGACGCCCTCCCCCGTCGCAGGCATAGCGCCCCGTCATGGCCCGGAAGCGCCCGCTTGCCCGGTCGACGAGCAGGGCGGTGTCCATGTGGAAGGCGTGGCGCTTCAGGCCGTTCTGGAACTGCTCGAACCGGTCGTTGGCGAGGCGCACCGGCCGCCCGTCCGCGTAGAGCGCGGCGACGACGCAGAGGAACGGGAAGATGTGGTGGTCCTTCGTCCCGTAGCCGACGGTGTAGCCGACCTTGAGGTCCACCTCCTTGAGGGGGAAGCGGGATTTGGCGACGAGGCCGGCGGCGGCCTCGGCCACATCGTAGGGCGACTGCGTCGCCATCATCAGGTGCAGGATGCCGGTCGCCGGATCGTACCAGACGTTGCCGTTGTCGGCCTCCATGGCCGAGGCGTCCGTCGATTGCGACCGGTAGGTCCGGCGCATCACGAGGGCGTCCTCCCCCGCGCCGTCGATCTCGGCGGCGATGGCGGCGGCCGCCGCCATGCCCTTGGGGAAGGCGCCCTCCTGGCCGGGGGCGGGCCAAGCGGGCTTGTCGCCGGAAAAGCCCGCGAAGATCGGCGAGTGCTCGTAGGGCGAGAAGCGGTCGGGCGCGTCCGGGGTCTCGCCCTCGATCCGCACCCAGCGCGAGGCGCCGTAATGGGCGGGGGGCTTCGCACCCGTCGCCTCGCCGAACCGCACCACGTCGTCCGCGAAGCGCAGCGCGCGCTTGGCCGCGGCGAATCGGGGGAAATCGTAGAAGATCAGGATCGCCACCGGTTGCCCGAGGAGGCGGGGCGTCTCGCCCTGAGGCACGAGGAACCAGTCGCCGAAGAAGTCGGCATGGGGCACGGCCACCCCGTCCGCCACCAGATCCTCGTGCCGCACGATGCGGTCCGGCTGGAGGGAGGCGGGCAGGCGCGAGAGGTCGAGGCCGGTGAACCGGCGGTCGGCGCAGGTCGCGGCGATCAGCAGGGCGTGGGCCTGACGGTCCGGCCAGCCGGGGAGGTCCTTCGCGCGGTAATCCCGCGAGAAGGTCTTGGAGCCCGTCACCTTGGCGACGGCGTCGAGGCGGTAGCGGGGGCGCCCGGGGGCGGCCCAGGCCGGGCCGTCCGAGGGGCTCGCCTCCATGAGCCGGGCCTGGGCCGGGGGCGCCAGGACGGAGACCTTCACGGCGATGCCCGCCGCCGTGCCGGCCTTCAGGAAGCTGCGCCGCGAGAGCGCTCGGGTGGGGTCGGCAGCGTCGTGCTGGATCGCCATGGCGTGTCCCCTCAGGCCCGGTCCAGGGCGGCGGCGTGCGGGAAGGCCGGGGCCTCGTCGGCCGCGTGGTGCTCCGATCCGGCGCCCAGGCGGTCGGAGTTCAGGAGCAGGTTGAGGACGATGGCCCCGATGGCGCCCAGCGTGATGCCGCTGTGCAGGATCGGCCCGGCCCAGTCCGGCGCCGTGGCGGCGAAGAGTTTCGGCGCCGCCATCGGGATGAGGCTGAGCCCGATGCTCACCGCCACGACGATCTGGTTGCGCCGGTCGCCGAGGTCGGCGCCGCCGACGATCTTGAGCCCCGCCGCCGCGACCATGCCGAAGATCACGATGCCGGCGCCGCCCAGCACCGCGGGCGGGATGGAGGCCACCACGAAGGCGACCTTCGGCAGCAGGCTGACGCCGAGGATGATGAACCCCGCCGCGACCGTGACGTAGCGGCTGCGGACCCGCGTCATGTTCACGAGGCCGACGTTCTGGGAGAAGGAGGTGTGCGGGAAGGTGTTGAGGCAGCCCGCCAGCAGGGTGGAGAGCGAGTCCGCCATCAGGCCGCGGGTCAGGGTGCGCTTGTCCACCGGCTTGCCGACGATGTCGCCGACGGCCAGGAACATGCCGGTCGATTCCACCAGCGTGACCATCATCACGATGCACATGGCCGCCACCGCCGTGAGGTGGAAGGTCGGCCAGCCGAAGTGGAAGGGCGTGACGAGGGCGACGAGCGGGCGCTCGGCCAGCCCGTCGAGGCGGAACAGGCCCAGCGGCCACGCGAGGCACAGGCCTGCCACGAGGCCGATCAGCACCGCGACGTTGGCGAGGAACCCCGTGGCGAAGCGGCTGACCACCAGGATCACCGCCAGCACGAAGGCCGCGACGCCGAGATGGACCGGCGCGCCGAAATCCGGGGCACCGAAGCCGCCGCCCGCCCAGTTGATCCCCACCGGCAGGAGCGTGACGCCGATGATCAGGATGACGGTCCCGGTGACGAGGGGCGGGAAGAAGCCGGCGAGCTTGGAGAAGAAGGGGCGCAGCAGCAGCCCGAAGATCCCGGCGCCGATCGTGGCGCCGAAGATGCCTGGCAGGCCGATCGTCGGATCCTGGGCCATCGCCACCATCGGGCCGACCGCCGCGAAGCTGACGCCCATGATCACCGGCAGGCGGACGCCGAAGGGGCCGAAGCCCAGCGACTGGATCAGGATCGCGAGGCCCGTCACGAGCAGGTCGCAGTTGATGAGATAGGCCACGGTCTCGGCGGGCAGGTTCATCGCCGCGCCGAGGATGAGCGGCGGCGCCACGGCCCCCGCGCTCATCACGAGCACGTGCTGCATGCCGTAGGCGAGGAGCTTCGGCAGGGGCGGGATCGCATCGACCGCATCCGCCCCGGGAAGATGCGTGTCCTGAGCCGTCTGGGGTGTGTGTGCCACGGGCGTGTCCTCCGCCAGCCGGGACCTTGTGAGGCGTCGTCCCGTGATGGTGTCGTCAGGGATCCGCCACCGGCAGCCGGGCCTCTTCCGGGTCCGGGCCGTCCGATGCGGGTGGGTGCCAGTCTCGGGGGGAGGAGCGGCGCCTCGCCTCCGCGGGAGGGCCGGCCGTCGCGGGCCGCCTTCCGGTCATGCGCCGCCGACTTGGCTGGCTCTCGAACTTTGCATGGCTGGCGCTGAAAGCCATGCGCGAATTTCGGAAGCAGTTTGCGAAAATTCGCCAAGGTCGGCGGGCGTCGGCTTGGCCTATGCTAGGGGTGCTGACGGCCCCCGAGACGGTGCGCCCGGCACGGCGTTCCTGCCGCCAGACGGGCGGCATCTGGCCGTGGGGGGGGCGGCGCGGCCTGTCCGGCGCTGCCCTGGGGCGCGCCCGGAGAGATGCGATGACATCCCTGCTACTGACGAACGCCGACATCCTGGTGACGATGGATGCGGCGCGCCGGGAGATCCCCGGCGGCGCGGTCTACGTCGAGGACAACCGCATCGTCGCGGTCGGCCCTGCCGCCGAGGTGCCGACCACGGCCGACACGGTGCTCGACATGCGCGGCCACGCGGTGATGCCGGGCCTCGTGAACACCCACCACCACATGTACCAGACCCTGACCCGCGCGGTGCCCGCCGCGCAGGATGCCGAGCTGTTCGGCTGGCTGAAGGCCCTCTACCCCATCTGGGCGCGGCTGACGCCCGAGATGGTCCGCGTCTCGACGCAGACGGCCATGGCGGAACTGATCCTGTCGGGCTGCACCACGTCGAGCGACCACCTCTACATCTACCCGAACGGCTGCCGCCTGGACGATTCCATCGAGGGCGCCGAGGAGATCGGGATGCGCTTCCACGCGGCGCGGGGCGCGATGAGCGTCGGCGAGAGCGCGGGCGGCCTGCCCCCGGACTCGGTGGTCGAGGACGAGGCGGCGATCCTGAAGGACACCGAGCGGCTGATCGCGCGCTGGCACGACCCGTCGCGCTTCTCGATGCGGCGGATCGTGGTGGCGCCGTGCTCGCCCTTCTCGGTGAGCCGCGAGCTGATGCGCGATGCGGCGATCCTGGCCCGGCGGCACGGCGTCTCGCTCCACACCCACCTCGCCGAGAACGACAACGACGTCGCCTACAGCCTCGAGAAGTTCGGCATGACGCCGGCCGACTACGCCGCCGACCTCGGCTGGACCGGGCCGGACGTGTGGCACGCCCACTGCGTCAAGCTCGACGAGGCGGGCATCGCCCTGTTCGGCCGCACCGGCACCGGCGTCGCCCACTGCCCCTGCTCCAACATGCGGCTCGCCTCGGGCATCGCGCCGATCCGGCGGATGCGCTGCGAGGGCGTCTCCGTCGGGCTCGGCGTCGACGGCTCGGCCTCGAACGACGGCTCGCACATGCTGGGCGAGGCGCGCCAGGCCATGCTGCTCGCCCGCGTCGGCTTCGGCCCCGCCGCCATGACGGCCCGGGAGGCGCTGGAGATCGGCACCCTCGGCGGCGCGAAGGTGCTGAACCGCGACGACATCGGCGCCCTCGCGCCCGGCATGGCCGCCGACATCGTGGCCTTCGACCTGCGCGGCCTGGAGATGGCCGGCGCCCTGCACGACCCCGTCGCCGCCCTCACCTTCTGCGCGCCGCAGAAGGTCGCCTGGAGCATCATCGACGGTAGAATCGTGGTGCGCGAGGGCCGGCTGACGACCCTCGACACGACGGCGCTGGCCGCCCGGCACAATGCGCTCGCGGCGGCCCTGGTGCGGGGGGAGGCGTAGCAGGCGCCGCCGTCATTGCGAGCGAAGCGAAGCAATCCAGCAGCGCCACGTCCGGAGAGGTCCTGCTTCCCTGGATGGCTTCGCTGACGCTCGCAATGACGGTGTAACCTCTAAAACTCCACCTCGACCGCCAGCCCCTTGGCCACGGCGAGGTCCACCGCCGCCGAGGCGACGGCCAGATCCTGCAGGCCGACGCCGGTGCCGTCGAACAGGGTGATTTCCCCGTCCGAGGTCCGGCCGGGATGGTCGCCGTTGATGACGGCGCCGATCTCCACGATGGCGCCCTCGGCGATCAGCCCGCGGGCGATGGCGTGCTGCGCCTCGCCGATGCTCACGGACTGCGCCACCTCGTCGGTGAAGACCGTGGCCTTGGCGAGAATATCGGCCTCCACCTCCTGCTTGCCCTTGGTGTCCGTGCCCATGCAGGCGAGGTGCGTGCCGGGGCGGACCTGGGACGCCTTCAGGATCGGGTCGAAGGAGGAGGTGATCGTCACGATCACGTCGGCCTCAGTGCCGAGCCGGTCGAGGTCCACCGCCTCGAAGGGCACGCCGTGCTCCCGCGCCACCGCCTCCATCCGGCCGAACATGCCGGGGTGCAGATTCCAGGCGACGACGCGCTCGAAGGGCCGCTGCGCCAGGGCGGCGCGGAGCTGGAAGGCCGATTGGTGCCCCGCGCCGATCATGCCGAGCACCCGCGCGTCCGACCGGGCGAGGTGCCGGATCGAGATGGCGGAGGCCGCCGCCGTGCGGAGCGCCGTCAGGAGGTTGCCCCCCACCACCGCCCGGCAGCGGCCCGTGTCGGCATCGAACAGGAACACGCTCGATTGGTGGTTGGTCAGGCCCTTGCCCATGTTGCCGGGCCAGAAGCCGCCGGCCTTGAGGCCGAGCGCCAAGCTCTCCCGGTCGAACCCGGACTTGAAGCCGTAAAGGGCGTCGGCATGGCCGAGGGCCTCGCGCACCACCGGAAAGTTCCGGGCGCTGCGCTTGGCCATGGAGGCGAAGACCTTTTCGACCGCCGCGACGCAATCCTCCAGGGTGACGAGCCCGTCGATGGCCTTCTCGGGAACGATGATCATGGGGACTGGACCCTCGGTTCGTGGATCGGGGACGTCATGGGCTTCAAAAGGGACCGGGTCCCTGTTGCGGGTGCAGGGCGGAACCCTGCAAGACCGGTCTCCTGCCCCCTTCCGGGGGCAAGCGACCGGTTCGTCGGGGTTTCCCCCGACACCCCACCGAAGGGACTGAAGTCCCTTCGGAAACCCTCGGGATCAATACGCCTTGCCGCGGGCCGAGACCGGCCACAGGGTCTCGACCTGGCCGTTGCGCACGCCGACATACCAGTCGTGGACGTTGCAGGTCGGGTCGCAATGGCCGGGGACGAGGCGCAACTTGTCGTTGACCTTGAGCCTGCCCTGCGGATCCTCGATGACGCCGTGCTCGTCCGAGCACTTGATGTATTTGACGTCCTCGCGCCCGTAGATGAAAGGCAGGCCGGAATCGACCGACTGCGCCTTGAGGCCCGCGTCGCAGATCGCCTTGTCGGCCTTGGCATGGCTCATGACGCTGGTGAGGATGAACAGGGCGTTCTTCCACTCGCCCGCGTCGATGCGCTTGCCGTCCCGGTCGAGGATGCGCCCGTAATCCGCGTCCATGAAGGCGTAGCTGCCGCATTGCAGCTCGTTGTAGAGGCCCGACTCGGTCTCGAAATAGTAGCTGCCGGTGCCGCCGCCGCTCACGAGTTCCGGCTTCAGCCCCTCGCGGGTCAGCCCCTCGACCGCGTCGCGGACCTGGGCGATGGCGGCGTCGAGCTTGGCGCGGCGCTCCTCGAAGCCGTCGATGTGCTGCATGGCGCCCTGGTAGGCCTGGATGCCGGCAAAGCGCAGGTTCGGCGCCGCCGCGACCGCCTTGGCGATGGCGACCACGTCGGGCGTGGTCTTCACGCCGCAGCGCCCGGCCCCGCAATCGATCTCGACGAAGCAGTCGAGCTGCGTGCCGTGCTTCTGCGCGGCCGCCGAGAGGTCGGCCACGTTCGCCACGTCGTCGAGGCAGACGATGATGCGCGCGCCGTAGCGCGGGAGCCGCGCCAGCCGGTCGATCTTGGCCGGGTCGCGCACTTGGTTGGAGACGAGGATGTCGGTGATCCCGGCGCGGGCGAAGACTTCCGCCTCCGAGACCTTCTGGCAGCACACGCCGCAGGCGCCGCCGAGCTCCTGCTGGAGCTTCAGCACGTCGACGGATTTGTGCATCTTGCCGTGGGCGCGGTGGCGCATCCCGTGCGCCCTGGCGTAGTCGCCCATCTTGCGGATGTTGCTCTCCAGCGCGTCGAGATCGAGGATCAGGCAGGGCGTCTGGATCTCGTCCTCGCGCATGCCGGGCAGCGCAGGGACGTCGTAGCCGACTTCAAGCTCGGTAGTCCGGGCGAAACGCTCGGTAGTCCGGGCCAAGGGGTGCATCGTGGTCGCTCCTTCTGCTGCCAGCTATTGCCAGGGCATCTTGTCGAGATCGACGTTGCCGCCGGTGATGATCACGCCGACGCGCTGGCCCGCGAAGACGTGGGGGTTCCTGAGGATGGCGGCGAGCGGCACGGCGCTCGACGGCTCCATGACGATCTTCAGCCGCTTCCAGATGAGCTGCATCGCCGCGACGATCTCGGCCTCGGAGACGGTGAGGATGTCCGTGACGTGGCGGCTCACGAAGTGCCACGTCAGGTCCTTCAGCGGCACCTTCAGGCCGTCCGCCACCGTCACCGGCGCATCGTCGGCGATGATGCGGCCGGCCTTCAGGCTGCGGTGGGCGTCGTCCGCCTGCTCCGGCTCGGCGGCGTAGATGCGGATGCCCGGCGCCAGGGCGGAGAGTGTCAGGCAGGTGCCCGAGACCATGCCGCCTCCGCCGATCGGGGCGATCACCGCGTCGAGGCCCTCGACCTGCGCGATGAGTTCCCGGGCGCAGGTCGCCTGCCCCGCGATCACCCGAGGGTCGTTGTAGGGGTGGACGAATTCGGCGCCGGTCTCCGCCACGACCTCCGCGAACACCGCCTCGCGGGAGGTGGTGGAGGGCTCGCATTCCACTACCCGGCCGCCGTAGCCGCGCACGGCGTCCTTCTTGGCCTGGGGGGCGGTGCGCGGCATCACCACCGTGCAGGGAATGCCCCGGCGACCCGCCGCGTAGGACAGGCAGGTGCCGTGGTTGCCGGAGGAGTGGGTCGCCACGCCCCGCGCCGCCTGCGCCTCGGTGAGGCTGAAGACCGCGTTCGAAGCGCCCCGCGCCTTGAAGGCCCCGGCCTTCTGCAGGTTCTCGCACTTGAAGAACAGCGAGGCGCCCGCCGCCCCGTCGATGAACCGGGAGGTCAGGACCGGGGTCTCGTGGATGTGCGGGCGGATGCGCTCGTGGGCGGCCAGCACGTCGTCCAGGGTGGGCGGCGAGGCGGGGGCGAGGGTGGGCGTGGTCATCGTCCCCTCCCTCACGCCGCCGCGCGCAGGTCCGAGGCGGCCGCGCCCCGGTACACCGCCTGCGCCGCCGCGACGCCGGAGCCGAGCTCGATGCGCAGACCGCAATCGGCCATCGCCATCTCCGCCGCCGCGAGGCCGGCGAGCGCCATCACGTCCGTGAGGCTGCCGAGATGGCCGATGCGGAAGACCTTGCCCGCCACCTCCCCGAGGCCGACGCCGAAGGCGACGTCGTAGTGCTGGGCGGCGCGGGTGACGATCCGCGTGGCGTCGAAGCCCTCCGGCGTGCGGATGGCGCTCACCGTGTCGGAGTAGAGGTCGGGCCGGGCGGCGCAGAGCTCAAGGCCCCAGGCCGCCACCGCCGCGCGGATGCCGTCGGCGATGCGGCGGTGCCGGGCGAAGACGGTCTCCAGGCCCTCCGCCAGGAGCAGCTCCGTCGAGAGCTTCAGGCCGTTCAGGAGGCCGACCGAGGGCGTGTAGGGATAGGCGCCGGTCGGGTAGCCCTTCGCCATGTCGCGGACGTCGAAATAGGTCCGCGGCAGGGTGGCGGCCGCCGTCGCCGCCATGGCCTTCGGCGAGAACGCCGTGATCGCGAGTCCGGCGGGGAGCATGAAGCCCTTCTGCGAGCCGGTGACGGCGACATCGACGCCCCACTCGTCCATGCGGAAATCCATGGAGGCGATGGAGCTGACGCCATCGACGAGGAGGAGCGCCGGGTGGCCGCTGGCGTCGAGCGCCCGGCGCACGGCGGCGACATCCGAGCGGACGCCCGTCGCGGTCTCGTTGTGGGTGACGAGCACGGCCTTGATGCGGTGGGCCTTGTCGGCCGCGAGCGCCTCGGCGAACCGGTCCACCGGCGCGCCCTCGCCCCAGGGCGCCTCGATCACCCGGACGTCGAGCCCGTGGCGGCGGGCCATGTCGATCCAGCGGTGGCTGAACATCCCGTGCCGGGCGGCGAGCACGCCGTCGCCCACGCCGAGCGTGTTGGAGAGCGCCGTCTCCCACCCGCCCGTGGCGGTGGAGGGAAAGATGAAGACCTCGGCCGTCTCGCTCTTCAGGATCTTCTTCACGCCGGACAGCGCCGGGTGCAAGATCTGCGCGAAATGCGGCGAGCGATGATCGAGCGTCGGCATGTCGGACGCCCGGCGAAGCACTTCCGGCATGTTGGTCGGGCCGGGGATGAAAACGGGATTTTGCGCGAACATCGGGGGCGTTCTCCTCCAATAGCTGAAGGATAGCACCACCATTCCCACAATGATATTTTCTTGAAAATCTTTTTCATTCCGCTTCGCCGCTCGAAAAACCGTGTTTCTGGAATGTCTTGCCTTTTTCCGTTGAACGAAAAATTTTTTCACCCTACGCAGGTGTCGAGGGTCCCTGCGCAGGAGGACGGGATGGAGACCGGGCATCGGCGGCGTGGCCGTCCCAAGGGATTCGCCGGGGCCAAACCGGCCTCGACGATCCAGGCCCTCGACCGGGCGCTCGACGTGCTGGACGTCCTGGCGGGGGGCGACGGGCTGACCCTGTCGGAACTGGCGGGCCGGCTGGACCAGTCGGTGGCGACGATGCACCGGGTGCTCGCGACGCTGGAGCGGCGGGCCTTCGTGGAGATCAGCCCCGACACGCAGGAATGGCATGTGGGGGCGGAGGCCTACCGGCTCGGCTCGGCCTTCCTGCGCCGCCACAACGTGGTCGAGCGCAGCCGCCCGACGCTCTGGACCCTGATGCAGGAGACGGGCGAGACCTCCAATCTCGGCGTCGAGAAGGAGGGCAGCGTCCTCTTCGTCAGCCAGGTCGAGACCCACGAGACGATCCGCGCCTTCTTCCCGCCGGGCTCCCTGTCGCCCTTGCACGCCTCGGGCATCGGCAAGGCGCTGCTCGGCACCTACCCGCCGGACCGGACCGAGCGCCTGTTCCGGGACCGGGCCTTCCAGCGCTTCACGGACAAGACCATCGGCTCCCTGGCGGCGTTGCGCGAGGACATCGCGGCGACGCGCCGCCGGGGCTACGCCATCGACGACGAGGAGCGGACCATCGGGATGCGCTGCGTCGCGGCGCCGATCCTGAACTTCCACGGCGAGGCCATCGCCGGGATCTCGGTCTCGGGCCCGACGCATCGCCTCACCGACGACACGCTGGAGGCCATCGGCGAGCGCGTGCGCAGGGGCGCGGCCACCGTCTCGCGCCTGCTCGGCGCGGAGCTGGACGACGACGGAGCGCCGCGGAGGTCGGCGTAGCCGCCCCGCGGCGGGGAGGGTCAGGCGATCCGGGGTTGGGCGACCGGCGCGTCGAGGATCTCGGCCGTGTCGGTCGTCACCTCGCCGTTCAGCACGCGGTGGGCCTGCGCCCGGTCGATGTCGCCCTCCCAGGCGGCGATCACCACCGTGGCCACGCAGTTGCCGATCAGGTTGCCCAGCGCCCGGGCGATGCCGATGAACCAGTCCACCGACAGGACCAGCACCAGTCCGATCACCGGAATCTCCGGCACCGCCGACAGGGTCGCCGCCAGCACGACGATGGCCGAGCCCGGGACGCCGTGCGCCCCCTTCGAGGTGAGCAGCGCGATGCCGAGGATCAGCATCAGGTGCCCGAAGGACAGCTCGGTGTTGGTCGCCTGGGCGATGAAGACCGTGGCGAGGGTGAGGTACAGGGAGAAGGCGTCGAGGTTGAAGGAATAGCCCGTCGGGATCACGAGGCCGACGGTCGAGTCCTTGATGCCGAGGCGCTCCAGCTTGCGCATCACCTGCGGCAGCACGCTGTCGGAGGAGGCGGTGCCCGCCACGACCGTCAGCTCCTCGCGCAGGTAGGCCAGGAGCTTGACGATGCTGAAGCCCGCCATCCGCATGATGCCGCCGAGCACAACCAGCACGAAGATGGCGACGCCGACGTAGAACAGGGCCACCAGCTTGCCGAGCTGGGCGAGCGATCCGACGCCGTACTTGCCCACCGTGAACGCCACCGCGCCGAGAACCCCCAGCGGCGCGAGCTTCACGATGAAGCCGATGACCTTGAACAGCACCTCGGTGATGCGCTCCAGGCTGTCCGCCAGCGGCTTGCCGCGTTCGCCGAGGAGCGCGAGGCCCGAGCCGAACAGGATCGCGAGGATGAGCACTTGGAGGATGTCGCCCTTGGCGAAGGCGTCGACGAAGGTCGTCGGCACGAGCTTCATCAGGAAGTCGACGGTGCCCGTCACCTGCCCGACCTTGTCCGTGTAGCCGGCGATCGCCTTGGCATCGAGGGAGGCGACATCGACGTTCATGCCGTGGCCGGGGGCGGCGACGTAGGCGAGGACGAGGCCGAGCACCAGGGCGATCGTCGTCACCCCCTCGAAGTAGATGAGCGACTTCAGGCCGACGCGGCCGACCTTCCGCAGGTCCCCGGCCCCGACGATGCCGTGCACGACGACGCCGAAGACGAGGGGCGCGATCGCCATCTTGATGAGCTTGATGAAGGCGTCCCCGAGGGGCTTGAGGGTCACCGCGAAGCCGGGCCAGACCACGCCCACGATCACCCCGAGGATCAGGGCGGCGACCACCTGCCCGAACAGCGACGAGACGAACCGCTTCATCGTACCCACTCCTCGGCTATGCACGGTCGGTCATGAGTGGAATCGTGCAGGACGGCGAGACCGAATGGCCGCGTTCGGCACAATCGTGCTGCGATATTGAGACGTCAAATATTTTTTTGATTGCGTTTGAGACGTTGCATGTCTCAGATGCGGCATGGAGCTCCGCCATCTGCGCTACTTCGCGGCCGTCGCGAAGCACCTCAGCTTCACCGCCGCCGCGGAGAGCCTCGGCGTCGCGCAGCCGCCGCTCAGCCAGCAGATCCGAGATCTCGAGGCCGAGATCGGAACCCCGCTCTTCGCGCGCACGACCCGCCGCGTCGCTCTGACGAAGGCGGGCATGGATTTCCAGGCCCAGGCCCTCGCCATCCTGGAGAAGGCGGGCGAGGCGGTGGACCGCGCCCGGGCGATCGGCTCCGGCACGGCGGGCATCCTCAACGTCGGCCTGACGGGCTCCATGCTCGCGGGTCCCCTCGGCCCCGCGATCAAGGATTTCGCGCGGGGTTACCCCGAGGTCGAACTGCACCTTCACGAGATGGCCCCGGACCGGCAGATCGCGATGCTGAAGGAGGGCCGGACCGACGTGAGCCTGCTACGCTGCCCGCCGCCGGATCCCGACCTCGCCCGCGCGCTGGCCTGGCGGGAGGGCGTCAGCCTCGTGCTGCCCAGGGGGCACCCGAAGGTGCGCGGGACGGATCACCGGCTCGCGGGCGGGCCGATCGCCCTGGCCGACCTCGCGGAGGAGACCTTCGTCTTTTTCCGCTTGGTGGATTCCCTGTTCGCCAAGCACCTCTGGCAATGCTGCGTCGAGGCCGGGTTCGAGCCGCGCATCGCCTACCAAGTGGTGGAGGCGGCCTCGCTCACGAGCCTCGTGGCGGCGGGTCTCGGCATCGCCATCATCCCCGAGAGCGTGGCCCGCCTCGCCCATGCCGACGTGGTCTACCGCCCGGTGCGCGGCCCCCGGATCCAGGCCGACGTCCACGCCCTGTGGACTAAGACGACGGAACCGCTCATCGCCACCTTCGTCGAGACGGTGCGCGGGGCGGCGGCCCGGTGAGGCGTGCCCGCCTCACTCGCGGCGGCCGCCTGCGCCCGCCTCAGCGTCGGGCTCTTGGGCCGGCTTGCCCGGCAGCACGAAGACCTGCCCGGGATAGATCAGGTCGGGATCGCGGATCTGATCCTGGTTCGCATCGTAGATCAGGGTGTAGCGCACACCCTCGCCGTAGGCGCGCCGGCTGATCCTCCACAGGCTGTCGCCCCGGACGATGCGCGCCGTCTCGATGCCGGGGACGTAGACTTCGGAGGCGTTCTTCGCCGGGCCGGGCGCGGAGTTGGCGGCGAGGCTGCCGGTGCTGCTCGGCGGCCGGGGCCGCTCCGCCGGATCGTCGCGCCGGGCCTGCGACCCGCCGGCGTCGCCCCGCGGATCCTGCGGGCCGGCGGCGTACTCCACCCCGTCGTCGCGGCCGGGGACGGGCGCCTGGAACGGCACCTCGGCCCGGTCGCGCACCTTGCCGGTGGCGGGATCCACGAGGTCGAGGCGCACGGTGTAGGCGCCCGGCTTGACGCCCTGTCCGATGGTGAAGGTCACGGTGCCGTCGCGCCCCACGGTGGCGGGGGCGATCAGCGTGTCGTTGAGGTAGAGCCGCAGGTCGGCGCCCGGCGCTCCCCGCGCGGTCACAAACAGCCGACCACCCTCCTGGGCATCGATGCTGACGATCTTGGGCGCCGTCGCGGCGTCGGGCCGGTCCGTCCGGGTGGCGCGATCCGTCCCGTCGCGGCTCCGGGCGTCCGCGTCGGCCTGCGAGCCGGTCGCCGGGGCTCCCTCCCCCGCGGGCGAGGCGCCGTCACCGCGGCCCGACGCATCGGCCTCGGCGGAACCGCCGCCTCGCGTCGGCCGGGGGGGCGCGGCGGCCGGCCCGGACGCGACCGGGCCGCCAGTGGCCGGACGATCCGGCTGGGACAGGACCACGGTCGGCCTGTCGGGGGTGGTGACGGCGATCAGCGGCTTCGCGTCCCGGGACGGCGACACCACCACGGCGACCGTGGCGGACGAGCGGTGCTCGGCGCCCTGGGCATCCGTCGCGCGCAGGCCGACCTCGCTGCTGCCCGTGGGCAGCGTCAGCGGCGGGAGGGTGAACCAGCCGTCGGCGTCGGCCTTCGCGCTCGCCACGGGCTTGCCGTCGACGAGCAACGCGACGGTGGAATTCGGGGCAGCCCGCCCGGCGACCACGGCATCGCCGGTGGGATCGACGCGCACGACATCGAAGCTCGGCGCGGTCACGGGGGGAACGGCCGGGGGGAACGGAGCGAGCGCGGGCGGCGCCGGAGCGGCGGCCTGCCGGTTCGGCTCGCGGGCCGCGTGGGGCTCGCCCAACGCCTGCGCTCCCGGCCTCGGCCCGGCCTCGGGCGGCGGCGTGGGCGTCCGCGTGGGGGACGAACCGGTTCCGGAGCGCGGGCCGGCTTCGGGATCGGAGAGGATCGCCAGGGGCGAGCCGCCGTCGGCCGGGCGCGGCGCGGGCCCGAACAGGGCGTCGCGGCGCACGTAGGCGATGCCGGCGATCCCGATCAGGAGCAGGCCGAGGAGGAGACCGGCCGCAAGTCTGCGGCGCCGGCCGGGTGTTGGATGCGGGAGCCGCACGGGGTCCTCCACGGTGTGCAGGGGGCGGCTCTGGGAGCGTCGTCCGCCGAACAGGGCCCTCAGGACCCCGAGGCCGACGAGGAGCGAGAGCAGGGCGGTGACGAGAATGCGGCGCGGGCCGGTCGACATGGCGTGCGGATCCCCTGATGGCGTGGAGGGGATCGGCGAGGCCGATCCGTCGGCGGGCCGCAGCGTTCACCGGGTGGCGGCCGCGGCCTCGGGGGGCGGTGCCGGTCCGGCCCGGATCGCGTCGCATCGCCCGGGAGTCACGGTGCGACGGACGCGATCCAGCCGGCGCCGGCCCCGGCGTCAGTGCTTGCCGGTGATCTTGTCGGCGATGTTCTTGGCGCCGTCCTTGACGTCGCCGACGGTCTTCTGGGTCTCGCCCTTCAGTTCCTGGGCCTTGCCCTCGGCCACGAGCTTGTCGTTGCCGGTGGCGTTGCCCACCGCCTGCTTGACGTTGCCGACGGCCTCGTTGGCCAGACCCTTGAGCTTGTCGGTGGTGCTGCTCATCGTGTGCGCTCCTGTGTGCTGTGGGGGCCGGAGGCTCCGGCCG
>NZ_BPQE01000030.1 GCF_022179085.1 Methylobacterium aerolatum
CGTAAGCGCTGTCTGGGCGCCACCTTCCGGCAAACGGTGTGAAGGCGACATACGGAGCGGCATGGGAGCTCCGTCACATGTCGATGTCAGGGCGTATGGCTATGTCGGAGCCGATCCGGCGCCTGGAGCTGTTCACCGGGGCCGGCCGGCGGCGCACGTGGTCTGATGAGGAGAAGGCGGCCATCGTCGCCGAGAGCGATGGGCCGGGCACCTCGATCAGTGCGGTGGCGCGCAGACATGGATTGAGCGCCTCGCAGCTGTTCACGTGGCGACGCCTGGTGCGTCAGGGGCGGGGACACGACGGCGAGCGCCCATTGCAGTTCGTACCGGCCGTGATGAGTGTGGGACCACAGGAGCCGACCCTGGCCGAGATGAGCCCCGGGGTGGGGGAGCGATGCGGCGGCCACAGCATCGAAGTTGAGATCGCTGGCGCCACGGTCCGCATCGCTCAGGGCGCGAGCCCGGCTCAGATCGCGGCGGTGATCCAGGCGCTGAAGGCTTGCCCATGATCGGGCCCTCCGGTGCGGTGCGCGTGATGTTGGCCACACGGCCGGTGGACTTCCGCAAGGGCATGGATGGGCTGGCCGCTCTGGTCCGTGACGCGATGGGCGCGGACCCCTTCTCCGGCACGGTCTACGTGTTCCGCTCAAAGCGGGCCGACCGGGTGAAGCTCTTGGTCTGGGATGGAAGCGGGCTGGTCCTCGCGACCAAGCGTTTGGAGGCGGGTCAGTTCTGTTGGCCGAAGATCGAGGACGGCGTGGTGCGGCTGAGTGCGGCGCAGCTCGCGGCGCTCGTGGAAGGCTTGGACTGGAAGCGCGTCCATGCGGCGCGTCCCGTGGGCGTGCCAGCGGTTGCCGGCTGAGCAAAAAGGCTGGCGGACGGGCTTCATCGCGGTAGTAAGCCACTGGCAAATCTGATCTAATCTTCTTCGTGGCCGCGCCTGCTTCGCCCTCGTCCGACGATCCCGAGACGCTCAAGGCGCTGCTCGCCGAGGAGCGCGCCGAGAACGAGCGGCTGCGCCAGATCATCCTGGCCATGCAGCGCCACCGCTTCGGCCGCCGCGCCGAGAGCCTGCCTGAGGATCAGCTTCTGCTCGGGCTGGAGGAGGCTGAGCAGGTCGAGGCCGCGGGCTTTGCCGACGAGGAGAATGAACCGGCCAAGCAGGAGGCGCGGAGGGCCAAACGGCGCACGAACCGCGGGGCGCTGCCCGCCCACCTGCCGCGGGTCGAGTGCCTCGTCGATATCGACAGCACCGCCTGTCCATGCTGCTCGGGTGCCCTGCACCGGATCGGCGAGTCCGTGTCCGAGCGCCTCGACGTGGTGCCGGCACAGTTCCGGGTGCTGGTGATCCGGCGCCCGCGCTACGCGTGCCGCGCCTGTGGAGACGCGGTCGTGCAGGCACCCGCGCCGGCGCGGCTGATCGAGGGCGGACTACCCACCGACGCTCTCATCGCGCAGGTCCTCGTCTCCAAATATGCCGACCACCTGCCGCTCTACCGGCAGGCGCAGATCTTTGCCCGCCAGGGCGTCAGCCTCGACCGTTCGACGCTGGCCGACTGGGTCGGGCGCGCCGCCTTCCTCCTCCGGCCCGTGCACGCGCGGCTGCTGGAGACGCTCAAGCACTCGGGCAAGCTGTTTGCCGACGAGACCACGGCACCGGTGCTCGATCCGGGCCGCGGCCGCACCAAGACCGGCCAGCTTTGGGCGTATGCGCGCGACGACCGACCCTGGGGCGGATCGGATCCGCCGGGCGTTGCCTACGTGTACGCCCCCGACCGCACGGCTGGACGACCGATCGCACATCTCTGCGGGTTTGCGGGCGTGCTCCAGGTCGACGGCTACGCGGCCTACGAGAGCTTGGCCAAGGGCGGCGCGGTGCGGCTGGCCTACTGCTGGAGCCATGTGCGTCGGCAATTCTATGACCTTGCCGCGGCCTCGCCGATTGCCACGGAGGCGCTGTCGCGCATCGCCGCGCTCTACCGGATCGAAGCCGATATCCGCGGGCGTCCGGCCGAGGAGCGCCGGGCCGCCCGTCAGGAGCGAAGCCGGCCGGTGGTCGAAGCGCTGGAGCCGTGGCTGCGGGAGAAGCTCGACCCCCTGAGCCGCAAGAGCAACCTCGCGGAGGCGATCCGCTACGCCCTGAGCCGCTGGCAGGGCTGAGCCTGTTCCTCCATGATGGGCGCGTGGAGATCGACTCCAACACTGTCGAGCGCGCGATCCGGCCTCTGGCTTTGAACCGGAAGAATGCCCTGTTCGCTGGCTCGGACGGCGGAGGCGAGCACTGGGCGGTGATCGCCTCGCTGGTCGAGACCTGCAAGCTCGTCGGCGTCGAGCCGCAGGCCTACCTGGCCGACGTCATCACCCGCATCGTCGAGGGCCATCCGCAGCGGCACCTCGATGATCTGCTGCCATGGGCTTACCAGCCAACGCCAGCCCTCAAAGCCGTGGCTTGAGGACACCGCTTAC
>NZ_BPQE01000031.1 GCF_022179085.1 Methylobacterium aerolatum
ACGGCGAGAAACATGCCGCGTGTCGCGACCGCCATCGTCCATGCTCCCGGCCAGGGGTTGGCCGGGCCTCACGTCAGCCCACGAGGATGATGCGGCAATCGTTGACATTCGTGCAGGTGGGGCCGGGATTCACGAGGTCGCCGAGGGCGGCGAAGAACGGGGTCGAATCGTTCTGGGCGAGCATCGCGGCCGGATCGAGGCCGGCGGCCCGGGCCCGCTCCAGCGTGGTCGGGTCGATCAGGCCGCCCGCCGGGTCGGTGGCGAGGCCGCGCCCGCCATCCGTGCCGTCGGTGTCGGCGCTGATGCCACTGATGCCGGGGGTGCCGTCCAGCGCGATGGCCAGCGCCAGGGCGTATTCCTGGTTCGGCCCGCCATGGCCCTCGCCCTTGATCGTCACGGTCAACTCGCCGCCGGAGATCAGGGCGACGCGGCGGCCCTGGTCACGGTAGCGCTTGGCCTCGGCGGCGTGGGCGGCGGCGACCTCGCGGGCCTCGCCCTCCAAGTCCGAGCCGAGCATCACCGGCTCGTAGCCCGCCTCCCGGGCGGCGGCGGCGGCCGCGTCGAGGGCGTCCTGCGGGCGGGCGATGATGCGGTAGGTGGCGTGGGCGAAGGCCGGGTCGCCGGGCTTGGGCGATTCGTTCTTCGGATCGTTCAGCAGCCGCTGCGCGGCCTCGGGCAGGGCGATGCCCCGCCGTTCGCAGATCTCCCGCGCCTCGGCCAGCGTCGAGGGGTCGGGCACCGTCGGGCCGGAGGCGATCACCGCCGGATCGTCGAAGGGCACGTCGGAGATCGCGAGCGTCAGGAGGGAGCGGGCGTTGCGCGCGGCCTGGGCGAGGCGCCCGCCCTTGATCCGGGAGATGTGCTTGCGCACCGTGTTGATCTCGCCGATCGGCGCGCCCGAGCGCAGCATGGCGCGGGTGATCGCCTGCTTCTCGGCCAGCGTCAGGTCGCCCGCCGGGGCGATCCAGTTGGCCGAGCCGCCGCCCGAGAGCAGCACGAGGACGTCGTCCTCCGGCCCGGCGGAGGCCGCGAGGCGCAGGACCTCCTGGGTGGCGTCGATGCCGGCCTGATCGGGCACCGGATGCCCGGCCTCGACCATGCGGATGCCCGGCGCCTCCTGCCCGTAGCCGTGACGTGCGACGGCGAGCCCGACGATTCGGTCGTCGCCGAGGCCGTGCTCCTGCCGGTAGAAGCGGCTCGCCACCGCGCTCATGCTGCCCGCCGCCTTGCCTGCGGACAGGATGATGAGGCGGCCGGTGCTCGGCTGCGGCAGGTGCGCGGGCAGGCAGAGATCGGGATGGGCGGCGCGGATCGCGGCCGTGAGGAAGGCGTCCAGATGGGTGCGCTGGGTCCGGACGTCGGTCTCGGCGGCCTGGGGCGTAACGGGCTGGGACATGGCGTGCGACGGGCTCCCTCGTGCCTGCCCGGCTATCCTGCCGGCTCGGCGGTCGTTCTCAACTGTACCGTGCGATCCCCGCCCCTGCCGGGGCGGCGGGCCCGTTCCTTGCCGTGAACGCACGATCCTTGATAGGTGCTGTGCCCGAGCCGCAGCGTGACGGCAAGCGCGCAAGACGGTCCATCCGCCCATCCCCGGTCGAAGCCAGCGAATGTCCCTGATCCGCCCGGAGCCCGATGCAGAGCCGTACCCTGGCCCGCATTCAGGCGCGCACCCCTGCGAGCTCATCCCCGGCGATCCGGCCTGCGGGCTGGTGCTGGCCTGCGACCATGCCTCGAATTTCGTGCCGCCGGACATCGCCCTCGGGGTCCCCGAGCGGGAATTCTCCCGCCACATCGCCTACGACATCGGAGCGGCGGGCGTGACGCGCAGGCTCGCGCGGGCGCTCGGCGCCCCGGCGGTGCTCACGAACTTCTCCCGCCTCATCATCGACCCGAATCGCGGCCGGGCGGACCCGACCCTGGTGATGCGCCTGTCCGACGGCGCCATCGTGCCCGGCAACGCCCGGATCGACGAAGCGGGCAAGGCGGCGCGCATCGCCCGGTTCTATGAGCCCTTCGATGCCGGCATCGCGGCGGCCCTCGCCGCCGCCGAGGCGGCCGGGCGGGTACCCCAACTCGTCACCATCCACAGCTTCACGCCGTACTGGCGCGGCGTGCCCCGGCCCTGGCACGTCGGCATCCTCTACGACCGGGACGAGCGCCTCGCCCGGCCGCTGATCGAGGCGTTGAAGGCCGATCCGGCGAGCCTCGTCGTCGGCGACAACGATCCCTACGGCGGCGGCCTGCCCGGCGACACGATCGACCGGCACGCCACGATCCGCGGCCTGCCGAACGCCTTGGTCGAGATCCGGCAGGACCTCGTGGCCTCCGAGGAGGGGCAGCACGAATGGGCGGAGCGGTTCGCCCGCATCCTTCGCCCGCTCCTGCGCGCTTGACGCGGGCAGCGTCGGCACCGACCTGACGGTCTCCGATAAGGCCTCAAGGATCATCGCCCATGGCGCAATTCGACCCCGCGACGCAGACCGAACTGGAGGCCGCGGTGTTCCGGCGGCTCGTGGCGCACCTGCGGGAGCGCAGCGACGTACAGAACATCGACCTGATGAACCTCGCGGGATTCTGCCGCAACTGCCTTTCGAACTGGCTGAAGGATGCGGCCGACGCCAAGGGCCTGCCCCTCACGAAGGACGAGAGCCGCGAGGCCGTCTACGGGATGCCCTACGAGATGTGGAAGGAGCGCCACCAGGCCGAGGCGACGCCGGAGCAGAAGGCCGCCTTCGCGGACCGGTCCGGCGGCCATTGAGCGGGTCCCCGCGCCGCGGCACGCCGAGCTACCGCCGCGAGGGGGGACCGTCTGCCGCGACGCGGGACCCTCTGCCGCCACGCGGGGCTCTTGGCGGCCATGCGGGACCCTCTGCCGCCACGCGGGACTCTTGGCCCCGCCAGGGCTATAAGTTTCCGGTAAGCTTGGCCGCTTAACCAGCTGGGTGAAGGCGCCCCCGCGCCGCGCAACCGGAGATCCCCATGAACGCCCATTCGATGCCCCACGCGGGCGTGCCGACCTCCGGAGACGTCTCCTCCGCCGAGGGCGTGGCCGCCGACGAGCTGAAGCAGTTCATCGAGCGGCTGGAGCGGCTGGAGGAGGAGAAGGCCGGCATCATGGGCGACATCAAGGAGGTGTTCGCCGAGCTGAAGGGCCGTGGCTTCGACGCCAAGGCGGTGCGCACCATCCTGCGCATCCGTAAGCAGGACCACAGCGAGCGCCAGGAGCAGGAAGCGATCCTGGAGCTGTACATGCAGGCCCTCGGGATGGCGTAGCCCGTCGGCCGGCGCGCCCTGACAAGTCCGCGCGAAACGTTCGTCCCGTCGATTTCATCCAGGACGGTGTTCATGAAGTTCGTCGCGTGTCACGCAAGACGACCTTGGTTGGTCTGCGTAGTGATCGCAATCTTTTGAAGATTTGTGCGGAATGGCCCACGAGACCTTGACGGTCCCGTGAGCTTTCCCGCAAAGGTGCGATACCGCACGAGTGCTGCCACGGCGAAGGGCAGACCGGTCGGTGTGCCGCGCCGCGCTTGCCCGCCATGGAACGGGTCGCGGACCGTCGGCGACGCGACTTCACGACAAGATCGACGCAGACGTCATGCCGACAGCGCCCCCGCGCGGGACCGGCTTGGGAGAGGAAACGATGACCGTGACCAAACGCGCCCTCGTCGGCGCGCTTCTCTGTGCGACCGCCCTGAGCGTCGCCCCCTTCCACGCAGCCTTCGCCGCCGACGCGATCAAGATCGGCCTCACCGGACCCTACACCGGCGGTTCCTCCGCCATGGGCGTCTCGATGCGCGACGGCGCCAAGCTCGCCGCCGCCGAGATCAACAAGAACGGCGGCGTGCTGGGCAAGCAGATCCAGCTCGTCGAGCGCGACGACGAGGCCAAGAACGAGGTCGGCGCCCAGGTCGCGCAGGAACTCATCAACAAGGAGAAGGTCGTCGCCACCGTCGGGTTCATCAACACCGGCGTGGCGCTGGCCGCCCAGCGCTTCTACCAGGAAGCCGAGATCCCGGTATTCAACAACGTCGCCACCGGCACGATCATCACCGAGCAGTTCAAGGCGCCGGATTACGACAACAACTACGTCTTCCGGAACTCGGCCTACGACGTCCTCCAGGCCGGCATGATGGTCGATGAGGCCCTGCGCCTCGGCTACAAGAAGATCGCGCTGCTCGCGGATTCGACCAATTACGGCCAGCTCGGCCGTGAGGACATCGAGAAGCAGCTCGCTGCCAAGAAGATGAAGCCGGTCGTCGTCGAGAAGTTCAACATCAAGGACGTCGACATGACGGCCCAGCTTCTCAAGGCCAAGGAAGCCGACGCCGACGTGATCCTCGCCTACGGCATCGGCCCGGAGCTCGCGCAGATCGCCAACGGCATGGCCAAGCTCGGCTGGAAGAAGCCGATGATCACCTCCTGGCCCGCCTCGATGCAGAGCTTCATCGATATCGCCGGCACGAACGGCAACGGCGTGATCATGCCGCAGACCTTCATCGAGGATAAGTCCGTGCCCAAGCGCGCCGCCTTCCTCGACGATTACTACAAGAGCTACGGCGTCACGAAGATCCCGACCCCGGTGGCGGGTGCCCAGGGCTACGACTCGGTCTACCTGATCGCCGCCGCGATCAAGCAGGCCGGCTCCACCGACGGACCGAAGATCCGTGAAGCCCTGGAGAACCTGAACACTAAGGTCGAGGGCGTCGTGACGACCTACGATCACCCCTTCACGGCCAAGGACCACAACGCGATCTCGCGCAACATGGTCGTGTTCGGCAAGGTGCAGGACGGCAAGATCGTCTACGCCAACCCGGACGACGCCAAGAATGCGAGCACCGTCCGCGTGAAGGAAAAGTCCGCGAACTGATTGTTTTGTGACTTGGCGCCCCGGTCTGCGTCCGGGGCGCCGCTGATTTCTCATCGTCATTGCGAGCGAAGCGAAGCAATCCAGGGACGCGCCAAGGTTTCGGGTCGTCCCGCCGCCCTGGATTGCTTGGCTTCGCTCGCAGTGACGGCTGGCGGGGTGGCGTGGATCCACCCCGACCGAACCCCGCGACCTCCGGCCATGATCGAACGGGCTCCGCGCACGCCATGACCATCTTCCTGCAACTCGTGGCCTCGGGCGTCGCGGTCGGCATGATCTATGCCGCCATCGCCTTCGGCTATCAGCTGACCTTCGCCACGTCGAAGACGCTGAACTTCGGCCAGGGCGAAGCCCTGGCGATGGGCGCCCTGTTCGGCCTGACGCTGGTGCCCTTCACCGGCTACTGGCTGATGATCCCCCTCGTGCTGGTCTTCGGCTTCGGCCTCGGCGCCGTGGTCGAGCGGCTGGGCGTGCGGCCCGCCATCGCGATCAAGTCCGAGTACGGGTGGATCATGGCCACCATCGCGCTGGGCATCATCTTCAAGAACGTCGCCGAGAACGTCTGGGGCCGGGACGACCTGCCCTTCCCCTCCCCGCTGCCGGACGTGCCTTACGAGATCGGCGGCGTGCGCATCCTGCCGATGGAGATGCTGATCGTCGCGGGCGCCCTGCTGATGATGCTCGCCGTCGAAGTTTTCAACCGCAAGTCGATCTGGGGCAAGGCGGTCGTCGCTACCTCCAACGACATCGACGCCGCCGGGCTGATGGGCATCAACACCAAGCGCGTCATCACCCTGTCCTATTCGATCAGCGCCATGACGGCGGCCTTCGCGGGCGTGCTGGTGGCGCCCGTCACCCTCACCGGCGCCACGATGGGCTCGGTTCTGGCGCTGAAGGCCTTCGCCGTGGCGATCATCGGCGGCCTCGAATCCGGCCTCGGCGTCATCGTCGGCGGCCTGATCCTCGGCGTCGCGGAGACGCTGACCGGCTTCTACATCTCGACCGGCTACAAGGACGTGCCGGGCCTGATCCTCCTCCTCGTCGTGCTCTCCATTCGCCCGGTCGGCCTGTTCGGCAAGGCCGTGATCAAGAAGGTCTGACCGCCATGGCGAACAGCGCCCTCGCGCCGGCGGCCGAGCCCGCCGCCTCTCCCTCCATGAGCCGCGGCATCGGCTGGGTCGGCGGGCTCCTGCTCGTGGCCTTCCTCGCGGGCTTTCCGCACGTCGTCACCAGCACGTATTACGTGCACCTGCTGATCGTCATCGCCATCTACGCGATATTGATCCTCGGGCTCGACATCGTCGTCGGCTATACCGGCCAAGTCTCCCTCGGCCATGCCGGGTTGTTCGGCATCGGCGCCTACGCGGCGGCGGCCCTGTTCTTCCACTTCAAGATCGGCATCTGGCTCGGCCTCGTGGCGGGCATCGGCCTGACGGCCGCCTTCGGCGCGATCCTGGCGGTGCCGGCGCTGCGGGTGAGCGGGCCTTACCTCGCCATGGTGACGCTGGCCTTCGGGACGATCATCCAGATCTTCATCAACGAGCTGACGCCGATCACCAACGGGCCGCTCGGCATCACCCTCCCCCCGGTCCGCGTCCTCGACTTCTCGTTGATCGGGATGCAGGCCCCCTGGGGCTCGGCGGGGCGCAAGCTCGAATTCTACTACCTCGTCTGCGCCTGCCTGCTGGCGACGATCGTGCTCGTGAACCGCGTGGTGCGCTCGCCCTTCGGCCGCGCCTTCGAGGCCCTGCGCGACTCACCCATCGCCTGCGATTGCATGGGCGTCTCGGTCTACCGCTACAAGGTCTACGCCTTCGTGGTCTCGGCGGGCCTCGCCGGGCTCGCTGGCGCCCTGTTCGCATGGTCCGAGCGCTACGTCTCGCCCAACACCTACAGCTTCGAGTTGACGGTGCTGTTCCTGCTCGCCGTGACCATGGGCGGGCGCAAGTCGCGCTCCGGCCCGCTGATCGGCTCGGCGATCATCGTGATGATGCCGAACATCCTGGCCGACATCAGCCTCGTGCGGATCATGGCCGGGATCATCGCGGCGGTGGCCGTGGTGGTCGGCGCGCAGGCCTTCCTGCGCAAGCGCGACAACCGCTTCGCCATCCTGATCCCGGTGGCCCTCTGCATCCTGTTCTTCCCGGCCACGATGCTGATGGAATCGGTCACCGATTTCCGCCTGACGGTTTTCGGCCTGCTGATCCTGTTCGTGGTCTACTATCTGCCGGACGGGATCGTCGGCTTCCTGCGACAGATGATCCCCGCGCTTCGCCCGGCCCACACGGCCGAGGGCCGCAGCGTCGAGGCCCAGGGCTCGGCGCTCATCGCCCAGCGCGGCGATGCCGGCGCGGCGGAATTGCTCAAGGTCGATCAGGCGCTGATGCAGTTCGGCGGCCTGAAGGCGCTGGCGGGCGTCGACCTCACGGTGAAGCCCGGCACGATCCACGGCCTCATCGGCCCGAACGGCTCGGGCAAGAGCACGATGATGAACGTGCTCACCGGCATCTACAAGCCGACCGCCGGCTCGGTGACCCTGGCGGTGGCCGGCGGCAAGCGCCTCGACGGGCGCACGCCTTCGGAGATCGCCCTGTCGGGCGTGGCCCGCACCTTCCAGAATGTCCAGCTCTTCCGCGAGATGACGGCCCTGGAGAACGTGCTCGTCGGCCTGCACCACACCTTCAAGGGCACGCTGTTCGACGCGATCCTCGGCACGCCCCGGCGGCGCCGGGAGGAGCGCGAGGCGCGCGCCCGCGCCATGGCAATCCTCGACTTCATGGGCCTGCACGCCCTGGCGCAGACCGAGGCGCGGAACCTGCCCTACGGCAAGCAGCGCCTCCTGGAGATCGGCCGGGCGCTCGCCCTGGATCCGGTTCTGCTCCTCCTCGACGAGCCGGCGGCGGGCCTCACGGCGCCCGACATCGCCGACCTCGTCGCGATTATCCGCAAGATCCGGGATGCGGGCATCACCGTCATCCTGATCGAGCACCACATGGACGTGGTCATGGGTCTGTGCGACCGGGTGAGCGTCCTCGATTTCGGCCACAAGA
This sequence comes from Methylobacterium aerolatum, assembly GCF_022179085.1. Classification (GTDB taxonomy): domain Bacteria; phylum Pseudomonadota; class Alphaproteobacteria; order Rhizobiales; family Beijerinckiaceae; genus Methylobacterium; species Methylobacterium aerolatum. The sequence goes on from NZ_BPQE01000031.1 coordinate 7,918, forward strand.
TCGCCGAGGGCGGCGCCCGCGAGGTGCAGGCGGACCCGAAGGTGATCGAGGCCTATCTCGGCGCCCCCGGCGAAATGGGCGGCACCGCTGCGGAGGCCGCCCATGCTTGAGGTCCAGGGTCTCCACGCCGGCTACGGCCTGGTGGAAGTGCTGCACGGCCTGACCTTCCAGGTCCCGAAGGGGCAGGTGGTCACGCTGATCGGCTCCAACGGCGCGGGCAAGACGACGACGATGCGGGCGCTCTCGGGCATGATCCGCCCGCGCTCCGGCACGATCCGCCTGAACGGCAAGGACATCGCCGGGTTGGAGAGCCACGACGTCGCGCGCGAGGGGCTGGCCCATTCGCCGGAGGGGCGCCGGGTGTTCCCGACGCTCTCCGTCGAGGACAACCTGACGCTCGGCGCCTTCCCCCGCCTCACCGGCTCGCGCCCGAAGGGTGACATTTCCGCCGACCGGGAGCGGGCCTTCACGCTGTTCCCCCGCCTGAAGGAGCGGCGCAACCAGCTCGCCGGCACCCTCTCGGGCGGCGAGCAGCAGATGCTGGCCATGGGCCGGGCGCTGATGCTGAAGCCGGAGATCCTCCTCCTCGACGAGCCCTCCATGGGCCTCGCCCCGAAGCTGGTGGAGGAGGTCTTCCGGATCATCCGCCAGCTGAAGGAGGAGAAGGTGACGATGCTCCTCGTGGAGCAGTTCGCCATGGCGGCGCTCGGCGTCGCCGACCACGCCTATGTGCTGGAGAACGGCCGCATCCGCTTCCAGGGCCCGGCGGCGCAGCTGAAGAACGACCCGGCGGTGAAGGCGGCGTATCTCGGCGGGCATTGAGGCCCGTCAGTGGGGGGCGGGGCGAAAAAATGCTTCCGCCCCACCCTAGCCCTCATCCTGAGGTGCCCGCCTGGGGCGGGCCTCGAAGGTGGGCTCCAGGCATCGCTGCGCGGACTGGAGGTCTCCTTCGAGGCCGCTTCGCGGCACCTCAGGATGAGGTTGTGGCCTGAAGAGGAGTCGGTGCGGCTTACGCCGCCTTCGCCTTCTTCAAGAGCTTCCGGTTCACCAGCACCTCGGCGATCTGGACCGCGTTGAGGGCAGCGCCCTTGCGCAGGTTGTCCGAGACGCACCAGAAGTTCAGGCCGTTCTCGATCGTCGCGTCCTCGCGGATGCGGGAGATGTAAGTGGCGTCCTCGCCCGCCGCCTCGTGCGGGGTGATGTAGCCGCCGTTCTCGCGCTTATCGACCACGAGGATGCCCGGCGCGGAGCGCAGGATCTCGGTGGCCTGCTCGGGGGAGAGCGGACGCTCGAACTCGACGTTCACCGCCTCGGCGTGGCCGATGAAGACCGGCACGCGCACGGCAGTGGCCGTGAGCTTGATCTTCGGGTCGAGCATCTTCTTGGTCTCGGCGACCATCTTCCACTCTTCCTTCGTGTACCCGTCCTCCATGAAGACATCGATGTGCGGGATCACGTTGAAGGCGATACGCTTGGTGAACTTTCCACCCTGCTTGATCTCGCCGGCGGTGAAGACGGCGCGGGTCTGCTGAAACAGCTCGTCCATGGCCTCCTTCCCGGCGCCCGAGACGGACTGGTAGGTCGAGACCACCACGCGCTTGATCGTCGCCGCCTCGTGCAGGGGCTTCAGGGCGACGACGAGCTGGGCCGTCGAGCAGTTGGGGTTGGCGATGATGTTGCGCTTGGTGAAGCCCGCCACGGCGTCGGCGTTCACCTCGGGCACGATCAGCGGCACGTCGGCGTCGTAGCGGAAGGCCGACGAGTTATCGATAACGACGCAGCCTTGGCTGCCGATGCGCGGAGACCACTCCTTCGAGGTCTCGCCGCCCGCCGACATGAGGCAGATGTCCGTGTCGGAGAAGTCGTAGGTGTCGAGCGTTTTGACCTTCAGGGTCTTGTCGCCGAAGGAGACTTCCTGACCCTGGCTGCGGCGCGAGGCCAGCGCCACGACCTCGTCGGCGGGAAAGGCCCGCTCGGCCAGGATATCGAGCATCTCGCGGCCCACGTTGCCCGTGGCACCGACGATGGCGACCTTGTAACCCATCTTCTCGTCTCCGCGCGTCCTTGAACCCCGAACGATCCGGGGATTGCGCCTCTCCTTGGATCTGTGCCGGCGGCGGAATCGTTCGCGCCGGACCGTCTCGCCCGCAAACGGGCACGGCCGCGGATCCGGCCCTCCCGGGCCGGCACCCTCGGCCGTGCGCGAAGCAAGGCACAGGAAGGCCGGGGCCTGTCAAGGCCGCCACGCGACGGCAAGGATCGATTCACCCTCCCGCGAGAACGCGCCCGGCCGGAAACCCTCCGGTCTTCTTCGTCCTGCCAAGCTCGCCCCGGGTGGCACGCTGGTTCACGGCGGAGACGGAGACCCCATGCGCAGGATCCCGCAGATCGATCGGTGGCCCGGGGCGGACCACGAGGCACGGTCGCCGTTGCCGCCCGGCCTCATCGCCGCCCTGCTGGCCGCCGCCGCACTGGCGGCCGGCCTCGCGGTGACGGTGCGGTGGGCGGCCTCGCCCCCTCCCCTCGCCCCGCCGCCCGCCAAGGTCGAGCGGCCCGCGATCCTGGGCGTCGCGCCGCTGCGGCTGGTGGAAGCCGGCATCGATCCGGTGAAGGTCGAGCCGGGCCGGATCGACCCGCGCACCGGCCTAAGGGAGGATGTCCTTGCGCGTGGCCACTTCGAAGCGCCGGAGGCGCCCGTCCTGCGCCTCGCCCTCACCCGTGGCGCGGGCGCCGAGCGCGCACCCGGCCTGTTCGTGCTGCTCGCCCGGCGGGCGGCGGTTCCGATGGCCGGGGGAATGCCGCTCTCGGTCAGGCGGACGGGATCGCGCGACGCCGTCGCGACCCGGTTCGGCACGGCGGAGACCGTGGAGGCCACCCTCACCGGAGAGGTCACGCGCCGCTGCACGGGCTTCGTCACGGCGCAGCCGGGCCTACGGATCGACGGCTTCCTCTGCGGCCCCCTCGGCACCGCGCCCGATGCGCGGTCCCTCGCCTGCACCCTCGACGCCCTCGAACTCGACGATCCCGGCGACCCGACCGCCAGTGCCGCCTTCGCCACCGCCCGCGCAACGAGCGACTGCCCGGCCACCGCGGCGGCGGAGGGCCCGAGCCGCACCGGCTCCGTTCCGCGGCGCCGGGCGGACACGAAGAATTGAGGCATCAGTGTGGCAAATCGCACAAGCGCGGCCATAAGGTCGGAACAAGGGCGGCGCTGAGGCGTCTTCTCTGCAAGGGCGGCGAACTGTTAAGCTTCAGCCGCCACAATGATGGCACTCTTACACGAAGGTCGGCCATGCGCTCCCTCAAGATCGCCCTCCTCGGCGCCCTCACCGTTGCCGGATTGAGCGCCGTGTCCGCGGCGCCCGCCCAGGCACAGGACGGCGTCGCTCCGGGCCCGTTCTACCGTGTCAGCCGCCCGCTCCCCATCCGCGTCCGTCCGCGCTCCTGGCTCGACGCCGGCAACGTGCCGCTGCGCTCCGGCGTTCCGGGTGCCGGCGGCTCCGCCAACCCGGCGACCAACCCCTACCTGATCGCCGCCTCGAACGCGCTGACGCCGCCCTACGGCCCCAGCGACCGCTACGGCGCCGGCATCCTGCCCGATCCGATCACCAACGGCCCGTTCATCGGCGCCCGGTCCTCGGCGGTCCGCAACGTCGACCTGTCTTTCGTGGACCGGCTCGACCCGACCTCGCCGCTCTACGGCCGTCCCTACTAAGCCGGACAAGCTGGGTTTCGGGGGGCGCGGATCCGAAAGGGTCCGCGCCCCTTTTTATTTGCCTTCTCCACCCCCTCGCCGTGCTTGCAAGGACGGGAGGGATGCGGAGGTCGCTCTCAGGCCACCCTCGCCAAGCCTCCGTGCCCATCCGTCACCCCGCTCACAAGGTTGAGGCCGAGCAGAAATTCCGCCGGAAACTCCGTCCGCAGCACCGGCTCTCGGGGAATGTCCGGCTTCAGCGCCTCGGCCTCGGCCCGCCGGGCGGCGACGGCCTCCGCGACGGTGACGGCGGCGAAGCGGATCGTGGTTCCGCCCTGCACCTGCGCCAGCCGCCCGAGGTCCGGGCCGATCACGGTGGCGATCTTCGGGTAGCCGCCCGTCGATTGGCGGTCTGCCATCAGCACGATGGGCAGGCCGTTGCCGGGCACCTGGATCGCGCCCATGGCGACCCCGTCGGAGACGATGTCGTGGCCCCTGGCGTGGCTGAGCGGCGTCCCGTCGAGGAAGCAGGCCATCCGGTCGCCCCGTGGCGAGACGGTCCAGGGCCGTTCCAGAAAGGCGGCGATCTGGTCGGGGGTGAAGTAGTCGTCCTGCGGACCGGGGACCACGCGGATCGTCGCCGGGTCGCGGGCGAGCCAGGGGGCCAGGAGACGCTGCGGCGCCCCCTCGCCGGCACGGGGCGCGCGAACGGCGAGTCGATCCCCCGCCCGCAGGCCGCGCCCGTCGAGGCCGCCGAGGTGCGAGCGGGTGTGGGTGGCGGTGGAGCCGAGGATGGCGGGGAGGTCGATCGCCCCGGCGACGGCGAGGTAACCCCAGGCCCCGGTGCTGCCCGCCCGCACGGCCAGGGTCCGGCCGGGCTCCAGGGTGAGGGCGCAGGCTTCCGGCAGCGCCTCGCCGTCCAGCGACGCGCGGAAGCCCGCCGAGACGAGGGCGAGACCGAGGGGGTCCTCGGGGGCGCTCACGGTCAGTCCACCCGTCGAGATCTCGATGGCCGTCGCGTCGAGGGCATTGCCCACCGCGCGGTTGGCGGTCCTGAACATGAGCGGGTCCATGGGGCCCGCAGCCGTGATGCCGAAGCGGAGGAAGCCCCGCCGCCCGCCATCCTGCACCGTCACGCCGGGTCCGGCGGCCTCGATGGCAAGGATGCTCATGCCGGTCCCTCCTCACGCCGGGCGGTCCGTTCTCCCGCCGCCTCGCGGGCGGCGATGCTGGAGAAGGCCGCGGCATCCACGGCCTCGAAGCGGAGGGTGTCCCCCGGCCGCACGAAGAAGCTCTCCGCCCGTTCCGGCGCGTAGAATTTGCAGGGCGTCGCGCCCAGCACGTACCAGCCCGTCGGCATGGCGACCGTCGCCACCGCCGCGAGGCCGCCGCCGATCATCACGGCGTTGGTGGGGTGGGGCGGGCGCGGGCTCGCGCGCCGGGGCACGGCCAGGGCCTCCGGCAGGCCGCCGCAATAGGCGAAGCCGGGGGCGAAGCCGTACATGTACACCCGGTACGTGGCCGCCGCATGGAGCGCCACGACCTCGCCGGGCGTCCGCCCGATCCGCTGCGCCACCTCCTCCACGTCCTCCCCATGGGGGGAGTCGTAGCAGCAGGGCAGGACCCAGCGGGCCGCCCCGCCCGCCCGTTCGGGCGCACGGCCCGTCAGGCGGCGGACATGGCCCGCCAGGATTTCGCGGTCCAGGACCAGCGGGTCGTAGTGAATCATCAGCGAGCGGTAGGTCGGGACCGTCTCGGCGATGCCCTCGGGCCGGTCGGCCTCCAGCGCGTCGTCGAGGGCCAGCACGCGGTCGCTGATCGCCGGATCGACGCTCGCGCCGAACTCCACCACCAGGGCCGCCTCGCCCGCGTCGAGGATGCGCGGGTCCGGCACGGCCGCCGCGGGCAGCGCGGCGCTCATGGCCGGAAAGGGGCGAGCGTCACCCCCGCCCCTTCGAGCCGGGCCCGCACGGCGCGGGCCGTGCCGACGGCGTGGGCGGAATCGCCGTGGACGCAGATCGAGCGGATCGGCGTCGGCAGCAGGCGGCCCGACGCGGTGAGGATCGCGCCCTCGCCCACCATGGTCAGCACCCGGCTCGCGGCCTCTTCCTGGTCGGTGATCAGCGCGCCGGGCTTGCTGCGGGCGATCAGCTGGCCGTCCTCCGTGTAGCCGCGATCCGCGAAGATCTCCTGGTGGACCTCGAGGCCCGCCGCCTCGCCCGCCGGCACCTGCGCGGTCAGGGCGATGGCCAGCAGGGCGAGGTCCCGGTCCACCGCGCGGACCGCCCCGGCGATGGCGTCGGCCACCGTACGGTCCTCGGCGGCGAGGTTGGCGAGGGCGCCGTGCGCCTTCACGTAGGTGATCCGGTGCCCGGCATAGGCCGCGAGCGCGGCGGCCGCGCCCACTTGGTAGGCGACGAGCCGCTCGATCTCGGCGGGGGTGAAGGGCATCCGCCGACGCCCGAAGCCCCAGAGGTCGGGGAAGCCCGGATGGGCTCCCACCGCCACGCCCTTCTCCTTCGCCATGCGGAAGGTGGCCGCCATGATCTCGGGATCGCCCGCATGGAGGCCGCAGGCGACGTTGGCCGAGGTCACGACGGAGAGCATCGCCCCGTCGTCACCGCAGGAATAGGCCCCGAAGCCCTCCCCGAGATCCGCGTTGAGATCGACGCTCGCCATGGTGCTGCTCCTGTTCCGCCGCGTCAGGCCGTGGCCGGCGCCGTCGAGGCCGAGGGTTCGCCGCTCGCGTCGAGCTCGCGCCCCGCCGTCTCCGGCAAGAGAAGCGCCGCCACGATCACGAGGCAATAGGCGCTGGCCGCCACCACGCCGATGGCGACGCCGAGCGTCATCGATCCGCTGAGGTGGGCGACCAGGGCCGGGCAGAGCGAGCCGACCGCCCGGCCGACATTGTAGCAGAAGCCCTGGGCCGAGCCCCGCACCCGGCTCGGGAACAGTTCGCTGAGGAACGCCCCCATCCCGGAGAACACGCCGGAGAGGAAGAATCCGAGCGGGAAGCCGAGGAACAGCATCGCCGTGTCGGTGATCGGGATCAACGTGTAGGCGAGGACGAGCAACCCCGCGCAGAAGCCGAACAGCATGAAGCCCTTGCGGCGGCCGATCCGGTCCGAGAGGTAGGCGCTGGTGAGGTAGCCGAGGAACGAGCCGAAGATCAGCATCAGCAGGTAGCCGCTGGTGTTAAGCACCGAAAGCTGGCGCTCGGTCTTCAGGTAGGTCGGCAGCCAGGTGGTGACGGCGTAGTAGCCGCCTTGCATCCCCGTCGCGAGGAGGCTCGCGAGCGCCGTCCGGCCGATCAGGTCGCGGGAGAAAATGTCGAGGAAGTTGCCCTTGTCGCCGACCTTCAGCATGGCCGAGCGGGTCTCGCGGTAGACCTCCGGGTCCTCGATGTTGCGGCGGATCCAGAAGATCAGCACCGACGGCAGGGCGCCGAGCCAGAACAGGATGCGCCACGCGATTGCCGGTTCGGCCAGGGCGAAGACCGCCCAGAAGGCGATGGCCGCGCAGGCCCAGCCCACCGCCCAGCTCGACTGGACGAGCCCCACGGCCTTGCCCCGGTAGCGCGCCTGGATCGTCTCCGCGATCAGCACGGAGCCCACCGACCACTCGCCGCCGAAGCCGAAGCCCTGCATGGCGCGGGTGAAGAGCAACTGTTCGTAGGAGTGGGTGAAGCCCGAGAGCACCGTGAAGACGGTGAACCACGCGACGGTGCCCTGCAGCACCACGACCCGCCCGTACCGGTCGGCCAGGATGCCCGCCGCCCAGCCGCCGATGGCCGAGGTCAACAGCGCCGCCGTGGCGATGTTGCCGGCCTCGACCTTCGTCAGGCCCCACACGATCACCAAGGTGGGAATGAGGAAGGTATAAATCATGTAATCGAACGCATCGACGCCGTATCCGGCGAAGGCCGCACCCAACACCCGGCGCTCAGGCGGGCTCGTGTCTTTCAACCACATGGTCGTTCCCCTTCTGGTGAGATCGGTGATCAGGTCATGTTTTGACTACGATCGTCAGCGTCTTGCCGTCATTGCGAGCGCAGCGAAGCAATCCAGGGATACTCTCCGTCTGGAGACGTCCCGCTGCCCCTGGATTGCTTCGCTGTCGCTCGCAATGACGCCCTAGCGGAACGGCAGGTCCCGGTTCAGCAGGTCCGTGATCAGCATGAAGCCCGGCGCATGGGTGATGCAGAGCGGCAGGCGGGCGGCCATGGCCACGGCCTGGGGGGTGACGCCGCAGGCCCAGAAGACCGGGATCTCGTCCGGCTCGATGGCGACGGCGTCGCCGAAATCGGGTTTGCCGATGTCACGGATGCCGATCAGGCCCGGGTCGCCGAGGTGGACCGGGGCACCGTGGACGGCGGGCATCCGCGCCGTCACCTGCACCGCCTTGATCGCGTCGGCGGCCTTCATCGGCCGCATCGACACGACGAGGGGGCCGTGGAACGGGCCGGCCGGCTCGGTCGGGATCGAGGTCCTGTACATCGCCACGTTGCGGCCCTGCGCGACGTGCCGCAGCGGGATGCCCGCCTCGATCAGCGCCTCCTCGAAGGAGAAGGAGCAGCCGAGCACGAAGGTGACGAGGTCGTCCCGCCAGACTTGGCGGAGATCGCCCGCCTCCGCGACCATCTCGCCGTTCTCGTAGATCCGGTAGCCCGGCACGTCGGTGGCGAGGTCGAGATCCTCGCCCAGGGCCGCCAGCGTCCGGGCGCCGGGCTCTGAGACCCCGAGCACCGGGCAGGGTTTCGGGTTCAACTGGCAGAAGCGCTGGAAGTCCGGGGCCAGCGCCTGCGGCAGGATCATCAGGTTACCCTGCACATGGGCCGGGGCGAGGCCGGAGGTGTGGCCGCGCCAATCACCGGAGCGGATGGCGCGCCGGGCCTGCCGGGCATCGGCGAAGGCGCTCGCAGCAGCGCTGGGGGGCTCGACGTGGACGGTCACCGCGTGTCTCCCGGTCCTTGCGCTCGCAGCGCAACCGGCGCGTGTTGCGCCGCAATACGGCCCCAATCGCGAAGCGATGTGCCGCCTTAAGAGACAGGTTCCCATCGTGCCGCTTTCGGCGCCAATCGTCATTGCGAATGGCTGCCGATAACCCCGTCTTATCGGGCTCCTGACCAGTCCCGCGCGACCCCTTTCGCGATCCGCGCGGCATCGGCCACGAAGTGGTCGTCGAGGCGCTTGGCGTAGGTGGCGGTGAAGGTAAGGTCCGTGAGGGTGATCTCGGCGGGCAGGATCCGCAGGGCGCCGGAGGCGAGTTCGTCCCGGACGATGGCCGGCGGGATCACGCAGATGCCGAGGCGCTCGATCCCCATCCTCACGATGGTGGCGAGCGAGGCGCTGGTGTGGATCTGGCTCGGCAGGAGGTTGGCCCGCAGCACGAGGTCGCGCAGTTCGACATAGGGGCTCGTGTTCCGCGGATAGGTCACGAGGGGGTGGCGCAGGAGGGAGCCGAGGCTGAGCGGCTCGTCCTCCGGCACGAGGCCGGGCGCGGCGACGAAGGCCACCGGCACGCTGAGCAGGGGATGGTTCGTGAGGCTCGGCAGGGTGATCGGCCCGACGAGGAAGGCGAGGTCGAGTTCGTTCGCCACCAGGGCGGCCTGCATGTTGGGCGAGATGTCGACGGTGATGTCGACGCTGACCCCCGGATGCTCCGCGCGCATCCGCTCGATGAACCGTGACAACCAAAGGTGGACGATGGTCTCGGAGACGCCGAGCCGCAGCGTCCCCGTGGTGCGGCCGGTGCCGGCCAGGGCCGCACCCATCTCAGCCTGGAGGGAGAGGAACCGCTCCGCGAAGCCGAGGAGAACGCGGCCCCGCTCCGTCAGCACCACGTCGCGGCTGCGGCGCTCGAACAGGGTGCCGTACTCGTGCTCCAGGGCGGCGATCCGCTGGGAGACGGCGGGCTGGGTCGTGTTGACCTGCTCGCTCGCCCGGCGAAAGCTCGAGAGCGTGGCGACCCAGTAGAAGACTTCCAGGCTTCGGAAATCGGCCATCCCGCAACTGTCCCGTCCCCTCCGGCGCCCGTCAAGCAAGGGAAGGACCGGGCGACGGCCGGGCCTGCTACTTCAACTGGACGCTGTCGACGATTTCCCGGAACTTGGCGAGGGTCCCCTCCCTCTGATCCTCGCGGACGACGCCGATGGCCCGGAGGTAGCCGTCCGGGTTGAACCGGATGGTCTGGGCGACGACCACCTGCCGCTTGGTGGGGATGTCGGTCGCCCGGGCGACGATCTCGTGCCAATCGACGCCGTTCGAGCGGTAGGCCTGCGAGCGCTCGATCACGAAATCCTTCATCGTCTGGTTCGCGTAGAGGGCGGCGCGGGCGAAGGCGTCGCGCTGCTCGGCGGTCGGCGGCTGCTGAACGGCCTGGGCGAGGACGAGGATCGGCTGTTCGAGATTCTGGATCTGGTCCTTCGGGCCGTCGGTGAGCAGCACCGAGTTGCCCGCCAGCACCCGCACGGGCCGGAACCCACCCAGATCCGCGATGCGGAAGGGCAAAGCATCGACCTGCTGCGACAATGAAAGGGGCTCGCGGACCACGACCTCGGTGACGAGCTTGCGCATGGTCTCGTCGGTCTCCGCGTCGGGCGTGGCCTGCGCGATGATCAGCCCGGTGACGCTGGGCGTGCCGATGACGGTGATCCACTTGTGGACCGTCTGCCCGTTGGCGGCGGGATCGTTCTGCTGCTCGCCCGTGTAGAGCATCGCCTCATTGCCGCCGATCTGGATCGGCTCCTTCTTCAGGACCGAGAACCCCTGGTTGCGGAGGTTGTCGTCCGTGAAGCCGCTCACGAGTTCTGGAAAGGCGTTCGCCGGCAATTCCACCACGGAGACGGTGGCGCCGCCCGTTTCCCGCTCGAACCCGGCGAAGCGCCGCGACGGAACCATGTCCGAGGGCGGAGAGAACCCGAACCGCGAGCCCGAGGGATAGATCGGATCGGCCGCGAGGGCGGCTCCGAGCCCGCTCGCCACGAGGAGCGCCGCGAGGGGCAACCTGAGACCGTGCACCGGCATCGACTGAACGCTCTTCTCTCTCAACGCCCGCGAGGGACGGCCGAACTGCCTCCGATGGCCGGGCGGCGGTGTCAAGCGACGGGAAGAGGATCGCACGGGTGTGGAGAGTGCCGGGGGCAACCGGCCGCACCGCTCCCTCATTCCTTAAGACCGGGTCTCGTGACCCGCCGCAATGTCAGATTGCACCGGCCGCCGGGAGGCAGCAGGCCGGGGAGAATCGCCTGTGAGAGGAGGTCGGCGTCGGGATAGAGCCGGTCGATACCGTGGTGGATCAGGCGCGAGGGGCCGCCGATCACCAGGGCGTCGCCCGGCATCAGGCGGACGGAGCGGGTCGGGTCGGAGCGAGCGAGGCCGCCGTAGCGGAACAGGGCGGGGGCGCCGAGCGACAGGGACAGGACGGGGGCGTCGAAATCCTCCTCGTCCCTGTCCTGGTGGAGGCCCATGCGGGTGCCGGGATCGTAGAGGTTGATCAAGCAGGCCTCCGGCGGTGCGGGATACCCGGCCAGGGCGTCCCAGGCCGCGAGCGCCGTCGGCGGGATCGGCGGCCAGGGCGCGGCGGTGACGGGATGGCACGGCTGGTAGCGGTAGCCCCGCTCGTCCGAGACCCAGGAGACCGGGCCGGCCCCGCCCATTCTCACGGAGAAGGGTTTGCCCGTGCGCGGCATCCGCGGCGTGAAGGGCGGGCTCAGGGCCAGCACCGCCGCGACCTCCGCCGCGAGCCGGTCTCGGCCCGGACCGTCGAGGTAGCCCGGCACGTGGACGAGGCCGGGCTTCAGCGCGATGCCGTCGCCCGCCCGGTTCACAGATCGAGCACGTCGGCCATGGAGTACAGGCCCGGCGGCTTCGGCTGCGCCCACAGGGCGGCCTTCACGGCGCCGGTGGCGAACAGGCCCCGGTCGGCGGCGTGGTGGCTGATGGTGAGGGTCTCGCCCGCGCCGGCGAAGATCACGCTGTGATCCCCCACCACCGAGCCGCCGCGCAGCGTGGCGAAGCCGATGTCGCCGGGCTTGCGCGCGCCGGTATGGCCGTCCCGCGTCGAGACGCGCACGGACGGCAGGTCGACGCCCCGGCCCTCCGCCGCCGCCTCGCCGAGGAGGAGCGCCGTGCCGGAGGGGGCGTCCACCTTCATGCGGTGGTGCATCTCGCTGATTTCGATGTCGAACTCGGCGCCCAGCGTCGCGGCGACCTTCCGCACCAGCGCCGCCATCAGGTTGACGCCGAGCGACATGTTGCCGGAGCGCACGATCCGGGCATGGTAGGAGGCGGCCTTGAGCTTGGCGAGGTCGTCCTCCGACAGGCCCGTGGTGCCGATGACGTGGACGATCCGCGCCTGCGCCGCCAACTCGGCGAAATGCACCGTCGCCGCAGGGGCGGTGAAGTCGAGCACGCCGTCGGCCGCCGCGAAGGCGGCGAGGGGATCGTCGGTCACCGCGACGCCGAGGGGCGGCAGCCCCGCCAGCGTCCCCGCATCGTGGCCCAGGGCCGAGGCCCCCTCGCGCTCGATGGCCGCCGCGAGGGTGCACCCCTCCGCCTCCGCCACCGCCCGCACCAGCATCCGTCCCATGCGCCCTTCGGCGCCGACCACGACGAGTCGCATCGAATTGGTCTCACTCACGAATCGAAGGTTCCGGCGGGCGGGCTCTCCGGCGGAGTCCGGGGGCGGCGCCCCGCACCCGCCCGATCGCTCGCCCGCTGGACGGCCTTACTCCTTCTCGGGGGCGATCTGCTCCAGGCCGCCGATGTGCTTCTGCGCGTAGAGCGGCAGGCCGACCTGCTTGATGAGCTCGAGCTGGGTCTCGAGGAAGTCGATATGGCCTTCCTCGTCCTCGGCCAGATCCTCGAAGAGGCGCTTCGACACGCGGTCGTTGATCGAGTCGCAGTACTTGGCGGCCTCCAGATAGAGGGCGCGGGCCTCGTTCTCGGCGGCGAGGTCGCTGTGCAGCACTTCCTCGACGTTCTGGCCGATTCGCAGCGGATCGAGCTCCTGCAGGTTAGGGAAGCCCTCCAGGAACAGGATCCGGTCGATGAACCGGTCGGCGTGGTTCATCTCCTCGATGGATTCCTTGCGCCAGAACTTCGCCAGTTCGACGTAGCCCCAATCGTTCAGCATACGGAAGTGGAGCCAGTACTGGCTCACCGCAGTCAACTCGCTGCGCAGGCCACGGTTGAGATACTCGATGACCTTGGTGTCGCCCTTCATACTCTCACTCCTCGCAGTCGATTCAGCGGGGAGAACCGGTGCGATACCGAGCGTCCACCCCCTCTTTAGAGCTTCACCAGAGAGCAGGCGCTTGCGCAAGACGTCGTGCAGGAATGGACCGGTTCCGGCGCGGGGATGGCTTCGCCGAGCGCCGCCTGCATGATCGAGCGGATGGTGCGGGCGCAGCGTCCGCATTTCGGGCTGCATCCGAGGCAGGCATAGACCTGCGCCGGCGTGCGGGGGCAGCCGGGACCGGGCCCGAGGCACCCGCGGACGGCACCATCGGACAAGACGTTGCAGGAACAGACGATCATGCTTTCAACGGAGTCCGTGTTCCGCCCACGCTACTTTAGAACGATTGAAAATCTAAACAGATCAATCGCTTAGCGCGAAGGGGACATGGCAGCCGCCGCGCCGCCGGTCAAGGCCGGGCGCTTCACGCCTGCGTCAGGCGCACGGCTCGCGCGGGGACTGCCCGGTGTGTCAGCGCGCCAGCTCACGCAGGCCGAGCCGGATCAGCACCTTGGTCTCGGCTCCCTCCCCCGCCTCCTTCAAGGCGGCGGCGACGGCGGCCGAGGCCTGCCCCTGCGGATAGCCGAGATTCACGAGCGCCGAGATCGCGTCGGTGATGGGCTGGGGCGCCTTGCCCTCCTGCACCGCGCCGGACAGGGCCACCAGGGCGGGATCGAGGGGGGCGAAGACGGGAGCCTTGTCCTTGAGTTCCGCCGCGAGCCGCGCGGCCAGCCGCGGGCCCACGCCGGGCGCCCGGGCGATGGCGCCCTTGTCCCCGGTGGCCACGGCGGCGGCCAGCGCCTCCGGCTCCAGCACGGAGAGCACCCCCAGCGCCACCTTGGCGCCGACGCCCTGCACAGTCTGGAGCAGGCGGAACCATTCCCGCTCCGCGTCCGAGCGGAAGCCGTAGAGGCGGATCATGTCCTCCCGCACGAAGGTTTCAATGGAGAGGGCGGCGGGCTCGCCCACGGCGGGCAGGCGCTGGAGCGTCCGCGCGGAGCAATGCACCACGTAGCCCACGCCCTGCACGTCGAGGATCACGAAATCCTCGCCGTAGGAATCGACGATGCCCTTCAGCTTGCCGATCATGCCCCGCCCCGCCCCTCGACGCCGCCGGGCTTAGAGCACGGCGGGGGAAAGGGGAACGCCGGCCGGAGGGGCTTGTCGGTGATGGGCGCGGCCCGTCTGTCAGCCTCCGAAGCTTGAGCGCGCCGCCACTTCATGGAATGACCCGCTGGACCTTGCCCGATGGACAGGCCCCGATGCGCATCACCATTCTCTCCCTCGTCGCCTGCCTGCTCATGGCCGGGCCCGGTTTCGCGGAGGACGCGCCGGGCGGCCCGACGCAGGATCCCAACCAGGTCCGGGCGGGGACCTATTCGCTGGATCCCGACCACGGCAAGATTACGTGGTCGGTCAGCCACCTCGGCTACTCGACCTATTACGGGCAATTCACCGGCGTGAGCGCGACGCTGGACCTCGATCCGAAGGCGCCCGCCAAGAGCCGCCTGTCCGCGAACATCCCCCTGGGCGGCGTTCTCACCGGCAGCGCCGCCCTGGAGCGGCACCTCGCGGGGCCCGACTTCTTCGACACGGCGCGCTTCCCGGCGGCGACCTTCACCGCCACGGCCGTCGAGGCGACGAGCCCGACCACGGCCCGCATCACCGGAGACCTGACCCTGCGCGGTGTCACCAAGTCGATCACCCTGGACGCCAACTTCAATCAAGCCGGGGTCAACCCGGTCGATAAGCGCTACACCGTGGGATTCGACGGCCGGGCGATCGTGAAGCGCTCGGATTTCGGCATCAACGCCTTCCTGCCGCTGCTCGGCGACGAGGTGACGCTGCGGATCGAGGGCGAGTTCAAGGCCGCGTCCTGACGGAAAGAGACTGAGGAGCGACCAGTGGGATTGCGCCGGATCGGCTGTCTCTCGGTGATGATCGCGCTGGCGCTGCCCTCCGGCGCGCTGGCGCAGGCGAAGGCACAAGCTCCAACCCCCGCCCCTGCCCCCGCCCCCGCCGCTCCGGCGCTGTCGCCCCTCGACGCCTATGCAGAGGCGGCGGCCACGACGATCCTCGCGGAGCAGAACTGCCCCGGGTTCCACCTCTTCGCCGGCCGCCTCACCAGCCTGCGGTTGGCGGCGAAGGTCGCCCCGGCCCAGGAGGCGGCGCTGACGGAGAAGTTGCGCGGCCGCGCCTCCGCCCTGCGCGAGCGCCTCGTCACCGAGGGGCAGTCCGGGTGGTGCGCCTCGGCGCTGGCCGCCTTCGGGCCGGAGGGCAGCGTCGCCCGCGGCGTGCTGACAAACGCCCCGTTCCGGTGACGACGGGCCCGCTGCCGGAGGCCGCGCATTGACAGGCGGCCCCCGCCCGCACTAAGGACCGGGCACGACGCGCGGCCTCTGAGCAGGATCGGCGCGTTTTCGCGTTGCCCGGCACAAGCCCGTGCAATGACTCAAACAAGAAGCCGGTCCAGGGCCGCCGCAGGGCTCCCGGAGACCGTTCGAGAGCACGAGAGAACGATGTTCGCAGTCATCAAGACGGGCGGTAAGCAATACCGCGTCGCCGCTAACGACACCATCACCATCGCCACCCTTCCGGGTGAGGCCGGCGAGGCCGTGACCTTCGGCGAGGTTCTCCTGTTCGCCGACGGCGCGGGCGCCACGCAGGTCGGCGCGCCGACCCTGTCGGGCATCAGCGTCACGGGCGAGATCGTCGGCCACGGCCGGGGCAAGAAGGTCATCGCCTTCAAGAAGCGCCGCCGCCAGAACTCGCGCCGCAAGCGCGGCCACCGCCAGGACCACACGGTGGTTCGCATCACCGGCATTTCCGCGTGATCGAGCGCGGGCTTCCCTGAGGAGCCTGCGATCCGCGCGACCCCCAGAGACAATTCGGAGTTCGAAAGATGGCACATAAGAAGGCAGGCGGTTCCTCCCGCAACGGCCGCGACTCGGAAGGCCGGCGCCTCGGCGTCAAGAAGTTCGGTTCGGAGTCGGTGATTCCGGGCAACATCATCGTGCGTCAGCGCGGCACCAAGTGGCACCCCGGCGCCAACGTCGGCATGGGCAAGGATCACACCCTGTTCGCGCTGACCCCCGGCACCGTCGAGTTCCAGACGCGCCGTGGGCGCGCCTTCGTGGCGGTGGTACCGCTGGCCGAGGCCGCGGAATAACAGGCGGGCGCCCGAAAGGCGAAGCGAGCGTCCCGCGACGGTGTCCCACACCGGACCGGAGACGTGAGCCGCCCTTCGCATCGGGGCAGGTCTGACGGAACGCCGGGGAGGATGGGACACCATCCTCCCCTTCGTCGTCTCTGGGCGCCGCATCCCCGTGGGGAGCGGTGCCGGTGAGGGCGCCATGTTCCCAGATCTGTTCCGCGACGACGTCTTCCGGATCGAGACCCGCCGCCTGTGGCTGCGCTGGCCGACCGCCCGCGACGGCGAGAGCATCCAGCGGTTGGCCGGCGATCCCGCCGTGGCGGGGATGACCGCCCGCATCCCCCTCCCCCTCGACCGGGCGACGGTGGATGGCTTCCTCGTCGCGAGCCGCGCGGCCAACGCGACCGGCACCGGCCTGACGCTCGCCCTCTGCGAGCGGGCGAAGCCCGGCCGTGCGATCGGCGTGATCGAGATCGCCCCCGGTACGGACGGAGTTATGCGGCTCGGATTTTGGCTCGGCCGCCCCTTCTGGGGGCACGGGCTGATGAGCGAGGCGGCGGACGCGCTGATCCATGCATGGTTCGCCTGGACGCCGGCGACGGGACTCGAAGCCTCGGCCTGCGTGGCGAACCCGGCCTCACGGCGGGTGCTGGAGAAGGCCGGCTTCGTGTGGAGCGGCCAGGGCATCGCGAGCTTCCCCACGCGGGGCGGCGAGCGCGAGATCGAGCGGTTCCGCTTGGAGCGGGGCCGGTGGCTCGCGTTGGCGGCCGGAGAACGCCCCGCGCTCGCGGCGGCGGAATGAGGTAAGGAGGCGTGGCCGCCCCGTGCGGCCCGCCCAAGTCAACGAGACGGTCCCGTGAAGTTCCTCGACGAAGCCAAGGTCTATATCCGCTCGGGCGATGGCGGCCCCGGCTGCGTCTCGTTCCGCCGGGAGAAGTTCATCGAGTTCGGCGGCCCCAACGGCGGCGACGGCGGGCGCGGCGGCGATGTCTGGATCGAGTGCGTCGAGGGCCTGAACACCCTGATCGACTACCGCTACCAGCAGCACTTCAAGGCCAAGAAGGGCGAGCACGGCATGGGCTCCAACTGCCACGGCGCCTCGGGGGCGGATGCCGTGCTGAAGGTGCCCGCCGGGACGCAAGTGCTGGCCGAGGACGGCGAAACCCTGATCGCGGACATGACCGAGGTCGGCCAGCGCGTCCGCTTGGCCAAGGGCGGCAACGGCGGCTTCGGCAACGCCTACTTCACCACCTCGACCAACCGCGCGCCGAAACACGCCAATCCCGGCCTGGAGGGCCAGGAGATGTGGATCTGGCTGCGCCTGAAGCTCATCGCCGATGCCGGGCTGGTCGGCCTGCCCAACGCCGGCAAGTCGACCTTCCTGGCCAGCGTCACGGCGGCCAAGCCCAAGATCGCGGACTACCCCTTCACGACCCTGCACCCCGGCCTCGGCGTGGTGCGCGCCGACGGGCGCGAATTCGTTCTCGCCGACATTCCCGGCCTGATCGAGGGTGCCCACGAGGGCGTCGGCCTCGGCGACAAGTTCCTGGCCCATGTGGAGCGCTGCCGGGTGCTCCTGCACCTCGTGGACGGCACCTGCGAGCACGCGGGCAAGGCGTACAAGCTGGTCCGCGCCGAAATCGAAGCCTACGGCCACGACCTCGCGGACAAGCCGGAGATCGTCGCTCTTTCGAAGGCCGACGCCCTCGATCCCGAGACGCTCAAGAGCCAGACCGCGAAGCTGAAGCGGGCGGCGGGCAAGGCACCCCTGATCCTCTCCTCGGCCAGCCGCAAGGGCGTGCCCGAGGCGCTGCGCGCGCTGCAGGACGCCATCGAGGTGGGCCGCGCGGAGGAGGCGCCGCCGGCGGCGGCGTGGCAGCCGTAAGGGCTGCGTCGTCCCTTCCGGGCGGGCCGGGCGGGAGGCCGACCTTCCCTCCCGCGCGGCCGTCGTCGCGTCGCATACGGGATGCTGTTCAACAGCCGTGAGTTCGGCCAAAGCTCAGCGGCGTTCCCCTCAGGCTGAGACCATGATTCCCGCCCTCGATACCTTCCGCCGCGTCGTCATCAAGGTCGGGTCGGCCCTGCTCGTGGACCGCAACCGGGGCCGCCTGCACCATGCGTGGCTGGCGGCGCTGGCGGAGGACATCGCGGACCTGCACGCGAGGGGCGTGGATGTCCTCGTCGTGTCCTCGGGCAGCATCGCGCTGGGGCGGACGGTGCTCGGCCTGCCGCCCGGCGCCCTGCGCCTGGAGGAGAGCCAGGGCGCGGCCTCGGTCGGCCAGATCGCCCTGGCCCGGCACTGGGCCGAGGCGCTCGGCCACCACGGCATCGTCGCCGGGCAGATCCTCGTGACGCCGCAGGACACCGAGGAGCGCCGCCGCTACCTCAACGCCCGCTCGACGGTGCAGAAGCTGCTCGAGTTGCGGGCCGTTCCGGTCATCAACGAGAACGACACGGTGGCCACCGCCGAGATCCGCTACGGCGACAACGACCGGCTCGCCGCGCGGGTGGCGACGATGATCGACGCCGACGTGCTGGTTCTCTTCTCCGATATCGACGGCCTCTACACCGCCCCGCCGAAATCCGACCCGCAGGCGCGCCACCTGCCGCTGGTGGAGCGCATCACCCCCGAGATCGAGGCCATGGCGGGCGGCCCCGCCTCGGAGCTGTCCCGGGGCGGCATGCGCACCAAGGTCGAGGCCGCGAAGATCGCGGTGGCGGGCGGCACGCACCTCGTCATCGCCGACGGGCGCCGGAAGAATCCGCTCAAGACGGTGCAGGACGGTGGCCGCTGCACGTGGTTCCTCTCGGGATCGACGCCCACCGCCGCCCGCAAGACCTGGATCGCCGGCTCCCTCGAACCCCGCGGCAGCCTCACCATCGATGCGGGGGCGGCCACGGCCCTCAAGGGCGGGGCGAGCCTGCTGCCGGTGGGCGTCCGCGCGGTGGAGGGGAACTTCTCCCGGGGCGACGCCGTGCTCATCCGGGACGCCGAGGGCCGGGCGATCGGGCGCGGCCTCGTCGCCTACGACAGCAACGAGGCGTCCCTCATCATCGGTCATCCGAGCGCCCGGATCGCGGAGTTGCTGCATTATCCCGGCCGGGCCTGGATGGTGCACCGGGACGATCTCGCACTGTTTTGACTCGTCCCCGCGGGGGCCGGGATGTGCCGGGGGATACACCCCGGTACTTGTCGCGCCTCGCCGCGATATGCGAAGACGCCGGGCTAATTGTCCACAGCCCCCAAGGCCCGCCGTGACCGTCCTCAGCCTCAGATCCGATGCCGCCGGCACGGCTGCGCTGCCGGAGCAGATGGCCGAGATCGGCCGTCGCGCCCGCCGGGCGGCGCGCTTGATGGCCCTGGCCTCTGCCCAGGCCAAGGACGTCGCCCTGCGCCGGATCGCCGACCGGATCCGCGCCGACAAGGCCGCGATCCTCGAGGCGAACGAGCGCGACGTCGCCCTCGCACAGCAGGCCGGGCAGAGCGCCGCGCTGATCGACCGGCTGCGGCTCGACCCGAAGCGGCTGGAAGGCATCGCCGAGGCGGTGGAGACCGTGGGCGCCCTCGCCGATCCGGTCGGCCGCCAGCTCGCGGCCATCGAGCGCCCGAACGGCCTCCTCATCGAGCGGATCTCCGTGCCCCTCGGCGTGATCGGCGTGATCTTCGAGAGCCGCCCCAACGTCACCGCCGACGCGGGTGCCCTCTGCCTCAAGGCGGGCAACGCCGCCATCCTCCGGGCCGGATCGGACAGCTTCGGCAGCGCGCAGGCCATCGCCCAGGCCATGAGCCGGGGGCTGGAGGAGGCGGGGCTCCCCGCCGACGCGATCCAGATCGTCCCGACCCGCGACCGGGCCGCGGTCGGCCTCATGCTGGCCGGCCTGGACGGCTGCGTCGACGTTATCGTGCCCCGGGGCGGGCGCGGGCTGGTCGAGCGGGTGCAGGCCGAGGCGAAGGTGCCGGTCTTCGCCCATCTCGACGGCATCAACCACGTCTACATCGACCGGGCGGCCGACCTCGCCATGGCCCGCACCGTCCTCCTGAACAGCAAGATGCGCCGGGTCAGCGTCTGCGGCGCCGCCGAGACCCTGCTGGTCGACCGGGCCTGCGCCGAGACCCATCTGCGCCCCCTGGTGGAGGCCCTGCTCGAATCCGGCTGCGCCGTGCGCGGCGATGCGGCGGTGCGGGCGGCCGATCCCCGCGTCACGGCCGCGACGGAGGCCGACTGGGGCACCGAATATCTCGACGCGGTGATCTCCGCGAAGGTGGTGGACGGGCTCGATGCGGCCATCGCCCATATCGAGACCTACAGTTCCGGCCACACGGACGCGATCATCACCGAGGACGCCCAGGCGGCCCAGCGCTTCCTGTCCGAGGTCGATTCGGCCATCGTGGCGCACAACGCCTCGACCCAGTTCGCCGACGGTGGCGAGTTCGGGTTCGGTGCCGAAATCGGCATCGCCACGGGCCGGATGCACGCCCGCGGCCCCGTCGGCGTCGAGCAGCTCACGACCTTCAAGTACCGGGTCCACGGCACCGGCCAGACGCGGCCGTGAGGCCGCGTCCGCCGGGACGGCGCCTCCCCCGTCCGTCCGGCGCCCCGTGCGGCTGACCCTGCCGCCGAGCGCCCCCGGGATGCGGATCGGCCTCTACGGCGGGTCCTTCGATCCGGCGCATCCCGGCCACCGGCATGTCAGCGTCGCGGCCCTGCGCCGTCTCCGGCTGGACCGGGTGTGGTGGCTCGTGAGCCCCGGCAATCCGCTCAAGGACCGCAGCCGCCTCGCGCCGCTGGACCAGCGTTGCGCCGAGGCCCGCGCCGTGGCCGACCATCCGCGGATCGCGGTGACGGGCTTCGAGGCTGCCCTCAAGGTCCGTTTCACGGTTCAGACCTTGCGCTACCTCAAGCGCCGCCGGCCCGGTGTTCGATTCGTCTGGATCATGGGCGCGGACTCGCTGGCCACGTTCCACCGCTGGAAGGGCGCCGCCGAAATCGCGCGGCTGATGCCCATCGCGGTGATCGACCGGCCGGGCTGGACCCTCACGCCGCTGTCCTCCCGGGCCGCCCACCGGTTCGCCGAAGCGCGCCTGCCGGAGGAGCAGGCGACAGCCCTCGCGAGCCGGCCGGCCCCGGCGTGGGTATTCCTGCACGGGCCGCGGTCGCACCTCTCCTCCACCGCGATCCGCGCGGAGCGTCGCGGTGGTCGACCTCGAACCTAGGCGCGGTATAGGCCGGGGCCGTCGTCATTGCTTCGCGTCGATCGCAACGACGATGAACAGACGGGCCGCCGCTGTCCCAAGACGCCGCAGGACCCCCATGCCACCGGAAAGTCCTGCCAACCCGCATCGTCCAATGGACTTTCGGGTGAGGCAAATGAGGCGATCCGCCCGGCGCCCGCTTGGTGACTGTTGCAATCATGCGGCGAAAGCGCCAATTTCCCACGACGGCCGTGGGACGGCCTCACGAGGAATCAGACCGCTGCCCGAGACCCTTCGCACCGAGTCCGTGCGCAACGAGACCCAGCCCGGCCTTCCGGCCGCCGAGGATGCCGGCCAAGCCCGCATCGACGCCCTGAAGGCCCTGGCGCTCGGCTGCCTGGACGAGATGAAGGCCGAAGAGACGATCGCCATCGATCTCGCCGGCAAGACGTCGCTCGCCGATACGATGATCATCGCCTCCGGCAGGTCCCAGCGCCATGTCGGTTCCATCGCCGACAAGATCATCCAAGAGATGAAGGCCAATGGCTTCGGCAATGCCCGTGTCGAGGGCCTTCCGGCCTGCGACTGGGTGCTGATCGACGCCGGCGATATCCTGGTCCACATCTTCCGGCCGGAAGTGCGCGGCTTCTACAATCTCGAGAAAATGTGGGGCGCCGACCGCCCCGTCGGTCTCGCCGCCGGCTGAGCCGCCGGCCTTCGCGTGCGCCTCGTCGTCGTCTGCGTGGGACGGTTGAAGGCCGGCCCGGAACGGGATCTGGCGTCACGTTATCGCGAGCGCGCGGCCCAGACCGGGCGCAACCTCGGCTTCACAGGCTGCGACCTCATCGAGATCCCGGAATCGCGAACCCGCCGCGCTGCCGACCGCTGCGCCGAGGAGGCGGCCCTGATGCTGGCGCACGTCCCCGCGGGGGCCGTCGGCCTCATCTACGACGAGCGCGGACGGGCCGACCTGCCCAGCGAGGATCTGGCTGCACGGGTGGGCCAGTGGCGGGATGCGGGGAAGCCGGCGCTCGCCGTGATGATCGGTGGGCCGGACGGCCACGATGCCTCAATTCGGACGCGGGCGGACCTGATCCTCTCCTTCGGGGCGGCGACCTTGCCCCACGGACTGGTCCGCGTGCTCGCCCTCGAACAGATCTACCGAAGCCTGACGATCCTGGCCGGCCATCCCTATCATCGCGGCGAGCCGGGGTGAGGTTGGTGCATCGGTTTCCCATGCCCGGCGAACCGCGCGGGTGCAGTGCGACGGCCGAGGCTTGCGGCTTGTCCCGCCGAGCGGGATCGTCCCCGGACGTCCGCGCCGCACCCGCCCTGCCGGCCGGACGGAGGATGGGCGGCGCCCTGCTTCTCGTCGCCCTGTCAGCTCGCGCGATCGCCACCCCCGCCCTCGCGCAAGCCCCGTCCCCCGCCCCCGCCCCCGCCATCTCCGCCGCGGACCAGGACAAGATCCGTCAGGCGACGGAGGAGCGCGACCGGCGGGCGGAGAACCTCAAGCGCGTGCAGGACGCGCTGGCCGCCAGCGAGGGGCAGCGGGCGCAGTTCGAGAAGGACATCGCCGCCCTCGGCAGCGACCGGGCGAAGCTCGATACCGCGCTGCTCGACGCGAGCCGCCAGGCCCAGGCCACCGAGGAGCGCCTGACCCGGCTGGAGGACCGCCTCAAGGCCATGACCCAGAGCGAGGCGGCGATCCGGAAATCGCTCCAGGCGCGCCGGGGCATCGTGGCCGAGATCCTCGCGGCGCTTCAGCGCATGGGCCGCCGCCCTCCCCCGGCCGTGCTCACGAGCCCGGAGGACGTGCTGAGCGCCATCCGCACCTCCATGCTGCTCGGCGCCGTGGTGCCGGAGCTGCGCGGCGAACTCGATACGCTCGCCGCCGACCTCACCGAGATGGTGCGCCTGCGCGGCCTCATCGCCCAGGACAAGGAGGGCCTCGCCGCCGACCTCGCCGGCTGGGCCAAGGAGCAGCAGCGGTTGCGCGCCCTGGTCACCGCCCGGCGGGCGCGACAGGCCGAGATCGAGAGCGGCCTCGTGGCCGAGCGCAAACGCGCGGCGGACCTCGGCGTGCAGGCCAAGAGCCTGAAGGATCTGCTCGACCGCGTGGAGAACGAGGTCAGCACGGCCAAGCGCAGCGCCGAGGAGGCCAAGGCCGCCGCCGAGCGCGAGGTCCGCGTGACGCAGGAGCGTTTCGCCGCGGCGGGCTTCCGCGATCCGGCGCGGCTGGCGCCCAAGGTCCGCTTCGCCGACGCACGGGGCGAAGTGCCGCGCCCGGTGACGGGGCGCCTCGTGCGCGCCTTCAACCAGCCGGACGGAAACGGCGGAACGACCCGCGGCGTCTCCATCGCCACGCGCTCGAAGGCGCTCGTGGCCGCCCCCGCGGACGGCTGGGTACAGTTTGCCGGCCCGTTCCGGTCCTATGGCCGACTCTTGATCATCAACGCCGGCGACGGCTACTATCTTTTGCTGGCAGGAATGGACCAGATCAGCGTCGAGGTCGGCCAGTTCGTGCTGGCCGGCGAGCCGGTGGGAACCATGGGCGAGGGGACGCCCGGGCCCGACGGCGACCCGACCCTGTACGTCGAGTTCAAGAAAGACGGCGGCTCCATCGATCCGGAGCCGTGGTGGGCGAAGAGCCCCGGTGACAAGATTCCTGGCGAGAAGGTTCGCGGCTGATGCGCAAGACTTCCCTGATAATGCTCGGCGCCTTCCTCGGCGCCGGGACCTCGATGGTGGCGACCCAGACGGAGTTCCTGTCCGGTCCCCGCGCCGTCGCCGCCTCCGCCGACACCTACCGGCAGCTCAGTCTCTTCGGCGACGTGTTCGAGAAGGTGCGGACCGACTACGTCGAGAAGCCCGACGAGACCAAGATGACCGAGGCGGCCATCAACGGCATGCTCACCAGCCTCGATCCGCATTCGAGCTACATGGACTCGAAGGCCTTCCGCGACATGCAGACCACCACGAAGGGTGAGTTCGGCGGTCTCGGCATCGAGGTGACGATGGAAGACGGCCTGGTGAAGGTCGTGACGCCCATCGACGATACCCCCGCCTCGAAGGCCGGCCTCCTGGCCAACGACGTCATCACCAAGATCGACGACGATCAGGTGCAGGGTCTCAGCCTGAACCAAGCCGTCGACAAGATGCGCGGCCCGGTGAACACCTCCGTCAAGCTCACGATCAGCCGCAAGGAAGCCAAGGATCCGATCGTCGTCTCGCTCACCCGCGACACGATCAAGATCAAGCCGGTGCGGTCGAAGGTCGAGGGCGAGGATGTCGGCTACGTCCGCCTCACCCAGTTCAACGAGCAGACCTACGACGGGATGCGCGCGGCCATCGAGAAGCTGACGAGCGACATCGGCCAGGACAAGCTGAAGGGCTTCATCCTCGACCTGCGCAACAACCCGGGCGGCCTCCTCGACCAGGCGGTGATGGTCTCCGACGCCTTCCTCGATCGCGGCGAGATCGTCTCGACCCGCGGCCGTAACCCGGACGAGACGCAGCGCTTCTCGGCCAAGTCCGGCGACCTGACCAAGGGCAAGCCCATCGTCGTGCTCGTGAACGGCGGTTCGGCCTCGGCCTCCGAGATCGTGGCGGGCGCCCTGCAGGATCACAAGCGCGCGACCGTGCTTGGCACGCGCTCCTTCGGCAAGGGCTCCGTTCAGTCGATCATCCCGCTCGGCGGCTCGGGCGCGCTCCGCCTGACGACGGCGCGCTACTACACGCCCTCGGGCCGTTCGATCCAGGCCAAGGGCATCGAGCCGGATGTCGAGGTGCTTCAGGACGTGCCGGACGAGCTGAAGGGCAAGGACGAGACCAAGGGCGAGGCCGGGCTGAAGGGCCACCTGAAGCAGAAGGATACCGACGAGCGAGGCGGCTCCTCCGCCTACGTCCCGCCGGATCCGGCCAAGGACAAGCAGCTCATCTCGGCCGTCGACTTCCTGCACGGGATCCAGAAGGGCGCCGCCAACGGCACCGCTCCTGCCCCGCAGCCGAAGCCGAGCATGCCCAACTGAGGATGACCGGGTGCCTGCCCAACGGGCAGGCACCCGCCCTCGCCTACCGGTCCGCCTTGGCGCCGGAGGTGGTGAGTTCGACATACCGCCGGGTCGTCGGCCCGATCAGGTCATGGACGCGCCGCGCCATGGCCTTTTCCTCTTCCAGCGACTGCCGCAACCCGGCCCCGTGCGACGACAGGCCCGCCGCCGCCCCGATCTCGATCAGCGATTCGTACGCCGCGATCTCGAAATTCTCGAAGGCGTGGTTGGCATAGGTGTTCTTCAGGATCTCGTCCTGAGCCGGCGCGTGGCCAAGCGCCATCATGTTGCCGACGAAGCCCAGAAAACCCTCCTTGATGACGGAATGGGTCTCGTTGAGGCTGTGCAGCGCCTCGTCGAGCCGCTGCCGCTGGGCATGGGTCTCGTCGATGTGCTTGCGCAGCGCATCGGCCATTTCGGGATACCGCTCCAGCCGCTCCACCTGCCGTTCCATGATCTGAAGGGCCTGCAATTCCAGGGCGTGGGTGTTCCGCAGGGCGCCCACGTAGATGTCGCGCGTGTCCATGCTCATCGATCGTCTCCGTCGTGAAACCGCGTCCGTGGACGCGGCACCTGTCGGTCGATGCTCACATGAAACGAAAGTTCCCCGCTAAGGGCGTGCGACACAGTGTTGATGAATATTTGAAGTGATGACCGACTAACATACTTTTCTATTATCTCGATTATTGAAAGCGGTCGATTGTGCCCGTCTTTGTCTGGTCGCCGGTTCATCGCGGCGTCGGCGAGACTTCGGGGCGGGTGCCGGGGCGCGCGGGACGGCGCCGAACGGGTTCCTCGCCGTCCGGGCGGAAGGCTCAATCTTCCGGTCCGTTAGCGGAACGTTAACCATGCTCGCAGGCAGTGTAGGCAGAAGGAGAACACCGCTTTCGGTTGCGGCTATCCTCCTGCGACGAGTGTCACGTGAGCGAGTCTCCCGACGATATCCTGACGCGCCCCCTCGGAACGGGGGATGACGTCCCCGCCGCGCCGGCACCCGCCGGTGCGAGGGCGCTGTGGGCGAAGGTCGGCGGGACCAAGGTGGTGGTCGGCGCCGCGGGCGCCGTGCTCGTGGCCGCCGTCGCCCTCGTCATGATATTCGGCGATCCCGAGGCCGGCGAGCCCAGGGCTCAGGCCGCCATCACCCTGCGCGAGCCCGCCATGCGGCCCGCGCCCGCGCCGGCTTCCGCCCCCTCTCCGGTGGCGGCGGTGGAGAATGCCGGACCGCAGCAGCGCAGCGCCGACGAGGTCGAGACGGCCTCCGGCGTCACCGTCGTCCGCCCGCCCGGCTCCACGCCGAGCGAGGCCGTGGTCATCCGCGTGCCGCCCGCGAACGCGCCCCGCCTCGCGGCGGCCCCGGACGCCCGGATCACCGAGCAGGGCCGCCACGGGATGATGCCCAAGATCGGCGAGGGTCGCCAACGCGCCCTGGATGTCTATGCCCGGGCCGAGGAGCCGGGGACGACCGGCCCCCGCATTGCGATTCTGATCACCGGCCTCGGTGTCGGCCAGTCGGCCACCGCCGCCGCCACGGCGCGCCTGCCCCAGGCGGTGAGCCTCGCCTTCGCGCCCTACGGCAGCGAGGTCGAGCGGTCCGCCGCCCGGGCGCGCGATGCCGGCCACGAGGTCTTCCTCGGCTTGCCGATGGAACCCTTCGACTACCCGGACAGCGACCCCGGCCCCCAGGCCCTGCTCTCCTCCCAGAAGGGCCCGGAGAACGCCGACCGCCTCGCCTGGGTGCTCGCGCGCTTTCCCGGCTATGTCGGTCTCGTGAATTTGATGGGCGGCAAGATGATGGCCGATCCGGCCTTCGAGCCCGTCCTGCGCGAGATCGGAGCTCGCGGCCTCGGCTTCATCGACGACGGCACCGTGCCGAAGGCCAGCTTCCCCAACAAGACGCGCACCCCGGTCGCCCGCGCCGAGATCGTCCTGGACGCCGTACCGCGCCCCGAGGCCATCGACGCGGCCCTCGCCCGCGCGGAAGCTTCGGCCAAGGCGAACGGCTTCGTCCTCGCCACGGCGAACGGATCGCTGATGAGCGTCGAGCGCATCGCCCGCTGGTCGAGGGAACTCGACGGGCGGGGCATCCGCCTTGTGCCCGCGAGCGTCGCCCTCCGGGGCACACCCAAGCGGATGTCCAGGGCCGAGTGACCGGCGCCGCGGGCGAGCGCGTGTCCGGCCCGTTGCCGCGCCTCCGCCCCGCAGCCTATGGTCCGCCGCAATGGCCGAAATGAGCGATTCGCACGACCTGCCTTACCGCCCCTGCGTCGGGATCACCCTGATCCGGCCGGGTGGTGACGTCTTCATCGGCCGCCGCCGGCGGGATGCCGGCCCCGAGCATGTGGACGGACCCTACCAGTGGCAGATGCCGCAGGGCGGGATCGACCCCGGCGAGGATCCCGAGGCGGCGGCCCGTCGCGAGCTCTTCGAGGAGACCAACGTGCCGGCGCATGCCCTGCGCCTCCTCGGGGAAGTGCCGGAGTGGCTCTCCTACGATCTGCCGGGTGCCGTGGCGCAGCAGGCCTGGAAGGGCCGCTACCGTGGCCAGACCCAGAGGTGGTTCGCCTATGGCTTCACCGGCCCCGACAGCCTGATCGACGTCGCCTGCCCTGGCGGCGGCACGCACAAGCCCGAATTCGCGGCGTGGCGCTGGGCTCCCTTCGCCGAACTGCCCGGTCTCGTCATCCCCTTCAAGCGCCCCGTCTACGAGGCGGTGGTGGCGGCCTTCGCGGGACATGCCGGCTGGGCGGAGCGGGCGTGAGCTTCCGAAGCCCTATGCCTCTTGCGCCGCCGCGCGCCGTGCGTCTCCTGCCATGAAGCGCTGGCTGGCGATCCCCCTCGCGCTGGCGGTGGCGTGGCTGCTCTTCACCTTGAGCCCGCTTTGGGCACTGTACCGCTTCTCCGAGGCGGTGCAGCGGCGGGATGCCGTCTACGTGGAGCAGCACATCAACCTGCGCACCCTGCGCCTCTCCCTCGTGCGCCAGATCGTGACGGCGGTGCGGATCGCCCTCGACTCGGACCCGAACATCGAGGCCAAGGACCGGCAGCGCCTCTACGACCTGTCCTACGGTCTCGCCCTGGCGCTGGCGGAATCGATGGTGACGCCTGAAACCGTCATCGACCTGCTCCTCGACGGATGGCCGGAAAAGCTCGATCTGCCGCAGCCTCCGAATGCCCATCCCACGGGCCTCGCCATTCGCAGCCTGGGACGCCTCGGCGCCTACTATGCTGCTTCCGAAATGCGGGGCTTCCGCGCGGTGGTCATCCCCGTGCCGCCTGAGGGACCGCGTTCCCAGCAGACGCGCATCCGCATGAAGCTCAGAGGCTTCTCGTGGCGCCTCGCCGACATCGAGATGGCGGAGGCCCTCCAGGTCCAGATCGCGGCGAAGCTGAGCCAGATGCTGGTCAAGGCCAAGATCGGCGCCGGATCCGACAAATAGGGACGAAGAGCCCGCCGCAACGCCCTTGAGACAAAACGAAAAAGGCGATCCGGTGCGACGGGCCGGAGGCACCGGTTCACACGGGATCGCCACGAGCCGCCGACGGCGGCGGGACGGGCACGGGCGCTCGCGTCACGGGCACCCGGTGACGATGGGATCAGCGCTGGGACGCCTCGTCGAGACGGATCGTCGGGATCATGTCCAGGGCCTGCGCGGCCACGCGCTCCAGCTTCTCGCCCTTGAGGCCCTTCTCGGTGGCGAGCTTCTTGATGCGCTCGCGAAACTGGGCGAGCGTCAGTCCGTAATACATTGGTTCGTTGGCGGTATCGGCCATTCGGCACTCCTGTGGCGGGACTGGAGATTTGGCAAAGGGCGCGGGCTCCTTCAAGGCCTCCGGCCATGCAGGAGGGCAAGGCAGCCATGCTCGACAGCGCCGCCCGCCCGCGCCAGAACGGATGAGCCGGCGCGCGGGGAATCGCCCCCGCCTCCCGGTCCGAGGAACGCCCGATGTCGCGCCTGTTCGTCTTGCTTGCCGCCAGCCTCGCGCTGGCGCCCGCCTCCGCCCTCGCCGATCCCTGCGACGACCTCAGCCGGCAGATCGCGGCCGCCATCGGCGGCAAGGTGGGCAAGCGCGCCGGCCCGAGCATCGACATCCGCGTTCCGGGGCCGATCAAGTTCGACGTGACCTGCCGGGCGGAGCCCATCGTCCAGGCCACCTCGGCGGAGCCGAGCCCGTCGGCGACCTTCTTCCGCGACCTCTCCACGGCCTCGGAACTCGTGGTCGGCGAGTCCGCCGCCACCGTTGAGCCGATTATCGCCAACGCCTACCGCACCGCCCTGTCGGAGCGCCGGAAATCCTTCATCCAGCAGAACGGGTGGTCGGCGAGCTGCTACGCCGACCCGGCGAGCAGCACGATGCGGACCCTGTGCTCGGTCGGCCGCATCCCGCCGGGCTGACGGGATCGGCATGGAGCAGACGGCCGTGCCTCGCCGTCAGCGGGACGGCGGGATGGCCCCGGTCGTCAGGGGCTCGACCAAGACGGCGTTCCGCGTGGCCGACCCGCGCTCGCGATCGAGCTTGTCCGCGGAGAGCAGTGCCGCTGCGATCAGAGCGGCGACCGCGAGCGTCGCTTTCACCGCTTCCCAGATTCGCCCGACCATCTCCGAACCCCGATGCGCCCCGTGAGAACCCGCGGGCACCGGCCCACTCGGCCGGGTCGCGCGGTCCCTGGATCCTCGGGGCCCACCCTTCTCAAACCCTTACGACGGGGTGATTTCACCGCATTGCACAGCCGGGCGTGGCACGGATGCCGCGCGGCCGTCTCAGATCTCGGCCGCATCGAATTCGGCGGCAAGGGCCTCGAAGACCAAGGAATGGCGCCGCGCCAGGGCCTCGACGTCCTGGCTGTAGCCCCCGCCGATCACCCCGACGATGGGAATGCCCCGTCGGCGCGCCTGCGCGACGACGAAGCGGTCGCGGGCGAAGAGCCCGTCGTCGGAGAGGTTCAGCCGCCCGAGCTTGTCGTCGCGGTGCGGATCGACCCCGGCGTTGTAGAAGATCAGGTCGGGCCGCACGGCCTCGACGAGGGGCGGCAGGCGCTCCGCCAGCACCGCGAGGTATTCGGCATCGCCGAGCCCGTCGGCGAGGCCGATATCGAGGTCGCCGGGGATCTTCGGATGCGGGTAGTTTCGCTCGCAATGGATCGACAGCGTGAACAGGTCGGGATCGCGGCCGAGGCAGTCGGCGGTGCCGTCGCCCTGGTGGACGTCGAGATCGACCACCAGGGCGCGGCCGATCCGCCCCTCATCGCGGAGGGTCAAGGCGGCCACCGCCACGTCGTTGAGGACGCAGAAACCCGCGCCTTGCGACCGGCGGGCATGGTGGCTCCCCCCGGCGGCGCTGCCCGCTGCGCCGAGCGTCAGGGCGAGGCGTGCCGCGGCGGTGGTGCCGCCGACGGAGGCGAGGGAGCGCTGCACCAGCGCGTCCGAGACGGGCAGGCCGATCTCCTTCTCGATGGGCCGGGACACGG
The DNA here is from genome assembly GCF_022179085.1 of Methylobacterium aerolatum. Taxonomy (GTDB): domain Bacteria; phylum Pseudomonadota; class Alphaproteobacteria; order Rhizobiales; family Beijerinckiaceae; genus Methylobacterium; species Methylobacterium aerolatum. The sequence goes on from NZ_BPQE01000031.1 coordinate 38,716, forward strand.
TGCAGGCCATGACGGCCCGCACGTAGTCCGGATCGTGCGCCCGCTCGAGCATCGCCGCCGTCGCCGGTTCGGGCGTGACGAACCCCTCGGGGACGAGGCCCTTCGCGCGGATCGCCTCCGCCAGCAGGCCGTACTTGCGCATGGGGAAGCGGTGGCCGTCCGGGAGCGGGGCCTCGTAGGCGGGGTGGAAGCAGATCGGGGGTCTCACGCGGCGGCGGCGCTCCGGCGGGGCACCACGCCGGACGGCGGTCTTCGCCTCCCTCGCGCGGTGTCACACGCCTGATATGCCGCTGCTGTTACCCGCCGGCCATGGGCGCCGGTGCGCCCTCGCGACGCGCCCGGTCCGGCGCCGACGGCACCCACCGCATGACGAGCGCCCTCGACGGGTCCCTCATCGCTGTCGCCGCCTGCGGGGCGATGACGCTGATCAACCTCGCCAGCCTGTCGCTCGCCGCCGCGCGGCTCGGGCGGCCGATGCCGGGCAATACTCTTTCGAGCGGGACCCTGCCGGGCGGTGTGCCGGTCTCGCTGATCCGCCCGGTCTGCGGGCTGGAGCGCTTCAGCGAGGAGACGCTGGAGAGCGGCTTTCACCTCGCCTACCCATGCTACGAGCTGATCTTCTGCGTCGCGGAGGCGGGAGATCCCGTCCTGCCCCTGGTCCGGCGGCTGATCGCCCGGAATCCCCAGGTGCCGGCTCGCGTGATCGTCGGCGACGAGCGCATCAGCGACAACCCGAAGCTCAACAACTGCGTCCGGGGATGGGAGGCGGCGGCCCACGACTGGGTGGTGCTGGCCGACAGCAACGTGCTGATGCCGCCGGACTACATCCAGACCCTCCAGGCGGCTTGGCGGCCGGAGACGGGCTTGGTCTGCGCCACGCCGGTGGGCACGCGGCCGGACGGGTTCTGGGCCCATGTGGAGTGCGCGTTTTTGAATACGCTCCAAGCCCGCTGGCAATATGCGGGCGAGGCGGTGGGGCTCGGCTTCGCCCAGGGCAAGAGCATGCTCTGGCACAAGCCGTTCCTCGATGCCCGGGGCGGCATCCGGGCGCTCGCCGCCGAGATCGCGGAGGACGCCGCCGCCACGAAGCTGGTCCGGGCGGCCGGGTGCCGGGTGAACCTCGTCGCCGCCCCCTTCGCGCAGCCCCTCGGGCGCCGGACCCTTCCGGTGGTGTGGTCCCGGCAGGTGCGGTGGGCACGCCTGCGGCGGGTGACCTTCCCGGTCTTCTTCGCGCCCGAGATCGCGAGCGGCTCCCTCGTGCCGTGCCTCGCGGCGGCTGCCCTCGCGGGCACCGCCGACGCGGCCCTGGCCCTCGCCGCGATGGTGGCCCTCACCTATGCGGCGGAGTTCGCCCTGGCGGCGCGGATGGGGTGGCCGCGGGGGGCGTCGCTGATCGCGGCCTACCTCGCGCGCGACCTGCTCATCCCCCTGGTCTGGGGGCGGGCGCTGCTCCGGGGTGGCGTGGTCTGGCGCGGCACCGCCATGGCGATCGAGACCAAGCCGGCCCGCATCCGCCCGGCGTGAGCGAGCGGGCTCGCGGGTCGCCGCGGGGCCTTACGGAAAGCTGAGGTTCGACTTCACCGCCTCGGAGATGCGGACGAGCCAGTCCTCCGCCTCACGCGCCCGGTCCTCAGCGGCCTGGAGCTTGTCCTCAAGGTTCTTCACCATCGTCGTCGCCCGCTGCTGGACGTCCTGCAGCATCCGCTCGGCGGCGGCGGCGCGGGTATTCGCGGCGGCGATCTCGTCCCGCATGTTCGCGAAGATCTTCTGGGCCTGCAACTCCTGCTGGTGGCGGCCCGCCTCGATCTCCTGGATGTATTCGGCGGCGCCCTGGATCCGCTCGCAGACCGCGACCCACTCGTCCGCGCCGAAGCGCTTGCCCACCAGCTTCGGCATGGCGCCCTTCTCGATCGGCCGCAGGACTTCCACGTCCTGGCGTCCGCCCGAGCCGAGGGGCGACGCGGAGGAGTCGATGGTCCTCTCGCGCATCTCGAAGGTCACGTTGATCTCAGCCACGGTTCCGCTCCGCCAGTGCGTTGTCCGCCGAAGGGGATGCCGGCCCGGCGCCCGACGCCGCGTCCCGATCACCGGCCGGGCGTCCGTCCGGGGATCCCTGGATCACGGGACGTCCCCTCGTGATCCACGCTCGGGCGACGCTACCCTCACGCGTCGCCATCGGTGCCCATCACCGGGCGGCGAAAGCTCGTGATGATCGTGTCGTGCAACCGCGACAGCCACGTCTCGGCGTCGTTGGCGCGGACCTCGGCAGCGCGCGCCCTCTCCTCCGACTTCATCAGGCGGCGCTCCAGGGCGGCCACCTGGATCTCGAGGGCCTTCACCTGCTCGGCGGCCCGGCCCGACACCTGATGCAGCTGCTGCTCCAGTTCCGCCGAGCGTTCCTCGGCGAAGCGGATCGCCTCGCTCGCTTCCTTGATCAGGTCGATGGCCGACTTGAAGTCGCGGACCGGGGTGATGTCCCCCGCCCCGTGCGAAGCCGGGTTCGGCAGGTAGGACACCGTCGCGGAGGGAGGCTCGGCATGGAGGCCCTGCTCGGCCAAGGCCGCCTGTGCCTTCATCGCGTGGTACACCGCCTCGGCGTCGTCATCGATGGTCATGCGAACCTGTTCCATCTCGATGGCCCCCTTACGCGTTCACGTCGTGATTTGGCTTGGTGTCGCGCCCGTCGCGGTCGGGATGCGCGAAGGGCGTGACGTTGCTGTCCTCCGCCCGCTCCGACCGCCCGTCGCCGGAGGCGAGGCCGGTGAGCGTGGCGGGATCGATCCCGTGCATGTTGCGCACGGCGCGCTTCAGCGTCTCGTGCTGCTTCTGCAGGGAGGCGCGGGTCTCACGGGCGATGTCGAGGGCGCCCTGCGCCAGGGCACGCTCCGAGCGCTCGTTCTGCAGCTCCTCCACGAGGCGGCGGTTGGCGGCCTGCAACTCGCCCTTCTCCGCCTCGTGCCGGCGGGTCAGCTGCTCCATCCGGTCCGCGAGGGCGGTGGCGCGGGTCTGCACCTGCTCCATCGCCGCCTCCTTCGCCGCCAGCGCCTTGCCGAGCATGTCGGCGCGGCCCTCGGCCTCGGTGCGCTGGCGCTGGACGTCGACCGCGCGTTCGTTCTGACGGTGGAGCTCGCCCTGAACACCTTCGAGGCGGCGCTCCAGGGTGGTCTTCTCGATGGTCAGTTCCTTGACGGTCCGATCGACGGAGCGGCCGATCTCCTCGCGCTCCCGCAACTGGCTGCGGACCTGTGCCAGGATCTGCTCCAGCGTGCTCGCCCGGCCCGAGGCCGCGTCAAGCTTCATGGCGAGGTTCGCGCGCTCGGCGCGGTTGGCGGCGAGTTCCGCCTCGAACTGGCCCTCGCCGCGCTCGCGGTTCGCGATCTCGGTGGCGAGCTGCGTCTCGAGGTCCCGGCAGCGCTGCCGCAGGCTCTCCACCTGCTGGGTCAGCTCGCCGACCCGCGCCTCGGCCTCGGACAGCTTGACCGCCTGCTCACCCGCGAGGGCCTGGAGGCGGCGGGCATCCTGCTCGCTGAGGCTCAGCCGCTCGGCGGTGTCGGTCAGTTCCCGCTCGGCGCGGGTCATGGCTTGGTCGGCGGCCTGCGCCTCGATCCGCAGGGACTTGTTCTCGCCGGTGAGTGCCCGGACCTGCTCCGTCTCGGCGAAAAGCTGGCGTTCGAGGTTGTCCGCCGCGACGGTGCGGTCGCGGACGCGGACGCGCAACTCCTCGTTCTCGGCCTCGCGGTCGCGCAGCTGGGTCTCCAGCCGCTGCAACTCGGTGGTCGCCGCCGCGAGCTCGTTCGCGCTCGACGCCGCGCGGGTGTTCACCTCGCCGAGTTCCCGGCGCACGCTGCGGATGTATTCCTGCTCGCGGGCCAGGAGGACTTCGAGTTCGGCGATCCGGATCTTGGCCTGGGGCAGCTCGTCGGCGACGTTGGCCAGCGGTTCGAGGATCTGGGAGAAATCCGCCTGCAGGCTCTTCAGGTCGTCGAGCCGCTCCATCATCTGGCTGATGCGCACGCGCACCATCTCGTTGCGCGATCCGATGGCGTCGAAGGAGCTGAACGGCTGGGGCTGGGCCGGTTCCTCGTGGCGCGTTGGCGCGGCCGGGCGCTCGGCTGTCTCGCGCCGGGGCGCCGTCTCCTCGTCCTGCAGGGACAGCCACGACATGAGCGTGTCCTGTGGCGCCGGGGGGGCCGGCTCAGGCGCCGCCGATCCCTGCTTGAGAAGGCGCCTGATGGGCATCCACGCCATTGCCCGGTCTCCCTCGCGCTCAGCCACGGCCCGGCCAATCCTTCGTCTACAGCGCTCGAAAGAGCCTATTAACTTCCGGCCCGCAAAACCAGGGCACCGCCTGATCCGGCAACGTCGGATGCCGCCCGCAGTCGTTCCGCGAATACGGGGCGCCTCGCGGTCCCGCCACCCGTCGCACGGGGCCGTTCCACAGCGTGATCGCATCCGCGCCGGCCGACCGTGGGGTCCACGGGCGTCCCGACCCCGAAGATCTATCCCGATCCAGGGGCTTAGGGGATGTTGTAAATTTGCAACCGGGCTGAAATACCGAGTTCGACCGTTATTCGCATCCTTCGTCCCGTTATCGGGTCTGGAGGATGTCGATCGGATCGGCCTGCGTGTCGTCGAAGATGCCGCAGGTGAGGATGCCGGTCGTCCACACCGCACTGTCGAGGTTGCAGCGGTGCCCCAGGATCTCGGGCAGCGCGTCGGCCTGGGGGAAGTGCCCGTGGACGACGTAGCGTCCGAAAGCGCCGTCGTCCGGCGCGAGGGGGCGGCGCGCCCAGAGGAGCGTCAGGTCGTCCTGCTCCGCCATGCCAGGACAGGCGGGATCGACGGAGGCGTGGACGAAGACGCGCCGCTCGTCCTCGACGTAGCGCCACAGGCCCCGGCGGAGGAAATCCAGATAGAGCCGGGGGATCGCGCTCGCCGCGGCGACTCCGAAGCTGCGCAGGGTCGCCGCGCCGCCGTGGAACTCGAAGTTCCAGACCGATCCGCGATGGCCCCTCGCCGCGGAGAGCAGCATCGCGTCCTGGTGGCCGCGCAGGGCCGTGATGTCGGGGCGGTCGATCAGCAGGTCGAGCACCCGCCGCGAGTCCGGGCCGCCGTTGACGTAGTCGCCGAGGAGGACGATCCGGCTGGGCTCCTGCGACGGCGCCCGGCGCGCATACCGGTCGATCCGGTCGAGGATGAGGCGCAGCCGGTCGAAGCAGCCGTGGATGTCGCCCACCGCGAAGGTGATCATCGCATCCCGTCCAGCGGCTCCCGCATGGGAGTGCCCGCCGATTCGCGTGCCCCGCGGGCGGCGCGACCGGCCGACGCTCGGCCTCCGAGCGCTGTCCTGTCACTTTCCCGGCGAGTTTAGAAGGTGGACCGCACGCGATGTCCACATTTCGGGCCGCCCCAGGCGCCCGATGTGGTGAATTGCGCAAGGCCGCAACCATTGCCGCCTGTAGTCACCCGGCGCGTCGCCGAATGGTCCTGACATGTTCTGAGAATTAACTTCGTTGAGCGTGAAAACAGTTAATTCGACCCGAAAACAGTGAGTCCAGTTCGAATCTTTTTATTCGGGGCTTGAACGCGGCGGCGCTTTAGAGAAAATTCATCACACCGCCAACATCGAGCGCGGCCTCCCGACGGGCACCGATCGGTATGTTCGTAAGTACAAATCCCGTGAAGAAGCTGCAGCGGGATCTCGCCGACGAGATCGACGCGCGCGAGCCCGCGCCCCCGGCTGCCCTGCCGAAGACGACCATTTCCGCCCTGCTGCGAGGCATCGGCCCGTCGATCGACGAGGCGCCGCTGGCGGGCCCGCTCGCCGTGTCCCTCGCTGCGCCCCCCGCCCCGCCCACCGCTGCGGGTCGGCGCGAGGAGTGGTCCTCCCTCATCGATCGCATTCGCGAATCGGCCCGCTACGTGCGAGACGTGGAGGCGGAGGCGCGGTCCCGCGACGAGCAGATGGACGATCTGGTGCGCCGCGTGAGCGCGGACATGGCCGAGGCCGAGGCCCGCGTGCGCGAGGCGGAAGCCCGGCTCGCCGAGGTCGAGGTGCGCGCCGTGGAGCAGATCCGCGCGGCAGAGGCCCGTGCGGCCCTCGCGGAGCGGCGCGCCCGGGAAACCGAGGAGTGGCTGGTGCGCATCCAGGAGACTATCCAGACGGAGTTCTCCGGTACTGCGGGACTGGATCGGTGATGCCCCATTCCGCTCCCACTTGGCAGGCGATCGCCCCCGTCCCGCACGCGCCGCACGATCCGAGGGACGCGGCCTCCCCCCGCCCGGACCTGCGCCAGCTCCTGGCGCTGTCGCATGGGGCCGGCGACTCGATGGGCCGTGCGCCCCGCGCCGCCGAGGCACCGCAGCCCGACGGACCACCGCCGTTGCCGGAGGCCAACTGGCCGGCGGCCATCGAGATGATCCGAGATGTGGGCTCACGGATGCGGCAAGCGCGCCGCTATGCGCAGGATGTCGTCGCCCATTCGAACGACGTGGTCGAGAGCACCCTGCGGCAGCTCGAGGACACGGAGCGGCGGCTGCGCCTCACCGAGGCGGCGGCACAGGACGCCCTCCGCCGGGCCGAGCAGGCCGAGGCGGCCGCGCGCCTCGCCGACAACCGCGCCCGCCGGGCCGAGGAGGAGGCCGAGATCACGCGGATGAAGCTTGCCGAGGCCCAGACCTGGCTGAAGCGGCTCTACAGCAGCGTGCAGGTGGAGTTCCGGGAGATATCCGAGGATCGGCGCTGACGAGAAACCGGCGCTGACGAGAGACCGGTGCCGGTCTGCGGAGCGCCGCCGGCCGTCGTGGTGCGGGTAGAGGGAATCGAACCCCCACGCCTTGCGGCTGGCGATTTTGAGTCGCCCGCGTCTACCAATTCCGCCATACCCGCGCGGGCGGCGTCTTCGCACAGGTGCCCCCGCGCCGCCAAGCCCTTTGTGAGGCAGGCCGGGTCCGTCGCTGGCCTTCGCGCCGCCCCTGTGCTTGAAGGGGCGCGCTTTCCCCTCACCTTCCGAAAGATTGTCGATGCTTCGCCGGCTCTATGCCTGGATCCTCGCGCTGAGCGATCGGCCGGCCGCACCCTACGCGCTCGGCGCCGTCGCCTTCGCGGAAAGCTCGTTCTTCCCCCTCCCGCCGGATGCCATGATGGTGCCGATGGCGGTGAGCCGCCCGGACCGGGTCTGGCTCTTCGCCGCCATCGCAACGCTCTGCTCGGTGCTCGGCGGCCTCGTGGGCTACGCCATCGGGGCGCTGCTGTTCGACTCGATCGGGCAGTGGCTGATCGCCCTGTACGGGCTCCAGAACTCGTCCGAGGCCTTCCAGCGCTCCTACGCCGAGTACGGCCACTGGGTGATCCTCCTGAAGGGGCTGACGCCGATCCCCTACAAGCTCGTGACCATCACCTCCGGGTTCGCCCACTACAGCCTGTTCTGGTTCACGGTCCTGTCGGTGGTGACGCGCGGCGCGCGCTTCTTCCTCCTGGCCGCCCTGCTCAACCGCTACGGCGTGCAGATCCGCGGCGTGCTGGACCGGCACCTGAACGTCGTCGCCGCGATCTCCGTGGCGGTGATCGTCCTCGGCTTCGTGCTCTTCAAGGTGATCCTGTGACCGTGGATACGACCGCCGCCCTGCGCCTCAAGACGGCGGGCCTCTGGCTCGCCATCGCCGCCGCCCTCACGGTGGGCGCGGCCCTCGTCCTGCAATACGTCTACGGCTACGTGCCCTGTAAGCTCTGCCTCACCGAGCGCCTGCCCTACTACGCGGCCGTGCCCCTCGGGCTGATCGCCCTCGTCGCCCCCGCCTGGGCCGCGCGCCTCGCCCTCGGGCTCGCCGCCCTCGCCCTGCTCTACGGCGCTGGGGTCGGCGTCTACCACGCGGGCGCCGAGTGGGGCTTCTGGCCGGGGCCGACCGATTGCGGCGGCGGCGCGGGCGCCAACCCGGCGGCGATGGGCGACTTCCTCAACAGCCTCCAGGCGACGCGCGTGGTCGATTGCTCGACGGCGGCCCTGCGGGTCGCCGGGGTGTCGCTCGCCGGCTGGAGCGCCCTGGTCTCGTTCGGGCTCTCCTCCCTCGCCGGCACGGCCGCCCTGCGGCGGTAGGCGCCGGGGCGCCTCAGTTCCGGTCGTCGGGCAGGACCGGCAGCGGGGAAACCTCGATGCCCTCCTCGATCAGGGCACGGGCCTCGTCGAGGCTGGCCTGCCCATGGATCGAGCGGCTCTCGGCCTCGCCGTAATGAATCTTCCGCGCCTCTTCCGGGAAGCGCTCGCCGACATGCTCGGAATGAGCGGAGAGGTGGGCGTGCAGCGCCTTCACCATCTCGCGGATCTTGCGCTCAGGCTCCGAGACCATGCGGACCGGCGCCTCGGGGGCCGGTGCGTCCGGCACCGGGACCGGCGTCGTCGTCGGCGCGCGGTCCGTGCGCGCCACCCGGGGCGCCATCACCGCCTTGGCGACCTTGGCGCTGCCGCAGGCGGGGCAGGAGACGAGGCCGCGCTCGGACTGGTCGTCGTACGAGTCGGAGGAGGGAAACCAGCAATCGAAGCCGTGGCCGGCCTCGCAAACCAGGGTGTACCGGATCATTCGCGTGTCGGAGGATGGGTCAGGATCGGGCGGCGACGCGCTCGACGGTGAAGGGGCGTGCATTGCGCAGGGCGGGGATCCGCGTCCGCGCATCGGCGACGAGGGAGAGGTCGATCTCGGCCAGGATCACGCCCGGCTCGGTCCCGCCCTCGGCGAGGATACGGCCCCAGGGATCGACGATGACGGAGTGGCCGAAGGTCTCGCGGCCGTCCTCGTGCAGGCCGCCCTGCGCCGCGGAGATCATGAACGATCCCGTCTCGATCGCCCGCGCCCGCTGGAGGACGTGCCAGTGCGCCTCCCCGGTCTGCTTGGTGAAGCAAGCGGGGGCCGTCAGCACCTCCGCCCCCGCTTCGGCCAGCGCCCGGTAGAGGGCCGGGAAGCGGATGTCGTAGCAGATCGACAGGCCGAGCACGCCGAGCGGCGTCTCGGCGGCCACGGCACAGGCGCCGCCGGCATAGGTCGATGACTCGCGCCAGCTCTCGCCGCTCGGCAGATCCACGTCGAAGAGGTGGACCTTGTCGTAGGAGGCGGCGATCTCGCCCTGCGGATCGATGAGGTAGGCCCGGTTGGCGACCTTGTCGCCGACGCGGATCGCGAGGGATCCGATCTGGATGAAGGCCCCGGCCTCCCGCGCCGCCTCCCGCAGGCCCGCCAGGGTGGGGTCCGCCTCCTCGGCGGTGATCGCCTCGAACAGTCGCGTGCGCCCGCGCTCCACCAGGGAGGTCATCTCGGGCGTTTGGATGAGGCGGGCGCCGCGCGAGGCGGCCTCGCGCACACCCGCCACCGCCGCATCGCGATTGGCGGCGGGGTCGCGCCCCGACCGCATCTGCACGCAGGCGGCGATGAAAGTCTCAGGCATCCGCCGAAGCCTTCAGCAGCGGGTCGAGCTTGCCGGCCCGGTCGAGGGCGTAGAGATCGTCGCAGCCGCCCACATGCGTGGCGCCGACGAAGATCTGCGGCACGCTGGTGCGCCCGCCCGCCTTCTCGGTCATGGACGCCCGCGCGCCCTGGACGCGCTCGACGTCGATCTCCTGGAAGGCCGCCCCCTTCTGCGTCAGGAGGCTCTTGGCCGCCGCGCAATAGGGGCACCAGGAAGTGGTGTAGATCGTGACCGGCTGCATGTCGGCTTCGTCCCGCGCGTCCTCGCAGAGGCCATATAGGGGCGTCGCACGATTTGTGCCTGTGTCCGGCGAGCCACGCTCCACCGTTCGAACGGCCGCCGGATCAGGCGGCCAGCAGCTTCTCCACCTCGTTGACGAGGTCGCGCAGGTGGAAGGGCTTCGACAGAACCTTCGCGTCCTTCGGAGCCTTCGAATCGGGGTTCAGGGCCACGGCGGCGAAGCCGGTGATGAACATGACCTTGATGTCCGGGTCGAGCTCGGTGGCCCGGCGGGCGAGTTCGATCCCGTCCATCTCCGGCATCACGATGTCGGTCAGGAGCAGTTCGAAGGGCTCTTCCCTGAGGCGGTTGTACGCCGAGAGGCCGTTGTCGAACGAGAGGACGTCGTAGCCCGCGTTCTGCAGCGCCTTGGCAAGGAACCGGCGCATATCGTTGTCGTCTTCCGCCAGCAGAATTTTCATCGGACGGTTCCGAACCCTCGAATGGTAGCGTTGATCCCACAAAGGGACGACTTGGTAAATAACGGGTAACCAAAGGCGGCCCGCTCTTCGGTAACGCGCCTTTCCGACGGAGACGCGCGAAACGCGGGAGGCACAGTGGACAGAGGCGGGTGAGCGCCCCAGACTGTGTGAGAGCCGGAATACGCAAATCCGACCGGAGCGTCCACGCCGCCGATGGCCACTTCCGACATGGAATCGTCCGATCCCGCGGGTCCCGCCGCCCTGTTCGCGCCACCCTTCGCCGTGGACGAGCCGGCGGCGCAGACCTTGCCCTACGTGTTCAATACCGGCCATTCCGGCGCCGTCTACCCCGCGAGCTTCCTCGCCGCCTCCCGTCTCGACTCTCTGAGCCTGCGCCGGTCGGAGGACGCCTATGTCGACAGGCTGTTCGCCCCCGTCGTCGCGCTCGGCGCGCCCCTGCTGCGGGCGAATTTCCCCCGGGCCTACCTCGACGTGAACCGCGAGCCCTTCGAGCTCGATCCGCGCATGTTCGACGGGCGCCTGCCGCCCTACGCCAACACCCGCTCCATGCGCGTCGCCGGCGGTCTCGGCACCGTCCCGCGCGTGGTGGCGGACGGGCAGGAGATCTATCCCGGCCGGATCGCCGCCGCCGAGGCGGTGGCGCGGATCGAGGACCTGTACAAGCCCTATCACCGCGCCCTGCGCGCCCTGATCCAGCGCACCGCGCGCACCTTCGGGCACTGCTTCCTGATCGATTGCCACTCCATGCCCTCGACCAGCCTCGGCCGGGACGAGCCCAAGGCGGACGTCGTGCTCGGCGACCGCTATGGCACCGCCTGCGCGCCGGAACTCATCGACGCCTTCGAGACGCAGTTCCGGGAGAAAGGCTTTCGCGTGGTGCGCAACAAGCCCTATGCCGGCGGCTTCATTACCGAGCATTACGGCGAGCCGAATCTCGGTCGCCACGCCCTGCAGATCGAACTGAACCGCGCGCTCTACATGAATGAGACGAGCCTGGCCCTTACGGCAGACGCCGGCGATCTCGTGGTCGCGCTACGGTCGATCATCGTCGCGGTCGCGGAGGAGACGACCGGCATGCAGCCGCTCCGGATGGCCGCCGAATAGGGCGCAGCCCTGGCCCCGACGCCCGGCTTGCGAAAAAGACACGTCGCCAAGAAAAAAGGCCACTCCCGAAGGAGCGGCCCGAAGTCTAGGGAGGAAACGCCCAAGAAGGGCAACAGGACCGCGACGCCATCGCGTTCCTGCAATGCACAAAATAAAGTGCGCCGCACAAAACGCAAGGGCGAAACCGCGGGTCGAGGCCGCTTCCGGCGCATACCTCCTACAAATACCGTGCAGGCCACGCAGCCAGCGGGCGTCAGTGGCCCTCCAGCAGCTTCGCGATTTCTGCTTTCAACGGACCGGCGAGGTCCGGGCGGTCGAGGGCGTAGGCGACGTTGGCGGTGAGGAAGCCGAGCTTCGAGCCGGTGTCGTAGGTGCGGCCCTCGTACTTCATGCCGAAGAAGGCCTGCTCGCCCATCAGGTCGATCATCGCGTCGGTGAGCTGGATCTCGCCGCCCGCGCCCTTCTTGCCGTGCTCGAGGATGCCGAAGATCTCGGGCTGAAGGATGTAGCGGCCGGAGATGATGAAGTTCGACGGGGCGGTGCCCTGCTTCGGCTTCTCGACCATGCCGGTGATCTCGAAGGTCTGGCCAAAGGTCTCGCCGACGCTGACGATGCCGTACTGGTGGGTCTCCTCGGGGGCGACCTCCTCGACGGCGATCACGTTGCCGCCGTGGCGCTCGTAGGCCGAGAGCATCTGGCCCATGCAGCCGCGGCTCAGCATGTCGGGCAGGAGCACGGCGAAGGGCTCGTCCCCGACGATCTCGCGGGCGCACCACACGGCGTGGCCGAGGCCGAGCGGCGCCTGCTGCCGGGTGAAGCTGGTCTGCCCGGCCTGCGGAAGATCCTTCTTCAGGTCGTCGAAGGCCGCCTGCTTTCCGCGTTCGACCAGGGTGCGATCCAACTCGAAGTTGATGTCGAAATGGTCCTCGATGACGGCCTTGCCGCGGCCGGTCACGAAGATGAAATGCTCGATCCCGGCTTCGCGGGCTTCATCGACCACATGCTGGACGACCGGGCGATCGACCACGGTCAGCATTTCCTTCGGCACGGCCTTCGTCGCCGGAAGAAAGCGGGTGCCGAGGCCCGCAACGGGGAGGACTGCCTTGCGGATCGGTTTCATCGTGCCGGAGCCTTGAAGCAACAGGAGTTGAGGACAGAACCATGCGATGAGACAGAGCGGAGCGTCTACCGCAAGGTGCAATTCACGTTACTGACAGGCCGTTCGTAGCAAAACACCCGTCTGGCGCATTCAGCTCAGTGACGTCCGAATTCGGAAAAGAGAGGGGCACAATGGCGGTTCTGGTGACAGGCGGAGCTGGCTATATCGGCAGCCACATGGTGTTGGCACTCCTCGACGCGGGGGCCGAGGACGTCGTCGTCCTGGACGATTTGTCGACCGGCTTCGATTGGGCCGTCCCCGAGGGCGTGAAGCTCGTCGTCGGCGACGTGGCCGACCAGGATCTCGTCGCCCGCGTAGTGCGCGAGAACCGGATCGACGCGCTGGCCCACTTCGCGGCCAAGATCGTGGTGCCGGAATCGGTCTCCGACCCCCTCGGCTACTACCTCGCCAACACCGTGAAGACCCGCGCCCTCATCGAGGCCGCCGTTGGGGCGGGCGTGCGGCACGTGATCTTCTCCTCCACCGCCGCGGTCTACGGCGAGCCGGAGGTCGTGCCGGTCACCGAGACCGTGCCGTTGAACCCGATTAATCCCTACGGCCGCTCCAAGCTGATGAGCGAATGGATGATCGGCGACGCCGCTGGCCCCCTCGGCTTCTCCTACGTCATCCTGCGCTACTTCAACGTCGCCGGGGCCGATCCCAAGGGCCGCTCCGGCCAATCGAGCCCCAACGCCACGCACCTCATCAAGGTCGCGACCCAGGCGGCCCTCGGCAAGCGCGAGCGTCTCGACGTGTTCGGCACGGACTATCCGACGCCGGACGGCTCCTGTCTTCGGGACTACATCCAGGTCTCGGACCTCGCCGAGGCCCACCGCCTCGCCCTCGACCACCTGCGCGACGGCGGCGACAGCCTGATCCTGAATTGCGGCTACGGGCAGGGATATTCGGTCCTCGAGGTGGCCGAGGTCGTCAAGCGCGTCTCAGGTGTCGATTTCGAGGTGCGGATCGGGCCGCGCCGCCCCGGCGATCCGGCCCGCATCGTCGCCGCCGCCGACAAGATCCGCGACCGCCTCGGCTGGGCCCCGAAATTCGACGATCTGGACACGATCGTCACCCAGGCGCTGGCCTGGGAGGATCACCTCGCCAAGCGCAACCGCGTTTGATACGCCCCCGCCCCGTCCGCGCGTAGCCGGACCGGGGCGGGAACCGGTTGCCGACGCGGGCACGTTGCGCGAGGGACGGATCGAGATGAGCGAACCCGTTGCCCCGGCCGGGGTGGCCATCCTCGCGGCCCTGCTCGTCGGCCCCGTCCTCGCCGTCCCCGCATCCTCGGCCCCCGCCGCGAAGGCGGGGGCCGGCAGGCCAAGTCCGGCCAAGCCCGATCCCGCGATGGCCGGGTTCGTCGCGGGCCTGCGGGCCGACGCAGCGGCGCGGGGCGTGAGCGAGGCCACCTTCGACGCCGCCTTCCGCGACGTGACGGCCTCCGATCCCGCGGTGCTCGCGCGCATCCGGCGACAGGGGGAGTTCAGCCGGCCGGTCTGGGAGTACCTCGTCGGCGCCGTGACGCCCGCGCGGCTCACGCGGGGGCGGGCCCGCGCCTCCGCCCTGGCGCAGACCCTCGCCGGCATCGAGCGGCGCTACGGCGTGCCCGCCTCCGTCGTGCTGGCGATCTGGGGCATCGAATCGGATTTCGGCGCCAGCGCCGGATCGATCCCGACGATCCGCGCCCTCTCCACCCTCGCCCTCGCCCGCCATCGCGGCGACCTTTTCCGGGGCGAACTCCTCGATGCCCTGGCCATCCTTCAGCGCGGCGACATCACGCCCCGCGCGATGAGCGGAAGCTGGGCCGGGGCGATGGGGCAGGTGCAGTTCCTGCCCTCCACCTACCTCGCCCACGCCGTCGATTTCGACGGCGACGGGCACCGCGACATCTGGGGCAGCGAAGCCGATTCGCTGGCCTCCATCGCGGCCTATCTCAAGGATCTCGGCTGGGACCCCACCGTGTCGTGGGGCTACGAGGTGACCCTCCCCCAGGGTTTCGACCTCTCGGCCTACGAGGGCGACCTTGCCGGCTTCGCCGCGCGCGGCGTGCGCCGCACCGACGGCAAGGCCCTGCCCGCCGCCTCCGGGACGGGCGGACGGGCGAGCCTGTACCTGCCAGGCGGGCTCGGCGGGCCGGTCTTCCTGATCACCGGCAACTTCGAGGTGATCCGGGGCTACAACACCTCGGATTCCTACGCCCTCGCGGTGGGGCACCTCGCCGACAGGCTCGCCGGCGGCCCACCGCTGGCCGCACCGTGGCCGGTGGGCGCGGCGCACCTCGACGGAGACGGGATCAAGGCCTTGCAGCAGGGCTTGGCGCGGGCAGGCTTCTACCGCGGCGACGCGGACGGCCGGGCGGGACCGAAGCTCCGCGAGGCCGTCCGGCGCTACCAGATCGACGCGGGCCTGCCCGCCGACGGCTACGCCAGCCCGGCGCTGCTGAGCCACATCGGCTCCCGTTGAGCGGGATGGCAAACCGCTTTGGACGTCGCCCGGCCCTTCGACTATCCTAGACTCTTGCCCGACGCCGTCGAACGGGGTCGGGCGGCCGGTATCCGAAGGCGTGAGCGCATGATGTCCCCCGGATCGCCCTTCCTGTCCCTCCGGAGCGCTCTCCTCGCGGTGCTGGCGGGCATCCTGTTTGCCCCGATCCCCGCCGCGGCGCAGTGGGGCGACGGCTATGCCGATCCCCGCGGCGGCTACTACCAAGCCCCACCCCGCCGCCGGGCACGCGACGCCTACAACGGCGAGGCCCGGCCGCCGCGCTATGCGCCCCCCGCCGAGGCCCCGCGCCAGTTCTACTGGCCCTGGGAGGACCGGCCGCAGCCGGTGGCGCCGCCGCCGCAGGAGCGGGCCTATGCCCCGCGCCCGCCCCGCCCCCGCAGCTACGGCACGGCGGACGGGCAGCGCGCCCTGCCGCCCCGGCGGCGGCAGCGTCCGGCGCGTGCGCCCGAGCCCGCCAAGGCGGTCGCCGCCAAGACCGATCCGAGCGTCCAGATCGCCGTGTTCGGCGATTCCCTCGCGGACCACCTCGCCAAGGGCCTGGACGACGCCTTCGAGGACAATGCCGACGTCGCCGTCCTCGACAAGGCGAAGGGCGACAGCGGCCTCGTGCGCAAGGACGTGGTCGATTGGCCGAAGGTTGCCGACGAGTACCTCCAGGCCAACCCGAAGACCCGGTACGGTCTCGTCATGATGGGCGTGAACGACCGTCAGCCGATCCGCGACGGCGAGGCCACCGTCGAGCCGCTCACCGACCGATGGAAGGAACTCTACCGCGCCCGCGTCGAGGCCATGGTGAAGCCCTTCACCGACCGGCGGGTGCCGCTGATCTGGGTCGGGTTGCCGCCGGTCCAGAGCGAGAGCCTCGCCCGCGATCTCGCCACCCTCAACGATCTCGTCCGCGACGCGGTGGCGAAGGCGGGAGCGACCTATGTCGATATTTGGCCGGGCTTCGTGGACGACCGGGACCGGTACGCCTCCTCCGGCCCCGATCCGGAGGGCCAGATCGCCCGTCTGCGGACCTCCGACGGCATCCACTTCACCAAGGCCGGCGACCGCAAGCTCGCGCATTTCGCCGATGTCGAGCTGAAGCGCCTGATGGGTACGGCCACCCCTGCCCTCTCCGAGCAGCCGGCCGCCGCCGCCGTGGCGCCGGTCGCGCCGAAGGGAACGCCCGGCATCGGGCTCGACGGCGGCGAGGCGTCGCCCTCCGACAGCGCGGCGATCGACCGTCAGATCACAGCGATGCTGCCGAGCCTGCCGGAGCCCGCCGGGATCCCCGCCCTGCCCGTGAAGCCGGCGGCGGGTCCCGTCATCCCGCTCAGCCGGAGCGAGACCTCGCCCGGCGGCACCCTGATGACCGGCCGCCCGCAGGACGGGGATGCGATGGGGACCGTGGAGCGGACCCTGACGCGTGGCAATGCTCCGTCGCCGCAGCCCGGGCGAGCCGACGACTTCCGCTGGCCGCCGGGGTGAGGTCAGCGTCGGGGCGGCGCCCCGACGCCCCGACGAAGGGCTCGCCCCGGTGGGATCCGCGGCTCAGCGCGGCAGCACGCTCGCGCCCATCAGCGCCTCGTCGATGGCGCGGGCGGCCTGACGGCCCTCGCGGATCGCCCAGACGACCAGGGACTGGCCCCGGCGCATGTCGCCCGCCGCCCAGATCTTCGGATCGGAGGTGCGGTAGTCCTCCTCGTTGGCCGTCACGTTGCCGCGCTTGTCGACGGTGACGCCCGATTGCTCCACGAGGCCCTTCTGCATCGAGCCGGCGAAGCCGATCGCCATGAACACGAGGTCGGCCGGCAGAACGAATTCCGTGCCGGGGATCGGCTGGCGCTTGGCATCGACGCGGGCGCAGACCACGCCGGTCAGCACGCCCTTCTTGTTGCCCTCGAGGCGCAGGGTCGCCGCCTGGAACTCGCGCTCCGCCCCCTCGGCCTGGCTGGAGGAGGTGCGCATCTTGGTCGGCCAATAGGGCCACACCGTCAGCTTGTCCTCGCGCTCGGGCGGGCGCGGGCGGATGTCGAGCTGCGTCACCGACAGGGCGCCCTGGCGGAAGGCCGTGCCGACGCAGTCGGAGGCCGTATCGCCGCCGCCGATGACGACGACGTTCTTGCCGCTCGCCAGGATCGGCGCCTCGCCGTTGCCGCGCATCGGCTCCTGGCCGACCCGACGGTTGGACTGGACTAGGTAGGGCATCGCGTAATGGACGCCCTCGAACTCCTGGCCCGGCAGGTTCGGGTTGCGCGGATCCTCGGCGCCGCCGCAGAAGATCACCGCGTCGTACTCGGACTTCAGCTCCTCGACGGGCTTCGTCACGCCGATGTTCTGGTTGTAGTGGAAGACCACGCCCTCGGCTTCCATCTGCTTCACGCGCCGGTCGATGTGGCGCTTCTCCATCTTGAAGTCCGGGATGCCGTAGCGGAGGAGCCCGCCCGCCTTCGGCTCGCGCTCGAACACGTGGACCGCGTGCCCGACGCGGGCGAGCTGCTGCGCCGCCGCGAGGCCCGCCGGGCCGGAGCCGATCACCGCCACGCGCTTGCCGGTGCGAACATCCGGAATCTCGGGCTTGATCCAGCCCATGTTCCAGGCCCGGTCCGCGATAGCCTGCTCGATCGTCTTGATCGCGACCGGCTGGTTCTCGAGGTTCAGGGTGCACGCCTCCTCGCACGGGGCGGGGCAGATGCGGCCGGTGAACTCGGGGAAGTTGTTCGTCGAGTGGAGGTTGCGGGACGCTTCCTCCCAGTCCGACTGGAACACGAGATCGTTCCAGTCGGGGATCTGGTTGTGGACGGGGCAGCCGGTCGGGCCATGGCAGAACGGGATGCCGCAATCCATGCAGCGGGCTGCCTGCTTGGTCAGGTCATGCTCGTCCAGCGGGAGCGTGAACTCGCGGAAATGCCGAACGCGGTCGGCGGCGAGTTGATACTTCTGCTCCTGCCGATCGAATTCGAGAAAGCCCGTGATCTTGCCCATCGATCAACCCTTGAGGCCGTCGCGGATCGCGCGATCCGGGGCCTGTGATTAGTGCTCGCTCCGGCACGCGGCCCTTTCCGCGCGCCGGCTGATACGACCGGATCTACTCCGCCGCCACCGGCATCCGCGCCATCTCCATCTCGCGCAGCGCCCGGCGGTACTCCACCGGCATCACCTTGACGAACTTGGTGCGGTACTCCGCCCAGTTGTCGAGGATCGCCTTGGCCTTGGGGCTGCCCGTGTACTTGAGATGGTTGGTGATCAGCTGGCTGAGACGCTCCTCGTCGTGGCCCGACATGTCGGCGAGGATATCCACCCGACCCTTGGTCTCCAGGTCGCCGTCCTGGTGGAAGCGACGCATCAGGTCGTCCTCCTCCTCGACGGGTTCGAGGTCGACCATCGACAGGTTGCAGCGCTTCGAGAACGAGCCGTCCTCGTCGAGCACGTAGGCCAAGCCGCCGGACATGCCCGCCGCGAAATTGCGGCCGGTCTCGCCGATGGAGACGACCACGCCGCCGGTCATGTACTCGCAGCCGTGGTCGCCCATGCCCTCGACCACCGCGATGGCGCCCGAGTTGCGCACGGCGAAGCGCTCGCCGGCGGCGCCGCGGATGTAGCATTCGCCCGCGATGGCCCCGTAGAGCACCGTGTTCCCGGCCATGATCGTCCGCTCGGACGTCGCCTTGAGGGCGTCGCTCGGCCGGATGATCAGCTTGCCGCCGGACAGGCCCTTGCCGACATAGTCGTTGCCGTGACCCGTCAGTTCGAGGGTCACCCCCGCCGCCGCCCAGGCGCCGAAGCTCTGGCCGGCGGTGCCGGCGAGCTGCACCTTGATCGTGTCGTCGGGCAGCCCGTCATGGCCGTGCGCCTTGGCGACCTCGCCCGAGAGCATGGCGCCCGCCGCCCGGTCCGAATTGCGGATCGTGTCGGTGAGCACCACGGCCTCGCCGCTGGCGATGGCGTTCCGCGCACCCTCGATCAGCCGCCGGTCGAGCACGTGCTCGATCGGGTGATGCTGGGTTTCGACATGGCGAATTGCCATCTCGGGACCGACATCCGGACGGTGGAACAGCTTGGTGAAGTCGAGGCCCTTCGCCTTCCAGTGAGAGATGGCCGCGACCTTGTCGAGGATGTCCGACCGGCCCACCACCTCCTCCAGCTTCGTGAAGCCCAGGGAGGCCAGGATCTCCCGGACCTCCTCCGCCACGAAGAAGAAGTAGTTCACCACGTGCTCGGGCGTGCCCTTGAAGCGCTTGCGCAGGACGGGGTCCTGCGTCGCCACGCCCACCGGACAGGTGTTGAGGTGGCACTTGCGCATCATGATGCAGCCGGCCGCGATGAGGGGCGCCGTCGAGAAGCCCATCTGATCGGCGCCGAGCAGGGCCGCAACGATCACGTCCCGCCCGGTGCGCAGGCCGCCATCCGCCTGCAGGGCGACGCGCCCGCGCAGGCCGTTGAGCACCAGCGTCTGCTGGGTCTCGGCCAGTCCGGTCTCCCACGGACCGCCCGCGTGCTTCAGCGAGGTGAGGGGCGCCGCGCCCGTGCCCCCGTCGAAGCCCGAGATGGTGATGTGGTCGGCCCGCGCCTTGGCGACGCCCGCCGCCACGGTGCCCACGCCGACCTCGGAGACGAGCTTCACCGATACGTCCGCCGACGGGTTCACGTTCTTCAGGTCGAAGATCAGCTGGGCCAGATCCTCGATCGAGTAGATGTCGTGGTGCGGCGGCGGCGAGATCAGGCCGACGCCCGGCGTGGCGTAGCGGACCTTGGCGATCTTGGCGTCCACCTTGTGGCCGGGCAGCTGGCCGCCCTCGCCGGGCTTGGCACCCTGGGCGACCTTGATCTGCATCATGTCGGAGTTGACGAGGTATTCCGTCGTCACGCCGAACCGGCCCGAGGCCACCTGCTTGATGGCCGAGCGCCGCGAGCGCCCGTCCGGCAGGGGCTTGAACCGCTCGACCTCCTCGCCGCCTTCGCCCGAGTTCGACCGGCCGCCGAAGGAGTTGAGGGCGATAGCCAGCGTCTCGTGGGCCTCCTTGGAGATGGAGCCGTAGGACATGGCGCCTGTCGCGAACCGCTTCACGATCTCGGCGGCCGGTTCGACGGCATCGAGCGGCACCGGCGCCCGGCCGAGCTCGTCGGCGGACTTGATGCGGAACAGGCCGCGCAAAGTCTTGAGCTGGTTCTCCTGCTGGTTCACCAGCTTGGCGTATTCCCGGTAGCGCTCGGGCACGTTGAGGCGCACCGCGTGCTGGAGCGTCGCCACCGTGTCCGGGGTCCAGGTGTGGGCCTCGCCGCGCAGGCGGTAGGCGTACTCGCCGCCGACATCCAGCGCGTTCCGGTAGACCGGGGCGTCGCCGAAGGCGTCGCGGTGGCGGCGCACCGTCTCCTCCGCGACCTCGGCCATACCGACGCCCTCGATGGTCGTCGCCGTGCCGAAGAAGTCGCGGGCGACGAAGGCCGAGTTGAGCCCCACCGCATCGAAGATCTGCGCGCCGCAATAGGACTGGTAGGTCGAGATGCCCATCTTGGACATGACCTTCAGCAAGCCCTTATCGATGGCCTTGATGTAGCGGTAGATGATCTCGTCGTCCGTGAGGTCCGGCGGGAACTCGTCCTTCATCTCGAGAAGGGTCTCGAAGGCGAGGTACGGGTTGATCGCCTCGGCGCCGTAGCCCGCGAGGCAGGCGAAGTGGTGCACTTCGCGCGGCTCGCCCGATTCGACCACGAGGCCAACCGAGGTGCGCAGCCCCTTGCGGATCAGGTAGTTGTGCACGGCCGCCGTCGCGAGCAGCGCCGGGATCGGGATGCGATCCGGCCCCACCGCCCGGTCGGTGAGCACGATGATGTTGTAGCCGCCGCGCACCGCCGCCTCGGCGCGGTCGCACAGGCGGTCGAGCGCGCCTTCCATGGCCGCCGCGCCGTTCTCGGCGGGGTAGGTCATGTCGAGGGTCTTGGTATCGAACCGGTCCTCGAAATGGCCGATGGAGCGGATCTTCTCCAGGTCGCCGTTCGTCAGGATCGGCTGGCGGACTTCCAGCCGCTTGCGGCGGGAGGCCCCCTCCATGTCGAGCAGGTTCGGCCGCGGCCCGATGAACGAGACGAGGCTCATCACGGCCTCCTCGCGGATCGGGTCGATCGGAGGGTTCGTCACCTGCGCGAAGTTCTGCTTGAAGTAGGTGTAGAGCAGCTTCGACTTCTCGGAGAGGGCCGAGAGCGGGGTATCCGTCCCCATCGAGCCGACCGCCTCCTGGCCGGTCACGGCCATGGGCTGCATCAGGAGCTTCAGGTCCTCCTGGGTGTAGCCGAAGGCCTGCTGCCGATCGAGCAGGTTCACGTCGCCCCGCGATTCGCGCGGCTGCACCGGGCGCAGATCCTCCAGCACGATCTGGGTGTTCTTCACCCAGTCGGCGTAAGGGTGCGCCTTGGCGAGCTCGCCCTTGATCTCCTCGTCGGAGACGATGCGGCCCTTCTGCAGGTCGATGAGCAGCATCCGGCCCGGTTGCAGGCGCCAGGATTCCACGATCTTCTCGTCCGGGATCGGCAGGGTGCCGGCCTCGGAGGCGAGCACCACCATCCCATCGTCGGTGACGATGTAGCGGGCCGGGCGCAGGCCGTTGCGGTCGAGCGTGGCGCCGATCTGGCGGCCGTCGGTGAAGGCCACGGCGGCGGGGCCGTCCCACGGCTCCATCAGGGCGGCGTGGTACTCGTAGAACGCGCGCCGCTCGTCGCTCATCAGCGGGTTGCCCGCCCAGGCCTCCGGAATGAGCATCATCATCGCATGGGCGAGCGGGTAGCCGCCCTGCACGAGAAACTCGAGGGCGTTGTCGAAGCACGCGGTATCGGACTGGCCCTCGTAGGAAATCGGCCAGAGCTTCGAGATGTCGTTGCCGAACAACTCCGAATCGACGCTCGCCTGCCGGGCGGCCATCCAGTTCACGTTGCCGCGCAGGGTGTTGATCTCGCCGTTATGCGCGACCATCCGGTACGGGTGCGACAGGCGCCAGGTCGGGAAGGTGTTGGTGGCGAAGCGCTGGTGGACCAGCGCCAGGGCCGACACGAACCGCTCGTCCTTGAGGTCGAGGAAGTAGTTTCCGAGCTGAGTGACCAGCACCATGCCCTTGTAGACGATGGTCCGGGTCGAGACGGAGACCGGATAGAACTCCTTCATCCGGGAATCGTCGTGGCCGTAGATGGTGTTCGAGATCGCCTTGCGGGCGACGTAGATGCGCCGCTCGAAGGCGTCCTGGTCGGTCACCGAGCCGGGGCGGCCGATGAAGACCTGACGGTGGCACGGCTCGGTGGCGAGCACCGCCTTGCCGAGGTCGGAGGAATCGACCGGCACGTCGCGCCAGCCGAGGAGCGGCAGGCCCTCGGCGGCGAGCGTCGAGGCGATGATCCCCTCGATGACGCGGCGCGGCTGCTCGGCCTTCGGCAGGAAGAGCTGGGCGATGGCGTAGTGCCCCGCCGGCGGCAGCTCGAAGCCGAGGCGCGAGCACTCTTCCGCGAAGAAGGCGTGCGGAATCTGGGTGAGGATGCCGCAGCCGTCGCCCATCTTCGGGTCGGCGCCGACGGCGCCCCGGTGGTCGAGGTTCTCCAGGATCTTCAGGCCCTGCGCGACGATGGCGTGACTGCGCCGGTCGTGCATGTCGGCGATGAAACCAACGCCGCAGGCGTCGCGTTCATGGGCAGGGTCGTACGCGCCCTGGGCTTTGGGCAGCGCGGGGTCGCGCACGATCAGCGGCATCTTGGCGCCGCGGGGAGCGTTCGTCTCTGGGGCGTGTCCGCGCTCAGACATGCTCTCTCTCGTCCCTTCCCTCGTCGCAAACGCCGCGCCGGATCTCTCCGGTCTCCGCGAGCAGGTTTCATGCCTCGGTGCCGCCTCCCAACGGGCGGCGGCGCAAAAGACGCAGGAGGCCGCCCCGTGAGGCGGTGCCCGGAGGCCCGCTCGCACGAAGGGCGGCGCGGTCTCTTCTGCCAACTCCTGCGCCCGCGCGCGACGCGCAATCGAGGCGAATGGGACAGACGTACTGTCCTAAATCGCGAAGTTGGCAGATTGAAATGGTTTCAGCAAGGGGAACGAGGCGCCCGCTGCCCCCTCGTGGCCATTCGTCCTACGCGACCGATGGTTGTCTCCCGCAATCTCGCCCGAATCCGGGGGTCTAAGGCGGCGAGCCGAGCACAAGCGGCATGCGGGGCAACGACCTCGCCGGCATGGCCGACCACCGGGGTTCCGGAGGTCGGCCATGCCGGAACCGGACTACCCGGCCGGGTCTCCAGAAACGGGAACAAAAGTGTGATGAGCGAGAGCCCCAAGGCATCCCCGCGCAGGTCGGTGACCGCGACGCGTGCCCTCTCGGTGATTCTGCTGTCCGCGGGCGCGGCCCTGTGCTGCACCGTGCCGACCGCCGCCCAGAATTTCGGCGCGACCTTCTTCGACGACGACATTCTGCCGCCCCGGGTGATCGCGTGGCGCCTCGCCGACCGGGGCTTCACCAACGTGTCCCGGCCGCGCTTCGACGGCCGGGTCTACGTGGTGGATGCCGTGGGCCCGGCGGGCCTGCCCGTGCGCCTGATCCTCGATCCGGCGAGCGGCGCGATCATCGACCGTCAGCGGCCGGTCGGCGCCGAGACCTACGCCCGCCTGGAGCGCCCGCCCGTCCGTTCCATGCCGGGTTACGGCTGGACCGAGGACGACGTGGCGGGCGCCCGCCCGGCGCCGCAGCCGCTGCCGCCTGAATCAATCCCGGGTGCCCGGGCGTCCCGCCCCCTGCCCCGGGAGGCCGCGCGTCCCGCAGACCCCAATCCCCTCGGCCTCAATCCGGACGGGCATCACCGGGCGGAGCCGCCGCGCAAGGTGGCCCGGACCGCTCCGGCCGCCCAGCCCGAGAAGCCGTCCCTGTCGCGGGTGAGCCCGCTTGCGCCCACGCCGAAGGCCGCGCCGGAGGCGGCTCGGCCGGAGTCTCCCCCGCCCCCCGCCGCCGCCAGGACGGAGCCCGCCCCCGAGGCGGCACCTCCGGCGAAGGAGACGGCGGCTCCGGCGGAGAAGCCCGTCGCCCAGGCCGCCTCGAAGCCCGAATGGCGGGATCCGCCGGAGGGCAAGCGTCCCGTGCGGGTCATCGGCGGCGCGACGATCGTTCCCGGAACCGGCGACAAGGCCGGCGAGGCGGCTCAGTCCTCGCAGTAGCCCTCAGGCGACAAGCCGCTCGCCGCCCGTGAAGACGGTGAGCGTGTCCGCCCGGGCGATGGCGCACAGGGTCAGTCCGTGGGTCGCTGCGCGCTCCAGGGCGAGCGAGGTCGGTGCCGAGATCGCGACGATGGCGCCCGCCCCCAGCCGCGCGGCCTTTTCCACCATCTCGAACGAGCAGCGGCTGGTGATGACGAGGAAGCCGGAGGCCGGGTCGGTCCCCGCCCGCATCAGTGCGCCGATCAGCTTGTCGAGGGCGTTGTGGCGCCCGACATCCTCGCGCACGGCGACCAGGGTGCCGTCGGCCGCCGCCCAGGCGGCGGCGTGGACCGCGCGGGTCTCGGCGCCCAAGGTCTGAGCCCGTTCCAGCGCGCCGAGGGCGGCCGCCACGGCCTTCGCGGACAGGCGGAGGTCCGGTGCCGCGCGCAGGCCCGCCATCGGCAGGCTCGCCAGGTCCTCGATGCCGCAGACCCCGCAGCCGGTGCGACCGCTGATCGCGCGCTTGCGCGCGAGATGCTCCCGCAGGCGGCCCGGCACGAGATCGACCAGCAGCCGCAGGCCCCCGGGCGCGGCCTCCACCGCGACCGACCGGATCTCGGCGGCGGAGTCGACGATGCCCTCTGTGAGGCTGAAGCCGTAGGCGAAATCCTCAAGGTCGCCGGGGGTGGTCATCATGACCGCATGCGGCACGCTGCCGTAGACGACGTTGACCGGCGCCTCCACGGCCAGCGCCCGTGTGCCCTCGACGCCGCGGCCCGTCTCATAATCGACGACAGTCATCCCGACTGCGATCGCGCGCAGGGGAAACCGGGGAGGCGTATCCGTCATCGTCATGGCCCGTCGCAAGCATCGGTTTCGGCGCGGAGTAGTACATATTTCCGGCCGCGGAAGGCGCGGGATAGCCTTTCATGCGACGCTTGGGAGGTTGCACGTGGCACGTCCTTGTGATCTGAAGCCACTCGCGGAAGCCTGATCGGTGACAGACCGAGGCGTCCGTCAGGACAGTGACGCCCCCGCACAATCAAGACGGGGCACCTGGCCTGGAGCAAGCGGACGGGGAGCCGAGAGGGGTATGCGCACGGTGCGAACGATCACGAGGTCACTCATGACCGCCCCGTCGGCCGTCCGATTGGCCGTTCCGTTCCTCGGTGCCGCGCTCAGCGCCACCGCCGCGACGGCCGGTGGACTGGGCCAACCGATTCCGTGGGAAATGAGCCGGCAGGTGCCCGTCACCGAGAACGCCCGCGACATCCTGAACTTCGAGATCGGCCTGCATTGGCTGTCCCTCGCGATCTCCGTCTTCGTGCTCGGGCTGATCCTGTGGTGCGTGTTCCGCTTCGGCGAGAAGCGCAACCCGAACCCGTCGCGCTTCACCCACAACACCGCCATCGAGGTCGCCTGGACCATCGTTCCGGTGCTGATCCTCGTCGCCGTGGCGATCCCGTCCTTCCGCCTCCTGCGCACGCAGCTCGCGGACCCGAAGGCCGACATGATCGTCAAGGTCATCGGCCATGCGTGGTACTGGTCCTACGAGTACCCGCAGACCGAGCAGGGCGGCGGCTTCACCTTCGACGCCAACCTCGACGAGGACAAGCAGCCCCGGCTGCTGCAGACCGACAACGAGATGGTCGTGCCGGTGGGCAAGATCGTGAAGGTGCAGGTCACCGCCGCCGACGTGATCCACTCCTGGGCGATGCCCGCCTTCGGCTTCAAGATCGACGCGATCCCCGGCCGCCTGAACCAGATGT
Source organism: Methylobacterium aerolatum (assembly GCF_022179085.1). GTDB lineage: Bacteria > Pseudomonadota > Alphaproteobacteria > Rhizobiales > Beijerinckiaceae > Methylobacterium > Methylobacterium aerolatum. The sequence goes on from NZ_BPQE01000031.1 coordinate 64,571, forward strand.
GGTTCAAGGCCGAGAAGGAAGGCACCTATCACGGCCAGTGCTCCGAGCTGTGCGGCCAGCGTCACGCCTACATGCCGATCGTCGTGCGGGTCGTCAGCGACCAGGCTTACGCCGAGTGGCTGAAGGAGGCGAAGACGAAGTACGCCAGCCTCGACAACGGCAAGAGTCTGGCCTCGGCGCGCTGAGGCGCGAGGGCCCCTGACGCCCACGCGCGCCGGACGCCGGCGCGCACCACCCCGCCCGGTCGCGCTGAAGGCGCGCGGGGCAACCCGAACGGCACCCGATTCATCCGTAAGGCACGTTTCCGATGGCAACAGCCGCAACCCATGCCGGGGCCCACGAGGTCCACGACCACAAGCCGTCCTTCTTCGCCCGCTGGTTCCTCTCCACGAACCACAAGGACATCGGCTCGCTCTACCTGCTGTTCGCGTTCTGCGCGGGCATGATTGGCGCGTTCCTCTCCTTCGCGATCCGCATGGAGATGGAATCCCCCGGCCTGCAGTACTTCTCCAACCCGGCGACCTATAACGTCTTCGTCACCGGCCACGGCCTCATCATGGTGTTCTTCATGGTGATGCCCGCCCTGATCGGCGGCTTCGGCAACTGGTTCGTCCCGCTGATGATCGGCGCGCCGGACATGGCCTTCCCGCGGATGAACAACATCTCCTTCTGGCTCACAGTGGCGGGCTTCTGCTCGCTCCTGTGCTCGCTCTTCGTCGAGGGTGCGCCCGGCGCCAACGGCGCGGGCACCGGCTGGACGGTCTATCCGCCGCTCTCGACCGCCGGCCATCCCGGCCCGGCCGTCGACTTCGCGATCTTCGCCCTGCACCTGTCGGGCGCGGGCTCGATCCTCGGCGCGATCAACTTCATCACCACCATCCTGAACATGCGCGCCCCCGGCATGACGCTGCACAAGATGCCGCTCTTCGCCTGGGCCGAGCTGGTGACGGCGTTCCTGCTGCTCCTGTCGCTCCCGGTCCTGGCCGGCGCGATCACCATGATGCTGACGGACCGTAACTTCGGCACGACCTTCTTCGATCCGGCCGGCGGCGGCGACCCCGTCCTGTACCAGCACCTGTTCTGGTTCTTCGGTCACCCCGAAGTGTACATCATGATCCTGCCGGCCTTCGGCATCGTGTCGCACATCATCGCCACCTTCTCGCGCAAGCCCGTCTTCGGCTACCTCGCGATGGCCTACGCCATGGTGGCGATCGGCGTGGTCGGCTTCGTCGTGTGGGCGCACCACATGTACACGGTTGGCCTCTCCCTCCAGACGCAGTCCTACTTCGTGTTCGCGACGATGGTCATCGCCGTCCCGACGGGCGTGAAGATCTTCTCGTGGATCGCCACGATGTGGGGCGGCTCGATCCGCTTCACCGCCGCGATGCACTGGGCGGTGGGCTTCATCTTCCTGTTCACCGTCGGTGGCGTGACCGGCGTGGTGCTCGCCAACTCGGCGGTCGATAAGTACCTGCACGACACCTACTACGTCGTCGCGCACTTTCACTACGTGCTGTCGCTCGGCGCCGTGTTCGTGATCTTCGCCGGTGTCTACTACTGGTTCCCGAAGATGACCGGCCGCATCATCCCCGAGTGGGCCGGCAAGCTGCACTTCTGGCTGGCCTTCATCGGCGCGAACGTCCTGTTCTTCCCGATGCACTTCCTCGGCCTCGCCGGAATGCCGCGCCGCTACGCCGACTACCCGGATGCCTTCGCCCAGTGGCACAAGGTCTCCACCTACGGCGGCCACATCTTCGGCCTCGGCATGTTCGTCTTCGTGATCGGCGTCGTCCTGGCGTTCCGGTCGAAGGAGCAAGCTGCGGACAATCCCTGGGGCGAGGGTGCCACCACCCTGGAGTGGACCCTCTCCTCTCCCCCGCCCTTCCACCAGTTCGAGACCCTGCCCCGCATCGTCGACGAGCCGGGCGCTCACTGAGGACCATCCGGCCGGCCCGCTCGACGGGCCGGCCGGACCGAGAAGCCGGGGACCTTCATCGGTCCCCGCCCTTCCCCGGAGGCCGCCCCGCGCGGCGGCCTCCCGGCAAGGGCGCTCCGGGCTACGAACCGGCGGTGCGCGTCGTCACGGACGACACCTTGGACTCTTTCGCATTCGAGGGATGCCCCGGCCGTGCGCGCACGACCGGGCCACGGCCGCGCAGCAACGGACCCTATGACAAGCGCCACCACCACACTGAACCCGACGGTCGAGGCAGTCGGCGGCGATGTGCCGGATTACTTCGCGCTGCTGAAGCCGCGGGTGATGGTGCTCGTGATCTTCACGGCGCTCGTCGGCATGAGCGTGTCCCAGGGCCATGTGCAGCCGGCGATCGGCGCCATCTCCCTCTTCGCCATCGCCGTGGGCGCGGGCGCCTCGGGCTGCCTCAACATGTGGTGGGACGCCGACATCGACGCGGTGATGTCCCGCACGGCCACCCGGCCGATCCCCGCCGGTCGGATCACCCCCGGCGAGGCCCTGGGCTTCGGCCTGTTCCTGTCGGTGGCCTCGGTGCTCGTGCTCGGGCTCGCGGCGAACCTGCTGGCGGCCGGGCTGCTGGCCTTCACCATCGTGTTCTACGCGGTGATCTACTCGATGTGGCTGAAGCGGGCGACCGCGCAGAACATCGTCATCGGCGGCGCAGCCGGCGCCCTCCCCCCGGTCATCGGCCAGGCGGTGGTGACGGGTGGGATCGGGATCGAGTCCCTCGTCCTGTTCGCGATCATCTTCATCTGGACCCCGCCGCACTTCTGGGCGCTCGCGCTGATCAAGGCGGGTGAGTATGCGCGCGCCGGCATTCCGATGATGCCGAACGTCGCCGGGCCGGATTCCACCCGCCGTCAGATCGTGTGGTACTCGCTCCTGCTGGCGCCGCTGGGCCTCGTGCCCGTCGCCCTGGGCTTCGGCGGCCTGCTCTACGCCGTCATCGGCACGGTCGGCGGCCTCGGCATGGTGGGCCTCAGCGTCCGCGTCCTGCGGAACCGCACGGGCGAGGCCGAGCGCAAGGCGGCCATGGGCCTGTTCGGCTTCTCGATCCTCTACCTCTTCGCCCTGTTCTCGGCGCTCCTCGCCGAGCAGAGCCTGGGCCTGTTTCGCGCGGTCGTGGCCTGACGCATGGCCCGCGAACCCGAGATTCAATACCGCCCCCTCACCCCGGAGGAGGAGGCCCGCCGCCGGAAGCGCTCCGTCGCGATCGCCCTGGCGCTCGGCGCGATGGTCCTCCTGTTCTTCGTGCTGACCATCGCCAAGCTCGGACCTCAGGTCCTCAACCGGCCCCTGTGAGGGAGACGCGATGACGGCCCCTTCCCCCCGCCACCTCGCCCGCACCGCCGCCCTGTGCGGCGGCCTCGTGGCCGGCATGGTCGGTCTCGCCTACGCGTCGGTGCCCCTGTACAACGCCTTCTGCAAGGCGACGGGCTACGACGGCACGCCGCGCCAGGGCCCTGCCCTCGCCGTGGCCGATGCCCGCAGCACCGACAGCATGGTCGTGCATTTCGACACGAACGTCGCGCCCGGTCTGCCCTGGAAGTTCGCGCCGGAGGTCAACTCCGTCGAGGCGAAGCTCGGCGAGACGAAGACGGTGTTCTTCCGGGTGCGCAACACCGGGCCGAAGCCGACCACCGGGGTGGCGACCTTCAACGTCCAGCCCGGCCTGATGGGCGGCTACTTCGTGAAGGTGGCCTGCTTCTGCTTCAACGAGCAGACGCTGCAGCCCGGCGAGACCATCGACGTACCGGTGGTCTTCTATGTCGACCCGGCCCTGCGGACGGATCCGAATACGGCGCACCTCTCCGAGATGACGCTGTCCTACACTTACTTCGCCTCGAAGAACGGCCAGCCGGTCACCACCACGGTGGCCAATAGCGGAGCTTCGGGGACCAAGCGCGATTTCTGATCGCAAAGGCGTGACAATGCAGGCTCGCAGCGACTAAACCTGCGGGCAAGCTGGGCAAGAGCGGTGGACCCCTGAGCGGTCACATCGCCGGGTAGGAGCGAAGGGACGATGGCCGAGGCGCACGCCAAGAATCACGACTTCCACATCCTCGCCCCGAGTCCGTGGCCGTTGCTCGGAGCCTTCTCCGGCTTCGTGATGGCCGTCGGCGCGGTGTTCTGGATGAAGTCTCTCCAGGTCGGCACCCTCACGCCGGGCCCCTACATCTTCGGAGCGGGCACGATCGGCGTGCTTTACACCATGTTCTCATGGTGGAAGGACGTCACCCACGAGGCCAATTCCGGCGATCATACCCGCGTGGTGCAGCTCCATCACCGCTACGGCATGATGATGTTCATCGCCTCCGAGGTGATGTTCTTCGTCGCGTGGTTCTGGGCCTACTTCGAGGCGGCGCTCTACACCGCCGACCCGATCCAGGCGACCCGCGTGGAGTTCACCGGGGGCGTGTGGCCGCCCAAGGGCATCGAGGCGTTCGATCCCTGGCACCTCCCGCTCCTCAACACCCTGATCCTGCTCACCTCGGGCACCACGATCACCTGGGCGCACCACGCGCTCCTCGAAGGCGACCGGAAGGGGCTGAAGTACGGCCTGTGGCTGACGATCGTCCTCGGCGTGATCTTCACCGCCTGCCAAGCCTACGAGTACAGCCACGCCGAGTTCGGCTTCGCGGGCAGCATCTACTCCTCGACCTTCTTCATGGCGACGGGCTTCCACGGGGCGCACGTCATCATCGGCACCATCTTCCTCGCCGTGTGCCTGATGCGGGTCTACGCGGGGCAGTTCACCACCAAGCAGCATCTCGGGTTCGAGTTCGCCGCCTGGTACTGGCACTTCGTCGATGTGGTGTGGCTGTTCCTCTTCGCCGCCATCTACGTGTGGGGCTCGGGCATCGGCCACGGCGCCCACTGAGCGGCGCAGCGGCGGTGATCGATGCATGGGGGGGCGGCTACGGCCGCCCCTTCTGCGTTGCGGGACGATGCGCTAGGCCAGTGACGCACTGACTTCGTCCATGCCCCCCTGCCCTCGCCGTCCCCTCTTGCATCGATCGTTTCGGACCCGGCCGACGGCCCCGTCCGGATCATCTCCCGGGGCACTGCGTCCCCCGGGATGCGCGATTCCGACGCGCGCGGGCAGCGTGCTCGGCCGCCGTCCCCATATCGGCGGCACGGCGAGGCGTTCCCACCCCGGGTTCGCTCCGCCCCCCGCCCTCACACCGGATCGGTTCGATCGCATGATGAAGCCCCCGCCCATCCCCACCGGCCTCCGCGGCCGCTGTCCGCGCTGCGGCGAGGGGCACCTGTTCCGGGGATTTCTCGCCGTGCGCCCGCGCTGCGAGGCCTGCGGGCTCGACTATTCCGGCTTCGATTCGGCGGATGGCCCCGCCTTCTTCGTGATGTCCATCGTCGGCCTGATCGTGGTCGGGACGGCCCTCTGGCTGGAAATCGCCTACGAGCCGCCGATCTGGGTCCACGCCCTCGTGGCCGTCACCCTGTCGGTCGGGTTGAGTCTCGCGATGGTGCGGCCCCTGAAGGGTCTGTTGATCGCGCTGCAATTCGACAACAAGGCGGAAGAGGGACGGTTCAAGCCGTGACTGCGATCCGCGCCGGGGCATGGCGCAGCCTCATCGCGCCGGGGCTCGCGAGCCTCGTCGCCCTCTGCATCCTGATCGGGCTCGGCGTCTGGCAGGTCGAGCGGAAGGCATGGAAGGAGGGGCTGATCACCCGGATCGTCAGTCAGTCGAAGGCGGAGCCGGTGGCCCCGCCCGCGGCTGCCGCCTGGGATCCGGCGGCGGAGGAGTTCCGCCACGTCCGCATCGCCGGCCATTTCCTCAACGACAAGGAGACGCTGGTCCACGGCCTCGCCGCCGGCGAGACGCCGGGCCGGGCGCTCCAGGGATATTACGTGATCACCCCGTTCGTCCGCGACGGCGGCGGAACGGTGCTGGTGAACCGGGGCTTCGTCCCGACCGAGCTGAAGCGACAGGACGACCGGAAGGCCGGGCTGATCGACGGCGAAACCACCGTCACCGGCATCCTGCGGGCCAGCGAGCCGCGCGGGATGTTCGTGCCCGAGCCGGATCCGGCCCGGGGCGAATGGTTCAACCGGGACGTCCCCGGCATCGCCGCCGCCCGCCAGCTCACCGACGTCGCCCCCTACCTCGTGGAGGCGGATGCCGTGCCGGGCCAGACGACCTGGCCCCGGGGCGGGCAGCTCCGGGTGGATCTGCCTAACAACCACCTGCAATACGCATTCACGTGGTTCGGCATCGCCGCCTGTCTGGTCGGGGTGTTCTCGGTCTATGCGTGGCGCCGTCTTCATGAGCCGGCTGACGATCCCGCCCCGGCGCTCACCCGGAAAGATTAGCCTCGCGGATCCCGGTCGACGCGGACGAGTCTTGTCGCGAATGGCTTGAAAACAGCCGATCGTTCCCTCGACTGGGAGTATTGATCCGGCATTATAGCGTCGATGGCAGCACCGACGCGCTGGGTGGTAAGTTTTTCCGCTTGCATGGCGTGTCGTTCAAAGCTGCCGCGCTTGCGGGAGAGCCCGGCATGACCATTCCGGACGAGAAGAACCTTGTGTCGAAGGACGGTACGGCGCCCTTGCGCTTCGCCTATTGGGTGCCCAACGTCTCGGGCGGCCTCGTCATCAGCAAAATTCCACAGCGGACGAGTTGGGACGCGGACTACAACCGCAAGCTCGCGCAGATCGCGGAGAAGGCCGGGTTCGACTACGCCCTGACCCAGATCCGGTTCACCGCCGGCTACGGCGCCGAGTACCAGCACGAATCGGTGGCCTTCAGCCACGCTCTCCTGGCCGCCACGACCCGCCTCAAGGTGATCGCCGCCATCCTGCCGGGGCCGTGGAACCCCACGCTGGCCGCCAAGCAGATCGCGACGATCTCGCAGCTGACCGAAGGCCGGATTGCGGTGAACATCGTCTCGGGCTGGTTCTCGGGCGAGTTCCGCGCCATCGGCGAGCCCTGGCTCGACCACGACGAGCGCTATCGCCGGTCTGAGGAGTTCATCCGCTCCTTGAAGGGGATCTGGACGCAGGACAACTTCACCTTCCGCGGCGATTTCTACCGTTACACGAACTACACGCTGAAGCCGAAGCCCGCCGGGGCGCTGCCGGAGGTGTTCCAGGGTGGCTCGTCCCGCGCGGCGCGCGACATGGCCGCCCGCGTCTCGGATTGGTATTTCACCAACGGCAACACTCCCGACGGCCTCCGGGCGCAGGTCGAGGACATTCGCGCCAAGGCGGCCCAGGGCGACAACTCCCCGAAGATCGGCGTGAACGCCTTCGTCATCGCCCGCGACACGGAGGAGGAGGCGAGGTCCGTCCTCGACGACATCGTCGCGCAGGCCGATCCCGACGCGGTGAAGGCCTTCGGCCACGAGGTGAAGAACGCCGGCAAGGCCAGTCCCGAGGGCGAGGGCAACTGGGCGAAATCCACCTTCGAGGATCTGGTCCAGTACAATGACGGGTTCCGCTCGAACCTCATCGGCACGCCGGACCAGATCGCGGAGCGGATCCTCGCCCTCAAGGAGGCGGGCGCCGACCTGATCCTCCTCGCCTTCCTGCATTTCCAGGAGGAGGTCGACTATTTCGGCCGCGAGGTTCTTCCCCGCGTGCGCGCGCTGGAGGCGCAGAGGTCCGCCCGAACCACCGCCGCGCCGACCGCCGCCGCCGCCTGATCGCTCCGGAGAGAGATGCCATGACCATCGCCGTCGATGTCAAATCCCTCGCCGCGGGCAAGGCGGGCGTGCCGGGACCCGCACGTCCGGGCGAGCCGGCCCATGTGATCCGCGACGACGCGGAGGCGATCGCCGTCGCCACCGCCCTGGCTGCACGGTTCCGCGAGGGCGCGTCGCAGCGCGACCGCGACCATGCCCGGCCGTTGCCGGAGGTCGATGCGTTCTCGCAGAGCGGGCTGTGGTCGATCAACGTCCCACGGTCCCATGGCGGGCCGGACGTGTCATACCGAACGCTGGCTCGGGTCATCGCCATCGTCTCGGCGGCGGACCCCTCCATCGGGCAGATCGCCCAGAATCACCTCGGCATCGTCGCCGCGATCCGGACGGTGTCCGACGACGCGCAGCAGAAGCTGCTCTTCGGCGAGGTCCTGAGGGGGACGCGCTTCGGCAACGCCTTCTCGGAGCGCGGCACCAAGCGGGCGGCGGAGTTCGAAACCCGCTTCACCGACCGGGGCGACCACGTGGTGGTGCGCGGGCAGAAGTTCTATTCGACCGGCGCGCTGCTGGCCCACCTCGTCCCCATCGTCGCCCTCGATGAGCAGGGCCGCGCTTGGTACGCCATCGCTCCGCGCGATGCGCCGGGACTGACTGTGATCGACGACTGGTCGAGTTTCGGCCAGCGCGGCACGGCGAGCGGCACGGTGCTGATCGACGACGTGCGGGTGGAGAAGACCCACCTCGTCCCCGCCTGGAAGGGCTACGAGGGGCCGCGCACGGACGGGGCCGTGTTCCAGATCATCCAGGCGGCGATCGATGCCGGCATCGGCCGGGCGGCGCTCGACGACACCATCGCCTTCGTCCGCGAGAAGGCCCGGCCGTGGATCGACAGTGGGCAGGAGCGCGCCTCCGACGACCCCTACACCATCCAGGCGATCGGCGACCTGACCATCCGCCAGCACGCCGCCGAGGCGCTGCTCGACCGTGCGGGCGACGCCCTCGATGCGGCCATCGCCGCGCCGGACCCGGAGAGCGTCGCCGCCGCACAACTCGCGGTGGCGGAGGCGAAGGTGCTCACGACGGAGATCGCGCTCGCGGCCTCGAACAAGCTGTTCGAACTTGCCGGCACCCGTTCGACCCTCGCGGCGGAGAATCTCGACCGCCACTGGCGCAACGCCCGGACCCATACGCTGCACGATCCGGTGCGCTGGAAATACGCCATCGTGGGCAACCACGCCCTCAACGGTGTGAACCCGCCCTTCCACGCCTGGAGCTGAGGTAGCCTTCGCCGTCCTCGCGGCGCAGCGCGCGCGGGGACGGCAAGGCAAGGCCGACGACCCGCTACAGGACCGGGAGCCCCCGTGCCTTGGCCTTGTCGCCCGGCTCGACGTGGATGGTGACGACGGCGCCGGGGATGGTGGTCTCCAGCGCATCCTCCAGCCGGTCGCAGATGGCATGGGATTCGGCGACCGTCATCTCGCCGGGTACGACGAGGTGGAAATCCACGAAGGTCGCCTGACCCGCTGAGCGGGTGCGCACGTCGTGCGCCTCCAGCGCGCCCTCGCCGTGTGTCGAGATCAGCGTCCGGACCTGCCCGATCACTTCGGGCGAGGCCGCCCTGTCCATCAGGCCGTCCACCGATTCCCGCACCATCCGGTAGCCGGACCACAGGATGTTGAGCGCCACGAGGCCGGCGATGGCCGGATCGAGGACCGGGATACCGGTGAACCACACCGCGGCGACGCCGGAGAGGACGCCGATGGAGGTCAGCACGTCGGCGAAGACGTGCCGGGCGTCGGCGATCAGCGCCGGGGAGCGCCACTGGCGGCCCCACCGCATCAAAGCCCAGGCCCAGGCCGCGTTGATCATGCCGGCGGCGCCGTTGATGGCGATGCCGATGGCGGGGGCATCGAGGGGCCTCGGCTCTAGGAAGCCGTGGTAGGCCTCCCGCAGGATCATCAGCGAGGCGACGATGATGAGCGCCCCCTCGATCACCGCCGAGAAGAACTCGGCCTTGTGGTGGCCGTAAGGGTGGTCGTCGTCGGCGGGGCGGGCGGCGACGCCGAGGGCCACGAAGGCGCCCACGGCGGCGACCACGTTGATGATGCTCTCCAGCGCGTCCGAATAGAGCGCGAGGCTGCCGGTGAGCCACGCCGCATAGAATTTCAGCGCCGTGACGGCGAGGCCGACGCCTGCGCTGAGCAGGGCGGCTTGCTGCGTGCGTTCCATGGCCATGCCGGTGTGGGAAGACGAGGCGGGTCCTTACCCGACGGGTCCCCCGCAAGGCCACGGCAAAGGTTCGAGGGCAGGGGATAAGGTTTAGCTCTGGCTTGGTTCGGGGGCGGAGGGGCCGCCGCGGCTCCGGGTCGCCTCGCGGGTGGCGCTCCGGTCGGCCTGCGCCCGTGCTTGCTGGGCCTTGCGCAGGTATCGCCGCCGCTGCCAGCCGAAGCGGGCCTCCGCCGCAAGGGTATCGAGCCGGGCTGCCTCGCGGATCCAGTAATCGATCAACTGGCTGTCGAGGGTCGGACGTGGCGGGGCGCTGGTTGTCTCCACGGCACTACTCCTTCGGTGCGGGTGGTTCGCTCGTTTCCTCGACGGCCAGCGCCTCGGGATCGGCGGTGAAGCTGCCCAGTCCCGTATCCGGCACCGGCACGGTCGGGCTGCCGAAGGGCTGGCTGGGATAGGCTTCCAGGAACTTTTGCCGGGCCGTGTCCGGCCCGTCCGCCTTGAGGACGATCCGGTCGCGGCCCGGCAGGGGCCAGCGGGGATCGGCGGGATCGCGGGGGCGCAGGGCAAACCAAGGCATTGGCTAGGCAACTCTCCTCACGGCCGAGGCAGGCAAACGGCCTCGGCGCGGGGACAATTCCCCCGGCGCCGTTCGGTTCTCCCGGCTTGATCTCGCCCCCGCCGCGACCCACCTCACCCCCGCCGCAGCCCCCGGCGCGAGCGCGCGCCCCCAGCGAGGATCCGCGATGATCGACCTGTACTATTGGCCGACCCCGAACGGCCACAAGATCACGATGTTCCTGGAGGAGGCCGGTCTTCCCTACACCATCGTGCCGGTGAACATCGGCAAGGGCGAGCAATTCAACCCGGACTTCCTGAAGATCGCCCCGAACAACCGGATGCCGGCGATCGTCGATCACGAGCCGCAGGGCGGCGGGACGATGAGCCTGTTCGAGTCCGGCGCGATCCTCCTCTACCTCGCGGAGAAGACCGGACGCTTTCTGCCGAAGGAAATGTGCGGCCGCTACGAGACGCTGCAGTGGCTGTTCTGGCAGATGGGCGGGCTCGGGCCGATGCTCGGACAGAACCACCACTTCAGCCAGTACGCGCCGGTGAAGATCGACTACGCGATCAAGCGCTACGTCAACGAGACGAACCGGCTCTACGGTGTCCTCGACCGGCGGCTCGCCGACCGGGAGTTCTTGGCCGGTGCCGACTACACCATCGCCGACATGGCCTCCTACCCGTGGATCGTGCCGTGGGAGAAGCAGGGCCAGAACCTCGACGACCATCCGAACCTGAAGCGCTGGTTCCACGCCATCGCCGAGCGCCCCGGTACCAAGGCGGCCTACGCCCACGCGCCCAGGATCAACCCGGATTTCGGGAAGACGATGAGCGAGGACGCGAAGAAGATCATGTTCGGCCAGACCGCGACGAGCGGACGGGCCTGACCGCCATGGGGCGCGGGGCGGTGATCCTGGGGGCCTTGCTCGTCGGCGCGGCCCCGGCGCATGCCGCCTCCGCCAACACCCTCACGGAGCTGTGGCGGATCCTCGGGGACTGCGCGAAGCTCGGCGCCGTCCCCACCTCCGCCGCAGGGTCCGAGGTGACGGTGGTGTTCAGCCTGAAGCGCGACGGATCGCTCCTCGGTCAGCCCCGCATCAGCCATTCCCGGCTCGTGGGCAACGCGGGCGACCAGCGCGATTTCATCGCCGGATCGCTCGCCGCCATCTCCCGCTGCCTGCCGATCCCCGTCACCGATGGCCTCGGCGGCGCCATCGCCGGCCGGCCCCTGCGCCTGCGGCTCACCTCGCACAAGCCGGAGCGGGCGCTGTAGCGGCCTGGAGGCGTCTCGTCGGCAACAGGCGACGCCCCGCCCCGCCATCGTTGCGCGCGATGCGGAGCGACCCGCGGCAGCGGAACTCCCGGAGGTGCGGCGGCTCGCCGGATCGCTCCACGCGCGAAGACCAAGGAGCGCAGCGATCCAAGCCGGACCGATCCGGCGCCGGGCCTCGCCCCGACGGCGAGGCGGCCGCCACAGCGATTCCGCGACGCCCTACCGGCACGGCTGTCCCGGATGGCAGTGGGGACGCCCGCCACCTCCACCGTGTTGCTGCGGCGGCGGAGCCATCCGCGGGGCGGGAGGCGAGGCGTGGGGCTGGCCCATCCCGCCCCCCATCATCGGGCGTCCCGGGAAAGCCTGGGCGTGCGGCTGCGGCCGCGGGGCCTGCTGCATCATCTGCTGGCGCTGCATCATCATCTGCTGCTGGCGCTGGCCGGCCATCTGCTGGGCGCGTTGGGCCTGCATGGCCTGGGCCGCCTGCCGCTGCTGCGCCGCCGCGTTCGCCTGCTGGCGGGCGGCGAAGGCCTGCTGCGCGGCCGCCCGCTGCGCCATCGCATTTTGCCGCTGTTGCATGACGGCGGCGTTGGGTGGCGCGGGCCGGGGTGCGGCGGCGGGCCCAGCCATGGCCGGGGCCTGCCGGCCGCCCGGCTGTCCATTCGGTATCGCGCGCCCGGCGAAGGGTTGCCGTGCGCCGACGGGGGGCGTGCCGCCAGGCTGGCCGGGAACGGGGGCCGCCGCGTTCGGCCTCGCCGCGAGGGCCCGCGGCGCCGCGAAGGGCGCCTGCGCCCCCTGCGGCAGGGGCGCGGCGCGGCCGGGCGGCAGAGCCTGACCGGCCTGTCCCGGCTGTCCCGGCATGGCCCGCAACGATTGGACCGGCGCCGCGCTTGCGGGCAGCGGGGCGGCGGCGAGGGGAGCGCGGCCCGGCATTGCGGCACCCGGCGCCGCCACGGCGGGCTGGGGCAGTCCCGCCGGTACGGCCACGCGGGACACCGCCGCGCCGAGGGCCGCACCCGCGACGGCGCCGCCGATCCCCGCCGCCGCCGGAGCGGCCACGGCCTGCCGGTTGATCTGCTCGATCACCGTGGTGTTGTGGATGTTCTGGAAGACGACGTTGTTCGGAGGCGGCGCGACGTAGGCCGGCGCCGAGACGTAGGCCGGCACCGCGACGAGGGGCGGCGACGGCAGCACGTAGACACCGTAGACCGGCGGCGGCGGCGCGAGCGCCACGAGGTAGGCCGGCTGCGGCGGCAGGAAGAAGACCGGCGGCGGCGGAGGCGGCGGCAGGGCGTAGACCGGATCGTCGAGATACAGGTATGGCCGCTCGACGTAGACGATCTCCTCCGGCGGCGGGGGCGGCACGTCGTAGACGAGGGCCGTGTAGCGCGGCGGCGGATCGTAGGCGGCGGCGAGCGACGCGAGGCGGCGGCGCGCATCCCAGGCATGGGGGCCGCGGGGATAGCGCGAAAGGTACGACCAGTAGGCGTCCGGCGTTCCCACGAGCCATGTCCGGCGCCAGACCAGCGCCTCGCGCCGGGCCGCGATCAGGGCCCGCACCCGCCGCGCCAGGGCGTCGTTCGGATAGGTGGCGACGAAGTCCTGGTAATGGTTGAGGTCGTCGCGCTCCAGGCAGACGGCGTAGGCGTCGCGGGCGCCGAGGTCGCGCAGCGGGCGGTCGCGCAGGGAGGCGACCTTGTCCGGCTCGCCCGCCGGGGGCGCGTCGGCCGCGCGTTCGAGGAACACCACGGAGTCGCCGGACCGGTCGGAATCCCACGGCACCTCGGCGCCCTTGGTCGCCTCATCGACGCGCAGGCGAACGCGGTCGAACAGCGGGCCGGGCTTGAGGCCGCCCTCGCGGATCATCTCCACCAGCGCCTGCGCATAGGCGCCGTACGGGCCCTTTTCCTCCGGGCCGACGGTGCCGGGCGCCGCGTTGAACGCGATGAGGCTGCCGGGCTCCGCCTCGGTCAGGGCGAGGCCGCCCGCCAGGGGCTTGTCGGGCACGGTGAAGGGCGCCTGCCGCGCGCCGTCGAGGACGATGAAGCGCGCCTTCAGCGGAAGCGCGGCGAGGCTCTTGGCGTAGTCCGAGAGGCGGGCGGCGCGCAGGCCGATATCGGCCGCCGTCGAGACCCGCAGGTCGATCGGCGCGAAGTAGTTTTCGCCCTCGAGTTGCAGGCCGTAGCCCGACAGATAGAGGAAAGCGACGGTGTCCGGCCCGGAGGCGGCCGCCTTGTCCACGAAGTCGCGCAGCGCCTTGCGCAGGGCGTCCTCCCCGAGGTCGCGCGCGCCGATCACATCGAACCCGGCCGCCTGAAGGGTCTGGGCGACGAGCCCGGCATCGTTCGCGGGCGTGGCCAGGGGGCCGGCGGTGTAGGCGGCGTTGCCGACCACGAGGGCGATCCGCTTCTCGGCGGCCTCGGCCCGCGCGCACAGTGCGAAAGCCGCGAGGGTCAGGGCGCAGGCGATCGTCCGGAAGGCACTGTGAAAACGCATCGGCGGTGTCCCTCGCCGGGTTCGACCGCCGGGAGACGGTCGAGCCCGGATTCGAAAGATGCCGCTTGAATGTCCAAATACGGCATCCGCGCGGCCATCGATGGGACCATGCGGATGCTGCTCCGCCGCTTGGCTGAACGAGCCCGTTAGCGTGCGTTCATCTCGCCGAGCCGGCGAGCTCTCTTTTGGTGAAAAACAAGAGCGTCGTCGTCCCGGTTCGGGCTGCGCGAAGACAGGATTGATCGCGCGGGGGACCGACGCTGTACTCGCGACAATGTGAGACGCCGGGCGCTACTTGGCCGCCTCCTTGCGGACGTAGCGCCCCTTGAACGGCTCGCTCTGGTTCGCCGTGCTGGTGCAGGCATACTCGTCCTGGCCGGGAGCCTTGCTGCGCAGGCGCAAAGTTCCCTGGCCCTTCTGCTTCACGAGGTAGCCCTCCTCGCTCATCACGTGGACGAGGTCGCCGTCGGCATGTTCCACGAGGCCGTTGGAGAACTGGCCGGGAATCGTGAGCGTCACCGGGCGGTCCGCCTCGCTCACGATGTGGAGCACGATATCGGCGTTGGCAGGCACGAGCAGCTCCGCCGGAGCGCAGACCGGCTTGCCGTTGTCCATCGTAATGGTGAGTTCGATGGGCGGCACGGCGTCGGTCGAGGGCGGACCGGGTGGCTTGGCCGTCGCCGGGCCTGAGGCGGCGAGCGCGAGGGCCAGTCCGGCCACGGTCGTCGTCCACGTCTGTCGCATTGCGTCCGCTCTCTCTCGCCCATCGGCAGTCGCGGGGTAAGACAGGCCGGCGGGTCGGGTTCCTGTGCGCGGCAACTCGCCCTCCCCTTCCACGAGAGGCGGCGCCTTACGAGGCCGGTGGCGTCAGCCGGACGGCCACTTCGTTCCGCCGCAGGAACGGGATCGCGAAGGGCGGGTCGTAACCCATGAAGAAGGGCGGGCCGTCGTTCGCCCTTCCGGCGGCCTTCAGCGATGCCATGAGGCGCGCCTCCTCCTCCCGCCTGACGTCTGGGGTCATGCGGCCGGAAAAGCGCAGGGCGGCGATGTGTTCGGGCGGAATGGAGACCACGCGGACGCCGGGCTCGGTCGGCTCCGGTGCGCCGGCTCGCGCCACCTCCTTCGGCAGGAAGAAGCGCATGGTGCCGCCCTCGCCCTGCTCCACGGGCACGGTCATGGCGATGCGCCGCCCGCCGGCCTCGACGGGGGCGGTCATGGCGATACGGCCGCCGGTGCGGTTCGCGCCGGTGATGTACCGGAAGAGCCGACCAAAGGCTTCGCCGTCGCCCTGCCCGCGCGCTTCCGTCTCGACCGCCACGCGTCCCTCATAGGCGCGGATCTCGACGCCGGAATCGAGGCGCTGCACGACGGCGTAGGGCGGTTGCTCGTAGAGCGTGCGGACGCCGAACACGCCGAGCACGGATTCGAGCACCGTGACGAGATAATACACGATCGCACCCATGAGCGCGGGATCCTCCTTCGACCGGACGAGATATAGGGCTCCGCCCTCCGCCCTCCGCCCTCCGCCCTCCGCCCTCCGCCGAATCATTGCGATCGAGCGTGGCTGTACTGTCCCATTGTGGGACGGACGCCGGGGATAGCTCTGTTCCCTACCCTGACAAACGATGAATCGCCGGAGGCTTTACGGTCCAATTCGGAGCAATTCGGCACGAATGGGTAACCGGCGGTGTGAAATCTCACCGGTCCGCATATTGCCCCGGTTGCCCCGTGCCTCCATCTGTTGTTTCTCAACAGAACAGGCGCGGTCCATCGATCGGGTCAGAAGATGTCGTCCCTCGATTTTTCAGCAGAGGCCATCGTCGATAGCTTCGCCAACCGGCGAGCCATCGCACTGGCGAACATTCGTCACTTTCGGCGGCTGGCGCAGGCTGCCCGGCTCGACGGGTTGCCGAAGGCCGACCTGCGCGCCGCCAACGCCAAGCGCGCCGCCCGCATCGTTCTGGCCGCCGCGAAGGCCGAATCGAAGCGGTATCGGCCGGTCCGCGACGTTCTGTTGGGCAACGCCGAACCGTTGAGCGTCTAACGCCGATCCTGTCCAGTACGGATCGTTGCGCTGACCCGTCGTCAGCTTGCCTGCGCTCGCGATGACGGCAGCGGCGACGCCCTCTGCGGACGGTTGCCTCAGCGCGGAAAGTATTGCTGCTGGATCTGTCCGAAATCCTCGACCCAGCTTCGCATCGTGTCGGCCACGACGGCGATACCAGTCTGGGTCAATTGAATATGCCGGGTTCCCCGGGACTCGATCGTAGCGATGAAGCCGAGACGCTGTGCCTTCGCGACGTATTTGCGGATCGTCTCCGGTTTCAGCGAGGCGATCTTGATCTTCTCGAAGGCGAGCTTCTTCTCGACCTGAAGATTCGGCTGCAAGGCCAGGAACGACAGGATGTGCCAGAGATCCATGGCATCGCCGGCCTCCGTCGTCTGCCCGGAGACACGGCGCAGGGCATCGTCCCACCCGACGAACTGGCGGGTCGTGAGCGTCAGTAACTCCTGAACCCCCTCGCTCCGGAGAAACACCTCCTTCTCACCACCCATTCCATCAACCTCTGGTCAAAATCGCCCAAGCTGGGCGCCACCCTCGCACCTGGGCGCAAGACAGGCGCCACTCCATCGCTAGCCCCCTTCCTAAATCGTGCGACAACGGATTTGAATACCGGACGCGCGACAAACGGCAGCGTCGACGACTGTTGATAACTCAGTCTGTCAAGTAATCGTCAGGTGGAGGGGGTGTGATGCAACGTGCGGAGAAGCGGCGGCCACGGCGGATCGCCCTGTGGGCGGGCATCGTCGCCAAGCCCCGTCGCGGGCCGAGCACGCGCAAGGGCGTGCGGGTCGTGCGGTGGATCGGGGCGCGGTCCCGCCGCCAGCAGACGCCGCGCGCGCAGATAGGTCCGCCCGCGACGGATGGCGACAACGTCGTCGCCCTGACGTGGTCGGAGACGTTTGGACGGTCCGACGGGCCCTCGCTGTTCCAGCGGCTGGGCGTCGCCCCCGTCCTGGCCTTCCCGGCGCGGACGATGGCGGAGGCGGTCATGCGATAGCGCATCGCCCGAACCAGTTCGGCGAGACTTCGCTTAGACCCGGCATCCGGTCGGACCGTCAGATGCCGTTTTCGCCGCGTATGGGAGATATCGTTTTGCGGATCAGCCTGTTGGGCGGCTGATGGTGCCCAGGAAAGGACTGGGGGTCCGCGAGGCGCAACGATTGACTTAAAAGGGTTTTTCGTTTCGCCGTCCTGTCGTTGTTGAACAGTGATGGTGAACGTAAGAGGCGCTGGCAGTCAATGGGAATGAGGCGGTAAACTCACTCCCCTTGGGCATGACGATGGGACGCTATGCAGGACCTGCGTCTCTTGAGGCGATGCGAGCCTGCGTGAAAGCCGTTGCCCTGCCAACGAAATGCGAAGCTAACAGCTCGCTATCATGTCAGTTGATGGTTCTGCGAGACCTCTTCAGGCCATCTTGAGCTGCCGTGATGGCGCGTCCAACGGCCCACAGAAGGGCGTCAACGGCCCTCCGTAGAGGCGAGCCTTCCTTCTCGCCAAGATCGTCAATCTCCTGTCTGGCCTCTAACGTGAGGGCTGCAACGTGATTGAGCGAAGGACCCTCGGCGCGTGGGGCGAAGAACAGGGCGCGATCTTCGGCCTGCCCGTCCATCTTGCTCTCGGTGATGTCGATGATGATGCCCCGGCCGGTCATCGCTCCAGTGGACTGATTGCGTTCGTAGCGCCCCCTCGCAAGGACCCAGCACAGGTCGGTGGGCGTTGGCCGAGTACGGAACTCGATGACGTACATGCCGCCAAGTGTGCGGACTTGGGTCAACTTCTCTTCGAGCGCCGTTCGATCTTCAGGAACCACCGCATCAACGTAGCGAGCCAATGGCAATCCTATCGCGGCTTCGTGAGGGTCGATCCCGAACAGCGCTGCTATGGTCCCATCCACACGAGTACGACCGTTGTCGAAGTCCGTCTCCCACACCCCTACCTGCGACGCGCTCAACGCCTAAGGCGTAAACGAAAGCAGTGGTTGATCGGTGCGACCCGACATTCTTGTGCCTCGGCAGACCGACGTTGCCGGAGCCTAAGGCAACATAGGCGACGATGGTTCCGCTTCACTTTCGCCTTGAACGATAGGCAAAGGCGGTAAGTTGCAACCTGTGGCTGAAGTCTGGAGCGGAGCAGAATGGTTGATGCGCTGACGTTCCAGGCACCCCGGCAGCCCGCCCACCGAAGCGCGCAACTCCTTCAGCAGATCGCTGATACCCTTGGCGTGAAGACTGATGCGTTTCGCGAGGGAACGAGACGCCACTTGTTCTACACCGCCGAGGATGGAGCCCAGTGGTTCGTTCTATCCGAAGCCGATGGTCTGCTGGTCGTTCGACAGGTTGGGGCCGCCGTCGAGCATCTCGGCTCAGTTGATGAACCTGTGGTTCGGTTCCTCGCGCAGCACCATCAAACGCCCCAGGGCCAAGCCCTTGAGGCCCTTGTCAACCGCCTTCTTCTGACTTGTCTGCGTTGATGCTCCCCCGATGCGGGCGTTAGTGCTCCCGGAGCGCGAAACCCGAGGTGGGCTGCACAGACGCTGATGCGGATGCCGTCCCGCCTTGGCCGGTGGCGTTTTTGGTCTTGAGCTTCTCGTAGAAGACGTTGCCCCCAGCGGAGGCCACATAGTGCATGTTGTTGTAGTGGAAGTGGTATCCGGCCGTGTGGAAGTACATGGCCTTGCCCACCTTCGGGTGCCGCTCGCCAGCGAGGACGGCATCGGTGACCTCGGCCACCTTGTCGAGGTCCTTCTCCTGCATCGGCTTCGTCAGCACCCCGGTAGCGAACTGACCCTTCTGGCCCACCACGGCACAGATGCCCCCCGGAAACATCGCGGCTTCAAGCCTGTTCATCACCACCGTACCGACTGCCAGCAGGCCCTCGGCGTCATCTCGTTTGCTCTCGAAGTACATAGCGCGCCCGAGACAGTCGCGTTCAGCATCGCTGACAATCAGGGAAGCTCTCTGCGCTGAAATGGAGCCGGTGGTCTGAGGGTCCATCGTATTGCAGGCGCCGAGGCCGCTACAGAGAAGCACGATTGTGAGGCGTCCTACGGATGAAGTCGTCCTGACACTCTGCATACAGCTGGGCGTTGCTCCTGTGACGAGGTGCGCTCGGCTGCTCGTTGCCTCCACGCTCCTCTTACGGTTGAGCTTAGCCGGCACTTCTGGGCGATGATATGGCAGGGCTGGCGCATGGGGTTCGTGGCCGTGGCCGCAAGGTAGAGATCTTATCTCCGAAAAAAGCGACCAAGATCATTCCAGGGATGGATAGGATCTCTTAAGGCAGACTGTTCCGAAGCCCCCGGAACTTCGAGGTATACACCCCCGATAACCTCTCCACCCCTGCACATTTTAGCGGATCTAATGATGCGTAAGCTGGGTTGATCTTCAGCTATGACTTGATCAGAACAGCCATAGCCCGCGACGCAACGCGGCTGGTGGGGACCTGTTCATGGCTAAGATCGAGGTGTGTGGTGCTGAGATCGAAGTGGGTGGAGGGGCGCTGTTCCTATCCCTCCTCGGTGTGGGGGAGGTGTGGGCCGAAACCGTCACGAACGCTGATGCCCCCCGCCCGTTCGGGTGCTGGTGGACCGAGACCGGCTCGATGCTCGTGGAATGGGGGACGGTTCACATGGTCCTGTCACCGTCCCGTGCGCCTGCATGAGCGGCGCCTCTGTAGTAGCCTCAGGAGCCCCTTGAGCGACTGTGCGGGCTCGGAAGGTGCGGGCCCCCCCAGACGAGGTGTCGTCAGCCTCACACGCGCGCGTTGCACGTAATGGACGGCACGTCAAAGCCACCACTGGGACAAGGGGGCTCGCCTCCCCGTCTGCGCCGTAAGATCTGACCTGTGATGGTCATGGGCGCGAACCAACTCCAACCCGCCCCACTGAGGGGCTTCACATCGAGGGCCACGGGCCTTCTCGAAAGGATGAGCCATGATCATGATGGGAACGGAGATGACCAGAGCAGAGATGCGGATCAGGCTGGACGAGATGTCCGAAGAGATCAGGAAGCTGGTTGCTGAACACCGGGAACTTCTTCGTGCCTCGGAAGACGACACCCTTGAGGAGATGGCTGACCTCGATCACGAGTTGGCCGAGCTTGAAGCGATGCGGGACATCATCAAGCGGGTGGAGGCGGGTGGTCTCGGCAAGGAGGAGCGTACTGCCCTTTACGCGCGTCTCCTGTCGATGACCCAGATGGACCAACTTCGTGCGCTCCCAACGCCAGCCCGGATGAACTGAAGGTGCCGTCCCCAATGCCTGTTGGATGCCGGGCTGCGCTCAACAGCGGCTGTCAGCGCCTTTGGCCTACCCTGCCAGCCCATAGGGGAGAACGGCCGTCCTTGATGCGTAGGCGCCTCCTTGCCGGGTATCGGGAGGAGAACCCTCAGAGGGGGGCAGCGGGAATGACGAAAACTTTCGAGGGGGCATCGATGAAAACCGATTGCGCTGCTGTCCCCCTCGGGGTGGCCTCGATCCGATAGAGCGATGGGTGGGGTGGGGGCTCGATGTCAGGCCCCTCCTTCCCGAGGTCAGCCGACTTCAAGCCATCGCATCGGAGAGCAGAACACCATGACCCAGGAGAGCAGGAGGGCCCGTGCCTTCACTTGAGCGGTTCTATCCCGAGGGCTACGTCGCCCGGCTGCACCGGAGAGGGTACGAGACCATCGGGCGGGGTGGGATGGACGCCCTCAGGAACGATGCGTCCCTCTTGTTCGCCAAGCCCAGTGCCGGTGTCGTGGTGAAGGTAGGGCTTGAACCCTACGCGGACCCACGGCCCCGTTACGCGGCGTGGTGCTTCCGCCATCCCGGCCCGTTCATGCTCTCGGTGCGGAGCTTAATGTGGCACGGAGACGCCGGGGGGATGGGGCTGTCACGCGATGCTGGCCGAGAAAGCCATACCGGACATCAGTGCGACGTCCCTACCTCGGCACTTCACATCATGCTCTCGGACTTTGGCGTACGCGGCGAGGCCAGCGGACCTTCCGACTGATGACGTTGCCCACAAGCGCACCAAGGATGCCGAAGGTAAGCCAGCCGAACAGCGGGATTGCCGTCCCGAGGAGCGCGAGGCCCATGCCTCCGACCTTCAGACCGAGTAGGGAGCCACCAAGGCCAAAGCCGGAAGTCACTCGACGTTCGTGAGTGCTCGTCAGCAGGCGCCATGTACGGGCCAGCAGCGCCTTCGCGTTCCTCAAGTCCATCTCTCCGTGCGAACTACCGGAGCCAGTTCAACCACTTCGCGTCACCAAAGCCTTACGTTCCAGTAGGCCTTGGTCTCGTGGAGCGTTCCAGGGGACCGCATTTCCTGTTCCAGAAGAGTGGTGTTGACTTTCGGAATGGCCAAGAGCATCACGTCTTAGACCCTTGTGGAATGGTTGGACGGAGACTTGAGCCATGATCGTTGGATACGCGCGGACCTCGACGCTGGATCAGGAGGCCGGGTTCGAGGCTCAGGTCCGAGACCTCACCGCCCTCGGGTGTGAGAGGATCTTCAAGGAGCAGGTGTCGTCGGTCGGCAAGCGGACGGAGCTTGATGCTGCCGTGGACTTCTGCCGCGAGGGCGACACGCTGGTGGTGACCAAGCTGGATCGCCTTGCCCGTTCCGTCACCCACCTCGGGAAGATCATCGAGACCTTGGAGGCCAAGGGTGTGGCCATGCGGATCGTGAACCTCGGCGTCGATACGACCACACCCACTGGCAAGCTGATGCTGAACGTCCTCGGGGGCGTGGCGCAGTTCGAGCGGGAGATGATGCTGGAACGCCAGCGGGAGGGGATCAAGTCGGCCAAGGACGCTGGCAAGTACAAGGGCAGGAAGCCCACGGCACAAGCCAAAGCCGATGAGATCAAGGCATTGAAGGCCGAGGGACTGAGTATGGCGAAGATCGCCAGCAAGCTCGGGATCGGCGTGGGTAGCGTCCATCGTGCCCTGAACCCCGCCAAGCAAGCCTGAACATAGCAACAGGGGGAGGAGCGGCCTTGATGGTCGCCTCCCTCAACGACAACCTTCCGTGTGCCCTTCAGTCCCTGTTTGGCAGGCCACGGTTCCTAAAAGAGAGAGTTTTCCGATGACACGAACGTGCCGGGCTCCCGGCTGCGGTGAGCCCGCTTCGACACGCTTTTCCCTGTACTGCCGAGCCCACAAGACCCGCCTACGCCGCCATGGGGCCATTGATCAGGAAGGCGTCACCGAGGCCGCCCTTGGGCCTTACAGGCGACTGGTGAGGGCACGGGTGAAGCGCAACGAGACCAGCCCCTTGTGGGCACAGTTGGAGGATCGGTGGGCCACCGTAGTCAACCACGCCAAAGGCATCGTTGCGGCCCATGAGCGGGGAGAGACGGGGTACAGCCACGAGCGCAAGGCTGCGCATGAGGTGATCAAGGTAGCCGGGGACGTGGAGGCGAAGGCTGTCGTTGAGACGGCGCTTGCCTTGTTCCTGATGGAGGGGGAGCAGCCCCGAAGGTTTCGTTCAGATGCTGCCTTCCGATGGCAGATGGTGCGAAGGGTTCGGGGACTTACCGACCTGAACGCGGGCACCTTCTACGACCACGAGAGCGGCAAGGTGAAGCGTGTTTACAAGGACCTGACGCCGCGTGCTGTGGCCGTGATGGGGCAGTGGTTGGCTGACGCCTTCGGGGGCGCGGGGATGCACCTCGCCAAGATGGAGGAGCGAGATCGGGAGAAGGCGGTGAGCGCCCGGCAGGAGATGCACCAAGCGTTGGAGGAGTTGAAGTGAGCGCCGGAGCTACGAAGGATGGTAGCCTGCGCACGGTCTCCCTCGACGCGGTGGCTATGGATGCGTTCTTCCAGATCAGGGAGAAGCTGAACCCCCGTACGGTGGAGAGCTACCAGCACCTTTACAGAGCCGGGACGGAGATGCCGCCTGTAGAGGTAGCTCTCGTGGACGGCATCATGATCCTGGTGGACGGGTGGCACCGAGCGACCGCGTTGAAGGCGCTGGGTCGGGAGATGATCGAGGCTACGGTCACGAAGATGACCCGCCAGGAAGCGCGATGGAAGGCGGCCGATGCCAACAGTCGGCACGGTCTCCAACTCAAGCCTGCGGAGAAGCGTCAGAGGTTCCGCGTTTACGTCGAGACGGGCCAGCAACAGGCGAGACAGCGGGGGAAGGTGAAGTCCTACCGTGAGATGGAGCGTGACCTCGGGATGCCGTTCACGACCATCCGAAGCTGGATGCAGAAGGACTTCCCGAAGGTCGCGGCTCAGATCGGTGGGGGACAGCCTGAGAAGGTGGAGAAGCCCCAGGAGCCTGAGCGGACACCAGCAGTGGAGCGTTCGGTGGCGGCCATCGCGGACCTTGCAGCGGCCTTCCAGAGCACGAGCGTGCCTGCTGATCGGGGGGAGATCATCGCACTGATCGAGGATGCGCTCCAACGCTTGAAGGGGAGCGGCAACTGGGCGTCACGGGCCGTGGACGAGTTCGCGGACGATGACGAGGGCCTTTGAGAAAATGATGATCTGACAATGCGTTAGGCGAAAACCTGTTCAGATTGAACGATGTAGGGAAAGAAAACGGGCACCAAGTGCCTGTCACAGCAGAGGAAACTACCTGTTCATGCAAGGTGACACCAACGAACTTACGGTGCCGAACACCGAGCTTCATCAGTCTGCACCAGCCCCCAAGCGGATCACCATAGCCTTCGATGGCGGCTGCATCGGGAACCCTGGGCCGGGTGGCTGGGGTGCCATCCTGATCAACGAGGGGACGAAGGCCGAGAAGGTGGTGAAGGGCAACGATACGGCCACCACGAACAACCGCATGGAACTGTCTGCGGCCATTGGGGGACTGAGTGCCTTGAGCCCCGGGGCGGTGGTCTCGATGATCGGAGACAGCCAGTACGTGATCAAGGGTATCACGGAGTGGTTGCCCGGTTGGAAGCGGAAGGGGTGGAAGACTTCGGCAGGGAAGCCAGTGCTGAACGTCGAGCTATGGCAGGCACTGGAACTGGCGGTAGCGCGGCACGAGAGCGTGTCGTGGACGTGGACAAGGGGCCACGTTGGTCACGAACTGAACGAGCGTGTGGACAAGATCGCCAACGGGGAAGCACGGAAGGCGCTGAGGTCGTAGCTCACCAGAGCCGCACGTTCAGAACGCGAAGGTAGCCTGCTTCACCTCATCCAAGCGCAGCACACCCAGGAGTTGCCATGTCTGCGGCCGCTTCGCCATGTTTCCAAGCGCGAACGCCATTCCGTCG
Source organism: Methylobacterium aerolatum (assembly GCF_022179085.1). Classification (GTDB taxonomy): domain Bacteria; phylum Pseudomonadota; class Alphaproteobacteria; order Rhizobiales; family Beijerinckiaceae; genus Methylobacterium; species Methylobacterium aerolatum. Next base: position 89,057 of record NZ_BPQE01000031.1, read on the forward strand.
CGCGGGTAGTCGTCGTTGAACTTCCCGTCCATCCACCGCAGCGCTTCCGCTTCGCTCGTTCGTTGGCGCTCGCGCCAGAACATGGCGTGCGCTTCCCAGTCCCCGTTCCGGTACTCGTGGGAGCCGGAAGCGTCCTCGAAGCGGAACTTGAACTCGAACGGTGAAGGCTCAAGGGCTGCGAGTTCGGCGTCAAAGAATGAGGTTTGGCGTGCTGCTCGCTGGTAAGCGTTGCGGTCAGCTTCGATGTCAGCAGTCTTCTTGGCGCGATAGGTGAAACGCGTGTTCCGAGGGCGGATCAGCGCGAGAGACTGCCCTCGTTGATACGCCTCTTCGGCGGAGCCGACGATCATGGGTTCGAGCAGCATAGACCGGTCGCGTTTCGGCAACTCACCGTGCGTCTTGATGGTCTCTTCGTAGACGTGACAACTCTCCAGTCGCTTGTCTGCTTTCGGGCGTCCGTACTGGAACTCGACCCAATCCCAGCGGGAGAAGCTCGCTTCCTTCAAATGACGGAAACGCACCGGGTACAGCCGGAGCCACTTCCTATCTGCCGTTACTCCGGCACAGCAGACAGTCTCGCCGTAAGTCTTACTCGGCTGCGGGAGAGCCTTGACGAGGATCGTGACCCTTGCGGATTGAAGCATCGCGGTAACGACCCGGCATGTCTCCGTAGAGATCGAAGACTGTCTCAGGACCGTCGCTGATTGCAAGGGCAACGATGGATCGGTGGCAAACCTTCGGATCACGCTCGAAGCACATCAAGCACGTCGCCTGCTCGTGAGTTAGCGTTCCGAGGGCTTCAAGATCGTCACGGGCCTCTGCGGTGGCGAGATGGCGAGTGTAGATCGAGCGGAACTCATCGTAACGGCCCGCCCTCGCGGCCTCTCTGCCGGGCTTCGGATCGCCAAGGCCACGGAGATGCACGTACTCGATGCCCTCAGCTTCCAGACGTGCTCGCAAGCCGTTCTTGGAGAAACCCTTCTTCCTCGAAACGGTCACCGCTCGAACGTCCACAAGCAGTTCGATACCTACGTCAACGAGGGTGGCAACGAAGCGGTCGATGTCCGTCCCTTCGTAGCCGATGGTGAAAATCGTCTGCACTATCCTCTCCCGCGCCGTACCCCTCGATAGGGGAGGACGGCAAGAGCGTCCATCTGTGTCGCAGATCACTCGTAGTGGCCCTTCAGTCAACCACTACTGAACGCGGTTAGGTCGTGGACGATGCCCCGACAGTCATCACTCGGGTAAGATGAGACTTGGACACAGAGTATTTTTGTAGGCCACAAGCTATGATCACGCTTTCGAAGAAACGCATCAAGTTATCATCAGAAATTCCGACCGAAAGCGCATCGTATGCCGCGATAACAGGCTTATGTTCGGCGAAGACATGAGGAACTCGCGCCATCGCCCTGTTAAAATCTCGAGCTTCATCAGATGTTATTATTTTATTCTGGAGTACGTAGCGCACGGCCATCAAATCATCCAACAACGAAATCTTTTGCTTACGACGTTCGATCGCCTCTATTCGCAAATAGCCATGGCTGTAAACGAACAAAGACCCCATGACCCCAACAAGCGCTCCAATTAAGCCGCTAACGAGATTTACAATTAGGTCATGCATTAAATTCCCAAGCTCCAAGCGTACGTAACTGCCATCTAATAGATAGTGATACGCTCAATTGCGTCTTTCATTGTCTGAAGGGTCACCGTCCCATAGGCTTTCGCCACGGTATCTGGGGCATGGCCCACGATGGCGTCTGCTACGCTGTCTCCGATCCCTGCTGCACGGGCGAGTGTCTTGAAGCGGTGGCGCCAAGCGTGAGATGGGTCCTTCCGGTGCGCCCTTCCAACATCCAAACCGAGCCCCTGGACCCACGCGGCTACGTTCTTAGAAACGACCTTGTGAGGCGGCTTCTTCGCGTCAGTCCTGCGGCGGGTCGGGTTGTAGAATAGGGGCCCCTTCTGTGAGCCTGCGAAGGCCAGGAAGCCCGCTTCGATGAGGGCGGGGTGGATGGGGATCACACGTTCGGAGCCAAGGTTCTTGAGGGAGCCAGCCTCAGCCGTGATCCGCAGGGCGTGGATGCCGTCTTGAACGATCACATCCTCCCCGCGTAACTGTGTCATCTCCCCGACCCGTGCCCCTGTTGCAGCACAGAGTAGCGGGACCCATCGAATGGGGGGGCGGGTGCTCTCCGATGCGGCCTTGAGGATGGTGGCGGCCTCAGCGTCAGTGAAGCCGAGCATCCGTTCATCGGGACGCTTACGGTGAGCTACGGCTACCCCAGCGGCCGGGTTGGACGCGATGTGGACGTTCTTTACACCCCAGTCGAAAGCGACCCGGAGAGCGGCGAGCTTGGCATCGTTGATCGTCTTCGGGGCACCACCAGCGGCGACAAGACTGTCCTTCCACCGGACGACATCGGCCTTCACGACCTGCCCCGCATCGTCCTTCCCCATGAAGGCGATGAAGGTCTCACAGTGCTTGCGCCACTGGTCCACGGTGCTTTGAGCGGGACGGCGCTCCTTGGCGTAACCGTCGAACAGGTTGAGGAGGCTGACGCCCTTCGTTTCGGGCTTCGTTTCGGGGAAGCTGGGGAAGCGTGCCGCTTGAGGGTCAGGGGTGTAGTCCCCACCGGCTCGGGCCATCAGGAGCAGGTTCGCTTGCCGTAGGGCCGTGAGGACTTGTTCGTTGAGCCGGGTGCGGCTGTCGCGGTCGATGACGAGACCCCGGCGGGCGAGAGACCCATCGGAGAAGCCCCCTACCCTCTCCTCAATGCTGCGGGCTCGCTTCTCTTCCTCGGGGAGGATCGTGAGGGCGGCGCGACCGTACTGCCCCATCTCGGCTCGGGCGTTGTCGGCCTCGATGTAAGCCCACTTGGCGGCCTCGCCCGGATCATCCTCAAGGGTCTCGGCAAGCGCGCGATAGACCTCGCCAGCGAGCGCCAGGGTCTCCTTGTGCGTCAGCCTCCGGGGGCCTTCGCGCACAGAGCGCCACACGGCTTCAAGGTAGGCGACAGCTTGTGCCTGTCGTGCCTTGGCCTCTTGCGGGTCTCGGGTGCGGAGCGAGACACGGATGTCCCTGTCCTTGGCCGAGATGACCTTGTGGACGGAGATGTCCCCGATGGGGATGGTCAGCCGCAAGCCAGTTGCCTTGCCGAGGATGTCGGCCGGGAGGCGCTGCACAAGCTGATGGTGGGAAGTGCCCTTACGCTTCATCGGCCGGGGCATCTGAAGGGCCATGCTGAACACCGCTGTTGAACAGTCGGCGTTCGCGTAAACCCTTGATCGTAGGATACTCTTTGCGGATCAGCCTGTTGGGCGGCTGATGGTGCCCAGGAAAGGACTCGAACCTTCACCTCTTGCGAGACTGGTACCTGAAACCAGCGCGTCTACCAATTCCGCCACCTGGGCTCGCCGCCAGCCTTGGCCGGCGACGGGGTTCGTTTAGGCGGCGCGCGGGCCTTCGTCAATCGCGATTCCGCAGCGCCGCCATCTTCTTTGCGATCAGCCGCGTGGCCACTCGCGGATGTCCACGAAGCGGCCGGCCACCGCCGCCGCCGCCGCCATGGCGGGGGAGACGAGGTGCGTGCGCCCGCGCGGCCCCTGGCGGCCCTCGAAGTTGCGGTTCGAGGTCGAGGCGCAGCGCTCGCCCGGCCGCAGCTTGTCGGGGTTCATGCCGAGGCACATGGAGCAGCCGGGCTCGCGCCAGTCGAAGCCGGCGGCCTTGAGGATCCTGTCCAGGCCCTCGGCCTCGGCCTGCGCCTTCACGAGGCCGGAACCGGGCACGATCATCGCCGAGACGTTCTGGTGGACCTTGCGGTCGCCCACCACCCGCGCGACCTCGCGCAGGTCCTCGATCCGGCCGTTGGTGCACGAGCCGATGAACACCCGGTCGAGGGTGATGTCGGTGATCGGCGTTCCCGGCGTCAGGCCCATATAGGCGAGCGCCTTCTCCTTGGACTGGCGCTTGTTCTCGTCGGCGATCGCGGCCGGATCGGGGATGCGGCCCTGAATCGAGATCACGTCCTCCGGGCTGGTGCCCCAGCTGACGATCGGCGGCAGGTTCGCCGCGTCGAGGCGCACCTCGCGGTCGAAGTGGGCGCCGTCGTCGGTCACGAGGCTTTCCCAGTAGGCGCGGGCCTTGTCGAAGGCCGCGCCCTTCGGCGCCTTGGGGCGGTCCTTCACGTAGGCGAAGGTGGTGGCGTCGGGCGCGACCATGCCGGCGCGGGCGCCGCCCTCGATCGACATGTTGCAGATGGTCATCCGCCCCTCCATCGAGAGGGCGCGGATCGCCTCGCCGGCATACTCCATCACGTGGCCAGTGCCGCCGGCCGTGCCGATCTCGCCGATGATCGCGAGGATGATGTCCTTGGCGGTCACCCCCGGCGGCAGCGTGCCGTCGACGGTGATGCGCATGTTCCTGGCCTTCTTCTGCACCAGCGTCTGCGTGGCGAGCACGTGCTCGACCTCGGACGTGCCGATGCCGTGGGCCAGCGCCCCGAAGGCGCCGTGGGTGGAGGTGTGCGAATCGCCGCAGACGATGGTCTGGCCCGGCAGGGTGAAGCCCTGCTCCGGCCCGATGATGTGGACGATGCCCTGGCGGCGGTCGAGCGCGTCGTAGAACTCGATGCCGAAGTCGGCCACGTTCTGCGCCAGCGCGTCGAGCTGGGTGCGGCTCTCGGGATCGGTGATGCCCTGACTGCGGTCGGAGGTCTGGACGTTGTGGTCCACCACCGCCAGCGTCTTGTGCGGGGCGCGCACCTTGCGGCCGGCCACGCGAAGCCCCTCGAACGCCTGGGGGCTCGTCACCTCGTGCACGAGGTGGCGGTCGATGTAGAGGAGGCTCGTGCCGTCCGGCTGAACATCGACGACGTGGTCGTCCCAGATCTTGTCGTAGAGGGTGCGGGGGCTGGTCATGGTCTTGGCTGTCTTGACGGAATGGCCTCGGTTCGCGCGCTCGCTTCGGCCCGGGGCTCCTTAGTAGGCATCGTCGCGCCGTTACGGAAGAGGCGCGCGCGGAGGGGAGGCTACCCGTCCGCAGATGCCTCGCCCGAAAGCCTCCGCGATGTCAGACCCCCGCTGCCGCGCGGGTAGCGCCGACGGCGCCCTCGGCGTATGCCCGGCGTGGCGCACGGCGCGCCGCCCCGCCGCCCGGAGAAGGCCCCCGTCCGATGACCGGAACCTCGCCCGCCGACATCCTGCTCCTGCGGAAGATGCACCCCTTGGTGGAGAAGGCCCTGGGCGGCCGCTTCACCCTCCACTGCTTGGAGGGCGCGCCCGACCCGGAGGCCCTGCTCGCGGAGGTCGGTCCCCGCATCCGGGGCCTGTGCGTCGGCGGCGGCGTCGATGGGGCGCTGATGGACCGGCTGCCGAGGCTGGAGCTAATCGCGAATTTCGGCGTGGGCTACGATGCGGTGGACGCCGCCGGGGCGGCCAAGCGCGGCGTCGTCGTCACCAACACCCCCGACGTCCTGACCGACGAGGTTGCCGACCTCGCGGTGGGCCTCGTCCTGGCGACGGTCCGGCGCCTGCCGCAGGCCGACCGTTACCTGCGCGAGGGGCATTGGCCAAAGGCGCCCTTCCCGCTGACCGCCTCCCTGCGCGGGCGCCGGGTGGGTATTCTGGGCCTCGGGCGGATCGGCTTGGCCATCGCCCGGCGCCTCGACGGGTTCGGGGTGGAGATCGACTACCATGGCCGCAGCCGCAAGGCCGGCGTGCCCTACACCTATCACGACAGCCTGATCGGGCTCGCCAGGGCCGTCCACATCCTCGTGGTGGTCGCGCCCGGCGGCTCCGATACGAAGGGCCTCGTGGACGCGGCCGTGCTGGACGCCCTCGGGCCGGAGGGACTCCTCGTGAACGTGGCCAGGGGCAGCGTCGTGGACGAGGCGGCCCTGATCGCCGCCCTCCAGGCCGGCACCATCCTGGGTGCGGGGCTCGACGTCTTCGAGAACGAGCCCCACGTCCCGCCGGACCTCGCGGCCCTGGAGAACACCGTCCTCCTGCCGCATGTGGGGTCGGCCTCCACCTCCACCCGCGAGGCGATGGCGCAATTGGTGGTCGACAACGTCCTGTCGTGGTTCGAGGGGCGCGGCCCGCTCACGCCGGTGGCCGAGACGCCCTGGAGCCCCGCGAGGTGAGCGCCCTCCGCGCCACGGCCGCGACCGTCCTGATCCTCCTCGTTCTCGATCCGGCGACGGCGCAGGAAGCGGTGCGGGACGAGCGTCCCGGCGGCCCCCCGATGGCCTCGCCCTTCGCGCCGGTCCCGCCCGATCCGTCGGTCGCGGAGGAGAAGGAGACGCTGCCGACGAGGGTCGCCGAGGTGCCCGGAACCTGGGACCTGTCGAAGGACGGCACCAGCCGCCGCTGCGTGATGACGCTCCTCAAGGACAAGGGTCCCGCCGGGCAACTGGTAAACTTCCCGGCCGGATGCCGCCGCGCCCTGCCGGTGATGAACGGCGTGGCGGGCTGGCTCTATGCCGACGAGGCCGTGCGCCTGGTGGACAAGGACATCCGTCCCGTCCTCCAATTCAAGCGCCGCCAGGACCGGCGCAGCTATGTCGGCACGGCGCCGGGGGGAGAGACCTACAGCCTCGTGCCCCTGGACACCGCCGGGATGCGCCCGCCCGAGCCGGAGCCCGCGATCGCCGCCGCCGTGCCTGCGCCGTCACCGGCCGTCGCGACGGCCGCGACGGTGTCGCCGGGTGAACCCGGCGGGCCGGTCGTCCCGGCCCCCCCTCTCCCGCCCCTGTCGCCGGACGGGCCCCAGCCCGGCACCTACGCCCTCGACCGGCTGCGCCAGCAGGCCACCTGCCGCCTCGCCTTCGAGCGCGACGGCACGGTCAAGCTCCTGGCCGGCTGCCACGACGACGGGATCGAGGTCTTCAACCCGGTCACTTGGCGCTACGACGGCGGTCGCCTCACCGTCACGGCGAAGCGTGGCCACAGCATCGGCCTCGTCAAGATGGATGACGGGCGCTGGCGGCGTGACCCGGAGACGGGCGTGGTGTTCATCCTCCGGCGGATCGAGGGGTAGCCGCGACCCGCCGGACGGGCCCGCCTACCGGGTGCCGCGCCCGTCCTGCACCGGCAGCATCCGCTCCAGGATGCCGTCGCGCCGGACGACGAGGTGCCAGACGGTGCCGAGGATGTGCAGGGAGACGAGGAGGTACACGGCGTATTGTCCGACGACGTGCGCCGTTGCGAAGACCTTCTGCAACTGCTCGTTCTTCTCCAGACCCGGGATGGTGAAGAGCCAGAAATACGGGGTGGACCGGCCCGAGAGGGCGCTGAGCAGGTAGCCGCTTACCGGCATGACCAGGAAGATCCCGTAGAGCAGCCAGTGGTTGACCCGCGCGATGAGTTCGAGGGCGCGGGGCACGGCCGGATCGGCCGGCGCGGGGTTGATCATCCGCCAGACGATGCGGACGACGACGATCGCGAGGATCGTGAGCCCAACGGATTTGTGCAGAGTGAAGACCGTGCCCTTCAGTTCGCCGTTCGGGAGGCTGAGGGCGACCCAGGCCAGCGGCAGCACCGCCAGCGCGAAGACGGCGGTGATCCAATGCAGGGCCTGCGACACGGGATTGTACCGGGGCAGGCCGGCGGCGGTGACGTAGGTCGCGGGAAGGCCCGGCGATGGGGCCTGCCGGGGGGAGAGCGTTGACCCGGACATGGCTGTCCTCTCGATGCGCAGTCGGTCCGGCTTAGCTAGGGCCGGTTTCCGGGAGACGACAGCCGGTCAGGCTGCCGCGCCCGCCTTGGCGGCGCGGGACACGTCGATGAGGGCCGAGAGTTCGGCCGCCGCGGCGTTGATTCGGAGCGTCAGGGCTTCGTCGGCCTCGGCGGCGGCGGTCAGGCAGTCCGGCCCGGCATAGACCGAGGTCGGCGCGATGTGGGAGGCGAAGAAGCCGAAGAGGGGCCGCAGGGCATGTTCGACCACCAGCGCGTGGCGCAGGCCGCCCCCCGTGGCGGTCAGCACAACCGGCATCCCCGCGAGCCGCGCAGGCTCGATGAGATCGAAGACGTGCTTGAACAGGCCGGCATAGCCGCCCTGATAGACGGGCGTGCCGACGATCAGCGCGTCGGCGTTCTCGATGGCGTCAATCAGCCGGGCGGCGGGTAGGGTCAGCTCGTCGCGGGAGCTGACGCCGAGGCCGGGGCCGGCATCGACGAGATCGTACACCCGCAGATCCACCCGGCGCAGGCGCGTCAGCTCGGCGCCGACCGCCTCCACGAGAAGGCGGGTGCGCGCCGGGCGCTTGGGGCTCGCGGCGAAGGCGACGACGCGGGGAAGGCGCACGGAGCGTGTCACGACTGACCACCTCGGAAACGGGTGACACGGTCACCGCAAGGCCCGGACCGTCGGGAGCCCGGAACCGTTCCTATAACGTGGGCTGGATAATGAGTGTTCAACCCGCAAGCCGCCATACGTGGCTTCGTTTGATCTCGGTATCCTCCAGGCTCCTCGAAACGGGCACGGAGTAAGTGGCGACGCATGTCAGGCGCTCGCGCGGAAGGTAGGTCCGGCCCGGGTCGCCGATCAGGACGGTGCGCCCCGCCGCCCGCGCACCCAGCAGCCACGCGGTGACGGCGGCGGCGAGGTCGCGCTCGTAGAACACGTCCGCCGCGAAGACGATGTCGCAGTCCGGGACGGTGCCGAGCAGGTCGTCCCCCGTTGCGACGATATGCTCGCCGACGGCGTTGGCCTGCGCGTTGAGCGGGATGGCGGCGAGCGCGAAGGCATCGAGGTCGCTCGCCAGGACGCTGCGCGCGCCGGCCTTCGCCGCCGCGATGGCGCAAAGACCGGAGCCCGAGGCGAAGTCCACAACGCGGCGCCCGGCGACGAGGTCCGGCGTATCGAGGATGTAGCGGGCGAGGGCCTGCCCCCCGGCCCAGGCGAAGGCCCAGAAGGGCGGCGGCAGCCCGATCTGCTCCAGTTCCTCCTCCGTCCGCTGCCAGAGTTCGGTCGCCTCGTCGGCCACGTGGAGGACGATCTCGGGCGCATGGGGGACGGGGCGGAGGCGGGTGTGGGCGCGGATGAAGCCGTCGGGATCGTCGCAGGCGCGCATCGTCAGCCGTCCAGAAGGCTGCGCCAGAGGCGTCCGGTCGCCTCGGCGACGGCCTCCTCGGTATAGCCGCCGGTCTCGATCCGGTGGTGGGCGGCGGCGCCCATCGATGCCACGAGGGCGGGATCGGCGGCGAGCCGCGTCAGGGCGGCGGCCAGGGCGGCGGCATCGTCGGGCGGGACGACGAACCCCTCCGTGCCGTCGCGGATCAGGTCACGGCAGCCGGGTACGTCGGTGGTGAGGCAGGCCCGGCCGCAGGCGGCGGCCTCCAGAAGGCTGCGTGGCAGCCCCTCCCCCCCGCGCGAGGGCAGGCAGGCGACGTGGTGGTCGGCCCAGACGGCGGGGACGTCCGCGCTCGGCCCGTGCCACGCCACACCCTCCCGCGACCAGGACCGGAGGTCGGCCTCCGTGATCGATTTCCGGTTGTCCGGGTCGGGAGCGCCGACGAGCGACAGCTCCACCGCCGCGCCCTCGGCGCGGGCGAGGCGCGTCGCCTCCACGGCGAGGTCGATCCCCTTCGACCACAGCATCCGCGAAACCACGGCCACCTTGAGGGGCGGAGCGGGCGGGAGCGGCCGGGGCGCGTAGAGCGCGGGATCGATGCCCGCGCCGCCGACGATCGTCACCGTGCCGTCGGAGGGGTCGAGGCCGAGTGCCAGGGCGTCCGAGGGGTTCTCGAACAGGAACCGGGTCCGGCGCGTCGCCAGCGGCCCCCGGATGAGCGCCTTGAGGGCCAGCCGTCCCGTGCGCCCGATCCGGTCGTTCCGGGCGCCGATCAGGCCGAGGCCGGTGACGGCGAAGATCCGCGCCGGGATGCCCGCCATGGCGGCGGCCGTCCCGCCGATCAGGATCGCCCGCAGGGCGATGCAGTGGACGATGTCGGGCTTCAGCGCCTTCAGGATCGCGGCGAGCTGGCCCGCCGCGTAGCCCGCGCCCATCGGGTTGAGGCTCGCCCGCTCCGCTTCCAGCGCCACGACCTTGGCGCCGGTCGCCTCGATGGCGGCCCTGTGGGCGCGAACGCGGGCGATGACGACCACGTCGAGCCCCATCGCCACCGCGCGCCGCGCCATCGGCAGGAAATGCGAGGCGAAGAACCAATCCTCCGTGGCGACGAAGGCCAGGCGGCGGGCGGGCGCGCCGGAGCGGTCGGCGTGATCAGGAGCAACCATCCCACGGCTGTGCACCCCTTCGGCCCGAAACGGAAGCCGGACGGGGCACCCGGAACGGCGATGCCGGGGCTGGGGTTGTCGAGGGCCGGGACGCCTCGATCCCGCGCGCCGGGAGGTTGCGTCATGGCTGGGACGGAGTGCGCGGAGAGGGGCGGCGACCTGCGCGCTGCCGCGGCCGAGGTCGGGCTGACCTACGTGGACGATTCCCGTCCCGGCCTCACCCGCCGCCGCAGCGGCAAGGGCTTCAGCTTCTACGACACGAAGGGCGCGCCGGTGCGCGACCCGTCCACCATCGAGCGGATCAATAAGCTCGCCATTCCCCCGGCCTACACGGATGTCTGGATCTGCCCCCGCCGCAACGGCCACATCCAGGCGACGGGGCGCGACGCCAAGGGGCGCAAGCAGTACCGCTACCACCCCGAGTTCCGCCAAGCCCGCGAGGCGAACAAGTTCACCCGGATCATGAGCTTCGCCGACGCCCTGCCCGCGATCCGCGCGCGGATCGACGCGGACATGCGCCGCAAGGGCCTGCCGCGCGACAAGGTGCTGGCCACCGTCGTCCACCTGCTGGAAACGACGCTGATCCGCGTCGGCAACGACGACTACGCCCGCACCAACCGCAGCTACGGGCTCACCACCCTGCGGGATCCCCACGTCACGATCGCGGGATCGGAGCTGACCTTCCGCTTCAAGGGCAAGAGCGGCAAGGAATGGAACGTCTCGTTGAAGGACCGGCGCGTCGCCCGCATCGTGAAGGCCTGCCAGGACCTGCCGGGCCAGGAGCTGTTCCAGTACATCGACGGCGACGGCGTCCGCCGCGACGTGACCTCATCGGACGTCAACGACTATCTCCGCGAGATCACCGGCGAGGACTACACGGCCAAGGACTTCCGCACCTGGGCGGGCACGGTGCTGGCGGCCCTCGGCCTCAACGCCTTCGAGGCCTTCGACAGTGAGGCGGGCGCCAAGCGCAACGTCCGCACCGCGATCGAGGAGGTGGCCCAGCGGCTGGGCAACACGCCGACGATCTGCCGGAAGTGCTACATCCATCCCGAGATCCTCGATTGCTACCTCGAGGGCGCGCTGGTCGATCAGATGCGCGGTGCGGTCGAATCGGAACTGACCGACGATCCCGGGCGGCTCCGCCCGGAGGAGGCCGCCGTCCTGGGGCTTCTGCAGACGCGCCTCGCCCGAGTCCAGGCGAGCGCCAAGGCCAAGCGCGGTGGCCGGGTGAAGGCCGCCTCGGGCGGGGGGAAGTCAGCCGCCCGTGCCCGCAAGCCCGCGCGTCGGCGGGAGGCCGAGGCCGAGGCCGCCTGAGGCATCCCCGCCGTTCCGGGTCGGGAGGCGCGGTCCGGAGGCGCCGGTGATCGCGCCCCCGGAGACCGTCGCGATCCGTCAGTGACGCGAGGGCCGGTCGGAGCCGCCGGGCTGCTGGGCCGGGCGGGATTCGCCGCGCTGGCGGGCGGGTTCGCTGTCCACCACCGGCGCGAGGCCGAGCTGGCGGGCCAGGGAGACCAGATCCTTCAGACGCCCGGTCTGCGTCTTGCGGCGCAGGTTGAGGCGGTGGGTCTCCACCGTGCGGACGCTGAGGGCGAGGCGGCGGGCCACCTCCTTGTTGCTGAAGCCCGCGCTGAGGAAACGGAGCACCTCGGCCTCGCGGGGGGTGAGACCCTGCCCGTCCATCGCCTCCCCCGTCGCCTTCGCCTCGGAGGGGACGAGGCAATCCGAGCCCTCGGCCAGGGCGAGGATCGCGGCGCAGAGGTCGCGGGGCGTCTTGGTCCGGGCGACGAAGGCATCGACCCCGGCCGCGAGCAGGGCGCGGATGTCGTCCGCCGCGAGGGCCTTGAAGGAGACGAGCACGCGCAGGCTCGGCTTGCGCTCCTTCAGGCCGACGATCCGGGCGATGCCGTCCGCGAGGCGGATCTCGTCGAGGAAGACGAGGGCGACGGCCGGTCCTTGGCTACCGGCGAGGTCTTCCTCACCGATCGTGGAGAATTCCGGCATGTGTTCGAGGCTCGCACGCATGGTCGCGCTCGAGTCCTGCGGTTCATCCAGGATAAGGACGCCAACGGGCGTAGTCATCGATCCCGTACCTCAATTTCCCTGGCCGGGACATCCTGCCAAGTTCCCGGAAGACTTTCCAAGAAACGTTCCACCTCACGGGGCGGGAAATTAAGGTTTATTGCGCGTCAATCGGGGCCGAATCCAGGGCTGTACTTCGATCCCTGTGCCAAAGCGGGAATGATGGTGGTCAACTCAACCTTAAGGTGTGTTTCGTTCCGGGGCGTGTCTCACACCGCCTGTGCCGTGCCTGAATTCATCGCTTCCGCCACCACCCGGTTCCGCCCTCCGGCCTTGGCCGCGTAGAGCGCGACGTCGGCGCGCTTCAGAAGGGCGTGTACGCTGTCCGGCCCGCTCCAGGTCGAGACGCCGAAGCTGCAGGTGAGGCCGCAGGTGTCGTCGCCGCAGGCGATGCGCAGCGTCCGCGCGCGCACGCGCAGGCCCTCGGCGTAGTGCAGGGCGGAGGCGAGATCGCGCTCCGGCAGGACGATCCCGAACTCCTCTCCCCCGAGGCGCCCGACGATCCCGGTCTCCCCGAGCAGGGCGCCGACCGCGCGGATCGCCGTGTCGCCGACATCGTGGCCGTGGTTATCGTTGATACGCTTGAACAGGTCGATGTCCACCAGGATGCACGAAAGGGCGGTCCCCGACTGTGCGCGCAGGGCGGCGGCCTCGGCGCGTTCCCGAAAGGCGCGGCGGTTGAGGAGGCCGGTGAGCGCGTCTGTCTCCGCCAGCCGGATCAACTCCTCCTGCAGCCGGGTCATGCGCTCGGCGGCGCGGAGGCGGGCGTGCAACTCCTCGGCCTTCGGCGGCTTCTCGATGAAGTCGTCGGCGCCGCTGTCGAGCGCCTCGGCCAGCGTGTGGACGCAGTTGGCGGAGGACATCATGATGATGTGCAGGGGCCGTCGCTCCTCGGCGAGGATCCGCGCCGACCAGCACAGTTCGAGGCCGCTGAGCGGCCGGACCTCAAGGCTCGAGATCACGACGCGCACGTCGGGCGTCGCCTCCAGGAACCGAAGGGCGGCGTCGGATTCGGTGAACTCGTGCACGGTGTGCCCGTGGGATTCGAGCATCGACCCGATGATCCTCAGGACGACTAGGCTCGAGTCGACGACGGCGATGCGCATGGCGATCTCGACATTCTTCGATGCGCATCATGAACTGGAAAGCTTAAGGCCATCACAACGAAGGGTTGTGCACCCGTGACGGCTCCCCCGGTCACGCCGGACGGCCGCTACATCGTCGTGCGGGGGCGACTGTGGCGGTGCGCCAATCCGTCGCTGCCCGAGGCGCGGCGGAGCGAGCTGGTGCACGACCTGATGGCGGCCCGCCGCGCCGTGGCCCGGGCCAAGCGAAGCGAGCGGGCTGCCGATCTTGCGGAGGCCCGCCGGGCGGTCGATGCCGCCAAGACGGCGTTGGGCGAGCGCGGACCGGTTTGGTGGGCCGACGGTACGCCGGATCTCAACCGCAGGATGGCGCGCAACACGGTCTACGCCGAGTGGTTCGCCGGTCTCAGCGATGGGGAAGCGTGAGGTTGACCACCCGCACGCCCGGCGCGGTGGACGTTACCTTGCGGGACACGAAACCCTGACGCACCCGCCTGCGGGGTTGCGGCGCGTCGATCACCGTCAGGGTCGGCGCCGCCACGGGCGGCGCGGCGATGCCGGAAACAGTGGGGATGCCGTAGGTGCCGTAGCTCCAGGCCGGCGGGACGAGCTGGCTCGGCCGGGGCACGGCGGTGAACGGGGCACCGACGTAGTCGCCGTTGATCAGGGGCGCCGCGAACCCGCCCTCGTAGCCGCCGGGATAGCCGCCATAGGTCTGGTATGAGGTGCCGTAGCGGACGGTCGTGTGACGGTCCTGCGCGACGGCGGGGGTCGCCGCGCTCAGCGCGAGGGCGGCGATCATCGAAAGGGTACGCATACGCATCGGCAAGCTCCGGTTGCGGCCGGTCTCGAACCGGAACGGGTCACCGCCGATCTCGTTCCGGCGGGGGACCCGGCGCCAGTCGCGGCGACTGCGTATGCCGGAGGTGCCCCCCGGCTTTCAGCGGCAGGTCGGGACCTTGCGGACCACCCAGCCCTCACCCTCGATCCACAGGCGGCGGCGGCTGCGGCCGCAGGCGGGGCCGGGCTCGGGCGTCGTCACCGACACCGGCCGGACGGCCGACGTCGCCTCCGCAGCCTGCGGTTCGGCGGTGGCGGTGCGCGTCGTCCGCGCCTCCGCAGTGGCGAGGCAGGCGAAGACGCAAGCGGCGCCGAGGGCGAGCGAACGAAGCATGGGATGTCCTGGCGGAGGGACCGATCCACCGATCGTTAAGGAAATGCGCGGGGGGCCGAGATGGTTGCACGGCCAAGGTTGCTACTGTGCGTTGCAACGCCGTCCTCAGTGCCCGAAGGACGGTCGAGCCGGAAGGCGGAGAACGGCCTGGCCACAGCTTTCCCTCGGCGCAGGTTTAACGATCGGGGCGCCGCCGCCTTCCGAGGGCGATCCTCTCTTAGACTTCGGCCCCGCCGCGCGTTAGACGAAGGTCGCTCTTCCGGACGCGCAGGCGCCGATCAGGTTCATGACCAAGCCGAAAGCCCCGACCAATCCGCTCCTGTCCGCCGACAAGCGCGTGGACGACGCGGATCAGTCCATCCGCCCGCTGAACCTTTCTGAGTTCATCGGCCAGCGGGCGGCGCGGGCGAACATGCAGATCTTCATCGAGGCCGCCCGGAAGACCGGCCAAGCCCTCGACCATGTGCTGTTCGTGGGCCCCCCCGGCCTCGGCAAGACGACGCTGGCGCAGATCGTGGCGCGGGAACTCGGCGTGAACTTCCGTTCCACCTCGGGTCCGGTGATCGCCAAGGCCGGCGACCTCGCCGCGCAGCTCACCAATCTGGACGAGCGCGACGTGCTCTTCATCGACGAGATCCACCGCCTCAACCCGGCGGTGGAGGAGATCCTCTATCCGGCGATGGAGGATTATCAGCTCGACCTGATCATCGGCGAGGGTCCGGCGGCCCGCTCGGTGAAGATCGAACTGCCGAAGTTCACCCTGGTGGGCGCCACCACCCGCGCCGGCCTCCTCACGACGCCGCTCCGCGACCGTTTCGGCATCCCGATCCGCCTCGAATTCTACGAGATCGACGAGTTGGAGCAGATCGTCGCGCGCGGCGCGCGCGTCCTCGGCCTCGGTATGTCGGCGGAGGGGGCCAACGAGATCGCCAAGCGCGCCCGGGGCACGCCGCGCATCGCCGGGCGCCTGCTCCGCCGTGTGCGCGACTTCGCCATCGTGGCCGAGGCCGAAACGGTGACGCGGGCCATCGCGGACCGGGCGCTCAAGCTCCTCGACGTGGACGAGGCCGGTCTCGACGTGATGGACCGGAAGTACCTCAGCCTGATCGCTTCATCCTTCGGCGGCGGCCCGGTCGGGATCGAGACGATCGGAGCGGCTCTGTCCGAACCGCGCGATGCGATCGAGGACATCGTGGAGCCCTTCCTGATCCAGAAGGGGTTCGTCCAGCGCACGCCGCGCGGTCGCATCCTCACGCCCCACGCCTTTCGGCACCTCGGCCTCGCCGTCCCGCGCCGCGAGGCGGACCTGTTCGCGGGCGGCGGCGACGCCTGAGGCGACGGCCCCTTCGTCCGATCGCCGCCCGGCCGGTGCGTCCGATACCGTTCTAAGGCCGAGCGATCGTCGATCCGACGCGGCCGTTCCTCCGCATCCGTTCCCATACGGCCATGTCCAAACGTAATGGCAGGTGCCGGCCTGTCTCATGGCTATTGATGGCTGGCGCAATCGGTCGGCGCGGTACTACGTACAACTCAGTAGCGATAAGTCGCTGATGCGCGGGCACAATTCGAGTATTGGTGCCGATCTCCATTGCCAAGCTTGGCTGATATGGCCTTCTCTAGCGGCGAAGATCGCTGACTTGACCGTGGGAACAGCGGCCAAAAGCTGCGGTTATGGCCCCGAACGTTTCGTCAGCGAAATGTGACGGCCGCGCATCGCCGCGCGGCCATCCAATCACGAACGGAAAGGGACACTCGTCCGTCATGAAGAAGACCACCCTCGCCGCCCTCGGCCTTTCGGTTGCCGCCCTCGCGACCCCGGCGCTCGCCCAGGACGCCCTCCCGGTCCGCATCTTCCCGAACCTCTCCGAGACCGGCCCGGCTGCGACCTCGACGCCGGCCTTCCGCGCCGAGGCTCTGCGCTCCGACGCCGCCAGCATCGAGGCCAGCCGCATCGCCCTGGAGCGTTCGCGTAACCCGAACGTCCGCGCTTACGCCAACCGCGTGATCACCGAGCGCAAGGCGACCACCGAGGCTCTCCTCCCTCCCGGCACCTCGCTGAGCCGTGGCGGCACGGTCGTCTCCGACAACCAGGGCATCAAGACCGACCTGAGCAACCCCGCCGGCTTGATCCTTGCCCCCGTGACGATCGCCGCCAACCTCGGCACGTCGATCGTCGGCGGCACCCTCGGCGCCGTGGGCCTCGTGGACAACAGCCCGACCGAGCCCGGCCGTCGCGTCGCCCTCGGCGAGCGGGGTCAGGCCCGTCTGGCGCAGCTCCAGTCGGCCCCGACCGGCCGTGCCTTCGACCGGACCTACATCTCGCAGCAGGCCCGCTCCGACGCCAACACCCTGGCGCTCTACAGCAACTACGCCCGTAACGGTGAGAACGCCGTGGGCCGCAAGTTCGCCAACGAGGCGCTGCCCTATATCGCCGAGGAGCACGCCGAGTCGTCGATCCTGGCCAACCGCTTCGGCGGCTGAGATCCCGGCCGAGACGTGAGAAAGGGGCCGTCCCGCGAGGGGCGGCCCTTCTCTTTTTCGGGCCTGGCCCCGCCTGCCGGAGCGTCTCCCGGTGGCTTCGGGTGCTGCCGCTCGTGCAGTGACGCACTCACTGCGTTCATGCGTGTCTGCACCGGCTCATTGTTTCTGCATCGATTTTTCCAGCTTCGGCTGCCGCCTCCGACTGGAGCGATGCACCAGGCCGTCATCGCTTCGTTCCGATGGCGATGACGAGACGGCGCAGTGATCCACGCTCGCCCGAACTGCTATGAGGAGCGTCACGAAAACGGGGTCCGGGGCGGATGGACGATACGGGGCACTCGCTGGCGGTGCGGGTCTATTACGAGGACACGGATTTCTCCGGCTTCGTCTACCACGCGAGCTATCTGCGCTTCATGGAGCGCGGGCGCACGGAGTTGTTGCGCTCCCTGGCGGGGGATCAGTCGGACCTCCACCGTGACGCGCAGGGGCTCGTCTTCGTGGTGCGCAAGATGGGAATCGACTTCCTCCGGCCCGCGATCATGGACGATCAGTTGACCGTCGTGACGCGGACGAAGGCCCTGCGCGGCGCCTCGATGACCCTGGCACAGGAAGTCCGGCGCGGCGATGAGACATTGGTGGCCGCCGAGGTCACGGTCGCCTGCGTCCGCGACGGCCGCGCCACCCGCCTGCCGGACAGCCTGAGGGTCAAGCTGACGCCGCCGGAGGATCGCACGGAGTTGCCCGCCCGCCCGGCGTCTTGAGGGCATTGCGGCTGCCCTGGCGCCGCTTCGCTTTGCCTGAGCGCGGACGATGCCGCGCCCGGCAAGGGGCCGGCGGACCTCAGCCCGGCAACCAGCCCTGCAATTCCCGGCGGACCACGTTCTCGATCACGCGCATCCCGTGGTCGCTGTCGTTGAGGCAGGGGATGTAGGCGAATTGCTCGCCGCCGTTCTCCTCGAAGTAGTGGCGGTTCTCGCCGTCGAGTTCCTCCAGGGTTTCGAGGCAATCGGCGGTGAAGCCCGGGGCCACGATCGCCATGCGCTTCACGCCGGACTTGGCGAGGGATTGCACGGTCTCGTCGGTATAGGGCTTGAGCCACTCCTCGTTGCCGAAGCGGGACTGGAAGGTCACCCGCATCTTCTCGGGCGAGAAGCCCAGCGCCTCGCGCACGAGTCGCCCGGTCTTGTGGCACTGGCAGTGATAGGGGTCGCCCTTCAGGAGGTAGCTGCGCGGCACGCCGTGGAACGAGGTGAGGATCACCTCCGGCTCGAAATCGAGCTTGGCCAGACCCTCGCGGATCGATTGGGCCATGGCGTCGATGTAAACCGGATCGTCATGGTAGGGCGGCGAGACGCGCACGGTCGGCTGCCAGCGCATGTCCATGAGCGCCCGGAAAGCCTGATCGCAGGCCGTGGCCGAGGTCGCCGCCGCGTATTGCGGGTAGAGCGGAACCAAGAGAATTCGGTCGCAGCCCTGGTCGAGGAGGGCCTGGATCCGGCCCGACACCTCCGGCTTGCCGTAGCGCATCGCCCAATCGACCACGACGCTGTCGCCCATTGCGGCCTGGAGCTTCTCGCTCTGGCCCCGGGTGATCGTCTTCAGCGGGCCCTCGTCCAACTCGTTGTTCCAGACGCTGGCATAGTCCCGGCCCTTGGGGCCCGGCCGCTTCGACAGGATGACGAGGTTGAGGAGCGGCCACCAGATCAACCGGGGCACTTCGATGACCCGGCGATCGGACAGGAACTCCTTGAGGTAGCGCCGCATGGGCCAGTAGCTGGTTCCCTCTGGCGTTCCGAGGTTCATGAGCAGCACGCCGATCCGGCCCCAGCGCACGGGCGGATGCCCGGCCGGAAGGCTGCCCGCGGCTTGGCCGGCAGGCTGGTCGATCGCGGCGACCGGGCGGTTGTTCTTCAGCGCGGCAGGTTCGATGCGTTCGTTCATGCGAGCGTACCGGCGCCCCCGGCGCCGTGTCCTTCCTTGACTAGCGGATCTCGACCCGCGCCGACGCGCGATCGGCCCTTATGTAGGACGCCCGAGCCGTTCGGCGAAGACGAGACGGCCGCAGGAGCGGCCGACGCCGTTTCGGGTATACGCGCGGCATCCGCGTCGGCAAATGCCGCCCACCCAGGACATGCACCCTCGATGACCGACCGGCCCGTCGCCGCCGCCCTCGCCGCCTTCCGCCGCTCCGGCTCGCCCTGGCTCGCCCTGCCATTCTTCGCGGACGGTGCCGCCGAGGCGGTGGCGGCGCGGGTCGATGCGCGCATCGCCGGAGGCGCCCGCGTGCTGCCGGCGCCGGCGCAGATCTTCCGCGCCCTCGCGGAGACGCCTCCGGCGGAGGTGAGGGCCGTGATCCTCGGCCAGGACCCCTACCCGACGCCGGGGGACGCGAACGGGCTCGCGTTCTCCTATGTCGGCGGCGGCCGCCTGCCCGCGTCCCTGAAGGTGATCCTGGCGGAAGCGGACTCGGACCGGGAGGCCGGGGGGGATCTCACCCCCTGGGCAAGGCAGGGCGTGCTGCTCCTGAACAGCGCGCTCACCGTCGAGGCCGGCAAGGCCGGGGCGCACCTGCGCTACGGATGGGCGAGCCTCACCGACGAGGCGGTCTCGGCGGTCTCGGCGGGAGCCGAGCCGGCCGTCTTCCTGTTGTGGGGAGCCCAGGCGCGCGCGCGGGCCGGACTGATCGACGCAGCCCGGCACGGCATCATCGAGAGCGGCCATCCCTCGCCGCTCAACCGCGCGAGGGATTTTCCCGGCTCCGATCCGTTCGGGCGCGCCAATGCGTGGCTCGCCGCGCACGGGCGGACGCCGATCGACTGGCGCCTCGGCTGAGGATGCCGGTCATCGGCTCCCACACGGGCCGCTACTGCGCGGGCGGTTACTGCGCCGGCTTGGGCGCGTCGGGCTTCGCCGGCTCCGCCTTCGGGGCCTCCGCGCCGGGCGGGAGAAGGACGTTCTTGGCGACATTGCCTTCGGGGCCGTACTCGCCGGCGACGGCGATGCAGGCCTGATCCCGGTTGGCGGCCATCTGATTCGACATCAGCGTGAAGATCGTCTGCACCCGGTTGCCGAACGGGCCGTTCGGCTGGACATCGGCCGCCCGGGTGTTCTGCTTGGCGAGCAACGCCTCGAACTCCGTCGCGCCGATCCGGTATCCGCAAACATTGGAGGCCGCGAAGATGTAGGCCGCGAATTCGAGCGCCCGCGATGACGGTGCGTTCCGCATCTCCGCTCTAGCCGGGGCGCACAGGAGCGCGGCGGCGACGATGGGCAACACGATCCGCATGGTTTTCCGTCCCTGGCCGGCGGTGCTGCGACCGCCCTCGGGGCAGCTAGATAGAGAAGCCGCCGTCGGCCGCCAGTGTCGGCCTTTCACGACCGCTTTCATGGATCGTGAGGGATACGGGCAGATCCGGACGTCTTTTTGCGCCTTTGAGCGCCGGTCTTCGCAAGTCTCCGGCTCGCAAAGAGAAAGTGTTAACCCGATCGCGCGAACCCGGAATGGCTAAGCCTATCCGAAACTGGCGGTTTCCCCGAATGATCCGCGCCCACTCCATCGCCGCCGACCGCAACGCGGCCGAATTCCCGGCTCCGGTCCCATCTCAGGACCGCCGGGAGGTCGCGCCTGCGCCCTCGGCCATCGCGCCGGGCCTCTGCATGAAATGGGCGCGGGCCGAAGGCATCGGCCTCGGCGACACCGCCGTCCTGATGGTGGCGAACCCGCTGGAATCCGCCGCCCTCCGGCAGGGTCTCGCCTGGGTCGGCGCGCGGACACGCGACCTCGCCCCCGGCCTGGACGCGGACACCCTCGCCGCGGCCCTCAAGGGCGCCACGGTGGCGATCGTCGATGCGGCGCTTGCCGACGACTACGCCCGCGCCCTCGGGTTAATCGAGCGCCTGCCCCCGGTCTGGTGGAACGGCGAGGGCGCCGACTTCGCCCGCCTCGACCACGCCCTGGCCGAACTCGCCGACTGAAGACCCGGGCTCCGCGCCGCCCGGCCGCCGGACGGCACGGTCCACGGATGCGGGAAAACCGGCTAGACTTCCCCTCGAACCCGCCGAAGGGTGGGACCGGAAGGGAACGTCCATGTCAGCAGCTCCGTCGATCGCCCCGGCCACCGGGGAGCCGGTCCTCCTCAGGCAGGACGAGGACGGCATCTGCACCCTCACCCTGAACCGGCCGGGCGCCCGCAACGCCCTGTCGCTCGGCCTGATGGAGGCCCTGCAGGACGCCCTGGACGCGATCCGCGCGGACGCCTCCGTGCGGGTCGTGGTGCTGAAGGGCGCCGGACCCGCCTTCTGCGCGGGCCACGACCTGAAGGAGATGCGGGCGGAGCCGAGCCGCGAGGCCACGGACCGGGTGTTCCAGACCTGCGTTCGGCTGATGACGAGCATCGCGAGGCTGCCGCAGCCGGTCATCGCGCAGGTCCACGGCATCGCGACCGCCGCGGGGTGCCAACTCGTCGCCACCTGCGACCTCGCCCTCTGCGCCGAGGACGCGCGGTTCGCGACGCCGGGCGTCCAGATCGGCCTGTTCTGCTCCACGCCGATGGTGGCCCTGTCCCGTGCCGTGGGGCGCAAGGCTGCGATGGAGATGCTGCTGGTCGGCGAGCCGATCTCCGCCGGGGAGGCCCTGCGGATCGGCCTCGTGAACCGCGTGGTGCCCGCCGGAACCCTGGATGAGGCCGTGACGGCCATGGCCCGGCGCATCGCGGGCAAGGCTCGCAAGGTGGTCGCCATCGGCAAGGAGGCGTTCGGCCGCCAGATCGAGATGGGCCTCGACGACGCCTATGCCTACGCGGCCGAGGTGATGACCCGGAACATGATGATGGCCGACGCGAAGGAGGGAATCGACGCCTTCATCGCGAAGCGGGATCCGGTCTGGGAGGGCTGATCCGCCGCGCCCGTGCCCGGTATCGTTCGCGCGTGGGTCAGTTACCTTCGCCGGGGAGGGCTCAAGCCGACGCGGGACAGGCGATGACAGCCACCACCGACCTCATCGGCCTCGGCATCGCCTTCTACGGGGCGATGCCTCCCCCGCGCCCGCCGCGCCCCTCGCGGCCGGAGCGGGACGGGCCGACCTGGGCCGCCGCCATCCTCATCGGCAGCATCTGCCTCGCCACCGTGGGGCCGCTCTTCACGATCTGGTCCTTCCACCGGCCCCTGGAGGCCGCCAAGGCGAGGTGCCGGCACGCGGGCGGGCGGATCGTCTACCAAGCCCTCGACGGCAGCGATTTCCGCTGCGACGCGGCCGATCGGGTCACCGGACGGCATTGACGGGCGGCCCGCGCGATCCCGTTCGCGGACCGGGAACGGAACACTCCGCCGCCGGCTGAGCTATATGGGCGCAGGTGGCTCGAGTCGTCCGGGACGGCATTGGAACAGATCTTTTCTCGCTGGGTGACCTCCACGGCCCTGTTCAGGGCCGACGCCGAGGCGCTGGTCGGCTTCGTCCTGGCCGTCGCGGTCACGGTGCACGCCCTGCTGCGCAAGCGCCGGGTGAGCGTCGCCGTGGGCTGGATCGGCCTCGCGTGGCTGTCGCCCATCCTCGGCTCGGCGCTCTACCTGCTGCTCGGCATCAACCGGGTCTACCGGCGCGCCCGCAAGATGCGGGGCCGCCCCTCCGAGGCGACACCGCCCGCGGATGACGACGACGCGGTGGTGCCCGAGACCCTGTGGCCCCTCGACCGGGCGATCCGCCGGATCACCGCGACGCCCGCCCTGGTCGGCAACCGCGTCCGCCTCTACCGCAACGGCGACGAGGCCTATCCCGACATGCTCGCCGCGATCCGCGGGGCGAGGCTCAGCGTCGCCCTGTCGAGCTACATCTTCCGCGACGACGAGGCGGGCCACGAATTCTGCGACACGCTGGCGGAGGCCAAGCGGCGGGGCGTCGAGGTCCGGGTGATCATCGACGGCATCGGCGGCGGCTACTTCCGCACCCCGGCCTACCGCCGGCTGACGGCGGCGGGCGTCCCGGCCGCCCTGTTCATGCACTCCGCCCTCCCCTGGCGGATGCCCTTCCTCAACCTGCGCAACCACAAGAAGCTCTTGATCATCGACGGACAGGTCGGCTTCACCGGCGGCCTGAACATCGCCAGCGCCAACCGCGTCGCCTCGAATCCGCCCCACCCGATCCGCGACACGCATTTCCGCTTCGAGGGGCCGGTGGTCGATCAACTCGCGACCACCTTCGCCGCCGACTGGTTCTTCGCCAACGGCGAGAATCTCGACGGCCCGCCATGGTTCACCAATCCCGAGCCGGTGGGCGCGACCGTCGCCCGCGCGGTGACGTCCGGCCCCGATGCCGACGTGCAGAAGATCGAGCAGGTGGTGATCCAGGCGCTCAACTGTGCCCGCCGCTCGGTGCGGATCGCCACGCCCTACTTCCTGCCGGACGAACTCGTCACCGGCGCCCTCACCCAGGCCGCGACGCGGGGCGTGTCCGTCGAAGTGGTGATCCCGGCCAAGGGCGACCACCGCTTCATCGACTGGGCCATGCGCGCCCACCTCGATCCCCTGATCCGCGCCGGCGTGCAGATCTACCTCGACACCCCGCCCTTCGATCACACCAAGGCGATGGTGATCGACGACATCTGGTGCTTCGTCGGCAGCGCCAACTGGGACATGCGCAGCTTCCGCCTAAATTTCGAGCTGAACGTCGAGGTCATCGACGCCGACGTCGCGGCTGAGATCGACGCGCTGATCCGCCGGAAGATGGAGCGCCGCCTCACCGCGACGGATCTCGCCGCGCGCTACCTGCCCGTGCGCCTGCGCGACGCAGGCGTTCGGCTGCTGCTGCCATACCTCTGAGCGGCCGCTGCGGCGCCTCGGGGGCGACGGCGAGGTGCACGACGATCGGCCGGTGATCCGAGGGACCGCGCGGCAGCACCGCGCTGTCCCGGCAGACCAGCCCGCGGGCGATGCAGCGGTCGAGGCGCAGCGGCAGGACCTCCACCATGGCGTGGGTCGGACGGCGCGGCCCGATATCGCGGAAGCCCGGCACCATGGCGGGGCCGACGATGTTGTAGTCGCCAAGCACGGCTGCCCGGGGTGGAAGCCCGGCGACGATCCGCCGGAGCTGGCGCCGGTTCAGCATCTGGCCGTGTGACAGGTGGACGTTCGCGACGCCGAACGCGCCGAGATCGAGCACTTGGCAGACTCGGTGCACCAGGGCGCCGGAGGGGATCGGCAGAGTGCGGGGCGGCGACGGCCACGGCGTCGGGCTCCACATGGCGAGCCCGTGGATACGCCCCGGCAGGGGGGCCCAGGCGTAATGGCCGCCGACCCGCTCCTTGAGGAAACCGATGGCCCTCGTGGCCTCCTGCATCAGCAGCAGATCGGGCTTCTCCTGCTCGATCAGCGCGATGACGTCCTCGATCGCCGCGCCGACCCGCCGCAGGAGGTTCCAGCTCACGATCTTGAAGGCCGGGACGGAGGGGGAGAGGAGGTCGGCCTCCGGGGCCGGCACCGTCGCAATCTCAGGTCCGTCCGCGCGCATCGCTTCCGTCATCGTTCCTGGCCGCTCCCCACCCGCCGCGTCCGTCGCCGCGAGGCTGCAACGCGCCGGACCCGCGTCCGTTCGCCGGTCCGGTCCTTCGCCTGGACGATGATCGCGGCGCAAGCCGGGGTGGGAGTGAAACGGAAACCACGCCACGATCACAACTCGCGGACCCGGGGACTTTCCGGCCCCGCCCGGGCAATGACGGCGTGCGCCAAGCTTCGCGATATGCTTTAGACCAGCGACAACATTGCCGGCCGTGAGGCCGGAGCGACAGAACGTCTGGGAGTTTTCCGTGGCCGCATCCAAGCGACACTTCACATTCGCCGCCGCCGCCCTGACGGCGGCCCTGGCGGGATCGGGCCAAGCCCAGGCCGCCCAGTGCGGCAACTCGGCGGGCGGCTTCGAGACCTGGAAGCGCGAGTTCATCGCCGAGAACCGGGGCAAGGTCAGCGCGAACGCCCTCGATGCCCTCGCCGGCACCACCTACTCCACCGCCACCATCTCGGCGGACCGGGGCCAGCGCAGCTTCAAGCTGTCCCTCGAACAGTTCATGGCCAAGCGCGGCGGCCCGACGATCGTCAAGCGCGGGCGGGCGCTCAAGCGCTCCCAGGCGGCGCTGTTCTCCTCCATCGAGCAGCGCTACGGCGTGCCGCCGGGCCCGCTCTTGGCGATCTGGGGCATGGAGACCGGGTTCGGCGCGGTGAAGGGCAACGTCAACACCCTCTCGGCGGTGGCGACCCTGGCCTACGATTGCCGCCGCTCGGAGTATTTCACCGATCAGCTCTACGCCGCCCTCACCCTGGTCGACCGGGGCATCCTGACCACCAGCACCCGCGGCGCGGCGCATGGCGAGATCGGCCACACCCAGTTCCTGCCGCGCAACGTGCTGAAATACGGCACTGGCGGCGACCTCAACGAGACCGGCGCCGCCCTGTCCTCCACCGCCAACTTCCTGAAGGCGCATGGCTGGCAGCGCGGCGCCGGCTACCAGCCGGGCGAGCCGAACTTCGTCGCCCTCCAGGGCTGGAACGCCGCTTCGGTCTACGAGCGCGCCATCGCCATCATCGGCCGCCAGATCGACGAGGACTGATTCTCCATCGTCATGGCTTCGTGCCGCTCGCTAAAACGGGCGGATGCCATGTTCCTCGTTTCGCCCCGGTCCCCGTGAGGAGGCCGGGGCGATTGTCTTTGGAGCCTCACTTGTAAGCCGCTGGCTCCCCTCGATCCTCCTCAGAGCCTGGCCCGAAAGGGCACGACGGTCTTTCGGTCACAGGTGGTCATTGCGAGCGCAGCGAAGCAATCCAGGGATCCGCCACCTCTGGAAGCGTCCCGCTGCCCTGGCTTGCTTCGCTTCGCTCGCAATGACGGTGAGAGATACGCTCTGTCGTGCCCTCTCCGGCCAGACTCTGAGAGCCTGGGCGAGAAGGGGGCGGTTCTCCCCACCGCGCCTCAGGATGAGGGGGTGAGGTGGGAGAACCGCCGATCGTTCGGCCAGACACCTACGCGTGGGCGTAGCCCGGCTTCTTGCCCAGGGCCTCTTCCACGGTGCCCGCGCCGTCGAGATAGCCGTGGACCTTCGGGTTCGGCATGATCAGCGAGGCGACGAAGGCGATGCCGAGCATGACCGTCACGTACCAGAAGAACGTGCCCTCCATGCCCGTGTCCTTGAACCAGAGGGCGACGAACTCGGCGGTGCCGCCGAAGGTGGCGTTGGCCAGCGCGTAGGATAGGCCGACGCCCAGCGCCCGCACGTTGGTGGGAAACAACTCCGCCTTCACGATGCCGCTGATCCCCGTGTAGAACGAGATCACGGCGAGCCCGAGGGTGATCATCGCGAAGGCGAGGTAGGGATCCTTGTTCGTGCCGAGGAAGGACATGATCGGCACCACCATGAGCATGCCGAGCCCGCTGTAGAGGATCATGTTCGCCTTGCGGCCGATCTTGTCCGAGAGGGCGCCGAAGATCGGCTGGATCAGCATGTAGACGAGCAGCACCCAGGTCATCACCTGCGACGCCGAGGTCTTCGGCATCCCGGCGGTGTTGACGAGATACTTCTGCATGTAGGTCGTGAAGGTGTAGAAGCTGAGGGATCCGCCGGCCGTGTAGGCGAGGACGACACAGAACGCCCGCCAATGCTTGAACAGGGCGCCGAAGGTGCCGGCATTCTCCTTGTCGCCCCCCTCCTTGGTCTCCGCCAATGAGCGCCGCAGGTACAGCGCCACCACCGCCAGCCCGGCGCCGATGAAGAACGGGATGCGCCAGCCGAAGGCGGTCAACTGCTCGGCGGTGAGGACGGATTGCAGCAGGACCAGCACCAGCGAGGCAAGCAACTGCCCGCCGATGAGTGTGACGTACTGGAACGAGGCGAAGAAGCCGCGGCGGCCCTTGATCGCGACCTCGCTCATGTAGGTGGCGGAGGTGCCGTACTCGCCGCCGACGGAGAGGCCCTGGAGCATCCGCGCCAGGAGCAGCAGGACCGGCGCCAGGGTGCCCACGGTGGCGTAGGTCGGCAGGATGCCGATCAGCAGCGAGCCGAAGCACATCATCAGGACGGAGATCACCATGGAGGCGCGGCGGCCCACTTGGTCGCCGATGCGCCCGAACAGCCAGCCGCCCACCGGCCGCATGAAGAACCCGACCGCGAAGATGCCCGCGGTCTGAAGCAGCTGGCTCGTGGCATCGCCCTTCGGGAAGAAGGCCGGGGCGAAGTAGAGGGCGAAGAAGGCGTAGCAGTAGAAATCGTACCACTCGACCAAGTTGCCGGAGGACGAGCCGACGATGGCCATGATCCGCCGCCGCCGATCCGCCGCATCGTGCGGGTTCGAGTCGATGGCGATCGACCCAGCTTCGTGCACAGCCATGGCGTCTCCGATGTCCCTTAATCCCGGACGCTGCCGGCGTCCGTTTGTCACGGCGACGTTACAGGGTGAGGACCGGGCTGCAAGCGTCCATGGCACGACGTCCGGGCTATGCGCCCGATCCTGTCACGCCGCCGGTGACGGAAGGCCCCTCCGTGCCCGGCCTAGCGGGCGTCAGCGAGGCGCCAGGGGATGCTGCGAACGTCCTACCGGCTGCCGTCGAGCAGGCTGGAGACGACCCTGGCCGTGTAGTCCACCATGGGCACGATCCGCGCATAGTTCAGCCGGGTCGGCCCGATGACGCCGACCACGCCGACGATCTTCTGAGAGCCGTCGCGGAACGGCGCGGCGATCAGCGACGACCCGGACAGGGAGAAGAGCTTGTTCTCGGAGCCGATGAAGATCCGCACCCCCTCCCCCTTCTCCGCCCGGGCGAGGAGGTCGATCACGTCCTTCTGGGTCTCGAGGTCGTTGAAGAGCAGGCGGATCCGTTCGAGATCCTCGGCCGCGCGGAGGTCGTCGAGGAGGTTGGCTTGGCCGCGCACGATGAGCTGGCGCGCCTCCGACGGGCCGACCGGCGTGGCGAGCCCGGCATCGACCAGCCGCTCGGTCAATTCGTCGAGTTCCCGGGCCTTGGCGAGACGGCCCGCCTCGATCTCGGCCCGGAGCGCCCCGAGGGTTCGGCCGGAGAGCCGGGCATTGAGGTAGTTGGTGGCCTCCTGAAGCGCCCCGGCGGGCAGGCCGGGGGGCAGGTCGAGCAGGCGGTTTTCGACGCTGCCGTCGTCGGAGACGAGGATCACCAGGGCGCGCTCGGGGTCGAGCCGCACGAATTCGACGTGCTTCAGGCTGGCATTCGCCTTGGTGGTCAGCACCACGCCGGCGCCGCGCGACACCCCCGAGAGCAGGGAGGACGCCTCGGTCAGGGCCGATTCGAAGGTGTGGCGGGAGGCGACAGAGCGCATCTGCGCCTCAATCCGCGTCTTCTCGTCCTGGCCGACGTCGCCCAGTTCGAGCATCGCGTCCACGAAGAAGCGCAGGCCCTGCTCGGTGGGCAGCCGCCCGGCCGAGGTGTGGGGCGCATAGATCAGGCCGGAATGTTCGAGGTCGGCCATCACGTTGCGGATCGAGGCCGGGGACAGGCCCATGGGCAGGATGCGCGCGAGGTTGCGCGAGCCCACGGGCTCACCCGTCGTGAGGTAGCTCTCTACGATCTGGCGGAAGATCTCCCGGGCGCGCTCGTTGAGGGCGGCCAGAGCCTGCATCGATGGACCTTGGGGGATGACGGAACTCAAATCTGACACGGGTTGCGATCCTTGCGGCAATCATGTCCGGCCTCGGCCTCGGGATCAATCCGCCGCTTGCTCCCCGGAACGGTGCGGCCTAAGAGCCCCGCCCACACATCTCGAACCGAAAGGGGCCCTCATGCGGCCTTCGAACCGCGCCGCCGACGCCCTGCGGCCCGTGACCCTTGAGCGCGCCGTGGCGCGCTACGCCGAGGGCTCGTGCCTCGTGAGCTTCGGCAACACCAAGGTGCTGTGCACGGCCTCCCTGGAGGAGCGCGGACCGCCGTGGCTGCGCGGCTCCGGCAAGGGCTGGGTCACGGCCGAGTACTCCATGCTGCCCCGGGCGACCCATTCGCGCACCCGGCGCGAGGTCTCCTCCGGCAAGCCCTCCGGCCGCACGCAGGAGATTCAGCGCCTCATCGGCCGCAGCCTGAGGGCCGTAACCAACCTGTCCGCCATCGGCGAGAAGCAGATCACGGTGGATTGCGACGTGATCCAGGCCGATGGCGGCACCCGGACGGCGGCCATCACCGGCGCCTGGGTGGCCCTGCACGAGTGCTTCGCCTGGATGCACGCCCGCTCGATGATCTCCGTCGATCCCCTGCGCGACCACGTCGCCGCCGTGTCCTGCGGCATCTACAAGGGCGTGCCCGTCCTCGACCTCGAATACGAGGAGGATTCGGCCGCCGACACGGATGCCAACTTCGTCCTCACCGGCAAGGGCGGCATCGTCGAGGTGCAGGGCACCGCCGAGATGGAACCCTTCTCCGAGGCGCAGCTCCTCGAACTCCTCGGCCTCGCCCGCGGCGGGATCGAGCGCCTCGTCGCCCTGCAGAAGGAGGCCATCGCGTGAGGCGCCGTCTGACGGGCAAGGTGGTCATCGCCACCCACAATGCCGGCAAGCTCGCCGAGATGCGCGATCTCCTCGCGCCCTTCGGCATCGAGGCGGTGTCGGCCGGCGAACTCGGCCTGCCGGAGCCCGACGAGACCGGCACGATGTTCTCCGAGAACGCGGCGATCAAGGCCCACGCCGCCGCGCAGGCCACTGGTCTGCCGGCCTTCGCCGACGATTCCGGCCTCTGCGTCGATGCCCTGGACGGGGCCCCGGGCATCTTCTCCGCCCGCTGGGCCGGGCCGGACAAGGATTTCTCCGGCGCGATGGCCCGGATCTTTTCCGAACTCGCCGAGCGCGGGGCAGAGAACCGCCGTGCGCATTTCGTCTCGGCCCTGATGCTCGCTTGGCCCGACGGTCATACCGAGCTGTTCGAGGGCCGGGTCTTCGGCGAGGTGGTGGAGCCGCGCGGCGACGCGGGCTTCGGCTACGACCCGCTGTTCCAGCCGGAGGGTCACACCCGGACCTTTGGCGAGATGACCGCGCAGGAGAAGCACGGCGTCGATTGGCAGAAGGGGACCGGCCTCTCCCACCGTGCCCGGGCCTTCGTCCTCCTGGCACGGGAATGCCTCGTGCAGTGACGCACTCACGTCGTTCATGCGTGTCTGCACTCGCTCATTGGTATTGCATCGATCCAGTCTCGGCTGACGCCGCCGACTGGATCGATGCACCGGAGCCAGCCTGACGGTGTGACGGCGAAGCCGGTCTGCTAAACCCCCGTGATGACGCCCCCTGTTCCCGACCACCCCACCCGCGATGCGGGTTTCGGCGTGTACCTCCACTGGCCGTTCTGCGCGGCGAAGTGCCCGTATTGCGACTTCAACAGCCATGTCCGCCACGCCGGCGTGGACGAGGCGCGCTTCCTCGCCGCCTTCCGGGCGGAGATTGCGCACGTGGCCGCCCGCGTGCCGGGCCGTGAGGTCACGAGCATCTTCCTCGGCGGCGGCACGCCCTCGCTGATGCGGCCGGAGACGGTGGCGGGGCTGCTCGATGCCGTCGCCCGCCACTGGAACGTCGTGCCCGGCGCGGAGGTGACGCTGGAGGCCAACCCGTCGAGCGTCGAGGCGGGACGCTTCCGGGGCTACCGGGATGCCGGGGTGAACCGCGTCTCCCTCGGCGTGCAGGCGCTGGACGACGCCTCGCTGAAGACCCTCGGCCGCTTGCACAACGCGGAGGAGGCCTTCACCGCCATCCGCATCGCCCAATCCACCTTCGCCCGAACCTCCTTCGATCTGATCTACGCCCGGCCCGGCCAGAGCCCCGCCGCGTGGCGGGGCGAGTTGCGCGAGGCGATCGACCGCGCTGCCGAGCACCTCTCGCTCTACCAACTCACCATCGAGCCGGGCACGCCCTTCTTCGGTCTCGCGGCCGCCGGCAAGCTTGCCACGCCCGACGAGGAAACCGGCCGCGCCCTCTACGACGTCACGCAGGAGGTCTGCGATGCGGCCGGGCTTCCGGCCTACGAGATCTCGAACCACGCGAGGCCGGGGGCGGAGGCCCGCCACAACCTGCTGTACTGGCGTTACGGCGAGTATGCCGGCATCGGGCCGGGCGCGCATGGACGGCTGGTGACGGCGGAGGGCCGCCTCGGAACCGTCACGGAGCGAGGGCCGGAAGCGTGGCTCGGCCAGGTCGAGGCGCGGGGCCACGGCATCGCCGAGACCGAGACCATCGAT
The DNA here is from genome assembly GCF_022179085.1 of Methylobacterium aerolatum. Taxonomy (GTDB): domain Bacteria; phylum Pseudomonadota; class Alphaproteobacteria; order Rhizobiales; family Beijerinckiaceae; genus Methylobacterium; species Methylobacterium aerolatum. The sequence continues at coordinate 120,329 of NZ_BPQE01000031.1, forward strand.
CCCGGATCGCAGGCCGACGAGTTTCTGGTGATGGGCCTCCGCCTGACGGAGGGGATCGATCCCGCCCGCTACGCCGCACTCAAGGGCCGTCCCCTCGATGCCGGACGGATCGCCACGCTGATGGAGGACGGCTTGCTCGCCCGTCGCGAGGACGGCCGCATCGCCGCCACAGCGGCGGGCGCGCCGGTGCTCAACGCGCTGGTGGCGGAACTGGCGAAGTAGCCGAAAGGATCACTGCGTCCCGTTCACCCGCCCAGACACCCGTGAAGCCCTCTTGGTCCCAGACGAGCGCGTCCTGTTGGGACGTCGCCCGTGCCTGGATTGCTTCGCGTTGCTCGCGATGACGGCTCTTGCCTAGTTCAGCACCACGACCTTGGCGCCGACATTCACCCGGCTGAACAGGTCGATGGCGTCCTGATTGATCATGCGGATGCAGCCCGAGGACACGCTCTTGCCGATGGAGAAGGGCTCCAGCGTGCCGTGGATACGGAACAGCGTGTCCTTGTTGCCCTGCCACAGGTACATGGCGCGGGCGCCGAGCGGGTTGCGCAGGCCGCCGGAGACACCCAGGCCGCTCTGAAGCTTGTCGACTTCGCCGGCGAGCTTCGGGCTGCGGGCGATCATTTCCTTCGGCGGGTACCAATCCGGCCACGCCTGCTTGGAGTTCACGGTCGCGGTGCCGGACCACGAAAAGCCCTGCTTGCCCACGCCGACGCCGTAGCGGCGGGCGCGGCCGCCCTCCTGCACCAGGGTGAGCTGGTGGGCGCGCGGGTCCACGATGATCGTGCCCGGCTCGTAGGGGCCGTTATAGGCGATCTCCTGGCGGAGATAGGCCGGGTTCATGCGCTTGTAGTCGAAGGCGCGGACCGGGAAGACGTCGTCCTCGATCGGGCCATAAGCCTTGGCGTAGTCGATCGGGCCGTTGTCGGGCACCCGCAGCACGGCCTTCGCCTTGGCGGCCTCGATGGGCGACAGGGCGGGATCGCCCGAGGCCTCGGGCTGCACCAGGGCGGCCTGCCGGGCCGGCGGGGCTTGCGTCACCGGCGCGGGGACCGGCTGGGCCGCCGGCGCGGAGACGGCGGGCTGCCGGTCGAACACGGCGCGGCCGAACTCCATGCGGCCGGTATAGGGAATGTAGCGGTCGCCCCGGCGGATGTAGAAGGCGCCGTTCTGATCCTGGTAGAGCCGGTCGGCGTCGGCATCCGCGCGGGGATCGACGAGGGCGGAGCGGCCCTGGGCCAGGGCGGGGGCGGCCGCCGTGCAGACGGCGAAGCCGGCGAGCAGGAGGATGCGGATCGGGGCGGACATCGTCGGACTTTCCTGGACAAGCGGAGGGGGATCGCGGCCGGCGTGCGAGGACTGCGCGGGGTCGGCGATCATGCCAAGCTTCCCCGTGGCTTACGAAATCCCCCGTCCCTCGCCAAGCGCGATCCGGGCCACAGGTCCCCTCCCCCGCGCCGTTCGCAGGGCTTTCGTCGCCACCTGTGGCGTCACTGCCGCAAGTTGAGGGGCAGCGCCCGTTCCTGCGGCAAAGCCTGCCCGCACGGAGGGCATGTCGCGATCAGGGGCCTCCGTCGGCATTGCGATCCACGCGAAGCAATCCGGGGATGCGCCACGCCCTGACAGGATCTGCCTTCCTCGATTGCGTGTCTGCATGCGCGAAGACGGGGCGGAAACTTCGCAGGGCGCCTCGCCGCGCGTCTCCTCGATCCGGCGTCGAGACAAGGCTGGCACGGCTTTCGCTAGGCCTCGTCTGCCGCCCTCCGAGAGCGGCATGCGGGGCAACGGCGCCCCGCGCAGCGGACGGTGTGAGTCCGGACCCCCCGGCATGTGCGGCCGCGTGACGGCCTGCAAACTCTGACGAGCACCTCGACCATGGCCAGCTTCAAGACCGTGATGAAGTCGGGTCACCCCCCGACATTGTTCGCTGCCTTTCTTTACTTCGATTTCTGCTTCGCGATCTGGGTGCTCAACGGCGCCATGGGCCCGTTCATCACCGAGACCTACAAGCTCACCCCGGCGCAGACCGGCTTCATGATCTCGCTGCCGATCCTCGCGGGCGCCATCATGCGCTTCCCGCTCGGCGTGCTCGCCCAGTATATCGGCCGCAAGAACGCCGCGCTGACCGAGATGGGCATCATCGTCCTGGCCATGGCCTACGGCTTCTTCTTCGTGTCCTCCTACAACGACGTGCTCGCCATGGGCGTGCTGCTCGGCATCGCGGGCGCCTCCTTCGGCGTGGCCCTCTCCCTCGGCTCTGGCTGGTTCCCGCCGGAGCACAAGGGCCTCGCCATGGGCATCGCCGGGGCGGGCAATTCCGGCACCGTGCTCGCCGTGCTGTTCGCTCCGCCGCTGGCGCAGATCTACGGCTGGCAGGCCGTGTACGGTTTCGCGGGCGTCGTGATGCTGCTCCCCATCGCGGTGATGATCCTGCTGGCGAAGGAGCCGCCGGATTGCCACGACCAGACCTTCAAGCAGCATGTCTCCTGCTTGTTCACGAAGGACGGCTGGGCCTTCTCGCTGATCTACGTGATCACCTTCGGCGGCTTCATCGGCCTCTCGAACTTCCTGCCGACCTTCTTCTACGAGCAGTTCGCGGTGACCAAGGTCGAGGCCGGGCGCCTGACCATGCTGGCAGCGCTGATGGGCTCCGGCATCCGCATCGTCGGCGGTTACTTCGCCGACAAGCTCGGCGGCGTGGCGGTGCTGTCGGTGGTGCTGCTGGCGGCAGTGGCGGCCTTCCTCGGCCTGACGGCGACGCCGTCCCTCGCGGCCACGACGATCCTGTTCATGTTCTGCTTCGCGGCGCTCGGCGCGGGCAACGGCGCGCTGTTCCAGCTGGTGCCCCTGCGCTGGCCCACCAACACGGCGGTGGCCGGCTCGATGATCGGCGAGGTCGGCGCGCTCGGCGGCGCGATCCTGCCGAACGTGATGGGCCTCTCGAAGCAATACACCGGTCACTTCGCCACCGGCTTCGTGATCTACGCGGCTTTCGCCGCCATCGTGCTCGGCTGCCTCTTCCTGTGGCAGCGGAACTGGGTCGGCAGCTGGGTCGGCCCGCGCGGCAAGGCCCTTACCGCTCCGGCCGAGGTCGAGACGGGCAAGCTGCATCCCGCCACGGTGTGAGGGCTTTTCAGACGTGATCGACCGGATGGGGGCCCCGTGGCCCCCATTCGCATGTCTGGCGCTCCCAACCACGTTCGCGATCGGCGCGCGGCCTGGACCCCGATCGAGGACCGTGCGGGACATTCGCAAAATCCCGACCGTGGTTGCTTCGGCCCGCGCTCGCACCGACGCCGAGGGGGCCGACCGACCCGGCAAGACCCCCGCATCCCTGGACACGTCTTCGCATCGTTCGCGGTGACCTTCGGGGCGGGACGTGCCCTCACCTCGTCTCGGCCCGCGACGATGCCGAGGCATGGACCGAGAATGGCGGTTGCCAACGCCGCCGCGACCCGTTTGAATAACGTATTAGAAACGGCGGCCCGCACGGACGGAGTCGCCACGGCGCAGGCGCTCCGGGGCCTGGGTCGCTCGGGAGGGACGGGCGATGATGAAGCGCGTGAGCGCCACGAACGGCGTGCTCGGCCTGCTCTGCCTGATGTATTTCATCACCTACCTCGACAGGGTGAACCTGGCGACGGCCGGCACGGTGATGATGGCCGACCTCGGGATGTCCAAGACCGAGTTCGGGCTGATGCTCTCGGCCTTCGCCTATCCCTACGCGATCTTCCAGGTGATCGGCGGCTCGGTCGGCGACCGGTTCGGCGCCAGGCGGACGCTCATGGTCTGCGGCCTCATCTGGGCGGCCGCGACGGTGTTGACCGGCTTCGTCGGCGGTCTCGTGAGCCTGTTCCTGGCCCGCGTACTCCTCGGCTTCGGCGAGGGCGCCACCTTCCCGACGGCCACGCGCGCGATGCAGAACTGGACGGCGCCGGGCAAGCGCGGTTTCGCCCAGGGCATCACCCACGCCTTCGCCCGCTTCGGCAACGCGGTCGCGCCGCCCATCGTGGCCTTCCTGATCTACCATTTCGGCTGGCGGGTGAGCTTCTATGTGCTCGGCGGCGTGAGCTTCGTCTGGGTGATCGTGTGGTACGCCTACTTCCGCGACGACCCTTCGGAGCACGCCCGCATCACGCAGGCCGAACTCGACACCCTGCCCCCGCCGCGCAAGGTCGGCGCCAAGCAGACCGTGCCGTGGGGCGCCCTCACCCGCCGGATGCTGCCGGTCTCGATCACCTATTTCTGCTACGGCTGGACCCTGTGGCTGTTCCTCGGCTGGCTGCCGACCTTCTTCAAGGAGAGCTACGGGCTCGACCTGAAGAACTCCGCGCTCTTCGCCTCCGGGGTCTTCTTCGCCGGCGTGGTCGGCGACACGGTGGGCGGTCTCCTGAGCGACGCCATCGGCCACCGCACCGGCAACGTGAAGCTCGCCCGGCTCACGGTGATCGTCATCGGGTTCCTCGGCGCGGCGGCGAGCCTGACGGGCGTCTTCTTCACCAAGGACCTGACCCTGGTGGCCCTGCTCCTGTCCTCCGGCTTCTTCTTCGCCGAGTTGGTGATCGGCCCGATCTGGTCGGTGCCCATGGACATCGCCCCGAAATACGCCGGCACTGCGAGCGGCCTGATGAATACCGGCTCGGCGCTGGCGGCGATCGTCTCGCCGATCGTCTTCGGTTTCATCGTCGACAAGACGGGCAGCTGGACGCTCCCCTTCATCGGCTCCATCGGCCTGTGCTTGCTCGGCGCCGCACTGGCCTTCACGATGCACCCGGAGCGCGAATTCGTCGATCCCCCGGAGACGGCGGCCCGGGGCGTCGCCGGCGTTCCGGCGGGGGAGTGAGCGGATGGCAGGCGACGGCGCGGGGCACGACGGCCCTCTTCAGGGGATGCGGGTCATCGAGCTCGCGCACATCATGGCCGGCCCGGTCTGCGGGCTGATGCTGGCGGACATGGGCGCGGAGGTCATCAAGGTCGAAAAGCTGGAGGGGGACGACACCCGCCGCACCGTCCCGCCCGCCCTGGAGGGCGAGAGCGCCGCCTACATGATGATGAATCGCGGCAAGCGCGGGCTCAGCCTCGACCTGAAGGCACCCGACGGCATCGCGGTGCTGCGACGGCTCCTGTCCGGTGCGGACGCCCTGATCGAGAACTACCGGGGCGGGACGATGGAGCGCCTCGGCCTCGGCTACGAGACCCTGCGCCAGGATTTTCCCCACCTCGTCTATTGCTCGCTCTCGGGCTTCGGCCGCTCCGGCCCCTATGCCGACCGGGCGGGGTTCGATCTGGTCGCCCAGGGCATGAGCGGGCTGATGTCGGTGACAGGGGAAGGACCCGGCCGCCCGCCGATGAAGTGCGGCCCCCCGGTGACCGACATCACCGCCGGTATCCTAGCCGCCATGGGCGTGCTCGCCGCCTACACCCGCCGCCTGAAGACCGGCGAGGGACAGGTGGTGGACACCTCGCTGTTCGAGGCGGGGATCACCCACACCTACTGGCAATCGGCCATCGCCATGGCGACCGGCGTCGCCCCCGGCCCGATGGGCTCGGCCCACCCTCTCAACGCCCCCTACGAGGCGTTCGCCACCGCCGACGGCTGGATCACCATCGGCGCGGCGAACCAGAAGAACTGGACCAAACTGCTGACGGCGCTCGGAATGGAGCACCTCGCGGAGGATCCGCGCTTCGCCACCAACCGCGACCGCATGAGCCACCGCGAGGAGCTGGCCGCGACCCTCGCCCCCGCCTTCACCACACGCGGCTCGTCGGAGTGGCTGGCGCGCCTGGAGGCCGAGGGCGTGCCGGCCGGCCCCGTCCTCGACGTCGCCGCCATGCACGCCGATCCGCAGACTCTGGCGCGGGAGATGGTGGTGGAGGTCGAGCACACCCGCGTGGGCCGGATGAAGACGCTGGGCTTGCCCGTGAAGTTCTCGGCGACCCCGGGACGGGTTCACGGCGCGGCGCCGCTCCTCGGAGAGCATTCCCGTGCGATTCTCGCCGAGGCCGGATACGATGCCGCCGCGATCGACGACCTGATCGCCCGGGGCATCGTGCGCGAGACCCTCGCCTGATCCCTGATCGCGACCCCGCGTGCCGTCCTCGATCTTCGGATCGCGGGCGACGCGCCAGCCTTGTGTGATTGTCGCATCGTCTCGGCCGACCCGGTCTCCGGCCCGGCTGAGGATGCTCTGGCGGAGGCCCCGATGGACGCTCAGACCCCGACCGCTGCCGCGGCCGACGAGTTGCTGTTCAGCACGGACGAGGGCGGCATCGCCCGCATCGTCCTGAACCGCCCGCAGGCCCGCAACGCGCTCACCTTCGCAATGTACCAGGGCCTTATCGCCAGTTGCGAGGCCATCGCCGCGGACCCCTCGGTCAAGGTGCTCGTCATCACCGGGGCGGGCGAAAAGGCCTTCGCGGCGGGCACCGACATCGCGCAGTTCCGCAGCTTCCAGACGCCGGAGGACGCGCTGGGCTACGAGCGGTTCATGGACAAGGTGCTCGGCACGCTGGAGCGCGTGCGGGTGCCGACCGTTGCGGCCATCGCCGGAGCCTGCACCGGCGGCGGCGCGGCCATCGCGGCGGCCTGCGACCTGCGCATCGCCACCCAGGATGCGCGCTTCGGATTTCCCATCGCCCGGACCCTGGGCAACTGCCTCAGCCTCGGCAACCTCAAGCGGCTCTCCAACCTCGTGGGACCCGCGCGGGTGAAGGACATGATCTTCACCGCCCGCCTCCTCGGGGCGGAGGAGGCCCTCGCCATCGGGCTCGTCGGCGAGGTCGTCGAGGATCTCGCCGCGCTCACGGCCCGGGTCGATGCCCTGGCCACCCTGCTGGCGGGCCATGCGCCGCTGACGATGCAGGCCACGAAGGAAGGCCTGCGCCGCCTCTCGGAGGATCCCGCCGTGGAGGGCGAGTCCCATCCGGGGGACGACCTCATCCTGCAATGCTACATGAGCGAGGATTTCCGCGAGGGCATGGAAGCCTTCCTCGCCAAGCGCCCGCCTCGGTGGCAGGGGCGCTGAACCGCGCGTCCCACGTATCTCCGTCATTGCGGGCGGAGCGAGGCGATCCAGTCTGGAAGGGCCCACCGCCCTGGATTGCCTTGCTGTCGCTCGCGATGACGAAAGCGGTCGAGAAGAGGTAAACCGAGGCCGGGCTGGCTATTGCTCGCCCGGCGTCGCCAACTTGTTGTCGTCCTCATCGAGCAGCGGGACGTCGAAGTCGCGCAAGACCTTCTCGATGTCGGCGCGGCGCTTGCGCAGGACGTTGTTGAGCGAGCGCTTCCAGTCGTTCTCGCCGAGCCGCACGCCCATCGCGATGCGATACGCCATGGGCGGGCGCTCCGGCTCTTTGAGCAGGGGCGTGACGACCATGGGCGTGCCGCTCTGCTTGGCGAGCCAGCCCGCCGCCGGCCCCCAGAGCACGGCCGCGTCGATGTCCTTCGACGCCAGATCGGCGATCACCTCCGCCGACACGGTCTGATATTTCCGCGACGGATCGAGGGCGTAGGGCGCGTAGGCCTTCATCGAGGAGACAAGGCCGACCTCCCCCATCCGGTTGACCGGCGGCGTTCCGGCGATGACGCCGACCTTCTTGCCCTTGAGGCGGGGATCGTCGAGGGCGGCGATACCGTCCAGTTCGCCGGCACGGGTCACGATGGTGTAGGTGGACCGGTAATACGGGTTGGTGGTCTGGACGAGGTCGCTGCCGAAGGCTTGCCCGATCACGAGGTCGCACAGGCCGGTGCCGAGGGTGTTCCGCACGAAGCCGGGACCCTGCGTCAGCCAGTAATAGCGGACCTTGACCTTGAGTTCGTCGGCGATGATCGCCGCGATCTTGTTTTCGAAGCCGTCCTCCTTGCGCTCGGAGAACGGCATGTTGCCGGGATCGCCGCAGACGCGCAGGACGTCTGTCGTGACGGTATCCGGCAAATGCTGCGCGGCAGCCCCCTGCGCCACCGTCATCGACAGGGCGCAGAGGACCGCGAACTTGTGCGCTTGCGTGAAGGCGTGGGCCATTAGCTGCCCATGCACTCCTTCTCGGCCTTCTTCGCCGTCTCGGGCTTGTCTTCCTTTTCGCTCGGGCGAATGCGGCCGATGGCGCCGGAGGCGCGGGCCTTCAGGTAGACGTAGAGGTCGTCCGAGTAGCACATGACGTTCTTGTTATCACCGAAGGCCGGCATGACCTTCTGCTCGGAGGCGCTGACATCCTGCTTGCCGCCCGCAAGGATGCCGACGAACTCCTCGTAGGAGAGGTGCTTCAGCGAATCCTTCAGGGCCGGCGCGTAGGTGGAGCCCATGCCGTCCGGGCCGTGGCAGACGTGGCACTCGGCGTGATAACGGCGGTAGCCGGAGTAGCTGTACCAGTCGAGCTTCTTGCCGTTGTCCGTGATGTGGAAGGTCGGATGACCTTCGGAATCCAGATACTTGCCGTCCTCGACCTTGACGGCGGCGTTCTTCTTCAGGAGGTCCGGCTCGCTCTCGGCGGTCTTGTCGTCCTTGTTGATGGAATTGGCGAGAGCGGGATCGGACTTGGCATCCTCAGCATGTACGGCGACCGCGGACACGGTCGCTAGGGCGAGGGCGGCCAGAACAGGCCGCGTGATGATGGCGCTGAGGTGAAGCAACGTGCTCGTCTCCCTTGATTAGGGTCTTTCCGTCTCCCTTCGGGCAGAGACCCCTTGAAAGCGTTCATATCATAAAGGTGCCGGCGCGGAAGCCCGCGCCGACACCCCTTATGTCTTCCAGACTGCGGCCGATTAGTTCGGCAGGGCGAAGACCGTCAGCTGACCGCCGAGGTTGGTGTACTGCGACAGAGCCGCGTAGCCACCCACCGCGCCGAGGCCGGCGTTCGGGTCGGTCAGGCCGGCCGCGAGGCCGATGCCAGCCCAGCCGCCGACGCCCGAGAGGACGCCCACGTACTGCTTACCCTTGTTCTGGTAGGTCATCACGTTGCCGATGATGCCCGACGGAGTCTTGAACTTCCAGAGCTCCTTGCCGGTCTTGTCGTCGACAGCCTTGATGTAGCCTTCCAGCGTTCCGTAGAACACCACGTCACCGGCGGTGGCGAGAGCACCCGACCACACCGAGAACTGCTCCGGGTTCGACCACTTGATCTTCCCGTTCACGCCGTCCCAGGCGATGAAGTTACCCATGCCGCCGTGCGAGTTCGGGGCCGGGTACATCGAGAGGGTCGCACCGACGTAGGGCTGGCCCGGGGTGTAGGTCACCCGGAACGGCTCGTAGTCCATGCAGACGTGGTTGGTGGGAACGTAGAACAGGTTGGTCTTCGGCGAGAAGGCAGCAGGCTGCTGGTCCTTGGTGCCGAGGGCCGCCGGGCAGATGCCCTTGGAGTTCACGTCCTCACCGTTCTGCTCGGTCGAGTACTTGGCGACGACGAGCGGACGGCCGTAGGTCTTGGAGCCCTTGTCCATGTCGACCTTGGTCGCCCAGTTCACCACCGGGTCGAACTTCTCGGCGACCAGGAGGGCGCCGGTCTCACGGTTCAGCGTGTAGCCGAAGCCGTTACGGTCGAAGTGGGTCAGGAGCGGCTGCTCCTTGCCGTCGATCTTCTGATCCGTGAGGATCATCTCGTTGATGCCGTCGAAGTCCCACTCGTCGTGGGGCGTCATCTGGTAGACCCACTTGGCCACGCCGGTGTCGGCGTTACGCGCCCAGATGGTCATGGAGTACTTGTTGTCGCCCGGGCGCTGCTTCGGGTTCCAGGTCGAGGGGTTGCCCGAGCCGTAGTACACGAGGTTCAGCTTGGGGTCGTACGAGTACCAGCCCCAGGTGCAGCCGCCGCCGGTCTTCCACTGATCGCCTTCCCAGGTCTTCAGCGAGGAGTCCTTGCCGACGGGCTTGCCGAGCTCGGTGGTCTTCTCCGGGTCGACCAGCATCTGGTCGTCCGGGCCTTCCGAGTAGCCGCGCCACACGAGCTTGCCGGTCTTCAGGTCGTAGGCGGTGACGTGGCACTGCACGCCGAACTCGCCGCCGGAGATGCCGACGATGACCTTGTCCTTGACCGGGAGAACGGTCGCGGTGTTGGTCGCACCCTTGGCCGGGTCGCCGTTCTTGACCGACCAGTTCACCTTGCCGGTCTTCGCGTCGAGCGAGACGACGGTGGTGTCGGCCTGGTGCAGGAGGATCGTGCCGTCGGCGTAGGCGAGACCACGGTTGACCGTGTCACAGCACATGACCGGGATCACGGACGGGTCCTGCTTGGGCTCGTACTTCCACAGGATCTTGGCGTCGTGGTCGAGGTCGAGGGCGTACACGATGTTCGGGAACGGCGTGTGCACGTACATCACGTTGCCGACGACGAGCGGGGCGCCCTCGTGGCCGCGCAGGACGCCGGTCGAGAACGTCCAGGCCACCTGGAGGTTCTTCACGTTGTCCTTGTTGATCTGGTCGAGCTTCGAGAAGCGCGTGTTGGCGTAGTCGACCGTCTGCAGCACCTGCTCGGCAGGGTTGGCAATACCCTTCAGGACGCTCTCGTTGGCGAGCGCCGGTGCAGCGACGGCTGCAACGCCCGCGCCAAGGGCGAGGAGATGTACCGCTCTCATGGAATTCCTCCGACAAGTCATTAAAAGTCACCGGACACGCCAGTAGCGATATCCTTTGATCTTCGACCTGACACTTTCGCTACAGGGATAGAGCCTCGATAGCGGGCAGTTTGGGTGACGGAGATCTTTCGATCACCGGCCAGAGACCTCCCATCCCCTTAGGAGGTCTCCTCGAAACCGAAGCTGGGACGGACCTTAAGAGATTTTTGAGCGCCGTCAACACGCAGTTTTTGGCACAACAGCCGCCGCGGCGCGGTTACGCTTTGTCATCACTGAAGCATTTTCTGGCTTTTGCTTTGCACCGGCCGATGGTGCATCGCGCCAAAAAGCTTGGTTCTTTCTTCTCGCCATCTTCCGCGACGGGCCGACCGCAACCTCGACGAGCGCTGACTTTTCATGGGGTTGGCGAAAGGACTGGTTGCACGGACGGCCTGATCCGCGTCCGATCCCGTCTTTTGCATTGCAACAGGCCGGGCACCGGGGCCGCGCCTGCCGAACCGGGAAACCGGGAAAGCTCGGCAATAAATTGCGCCCTCTCGCCGCAGTTTTCGCCCGTGCCGGACGGGAGAATTCGGCAATCCCCAGGGTTGCGCCCGCGCTTCCGGCGCGCCGAATCCCATCCGCGCGAGGTCATTCGGCGAGAATCGGCGCTAGTGGCCCGGCAGGAAAATTCAGAGAGGGGGAATCGGGCCGACCGTTTCGAACTCTGCGACGTCGTCGACGAGGTCGGTCAGCGAAATCGGGAGCGTTCGTCCGGTCTTTAGGCGGAGGACCGCGTCCGGCTCCATCCAGATCGGCCTGAGTCCCGCGTGGCGACCGATGAGAGTGCCATGGGCGAATCGCCCCTGCGGGCCCTGTTCCAGGACGAACCGGTACCGCACGCGCACGGCTTCGCACCCTTCGGCGGAGACGAGGCCGCGACCTGTGATCGTGTGCGGGTGGTCCTCGAACTCGGACATGCGCTCCGGATCGGCCGGGAGAAAGTGGCAACGTCATTGCCGCTTATCCCCGGCGCGGGCGCTTGTCACCCGGCGCGGCGCGGTTTCAGGTTTCGATCGGGTCCGTTGGTGCAGACATCTCGTGGACAACGATCCGGCCGGCCGTGGCGGACAGGGCCAGACGGCCGTGCTTGAGGGCCAGCGCCTTCTCGCCGAACAGGGCGCGGCGCCAGCCCTGGAGCAGGGGCACGTCGGCCGTGTCGTCGTCGGCCACGGCCTCCAGGTCGTCGATCGTGGCGATGATCTTGGGCGCGACGCCCTCGTTCTCGCACACCGCCTTGAGCAGCACCTTCAGCAACTCGACCAGCGCGCCGTTGCCGCCGGACCGGCGGCTCCGTTCGGGCATGGCGATGGCCGAGACGTCACTGGCGAGCCCGCGTTCCACCGCCGCCAGGATGTCCGCCCCCGTGCGCGACCGCTCGAAACCCGAGGGGATGCTCCTCAACCGTCCCAGGGCCTCGATGGAGCGCGGGGCCGACGAGGCCACGTCGATCACGGCCTCGTCCTTAAGGATGCGGCCGCGCGGGACGTTCCGCGTCTGCGCCTCGCGCTCGCGCCACGCCGCCACCTCCATCAGCACGGCGATCTCGCGCGGTTTGCGCATCCGGCCGGCGAGCCGCCGCCACGCCTGCCGCGGGTCGGCCTGGTAGGTTTCCGGTGAGGTGAGGACCGCCATCTCCTCGTCAAGCCACGCGCCGCGGTCGGTGCGGAGCAACTCGCCCACCAGCGCCTCGTAGATCTTCACGAGGTGGGTCACGTCCGACAGGGCGTAGGCGAGCTGCGCCTCCGACAGGGGGCGGCGGGACCAGTCCGTGAAGCGCGAGGACTTGTCGATCTTCGCCTTCGCGAGGTCGTTGACCAGTTGCTCGTAGGAGACCGAGTCGCCGAAGCCGCAGACCATCGCGGCCACCTGGGTGTCGAAGAAGGGATGCGGCAGGGTCTTGCCCAGCATCCAGACGATCTCGAGGTCCTGCCGCGCGGAATGGAACACCTTCACCACGCGCTCGTCGCCCATGAGATCGACGAAGGGCTGGAGGTCGATCTCGGACGACAGGGGATCCACCAGCACGCCGCTGCCGTCCGGCGAGGCCATCTGGATGAGGCACAACTTCGGATAGTAAGTCGTCTCCCGCATGAATTCGGTATCGACGGTGACGAACGGCTGCCGGGCCAGGCGGTCGCAAACGTCGCGCAGGTCGGCGGTGGTGGTGATCAGGTCCATCTCCCGCCTATACGCAAGACTTCGCGCGATGGGGAGGGTCGGCGGGCACGGTCCCCATGCTTCACCGCGATTTGCCGGATCCCACGCGGCTCCCTTGGGCGGGGCGCCCCTTCCCCCGGTCACGGCGGCCGGGCCCGGTGTCGGCGACGTCGCCCTTGACTTGGGAGACCCCGCGTGAATGGTGCCCGCCTACCCCCCGAAAAGAAGCCGTCATGCACCGTTACCGTACCCACACATGCGGGGCATTGCGCCCGTCCGAAGTCGGGCAGACCGTCCGTCTCTCCGGCTGGTGCCACCGCGTCCGCGACCATGGCGGCGTCCTGTTCGTGGACCTGCGCGACCATTACGGCGTGACCCAGTGCGTGGTGGATTCGGACTCGAAGGCCTTCGCGGCGGCGGAGGCCGTGCGGTCGGAATGGGTCGTCCGCATCGACGGGCGGGTGCGCACGAGGCCCGCGGGCACGGAGAACGCCGAGCTGCCGACCGGCGCGGTCGAGGTCTACATCGACGAGATCGAAGTGCTCGGCCCGGCCGGTGAACTGCCCCTGCCGGTGTTCGGCGACCTCGAGTACCCTGAGGAGACCCGCCTCAAGTACCGCTTCCTCGACCTGCGCCGGGAGAAGCTGCACGCCAACATCATGAAGCGCGGCGCGATCATCGATTCGCTCCGCCGCCGGATGCGCGAGGGCGGCTTCTTCGAATTCCAGACCCCCATCCTCACGGCGTCGAGCCCGGAAGGCGCGCGCGACTACCTCGTTCCGTCCCGGGTCCATCCCGGCAAGTTCTACGCGCTGCCGCAGGCCCCGCAGCAGTTCAAGCAGCTGACGATGATCGCGGGCTTCGACCGCTACTTCCAGATCGCCCCCTGCTTCCGCGACGAGGACGCCCGGGCCGACCGCTCGCCGGGCGAGTTCTACCAGCTCGACATCGAGATGAGCTTCGTCACGCAGGAGGACGTGTTCCAGGCGGTGGAGCCGGTGCTGCGCGGCGTGTTCGATGAGTTCGCCGAGGGCAAGCGCGTCACCAAGGAGTTCCCGCGCATCACCTACGCCGACGCGATGCTGAAGTACGGCGTCGACAAGCCCGACCTGCGCAACCCCCTCCTCATCGCCGACGTGACCGAAGAGTTCGCCCGCGACGAGGTGGAGTTCAAGGCGTTCAAGGGCGCGATCAAGGCGGGCGGCGTCGTCCGTGCCATCCCCGCGCCCGGCGCGGCCGGGCAGCCGCGCTCCTTCTTCGACAAGCTCAACGACTGGGCGCGCTCCGAGGGTGCGCCGGGCCTCGGCTACGTGGTGTTCGAGGACGAGGGCGGCCAGCTCACCGGCAAGGGGCCGATCGCCAAGTTCATCCCCGCCGCCGTCCAGGCGACCATCGCCGAGAAGGCCAAGGTGAAGGCGGGCGACGCGGTGTTCTTCTCCGCCGGCACCGAGGCGAAGGCCGCCGGGCTCGCAGGCAAGGCGCGCATCCGCATCGGCGACGAGCTGAACCTGTCCGACAAGGATCAGTACGCCTTCTGCTGGATCACCGACTTCCCGATGTACGAGTGGAACGAGGAGGAGAAGAAGGTCGACTTCTCCCACAACCCCTTCTCCATGCCCAACATCGAGCGCGACGAATTCCTGGCCTTCGACGAGGCCGCGTTGGCCGCCGATGGGGAGACGGGCCCGCTGACCAAGCGTATCCTCGATCTCAAGGCGTTCCAGTACGACATCGTCTGCAACGGCGTGGAGCTGTCCTCGGGAGCGATCCGGAACCACCGCCCCGACGTGATGGAGAAGGCCTTCGCCATCGCCGGCTACGGCAAGGACGTGCTGGAGGCGAAGTTCGGCGGCATGCTCAACGCGCTCCGCCTCGGCGCCCCGCCCCACGGCGGCATCGCGCCGGGAGTGGACCGCATCGTCATGCTCCTGTGCAACGAGCCGAACATCCGCGAGGTCGTCCTCTTCCCGATGAACCAGCGGGCCGAGGATCTGATGATGGGCGCGCCCTCCGAGGCGACGGCCAAGCAGCTCCGCGAATTGCACATCCGCCTTAACCTGCCGGAGAAGAAGGCCTGAGGCCGTCGCCGTCACCGCGAACGCGGTGAGGCGACCGGGGTCAGCGGGACGACTCCCGGCGGGGCGCATCCCCGGGTCGTTCCGCTGCGCGCGCGAGGACGGTAGAGGGTATGAGCGACCTCACGGCCATCGTCGTCGCCCATGACAGCGCCGACGCCCTCCCCTCCTGCCTCGCGGCCCTGGCGCGCGAGGGCGTGCCGGCCATCGTCGTGGACAATGCGAGCCGCGACGCCTCCGTCGCGGTGGCCGAGGCGGCGGGCGCGCGCGTGGTGCGCAACGTCCGCAACGAGGGCTACGGAAGGGCCAACAACATCGGCATCCGGGCCGCCGAGGGCGCCCGCCACGTCCTGATCGTCAACCCCGACGTCGCGTTGCAGCCGGGCGCCGCCGCGGCCCTCCTGCGGGCGGTCCGGGACTGGCCGGATGCGGGGCTCTACTCTCCCCGGATCGTGGAGCCGGACGGGCGGTTCTTCTATCAGCCCCGCTCGCTCCTCGCGGCCTACCTGACAAACCCGCCGGGACGGCGCGACCTGCCGGAGGGCGACGCCTGCGCGCCCTTCCTCTCGGGCGCCTGCCTCATGGTGGAGCGCGGCCTCTTCCTCGCCCTCGGCGGGTTCGACGAGGCGATCTTCCTCTTCTACGAGGACGACGACCTGTGCCGCCGGATCGCCGACACCGGCCGGGCGCTCATCCATGTCCACGGGGCGGTGGCCCTGCACGGGCGCGGGCGGTCTTCGGCGCCCGAGCGGGGGCGGGTCTTCCGCTCCCGGTGGCATCTCGCGTGGTCGCGGGCGCATGTCAGCCGGAAATACGGCCTTCCCGATCCGAGCCTGCCGACGCTCCTCGTCAACCTGCCGAAGGCCGCCCTCGCCGCCCTCGCCTTCCGCCGCGCGGGCTTCGAGCGCTACGGCGGATCGGTGGCCGGGGCCTGGGCCGCGTGGCGGGGGCGGGATGCGATCCGGCGTGAGGGCCTCCGATGAGCCTCGCGCCACCCTTGGCGGCGGCCTTCGCCCTCGCCGCGCGCCTCCTCGCCACCGAGGGGTTCGAGGCTGAGGCGTGGAACGAGCGCCGCGATACCCTCTACCTTCGCCGGTCCGGCAGCCCGTTCTTCCTCAGGCTGTCGAACCATGCCCGGACGGCCAAGCAGCGCCGCCGCCGGACCGACATCCTCACGAGCCTCGTCCTCGATCGCCCATGCTCCCCGGAGCGGCTCGTCGCCCTGGTGCGCGGTGCCGTGCGGGACTTCGAGGCGAACGCGGCGCGGCGTCCTTAGTGCAGGGAAGCCCTCGCCTCGTTCATGCGGGCCTGCACTCGTGAATTGTTTTTGCTTCGATTTTTCCGGTCTCGGCTGACGCCTCCGTCCGGATCGATGCACGTCAGCGGCCGTCGAGACTTCCGGATCGCCCCCCTCCGCCGCCCGCGAGGGCGGCGGAGGGGGTTGTGTCCTACTCCGAGGACATGGCCGCCCCGGCCTCACCGCCCTCATGCGGGGTGCTGTCGACCGATTGCGCCTCGACCACCGCCGCCGCCGTGACGTTGACGATGCCGCGCGCCGTCACCGAGGGGGTGAGGATGTGGGCGGGCTTGGCCGGGCCGATCAGCAGGGGCCCGACGGGCAGCGCGTCGGCCAGCACCTTCGCGAACTGGAAGGCGATGTTGGCCGCGTCCAGGTTCGGGAACACGAGCAGGTTGGCCGCGCCTTTCAGGCGCGAGCCGGGCAGGACCCGGTCGCGGACCATCTCCTTGAGGGCCGAATCGGCCTGCATCTCGCCATCGACCTGAAGGCTCGGATCGCGCTCCTCGATGATCGCCAGGGCCTCGCGCATCTTCATGGCCGAGGCGGAGTCCGACTGCCCGAAATCCGAGTGGCTGAGCAGCGCGATCTTGGGCGTGATGCCGAAGCGGGCGACGTGGCTCGCGCTCGCCTGGGCGATCTCCGCGATCTCCTCGGCGGTCGGGTTCTGGCGGACATGGGTGTCGGTTAGGAAGTAGGGACCCTCGTTGGTGATGATCAGGCTCATCGCCGCGAGCTGCTTGATGCCCGGCTGAAGGCCGATCACGTCGCGGATGATCCGCAGGCGGGTCTCGAACCGGCCTTCGAGGCCGCAGATCAGGGCGTCCGCCTCGCCCCGCCGCACGGCGATGGCGCCGATGATGGTGCTGTTGGTGCGCACCAGGGTACGCGCGGCATCCGGGGTGATGCCCTTGCGGCCCGCGACCTCGAGATAGGTCTGGACGTAGGAGCGGTAGCGGGGATCGTCCTCGGGGTCGATCAGTTCGACGTCCCGGCCGAGGTGGAAGGACAGGCCGAAGCGCTTCATCCGGGTCTCGACCACCCGCGGGCGACCGACGAGGATCGGCTTGGCGACCTTGTCCTCGAGGATGGCCTGCACCGCGCGCAGCGTCCGCTCATCCTCGCCCTCGGCGTAGATCACCCGCTTCGGGTTTTCCTTCGCCTTGGAGAACAGCGGCTTCATGATGAGGCCGGAGCGGTGGACGAACCGGTCCAGGCTCTCGGTATAGGCGGCGATGTCCTCCAGCGGGCGTCCGGCAACCCCGGAATCCATCGCCGCCTGGGCCACGGCGGGGGCGATGCGCAGGATCAGGCGGGGGTCGAAGGGGCTCGGGATCAGGGATTTCGGGCCGAAGGGCCGTGCCTCGCCGCCATAGGCGCGGGCGACGACGTCCGAGGTGGTCTCGTGGGCGAGGCCCGCGATAGCCTTCACGGCGGCCTTCTTCATCTCCTCGTTGATCTTGTGGGCGCCGACATCCAGCGCGCCGCGGAAGATGTAGGGGAAGCAGAGGACATTGTTGACCTGGTTCGGGAAGTCGGACCGGCCGGTGCAGATCATCGCGTCCGGCCGCTCCTTCTCCGCGAGGTCGGGCATGATCTCCGGGTAGGGGTTGGCGAGCGCCATGATGAGCGGCTTCGGCGCCATCTCGCGCAGGAATTCCGGCTTGAGCACCCCACCGGCGGAGAGGCCGATGAACACGTCGGCTCCGGGGATCACCTCGGCAAGGGTCCGCTTCTCGGTCTCCTGCGCGTAGACGTCCTTCCAGCGGTCCATCAGCTCCGGGCGGCCCTTGTAGACCACGCCCTTGATGTCCGTGACCGTGATGTTCTCGACCCGGGCGCCCAGCGACACGAGGAGGTTGAGGCAGGCGAGCGCCGCCGCGCCGGCGCCTGAGGTCACGATCCGCACGCTCTCCAGGCTTTTGCCCGCGAGCTCCAGCCCGTTCAGCACCGCCGCCGCGACGATGATCGCCGTGCCGTGCTGGTCGTCGTGGAAGACCGGGATGTTCATCCGCGCCCGGCACTGCTCCTCGACCTCGAAGCACTCCGGCGCCTTAATGTCCTCCAGGTTGATGCCGCCGAAGGTCGGCTCGAGGGCGCAGACCACGTCGACGAGCTTGGTCACGTCCTTCTGGTCGACTTCGATGTCGAACACGTCGATGCCGGCGAACTTCTTGAACAGGACCGCCTTGCCTTCCATCACCGGCTTCGAAGCCAGGGGGCCGATGTCGCCGAGGCCGAGCACGGCCGTGCCGTTGGACAGCACCGCCACGAGGTTCTGGCGGATGGTGAGGTTGGCGGCCTCCTGCGGGTCGTCGTGGATCGCCATGCAGGCGGCGGCGACGCCGGGCGAGTAGGCGAGCGCGAGGTCGCGCTGGTTGCCGAGGGGCTTCGTCGCCTGGATCTCGAGCTTTCCGGGCTGCGGCAGCCGATGATAGATGAGCGCCCCGGCCTTGAGATCATCGGACATGTTGTCGGCCATCGATCGGGCTCCTGCTCGTCCAGCTCAGCGCATTGTCCGTCGGCCGGACGGAGATGCGTCTTGAGGGCTCTGTTGCAACGCCTGCGCAGAGGGCGCAACCCACACAACGAGACCCGTCTCCACCTCGCGGCTCTCGCGCGGAAGCACGGTTTCTCCATCGGTGCCTATTCCTACGGAAGGCCGAAGGTCCGCTTCCCCGAAAGCGGCCGGAGGCTGACGATCGGCCGTTATTGTTCCATCGCGGACAAGGTGGAGATCCTCCTCGGGGGCGATCACCGGCTCGATTGGGCTTCGACCTATCCCTTCGCCGCCATGCGCTGCCATTTCCCGGACGCGGATGCCCCTGCGGACTATCACGCTTCGCGGGGGGACGTGGTGATCGGGCACGACGTCTGGCTGGGATCGGGCTGCATGATCCTCGCCGGGGTAACCCTCGGCCACGGTGCGGTGGTGGCGGCCCGGGCCGTCGTCACCAAGGACGTGCCCGCCTACGCCGTCGTGGCCGGCAATCCGGCCCGCGTCGTCCGGCACCGCTTCGCCCCGGAGGAGGTCGAGGCCCTCCTCGCCACGGCATGGTGGGACCGGCCGCACGCTGAGGTGAGCCGCCTCGTCCCCCTGCTCCAGGGCGGAAGGATCGCGGACCTGCTGGCCGCGTTGCGCCGTCCCGGGGAATCCCGTAACGGCGTGGCCGCGCCCGCATCCCGCGCGGCGGCCACCACCGACCTTGGACCGAGGCGATGAGCGACACGCCCCCCGACCGCCTCGCGGCGAACCCCAACAGCCCCTTCTACGACGAGAAGGCCCTGGAACGGGGCGTCGGCGTCCGGTTCAAGGGCGTCGAGAAGACCAATGTCGAGGAATATTGCGTCAGCGAGGGCTGGGTACGGCTCTCGGCCGGCAAGACCCTCGACCGGGCCGGCAACCCGATGACGGTGAAGCTGAAGGGCGCCGTGGAGCCGTATTTCCGCGAGCCGGCGGCCGGGGAATAGCAGGTCGGTCTGCATAGGGGGCCGAGCGGGACGCGTCTGCGGCCGGTGCCATCCGGCCCGCTTCTTTCACCTGAGGTGCGAGCGGGGCGGCTTTACCGCATCTCGGAGCCCGGCCGGGAAAGTCCCGGCCGCCCTTGAAGCCCTCCTCGTCTTCGCTCCACTCGCAAAAACGGAGGGCGCGACAACCCTTTCGGCCGGACTCTCAGGATAAGGGTCGGGCTTTGCCGCTCCGAGGGCGAGGATCGGGGTTCTCCCGTTCCGAACGGCACACGCGCCGCAGGGCTTCGAGGAAGGGCGCAGAAAGTGCCCTCACCCCACCAGGATCCGCCCGTCCAGGCCGATCACCCGGCCGAGGCCCCGGACGCGATTGAGCAGGCGGTCGCCGTTCAACTCGGTCCATTCCGGCGGCAGGCGCAGGGTCACCTTGTTGTCCTCGACGGAGATCGGCGCGCGGGGCAAGGCGCCGTCCATGCCCGCCGACATCGGGAAGGCGACGCGCAGCAGCGCGCCGAGGAGGCGGGCGCGCTCGAACAGCCTCGGCCCGGCAAGGCTTCGCAGGACGGCGTTGGCCTTCTCCGGCGCCACGCCGTTGTGGCGCAGGGACACCGCGAGGCTGAGATAGGCCCGGCCCGGATGATCGACGCCCACGAAGGCGGCGTTCTGGATCACGGCGATCGACTGCTCGCCCCGGTAGTCCGGATGCGCCCGCCAGCCGACATCCGCCAGCAGGCAGGCGGCGTGGCGCAGGCGGCGCTCGTCCGTGGTCTCGGGGGCGTCGAGGTCCGCGATGAAGCGGTCCGTCCAGGCGATCAACTCGGTGCCATGGCCCGGCGCGCGGGCGCGCAGCCGGTTGAACTCCGCCGCCGAGGCGAGGAGCGGGTCTGCGAGGCGGCTGTCCCGGTCGAGCTGCTCGAACAGCAGTCCCTCCCGCACCCCCGAGGCCGAGATCGCCACCGCGCGGGGGCGGCCGGCCCGGATGATCTCCTCCAGGACCAAGGCGCCGTAGGCGAGCAGCGGGCGCCGGGCCTCGGACACCATCTCCACGTCCTGCAGCAAGGCCGCGTCGGTCTGCTCCACGATCTGCAGGAAGCTCAACTCGTCCGTGGGATCGACGGTGTATCCGTGCATCACGTGGACCGGATAGCCGCGGGCCGCCTGATGCAGCCGCGCGATGGCCCGCCATGTGCCGCCGACCGCGTAGAAGGTCCGGCCTTTCAGGGTCTCCAGTTGCGGCTCGGCCTTGCGCATCTGCTCGCGCACGATCTTGGCGGCCTTCTTCAGCGACCCGCCGGAGAGGTCTTGGAGCGTGAGCCCGCCGAGGGGCATGGTCACGCCCTGGCCGACGACGGCCCCCCGCACGTCCACGAGCTCCAGGGAGCCGCCGCCCATGTCGCCGACCACGCCGTCCGGCGCGAAGAACCCTGACACGACGCCGAGCGCCGAGAGTTCCGCCTCCCGCCGCCCCGACAGGAGCTGGATCTCCTGCCCGCAGGCCTCCTCGGCGGCGTGGAGGAAGTCCGGCCCGTTCTGCGCGTCCCGGGCGGCGGCCGTGGCCAGCACGAAGACCTGCGACACCCGCATGGTCGCGCACAGGATGCGAAAGCGGCGCAGGGCCATGAGGGCGCGGGTCACCGCCTCGTCGTTCAGGCGGCCCGTGGTGAAGACGTTCCGGCCGAGGCCGCAGAGCACCTTCTCGTTGTAGAGGGGGGTGGGCGCCCGGGTGAGGCCGTCATAGGCCACGAGGCGCACGGAATTCGAGCCGATATCGATGATGGCGACCGGCGGATGCGGCGCATCGGCCGACGGGACCACCCGGTCGGCAGGGAGCGAGAGGGCGCTGGGGCTGGCCAAGCGTTCGGTCCTACACGTTCGCGTCAAGGGGCCGCCCGTCGCGGCGCCCGATCGAGCCGGCGCCGTGGGGCGGCATCGGGGTCGTCGTCCACCGATCACCGATGGCGGACGATGGTTCCCCCTCGCGGTCCAGCCGCCCGGATGCGCACCGGATCGCGCCCGCGCGGCATTCCACCGTCATCCCCGCTGGGCGCGGCGGCTGAGCGCCCGGGGGCTCGACTTCTTGGACGACTTGCCCCGGCCCGACAGGCTGGGATTCGTCATGAAGTACTTGTGCGCGTTGAACGGTTCCTCCCCGTCGGCGGGCTGGATGCGTTCGCATCCGCCGGACGCCAGGACGCGCCAACTCTGCCGGTTGTCGAGGAGGTTCGCCAGCATGATCTGGTCAAGGACCTGTTGATGGACCGTGGGGTTGGTGATCGGCAGCAGGGCCTCGACGCGCCTGTCGAGGTTCCGGCTCATGAGGTCGGCGGAGGAGATATAGACGATCGCCTTGGGATGGGGCAGCCCGACGCCGTTGCCGAAGGCGTAGATGCGCCCGTGCTCCAGGAACCGCCCGACGATCGACTTCACGCGGATCATCTCCGACAGGCCGGGGATGCCCGGCCGCAGGCAGCAGATGCCGCGCACCACGCAATCGATCTGCACCCCCGCCTGCGACGCGTCGTAGAGCGCGTCGATGATCTGCGCATCGACCAGCGAGTTGCACTTGATCCAGATCGCGGCCGGCCGCCCGGCCTTGGCGTGGGCGACCTCCGCCTCGATGTGCTCCAGGAGGCGGTTCTTCAGCGTTAGCGGCGAGACCGCCATCCGCTCCAGTTCGGCCGGCTCGGCATAGCCGGTGATGAAGTTGAAGATGCGGCTCACGTCGCGCGCCACAGCCGGGTCGGCCGTGAAGAACGACAGGTCCGTGTAGATGCGGGCGGTGATCGGATGGTAGTTGCCGGTGCCGACGTGGCAGTAGGTGACGAGGCGGTCGCCCTCCCGGCGCACCACCATCGACAGCTTGGCGTGGGTCTTCAGTTCCACGAAGCCGAACACCACCTGCGCGCCCGCCTTCTCCAGGTTGCGCGCCCAGCGGATGTTGGCCTCCTCGTCGAAGCGGGCCTTCAACTCCACGAGGGCCGTCACCGACTTACCGAGTTCCGCCGCCTCGGCCAGCGCGGCGACGATCGGCGAGTTCGAGGAGGTGCGGTAGAGCGTCTGCTTGATGGCGACGACGTTCGGATCCCGGGCGGCCTGCGCGAGGAACTGCACCACCGAGTCGAAGGACTCGTAGGGGTGGTGGACGATGAAATCCTTCTGCCGGATCGCCGCGAAGACGTCGCCCCCGCTCTCGCGGATGCGCTCGGGGAAGCGCGGCGCGTAGGGCTTGAACTTCAGGTCCGGCCGGTCGATCCCGACGATCTGCGACAGTTCGTTGAGGGCGAGCATCCCTTCCACGAGGAACACCGCGTCGGAGGAGATCTCCAACTCGTCGACGACGAAGTTGCGTAGCTCCTCCGACATGCCCGCCTCGACCTCGATGCGGATCACGACGCCCCGGCGTCGCTGCTTCAGGGCCGATTCGAAATGCAGGACGAGGTCCTCGGCCTCCTCCTCGATCTCGAGATCGGAATCGCGCACCACGCGGAAGGCACCCTGGCCCTTCACGAGGTAGCCGGGGAACAGGCGGGCCGTGAACATCACGATCACCTGCTCAATGGCGATGAAGCGGGCCTTGGTCCCGCTCTCGCCGGCGGGCAGGCGCACGAACCGGTCGAGGAGGCCGGGCATGCGGATGAGCGCCCGCAGCACCCGCCCGTCCCGGGGACGCACCAGCATCAGCGCGAGGGTCGTGCCGAGGTTCGGGATGAAGGGGAACGGGTGGGCCGGATCGATGGCGAGCGGCGTGAGGACGGGAAAGACGTAGGTGAGGAAGTAGTCTTCGAGCCACGTCGCCTCGTCGCCCGACACGTCGGCGGGCTCCACGAGGTCGATGTCGTTGGCGTGCAGTTCCGCGCGTAACTCGCGCCAGCGCGCCTGCTGGTCCGCCGCGAGGCTCGCGACCTCGGCGGCGATCCTGGCAAGTTGCTCCGACGGGCTCAGGCCGTCCTGCGAGGGCACGGTGATCCCCGCCCGGACCTGATCGTGCAGGCCCGCGACGCGGACCATGAAGAACTCGTCGAGGTTGTTGGCCGAGATCGAGAGGAAGCGCAGCTGCTCCAGCAGCGGGTGATTGGTGTTCGACGCCTCTTCCAGCACGCGCCGGTTGAACTGGAGCCAGGACAGCTCGCGGTTCACGAAGCGCTCGGGCGCATGGCGCAGGGCGCGGCCCGCCTCAATGACGGGGTCGTGGGCCGGCCCGGCGGCCGGTGCGGTCGGAGCGGCGGGCTCGGAGGCGGCGGGCCATTCGTCGCCCGGATCGGCGGCGGGCTTCGCCGCGGATTTCGGTGCGGCCTTCGCGACGGCCTTGGCGACGGTTCTGGGTGCGGCCTTCGCCCCCGCCCCGGCGGAGGTGGTCGCAGACTTCGGTCCCTCGGCCCTGGTGTCGGCGGCGCGGGCCGCCTTGGGCGCGGCGGCCGGCCTGCGGGCGCTGCTGGGCTGGGTCGGCGAGGCACCCGAGCCGGTCGCCGCATCCCCGTCATCCTTGCGGTCGAGGGATTTTGGCGTCGATTCCATGTGCGAGTTCCATCCCATGTCGCCGGACGAGCCGCGCCCCTTACCACCGCACCGGCGCCGCCGTCACGACAGTTCGATGACAGCGGGCCATTCAGCCTGCCTCGTCGTCGGCTCCCGCCTCGCCGTCGAGGCCCATCCGTCGCAGGACCGCGAGCGCCAGGGGGCGGCTGATGCGGCGGCCCCGCCCGAGGGCATCCCGGTCGAGCTCGGCCACCACGTCCCGTGCCCGGCCCAGGGACCGGTCGATGCGCAGGGCCACCGCTTCGATGACGCCCAGATCGACGATGAGTTGCCGGTCCACGAATAGTTTCACGAGCACCGCCCGCAGCAGGGCGTCGTCCGGCGCGTCAATGGCGACGCCCGGCGCGAGGCGCAGGCGCGAGCGCAGATCGGGGGTGGCGAGCCCCAGCGCATCGATGGGCCGCCCGCTCGTGAACAGCACCGGCGAGCCGCGCTCCCGCACGAGGTTGAGGAGATGGAACAGGGCCGCCTCGTCCCGCCCCTCCGGCCGATCGACATCCTCGATCACCAGCGCCCCGTTGGAGACGAGGTGCTGCACCCGCTCGTGCGTGACGCCCGAGGCGGGGACGGTCCAAGCGTGGGCGCGCTCCGCCCAGATCGCCGCGAGATGGCTCTTGCCGCTCCCCGCAGGCCCGGTGAGCAGCAGCACGCGGTCCGGCCAGTGCGGCCACGCCTCGATCAGGCCGTAGGCCGCCTCGTTGGCATCGCCCACGAGGAAGTCCTCCCGGCCGTAGCGGGGATCGAAGGGCAGATCGAAGGTGAGCTGTCGCGGCGGGGTGTCGTTGGGCATGGGCCACCAGGGTTGGGGGTCGGCGGTCGCAGGTCAAGGGACGGGGGGCCTTCCGCGCCCGCCATCCTCGCTGCGCACCGGCAGGCGGGGCGG
The DNA here is from genome assembly GCF_022179085.1 of Methylobacterium aerolatum. Classification (GTDB taxonomy): domain Bacteria; phylum Pseudomonadota; class Alphaproteobacteria; order Rhizobiales; family Beijerinckiaceae; genus Methylobacterium; species Methylobacterium aerolatum. The sequence goes on from NZ_BPQE01000031.1 coordinate 145,354, forward strand.
CACGGCAGTCCCGACTCGCGCTCGCCTTCCCAACCCGCTAGAGCGAAACCGCAATCAACGCGGGAACACGCTGGCATGACGGCGGACGACAAAGGGCCCACCGGCCTCACCTATGCGCAGGCGGGCGTCGATATCGATGCCGGCAATGCCATGGTCGAGACCATCAAGCCCCTGGTGCGCTCGACGCGGCGGCCGGGCGCCGATGCCGAGATCGGCGGCTTCGGCGGCCTGTTCGACCTGAAGGCGGCGGGCTTCAAGGATCCGATCCTGGTCGCGGCCAACGACGGGGTCGGCACAAAGGTCAAGATCGCCATCGAGACGGGCCGTCACGACACGATCGGCATCGACCTCGTGGCGATGTGCGTGAACGACCTCGTGGTGCAGGGCGCCGAGCCGCTGTTCTTCCTCGACTACTATGCCACCGGCAAGCTTGTGCCCGGCGTCGGCGCCGACATCGTGCGCGGCATCGCCGAGGGCTGTCGTCAGGCGGGCTGCGCGCTGATCGGCGGCGAGACCGCCGAGATGCCCGGCCTCTACGACGGGTCGGATTACGACCTCGCCGGCTTCTCCGTCGGTGCCGCCGAGCGAGGGGCGCTGCTGCCGAAGCCCGGCATCGCCGCGGGCGACGTGGTGTTGGGCCTGCCCTCCTCGGGCGTGCATTCCAACGGCTTCTCCCTGGTCCGGCGCATCGTCGCCCGCACCGGCCTCGCCTGGGACGCGCCCGCGCCCTTCGACGGCGCCCGCAGCCTCGGCGAGGCGCTTCTGGAGCCGACCCGGATCTACGTGAAGCCCCTGCTGGCGGCCTTGCGCGCCACGGACGGGATCAAGGCGCTCGCCCACATCACCGGCGGCGGCTTCCCCGACAACCTGCCCCGCGTCCTGCCCGACGACGTCGGCATCGAGGTGGACCTCGACGCCTTGACGCCGCCGCCGGTCTTCGGCTGGCTCGCCCGAGAGGGCGGCGTGGCGCAGGCGGAGATGCTGCGGACCTTCAATTGCGGGATCGGCATGGCCGTCGTCGCCGCCGCCGGCTCCGAGGACGCCGTCGCGCGCGCTCTCACCGAGGCCGGTGAGGCGCCGGTCCGCCTCGGGCGCATCACCGCCCGCGGCGCCGAGCCGGTGACCTTCACGGGCACCCTGTCCCTCTGATGGCGGGCTCGGGCAAGGTCCGCGTCGCGGTCCTGATCTCGGGGCGCGGCTCGAACATGGTCGCCCTGGCCGAGGCCGCCCGCGATCCGGCCTATCCGGCCGAAATCGTTCTGGTGCTTGCCAACGATCCGCAGGCGGAGGGGCTGGCCCGCGCCGACGCGATGGGCGTGGCGACCCGCGCCATCGACCACCGCGCCTTCCCCGACCGCGCCACCTTCGACGCGGCCATCGATGCGGCGTTGCGCGAGGCGCAGGTCGATCTCGTGGTGCTCGCCGGATTCATGCGGATCCTGACGCCCGGTTTCGTCGAGGGGTGGGCGGGGCGGATGATCAACATCCATCCCTCGCTGCTCCCGCTGTTCAAGGGCACCCACACCCACGCTCAGGCGCTCGCGGCCGGCGTGCGGCTGCACGGTTGCACCGTGCATTTCGTGGTGCCGGAACTCGATGCAGGCCCCATCGTCGCCCAGGCCGCCGTGCCCGTGCATGAGGGCGACGATCCCGACAGCCTCGCCGCCCGGGTGATCGTGCAGGAGCGCCGCCTCTACCCGGCGGCGCTCGCGCTCATCGCGGGGGGGCAGGCGCGGCTCGAAGGCGACCGGGTCGTCATCGACCGGGTGCCGGCCGATGGGGCTCTGTTCAGCCTGTAAGCGGATCGCTGTCGTTCCGGGGCGCCGAAGGCGACCCCGGAACCCGGAACCGCCGACGCCGCAAGATCCAGACGCCGGCGGCGTATCAGGGTCCCGGGCTCCGCTGAGCGGCCCCGGGATGAGCGCGGTGAGATCAGACGGGGCGCTGCAGCTTGCAGGCGTCGAGGGCCGAGAGGGCCTTGGCGCGGGCGCTGTCGTTGAAATAGCCGGTGGTGCGGTAGGCCTCGATCTCGGACTCGTCGAGGGTGCGCAGGGTCTGCTTGGCGTAGCAGCCGCAGGGGCGCTCCAGGGACGCTTCGGGGGCGCTGGTCATGCGGGCCTGGACGACGGCGCAGGCGTGGCGCACGCGGCCTTCGAGGTTGGCCTTGCTCGCCGTCCGCAGGGCGGGATCGGGCTGGTACTGCTCGAAGGGGGCCGAGGAACCGCTCGCCAGGGCGGCGGTGGCGCCGAGCGCGAGGAGGCCGGCGGTCAAGAGGGAAAGGCGGCGGGTCGACATCGTGGCGGTGTTCCGAAGCGCGAAGGACTGACCCCGCTCTTGGACTCCCGAGGCGTCCACCGCGTCAAGGACGGGGCGGACACACCTGTCGGTCTTCATGCCGGGGCGGCGCTCGCCCCGGCATGGCGGCGGGGCATTGTGCCCCGCCGGCCACCGTCGCCTCAGGCGGCGATGTCCGAGTCCTGGAAGAACTGCGCGATCTCGATCTTCGCGTTCTCCTGGCTGTCGGAGCCGTGGACGGTGTTCTCGCCGACGGACTCGGCGAACTGCTTGCGGATGGTGCCCTCGGCGGCCTGGGCCGGGTTCGTGGCGCCCATCACCTCACGGTACTTGGCGACGGCGTTCTCGCCCTCCAGCACCTGCACGACCACCGGGCCGGAGGTCATGAACTCCACGAGCTCGCCGTAGAACGGGCGCTCCTTGTGGACCTCGTAGAATTTTTCTGCCTGGGCCTTGGTCATGCGGATGCGGCGCTGGCCCACGATGCGCAGGCCGGCGCCCTCGATCAGGGCATTCACCGCGCCGGTGACGTTGCGGCGCGTGGCATCGGGCTTGAGGATCGAGAAGGTGCGCTCGGTGGCCATGATCCGTCGGTCTTTCTGTCGAAGAAGGCTCGGTCGTGAGCTCGGGCGCACGAACCATGTCCGCATCGCTCCGCGGCCCGCGGTGGCTCGCGCGGCATCGGTGCCGGCGCGAAACCCGATAGGCGGCGGGCTTATAGCCTTGCCGTCCCTGCGCCTCAACCCGCCACGAGGCCGGGACGGCCGCCGCAGGAATCCGGGGATCCGTGGCGTTGCCGCAACACGGCCGAAAATTCGCCTGAATGCGGGGGCCTCATCGCCGCATCGGTCGCCGGCCAATCCGCCGGGGCCACCCACTATCCGGAGCTGTCCATGACGCCGATCCTGCGCCTCGCCCTCAGCCCCGCCTTCCTGCTCGGCGGCCTCGCCGCCGCCCAGGCCGAAACCCCGAAGGACCCCTCGGGCACGTGGCTCACCGGCGACGGCCGCGCCAAGATCCAGATCGACAAGTGCGGGACGAACGCGAACCTCGTCTGCGGCAAGGTCGTGTGGCTGAAGGTCCCCACGACGGAATCGGGCACCCCGCGTACCGACGTGAAGAACCCCGATCCGAAGAAGCGGGCTCGCCCGGTCATCGGCCTCCAGCTCATCGAGGGTCTGCGGCCCGACGATGGCAAGTTCTCCGGCACGATCTACAACGTCGAGGAAGGCAAGACCTACGACGTGAGCATGGAGCGCGAGAGCGAGGCGGAACTCAGCGTGTCCGGCTGCCTGCTCAAGATCCTCTGCGGCTCGCAGACCTGGACCCGTGTCCCGGCCGTGAACCAGCAGGCCGCGAACAAGAACTGACCCTCATCACCCCTTCGCCCGGCCGTTGCGACGCGGCCGGGACGGCCGCCTCCGTTCGCGATGACGGGGGCGGGGCCGTCACAGGCTCTAGATCGCGGCGAGGCCCCGCTGGACGCCGGGCCGGGCCAGCACGCGGTCAAGCCAGCGGCTGACATTCGGCAGCGTGGCGATCTCGACGCCCTGCTTGAAGTGCAGCTTCGCCCAGGTGACCACCGCGATATCGGCGATGGAGAAGTCGTCGGCGAGGTAGTCCCGCCCGTCGAGGCGTCGGTCCAGGACGCCGTAGAGGCGCTTGGCCTCCGTGGTGAAGCGGTCGATGGCGTAGGGCACCTTTTCGGGCGCGTAGATCGTGAAATGGTGGGTCTGGCCGAGCATCGGCCCGAACCCGCCGACCTGCCAGAACAGCCACTCGTCCACCGCCACCCGAGCCCGCTCGTCGGACGGATAGAACCGGCCGGTCTTGCGGCCGAGATACTGGAGGATGGCGCCGGATTCGAACACGGAGATCGGCGCACCGCCGGGGCCCTCATGGTCCACGATGGCCGGGATCTTGTTGTTCGGCGAGACCTTCAGGAAGTCCGGGGCGAACTGCTCGTTCTTGCCGATGTTGACCGACTGGATCGCGTAGGGGAGCCCGCACTCCTCCATCATGATCGGGATCTTCCACCCGTTCGGCGTGCTCCAGGTATAGACGTCGATCGGCCGCCCGGTGACCGCTGCCATCACTCGTTGCTCCTCGAACCCGTCGCCGGCGGGACGGCTTGTCGACCGTGAACGCGGACGCAGTGAAGACGATTTCCCCGAAACGCTCAAGGCGCCCCTCCCGAGCCTGTCACGTTTTCGTGAGTGGATGAGGCGGAAGCTCGGCTCCCTGTCCGTGGACAGGACTCCAGTCTCATGACCTGATGGCGACGCGCGCGGTCGCGCGCTGTTCGGAGATCGACTGGACCATGTTTCACAAATCCCTCGGGGCTGCCCTTCTGGCCCTATCCCTCGCCGCCGGGACGGCGGCCGTCGCCAAGGACGACGCACCGGCATCCTCCGCCGCCGCGGCGACCCCGGCAAAGCCCCTCTCCGCGGGGCAAAGTGCCGCCCGGGCGCGGCAGAAGACCTGCGGGGCCGAATGGAAGGCCCTGACGAAGGAGCAGAAGGCCGCCCAGGGGCCGAAGTGGCCGCAATACTGGAGCCAGTGCAACAAGCGCCTGAAGGGAAACGACAAGGCCTGAGCCGGTCCCTTCCCCCGCAATGAACTGCCGCCGCCGCCGTGCGTTCTGACTGAGCTTCCGCTCAGCTTGCGACGGAGAGAGGATGGACGCGCGGTGCCCTTCTAGCGCGCGGTGCCTCGCTGGTGCGCGGCGCCCCCATGCAACGCGCTGCCTTGGTGGCGCGCATCGTTCCGGCCCGGCCGAGGCGCCCGGCCGTGGCTGACTCCGCCTCCCCGGCGGCGGCATCCTCACGCCTCGATCGCCTCGTGGACCGGATCGACGGCTGGGTGCCGAAGCCCCACGCCTGGGCCTTCGCCCTGCGTATCTGGCTGGCGATGGTCCTGGCCCTCGGCGTCAGCTTCTGGCTGCAGCTCGACAGCGCCTCCTCGGCGGCGACCTGCGTGGCGATCCTGGCCCAGCCGAAGCGTGGGCAGGCCCTGTCCAAGGCGTTCTACCGTCTCCTCGGCACGCTCGTCGGAGCCGCCGTCTCCATCGTGTTCGTCGCCCTGTTCGGGCAGGACCGCGTGCTGCTGCTCACGGCGTTCACGGTGTGGCTCGGCCTCTGCGTCTTCGTCGCCCAATATCTGCAGGACACCCGGGCCTACGGGGCGATGCTCTCGGGCTACACCGTGGCGATCATCGCGCTGGCCCAGATCGACATGCCGCAGGACGCCTTCACCGCCGCGACGGGGCGCGTGGCGGCCATCGTGGTCGGCATCGTCGCGATCACCTTCATCAACGACGCGCTGGCCTCCCCGAGCACATGGCGCTCGCTCCTGCCCACCATGACCTCCGCCTGGGACGCCACGCGGGGCTACGCCCTCGACACCCTCCGGGACGGCGACCTCGGCCCGACGCGCACCGCTGCCCTCATCCGGACCATCGCGCCGATGCGTGCCGACGCCAACGCCATCGCGGGCGAGCTCGACGACGGCCCTTTCCGCGCGGCGGGCGCCCGTTCGTGCATCGCCGCCCTCTACGCGATGGCCGCCGCGATCCGCACCGTGGCCGCCGCGGCGGCGCATCTGGAGGCCCCCTCCCCCGCCGTGACGGAGGCCCTGGCGACCTGCCGCCGGATCGCCGCCGCGCCCGACGACACCGCCCTCGACGCCGACGACGAGCGCCTGCGCCGCCTGGTCGACGAGGCGATGCGCGACCCCTCCCGCCCCCTCGACGAGATCGTGGTGCTTCAGCGCGCCCTCGACTTCGCCTGCGCGGCCACCTTCGCCCATGACGGTTTGCGGGCGCTGGCGGACGGGCACGCCCCCCTGCGCGACACGACCCTGCCCACGCACCGGGACTTCCCCTTGGCCCTGCGCGGCGCCCTGCGGGTGGCCATCGGCTTCGCGGTCACCGCCGCCGCCTTCATCGCCCTGGGCCTGCCGCAGGCGTCCTTCGCCCTGGTCCAGGTGGCCGCGACGGCCGCCCTGTCATCGACCACGCCCGACCCGAAAAAGTTCTCCACCGGCGTGCTGATCGGAATGACCATCGCCGCGACCCTGGCGGGGATCGTGCGGTTCACGGCCCTCAACGGCGTGCAGGGCTTCCCGATGCTGGCCATCGCCCTTGCGCCCGTGATCTTCGCCGGGTGCCTCCTGTCGCTCAACCAGAAGACCTTCACGATCGGCTTCATCCTGATCGTGTTCTTCCCCGTGCTCCTCTCGCCCTCCAACCCTCAGAGCTACGATGCGGAGACCTTTCTGCTGAACGGCTTCCTCGTCATCGTGGCGGCGGTGATGCTCTGCCTCGTGGTGCGGATCGTGCTGCCGGTCTCGCCCGCGATGAAGCGGGTCTTCGCCCTCGATTCCGCCAGGCGCGCGCTGGCCTCGGCCCTCGTCGGCGAGGGCGGCGACGCCACCACGCGGACCAGCCTGAACGCCGACCGCCTGTTCCAATTCGCGGGCTACAGTTCCGGCAGCGGGGCGGTCCGGCGGGCGAATCTCACCCACGCCTTCGCCCTGGCGCGGCTTGAAGCCGCCGCCGCCCGGGCGCATGCGGAGCTCCGGATGCTGTGGCGCCTCGCGGCGATGCGGGAGGCGGTTCCGGCCGCCCGCGACGCCCTCGCCCGGGGCGACGACAAGGCCATGGAGGCGGCGGCCCGGGGGATCCTGGCGGCGGCAGCCGGGAGCGGGGAGACCCGCGGCACGCGCCTCCTGGCGGCCCGGGCGGTGAGCGACCTCGTCAGCACCGCCCGCACCATCGCCCACCATCGCCCCTTCCTGAGACGGCTGCAGGTCGCACCGTTCTGACCCGTCCCCGGCCGGGCCGGCTTCGCTTTCACCGCGGCGCCATCCCGACCGTCACGCCAACGAGAGGACCATGCACAAGGATCTGCACTTCGGCGGGGTGCTCGTGTCGAGCTTCGTCGGCTACGCCTTGATCGCCCTGGCGATCTTCATGGTGCTGCGCCTCGTGTTCGCACGGGTGCGGCTCAGCCGTTACGTCGCCAACGCGCCCCTGGCCGAGGCCGGGATCTACGTCTGTGTCCTCGCCCTGCTGATCGCCCTGACCCAATGAGCCAGACCACCGCCGACGAGGACGATCCCAAGAAGGCCGCCGTGACGGAGCCCGCCCCGCCGGCGGACCGCCCGCGCCGGGACGATCCGCCCCCGGTCCAGCCTGCCCGGACGACCATCACCCCGACGACGGCGCGGGGGCGGACCGCGAAGGTCGTTCGACTCGTGGCGACGGGGCTCATCCTCCTCGCCTCCTTCGCCGCGGCGGCCTTCGTCTGGCAGTTCTACGTCGAGGCCCCCTGGACCCGGGACGGCCGTGTGCGCGTGCAGGTCGCGACCATCGCGCCCCAGGTCTCCGGCCAGATCGTCGAGGTGAAGGTCACTGACAACCAGAACGTGAAAAAGGGCGACATCCTCTACGTGATCGATCCGGTCGACTTCGAGGTGGCCGTCGCCTCCGCCGATGCCGAGGTGAAGAACCGGCAGGCCGACCTCTCGGTGAAAAGCACCCAGGCGGCCCGGCGCGAGGCCCTGTCCACCGTCTCGACCTCGGTGGAGGAGAAGCAGATCTACGCGGGCAACGCCAAGATCGCCGAGGCCGCCTTGGATTCCGCGCAGGCGCAGCTGCGGCAGGCGAAGATCAACCTATCGCGCACCGAGGTCCGTTCGACGGTGAACGGGCGGGTCACCAACCTGCTGATGCGGGTGGGCGACTACGCCCGCAGCGGCACCTCGAACATCAGCGTGGTCGACACGGATTCCTACTGGATCGACGGCTACTTCGAGGAAACGAAGATGCAGAACATCCACGTGGGCGACAGTGCCGACGTTGCCCTGATGGGTTACGGCCCGCACCTGAAGGGACGGGTCTCCAGCATCACCCTCGGCATCTCGACGCCGAACGCCGCCCCCAGCACCCAGGGCCTGCCCGACGTGAACCCGGTCTATACCTGGGTCCGACTGGCCCAGCGCGTGCCCGTGCGGATCCAGATCGAGCAGGTCCCGGAGAACGTGCCCCTGGTGGCGGGCATGACCGCCACCGTCGTGGTCGGCGACGGGCGGGCGCCGGCGCCCACATGGTTCATGAACATCCGTGATCGCATCGCCGGCGCCCCCGCGACGGAGGTGAGCCAGCGCTAGTGCATCGATTTCGTCGGAGGCGTCAGCCGGGACCGGAAAAATTGATGCAAATACAATTCGCCAGTGCAGACACCCGTGAACGAAGTGAGTGCGCGTCTGCACTGGCGCTCCGACGGCTTCCGCGATCCACCCTTCCCCGACGCGCGACGTGTCCGGCCGGGCAACCCGTGCCTCGATCCAGGCGAGGGCGCATGGGCGATGGCGAGCCAAAGGATCGAGGGCTAATCAATTGCTGCGCCGGCGATCTTTATCCACTTGTGGACCATGCGCTAAGGCATTGATTCGTTGAAGCGATGCGCCTTTCCGCCGCCGCGCGCGCTAAAAAAACGGAGCTTGGCTAAACTTTCCGATTGACGACCCACGGAAGCGGGCGCAGTCTCCAATTGTGCTTCGCGAATGCAGGCACAGATCGCCCGCCCAGCCTCCGATAGTGCGGTCGATCGCTGAAGTCTACTTGATGAAGTCAAGGAGACAGGGATGACTCCACCCCAGCAGGTAGCCGCCTCGACGGAAACGGGTCACGTTCGGCCCGGGACCTAGCGGCCTTACAACGAACAACGTGATGGCAGTGGCCCCAGGGGCATGGAAGCGGCCGACAACGGCACGACTTCGAACACGCAAGACGCCCCACCTCAGCCACCCCGTCACAGTTCGGCTTCATCGCGACATCGGCCCGCCCGCACGGTTTTCCGTGGCGGGATTTCGTCATGGCCCTCGCTTGGGACAGCTGAGTCAGGCTGCCGCCCTGCCGCTACCCTCACCGTCATTGCGACCGGAGCGAAGCAATCCAGGGCGGCGGAACTTCTCAAATCGTGGCGCTGCTGGATTGCTTCGCTGTGCTCGCAATGACGGCGAGGGTGTTCACGCGGTTCGTGAGAGCGAGTTCGGTCATCGCCAACTCACATCCGCCCCTCGTCACT
>NZ_BPQE01000032.1 GCF_022179085.1 Methylobacterium aerolatum
CGCGCTGCACGACCTCCAGGCGCCGCCGGGCCTGGAGGTCGTGCAGCGCGCGGAAATCGTAGCTCGCTAGGAGGGTGCGCAGGGCGCCGACATCGGCCAGCGATGAGAAGTTGCGCGCGAGATTGGAAATCAACCGCCACAGGAGGTTCTCGCCGATGGGCGGCGGCGTGTGCGGGCTCACCCCCGCCACGTTGGTGAACCGCACGGTGGCGGGGGTCTCCGAGGTCGGCTGGTCGATCATGCCGATGCCGAGGCGTTCGGCGAGGGCGCCGTCCGTGCAGGTCAGCGCCACCGAGACCACCTCGCCGGTGGTCGCCGCGTCGGGCATGTCCGGCGTCACGAAGGACAGGAAATGGTCGATGCCCCGCCCCACCGCGGCCGGGCGCAGGCGCTCCTTGACATAGGCCTTGCTGCCGACCGCACCCGGCAGGTCGTGCCGGAAGGACTCGAAGGGCTCGTAGTCGATCCGCCCCGCCTTGCCCTGGAAGTGGCCGACCACGCGGTCGATCGCGTAGATCGCCGCCTCCGGGTGGCTTCCGGTGACCACGCGGTATTCGCTGCGCGACCGGTCCACCCGCAGGGGCGGTGCGTCCTGGGGGAACAGGTTGATCACCGGCGTGCAGTTCAGCACCACATGGTCCCGGGTGATCCGCATCTGATCCGGGAGGGGCCGCGCGAACTCGAAGGTCAGCGTCACCTTCCGCCCCGCCAGCGTGGCGACGGGCTCCAGGCCGGTGACGTCGAGAAACAGGAACTTCTGGGGAAAGGCGAGGTATTCCTGGAGGTAGCGGAACCCCGCGAAGGCGTTGCGCGGATAGGGGATCACGGCCTCGTCGGCGCCGAACCCCACCGGCTGCACGGCGTCCGGCGGCAGCGACAGGCGGACGCCCGCCTCGTCCCGCACGGTGATCGCCCGCAGATGGCGCGAGAGCCACAGCAGCAGCGCCCGCCCGACGGAGGGCTCCCGGGCGGTGTTGAGGAAGAGGCGGAGGCGCCCGCCCTGAAGCGCGCGCAGGCCGCCCCGTCCCGTCGCCTGGAGGGTCAGCGACAGGCGCGCGGAGGCGTGCCCGCTCTCGCCCTCGACCTCCGTGATCGCCAGAGGCAGGACATCGACGGGATAGCAGGTGCGGAACCGGCAGGAGACGCCGTCGACCGGGCGGGACGCGAGGGCGATGCCCGCCGGGATCACGATGGCGCCCCGGTCGCCCTCGTTCACCTGCGTGAAGGCCACGACGCTCATGGGCGGGACCGGCCGCAGGTAATGCGGCCAGAGCAGCCGGATGAGCCCGTGGACGAGTTCAGGCATCTCGTCTTCGAGTTTCTGCCGCAGCTGCGCCACGGAGAAGGCGAAGCCTTCGAGGAGCCGCTCCACGTCCGGATCGGTCGCCTCCCGGGACAGGAAGCCCGCGAGACTGGGATTGGCCCGGGCGAACTCCTGGCCGAGTTCACGCAGGTAGGACAGCTCGTTCTCGTAGAGGGCGTTGAGCGACATGTACCTCTTACCTGAAGGCCCGTCGCGGCGGGGAAGGTCTTCCCGCGCCGTAGCCGGAGCCGCACACAGACACGTCACGCCAGGCGGATCTGACCGTCCTGATCGACCACCGCATCGAAGGAGAGGGTCTCGCGGCGGCCGTCATCGACCGGCACGGCCGAGATGGTGAAGGCCATCTCGCCGATGCGGCCCCCCTCCGCCGACGGCTTCACCCTCACATGGCGCAGCCGCGGCTCGAACCGTTCGAGTTGCGTGGCCACCGCCTTGGCGATGGAGGACACGATCTCCGACGCCTCGTCCGCGATGGAAGTGAGGTCCGGCAGGCCGAAATCCTGCCGGATCTGACAGCAACCCTGGCGGGCGTTGAGGATCTGGCGGACGTTGGCGAGGACACTGTCCGGCAATGGCGGCCCGACGGGGCCGGCGAGGCGCGGGCCGATCCCCTCCCGGGTCCGCTCCAACCGTTCGAACAGGCTCGCCATCGCGGTCATGCCTCGGGATCGGGCCGCCGCGCCGGTCGCGGCGGCCCCACCGGTGTCAGAGCTTGTCGAGCTTGCCGGTGAGGGAGAGCGTGAAGTCCGCGCCCATGTATTTGAAGTGCGGGATCACCGAGAGGGCCACCCGGTACCAGCCGGGCTCGCCCTCGACATCCTCCACGCGGATCTCGGCCTTGCGCAGGGGGCGCCGTGCCCGCACCTCCGGCGAGGGATTGTCCTGATCCACGACGTACTGGCCGATCCACTTGCCGAGTTCGTCCTGCAACTCGGCCCGGTTCTTCCAAGAGCCGATGTTCTCCCGCTGCAGTACCTTGATGTAGTGGGCCAAGCGGTTGATCATGAACATGTAGGACAGCTGGGTTCCGAGCTTGTAGTTCAGCTCCGCGCGCTTGCCCTCCTCGCTGTTTCCGTAGAATCGCGGCTTCTGCACCGAGTTGGCGGAGAAGAAGGCGGCGTTGTTGCTGCCCTTGCGCATGGTGAGGGCAATGAAACCCTGCTCCGCGAGTTCGTATTCCCGCCGGTCGGTGATCAGCACCTCCGTCGGCACCTTGGTCTGCAACTGGCCCATCGATTCGAAGTGATGGACCGGCAGGTTGTCCACCACGCCGCCCGATTGCGGGCCGATGATGTTCGGACACCAGCGATAGAGGGCGAAAGACTCGGTCAGGCGTGTGGCGAAGGCGAAGGCCGCGTTGCCCCAGAGGTAGCTGTTCGTCGCACCGCCGCTCTTCTCCTCGTAGTTGAAGGACTTCACCGGGACCGTCTCCGGCCCGTAGGGCAGTCGCAGCAGGAAGCGCGGCAGGGTCAGGCCGAAATAGCGGGCATCCTCGGTCTGCCGGAAGGCGTTCCAGCGGGCGTAGCGGGGTCCTTCGAAGATCGAGTCGAAATCCTTGAGGTTGGGGATCTCCTCGTAGCTTTCCACGCCGAACATCTCGGGCGCCGCAGCGGCCACCATGGGCGCGTGCGAGATGGCGCCGACGCTCGACATGAAGCGCATCAGCTTCACGTCCTGCGGTCCAGCTCCGAAGGTGTAGTTCGAGATCACCGCGCCGTAGGGCTTGCCGCCGAACTGGCCGAACTCCGCCGAGTAGATGTGCCGGTACAGTCCCGATTTCACGATCTCGGGGCTGTCCTCGAAGTCGGTGAGCAGATCCTCCTTCGAGCAGTTGAGGATCTCGAGGCGAACGTTCTGGCGGAAATCCGTCCGGTCCACCACGAACTTCAGGCCGCGCCACGCGGATTCGAGCTTCTGGAACTCCTCGTGGTGGAGGATCTCGTCGATCTGATGGGAGATCCGAGCGTCGATCCCGGCGATCATCTGGTCGATGATCGCGTTGTTGATCTGGTCGTTCTTCCGGCGCGGCTGCATCAGCTCGTAGACGAAGGCCGCCACGCCCTGGCGGGCGAGGTCGTATCCCTCGTCCGAGGGGCGGACCTTGGTCTCGACCAGGATCTGGTCGAGGAGCGGGAGGTCGTGCATCACGGTCGGGCGCGTCGGCGCGTCGGTGGCGACTTGCAGGGTCATCGGGTGTCCTCTCACTCGGCTCAGTGCGCGTCGTCGGATGGTGCGTCGTCGGCCTTCGGCCCGGCCACTTCGAGCAGCAGCCGTTCCCTCGTGTCGTCGCTCTCCAGGAGGTGCTGGATCGACTTGCGGAAGGTCGGGACGTTGCCGAGCGGCCCCCGGAGCGCGACCAGCGCCTCACGCAGCTTCAGCAGCGCGGCGAGTTCAGGCACCTGCCGGGCGATCGATTCCGGCTCGAAATCCCTCAGGCCGGAGAAGCTGAGATCCACCCGCATCTCCGATTCGGCCTGATCCTCCTCCAAGCGGTTCGGCACGTTGAGCGCGAGCTTGAGGTCGTGGCTCCGCAGCACCTCGTCGAAGTTGTCCTTGCTCACCTCCACTGGCAGGCGGTCGTCGACGGGGCGGTCGTCGGGCTGGCCGGTGAAGTCACCGAGCATCAGCAGCTTGAGGGGAAGCTCCACTTCCTCCTTCATGTTGCCGGTGCTGGGCTTGAACTTGATGTTGACGCGTTCTTTCGGCGCTACGGAAACATCTTGAGCCATCGTGGTCCCTTGATCCCGTGAGTCCAGGGTGGTCGCAGCGTGCCCCTCACCGGAACAGGCGCGCTGCGGTGGCGAAATCGAGCCTCACGAGCCGCTGGCGGGTCAGATCGAGGCCCAGACGGCGCCGATCCTCCGGCACGAGCTTGAAGGCGTCGGGATGGGTCAGCGCGCGGAAGCGCAGCTCGGCGACCTGGGCCGCGAGACCCGGCTCCCAGCTCTCCAGGCCGTGGGCCTCCAGCATCTGGTCCAGGTGGTCGAGCAGGGGGAGCGCGGCGGCGACGAGGCCGACATCGAGGCAGAACCGGGCCTGGGCGATCTGGCGCAGGAGCCGGTCGCGCCCGCTGCCGCTGTCCTCGGTCAGGGTCGCCATGCGGTCCACCGCTTCCCGGCCCTTGCCGGCGGCGAGGAGCTGGCGCACCTCCGTGAGGGCCCGGTCGAGCCCGTTCGCCGGGGCAGCGGTGCCCCCGCATTCCGACAGCCATGCCTGCGTCTCGGGCTCGGCCAGGGGCGTGCCGTCCGCGAAGGTGAAGGTGACGAGCGCGGGGAAGCGCCGCAGCAGGAGCGGCATGGCTCCGCACACGGCCGCGTGGGCGTCGGCGTGGTCGGGACCGGAGCGCAGGAGCAGTTCGGCGCTGATCCGGTGCCCCTCGAACCAGAAGGGCGCACTCCAGACGAGGTCGTTCAGGATGGCCAGGGCGGCCGCGTTGTCGCCGCGCTGGCAGAGGTCGCGCAGGGTGGCCGCTTCCTCCGCCGGCGGCATCGCACTGGTGCGGCCCCCCTCGTTGGGCGGCAGCTGGCGGATGCGTGACCACGAGGCCATCCGCGACAGCGTGTAGGCCCTGGCATCCGTCGTGTCGGCGGCCAGGAGGCCCGCCGAGAGCGTTCGCATCGTGTCCGGCAGGGCGTCGAGGGCCTTGAGGTCGAGGGCGGGCGGCGCCGGACGGGGCGGGGCCGACGGAGCCGGGGCCGGCACAGGGAGGCGGGCGCGGGCCGCCTCCTCCTCCTCGCGCTGCCGCTTTGCCTGCTCCCGCGCCCGGCGCACCGCGTCGCGCTTGGGCGCCAGCCCGCGGATCAGGTCGCGCAGCGATACAGGATCCTTCGGCAGCCGCTCGTTGATGGCGTGCTCGATCTCGCCGATGGCGGCGAATGCATAGAGGATTGCGCCCGCCTCTTCCTCCTCCGGCTCCGCTTGGCACAGGTGGGCCGCCCGGCCTGCGAGCCATTCCACCGCGCCGATCCGAGCCCGCTTCCGGGAGACCGGGGGCTGCATCGTCTCCCAATGGTGGGTGATCAGCCCGCGCAGGATCCCCAAGCCGACGGCGAGGCCACGATACCCCTCCGTCCGGAACAAGCCGTAGGCGAGCCAGCAGCCCACCCCGAGATCCTTGCCCCGCGCCTCTAGGATGGCGATGGCGAGCCGAACCACCTCCGGCCACTCGACGGAGGCCGGCCCGTCGGCTTCGAGCCGCCGGATCCACTGCTCCAGCGCCTCGTACTCGGCGCAATCCCGTGACGTGCCGCCACCGGAGACGGGGGCCGATTCACCGATGCCGATCCTTGGGTCTGAGAAGTCTGAGCGGGTCGTCGTCACCGGAGCCTGTCACCGCAACAATGCCGTGCCGTAAGGTGATCGCCGCACGTATCGGTCGAACGCGCGGCGTTTCGAAGACGATGGGAGTCGTCGATCGATGAAAGAGCTTCGATTCAAAATATATCTGAGTCAATACGCAACTTATAGATGCAACATGAGAATAACAAACTTGAGGTTTCCGAATTTGAGCTTTTAATTTTTCCGCCAGCACGCTATCGTCAGACAAGTTTTTCCCAGGAATCGGACGGCTGTGCAGCGGGATAGGTGCGCAGCGGTCCGGTCGCATAGTCGCGTGCGTGGCACTATCGGCCCTTACGGAGAGCGTCGCGGCTCCTGTTCGGCCACCGACCGGCGCGGCGGTCCGTTTTGCCTGCCGTTCTTCGTGGTATTTGACGAGGCGTATGCACTGGTGAGCACGCAGATCAGATATCGATACTACCAGATCGGCTGCTATAGCATCATGATCGTCTTTCTCGTCGCCGTTCTCTCGTTGTTGTTTCCCTCGCTGCTGGCCGCCCCGAAGGTCGAGATGCCGGCGCAGATCACGCTGTCCCTCGCATCCAAGCCGAGCCAGCTCGAACGCATCCGGGCGGCGCTGGCCGCCGAGATCGCCGCCGGGACCATGTCCGTCGAGCCCTACGGCAGCTGGATCGCCATCCGGATCAGCAACGGTTCGCTCTTCGCCTCGGGCGAGTCCCAGGTCATTCCCACCTCGATCAAGACCCTGCGCAAGGTCGCGGACGTGGTGGAGGCCGAGAAGGGTCCCCTCCGCATCGTCGGCTACACCGACGACGTGCCGATCCGGTCGGGCCGCCACTTCCGGGACAATCAGGCCCTGTCGGAGGCGCGGGCGGACGAGGTCGCCGCGGTCATCAGGCCTGCCCTCTCCGAGCGGGGCCGGATCACTGTTGCGGGGCGCGGCGCGGTCGAGCCGATCACCGAGAACGCGACGGTGCAGGGGCGTGCGCTGAACCGGCGGGTCGAGATCCTCGTCACGCGTCAGCCGTGAGGGCCGGACCGGTCACCCTGCCCTGCCCTGCCGCCTCCCCGTCACGGTCCACGGTGCCGAGGATTCGTCTCATCGCCGCCCCCGCCACCTCGGCCAGGATTTCCAGACGGCGGATCGTGGCGTCGTCCAGATCCATGTAGGCACACCAGTAGGCCCCGAGCGCGCCGAGCGGTTCGGGCAAACCGATGGGCGCCATGGCGAGGCTGCGCATCGAGGTGTTGGTGTAAGCCTCGCGCGGGACCCGGAGGTCGGCTTCGAGGTCGGGAATCACCGCGCTGGCGCGGTGCAGAATCGCCCACCCCGACACGCACTGGTCCAGGGGAAATCGCCGGCCCTTCCAGAGCGGCTCGATCGCGTCTTCGGCGACGTAATGGCAAAGGTCGCCCTCGCGCAGGATGACCGCGATTCCGTCCGAGCCCGCGACTTGCCGGGCCTCGGAGCGCAGCACCGCCACGATCTCATCCATGCCCTGCGCCGACGCGAGGCGCTTGGCCGCCCGCGTCAGGGGTGTCTGGCTCTCGAGGCCGATCGTTGCTTCTCCCGCCATCCCTTGTCCTGCGATGAACCACCGCCGCGTCTTTGGCTCGCGCCGTCTCGCGACGCCGCCCACCGTCCTCCCCCATCTTCTCCGTAACGCCCGAGCCGGCAATCCGGTTTACTGCTTGGCTTGGATCGGCGACGTTTCGTGGAATTCTCCGCTGCCGCGCGGTCGGTGCCAGGATCGGACCGCCCCCTCGGAACGTTGAAGGTGTCGTTTCAGCCTCCGTCCACAGGGGTTTCACCATGGGTCTTGCGGCGTTCGCGTTCTTCATCGTGCCTTACATGCTGCTGGCGGTGTGGCTCTTCCGCCTTCCGAGCGCCCTGCGCATGGGCGTGCCGCCGACGCCCTGGCGTCCGCTGACCCAGTTTCCCGATCCCGCCCGCGACCAGCAGGGGATGGAGAACCACGCCAATTCGGGAGACAACCACGGCGCGCACATGACGGGCGGCGACAAGCACGAACCGATGGTCGTGGCGTGAGGCGTCACGCGGTCCTCCGGCGGCGGCGTCGCCGCGGAGGGCCGCCTCCGGTGCCGGAATGCGTCGCGATGGCCCGGCCTCAATCGAGCGAATCGACCAGGGCGGGGCACAGGGCGCGGAACTGGGCCAGGATCTCCGGATAGCCGGAGGCATAGCTGCCATCGAGGGTGCCCTTCGCGCCCTCGATCCGATAGCGCGGCGCGCCCTCTTCCCGATCCGGGTTGCGGCCCTTGAAGGTCATCGCCTCGCCGTAGAGCGTCGTGAAGGCCCCGCTCCGGCAATTGCCACGCAACACCGTCTTCAGGCCCGGCTCGTTCAACGTGTCCCTCACGCAGCGCGCGGACCTGTCATTCGCGTAGTCGACGCAGAATCTCCGCGCCATCGCCGCCGTGTGGACGACATGGATGACGGCGCGGTCCGTGCCGATGCCGTTCATTTCGGTGACTGTCACCTCCATCGCGATTCGCGATCCGTAGGGAATCGTCTGGGCGGCCGAGGCGCTCCGCGGCGCCAGGACGGCGGCGAGCAGCGCGACTGCAGTGAAAGGTCTCCGCATCGGTTCACCCCAACTCGTCACCAATGGGTCGTCACCCTCTTATGCCGAAGACGGCCCCGGCCCCGGCGCCATCGCGCCGCCGGTCGTCGGCTGTCGCCGGACAATGCCTGGACCTCTCCCGAGGGAGTGAGGTTGGGCGACCACGTCACACCGCCTTCCCCACGAGGCTCCCGATGCCTGCCGTGACCGCCATCGCCAGGACGCCCCAGAAGGTCACCCGGGCGGTGGCCCGGGCGATGGGAGCGCCGCCCGCCTTGGCGCCGAGGGCGCCGAGCATCGCCAGGAACACCAGCGACGCCCCCGACACCGTGTAGACCGCGACGTTAGCCGGGGAGAGGGCGGCCACCGCGAGCGGCAGAGCCGCCCCGGCGGAGAAGGTCGCCGCCGAGGTCAGCGCCGCTTGGACCGGCCGCGCCGCCGTGACCTCGGAGATTCCGAGTTCGTCCCTGGCATGGGCGCCCAGGGCGTCCTTGGCCATCAGCTGCTCGGCGACCTGCAGGGCGAGTCCATGATCGAGACCGCGCTCCACGTAGATCCGGGCCAGTTCCTCCCGTTCTGCGGCGGGGTCGTCGGCCAGTTCGCGCCGCTCGCGGGCGAGGTCTGCCTGCTCCGTGTCGGCCTGGGAGCTCACGGAGACGTATTCTCCCGCCGCCATCGACATGGCGCCCGCCACGAGGCCCGCGCTTCCCGCGACGAGGATCTCGCCGGGTTGCGCGGCGGAGGCCGCCACGCCCACGATCAGGCTTGCGGTGGAGACGAGGCCGTCGTTGGCGCCGAGCACGGCGGCGCGCAGCCAGCCGATGCGGTCGATGAGGTGTCGCTCGCGATGGACGGGGCGCATGGGCGTCAGGCTCTCCAAGGCAACATGCGCCGCAGGACGGCATCGTGCCAGAGGTAGTGGTGCACGAGGGCGGCGACGGCATGGAACAGGGCGACGGCCATCAGCAGATTGGCGGCCAGCCCGTGCCAGTGCGTCAGGGGCCGCCGCCACGCGGGGTCGCCGATCTGCGGCAGGCTGATCGGGCCGAGGGAGACGCCCCGGACGAAGGCGTTGGCGATGCCCAGGCCGACAATGATCAGCAACAGGACGTACAACGCGGCGTGGGTCACCTTCGCCACGCGATGGAGGGGGCCGGGGTCTTGCACCGGCAGGTTACGCCCTCCGGCCCGCCGCCATGCGAGGAAGGCCAGGATCAGGCCGGTGAGGATGAACCCGACGTCGAAATGGGCCGACCAGACGCCCGAGCGCAAGGTGCCCTTGGGAACGAGGTCTTCGAGGAAGGTGCCGACGAGCCAGAGGCCGAGCACGAGCGCTGCGATCAGCCAGTGCAGCGCGATCGTTCCGGTATCGTATCCCTCGGCGGCAGCCGCCGACGCGCTTGCCTTCGTCATCCTGGGCCTCCGGCCGAGCAGTCGATATCGCGGGATGACAGTGACGCTCGGCGGCAGCCCGAATCGCCCCCGTTGCCGCCTGCGCCAGCATCCGAAGGCCGGGGCATAGTTTAGAACCTATCTAATGTAAATCCGGAGGGTGGCAGAACAGCGGACTTGGCGTGCGGTAATGGATAGGGTACCCCCCTATCCATTACTGTGGCGGAGAAGGCCGGGATGGCCCACACGATCAAGGACAAGACCAAGCTCCTGGCGCGGGTCCGCCGGATCAAGGGGCAGGCGGAAGCGGTGGAACGGGCCCTCGAGGCCGAACTCGGCTGCGCCGACGTCCTGATGCTGGTCGCCTCGATGCGCGGGGCCATCAACGGGCTGACCGCCGAGCTGATGGAAGACCACATCCGCCACCACGTCGTGAACCCGGATGCGGAGCCGGACGCCGAGCGTGCCCGGGGCGCGGCCGAGCTGATCGAAGTGGTGCGGACGTACCTCAAGTGATGGGAACCATGACCTCCTTGCCTGACCTCCTCCAGCAGGGGGCCACCCATGCGTGGCTGTTCGCGCCGAGCGCGATCCTGCTCGGCGCCCTTCATGGACTGGAGCCTGGCCATTCGAAGACGATGATGGCCGCCTTCATCGTCGCGGTGCGCGGGACGGTCACGCAGGCGATCCTCCTCGGGCTGGCCGCCACGCTCTCCCATACGGCGGTGGTCTGGGTGATCGCCCTGGGTGGGCAGTATCTCGGGCAGGAATGGGGAGGCGCGGCGAGCGAGCCGTATCTCCAACTCGCCTCGGCGGTGCTGATCGTCGGTATCGCGCTCTGGATGGCGTGGCGCACCTGGCGGGAGCAGCACCATCATCACCATCACCATCATGGTGGGGCGACGCCCGTCGCCACCGTGAACGGGCCGCTGACGCTGGAGGTGTTCGAGGACGGCGTGCCGCCGCGGTGGCGGGTTCACGCCGGACCGGGCTCGTTGCCGGCGGCCGACGACCTCCGCATCGAAACGGTGCGCCCCGACGGCACCCGGCAGACGTTCTCCTTCACGGAGGGTGACGAGTTCCTGGAGAGCCTGGAGACGATCCCCGAGCCGCATGCCTTCACGGCCCGGCTGACGCTGAAGGGGTCGGCGGGAGACGAGATCCACGAAGTCGCCTTCGCGGAGCACGATCACGGACACATGGACCTCGGCGACGGGGACGATGCCCATGCCCGCGCCCATGCCGAGGACATCCGCCGTCGCTTCGCGGGCCGGCCCGTGACGACCGGGCAGATCGTGCTGTTCGGCCTGACGGGCGGACTGATCCCATGCCCGGCGGCCATCACGGTGCTGCTGCTGTGCATCCAGCTGAAACAGTTCAGCCTCGGCTTCGCGCTCGTAATCTGCTTCAGCATCGGACTGGCGCTGACGATGGTGTCGGCGGGCGTCCTGGCGGCGCTCAGCATCGAGCACGTGGCATCGCGCTGGTCCGGGTTCGGCGCCTTCGCCCGGCGCGCGCCCTACGCCTCGGCCGCCCTCATCGTCCTCGTCGGCCTCTACACGGGCTGGCTGGGCTGGGAGGGGCTTCGGCACGGCCACGGTGAAGCAATCCGGGGATCGGCGGACGGATCAATCCGTCCCGCCGCCCCCATCGCCTTATCCCGCTCGCAATGACGACCAGGGCTTCATCGACGGGTCTGGCTCAACCCGGTCGGCTTTGGCTCTAGATCTTCCCGTCGAGGCCCATCTGGTAATACTTGTGGACGATGGTGTCCTGGTTCTCCAGCAGCCAGTCGATCGACGGCTCGTGAGTCATGGCCTTGCGGATCGCCTCGGTCATGCCCCTGCGCTGGATCTCGAACAGGGCCTTGTGGTCCACGGTCTGCGCCTCGATGACGCCGGGGCTCAGCCAGACCGAGCAGATGATGCCGAGATCGTTGGCCTTCTCCTTGGGGATGTAGCCCGCGCGCACCGCGTCGAGCACGCCGTTGGCGATCGCGAACTGCACCGTGCCCATCAGGATCGAGGTGTATTTGCTCTCCGTGACGCTGACCTTCGAGACGCAGAGCGTCACAGGGCGGACCATGATGTCGGTGTTCAGCAGGGCGAAGACGCGGCTGTGGCCGACGACTTGGTCGCCGGTGAGGGTGGCGAGCGCCGTGCCGACCGGCCCATCGAGCTCGCCGATGATGACCTCGGGCTCGGACGCCGTGTTGGGCGGGCCGCCCGCCACCAGGGCTTCGCCGGCACGGAGGATGATGCGTTCGCTCATGCTGTCTCTCGGTCAAGGGTGGGAACGCCCCGCCCGGGCGCGCCTCATCGTCGGAAGCGGTCGCCGGTGGTCGCGATGAAGCGGACCTTCATCGAGTCGCCGCCCTGGGCGAGCCCGTTCGCGAACCGGCCCGCACCTACATAGGGGGCCTTCCGGCCGACGACACCTTGCGTGGAGGATACGAGGCTCGGACCCGTCGGGCCGCACCACAGGACAGACTGCGCCTGCCCGGAGGCCGTCCACGGCCTCAGACACGCAAAAGGCGCCGCATGGGCGCCCTTGGACCGAATGAAGTATCTCGGAGGATGTTTGGTGGGCGCACTAGGGTTCGAACCTAGGACCCGCTGATTAAGAGGCTACGGAAAACGTAGTACTTACAAGGGCTATTTCGACACTTTCCCTCTTCGTTCCGCCATTGAGGAACAAGAGGAATTTGGCTTTGTCGAAACGGATTTTACTGCGCCCTGGAGGGCGTACCAACGAAAACGCCGTCGCGGGGGTCACGACCCGCAACGGCGCTAAAAAGATCGGCTCCGGCAAAAGAACCGCGATGAGAGATAGGGCCAATCGGCCCACTCTGGCAAGCGCTTTGACGGCGGTTCTGGATCGTCAGGGCATGGTGGTTTGCGTGCTCGCCGGCCGCGCCGAGGCCCGCGCCTTCCTTCGTGGAGGCTGCGCATGACCTCACCTCTCGCAAGCCTCATCTTTTCCGAGATCGCAGAGCGGGCGGCTTTGGCTGCTCGCTACGCTGAAGCCGCCGCCGCCCTCGCCGCAGCGGGCGACGGACCCGCGACGGCTCATTCTATCGCTTCCGCTGGACGGGCGATCCATTCGGCCTTCGAGGCGATGGCGATGCTCCGGTCCAAATCCGGCGAGGTGTCGCGATGATGGACAAGTACACCATCGCCCGGATCCTCGGAGGCAAGGTCAGCGGCGGGAACATCAATTGCCCTGGTGAAGGGCACAGCGATGAAGATGGCTCAATCTCAATTCGGATTGAGCCATCGGCGCCAGGCGGCCTCTTGGTTTTCGACCACGCTGGCGGCAATCACCTAGCCGCCAAAGACTTCGTCCTCTGGCGGCTCGGGCGAGATCGGCCCGGCGGGGGTGCGCAAGTTGCGCACCCTTTCGAGCCCACGGCCGAGCGTGACCATGTCCGGCATGATCCGATCTTGGATCGTACTGCGCTCGCCCTGCGGATCTGGCGTGAGGCGCAACCGGCGGCGGGTTCGCCCGTCGAGACGTACCTCTGGCGTCGCGGGCTCGGCCTTCCCGCCGATCCGCACGAGGTAATCCGGTTCGCCCCGGCTTGCCCCTTCGCGGGGACTCGCACCCCCGCCATGATCGCGTTGGTGCGGAACGTCGTGACGGACGAACCGCAGGCGATCCACCGGACGGCGCTCACCCTAGATGGTCGAAAGGCCATCGTGAACGGGCGCGACCGCCTCGCCCTGGGTGGGTTGCGCGGCGGCGCCGTCAAGCTCACCGCCGACGCCGAGGTGACGTACTGCCTGGGGATCGGAGAGGGGATCGAGAGCACCCTGTCCCTTCGGAGCTTCCCCGAGTTTGGGGACACCCCCGCCTGGGCGGTGTTGAACGCCGCTGGCGTCGCCGGCTTCATGCCGCTGCCGGGCATCGAGTCGCTTTGGATCGCTGTAGATCACGACCCCGCAGGGGAAATGGCATCCGCTACCTGCTCCGGCCGGTGGCGTTTCGCAGGCAAGGAGGTGTTCCGGGTCAAGGCCAAGGCCCCCGGTGCCGATCTCAACGACATCGTGGAGGCGCGCCGTGACTGAGTACACGATTGAACACGGCTTTCCGGCTGATGATGCCGTCGGCTATGACGCCTTTGCCGAGACCCGCAACCATCGTCGCGGTTCCGGTAAAAGCAGTCCGCCGCCCGTCGAGGTAGTGATCGGCAACGCCGCTGACCTGCGCCGCATGTCTTTCCCCCCGATCCGATATGTCGTGCCGGGCTACATCGCCGAGGGCTGCACGCTTCTCGCCGGGCGGCCAAAGCTCGGCAAATCGTGGCTCGTGCTGGAAAGCGGGCTGGCGGTGGCGCGCGGGGGCGACTGCCTCGGCGGCATCCAATGCGAACAGGGCGACGTGCTGTACCTCG
>NZ_BPQE01000033.1 GCF_022179085.1 Methylobacterium aerolatum
CTCGCCGTTTCGGCCCCCGCCCGTGCCGACCTCCGCCTCTGCAACCAGACCGAGAGTAAGGTCGGCGTCTCCCTCGGCTACAGGGACACGCAGGGCTGGGTCACGGAGGGGTGGTGGGACCTGAAGCCGAAGGGCTGCGAGACGCTGCTCTCCGGCTCGCTCGCGGCACGCTTCTACTATGTCTACGCCGTGGACTACACGCGCGGCGGCGAGTGGGGCGGGCGGGCGATGATGTGCACCCGCGATCCGGAATTCACGGTGCGCGGCATCGAGGATTGCCTCGCCCGCGGCTTCGACCGCAACGGCTTCTTCGAGGTCGATACGGGCGAGCAGAAGAACTGGACGATCCAGCTCACCGAGCCGGACCGGACGCCGAAGGCGGGACCCAAGCCTTAGAAACGCGCCGGGCTCGCCGGCGTAAACTCTCACGATCGTTGGCGGCGCAGGACGCTTGACGCCGCCGGCGCCGCGATGCTCAGAGCGCAGGCCGCGTCGGCGAAACGCGCCACCCCGCACCGCCGCAGACGCCATCCCGGAGGATTGCCGCTTGAAACGTTCCCGCCGCACCAAGATCGTCGCGACGCTCGGCCCCGCCTCCGACTCGCCCGAGATGATCGAGCGGCTGTTCCGGGCGGGCGCGGACGTCTTCCGGCTCAACATGAGCCACCTCTCCCGGGAGAAGCTGCCCGAAAAGGTGGAGGTGATCCGCGCCATCGAGCGCGAGGCCAAGCGGCCGATCGGCATCTTGGTCGATCTCCAGGGACCCAAGCTCCGGCTCGGCACCTTCGCCGAGGGCGCCGTGGTGCTGGAGGAAGGGGCGTCCTTCGTCCTCGACGGCGACCCGACGCCCGGCGACGTCACCCGGTGTCACCTCCCGCACCCGGAGATCCTCGACGCCCTGGAGCCGGACCACGCCGTCCTCCTCGACGACGGCAAGCTGCGGTTGTCGGTGGTTGAGGTCTCCGAGCGGCGCGCGCTCACCCGCGTGGTCGTCGGCGGGCGCATCTCGAACCGCAAGGGTGTCTCCCTACCCCATACGGTGATCCCGGTCCCGGCGATGACCGAGAAGGACCGCTCGGATCTGGAGGCCGGGCTCAATGCCGGGGCCGACTGGATCGCGGTGTCCTTCGTCCAGCGGCCGGAGGACGTGGCCGAGGTCAAGAAGGTCTGCGCCGGACGCGCCCTGGTGATGGCCAAGATCGAGAAGCCGCAGGCGCTCCTGCGCCTCGACGAGATCGTGGAGGTCTCGGACGGGCTGATGGTGGCGCGCGGCGACCTCGGCGTCGAGATGCCCCTCGAGCAGGTGCCCGGCGTCCAGAAGCGCCTGACCCGCAGCGCCCGGCGCTCGGGCAAGCCGGTCGTCGTCGCGACCCAGATGCTCGAATCGATGATCACCGCCCCGGTGCCGACCCGCGCCGAGGTGTCGGACGTGGCGACCGCCGTCTACGAGGGCGCGGACGCGGTGATGCTCTCGGCAGAAAGCGCGGCGGGCGATTACCCGATCGAGGCCGTCTCGACGATGAGCCGCATCGCCGAGCAGGTGGAGAAGGATGCCCTCTACTGGTCGATCATCCGCGCCCAGAAGGACACGCCCGACCAGACCGCCGCCGACGCCATCGCGGCGGCCGCGCACCAGATGGTGGATGCGCTCGACCTCGACGCCATCATGGCCTGGACGAATTCGGGCTCGACCGTCCTGCGCCTCACCCGCGAGCGTCCCAACGCCTCGGTGATCGCCCTCACGCCCCGCCGCGAGACCGCCCGGCGGCTCGCCATCGCCTGGGGCGTCCACCCGATCGTCACCAAGGACGCGAGCGACGTGGACGACATGGCCTTCCGCGCCGCCAAGTTCGCCGTGCGCGAAAGATTCGCGGCGGTGGGCGACCGGATCATCGTCGTGGCCGGGCTCCCCTTCGGCACGCCGGGCGCCACGAACCTCGTACGCCTGACGTTCATCACCCGGGAACACGCCGACAAGGCGTGACGTCTTCCCCTCATCGCGTTCCGGCCGGCTCCGGCTCCGGCCGCTGACGGGGGGCGGCGAGGCCGGCGACCGCGTCCGCGAGGGCCTCCGGCTGCGTGTAGTGGAGCATGTGCCCGGTGGCGGGCAGGAGCACGAGGCGCGCGTGGGGAATCGCCTGCGCGAGGCGCTTGGCCTGGAGATCGGGCTTCACGATCGGATCATCGGCGCCCGAGACGACCGTGGTCGGAACGCGCAGGGTTCCATAGCGCGGGCTGAGGGCGGCGAGGGCTGAGGGCAGGCCGACGAGGTCCTGAACGTTGGCGAGCAGGGTGTCCGGCCGCAGCACCAGGGCGGCGCGCGACGCCACGAGGTAGCCCGGCACGGGCTCCTCCGGCTTGAACACGCGGGCTCCGGCGTCCCGCAGGAAAACCATCGCCATCGGCGGACCGACCGTCCGGCTGAGCAGCCAGAGGACCGGGGGCTTGAGGGCCAGGTTCCAGTACCAGGGCAGGGTGATCGGCCCCGGCATCGGCATCCCGACGCCGGCGGCCAGGACGAGGCCGGAGACCCGTTCGGGGTGGTCGAGGGCGAGGGCGAGGGCCAGGGCTCCGGCCCAGGAATGGCCGAGGACGATCGCGGGGCCGACACCCATGGTTTCGAGGGCGGCGGCGATCAGCCGGGCCTGGGCGGCGGGGTCGGCGTCGGCGCCGCCGCCGGGCCTGTCGCTCCAGCCGAAGCCAGGCCGGTCGAAGGCGATGACCCGGTAGCCGCGCGACGCGATCAGGCGGCCGACGCCCTCCATCGGGTCGGAGGCGTTGGCCGAGGCGCCGTGCAGGAGCACGACCGGAGGGCCGTCCGCCGGTCCCGCCTGGATCGTGGCGAGGCGGCCGCCCGGAACGGCCACGAACGGGCCCTCGGGCGGATGCTGCGCCCCGACCCGCAGGGTGATGATGAGGCTCGCGACGGCGCCCAGCGCCAGGACGGCCGCCACCGCTAGGACGGGGAGGGAGAGCAGCACGACGAACGCCGTCATGGCGCGGGGCATCACCGGAACCGGTCCCGGCCGGGCAGTCCGCCGCCCGGCCTCACAGGTCGCGGCCGTCCACGGACGGAGCGAGGCGGTCCACCGCCTCCTTCACGCTGTCCATCGTCGGGTAGATCGCCAGCGCCCGCCGGTAGGCCGCCAGGGCCCGCGCGTCGTCGTCCATCGATTGATAGATCTTCCCCAGAGCCGACCACGCCTCGAAATGCCTCGGCTCCAGCACCAGGGCCCTCTGGAGATCGGCCACAGCCTCGCCCTTGTCGGAGAGGAGCCAGAACACCGTCGCCCGGCGGTTCCAGCCCTCCGCCCAGCGCGGCTCCAGGGCCGTGGCCCGGTCCATCAGTTCGGCGGCGAGGGCGAAATCGCGGGACACCATCGCCTGACGGGCACGGCTGGTGAGGAGGTCGACGGTGGCGCTGCCGGAGCGGTCGAGCCGCTGTTCGATGAGCTTGGCAATGCCCTTGGCCTCGGCCACGTCCTCCGTCGCCTTCAGGCGTGCGAACAGGTCGTCGAGGCTCGGTGGCTTCGGCGCCGTCTTCTCCGGCGCGGCCTTGCCGGGCGCGTCCCGGTCGCCGGCGGCGCGGCCGTTCGGGGCGGCGAGGGCGACGCCGCAGGCGGGCAGAACCGTCAGGAGGAGCGCGAGGGCGAGCGGGCTTCGGCGCGTCATCGCCCTAAGCTGTGCCGACCGGAGGCGTCCGTCAACGCGCCGTCGTGCCGCGCAGGACGCCGGAGTTCGAGACCTCCGCGCAGAACACCCGCCCGAGGCCCCCCGGCCGCACGGATGGCCAACGCAGGAAAGCCGCGCCCTCGCGGACGCGGCTTCGCAGAAACCCTGATTTAGAGCCCGGCCGGAGCCGGGCCTCGGCCTCAGCCCTGGCGGGCCTTGAAGCGCTTCTGGGTCTTGTTGATGATGTAGACGCGGCCCTTGCGGCGCACGAGCTGGTTGTCCCGGTGACGGCCGAGCAGCGACTTGAGGGAGTTACGGATCTTCATCGGTCTCTCGGCCGCGGGCGGCCGTCCAAGAAAGGGTTCGTCGAAAACGTCCGGCCGGTCTCGGGACGCGCACGGCGCGCCCGGCGATGACGGCACAGGCATCGCGGGATCGGCGTCGCCATATCAGGATTCGCGCTTCGGAGGCAAGCCTCGGCGGGGGAGCCAGCTCCGCGAGCGCCGTCACTGACAAGGACGGGTTGGCTCACGCCCGCGCATAGGTGCCGATCAGGGCCCCCTTCGCAAGGGTGCATCCCTCCATGGCCGCCACCACCGCCTCGCGACCGCTGCCCGCTTCGAGGTCGAGGCGCCGGGAGAGGGCGTAGACCTGGAACAGGTAGTCGTGGTCGCCATGCCCGGTGGGCGGGTCCGGCGGCAGCCAGCCCGACTTGAGGAAGCTGTTCTTGCCGAGGGCGAAGGCGGCCGTCTCCTCGACCGATGCGGCCCCCTCGGTGAGGCTCCCGGCCGGATCGATGTTCCAGGCGAGCAGGTGGACGAGGGGCTTCGGTGTCGGGCTGCCCGCATCTTCCACGATGACCGCCACGGACACCGTGCCGCCGGGCAGGCCGTCCCAGGCGAGCGGCGGGGACACGCCGTCGCCGTCGGCCGTCGTGCGGGCGGGCAGGGCGCCCCGGTCGGTGAAGGCGGAACTCGTCACGCGCACGCCTTCGGCCACGCCGGACAGGGCGGCATGATAGATGGTCCCGTCGAGGCCGGCCTTCACGCCGGACAGGGCCTCCCCGAGGACACGGGGCATCTTCTCCAGCATGGTGCACTCCTTCTCGCGCCGGACAACGGCGGAGGGAGACGCTGGTTCAGACGGGCGTGCTCATCGGCGGCTTGGCCGCGTGCAGCATGTAGTTCACCGCCTGGTCGCGGCTCAGGCGCCAGCCGTCGGTGAGCGGATTGTAGGCGACGCCGGTGGTCTCCTCGACGGTGAGTCCGCCCGACCGGATCGCGGCGGACAGTTCGTCCGGCCGGACGAACTTGTCCCAGTCGTGCGTCCCCTTGGGCAGCCAGCCGAGGACGTATTCCGCGCCCACGATGGCGAGGGCGTAGGACCGGAGTGTCCGGTTGAGCGTGGCGGCGAAGAGCAGCCCGCCGGGCTTCACGGCGGCGCAGGCGCTGCGCACGAAGGCGGGCATGTCGGAGACGTGCTCCACCACCTCCATGATCAGCACCGCGTCGAAGGTTTCGCCGGCGGCGACCACCTCCTCGATCGTCCGTGCCCGATAATCCACCGCAATGCCCGCCGCCTCGGCATGGGCGCGGGCGACCTCGAGGTTGCGCGCGGCAGGGTCGAGCCCCGTCACCGTCGCGCCCAGCCGGGCCAGCGGCTCGGAGAGCACGCCGCCGCCGCAGCCGACGTCGCAGATCCTCAGCCCGTCGAGGGAAAAGGGCGCCTTCGCGTCCCGGCCGAGATGGCGGCAGAGGGTGTCGCGAATGTAGCCGAGGCGCACCGGATTGAACCGGTGCAGCACGCGCATCGGGCCGGCCTCGTCCCACCATGTGGCGGCCAGCGCGTCGAATCGCGCCACCTCGTCCCGATCGACGAACCCGCCCGCGCCCGTCCCGTCCGTGTTTCTGCTGCCCGAGTCCATGCCGTCCCGCACTCCCGATCCCACCCGACCACCATCCCATCCGGCGGTCCGGCGCAAGCCGCGTCATGCGCGCATCCGGCCCTCCGGTTTCCGAGGAATTGCCGCGCATTCGGGCAAATCCACCACAGGTTGAATGAGCATCGTCTGGCATACCTGGCCGGGCGTTGACAGGGTGGACCGGCGCAGTTACCCGCAGGCCCCGTCGGGGTGGGCCGCCGAGGCTCCCGGCATCTGCCCGCTCCGCCTGTACGGGCCTGGAATCGTTCGAAGAATGCCCCGTCTGGTGATGAAGTTCGGCGGTACGTCCGTCGCGAACGTCGATCGTATCCGCAACGTGGCGCGCCACGTCGCCCGCGAGGTCGCGGCGGGGTACGACGTCGCCGTGATCGTGTCGGCCATGTCGGGCAAGACCAACGAGCTGGTCGAGTGGGTGAAGGACGCCAACGCCCTCTACGACACCGCCGAGTACGATGCGGTGGTGGCCTCGGGCGAACTCGTCACGGCCGGCCTGCTGGCCATCGCCCTGCAGAAGGAGGGCCTGAAGGCCCGGTCCTGGCAGGGCTGGCAGATCCCGGTCCTGACCTCCGACGCCCACGGCTCGGCGCGGATCGCCGACATCCCCTCCGCCAACCTCGATGCGGGTTTCGCCCGAGGCGAGGTCGCGGTGATCGCGGGCTTCCAGGGCATCCATGCCGAGACCGGCCGGGTCACGACGCTGGGGCGCGGTGGCTCCGACACCTCGGCGGTGGCGGTGGCGGCGGCCATCGGGGCCGAGCGCTGCGACATCTACACCGACGTGGACGGGGTCTACACCACCGACCCGCGCGTCGTGCCGAAGGCCAAGCGCATGGAGCGCGTCACCTTCGAGGAAATGCTGGAGATGGCCTCGCTCGGCGCCAAGGTGCTGCAGGTGCGCTCCGTCGAACTCGCGATGGTGCACCGGGTGCCGACCACCGTCCGCTCCTCCTTCGACCCGCCGGACGCGGCACGGCCGGGCACCCTCATCTGCGACGAGGACGACATCGTGGAACAGCAGATCATCACCGGGATCGCCTTTTCCCGGGACGAGGCGCAGATCACCCTGCGCCGGGTCAAGGACAGCCCCGGGGTCGCCGCCGCGATCTTCGGGCCCCTGGCCGACGCGAACATCAACGTCGACATGATCATCCAGACGGTCTCGGGCGACCAGTCGACCACCGACATGACCTTCACGGTGCCCTCCGCCGAGTACCAGCGCGCCCGCGCGATCCTCGACGAGGCCCGGAGCCAAATCGGCTACGCGCAGATCGAGGGCGCGACGGACGTGGTGAAGGTTTCGGCCATCGGCGTCGGAATGCGCAGCCATGCCGGCGTCGCCGCCAAGGCGTTCCGGGCGCTCGCCGAGAAGGGCATCAACATCCGCGCGATCACGACCTCCGAGATCAAGTTCTCGGTGCTGATCGAGGCCGCCTACACCGAGCTCGCGGTGCGGACGCTGCATTCGCTCTACGGCCTCGATCAAGCTTGACCGTGCCGGCATCCGGCCATCCGAAAGCCGTGATGATCTGAACTAAACGCCCCGGGCCGGATTGCCGTCTCGGGGCGATTGGCGCCAAGGTTGCAGGACGGTCGACGCCACGGCCGCCCGCCGACGCTGGAACGACGACACGATGCCCGCTGCGCCCGGAGGTCCGCGCCTTCTGCTGCGCCGTCTCCGCGAAGCGATGGCGGAGCCGGTGAGCCCGCAGGCGCGCCTGGACCGCATCGTCGTCCTGATCGCCGCGAACGTGGTGGCCGAGGTGTGCTCGGTCTACGTGCTGCGCGACGACAACACCCTCGAACTCTTCGCCACCGAGGGCCTGAACCGCGAGGCGGTGCATCTCACGCGGATGCGGGCCGACGAGGGCCTCGTCGGCCTGATCGCGTCCACCGCCGAGCCCCTGGCCCTGTCGGACGCGCAGACCCACCCGGCCTTCTCCTACCGGCCGGAGACGGGCGAGGAGATCTACCACGCCTTCCTCGGCGTACCGCTCCTGCGGGCGGGCAACACGCTCGGCGTCCTCACCGTCCAGAACAAGACCTACCGGGTCTATTCCGAGGAGGAGATCGAGGCGCTCCAGACCACCGCCATGGTGCTCTCGGAGATGATCGCCTCGGGCGAGCTCGACGGGCTCGGCTCCCAGGCCGCCTCCGCCGCAAGGCGGCCGGTGATGGCCCGCGGCGTCGCCCTCTCCGAGGGGATCGGCCTGGGCCACGTGGTGCTGCACGAGCCGCGCCTCGTGGTGAAGACGCTCATCGCCGAGAACGTCGAGAAGGAGGTCGCCCGGCTCGATCAGGCGATCGAGGGCGTGCGCTCCGCGATCGACGCCCTGGTGGAGCGCGGCGACCGCATCGGCACCGCCGAATCGCGGGAGGTCCTCGAGACGGTGCGTATGTTCGCCCACGACCAGGGCTGGCTGCGCCGGATGCGCGAGGCCGTGACCTCGGGCCTCACCGCCGAGGCGGCGGTGGAGCGGGTGCAGTCCGACAACCGGGCGCGGATGCTCCGGCAATCCGATCCCTACCTGCGCGAGCGCCTGCACGACCTCGACGACCTCGCCAACCGCCTCCTGCGGGCGTTGATCGGCCCCGGCGCGGCGGGCACGGCGCCCCTGCCCGAGAACGCGATCCTCGTGGCCCGGACCATGGGGCCGGCGGCGCTGCTCGATTACGACGCGGGGACGCTGCGCGGCATCGTGCTGGAGGAGGGCGGCCCCACGAGCCACGTCGCCATCGTGGCACGGGCACTCGGCATCCCCGCCGTGGGCGAGGTGGAGAACGCCACGGCGCTCAGCGAATCCGGCGACGCGATCATCGTCGATGCCGTGGCAGGCGAGGTCCATGTCCGGCCGGGGCCGGAGATCGAATCCTCGTACGCCGAGATGGTACGCCTGCGCGCCCGGCGCCAGGAACAGTACCGGGCGCTGCGCGACGTGCCCGCCGTCACCCGCGACGGGGTGAAGATCGGCCTCAACCTCAATGCCGGGCTGCTCATCGACTTCAGCCACCTGGACGAGACCGGCGCGGAGGGCGTCGGCCTGTTCCGCACCGAGTTGCAGTTCATGGTGGCGCAGCGGATGCCCTCCGCCGCCGAGCAGCAGGCCCTTTATAGCCAAGCCTTCGCCGCCTCGGGCGGGCGGCCGGTGACGGTGCGGACCCTCGACATCGGCGGCGACAAGATCCTGCCGTACATGGCCAAGCTCGAGGAGGAGAACCCGGCGCTGGGCTGGCGGGCGATCCGCATCGGCCTCGACAGGCCCGCCCTGTTGCGGATGCAGCTGCGCGCCCTCCTCAAGGCCGCCGAGGGGCGGGCCCTGAAGATCATGTTCCCCATGGTCGCCACTGTGCACGAGTTCACCCAGGCCCGGGAGATCGTGGAGCGCGAGAAGGCCCACCTCGCCCGGCACGGCTACAGGCTGCCGTCCCCCTGCGAGCTCGGGGCGATGGTGGAGGTGCCCTCGCTCCTCTTCCAGATCGACGAGATCGCCAAGGAGGCGGACTTCCTCTCCGTCGGCTCCAACGACCTGATGCAGTTCCTCTTCGCCGTGGACCGGGAGAATCGCCGGGTCGCGGAGCGGTTCGATCCGCTCTCGGTGGCGGCGCTGCGGGCCTTCCGGCTGATCGCCGAGCGGGCGAACGCGGCGGGATGCCCGGTCACGGTCTGCGGCGAGATCGGCGGACGGCCCCTCGACGCCATGGCGCTGATCGGGCTGGGCTTCCGCAACCTCTCGATGTCGCCGGCCGCGCTCGGTCCGCTCAAGGCGATGGTGCTGAACCTCGATGCAGGCGATGTCGCGCGCCTGATCGACGCCGAGATGGCCACGATGCACGACGGCCAGACGCTACGCCCGGCACTCATCGCTTACGCGCACGCGCACGGGGTGCCGATCTAACCGACTGCCGACGGTGTCTCGCCGGCTTTGCGAGGGGCGCGAAGCTCGGACGGCGGTCCATTGAGACCGGTCTTGCGGAACCTTCCGCTGGGGTTGTACCCCCACGCAGAATTGGGGCGCCACACCGACGTCACCTCAGAACAAGCGGGCAATGATCCCTTTCCCCCCCGAACGCCTCGACGCCATCCTCGTCCGGCACGACATGGTCACCGGCCAGCTCGCCACGGGCGAGGGCGATGCCGAGACCGTGGTGCAGCTCTCCCGCGAGCTGTCCGACCTCGATCCCGTCGTGGCCGCGATCCGCGCCTACCGGGCCGCGCTGGACAACCTCGCCGGGATCGAGGCGATGATCGACGAGGCCGGGACCGACCCCGAGATGCGGGCGCTGGCCGCCGAGGAGAAGCCGGAGGCCGAGGAGGTTCTGGAGGGAGCGCACCGCGCCCTCCAGCTGATGCTGCTGCCCAAGGATGCGGCGGACGAGAAGAGCGCAATCCTCGAGGTCCGCGCCGGGACGGGCGGCGACGAGGCGGCGCTGTTCGCGGGCGACCTGTTCCGCATGTACGCCAAGTACGCGGAATCCAAGGGCTGGAAGGTGGAGGTGCTGTCGGAGAGCGAGGGCACCGTCGGCGGCTACCGGGAAATCGTCGCCGAGGTGAAGGGGCGGGGCGTCTTCGCCCGCATGAAGTTCGAGAGCGGCGCCCACCGGGTCCAGCGGGTCCCGGACACCGAGACCCAGGGACGCATCCACACCTCCGCCGCCACCGTCGCGGTGCTGCCGGAGGCGGAGGATGTGGATATCGTCGTCAACGACGCCGACCTGAAGATCGATACGATGCGCGCGCAAGGGGCGGGCGGGCAGCACGTCAACAAGACGGAATCCGCGATCCGCATCACCCACCTGCCGACGGGGATCGTCGTCTTCGTCCAGGAGGAGCGCTCGCAGCACAAGAACCGCGCACGGGCCATGTCCCTGCTGCGGGCGAAGCTCTACGACGCCGAGCGCAGCGCCAAGGACAATGCCCGCGCCGCCGACCGGAAGGCGCAGGTCGGCTCCGGCGACCGCTCGGAGCGCATCCGCACCTACAACTTCCCGCAGGGGCGGGTGACGGACCATCGCATCAACCTCACCCTCTACAAGTTGGAGGAGGTCATGGCCGGCACCGCCCTGGACGAGGTGGTGGACGCGCTGATCGCCGAGCACCAGGCCGAACTGCTCGCCGCCGAGGGCATGGCGTGACGGGGCGAGGGGGGCCGGGGGGGCCGCCCGTCGACCCCGCCGCCACCCGCCGGGCCGCCCTGCGCGAGGCGGGCGCTTACCTCGCCGCCGCGGGCATCGCCGACGCGGAGCGGGAGGCCCGCTTCCTGCTCCTCGGCCTGCTCGGCCTGGAGCCCCGCGACCTCGCCCTCGCCGGGGACAGGCCCCTCGGCCCGGAGGGGGCGGCGACCCTCGCGCCCGCCCTCGCCCGGCGGGCGGCGGGGGAACCGGTCGCCCGCATCCTCGGGCAGTGGGAGTTCTGGGGCCTGCCCTTCGCCCTCGTGCCGGAGACGCTGGTCCCCCGGCCGGATACGGAGACCGTCGTGGAGGCGGCCCTCGCCGCCTTGCCCGCCCGCGACGCGCCACTGCGCCTCCTCGACCTCGGCACCGGCTCGGGCTGCCTCCTCGTGGCCCTGCTCAGCGAGTTGCCGGCGGCCACCGGCCTCGGGATCGACCGGTCCTTCGCCGCGCTCGCCGCCGCCCGTCACAACGCGGCCGCGAACGGCGTGGGCGAGCGCGCCGCCTTCGCCTGCGGCGACTGGTGCGACGCCCTCCGTGGTCCCTTCGACCTCGTGGTCTCGAACCCGCCCTACATCCGCGCCGCCGTCATCCCCGGCCTCGACCGGGAGGTGGCCGCACACGACCCCCACGCCGCCCTCGACGGCGGAGAGGACGGGCTCGATGCCTACCGGCCGATCCTCACGCAATTGGGAACGGGCGGGATCCTGGCGTCCGGTGCGACGGCGGTCGTGGAGATCGGCTACGATCAGGCTGAAGCCGTGAGCGCCCTGGGGTGCCGGGCGGGCCTCGGCCCCGGACGCCTCGCCCGCGACCTCGCCGGCCACCCGCGCGCCATCACATTTCAACGGTGAATTGCACGATCCGGCACGACAATCCGGTCTTCGTTCTTGAAATCGAACCGGTCCATGCGAGATTTGGTGCCACCGCAAAGCCCGCCCTGCGGCGCGCGAGGCAAAAAATGCTTGTTGCGGCGTACGGGAGACGATAAAGTCCGCTTGAAGATCGCGAACGTTTCGTTAAGACGAACGGCGATAGGGTCGGTGTGGACCTCGGCCGTACGTAGTTCGCCGATCCCCTAACATTGCCGGAGTACGATGCGCGCGGAGCCCGCGCGTCCGTCCGGCACCGCTCGAACCTGACAACCGGCTGGTGTTTCGCGCTTCACCGCAAGTGCGCGGCGCGAGGGATGGATCAGGCAGCCGGTGAGGCCCGTGCAGAGACAGCCCGGGCGCCTCCGCGCGGCATGTGCCGGATCGGCACGTCGGCGCCGCGCCGGAAACCGGACGCCCCTTTGACTAGTCTGGCGTGAACTGAGGGTCACTGAAGACCGATGAGACCGAACCAGAATCGACGGATGCGTGGCCGCAACCGGCCCAAGGGTCCCAATCCGCTCACCCGGTCGTACGAATCGAACGGCCCCGACGTCAAGATCCGCGGTACCGCTCAGCACATCGCCGACAAGTACGCGCAGCTGGCCCGCGACGCCCTCGCGGCCGGCGATCCCGTTGCCGCCGAGAACTACTTCCAGCACGGCGAGCATTACTTCCGCATCATTTCCGGCGCGCAGGAGCAGACCCGCCCGGCGCAGAGCGGCTACGCGGCCCGTCCCTTCGACGACGAGATGGACGAGGGCGAGGAGGAGAGCCAGGGCGGCCAGTCGAACGGCCAGGGCTATAACGGCCAGGGCTACGCCCAGGACGAGTACGCCGACCCGGGCCAGCAGCCGCAGCCCTACGAGGGGCGGCAGGACAACTACCAGGAGGGCCGCCAGGGCCGCGACCGGTTCCAGAACCGCGACCAGCGCCGCTTCGACCAGAATAACCGCTTCGACGGCCAGGGCCGGCAGGATTACGGCCGGGATCGCCAGCGCCAGGATCACAACCGGCAGGACGGCAACCGTCAGGATTACGGGCGGCAGGACTATCGTGGCCAGGAGGGCGGTCGCCAGGACGCCCCCCGCCAAGACGGCCCCCGCCAGGACGGCCCCCGCCAGGACGGTGCCCGCTACGAGAACGGGCGGCAGGATCATTCGCGCCAGGACTTCGACCGGGGCAACGCGCCCCGCGGCGAGCGCCAGGACTTCCGCAACCAGGAGTCCCGCAGCCAGGAGCCGCGCTCTCAGGAGCCGCGGAACCAAGAGACGCGGAGCCAGGAGCCGCGCACTCAGGAGCCACGCACTCAGGAAGGGCGGGCCGAGCGCCAGGACCGGCGCGAGTACCGTGGCGACGCCCCCCGTGCGGACTACCAGCGCCCCGAGGGCTCGTCCCGCCGCGAGCGCCGTCGCGAGGAGCCCGCTCCGGTCGCCGCCGAGGAGGCTGCGGGCCTGCCGGCCTTCCTGATGGCGCCCGTCCGTCCGGCGCCCGCCGCCGCTGCGCCGGAGCCGGAGCAGCCCTCCGTCGTGGAGAGCGCCGAGGAGGCCCCCGCGCCGAAGCCCCGGCGCCGCCGCCGTCCGCGCTTCGAGGGCACCGCCGAGGGCGCCGAGCCCGCCGCCACGCCGTCGGACGACTCGTCGGCCGAGTGAGCGCGACGGGCCGCGCGGCCGTCTCCCCCGCCGCGCGACCCGTTTTGCCCGTGGCCTTCGCCTTGACCGGAGGCCCCTGCAACGACAGGTTGGACATCCCGCATCCCCCGCCCAGGACCGCACGGTCACCGGCGGAGGGGTTCCTCCAGGATCGTCCTGACCCGCGCGACATCCCGCTCGCGCGTTCGCCCAGAACGGGGCTTTCGATGGTTCACCTGCCGCGCGGCGTCTTCGCCGCTCTGTTGCTCCTCGCGGGCCCTGCGGTGGCGGCGACGCCCGCCGCGCCGCCGGAGAGCCCGGCCGGGGCCGACAAGGCGACCGCCCCCATCGTGCTCGCCAATCACCGCGCGGTCTACGACCTGTCGCTCGCCAGCAGCACGGGCACCCGCCCCGTGGAGGGCGCCCGCGGCCGGATCGTCCTCGATTTCCGGGGCGATGCCTGCCGCGGCTACACGATGCAGACGCGGCAGGTCACGGAGCTGACCTCCGGCGAGAGCGGCACCCGCCTGTCCGACCTGCGCAGCACCACCTTCGAGGGCGGCGACGGCAAGGAATTCCGGTTCAACACGACGACCTCCTCCGACAACCAGAAGGCCGCCCCGGTGGAAGGGTCGGCGACGACGGACGACGGCAAGCTGACGATCCGGCTCAAGGGCACGCCGAAGCCCATCACCGCCACGGGGCCGGCGCTGTTCCCGAGCGCGCACATGAAGCGCCTGATCGAGGCGGCGCGGGCCGGGCAGACCACGGTCTCCGTGAAGGTCTATGACGGCTCGGACGACGGCCGGAAGGTCTACGACACCTTCGCGGTGATCGGCCAGGAGGCGTCGGGCTCGGCCGAGGCGGCGGCCAAGGCCGACCAGGACAAGCCCCTGCAGACCGGATCCATCGCCGGCGTCCGGCGCTGGCCCGTGAAGCTGACCTACTACACCGACGGCGCGGGCGAGCGCACGCCGATCTACACCCTCGCCTTCGACCTCTACGAGAACGGCGTGAGCGGGCGCATCAAGCTCGATTACGGGGAGTTCGTGCTGGCCGGGACGATGACGACCCTCGACCTGGAAGCCGACAAGGCCCCGGAGAAGGGCTGCGCCCGGTAGGGCGCTTTCCGCGGCCGAACGGCGAACGCACCCCTCGGCAGTGAGACGGGGCGTTCCGGCCCCTTTGCGCGGCGCGGGACTTGCCTCCCACTCCCCGCCCCGGGGCGAGGCGGCGGAGGGCGCGGCCGCGCGTCAGCTCCATTCGTCGTCCGGCTGGGGCGAGAGACGCTGCCAAGCCGCGACGATGCGCTCGGGCTTGATGCCGAGGGCGGCGGCACAGGCGATCAGGACAGGTTCGTGCTGAGCGACATGATCGAGCACGCCCGCCAGGAAGGCGGGGTCCTGGGCACCGGCCCTGACCGCCCCCACATCGAGGCCGGTGGCCGCGAGAAAGGGAAAAAGCCGATCCTCGTCCCCCACGATCCACAGCAGAACATCGAGGGCCAAGGCTTGCGCGGGGTCTTCCCCCTGGTGCGGTTTGCCTTTCGTCAACATGTAACCCTTAAAACCGACGCAATGGGGCTGATGGGTCCTTAATCATGATCGGCTCTGACCGAGGCAAGGAACCATGTCGAAGACGGTGCTGATCGTCGAGGACAACGAACTGAACATGAAGCTGTTCAACGACCTCCTCGAGGCGAACGGCTACGCGACGCTCAAGACCGCCAACGGGATCGAGGCGATCGAACTCGCCCGCGCGCATCACCCCGACCTGATCCTCATGGACATCCAGCTCCCGGAGGTGTCGGGCCTGGAGGTCACGAAGTGGCTGAAGGAGGACGACGACCTCAAGTCGATCCCCATCATCGCCATCACGGCCTTCGCCATGAAGGGCGACGAGGAGCGGATCCGGGAGGGCGGGTGCGAGGCGTACCTTTCCAAGCCCATCTCCGTCGCGAAGTTTTTGGCAACGGTTCGCACGTATCTTGAGCCGCGATGACAGGGCGTCGATCCGGTTCGGCGCCCTCGATCCGGTAACCGCACCCGCTCGGCGAGCCCGGTGACGACCCGAAGCGAGGAAGCATGTCGGCACGCGTCCTGATTGTCGATGACTTGTTTCCGAACGTAAAGTTGCTCGAGACGAAGCTCGGCCTCGAATATTTCGACACGCTCGCCGCGATGAACGGCCCCGACGCCATCGCGATCTGCGAGAAGGGCCTGTGCGACCTCGTCCTTCTGGACGTGATGATGCCCGGCATGGACGGGTTCGAGGTCTGCCGCCACCTCAAGGGCAACCCCGTCACGGCCCATATCCCGGTGGTGATGGTCACCGCCCTCGATCAGCCCTCCGACCGGTTGAAGGGCCTCGATGCGGGGGCCGACGACTTCCTGACGAAGCCCGTCGACGAC
The DNA here is from genome assembly GCF_022179085.1 of Methylobacterium aerolatum. Lineage (GTDB taxonomy): Bacteria > Pseudomonadota > Alphaproteobacteria > Rhizobiales > Beijerinckiaceae > Methylobacterium > Methylobacterium aerolatum. The sequence continues at coordinate 15,695 of NZ_BPQE01000033.1, forward strand.
ACCGCCCTGTTCACCCGCGTCCGCAGCCTCGTCCGCCTGAAGGCCGTCACCGACGAGCTGCGCCAGCGCGCGCTCGCCTCCCGCGCCTACGGGATCGGCGATCCGCTGGCCACCGCCGCCGCCGAGAGCGGGCTCGACGCGAACATCCTCATCGTGGAGGACCGGCCCGGCGCCGCCGAGCGGATGGCGACGGCCCTGCTCCAGCATCACCGCATCACCGTGGAGACGAACCCCATCGCCGCCATGCAACTCGCGGCGGAGACGGAGTTCGACCTCGCCCTCATCAGCCTCGACCTCGACGGGCACGACGGCCTGCGCCTGTGCAGCCAGCTCCGGTCCCTCGACCGGACACGGGGAATGCCGCTCATCATGATCGCGGAGGCCCATGACCGCGCGCGGATCACCCGCGGCCTGGATTTCGGCGTCCACGACTATCTGATGCGCCCGCTCGACCGGAACGAGCTCCTCGCCCGTACCCGCACCCAGGTGCGGCGCAAGCGCTATTCGGACGTGCTGCGCGGGGCGATGCAGGCCTCGCTGCAGATGGCGGTGACGGACGGCCTCACCGGCCTGCACAACCGCCGCTACCTCGACAGCCACCTCGGCGCCCTGTTCGCGGAGGAGGGCGTGCGCGGCCGGGCGCTGGCGACGCTGATCCTCGACATCGACCGGTTCAAGTCCATCAACGACACCTTCGGTCACGAGGCCGGGGACGAGGTGCTGCGGGCCTTCGCCGACCGCGTGCGCCAGCACACACGGCCCATCGACATCGTCGCCCGCTACGGCGGCGAGGAGATCGTGGTGATCCTGCCCGATACCGGCCTGACCGAGGCCCGCGCCATCGCCGAGCGCATCCGTGAGCGGATCGAGGCGACGCCGTTCCCGGTCCTGCGCCAGACGCGCGCGCTGACGGTGACGGTCTCCATCGGCGTGGCGGTGCGGGGCGCGCACGACGGATCGCCCGGCGACATGCTCCGCCGGGCCGACGAGGGCCTCTACGAGGCGAAGGCCACCGGCCGCAACCGGGTCGTGGCCCAGGCGGCCTGAGCGCGAGGCTTCTGTCCGGCGCCGCGCTCCGCTAAAGGTTGACAGCGTCGGGCTTTCCGCCAACACCTCGCGCCCGCTGCGGCCGGGGATGGATCCGGCGCGATCCGTCCACGACCATTGCAAACGGGACCCCATGGCGGCGACGCGCTCCTATCTCGATTTCGAGAAGCCGGTGGCCGAGCTCGAAGCGAAGCTCGAAGAACTCCGCGCGGTCGGCAGCCAGGACGGCGCCGTCTCGATCAGCGAGGAGGTCGGCCGCCTCGAAGCGAAGGCGCGGCAGGCCCTGGCCGAGATCTACGCGGCGCTGACGCCTTGGCAGAAGACCCAGGTGGCCCGGCATCCGCAGCGCCCGCACTTCGTGGATTACTGCGCGGGCCTGATCGAGGAGTTCACCCCGCTCGCCGGCGACCGCGCCTTCGGCGAGGACGAGGCCATCGTCGGCGGCCTCGGCCGGTTCCGCGGCCGTCCGGTCTGCGTGCTGGGCCAGGAGAAGGGCGCCACCACGGAGGCCCGCCTGCGCCACAACTTCGGGATGGCCCGGCCCGAGGGCTACCGGAAGGCCGTGCGCCTGATGGAGACGGCGGACCGCTTCGGCCTGCCGGTGATCGCCTTCGTGGACACGGCGGGCGCCTATCCCGGCATCGAGGCCGAGGAGCGGGGCCAAGCGGAGGCCATCGCCCGCTCGACGGAGGCGTGCCTCGCGCTGTCCGTGCCGAACGTCGCCGTAGTGATCGGGGAGGGCGGGTCCGGCGGGGCCATCGCGCTCGCCACGGCCAACCGGGTGCTGATGCTGGAGCACGCGATCTACGGCGTGATCTCTCCGGAGGGCGCCGCCTCGATCCTCTGGCGGGACGGCGGCCGGGCGCACGAGGCGGCGACCGCCATGAAGATCACCGCGCAGGACCTCCTGCGCCTCGGCGTCATCGATGCCATCATCCCCGAGGCGGTCGGCGGGGCTCACCGTGACCGGGAGGGCGCGATCCACGCGGCCGGACAGGCCATCGCGGAATCGCTCGCGCTGTTCGACGGCGTCGATCCCGCCACGATCCGCGACCGGCGGGCGGAGAAATTCCTCGAGATCGGCCGCCGTCTATGATCGACACCGCCGGGCTGCGGAGCACGATCGGTCGGGTCGGGCGTCGCTTCGGGCTGCCCATCGGGCGTTTCGACACCCGCGAGCCGGGGGGCTTCAACCACGTTTCCCTCGGCTGCAATTGCCAGATGGCGCATGTGCTGAAGATCCTCGGCCTGCGCAAATGGTCCGGCCCCCTCGACTGGCTGTTCTCCATGCCGGGGATGGCCCGCGACTGCCTCGCGGACGATTTCGCGACGCTTGTCGACCGCGGGCAACTGGAGAGCATTCCGTCCTCGGAGCGGCGCGGGCCCGGCATCTGGCGCGGGCGCCACCGCCTCTACCGCGAGCGGCACGGGCTCGAATGCGTGTTCAACCACCACGACCCCGCCCTCGTACCGGCGGATTACACCTTCCTCACCGAAGGTGTCCGCCGCCTGCGCCTCGCCCTGGATACGCCGGGGACGAAGAACCGGCTGTGGATGATGACGCATCTTTGGACGCCGAAGACCACGGCGGAGGAGATCGCCGGGCTTCTCCGCCAGCGTCCGAGCCGGAACCACCTCACGTTCCTCCAGCTCGAGACCGGCCGCGACCGTGTGGAGATCGTCGAAACCCTCGATCTCGCGCCCGAGCTGCGCTGGATCACGGTCCACACGCCGAGCGAGCCGGTCGGCCTGCGCCTCGCCGACCCGGCGGACGACGCGGTGTTGGTGGCCTTGATCAAGGCCGAGGCGGAGCGCTCACCGGCCATCCTCAACTAGCGCCGGAGCCGACCCTGTCGGCTCAATCGGCTGTGTTCTTGAGCGTTTTCGGGGAACCCTGGATCCGACGCCGCCCCGTTTCTACGAGCATCGGAGAAGCAATCCAGGGCAGCGGGACGTGGCCGTACGAGGCGGATCCCTGGATCGCTCGCTGCGCCCGCGATGACGACGAGCCTCGTTGCGCAGCCTGTCGATGTGCCTTCTGTGATCTCCGGATCCCGGACGTCTTCATCCTCCTGCGAGAGGCGTGTGTGGTACGTCACGCCCGTCGCCGCGACGGCCCCGAAATCGGTGGACCGATGCGTCCGGCGCCGGGCCGGTGTTGCTCCGGCGCCATTGCGGTAACGAAGGCGCAAGCTTAACGACGCTACAGAGTTGGGGGAGTGATGCCCGAAGACGGCCGGTTCGCGTGGCCATCGGGCAGAGGTTCGAGGACGAGGTTCCCCATGACGGCGCGTCCCGCGATGGCGAGGATGCTGGCGGCCGCAGCCTTGACCGCCGTGCTGGTGGCCGGCTGTCAGGATGTCAGCGGGATCAACGGCCCCACCGCCCGCAGCATCGCCCCCATCGCCCCCCAGACCCTTGCGCTGATGCAGAGCAAGGGGATGCAGCAATCCGATCCGATCCTGATCCGCGCCTACAAGAAGGAAGCGGAGATGGAGGTCTGGAAGAAGGGCGGCGACGGGCGCTACGCCCTGTTCAAGACCTACCCGATCTGCCGCTGGTCCGGCCAGCTCGGGCCGAAGGTCCGCGAGGGCGACCGCCAGACGCCGGAGGGGTTCTACACCATCACCCCAGGCCTGATGAACCCGAACTCCTCCTACTATCTGTCCTTCGATACCGGCTTTCCGAACGCCTTCGACCGGGCCAACGGCCGCTCCGGCCGCTACCTGATGGTGCACGGCACCTGCTCGTCGGCGGGCTGCTTCGCCATGACCGACGCCTCGATCGCCGAGATCTACGCCATCGCCCGGGAAGCCTTTGCCGGCGGGCAGCGCAGCTTCCAGTTCCAGTCCTACCCGTTCCGCATGACGGCCAAGAACATGGCCAAGTTCCGGAACGATCCGAACGCGCCGTTCTGGCAGAACCTCAAGGAGGGCTCAGACTACTTCGAGGCCCTGAAGGAGGAGCCGAAGGTCGGCGTCTGCGGCACGCGCTACGTGTTCGGCGGGTCCGACGTGGCGGCGGGCGCCTGCAAGCCCCGCGTCGACCCGGAGGTGGCCGAGAAGCGCGACCGGGATGCCCACGAGGTGGCGGAATTGGTGTCCAAGGGCACCCCGGCGGTGCGCATCGCCTACCAAGACGGCGGCCAGAACGCCGTCTTTAGGCCGCAGAACAATCCCAGCGCCTTCGCGAGCCTCGGCGGCACCGAGACGGTCCTGCCGTACGACGCCAAGGAGTACGGGCGGCACAACCTCGGCGACGTGAGCCGCCCGGAGACCCTGGCCGCCGCGCCGGAGGAGATCGAGATCGACACGAAGGGGCGCCCGGTGATGCTCGCCGCCGCGCCGTCGCCGACCACCACGGCCTCGACCACACCCAAGGCCGAGCCGAAGTCGGCGGGCCGGGGCAGGGGCGCGACGCCGCCCGCGGCCACGCTCATGGCCGCGCAGCCCGATCCGTCCGCCGACGCGAAGGCCGCCGACAGGACGACACGGATCGCCATCGCCGATGCGGATGGCGAATCCGGCTCCTATCAGCAGGTCCTCGGCCAGATCTTCGCCAGGAAGACCGCCGCTCCGGTGACGCCCGCGACCGACGCGACAGTCGTGGAGCCGGTGAAGGTCGCCGCCGCCGTCGAGCCGGCGGCCAAGGCATCGCGGTCCACGCTCTCACACGGCAAGCCGGGAGAAGGCGTGAAGTCTCAGGCGGCGAAGGGCGAACCCGGCAAGGCCAACGCCCCGAAGGCGGAGGCCCACAAGGCCGCGACGGCGAAGGCCGACTCCGCCAAGGTCGTCGGAAAGCCGGGCGCGCCGAAGGTCGAGGGGCTGAATCCGACGCCGATCAAGCCGGCCACGGCGAAGCACGCGCTGGCGAAGATCGACGGAAAACCCTGAGCGCGATCGCTCAGACCAGGGGCCGATCCCGGTTCATCAGCCACAGGGCATGCACGGTCCCCGGCAACCAGCCGAGGATCCACAGCACGATGTTCAACAGGAACTGGATGCCGAAGCCGGTGGTGACCAGCACGGCGATCGGCGGAAACACAATCGCGAGCAGAATGCGAACGAGGCTGGACACGGGCTCTCCCCACACGAGCCGGAGCGGCTCGGCGCGGTAACGATGCGCGACCACGACTGTTCCAGCGCGATGGACCTTCACGCCGCGCCACGCGGACGGCCTTTCAAGTAAGGCGAATGTGCCTTACTATGCCGCTGATGAAGGCGGAGCGCTGACCATGGCGATTTTGACGGTGACCGCGCGGGGGCAGGTGACGTTCCGCCGGGAAGTGCTCCAGCACCTCGGCATCAAGTCCGGCGACCGGATCGAACTCGAATTCCTCCCGAATGGCCGGGCGGAACTGAGGGCGGCCCGGTCGAGGGGCGAATGGCGAGACTTGAGCGGCCTGCTCAAGGACAAGGGTAATGGCGCCACGCTCTCGGTCGATGACATGAGCGAGGCGATTGCCGAAGCCGGCGCCTCGCGCGGTGCCGCACGCCCGTGATGATCACGGCCGACACCAATCTTCTAATTCGCCTCGTCATGGCAGACGACGAAGCGCAAAGCCGCCTCGCGGTCCGCGCCGTGGAAGAGGCGAGCGTGGTCGCTATTGGCGTCCACACGCTCTGCGAGTTCGTCTGGGTTCTGAGCCGGAGCTACGCCGTCCCCCGCGGCGACGTCGCCCATGCGATCCGTCAGCTCATCGAGACACGCAACGTCGTCGTCCATCGTCCCGCTGTCGAGGCCGGCTTGGAGATGCTCGAAGCGGGCGGCGACTTCGCGGATGGCGCCATCGCCTTCGAAGGTCGCCTTCTCGGTGGGGAGACCTTCGTCTCGTTCGACGGCAAGGCCGTCGCACGGCTCAAACGCTTGGGCCACTCGGCGCGGGAGCTCGGTTGAGGGCCGAACTCCCGCGATGCCCTTACTTCGGCGGCGTCGTGGCGCTCGGGATGGCGGCCGGGACGTTGGCGGCCTGCTTCTCCGGGTTCTTCACCTGGCTGTAGGCCACATTCGAGAACGTGCCGATCACGGCGGGCCAGCTCGGGTTGCCGTATTGCGGGTCGTCGCGCCCGACCTTGCAGAAGGCGGTGGTGAGGCCGTTGACGATGTCGTCGTCGGTCACGCCGGTCTGCTCCGACTTGATCTGGGGCACGAGGCGGGCGAGCGTGGGAACGAAGTCCTGCTGCTTCAGACCCTTGAGGCTGTCCTGCAGGCCGATCTTCTGGAAGGCGGCCTTGAGTTTCTCCTGCTCGATCTCGGCGCAGGGCGCGGTCCCGGACAGCATCGTCTGGGTCGCGGCGCGGGCGTCGGAGGCTTCCGTCCCGGTGAGGACCGGCGCCTTGTTGCCCCAGGCGTTGCGGATGTAGTCGGTGACGTTCTTCACCTCCACATCGGTCATCTGCTGCCCGATGGCGACCATCGGCGCGAGGCCGCTCTGCGCCGCGAGGCCGCCGTAAATCACGCGCAGCACGGTCTCCGGCCCCTTGGACTGGACGGAGGTGTTGCCGGCGAGCGCCGGGACCGCTCCTTCGATGCCCTTGCCGTCCGGCTGGTGGCAAGAGGAGCAGTAGGTCAGGTAGGTCGAGGCGCCGGGGGCGTCCGAGGTGTCGAAGGCGGCGAGATCCTTGGCCTTGTAGGTCTGCTTGGCGGGCACCGTGCGCAGGTAGGCCACCATCGCCTTCAGGTCCTCCTCCTTCACCTTGGAGAGGGATTCCATGATGGTCTGGCGCATCGGGCCCGCCGCGACGCCGGGGCGATCACCGGGGGCCGTGCCGGTCTTGAGGTAGGTGACGACCTGCTCGTCGGTCCAGGCGCCGATGCCCTGATGGCCGTCCGGCGTGATGTTGGGGGCGTACCACCCGTCGATCACGCCCCCGCCGAACCGGCCGGCGAAGCTCGAATTGCCCACGAGCTTGTTCTCGTTGTGGCACATGGCGCAGTGGCCGAGCCCCTCGACGAGGTAGCCGCCGCGGTTCACCTCGGCGCTGGCGTTCGGATCGGGCTTAAAGCGCTCCTGCGTAAAGAAGGCGGTTCGCCACGTGACAAGGGCGGTGCGGACGTTGAACGGGAAGGGGATCTGGTTGTCCTTGCGCTTCTCGTTCACCGCGGGGATGGACTGGAGGTAGGCCCAGATCGCCTTGGTGTCCTCGTCCGTGACCTTGGTGTACCAGCCGAACGGGAAGGCTGGGTACAGGTAGCCGACATGCTTGCTGTAGCCGCCCCGGAAGGACTTCTCGAAATCCTCGTAGGTGTAGTCGCCGAGGCCGGTTTCCTTGTCGGGGGTCAGGTTCGGCGTCATGATCACGCCGAAGGGCATGTTCAGCGCGTAGTTGCCCGCCAGGTATTTCCCGCCCGCCGCCGTGTGGCAGGCGGCGCAGTCGCCCATCGTGACGAGATACTTGCCACGCTCCACCGGATCCTGACTGTCCTGGGCCGCGACCGGCCCTGCGAGGATCGTCCCGGCGAGCAGGCCGGAGGCGAGAACTAGGCGACGCTGCATGGTCCGCACCCCTCGTGGCATGTGATCAGAACCGTTCGAATATCCTGCGGCGGCGGAACGCGTCCCGCTCCGCGTTGTTCCTGTCCGGACCGGCGGCGGCCTGCGGCCAAGCGTCCGCGTGAACGTCTGCGGCCCGCACCGGACGGCGGAGAAAGAGATCCGCACCGTGGGCCGCGAGGCCCATGAGCATCCATCCGGCCACGATGGGCCAGGACGATCCGGTCAGCGCCGCCCGCAAGGCCAGCATCAGGGCGGCGCCGGAGGCGAGCGTGGCGGCCAGCGGCGCGAACCGGGCGAGACTACGCGTCAGTGCGAAGAGCAGCGCCGCCTCGGCCAGCACCCCGAAGAGAATCAGATCCACGATGCGGCCGGAGGCGAACAGGGCCTCCATCACACGAGGCTCCGCCGGGGATTCAGCTGGACGATACGCAAGTTCAGGCACGCCGCGATGCTGACCCAGACGAGGTAGGGCAGGTTGAGCCAGCCCGCGACGGCGCTCGTCCGGCCGACGACGAGTATCAGCGCGGCGACGGAGATCCACAGCAGGACGATCTCGCCCAGGGCCCAGTCGGGCCGCCGCAGCCGGAAGAACACCACGCTCCAGGCGATGTTGAGGAGCCCGTTCACCGCGAAGGCGATAGCGATGGCGGGCCGGGCGCCGACGGCGGAGGTCCAGGCCAGGACGCCGGAACTCGCGGTGAGGGCGAAGATCACGGCCCAGATCGGTCCGAAGGCCCAGTCCGGCGGCTTCCAGGCCGGAACGCGCAGGCGGCGGTACCACTCGTCGGTCTTGGTCGCGATGCCACCCGCCGCCGCGACGGCGACCGCGCAGACCGCCGCGACGAGGGCGGTGGTCCAGTCGCCGGGCGCGGGTAGGATCACGGCGAAACCCACCGGAAGAGGTGGGCGAGGTCCTTGAAGAAGATGCGCACATGCGCGGCCGGCTTCGCCCGGACCAGCTCCTTGTTCATGTAGGAGTCCCAGGTGAGCTGCTGCACGTCCTTGTCGCGGCAGATCGAGACGAAGCGCTCGCGCAGCCCGTCGCTCCGGTACCAGACCCACTGCATCATGCCGAGAATCCAGAAGACCCGTCCGTGCAGGCGCATGAAGCGCCGCCGGGCGAGGCCGAGGGCCTTCACCTGTCCGGTGGCGAGAAAGCCCTCGGCTGCCTCGGCCGCGAGGCGCCCGCCGAGCATCGCGTAGTAGATGCCCTCGCCGGAAGCCGGCGCCACGACGCCCGCCGCATCGCCGGCAAGCAGCACGTCGCGGCCGTTGTCCCAGCGCTTCAGCGGCTTCAGGGGCAGGGGCGCGCCCTCCCGCCGGACGGTCTCCGCGTCCGCGAGGCCGGTTTGCTCGCGTAGCGCCCGGATGGAGGAACGGAGGGAGAAGCCCTTGCGGGCGCTGCCCGTGCCGATGCTGGCCGTGTCCCCATGGGGGAAGATCCACGAGTAGAAATCGGGCGAGTGGCGGCCCTGGTAGAACACGTCGCACCGGGTCGGGCCGATGGCGGCGGCACCCGCCTCGCCCGCCTGCGGCACCCGGACGATCTCGTGATAGGCGAAGACCTGTCGCATCTTGTCGTGGCCCGGCACCTCGGCCCGGCCGACGGGGGAGGTGGCGCCGTCCGCCCCGATCACGAGGCGGGCCTGCACCGTGTGGTGCGCCAGCGTCTCGCCCTTGCCGGTGGTGAAGTGGACGAGGGTCGTCCCGTCGGCGGGGCGGGTCACCCGCTCGAAGGCGGCCTCCCGCAGGTCGGCCCCGGCCTCGGCGGCCCGTTGGCGGAGCCAGGGGTCGAAATCCTTGCGGTCCACCATGCCGACGAAGCCTTCGCCGACCGGCATGTCGACCTCCTTGCCGCTCGGCGCGATCATGCGGGCGGCCCGGATGCGGGCGACGAGGAGATGGTCGGGGATCGCGAAATCGCGAATCAGGCGGGGCGGGATCGCGCCGCCGCAGGGCTTGATCCGGCCCGGCTTGTCCAGGAGGAGCACCGAGCGGCCCGCCCCGGCGAGGTCCGCCGCCGCCGTCGCCCCCGCCGGGCCGCCGCCGACCACCACGACGTCGAATCGCCGGGGAATGCCGTCCCCCTCCGCAGGGGATGGGCCATGTGCGGGGGCCGCCGCGCCGTGCAAGTCCTGCCGAGCCATCGCCTCACCTCGCCTCGAACGCCGGATTGAGCGGAAAGGACGCGGGCGCCGCCTCGACGCGCAGCGCCACCGCGACCGCCGCCAGGAACAGCACGCCTTCGGCCGCGAAGACCGCGCCGTAGGCCGTGACCGGATCGGTCACCACGAGGCGCATCGCATCGACCGCCGCCGCGCCGAGCACGCCGCCGCCGCCGAAGGCGACACCCTGCGCCGCGCCCCAGACTCCCATCCGCGTGCCGCGTTCGCGCTCACCCCCGGCACCGGCCAGCGCCATCATCGAGCCGATGGCCGCCACCGCGTAGATGCCGTTGGCGAGGCCGAGCGCGAAGACCGCGCCGCGCAGGGGAAAGTCGGGTCCCGAGGGCCCGCCCGCCGCGATGGCGAAGAGGGCCGCAGCGGACGCGCCGCAGCCGACCACGATCCACAGGCGCAGGGAGGCGAGCGCGGTCCCCTTGGCCAGCAGCGTCACCGCCGCCACGAGGAGCATCCCCGCGAGCACGCCGCCATGCTGGAGACCCGCGAGCTTCGTGGTGGCGCCGGGCCCCATGGCGAAGACGAGGCCGGCATAGGGTTCCAGGATGAGCTCCTGCGCGCTGTAGGCGAGCATCGACACGAAGACGAAGATCGTGAACCGGCGTGCCACGGGGTCGGCGAGCACCGTGCCCAGGACCTGGAAGAAGGGCGGCTTGCTCTCAGCCGTCTCCGGGCTTGGGGCGGGGAGCCCGGCCTCGACGCCGACCAGGGCGAGGCCCGCGAGGCAGAAGGCGATGAGCGACACGGTGCCGGAGACGGCCATCAGCCGGGAGCCGGAGAAGGGCTCGAGGAAGTGCCCCGCGAACGGCGCCGTCAGGGCGAAGCCGAGGATCATCATCACCCAGACCAGGGTCGCCGCGGCGCCGCGCCGGGCGGGCGCCACGCCCCCGGCCAGGAGCACGAGGAGCGATGTCCCCGCCGCGCCGACCCCGAGGCCGACGAGAAGGAAGGACAGGGCGGCCAGCGCGAGCCCCGCCGCGAGGTGGCTTTCGGCCAAGGCCGTGCCGCAGGCGGCGCCGAAGCCGCCGAGGCAGAGGGCCGCCATGCCGCCGAGGATCCAGGGAGTGCGCCGCCCCGTCCGGTCGGAGCCGTAGCCCCAGCGCGGGCGTAGCACCTGCACGGCATAGTGGATCGCCACGAGCAGGCCCGGCACCAGGGCGGGCAGGGCGAGTTCGACCACCATCACGCGGTTGAGGGTCGAGGTCATCAGCACGACCACGCCGCCGAGCGAGGTCTGGACCAGGCCGAGGCGCAGGATTGACGGCCAGGAGAGATGGGTCTGGGCCCGGGCCATCAGGCGCCTCCCACCAGCGGCCTCAGGGCGAAGGCGGTGGCGAGCATCCCGAGCACGTAGAGCGTCGTGCCGGTGCCGTTGTACCACGCGGCCCGGCCCCGGGGATCGTCGAGGAACTTCACCATCAGCGCGGCCTGCCCTGCCAGCAGGGCGGCGACGATGCCGGCGTGCCAGGGCCGGCCCCAGGCGAAGAGCAGGGCGATGACCACGACCTGCGGCACGGCCATCACGAGGCAGGCGAGCCGGGCGGCGTTGTCGGGGCCGAGCTGCACCGGCAGGGATCGAACGCCCGTCGCGATGTCGCCCTCGACGGACTTGAAGTCGTTGAGCGTCATGATGCCGTGGGCGCCGACCGAGTAGAGCAGGGCGGTCACGAGCACCCGCCAATCGGGCATGGCGGCGGCCATTACCGCCGCGCCGGTGAACCAAGGCAGCCCCTCGTAGCAGAGGGCGACCGCCGTGTTGCCCCACCAGCCGTTGACCTTCAGCCGCAGCGGAGGCGCCGAGTAGATCCAGGCGAGCACCAGCCCGAACAGGGCGGCGCCGAGGATCCAGGGGCCGAGGGCCGCGGCGACGGCGAGCGACAGGGCGGTCCAGCCGAGGGCGAGATAAAGGCCCCAGCGGCCGGGGATGCGGCCGGAGGGAATCGGCCGGTTCGGCTCGTTGATGGCGTCCACGTGCCGGTCGAACCAATCGTTCGCGGCCTGGCTGGTGGCGCAGACCAGCGGCCCGGCGAGCACGATGCCCGCCGCGATCACCGGCCATTGCCCATGGGCGGAGACGCCCGAGGACACGACCCCGCAGCCGAAGGCCCACATCGGCGCGAACCACGTGAGCGGCTTCAGGAGTTCGACGACGGCACTAGGAGCGGGCGTGGCGGCCATAGGCGGAGGCTATGCCAGCCCCGGGGAGTGTCAAGTCAGAATGACAGTGTTTGCCGGGCCCATATCGTCGCCTGCAGGAAAATGCAGGTTCTCAGGGTGTAAATTCGTCATTTACACGGCGAGGCCGGTCCCCGTCCGTCGCGATGGGCACTCCGTCCAGGACGTGACAGGGGCGGACCCGTCGTGTTCGCGGTCACAGAGACGCCGGAGCGGAACGGTCGGGAGAGGCCGGGGCGACCCCGACTCACCCCTCCTCGACGGCGTCGAGGTCTCCCACGCCGTAGCGCCGCATCTTGGCATAGAGGCCCTGGCGGGAGAGGCCCAGCATCTCGGCCGCCGAGGCGCGGTTGTCGCGGGTGATGCGCAGGGCCGCCTCGATGCACAGCTTCTCGATGAGGTCCGTGGTCTCGCGGACCAGGGTCTTCATGGAGACGCGGCCGACCAGCTCGGCCATCTGCTCGACGGAGCGCGGCTCCGTGCGGGTCCCGATGTTGAGGGACGAGCGTGGCGGCAGGGCGCGGATCGAGAAACCCACGCACCCCGGCGAGCCCGGCGCGGTGACGGCCGCGATCTCGACATCCTCCAGCGCCCCGTAGGCGCCGCGCACCACGCTGGCGTAGCGCCGGACGGAGCCGTGATCCTGCAGGGTGGCGAAGAGGGTGCGCGCGTCGGTCTCGTCGCGGCACAGCCAGCTGTCGATGGGGCGGCCCTTGGCCTGCCCCTCGGCGGCGAGTTGCGCGAGTTCGAGGAAGGCGGCGTTGGCCCACAGGACCCGGCGCCCGGGATCGGTCAGGACGAAGCCTTCGGGCATGGCCTCGATCAGGGCGCGGATCGGCAAGGGCCCGGCCTGCTCCTCGGAGGCCGCGCCGTCGGCCGCGCGCTCGGGGAGAAGCCGCAGGATCGCGCTGGTGCCGCCCTCGCCCCGGAACAGGGACGCGGAGACCGTCACCTCGCCCCGACCCTGCAGGAGGATGGCCCGGCAATCGGGCGCCTGCCCGGAGGTCCGCAGGGAGGCGTGCTGCCCCTCCAGGATGCGCAGGCTCGCCGGGTCGAACAACTCGACGGTGTCGATGCCCACCAACCGCCGGACGGGGCGCCCGAGCAGGCGCGCGGCGGCGGGGTTCGCCTCGATCACCCGCCGCGTGGTGGCATCGACCACCAGCACGGCCTCGCCGCAGATCTGGAACAGGAGGCGGTAACGCGTCTCGGCCGCCCGCAACCGGTCATAGTCGCGCTCGAGGGTCTGCTGCGTATCGGCGAGACGGCGCTGAAGGGCGGCCACCGCGCGCATGTCGCGCCCAAGCACGAGAATCGGGCCGCCCGCGTCGGGCCGGAGGGCGGCGTAGCGAATCGGCAGGTCGGTGCCCGTGGGGGAGGGGTGGTTCACCTGCCGCCAGCGCGTCACCTCGCCCGGGGCGGCGTCGCGCAGCAGCTCATCGACCTTCGGACGGCTCTCCACCGTCACCGTGTCGACGAGGCGGCGACCGAGCCATCCTGTGATCTTCTCGTCGGCGAAGTCGCCGCCGCCGGTCGCGCCCTGGATCACCCCGTCCGCATCGACGATGAGGGAAAGGTCCGAAGCAGCCGTCACGGCCAGTCCGGCCGTGGTCCCTCCGAGGAGGGCGGCGACCTTGGGCAGCGCCTCGTGGGGCACGGGCTCGGCAGGGCGTGGGCGGGGCGGCACGTTCGTCTGTCGCAGTGCGTCGATGGGAGAACCTATCAGCAAGCCAGCGCCGGTCTGTCTAGCATCGCTTCCGCGAGATCGGGAGCCGACCATGCATCGGGCGCATAGGCATCAGCTCCGACCTCCGAGGCGGAGGCGCCTGACCGGGCGAAATACGGTCCACCAACCATCACGAAGAGGGAAGGGTTGCACGAGGCCCGGCGCAGGACCGGGACCAGCGCCGCGAGGGCGGGGACGCACACGTCGCACGACAGCGACAGGCCCACAATATCATACCACCCTTTGCGCACCTCTTCGGCGGGGTCGTCGCCGTGGCGGCCGAGGGTGGTCACGTCCCACCCCGATTCGCGGAAGAAGCTCGCCAGGATCGACAGGCCGAAGGCGTGGGTCTCGCCGGGGGAGGGCATGAGCAGGATGCTGCGGCCGCTCGGGCTCGCCGCCCGCTCCATCGTCGCGCACAGGCGCCGGGTCACGGCCTGAAGCCGGCCGAGGCCCTCCGTCACCGCGACGAAGTCGCAGGTGTCGTGCTCCCACATCGTCCCGAGACGCCGCGCGGCGGGCGCCAGGATGTCGAGGAGCGTCCGGTTGAGGGGCAGGCCACTTCCGAGGAGCCCGTCCACCACGCCGCCGAGGTCGAAGGGGTCCGACGCAACGAGGAGGTCCGCCAACCTCTCCGAATCCCGCAGCGGCAGCGCAACGGAGGCACGTGCCGACGGGCGGTGGGCGAGCATCAGGCGGGGGAGGATTTCCGCCTCGACGAGCCGGGCGAGGGCCGCGAGGTCGTCGCCGTCCGCCCCCGAGCGATCGCAGATCAGGTCCGCGAAGACGTCGTCGCCGAGGTGCGCAAGATCATCCATCGGCATCCCTCCCGGCTAGACCGCCATTCGGAGACTGTCACTCTACGATCGCGTGATCATTCCACAATCGAGTCGCTCGATCCGGCATTCCCGGCGGAGAACCGGTCGCTCGCGCATCACGCGATCCCCGATCTCCCGCAGGGGTTCCACCCTACGCAGGAAAATTCCGTTGGCAATGAGCAATTCACGGTGGTCCTGCTGAAAGTGTCACCGAACGAAAGCGTCAAGCGGGATTGACACTTTGGGGTGGCCCGGTAGGTTCTTGGGAATACCGGGGCCCATCGGCGACCCGGATAGGCAGGCGAGGGCGCACCCATGGGTCGGCAGGACCTCGGTCGCGGAAACCGGCCGGTCGCTCCACTTTACACGGCCGAGGAGCGGAGGCGGCGCGACGCGTCGCCCTGGACGCTGGTGCAGGGCATCCTCGCCCCCCTCCAGTTCGCGATCTTCCTCATCAGCCTCGCCCTCGTGCTGCGGACGCTCGCCACCGGCGAGGGCGCCGGCGCGGCGCTCGCCTCCGTCGTCGTCAAGACCCTCGCCCTCTATGCGATCATGGTGACCGGCTCGATCTGGGAGAAGGACGTGTTCGGGCGCTACCTGTTCGCCCCCGCCTTCTACTGGGAGGACGTGGTCAGCATGCTGGTGCTGGCCCTCCACACCGCCTACCTCGCGGCCCTGTGGACGGGCGCCATGGCCGAGCGGGCGCTGTTGCTCCTCGCGCTCGCCGCCTACGCCACCTACGTCGTCAACGCCGGCCAGTTCGTCCTGAAGCTGCGGGCCGCCCGCCTCCAGGGCGCCGGGCCGGCCCTACATCCGGCGGGGGCGCTATCGTGAACGCGCCGCTGACCACTCCCCTCGCCCCCGCGCCGGGCTGCGGCGCCATCGATCTCCACCGGGAGGACGGCCAGCGCGCCGTGTTCTGCGGCCTCACCGGCATCGTCTGGCTGCACCGCAAGATCCGTGACGCCTTCTTCCTCGTGGTCGGCTCACGCACCTGTGCCCACCTCATCCAGTCGGCGGCGGGCGTGATGATCTTCGCCGAGCCGCGCTTCGCCACCGCCATCATCGACGAGCGCGACCTGGCCGGGCTCGCCGACTGCAACGACGAGCTGGACCGCGTCGCCGCCCGGCTGATCGAGCGGCGGCCGGACATCAAGCTCCTGTTCCTCGTGGGCTCCTGCCCCTCCGAAGTGATCAAGCTCGACCTCAGCCGCGCCGCCCAGCGCCTCACCGCCAAGCTCGGCTCCGTGAAGGTGCTCAACTATTCGGGCTCGGGCATCGAGACCACCTTCACCGAAGGCGAGGATGCCTGCCTCGCCGCCCTGGTGCCGGACCTGCCCCGCGAGGCGCCCGAGGCCGCGCCGTCGCTCCTCGTGGTCGGCGCGCTGGCCGACGTGGTGGAGGACCAGTTCCTGCGGATCTTCTCGGCGATGGGCATCGCCGACGTGCGCTTCCTGCCCGCCCGCAACGCCGCGGCGATGCCGGCGGTGGGGCGCAACACGCGTTATCTCCTGGCCCAGCCCTTCCTCACCGGCACGGCGCGGGCGCTCGACGAGCGCGGCGCCAAGCGGCTCGCCGCCCCGTTCCCCCTCGGCGCAGAGGGCACAACCGGCTGGCTCGCCGCCGCCGCCGAGGCCTTCGCCGTGCCGCAGGCGACCTTCGAGGCGGCCACCGCCGCCGGACGGGCCCGCGCGGAGACCGCCCTCGGCCCCTACCGCGAGAAGCTCGGCGGCAAGCGGGTGTTCTTCTTCCCCGATTCGCAGCTCGAAGTGCCGCTGTCGCGCTTCCTGGCGCGGGAGGTCGGCGCGGAACTGGTCGAGGTCGGCACGCCCTACCTGCACCGGGCGCATCTCGCCGCCGAGATCGACCTCCTGCCCGAGGGCACCCGCGTCACGGAGGGCCAGAGCCTCGACGACCAGCTCGACCGCTGCCGCGCCGCCCGGCCCGACCTGACGGTCTGCGGCCTCGGCCTTGCCAACCCGCTGGAGGCGGAGGGGCTGGCGACCAAGTGGTCGATCGAACTGCTTTTCACCCCCGTCCAGGGCTACGACCAAGCGGGCGACCTCGCCGAACTCTTCGCCCGGCCGCTCGGCCGGCGCGCGCTGCTGGAGGTCTAGGCCGATGCAGCTCACCCTCTGGACCTACGAAGGCCCGCCCCACATCGGCGCGATGCGCGTGGCGACCGCCATGAAGGGCCTGCACTACGTGCTGCACGCGCCCCAGGGCGACACCTACGCCGACCTGCTGTTCACGATGATCGAGCGGCGGGACCACCGCCCGCCGGTCACCTACACCACCTTCCGGGCGCAGGATCTCGGCCGGGACACGGCCGAGCTGTTCAAGACCGCCTGCGCCCAGGCCCATGCCCGCTTCCAGCCGCAGGCGATGATCGTCGGCGCCTCATGCACCGCCGAATTGATCCAGGACGATCCGGGGGGGCTCGCCAAGGCGCTCGACCTGCCGATCCCGGTGATCCCCCTGGAACTGCCGGCCTACCAGAAGAAGGAGAACTGGGGCGCCTCGGAGACCTTCTACCGGCTGGTCCGCGCCCTGGCCGCGCCGGTGGAGAAGCGTCCCGCCGGCAGCCGCCCGCTCTGCAACATCCTCGGCCCCACCGCGCTCGGCTTCCGCCACCGGGACGACCTGATCGAGATCAAGCGGATCCTGTCCGAACTCGGCATCGACGTGAACGTGGTGGCGCCGATGGGCGCGAGCCCCGCCGACCTCGCCCGCCTCGGCGCGGCCGATTTCAACGTGGTCATGTATCCCGAGACCGCCCGCGCGGCGGCGGAGCACCTGAAGCGCGCCCTCAAGCAACCTCATACGAAAGAGATCCCCATCGGGGTCGGCGGCACGCGGGCTTTCGTGGCCGAGGTGGCGGCCCTGGCGGGCGTCGATCCGGCGCCGGTCCTGGAGGGTGAGGGCTCGCGCCTGCCCTGGTACTCGCGCTCGGTCGATTCGACCTACCTTACGGGCAAGCGCGTCTTCGTGTTCGGCGACGCCACCCACGCGCTGGGGCTCGCCCGGGTCGCCACGAAGGAACTCGGCTTCAAGCTCGTCGGACTCGGCACCTACACCCGCGAGTTCGCCCGCGAGGTCCGCGCCGAAGCGGAGGCGCACGGCATCGAGGCGACGATCTCCGACGACTACCTGGACGTCGAGGCGGCCATCCGCGCGGCGGCCCCGGAACTGGTGCTCGGCACCCAGATGGAACGGCATGTTGCCAAGCGGCTGGGCCTGCCTTGCGCGGTGATCTCGGCGCCGGTCCACGTGCAGGATTTCCCCGCGCGCCACTCGCCGCAGATGGGCTTCGAGGGCGCCAACGTCCTGTTCGACACCCTCGTCCATCCGCTGATGATGGGCCTCGAAGAGCACCTCCTGGGCATGTTCCGGGAGGATCCCGAATTCCACGATGGCGTCGGGCCGTCGCATCTCGGCGCCTCGCCGGTGGTGCGGCCCGAGGCCGTGGAACGGGTGCCGGCTTCCTCCCCTCCGACACCGGCACCCGTTTCTGATTCGAGCGGCGCGATCGTCCTGAACTGGGCGCCGGACGCGGAGAAGGAGCTGAGGAAGATCCCGTTCTTCGTGCGCGGGAAAGCGCGCAGCAACACGGAGAAGTTCGCGCGAGAGCGGCGCCTTCCGCTCATCACCCTCGAGACCTTGTACGATGCTAAAGCGCATTTCGGTCGCTAGAGCATCCGCCGTCGAATCGGCCGCCGGTTCGGCGTCGGCGGATGCCACACGCGCAGGAACGGGATCCGTCGCCCGACCCAAGGGGTCGGGTCGCGGGGGCCGGCCGGAGATCCGCGTCGTCATCGTCACGCTCGACAACCACTTGGCGAGCGCGGTGGAGCGGGCGCGCGTCCGCCTCCAGCGGGAGATGCCGGGCCTGCACCTCGGCTTCCATGCCGCCGCCGAGTGGGACAACGACCCGTCGGCCCTCGAGTCCGCCAAGGCCGACGTCGCCCGCGCCGACATCGTGCTCTCGGCGATGCTCTTCCTCGACGAGCATGTCCGCGCGATCCTCCCCACCCTCCTCGCCCGGCGGGATTCCTGCGACGCGATGGTGGGATGCCTCTCGGCGGGCGAGGTGGTGAAGACCACCAAGCTCAACCGCTTCGACATGAGCGGCACCAAGCGCAGCGCATTGGATTTCCTCAAGAAGCTGCGCGGCAAGCCGGGCGCAGAGGGCAACGCCGCGCGGCAGATGGCCCTCGTCCGCAAGCTGCCGAAAATCCTGCGATTCATTCCCGGCTCGGCGCAGGACGTGCGGGCCTACTTCCTGACCCTGCAGTACTGGCTGGCGGGTTCCGACGAGAACGTCGCCGCGTTGGTGCGCTTCCTCGTCCAGCGCTACGCGGCGGGCGAGCGGGCCGCGTGGCGGGACCTGCCCGCCGCGCCCGCGCCGCTGCACTACCCCGAGACGGGGCTGTACCATCCGCGCATGGCGGGTCGCGTCGGCGAGGATCCCTCGCGCCTGCCCCGGCGGCAGGGCGCGAAGGGCCGGGTCGGCCTGCTCCTGATGCGCAGCTACGTGCTCGCCGGGAACAGCGCCCATTACGACGGCGTGATCACGGCCCTCGAAGCGCAGGGGCTCGACGTGGTGCCCGCCTTCGCCGCCGGGCTCGACAACCGCCCGGCGGTGGAGGCCTTCTTCATGAAGGACGGCCGCCCGGCCATCGACGCCCTCGTGTCTCTCACCGGCTTCTCGCTGGTCGGCGGCCCCGCCTACAACGACGCGAAGGCGGCCGAGGCGGTCCTGGCCCGGCTCGACGTGCCCTACCTCGCCGCCCACGCCCTGGAGTTCCAGACGACGGAGCAGTGGGAGGCGGGCACGCGGGGCCTCTCCCCCGTCGAGGCGACGATGATGGTCGCCATCCCCGAACTCGACGGCGCCACCGCGCCGACCGTGTTCGGCGGGCGGACGCTGGCCTCCGGCGCCGACAATTCCCGGGACATGCGCGCGCATCCCGAACGGGTCGCGCGGCTCTCCGAGCGCGTCGCCAAGCTCATCGCCCTGCGCCGCACCGCCAAGGCCGCCCGCAAGGTCGCGGTGGTGCTGTTCAATTTCCCGCCCAATGCCGGCGCCACCGGCACCGCCGCCTTCCTCTCCGTCTACGCCTCGCTGCTCAACACCCTGAAGGGCATGAGGGACGAGGGCTACACCGTCGCGGTGCCCGAGAGTGTCGATGCGCTCCGCGAGGCGATCCTGAAGGGCAACGCCGAGCGTTACGGCACGGCCGCCAACGTCCACGCCCGCATCCCCGCCGACGACCATGTCCGCCGGGAAAGGCACCTCGCCGAGATCGAGGCCCAATGGGGTCCGGCGCCCGGCCGCCACCAGAGCGACGGCGCGGGCCTGTTCGTGCTCGGCGCGCAGTTCGGCAACGTCTTCGTCGGCGTGCAGCCCGCCTTCGGCTATGAGGGCGACCCGATGCGGCTGCTCTTCGAGAGCGGCTTCGCCCCGACCCACGCCTTCAGCGCCTTCTACCGCTACCTGCGCGAGGATTTCGGCGCCGACGCCGTGCTGCATTTCGGCACGCACGGGGCGCTGGAGTTCATGCCGGGCAAGCAAACCGGCCTGTCGGAGGCGTGCTGGCCCGAGCGGCTGATCGGCGCGCTGCCGAACGTCTATCTCTATGCCGCCAACAACCCCTCCGAGGGCACGCTCGCCAAGCGCCGCTCGGCGGCGACACTCGTCAGCTACCTGACCCCGAGCCTCGCGGCGGCGGGCCTCTATCGCGGCCTCCTCGACCTCAAATCCTCCATGGAGCGGTTCCGGGGCCTCGACGCCGAGGCGGCGACCGAGCGCGCCGACCTCGCGGCACTGATCCAGTCGCAGGGCGCCGCCGTCGATCTCGTACCCGCCGAGCCGGCCTGGGACGGCGATCTCGTCGGGCGCGTTTCCGCCCTCTGGACGGCGGTGGTGGAGCTGGAGCAGACCCTGATCCCCCACGGCCTGCATGTGGTCGGCGAGGGCGTCCCGGCGGCGGAGCGGATCGATCTCCTCGCCGCCGTGGCGGAGGCGTCCCACGGGCTCAAACCGGCGCGGGACGCCATCGCCGCGCTGGTGGCGGGGGAGGGCGCCGAGGCGGCCTTCCGCCTCGCCGGCCTGCCCGCCTCGGAGGAGAACCGCGCCGCCTTCGCGAGCCTCGCCGAGACCGACGCGCTGCTGGCGCGGGACCACGAGGTGGCGGGCCTGCTGCGGGCGCTGGACGGCCGTTTCGTTCCGCCGGTGGCGGGCGGCGACCTCCTGCGCAACCCGGCGATCCTGCCCACCGGCCGCAACGTCCACGGCTTCGATCCCTGCCGCCTGCCCTCGGCCTTCGCCGTGGCGGACGGCGCCCGGCAGGTGGCCCGCGTGCTCGCCCGCCACGCCGAGGAGGGCAAGCCCCTGCCGGAGAGCGTGGCGATCGTCCTCTGGGGCACCGACAACCTCAAGAGCGAGGGCGGCCCCATCGCCCAGGCCCTCGCCCTCATCGGCGCCGCCCCCCGCTTCGACGGCTACGGGCGGTTGGCGGGCGCGGAACTCATCCCGCTCGACACCCTCGGCCGCCCGCGCATCGACGCCGTCGTCACCCTGTCGGGCATCTTCCGCGATCTGCTGCCGTTGCAGACCAAGCTCATCGCGGAAGCTTCCTATCTCGCGGCGACCGCCGACGAGCCTGTCGAGCAAAACTTCGTCCGCAAGCACGCGCTGGCCATCCAGGCCGAGCAGGGCTGCGACGTGGAGACGGCGGCGCTGCGGGTGTTCTCGAACGCCGAAGGGGCCTACGGCGCCAACGTCAACCACCTCGTGGATTCCGGCGCCTGGGACGACGAGGACGAGCTGTGCGAGGCGTTCTCCCGCCGCAAGAGTTTCGCGTATAACCGCTCGGGCAAGCCCGCCCCGCAGCGGGCGCTGATGAAGGCCGTCCTGGCCTCCGTCGATCTCGCCTACCAAAACCTCGATTCCGTCGAGGTCGGGGTCACCAGCGTCGACCACTACTTCGACGGGCTCGGCGGCATGGGCCGGGCGGTGGCCCGCGCCAAGGGCGAGGCGGTGCCGATCTACATCAGCGACCAGACCCGCGGCGAAGGCCGGGTCCGCACCCTGCCGGAGCAGGTGGCGCTGGAAACCCGCACCCGGATGCTCAACCCGAAGTGGTACGAGCCCCTCCTCGGCCACGGCTACGAGGGCGTCCGGCAGATCGAGGCGCATCTCACCAACACGGTGGGCTGGTCGGCCACCGCCAACGCGGTGCAGCCCTGGATCTACGAGCGCATCACCGAGACCTTCGTCCTCGACCCGGCCATGCGCGAGCGCATCGCCTCCCTCAACCCCACCGCCTCCGCCAAGGTCGCCCAGCGGCTGATCGAGGCTCACAAGCGCGGCTTCTGGACCCCCGACGCGGAAACCCGCGCCGCCCTCGACCGGGCGGAGGAGGAACTGGAGGACCGGCTCGAAGGCGTTTCCGCAGGAGTGGCCGCATGAACATCGCCATCCGCAACCCGGTCGTTGCCCGGAAGGAAGAGGGGAGCCTCCAGGTCGCCCTCGACCCGGATCTCAAGATCGACACCGCCAAGGTCTTCGCCGTCTACGGCAAGGGCGGCATCGGCAAGTCGACCACCTCGTCGAACCTGTCGGTGGCCTTCTCGAAGCTCGGGAAGCGCGTGCTGCAGATCGGCTGCGACCCGAAGCACGACTCGACCTTCACCCTGACCAAGCGCCTCGCCCCCACGGTGATCGACGCGCTCGAATCCGTGAACTTCCACTCGGAGGAGCTGCGGGTCGAGGATTTCGTGGTGGAGGGCTTCAACGGCGTCATGTGCGTCGAGGCGGGTGGCCCGCCGGCCGGCACCGGCTGCGGCGGCTACGTCGTCGGCCAGACGGTGAAGCTCCTCAAGGAGCATCACCTCTTGGAGGACACCGACGTGGTGGTGTTCGACGTGCTGGGCGACGTGGTTTGCGGCGGCTTCGCCTCGCCCCTCCAGCACGCCGACCGGGCGCTGATCGTCACCGCCAACGACTTCGACTCGATCTTCGCGATGAACCGGATCGTGGCCGCCATCCACGCCAAGTCGAAGAACTACGGCGTGCGGCTCGGCGGCGTCATCGCCAACCGCTCGGCCAAGACCGACGAGATCGACCGGTTCAACGAGGCGGTGGGCCTGAAGCGCCTCGCGCACTTCCCCGACCTCGACGTGGTGCGCCGCTCGCGCCTCAAGAAGTCCACCCTGTTCGAGATGGAGCGCAGCCCCGAACTCGACGCGGTGACCGACGAATACATGCGGCTGGCCGAGACCCTCTGGGCCGGGGGCGAGCCCTGCGAGGCGGCCCCGATGAAGGACCGCGACCTGTTCGAGTTCCTGGGTTTCGATTGATTCTGGGCTTCGACCGATGACCAGCGCCAGCTACGACGCCCGCCGGGGCGAACTCACCACCTACTTCGACCGCACCGCCGTCGAGGCGTGGTCGCGCCTCACCTCCGACGCCCCCGTCAGCAAGGTCCGCGCGACGGTGCGCGCGGGCCGCGACGCCATGCGCGGCACGCTGCTGTCCTGGCTCCCCGCCGATATGACCGGCCTGCGCCTGCTGGACGCCGGATGCGGCACCGGCGCGCTCGCCGTCGAGGCGGCCCGGCGCGGGGCGGAGGTCGTGGCCATCGACGTCTCCCCGACCCTGATCGGGCTGGCGCAGGAGCGCCTGCCGCAGATGGCCGGCGCGGGCAGCATCGACTTCCGGGTGGGAGACATGCTCGACCCCGGCCTCGGCCGGTTCGACCACGTGGTGGCGATGGATTCGCTGATCCACTACCGCCCGGCGGACATCGCCCGCGCGCTCGCACAGCTTGCAGAGCGCACCGACGGTTCGGTTCTGTTCACGGTCGCGCCGCGCACCGCCTTGCTCACCGTGATGCACGCGGCCGGGAAGCTCTTTCCGCGCGGCGACCGCTCGCCGGCCATCGTGCCCGTCACGGAGCGGGGGCTGAAGCGGCGCATCGCCGAAGAGTCGGCGCTCGACGGTTTTACGTGGGCAAAGAGCCATCGGATCAACAGCGGCTTCTACCTCTCGAACGCCATCTCGCTGACGCGGAGCGCCGCGCGATGAACTTCACCCGCACCCTCATGCGCCTCGGCCCCAGCATCCTGCCCTTCGCGGATGCGGCGACCGTCGAGCTGCCGATGGGTCGGTTGCTGCGGCTCGCCCTGTTCCAGGTCACGGTCGGCATGGCCGCCGTCCTGCTGATCGGCACCCTCAACCGGGTGATGATCGTCGAACTCGGGGTGCCCGCCTGGATCGTGGCGGTGATGCTGTCGCTGCCCCTCGTCTTCGCGCCGCTGCGGGCGCTGGTCGGGTTCCGCTCGGATACGCATCGCTCGGTGCTCGGCTGGCGGCGGGTGCCCTACATCTGGTTCGGCACGCTGCTCCAGTTCGGCGGGCTCGCCATCATGCCCTTCGCCCTGCTGATCCTGTCGGGCGACACCACCGGTCCCCTCTGGGTCGGCGACGTGGCGGCGGCGCTGGCCTTCCTCCTCGTCGGCGCGGGGCTCCACACCACGCAGACCGTGGGGCTGGCACTCGCCACCGACCTCGCCCCGGCCCATGCCCGGCCGAAGGTGGTGGCCCTCCTCTGCGCCGCCCTCCTCGTCGGGATGATGGCGAGCGCCCTGGTCTTCGGGTTGGCGCTCTCGAACTTCTCGCAGGTCAGGCTCATCCAGGTGATCCAGGGCGCCGCCCTCGTGACCATCGTGCTGAACGGCCTCGCCCTGTGGAAGCAGGAGCCGCGCGATCCCAACCGCGGCCGCGAGGCTCCCCGCCAGACCTTCAAGGATTCCTGGCGCGCCTATGCCGGACAGGGCCATGCCCGGCGGCGCCTGCTGGCGATCGGCCTGGGCACGGCGGGCTTCTCCATGCAGGACATCCTGCTCGAACCCTATGGCGGGCAGATCCTGCACCTGCCCGTGGCGGCCACGACGGCGCTGACCGCCATGCTGGCGGCCGGAGGCGGGCTCGGCCTCGTCCTCGCGGCCCGCTGGCTGAACCGCGGCGGCGACCCGTTCCGGGTCTCGGCGGCGGGCGCCGGGATCGGCATCCTCGCCTTCTCCGCGGTGGTCTTCGCCGCGCCGCTCGCCTCGCAGAACCTCTTTGCCCTCGGCGTGAGCCTGATCGGCCTCGGCGGCGGCCTCTTCGCCCACGGGACGCTGACCGCCTCCATGGAGAAGGCCGGACCGGAGGATACGGGCCTCGCGCTCGGCGCCTGGGGCGCGGTGCAGGCCACCGCCGCCGGGCTCGCCATCGCCGCGAGCGGCATCGTCCGCGACGTCGGCGCGGCCGTGGCGCAGACGGGCATCCTCGGCGAGGGGATGAACGAGCCAGCCATCGGCTACCTCATCGTCTACCACATCGAGATCGCGCTGCTCTTCGCCGCGCTGGTGGCGCTGGGACCGCTGGTGCGCAGCGCCGACCGCTACCGACTCATCGAGAGAACCGCCTGAGACCAGGGGGAGGATCACATGCCAACGGGTGCCTTGACCGGATACGTCGACGTCGCACAACTCGTGCTCTACGCCTTCTTCCTGTTCTTCGGGGGGCTGGTCTTCTACCTCCGCCGGGAGGACCGCCGCGAGGGCTACCCGCTGGAGGACGAGGCCGTCGGCCTGCGCCACTCCATCAACCCGTTCCTGATTCCCTCGTCCAAAGCCTTCGTCCTGCCCGGCGGCGAGACCACCTACGCGCCCCAGGCGATGCAGGGCCGCCAGGACATCGAGACCGGCATCCCCGCCCGCAAGGTCGAGCCGTGGCCCGGCGCGCCCTACGAGCGGACGGACTCGTCGCTGGCGGCGGGCGTCGGGCCCGGCTCCTACGTCGTCCGGCACGACGTCACCGACAAGACCTTCGAGGGCGAGGACCGGATGGCGCCCCTGCGGATCGCGACGAAGTTCGTGGTCCACGAGCAGGGCCCGAACCCCATCGGCATGACGGTGTTCGGCTCCGACAACGCGGTGGCGGGCGTCGTGGCCGACCTCTGGGTCGACCGCGGCGAGTCGCTGGTGCGCTACTACGAGGTCGAGCTGGCGGGCGGCGGACGGCGGCTGATGCCGTCGGTGTTCTGCCGGGCGGGCGGCTTCACCCGGACCGTGAAGTCCGAGGCCCTGCTGGCGGAGCAGTTCGCCGGCATCCCCACCACGAAGAACCCCGATTGCGTGACCTTCCTCGAGGAGGAGCGGATCATGAGCTACTTCGGCGCCGGCACCCTCTACGCCACGCCGCAGCGTGGGGAGCCCCTGCTGTGAGCGCCGACGACTTCCTCCCCGAGGGCACCCTGCGCGGGTTGCCCGGCCCGCTCCCCCGGGGCGAGCACCTCCTCTGGCAGGGGGCACCGACCACGGCCGGCGTCTTCGTCCGGGTGTTCCACGCCCGCCTCGTCGCCCTGTGGTTCTGCGGCTGGGCCGGCGTGTTCGCGGCTGGCGCGGCCACGCCCCACCGGGCGATCATGGTCGGCGGCGCGGTGCTGCTCACCGGCCTCGTGGGCCTCGGGATCCTGTGGATCCTGTCCTGGCTCACCCACCGGACCAGCGTCTACACCATCACCACGAAGCGGGTCGTCCTGCAGACCGGCATCGCCCTTCCGGTGACCCGCAACATCCCCTTCACTCAGATCGAGAGCGGGGCGCTGCGGGCCTTCTCCGATGACACCGGCGACATCCCGTTGCGGTTGCGGCCGGGTGTA
Organism: Methylobacterium aerolatum; assembly: GCF_022179085.1. Classification (GTDB taxonomy): domain Bacteria; phylum Pseudomonadota; class Alphaproteobacteria; order Rhizobiales; family Beijerinckiaceae; genus Methylobacterium; species Methylobacterium aerolatum. Next base: position 41,851 of record NZ_BPQE01000033.1, read on the forward strand.
CGGATCGCCTACCTTCAACTCTGGCCACACGCGCGGCCCTGGCATGTGTCGCGGACCGAGCCCATGCTCCGGTCCGTGCCCGAGGCCGGGACCGTCGTCCGGACCCTGGCGCAGGCGCTCGTCGCCCACGCCGAGGCTTCGGAGCCGGCGATGCCGGTCAGGGTGGTCGCGCGGCCGGCGCAGACGGCACCCCGCCTCGTGGCGGCGGAATAGGGAGGACGGCATGGGCGGAGCGATCCCACGACAGGGCGCCAGGCGGCAGGAGGTCGGACCCGTTCCGGCCCTGCTCCTGATCGGCGCGGGCGCGCTCCTCGGTTTCACGATGCTCGCCGTCGCCATCGGCCGCTCCGAGGGCGTGGGGCTCACGCAGTTGCCCGCCGCCAAGGCGGTCGCCCGCCTCGAATTCCAGGCCGAGGATCAGGCGGACGGCTCCATTGCCCTGCGCAACGCCGCCGACCGAAGCATCGTCGCCTGGATCAAGCCCGGCGAGGACGGGTTCCTGCGCGGCACCCTCCGGGGCCTCGCCCAGGCGCGCCAGCGGGACGGCCTCGGCCGCGAGCCGCCCTTCAGCCTGACCCGCTACGACGACGGCCGCCTCGACCTCGCCGACGACGCCACCGGCCGCCATGTGCCGCTGGAAGCCTTCGGCTCCACCAACGCCCAGTCCTTCGCCCGGCTGCTGCCGGGGCAGGGCGCCCCGGGACCCGGGGCTGCCGCGACGGAGACCCGGTGATGGGCTGGCCCGGCTCCCGCACCGTCACCGTGCCGTGCACGATCGAGATCGAGCACACCTCGGAGAGCCTGCACGCGCACGTCACCCTCGATGCCGGCTTCGACATCGAGCCCGGTGACGAGGTGCAGGTCCACGACGCGCCGACCGAGGTGCCCTACGGCGAGCGCCTCACCGTGCGCCGCACCGCCACCGTCACCCGCGCGGGCGCGCTGGAGCGCGCCTGGACCAAGCTCATCGCCCATCTCGAACTGACCGAACTCTACGAGGTCAGCTTTTCCGAACGGAGGACGCTGTGAACGCTCCCGTCCCGCCCCTCTCGGGCCAGCCGATCCCGAAGCAGCCGATCAACGAGTCCACGAAGGCCGCCCAGGAGACGACCTTCCTGAGCCCGCGCTTCTACACGACCGATTTCGAGGAACTCGACCGCACCAACGTCGAGCCGGTCCGCCGCGATTGGGACGTGCTGATCGCGGAGTTGAAGTCGGACCCGAACAAGCGCCACTTCACCCGCAACGAGGAGTTCGATTGCGACCTGTCCGGCATGGAGCCGGAGTTGCGCAAGGAGTTCCTCGACTTCCTCGTTTCGTCCATCACGGCCGAGTTCTCGGGCTGCGTGCTCTACGCCGAGATGAGGAAGCGCGCCAAGAACAAGGACATCAAGGAACTCTTCGGCCTGATGAGCCGCGACGAGGCCCGCCACGCGGGCTTCATCAACGACACGCTGAAGGATTTCGGCATCGGCGTCGATCTCGGCTTCCTGACGAAGACCAAGAAATACACATTCTTCCGGCCGAAATTCATCTTCTACGCCACGTACCTGTCCGAAAAGATCGGCTACGCCCGCTACATCACCATCTACCGGGAGCTTGAGAAGCACCCGGAGCGGCGCATCCACCCGATCTTCAAGTGGTTCGAGAAGTGGTGCAACGACGAGTTCCGCCACGGCGAAGCCTTCGCCCTGCTGATGCGCGCGAACCCGAAGCTGACGAGCGGCGTGAACCGCTACTGGATTCGCTTCTTCCTGCTGGCCGTCTTCGCGACGATGTATGTCCGCGACCATCACCGCCCGTATTTCCACGCGGCGCTCGGGGTCGATCCGACCGACTACGACTACAAGGTCTTCCGCATCACCTCGGAGATCTCGAAGCAGACCTTCCCGCTGGAACTCGACATCGACCACCCGAAGTTCCGGGCCGGCCTCGACACGTTGCTCGCCCATTCCCGCGGCATCGCGGCGGCCAAGGCCCGGGGCGGCATCGCGGGCAAGCTCAGCCAGGGTCTGCACGCGGCGGGCGCCGCGCTGACTTTCGCGCGGCTCTACCTGCTGCCGGTCAAGGCGAACGCCCTGCCCGCCGACATCCGCCTCGAACCGGTCTGGTAGGATGGCCACCTACGCCGCGCCGATCGTCTACGCGCTGGTGCTCTGGTGGTTCTCCACCGGGGTGATCCTGCTCCTCGACCACGCCCCGCGCCGCACCCACCCGTGGAGCATGGCGGGCGCGACGCTGCTGCTGGCGGCGGCGCTGGTGGCCGTGCGGACGAGCGCGGGCGAGACGGGGGCGGGGGCCGCCTACACGGCCTTCACGGCGGCCCTCATCGTCTGGGGCTGGCAGGAGATGAGCTACTACATGGGCTTCATCTCGGGCCCGCGGCCGGCGGCCTGTCCGCCCTCCTACCGGGGGAGCGAACGGTTCTTCGCGGCGCTGGCCACCAGCCTGTGGCACGAATTCGCCATCGTGATCGGCGGGCTTGCGATCCTCGCCCTGGTGTGGGGCCAGCCGAACAAGTTCGCCCTCTGGACCTATGCCGGCCTCGTGGTGATGAACCTCTCGGCGCGGCTCAACCTGTTCCTCGGGGTGCGCAACCTCCACTCCGAGTTCCTGCCGGACCATCTCGGCTACCTCGCCTGCTATCTGACGCGGGCGCCGATGAATCGGCTGTTCCCGCTCTCGGTCACCCTCGGCACGGTGGGCGCCGCGCTGCTGGGTCGCGCCGCCCTTGCCGAGGACGTGCTGGCCCACGAACTGATCGGTTTCACCGTGCTGGCCACGCTGATGGCACTGGCGACGCTGGAGCACTGGTTCCTGATGCTGCCCCTGCCCTCCGCCGTCCTGTGGCGGTGGAGCCTGCCGGGGCGGAGCCTCGACGGCGCGCGCGGCGCGCCGGACTGACCACACCGTGCACGGAATTCGCTCACGCGGACCCGTGCGCCTCTCGATTTGGAATTCGTCGCATGCGAATTTCAAAAGGATCCGAATGCTACGGCACAAGCGGGACGAACCCGCGGAAGTCGGGGAGTAGGGGAATGGACTACGAAGGCTTCTTCGGCGCCGAGATCGCCGGTCTCCACCGGGAAGGGCGCTACCGCGTCTTCACCGACCTGGAGCGCCACGCCGGCCGTTTCCCGCACGCGACGCACCACCATGCGAGCGGCACCCGCCCGGTGACGGTGTGGTGCTCCAACGACTATCTCGGCATGGGCCAGCACCCGAGCGTGCTCGGCGCGATGCACGAGGCCCTGGACCGCTGCGGCGCCGGGGCCGGTGGCACCCGCAACATCTCCGGCACGAACCACTACCACGTGCTGCTGGAGCGCGAGCTGGCCGACCTCCACCGCAAGGAGGCGGCGCTCCTCTTCACGTCCGGCTACGTCTCGAACTGGGCGGCGCTCGGCACGCTCGCCTCGCGCCTGCCGAACTGCGCGGTCTTCTCGGACTCCGAGAACCACGCCTCGATGATCGAGGGCATCCGGTTCTCGCGCGCCGAGCGCCATATCTTCCGCCACAACGACCCCGAGGACCTCGACCGCAAGCTCGGGCTCGTCGATCCCGCCAGGCCGAAGCTGGTGGCCTTCGAATCGGTCTACTCGATGGACGGCGACATCGCCCCGATCGGCGAGATCTGCGATGTGGCCGAGAAGCACGGCGCGCTCACCTACCTCGATGAGGTCCACGCGGTCGGCCTCTACGGCGAGCGCGGCGGCGGCATCTCGGAGCGGGACGGCGTGGCCCACCGCCTCGACGTGATCGAGGGGACGCTCGGCAAGGCCTTCGCCGTCCACGGCGGCTACATCACGGCCTCCGAGAAGCTCTGCGACTTCGTGCGCAGCTTCGCATCCGGCTTCATCTTCACCACCTCGCTGCCGCCCTCCGTGGCGGCGGGCGCGGCGGCCTCGATCCGCCACCTGAAGGACAGCGGCGTCGAGCGCGCCCGCCATCAGGAGCGCGTCGCCAAGGTCCGCGCGGCCCTGGAGGCCGCCGACATCCCGACCATGCCGAACGACAGCCACATCGTCCCGGTGATGGTCTGCGACCCCGTGCTGTGCAAGGGAATCTCGGACACCCTGCTCGACGAGTTCGGCATCTACGTGCAGCCGATCAACTACCCCACCGTGGCGCGCGGCACCGAGCGCCTGCGCATCACGCCCTCGCCCCTGCACACGGACGCGGACATCGCGCATCTGGTCGAGGCGCTCACCACGATCTGGGGCCGCATCGGCCTCCGGCAGAAGGCGGCGGAGTAGGAGGCTTCTGTCCCTCCCCCTTGTGGGGAGGGGTAGGGGTGGGGGTGGCGCAGAAGGCACCGCTCCGCTTAATCCTGAACCACCCCCACCTCCGGCTCCTCCCCACACCGGGGAGGAGAGGGCCAGTCGTGAGTCCTTCGTGCCCACCTTTCCCTTCTCGGCCATCGTCGGCCAGGACGAGATGCGCCAAGCGCTGCTGATCGCGGCGGTGGATCCTTCGGTCGGCGGCGTGCTGGTCTTCGGCGACCGGGGGACGGGCAAGTCCACGGCGATCCGGGCGCTCGCCGCCCTGCTGCCGCCGATGACGGCGACGGTGGGCTGCCCGTACAATTGCGACCCCGCGAGCCCGGCCGGCTCCTGCCCCCACTGCGCGGCGGGGGGCCCGCGCAAGAGTCACAAAAAACCGGTGCCGGTGGTGGACCTGCCGCTCGGCGCCACCGAGGACCGCGTCGTCGGCACCCTCGATCTGGAGCGGGCCCTCGGCGCCGGGGTGAAGGCCTTCGAGCCGGGTCTGCTCGCCCGCGCCAACCGGGGCTTCTTGTATATCGACGAAGTGAACCTCCTTGAGGACCATCTCGTCGACCTGCTGCTCGACGTGGCGGCCTCGGGCGTGAACACCGTCGAGCGCGAGGGCCTGTCCCTGCGCCACCCGGCCCGGTTCGTCCTCGTCGGCTCCGGCAACCCGGAGGAGGGGGAGTTGCGCCCGCAGCTCCTCGACCGCTTCGGGCTGGCCTGCGAGGTCGCCACCCCCACCGACATCCCCACCCGCGTCGCCGTGGTGCGCGCCCGCGACGCCTACGAGCGCGACCCGCAAGGTTTCTGCGCCGCCCACGCCAAGGCCGAAGCCGCCACCGCCAAGCGGATCGAGGCGGCCCGCAAGCGGCTCCCCGCCGTGACCGTGCCGGACGACGCCCTGGAACAGGCGGCCCGCCTCTGCCTCGCGCTCGGCACCGACGGATTGCGCGGCGAGCTGACCCTGATGCGCACCGCCCGCGCGCTGGCGGCCCTCGACGGCGCGCCATCCGTCACCACCGACCATCTCCGCCGGATCGCCCCGGCGGCGCTCCGCCACCGCCTGCGCCGCAATCCGCTGGACGAGTCGGGCTCGACGGCGCGGGTAGACCGGGCCCTGGCGGAGGTGTTCGGGTGAGGAGGACGCCGCCTGTCCCTCTCCCCTCTGCGGGAGAGGGTCCCCTGCGTGGCAGGGGGGGAGAGGGGGGCGACGTTTCCGGGGACGTCGCGACGAATGCACGATCCGGCATTGTCGCGCCCCTCTCCCGCCCCCCGCCGACGCAAGGGGCGCCCACCGGGCCGATTTCCCCCGCATTGGGGGGAGGGGATGGCGGTTCGCCCTGGTCCGACGCCTTGCTCGCCGCGCGTCTCCTCGCCGCCGACCCGCACGGTCTCGGCGGCGCGGTGGTGCGCGCGGGCCCCGGGCCGGTCCGCGACCGCTGGCTCGACCGGCTCCGTGAAGCCCTCGGCCCGGACCGCCCGTGGCGGCGGATGCCGCCGGGGATCGGCGACGAGCGGCTGCTCGGCGGGATCGACCTCGCCGCGACGCTCTCCGCCGGGCGGCCGGTGGCACAGGCCGGGCTGCTGGCGGAGGCCGAGGGCGGGGTGATCGTGGTGCCGATGGCCGAGCGGCTGGAGCCGGGCACCGCCGCCCGCCTCGCCGCCGCCCTCGATACCGGACGGGCCGGGCCCGACGGCGCACCCGCCCGTTTTGGCCTCATCCTCCTCGACGAGGGGGAGGGCGACGAGGCCGTCCCCGCCGCGCTCGCCGACCGCCTCGCCTTCCGGCTCGACCTGCGCGGCCTCCGTGCAAGCGACGCGGACGGTACGGAACCGAGCCCCACGGCCGGGGCGGCCGAGGCCGATGCGGTGGCCTTGCTCTGCACGATCGCCGACGCCTTCGGCATCGCGTCTCCGCGGGCGCCGATTCTGGCCCTGCGCGCCGCCCGGATGCTGGCGGAGGGCGCCGAGCCCTCGGACTCCGCGGCAGTCGCCGCCGCGCGGCTCGTCCTGGCGCCCCGCGCCGAGCGCCTGCCCCAGCCCGCAGAGGCTCCCCCACCACCGCCCGAGGAGGCGGAGAGATCTTCACCGCCGCCGGACGAGGGTGACCGGCAGGACCCCGCTCCGCCGGACGACGTGGTGCTCGACGCCGTCCGCGCCGCGATCCCGCCCGGCCTCCTCGAAGCCCTGATGACGGGCGGCCCGCGCCGGTCCCAGTCCAAGGCGGGGCGCGGCGGGCGCGAGGAGGCCGTGGCCCGCACCGGCCGCCCGGTGGGCAGCCGGCCGGGCGATCCCCGCCGCCATCGCCTCGATCTCCTCGCGACCCTCAGGGCCGCCGCGCCCTGGCAGCGTCTGCGCCGGGGCGAGGGGGACGACGCCTCCCGCCTCCACATCCGCCGGGACGACCTGCGCATCCGCAAGCTGCGCCGCCGTGTCGAGACGACCACCGTGTTCTGTGTCGATGCCTCCGGGTCGGCGGCCCTGGAGCGTCTGGCCGAGGCGAAGGGCGCCGTGGAGGCCCTGCTGGCGGAGGCCTACGTCCGGCGCGACCGGGTGGCCCTCGTCGCCTTCCGGGGACGGGGGGCGGATCTCGTGCTGCCGCCGACGCGCTCCCTCACGCGGGCCAAGCGCGGCCTCGCGGGCCTGCCGGGGGGCGGGGGCACACCGCTTGCCTCGGGCCTCGACGCGGCCCTCGCCGTCGCGCTGGGTGTACGCCGGGGAGGGGGCCAACCGGTGGTGGTGGTCCTAACGGACGGGCGGGCCAACGTCGCCCGCGACGGCGAGGGCGGACGCGCCCGCGCCGGGGAGGAGGCGCTGTCCGCCGCCCGCGCGATCCGGCTGGCCGGGCTCCCCGCCCTGGTGGTCGATACCGGGGCCAGGGGCGGGGGCGCGAGCGCGGTGGCGGAGGCGATGGCCGCCCGCTACCTCGCCCTGCCGCGCATCGACGGCGGGATGATCGGGGCGGCCGTGAAGGCGATGCGGTGAGTCGCGCCGCGTCGGGTATGTGTCAGGAAACGTGAGGTCCCGTTGCTGATGTTCGACGAGCCTGACCGCCCCCGCTGGGACACGGACGGGAAGGATTGGCCCCACCGGGCGGCGAGCCGCTTCGTCGAGGCCGGGGGCCTGAGGTGGCATGTGCAGGAATTCGGAGCGCCCGGCGCACCCGTCCTGCTGCTCCTGCACGGCACGGGGGCCGCCACCCATTCCTGGCGGGGTCTCGCGCCCGTGCTGGCGCGGCATTTCCGCGTCGTCGCGCCGGACCTGCCCGGCCACGGCTTCACCGATCCGCTGCCGGCCGGAACCCTGTCCCTCCCCGGCATGGCCAAGGCGGTGGCGGCCCTCGTCGCCGCCCTCGGCGTCACGCCGACCCTCGCCGCGGGGCATTCCGCCGGGGCCGCAGTGCTGGCGCGGATGTGCCTCGACGGGTCGGTCGCACCCCGCCTGCTCGTGGCCTTCAACGGCGCGCTGGCGCCCCTGCCGGGGGCGGCGAGCCTGCTGTTCCCAAGCATGGCGCGGCTGTTGTTCCTCAATCCGTTCACGCCGAGGATCTTCGCCTGGACGGCGGACCGCGCCGCCGTGCGGCGCCTGATCGAGGGGACGGGCTCGCGCCTCGACCCCGAGGGACTCGACCTCTACCGGCGCCTCTTCGCCAAGGCGGGCCACGTCCGGGGGGCGCTCGGCATGATGGCCAACTGGGACCTCGACCGTCTCCACCGCGACCTCGCCCGCCTCGGCACGCGGACGCTGCTGATCGTCGGCGGCGACGACAAGGCCATCGCCCCGGACACCGCCTTCACCCTGGCGAAGCGGCTGCCCGATGCGCGGGTCGCCCTCATCCGGGGACTCGGCCACCTCGCCCACGAGGAGAACCCCGAACGCGTCGCCGCCGTCCTGTTGGAAGAGGCCGAAGCCGCCGGTGTCGCAGAGGCGCCGCGCGGGGTGGCGCCGGGGGACACGCCGGTCTAGAGCCGGAGCCCTCTGCCGGGGGGCGAAAGGTGGTTTGACGGCATGGCCAGGCCCGTGATCGGCGTCATCGGCAACGCGCGCCTCTTGGACGACCGGTTTCCGGGACAGACTGTGGGCACGAGCAACCTCCGCGCGCTGGCGGAGGTGGCGGGTGTCCTGCCCCTGGTCTTCGCCGCCGACCCGGCCATCACCGATCCCGGCGCGCTCCTCGACACCGTCGACGGCATCCTGCTCACGGGCGGGCGGGCGAACATCCACCCGGCCCGGTTCGGCGAAGAGCCGTCGCCGGCCTACGAGCCCTTCGACGAGCGCCGCGACGCCCTCGCCCTGCCCCTCGTGGCCGCCTGCATCGAGCGGGGTATCCCCCTCTTCGGCATCTGCCGGGGCTTCCAGGAGATCAACGTCGCCTTCGGGGGCACCCTCGATCCCGAGATCCGCGACATCCCCGGCCGGATGAACCACCGGATGCCGCGCCTGCCGAACGGCGAGCCTCACCCGGATCTCGACGTGCTGTTCGAGGACCGGCACGAGGTCCGTTTGACGCCTGGGGGCGTGTTCGCCGGGCTCGTCGGGCGCGAGGTCATCCGGGTCAACTCCCTGCACGGCCAGGGCGTCCGCGAACCCGGCGGGCGCATCGTGGTGGAGGGCGTGGCCGAGGACGGGACGATCGAGGCGATCCGGGTCGATGCCGCACCCGGCTTCGCCCTCGGCGTGCAGTGGCACGCGGAGCACGAGACCGCCGCCAACCCCGTGAACCGCGCCCTCATCGCAGCCTTCGGGAAGGCGGCCTCACGGCGGGCGGCGCGATGAGCCGGGACACCACCATCGCAATCGCATGAGGACGCGACGCCGCGCTCCCCGTGGCCGCACGGCGCCCTAGGTCGCAATCGATGCAGATCCATCTCGACGCGCTCGGCGGCGTGGCGGGCGACATGGTCGCCGCCGCCCTGCTCGACGCCTTTCCCGAACACGAGGCCGGCGTGGCGCGCAGCGTGCGCGCCGCCCTGGCCGAGGCCGCGCCGGACGCCGCCGCCTCCGTCCGCTGCACCCTCTCCGCCCACAACGACGGCATCCTCACCGGCCGCCGCTTCACGGTGCTAAAGGGCGGCGCCCCGGCCGAGGAGAACGGCCCGGAGCGGCACGATCACGCCCACGATCACCATTCCGGTCACTCTCACGCCCATCACGACCACGGTCACCACTCCCACGGCGATCACGGCCATTCCCATGCCGCGCACGGCCACCGGCATTGGGCGCAGATCCGCGACGGCCTGGCGCGGGCGGACCTCGACCCGGCGGTGGCCGGGCACGCGCTCGCCATCTTCGGGCATCTCGCCAAAGCCGAGGCGCGGGTCCACGGGATCGCCGTCGAGGCGGTGGCCTTCCACGAGGTGGGCGCCTGGGATTCCATCGCCGACATCGTCGCCGCCGCGCACCTCGCCGCCGCACTGAAGCCCAGCGCCTGGACGGTCTCCGCCCTGCCGCTCGGAGGCGGCCGGGTGCGGACGCAGCACGGCCCCCTGCCGGTGCCCGCTCCGGCCACGACGCTGCTGCTCGCCGGCTTCACGATGATCGACGACGGCATTCCCGGCGAGCGGGTGACTCCCACGGGCGCGGCGATCCTGCGCCATCTCTGCGGCGGCCGTGCCGGAGCGGCGCCGGGACCGCGCATCCTGGCCCGCTCGGGCACCGGCTTCGGCACGCGGCGCCTGCCGGGCATCAGCAACTGCCTCAGGGTGCTGGCCTTCGAGGACGAGGCGCCTGCGCGGGAGGGGCACCGCGAACTCGGCGTCATCGAGTTCGAGGTGGACGACCAGACGGCGGAGGACCTCGCGCAGGGGCTCGACCGTCTCCGCGCGGAGGCGGCGGTGCTCGACGTGGTGCAGATGCCGGTCTTCGGGAAGAAGGGCCGGATGATGACCCATGTCCGGCTGCTGACCCGCGCGGACGGGATCGAGGCCGCCATCGGCGCCTGCTTCCGGGAGACCACCACCATCGGGTTGCGGTACCGGACCATGGCCGGCATCGCCCTGCCGCGGGAGGCCGTCACCGTCGAGGCCGAGGGCCGGCCTGTCCGGGTGAAGACCGTCGCGCGGCCGGGCGGGCGCACCGCCAAGGCCGAGGCCGACGACGCGCTGGCCGGCGAGGACCACGCCGCCCGCGCCCGCCTGCGCCGGACGGCCGAGGGCATCGCCCTCGCGAGAGGAGAGACGCCATGACCGGCTCCGCGCGCCCCCGCCTGGAGGAAGTCCTGGGCGAAATCGGCCCGCTCACCGTGGCCGTCAGCGGCGGCGTCGACAGCCTGACCCTGGCCGCGCTGGCCCACCGCGTGCTCGGCCCGGCCGCGTCCATGGTCCACGCCGCCTCCCCCGCCGTCCCGGCCGAGGCGACGGCGCGGGTGCGGGCCGAGGCGGCCCGCGAGGGCTGGGACCTGACCGTCGTGGAGGCCGGCGAGTTCGCGGACGACCGCTACCGGGCCAACCCGGTGAACCGCTGCTTCTTCTGCAAGACCAACCTCTACGGCACGATCCGCACCGTCACCGACCGGCAGATCGTCTCGGGCGCCAACCTCGACGACCTCGGCGAGTACCGGCCCGGTCTCGATGCCGCCCGCGAGCACGGGGTGCGCCACCCGTACGTCGAGGCCGCGATCGACAAGGCGTCCGTCCGGGCGCTCGCCCGCGACCTCGGGCTCGGCGACGTGGCGGAGTTGCCCTCGGCCCCCTGCCTGTCGAGCCGGGTCGAGACCGGCCTGCGGATCGAGCCGGAGACGCTGGCCTTCATCCACGCGGTGGAGGGGATGGTCGGCACCGCACTGGGGGCGAGCCATGCCCGGCAAGCCGTCCGCTGCCGGGTGCGGGCGGCGGGGGTGGTGATCGAACTCGATCCCGCAAGCCTCGATGCGCTGCAGGACGGAGCGCGGGAGGATCTCGCCCGGCGGATCGCGACTCTCGCTCCACCCCGTCTCGCGGAGAACGGCGTGCGCTTCCTTCCCTACAAGGTCGGCAGCGCCTTCCTCACCGGAGACGCCGCGTGAGGAGCACCAACTTTTGTCAGTGCGCGGGAAGCGAAGCAATTCCGGATAGCGGGCCCGTTCCAGGCGTCGCACATCCCTGGATTGCTTCACTGCCTTCGCAATGACGGCGTGAACGGATCGAGCGGGGTCAGACGACCGTGACGACCAAAGACGAATTCCTCCTGGATTTCGGCCGGGCCGAGCGGATCGGCCTGGAGGAGGCGATCTACTGCGCCGGCAAGTCGGCCGAGCAGATCGACGCCATCCTCGATGCGGCCGCCGAGCGGGGTGCCCGCTTCCTGCTGACGCGCCTCGACACGGCAAAGGTCGAGGCGCTGTCGGCGGCCCATCGCCGCCGCCTCGACCATTGCCCGGTCTCGCGCACCGCCTTCTTCGGCGAGCCGCGCCCGGTGGAGGCGAAGGCCGCCGTCGCGGTCGTCGCGGCGGGGACCTCCGACGTACCCGTCGCGCGGGAGGCCCTGCGCACGCTCCACTACCAGGGCCGGGGCGCGACGCTCATCGCGGATGTCGGCGTCGCCGGGTTGTGGCGGCTGACGCAGCGGGTCGAGGACATCCGCGCCCACCCGGTCGTGATCGTGGCGGCGGGGATGGATGCGGCGTTGCCGAGCGTGGTGGGCGGCCTCGTCGCCTCGCCGGTGATCGCGGTGCCGACCTCCGTCGGCTACGGCGTCGCGGAGGGCGGGCACACGGCCCTGAACTCCGTGCTCGCGAGCTGTGCCCCCGGCATCACCGTCGTGAACATCGACAACGGCTACGGAGCCGCCTGCGCGGCCCTGCGCCTGCTCCACGCGGCCGAGCGGCTGGTCCGCCCGGCCGAACGATGACGCCCCCCGGTCGTTGATCCCGAGACGGCCCGGAGCGCCCCGATGACTTGCCCCCGACAATCCTCAAGGAGACGGACATGGAACGCCGCGACTTCCTCAAGGGCGCTGCCCTCGGCGCCGGCCTCGCCGCCGCGAGCCCTGCGGGTGCTGCCGTGAGCGACCCCGGCCTGCCCAACACCCGGCCGCAGGATCCGGCGGATCTGCCCTTCGTCACCGATGCGGGCGAGCGCCGGGGCGAAATGCTGTACCGGCCGTTCGGGAACACGTCGGAAAAGATCTCCGCCATCGGCATGGGTGGGTTCCACCTCGGCAAAAGCGCGGTCACCGACGACGAGGCCACCCGGCTGATCCATGCCGGGATCGACCGCGGCATCACCTTCATGGACAATTGCTGGGACTACAACCAGGGCCGCTCCGAGGAGCGGATGGGCATCGCCCTGGAGCAGAACGGGTACCGCAACAAGGTCTTCCTGATGTCCAAGATGGACGGGCGGACCAAGGAGGAGGCCCTCAAGCAGATCGAGCAGTCCCTCCGGCGGCTCCGCACCGACCACATCGACCTCGTGCAGCACCACGAGATCCTGCGCTACGACGATCCCGACCGGGTCTTCGCCGAGGGCGGCGCCATGGAAGGCTTCATGGAAGCCAAGAAGCAGGGCAAGCTTCGCTACATCGGCTTTACCGGCCACAAGGACCCACGCATCCACCTGCAGATGCTCTCCGTGGCCCAGGAGCGGGGCTTCCACTTCGATTCCTGCCAGATGCCGGTCAACGTGATGGACGCGCATTTCCGCTCGTTCAGCCACCTCGTCCTGCCGCATCTGGTCCGCGAAGGCATCGCGCCGCTCGCCATGAAGACCTTCGGCGACGGGGTGATCCTGAAGTCGGACGCGCCGATCAAGCCGATCGAGTACCTGCACTTCTCCCTGAACCTGCCGGTCTCGGTGGTGATCACCGGCATCCAGAACCAGCGCGACCTCGATCAGGCCTTCGAGGCGGTGAAGACCTTCAAGCCGATGGACAAGGCGACAGTGGCCGAGTTGCTCGCGCGCTCGAAGCCCTACGCGCTCGAAGGCAAGTACGAGCTGTTCAAGACCAGCGCGACCTTCGACGGCACCGCCAAGAACGCCGCGTGGCTCGGCGAGGACGTGCAGGGCGTGAAGAAGCTCGCTCCGGTGATGGAGTAGGGGCACCGGCCGTCACTGCGAACGCAGTGAGGCAATCCACGGTCGACGCAAGGGCTCAAGACGTGGCGCGGATGCGCTCTCCTCCCCTTGTGGGGAGGAGCGGGAGGTTGGGGGTGGGGCCGTCTGCACCACCCCTCACCCTCCCCACACGGGGGAGGGAGCACGCGGTCATCCCCACAATGCCGTGGTCCCACTCGACCCGGCAGACGCTCACCCAGGACGGCATCACCATCGCGGCGTGAGGTGTTCACGCCGCCGCGGGCGTCGCATCCAGGTCGAGCTCGATGCTCGCGCAATTCTCCAGGAACGTCCCGGTCAGGTGGTAGAAGAACGTCCCGTGGCCCACCACGGCGATGGTCTTCTCCGGCCGCGCCCGCAGCCACTCGCGGAAGCCCGCCACGCGCCGGTCGAAAAGCGGGCGGGGCTCGATCGGCAGGCCGAAGGTGAGGGCGGCGCCCTCGTCGGCGTGCCACCAGACCTCCGGCAGGTGCCCGACATCGAGATGCGGGAACTCCGCCGCCAGCTCGGAGGCCGCCCGGCCGACGTCGCAGCTGCTCTCCTGGCACTCCCGGTGCAGCACCTCCACAAGGATGCGCGGCTCGGAGGGATGACCGTCGAACAGGATCGAAGCGGTCTGGATCGCCCGCGTCAGGGGAGAGACGACGACGAGCTCGAAGGGAATGTCCCTGAGCCGCCCCCGGGCCGCCTTCGCCTGCCCCTCGCCCCGGGGGGTGAGACGCGCATCGCGGTGGTTGGGGTCCTCCCCGGTCGCCCGGTGGGCGGCGTTAAAGGTCGATTCCCCGTGGCGGATGCAGACGATGCGCGTTGTCGTTCCCATGGTACCTGAAGCTGGCCTGTCGAATGCGTGAATGGGCAATGGCTTACGCGAAGCGGCCGCCACGCTGGATGACCTCGATCTTGTAGCCGTCGGGGTCGGTGGCGAAGAAGAACGTGGCGAGCGCCGTGTCGCCGTTCTTGAGGGTCTTGACGTCGGTGACCGTGAAACCGGCCGCCTTGTGGCGGGCGTGCTCCGCCTCCAGATCCTCCACCACGAAGGCGAGGTGCCCGTAGCCGTCGCCGATGTCGTAGGGCTTGTCCCCGCGATCCTTGTTGACCGTCAGCTCCAGCTCGAAGGGGGAGGACGGGTCCTTCATGTAGATCAGGGTGAAATCCGGGAAGTCGAAACGGTCGGACGGCTCCAGCCCGAAGGCGCGGGAGTAGTAGTCGCGGGAGCGCGCCTCGTCGCGGACGCGGATCATGCTGTGGACGGGCTTGGCCATGGTCAGAGGGATTCCGTGCTCGGGTCGGGCCTGATGTGGTGCGCCGGCGCCGGCGGGAAAGGGCATTTCGGGCACGCGGCCCGTCACTGGCCGATGCGCACCGTCTGGATCATGGCGCCGGCCGGCGCGAAGGCCTCCGGGTCCGTGCCCGTCATCCAGACCTGCCCCGAGAGGGCGTTCAGGGCCTCGAACAGGCCGAGGCGGCGGCGGGGATCGAGGTGCGCGGCCACCTCGTCGAGGAGGATCGCGGGCGCGATGCCGCTCATCGCCCGCACCAGCCGGGCGTGGGCCAGGACGAGGCCGATCAGCAGGGCCTTCTGCTCCCCCGTGGAGGCCGTGCCCGCCGGCACGTCCTTCGGCCCGTGGCGCACCACGAGGTCGCTGGTCTGCGGCCCGCTGAGGGTGCGCCCCGCCGCGCGGTCGCGGGGCCGCCCGTTGCGGAGCGCGAGGCGGAACCGGTCCTCGGCCTCGAGGGCGGGCCAGACCGCCACGAGGTCGTCGAGATCGCCTTCGAGCCGCACGGAGGCCCAGGGAAAGGGCTGCGCGTCGTCGCGGGTCTGGGCGATCAGCTGATCGAGCCGCTCCACCGTCTCGCGGCGGGCAAGCGCCACGGCGACGCCGAGTTCCGCGATCTCCCGCTCGATGGCGTCGAGCCAGCGGGCGTCCTGGCCCGGTTCCTCCAGCAGGCGGTTGCGGGAGCGCAGGGCCTTTTCCAGGGACGAGACTCGTGCCCCGTGGGCGGCATCGACGGCGAGCACCAGCCGGTCGAGGAAGCGGCGCCGGTCCCCCGCCGGGCCGCGGAACAGGGCGTCGAAATCGGGCGTCAGCCAGACCACCCGGAAGAACTCGGCGAAGGCCACCGGCGAGGAGGCGGTGCCGCCGTCCACCCGGCAGAGGCGGCTGGCCCGCCCTTCGTAACCGGGCGGCTCCATCCCCGTGCCGAGGCGATGCTCGGCCCCGTCCCGGTCGAGGGTCAGGGACACGGCGAAGCCCCCCGGCCCGCCGGCCCGCGCCATGGCGGCGAACTCGGCCCGGCGCAGCCCCCGGCCGGGGGCGAAGAGGGAGACCGCTTCGAGGAGGTTCGTCTTGCCCGCCCCGTTCTCACCCACCAGGGCGACGAGGCGGGATTCCGGCTTCAGGTCGAGCTCGGCATGGTTGCGGAAGTCGCGGACGATCAGGCGGCTCAGGCGCTGGTCGGGAAGGGCCGGTCGTGGCGCGTCTGACATGCGGCGGGAATCTGGGCCGGCTCGGGCGATCCTGTGCGGGAGAGACAGGCTGTAACGGCTGCGCGGGCGAACGCCAATGCGGCGCACCCACTCCGTCGTCGCGCGCGTCAGCGAAGCAAGCCAGGGCTGCGGCAAGCCGCCGGATGGCGCACTGTCCCTGGATTGCTTCGCTTCGCTCGCAAAGACGACGGCGGTGAGGAGCGCCCTAAACCCGCATCGGCATCAGCACGTACAAGGCCGGGGCGCCCTCACGGTCCTGGATCAACGTCGGTGAGCCGGGGTCGGCGAGCTTGAACAGGGCCGTGTCGCCCTCCAGCTGGCCGGTGATGTCGAGGAGGTAGCGGGCGTTGAAGCCGATATCGAGCGCGCCGGCGCCGTAATCGACGTCGAGTTCCTCCGTCGCGCTGCCCGCGTCCGGGTTGGTCACCGACAGGGCGAGACGCCCCTCCGACAGGCCGAGCTTCACCGCCCGGCCGCGCTCGGAGGAGATGGTCGAAACGCGGTCCACCGCCTTGGCGAAGGCGTCGCGCTCCACGGTCAAGCGCTTGTCGTTGTTGGCCGGGATCACCCGCTGGTAGTCCGGGAAGGTGCCGTCGATCAGCTTGGAGATCAGGGTCAGACCATCGGCGAAGCGCAGGCGGATCTTGGCGGGCGAGAGATCGACGCCCACCATCTCGCCGCCGTCGTCGAGGAGTTTCTGGATCTCGGCCACGGCCTTGCGCGGCACGATCACCCCCGGCATCCCGGGGCTGCCCGCCGGGGCGGGAATCTCGACGCGGGCGAGGCGGTGGCCGTCCGTCGCCACCGCGCGCAGCATCGGCGCGCCGTCGGATTCGAGGACGTGCAGATAGATGCCGTTGAGGTAATAGCGCGTCTCCTCCGTGGAGATCGCGAACTGCGTCTTGTCGATGAGGCGCTTCAGGTCGATGGCGGCGATCTCGAAGCCGTGCGGCATCTCGCCCGTGGCGAGATCGGGGAAATCCCCCTCCGGCAGGGCGCCGAGGGCGAACCGGGAGCGGCCGGAGCGGATCGTCATCTGGCCGCCCTCGCCGCCGGTCTCCAACGAGACCTGGGCGCCGTCGGGCAGCTTGCGCACGATGTCGTAGAGGACGTGCGCCGGCACCGTGGTCGCGCCGGGATCCGAGACGTCGGCCGGGATGCTCTCCGTCACCTCGATGTCGAGGTCGGTGGCCTTGAGCTGGAGGGCGGATCCCTCGCTCCGGATCAGCACGTTCGACAGGATCGGAATGGTGTTGCGCCGCTCCACCACCCGGTGGACGTGGCCGAGCGACCTGAGGAGGGCCGCGCGCTCGACGATGACTCTCATCGGCTCACTCGAACTGTGGGGGGCCGCGGCGGCCCCTGGACGACGAGCCCCTCACCGACCTCCCGGCCATCGGGAGGTCCCCCCTCGGGCCGGAGCGGCCCGCCGGGAGTGTCGTGAGAGGCCCAAGGCCGTTCAGCTTGGCGAAGGCCCAAGGCGAAGGCAAGGCCGCCGGGTGCGACTCGCACAGGCGAGGCGGCCGCGGAGATGGTCTCAACCCTGCTTGTCGAGGGGACGGCCGAGGAGACGGGCGAATTCCGCCTCGATCTCCTCCACGGAGAACGGGTTGCCCGTCGCCTTCGCGTCGGACCGCGCGGGCTCGGGGCGGGGCGGGATCGGCGGCGCGGGCCGCTCGGCCTCCGGTTGGGGCCGGGCGGGGGGCGGCGTGAAGACGGGCGCCTTCGGGATCGGCGGCGGCGCGACGGGATTGGCCGGGGCCGCTTCGGCCGGGGCGAGCCGGGGGGGCGGCGGCGCCGTGGCGGTCGTCGGCGGAACGGGCGGAGCCGGTGGCGGGACGACCGGCGGCAGGACGAACGCCGGAGCCGGCGGCGGGACCTCCTGGGCGGGGGCCGCCGGGGCGGGCTCGGGGGTGGCGGGGGTGGCTGCGGTGTCCGTCCGGCGCCCGAAGGACGCCATCAGGGAGGCGAGGGTCTTCGCGGACGGCGCGGCGGCGGCCGGGGCGGGAGCCGCAACGGGGGCGGGCACCGGCGCAGGGCTTTGCGCGGGGGTCGGCGTGGGGGCCTCCGGCGGAGGGGTCACGGCCGAACTCGGCCGCGCGATCGCAGCCTGGAGCTGGCGGGCCATGTTCGACAGGACCGCCGGGTCGACGCTCCGGGGCTCGGCGGCGGGCGCCGGCGCGAGGCTTGGCATTGCCGGCGCTTCCGCGACGGGGGGTGGGGGCGGCGCGGGCGCGGGCGCGGGCTCGGCCGCCGGGACGGCCGGACGCTGGCCACGCCCGCGCAGGAACGGCTCGCGGGCGGGCGGCGGCACGACATCGGGGGGCGGGGGCAGGTCGCGGCCGGGCTCGTCGCCGCCGATCAGGCTGGCGTCGAGGGGCAGGCGCACCGGCGGCGCGCTCATCGAGCCCGGCACGGGGGAGGGCACCACCACGGGCATCTCGAAGGGAGGAACGGTCCGCCCCCCCGCCCCCTCGGCGATCGCCCGGGGCGGCTCGGGCAGGCGCCCGGCCTCCGCGAGGGGATCGGGCAGGGGCTCCGCCACCGGCTCGGGCCGGAGGGTCGATTCCGGCAGCGGGCGCTGGCCGCGCTGGATGTTGCGCTCCACCACCACGTCGTTCGGGCCGCCCACCAGCAGCAGGTGCTCCACGTTGTCCCGGCGTAGCAGGATCAACTGGCGGGCCCTGTCGAGCTCGTAGACGTCCACGATGCCGAGGCGCGGCTGGCGCGCGCGGGCGCCCCGCGTCGCCAGCGCCGTGCCCCCGCCGGTCAGCCGCCGCACGAGCAGGACGATCGCGGCGAGCACCGTGAAGATGACCGCGAAGATGACGATGTACTGGATGATCGGTGAGCCGTCAGAGCCGAACACGGACCGGAGCCATGACAAGGTTACGCACTCGCACGTTCGGCCCCCGGGACAGCGGTGGGCGGCTCCTAGATAACACGTGGGGCCCGCCGGAGGGCAGACGAAGTTAAGACTTCGTTAACAGGTCGTTGCACGGCATCCGTCACCGAGCCCCCTGGAACCGCCACCCGGAAAGCCAAACGGCGGGTACTTCCGGTTGCAACTTTAACGCGGCGTTAACCATGGGGGCGGCAGTTTTTGCCGGGCCCGGAGATGCCGGGTCCTGCCGCCGGAGGGGGCCTTGGCCATCACCGACCTGCCTGTCCTGGCGATGCTGCGCACCCGTATGCAGTGGAACCAAGCGCGCCAGAGGCTCATCGCCGAGAACGTGGCGAATGCCGACATGCCGGGCTTCCGGCCCCGCGACCTCGCGGAGCCGAGCTTCAACCGGGCGACGGGGGAAGCGGTCGCCACCACGACGAGCCTCGCAGTAACAGCCCCCGGCCACATCGCTACGGCGGGCGCGGCCGGCAGCGGGGGCGACCCGAAGCGGGTGAAGGATTTCGAGGTGCGGCCGAGCGGCAACGGCGTCAACCTCGAGGACGAGATGATGAAGGCCGGCGACATCCAGACGGACTACCAAGTCGCCGCCTCACTCTACCAGCACAGCCTGACGACCCTGCGGATCGCGATCGGCAAGAGCTGACACGGGCGGCGGGCGGGAATGGCCGGTCGCGGCTCGAGACTTCGCGATCGGGGAAACGCGTCCGCCGGAGGACGCCTGACGGAGGCTGGCGATGGAATTCACGAAGTCGTTGCTGGTGGCGGCCTCCGGGCTGAAGGCCCAGGCGGGCCGGATGCGGGTCATCGCCGAGAACATCGCCAACGCGGATTCCGCGCCGCCGCGCCAGGGCGCCGAGCCCTATCGCCGCAAGATCCCGTCCTTCGTCAGCCACCTCGACCGCGAGACGGGCGCGAGCCTCGTGGAGGCGGGCCGCATCGCCCGCGACCGCTCGGCCTTCCGCACCAAGCACGATCCCGGCAACCCGGCCGCCGACGCCAAGGGCGACGTGCAGATGCCCAACGTGAACACGCTGATCGAGAACATGGACATGCGCGAGGCGCAGCGGTCCTACGAGGCGAACCTGAACATGGTCACGGGCACGCGCAAGATGATCGCCCAGACCATCGCCATCCTGAGGTAGCCGGGTCATGGCATCGAGCAACTTCGCCGCGGGCGCCTACGCCGCCGTCCAGGGCCTCGGCACCGGGCGCCCGGCGCCCCGCATCCAGCCGACCCAATCCGCGGGAGACAGCTTCGCCGGGCTCCTCGGCCAAGCCCTCGACAGCGTCGGCGACGCGGGGCGGCGGGCCGACACCCAGGCGGTCTCCGCCGCGACCGGCAAGGCCAACGTCGTCGATGTCGTCACCGCCGTGGCCGAGAGCGAGACCGCCCTCCAGACCATGGTCGCCGTGCGCGACCGCATGATCTCGGCCTACGAAGAGATCATGCGGATGCAGATCTAGGAGCGCTGGTCCTTTTCCCCTCCCGCTCGCGGGGAGGGGCCGGGGGGTGGGGGTGGTTCAGACGAAACCGCCGAGCCTCATCCGGCACCACCTCCACCCCCTACCCCTCCCCGCAAGGGGGAGGGGGAACCGCAACTGTCGCGGACATCCGATGACCGGCCTCTCCATCCTCGACGTCGCCCGCGACGGCATCTTCGTCTTCCTCAAGGTCGCCGGGCCGCTGATGCTGGTGGCGCTCTTCGTCGGCCTCGTCGTCTCGCTGGTCCAGGCCCTGACGCAGATCCAGGAGCAGACCCTGATCTACGTGCCCAAGATCGTCGCGGTCTTCGCCACGCTGCTCCTGATGCTGCCCTTCATGGGGGATGCCATGGCCGGGTACATGACCCGCATCGCCGCCCGGATCGCGGCGGGCGGGTGATGGCGGCGGTTCCGCGCTATAGGGGAGGGCATGAACCTCCTGCTGCCGGGCATGGCCTCGGCCTACCTCCTCGTCTTCGCGCGGGTCGGCACGCTGATCATGCTGATGCCCGGCGTCGGCGAGCAGACCGTACCCGCGCGGTTGCGGCTGGCCTTTGCCCTGCTCGTGGCCCTGGTGCTGTTCCCGCTGGTGCGGCCGATGCTCGGTGGCACGGAGGGCATCGCCGGCCCCCGGCTGATCGGGCTGCTGTTTGGCGAGACCATCGTCGGCCTCATCCTCGGCCTCACCGTGCGGATGGTGCTCGCCGCACTCCAGACGGCGGGGCTCATCGTCTCGCAGCAGCTCGGCCTGTCCTACGCGATGACCGTGGATCCGAGCCAGGGCGGCCAGCAGACGGCGGTCGGCAACTTCCTGTCGCTGCTCGGCATCACGCTGATCTTCGCCACCGACCTGCACCACCTCGCCATCGCGGGGATCGCCCACAGCTATCAAGTGCTCCCGCCCGACGCCGTGCCCGGCTTCGGCGACGCCTTGCAACTGGCGCTCCGGGCCATCGCCCGCGGTTTCACCCTGGCGGTGCAGATCGCCGGGCCGTTCATCGCCTTCGGCATCCTGTTCAACCTCGGGCTCGGCGTCCTGTCCCGGCTGATGCCGCAGTTGCAGGTCTTCTTCCTCGCGGTGCCCGCCTCGGTGCTGATCGGCATGCTGATCCTCGCGGGGGCGTTGGGGATCATGATGGGCGTCTTCCTCGACGACATGGGCCGCACCCTCGCGGAGGTGGCCGGGCGCTGACGCCCGCGCCGCCAACGGGCGCCGGGGGGGCCTGAGCCATGGCCGAGGGCACGGAACAGGAAGACAAGACCGAGGAGCCGACCCAGCGCCGGATCGAGCAGGCGATCGAGCGCGGCGACGTGGCCAACAGCGTCGAGGTCAACACCCTGGCGATCCTCGGCGCCTTCACCCTCGCCCTCGTCGTCGCCGGGCCGATGATCGCGGCCGACCTGAAACAGGGGCTGGCCGCCTACCTCGCCAACGCCCACCAAGTGCCCGACAGTCCTGGCTCGATGGAGGCAGCGGCCCGTGGCGGCCTGTGGCTGTGGCTGAAGGCGCTGGCGATCCCCGCGGGGGTCGCGGCGGCGGCAGGGATCGGCGCCGGCTACCTCCAGCATCCCCCGGTGTTCAATTCCGGCGCGCTGATGCCGAAGTTCGAGCGGATCTCCCCGATGGCGGGGGTGAAGCGCATCTTCGGCGTCGAGGCGCTGTTCCAGTTCGGCAAGGGCCTCGCCAAGATGCTCGCGGTGGGCGTCGTCGGCGGGTCGATCCTGTGGGCCGACCGCGACCGGCTGGAGGTCTTCGTCCGGCTCGATCCCGCCACCTGCCTGCCCGCGATCCTGACCCTCAGCCTGAAGCTGCTCGCCGGGATGCTGGCGGTCCACTTCGTCATCGCCGGGGCGGACTACCTCTACGCGCGGATCCGCTGGCGGGGCCGGCTGCGGATGTCGAAGGAGGAGATCAAGCAGGAGATGAAGGAGTCCGATGGCAACCCGGAGATCAAGGGCAAGCTGAAATCCCTGCGGATGGCCAAGGCGAAGAAGCGGATGATGCAGGCGGTGCCGACGGCGACGGTCGTCGTCACCAACCCGACCCACTACGCCGTGGCGCTCCGCTACGAGGCCGGGATGCCCGCGCCGATCTGCGTCGCCAAGGGCGTCGATGCCCTGGCGTTCCGCATCCGCGAGGTCGCCAGGGCGCACGACGTGGCGGTGATCGAGAACCCGCCGCTGGCCCGCGCCCTCCACGCCACGGTGGAGATCGACCGCGAGATTCCCGCCGAGCACTACCGCGCGGTGGCCGAGGTGATCGGGTTCGTGATGCGCCTGCGCCGCCGGGCCGCGTGAGGATGGGGCTGCCCTTCCGACCCGGCGTGTGTGAAGTTTTCGAAGGGTTTGGGTCCTGTCCGGGGTCGGATGCCTCTTGCCGTCAGGCGGGCGCCAAGCCAAACCGGAGGCCGTTTCTGGAAAGACCTCGATGGCCGACGTGACCGGATCTCCGGCCCCGATAGCAAAGTCCGAACCGATGACGGAGCTTCAGGCCGTCCAGGCGCAGCTCAACGGCTCGATCGACCGGTCGGAGCAGCCCGGGCGGGTCGGGCTTCTGCTCATGCTCGCCGCCCTGCTGGTCGGCGCGGCGATCGGCCTGTCCTTCGTCGCCAACGAGCAGGCCCAGGCCCTCATCGTCTGGCTGCTGGCGCTGCTCGCCATGGCGGGCGTCTTCTTCCTGTTCGCCATGGCCATCGGGGCGATCCAGCTCAGCGGCAGCAGCGCGAGGGACGACATCACCCGCGCCATCGTCGACGGCGCGCCGGACGGCGCCCTGGTGATCGAGGACGGGGGCCGCCTGATCTACGCCAACGCCGCGTACATGCGGCTCGCGGGCGGCGACAGCTTCACCAACCTCGCCCCCGTCGAGCGGATCTTCGTCGGCTCGCCGGAGGTGTCCGAGGCGGTCTACCGCCTGTCGCAAGCCGCCCGCGACGGGCGCCCGCACACCGAGGAGATGCGGATGTCGCCGCCCCTCGGCCCGGCGGCCGACGCCGCGGGCGAGCGGGATTTCGGCTGGTACCGGGTGGCCGTGCGCCCCCTCGCGCGCTCCAAGCGCCCCGCCTCCCTCTGGACCGTCACCGACGTCACCGCCGACCGCGAGCGCCAGGAGAACGTCTTCCAGGAGCTCCAGCACGCCATCGACTACCTCGACCACGCCCCCGCCGGCTTCCTCTCCATCAACCCGGCGGGCACCATCGTCTACATGAACGCCACCCTCGCGGCGTGGCTCGGCTACGACCTCGCGAGCGTCGGCTCCGGCGGCCTGCACCTCGGCGAGATCGCACCCAGCGCCGACGTCCTGATCCGCACCGCCGGCCTGCCCGGCGAGGTCCGCACCGACCGGTTCGACCTCGACCTGCGCCGTCGGAACGGCCACACCGTGCCCGTACGGCTCTACCACCGGGTCGCCTTCGGCAAGGACGGCAAGCCCGGCGCCTCGCGGACCTTCGTCATCAACCGCTCGGCCGGCGCCGACGCCGACGAGCCGCAGCGCGCCGCCGAGGTGCGCCTCGCACGATTTTTGAACAACTCGCCCATCGCCATCGCGACCCTCAACCGGACCGGCCGGATCGCCCGGGCCAACGCTTCCTTCACCCGCCTGTTCGGCACGGTGCCGCGCCCGGCCGACGAGGCCGAGCTGGAGGGGGAGGGCGGCACCCGCGCCGAGCCGAACCTGTCGGATTCGGTGGTCGACCGCACGGCCCTGGAGACCGGCCTCGCCCGCGCCGCGAGCGGCATCACCGAGGCCGAGCCCATCGAGGTCCAGCTCCAGGGGCCGGGCGGCCGCTCGGCCCGCCTCTGGCTCAGCCCGGCCGATGGCGGCGCCGAGGGCGAGCAGGCCGACGAGGCGGAGCGGATCATCCTCTACGCCCTCGACACCACCGCCCAGCGGCAGCTGGAACAGCAGGTGGCGCAGGCTCAGAAGATGAACGCCGTGGGCCAGCTCGCGGGCGGCATCGCGCACGATTTCAACAACGTCCTCCAGGCGATCATCGGCTATTCGGACCTGCTCCTGGCGAGCCACCGGCCGAGCGATCCGGCCTTCCAGGACATCATGCAGATCAAGCAGAACGCCAACCGCGCGGCGGGCCTCGTCCGCCAGCTGCTGGCCTTCTCCCGCCGCCAGACCCTGCGGCCGGAGGTGATGGACGTGGGCGAGAGCCTGTCCGAACTCACCCTGCTGCTGAAGCGGCTGCTCGGGGAGCGGGTGGCGCTGGAACTCAAGCACGGCCGCGAGGTCTGGCCCGTCAAGGCCGACGTGAACCAGTTCGAGCAGGTGATCGTGAACCTCGCGGTGAACGCCCGCGACGCCATGCCGGAGGGCGGCAAGCTCATCATCCGCACCGAGAACGTCGTCGATCCAGGGCCGAAGGCCGCGAGCGAGGGACGCGGCGGCGCGCCGGGCGGCGACCATGTGCTGATCGAGGTCCGCGACAACGGCCAGGGTATCCCGGCCGAGTTGATGGAGAAGATCTTCGAGCCGTTCTTCACCACCAAGGAGATCGGCAAGGGCACGGGGCTCGGCCTCTCGACGGTGTTCGGCATCGTCAAGCAGTCCGGCGGCACGATCGACGTGCAGTCGGTGGTGGGCGAGGGCACGGCCTTCAAGATCTACCTGCCGCGCCATGTCCCGGTGCCGGAAGCCCCGGTGATCGACCACAACCCCGCCGACGTCGCCCTGGGCGGCGCCAGGGCCACGGATCCGGCGGCGCCCGCCAAGGCGGCCGAGGCGAAGCCCGCACCCCGCCGGCCCGCGACCGACCATACCGGCCAGGGCATCATCCTCCTCGTGGAGGACGAGGACCCGGTGCGCGCGGTCAACAGCCGGGCGTTGTCGGCACGGGGCTACACCGTGCTGGAGGCCGCCTCCGGCCTCGAAGCCCTGGCGATCGTGCAGGAGGGCGAACACCCGATCGACCTCGTGGTCTCCGACGTGGTGATGCCGGAGATGGACGGGCCGACCCTGTTGCGGGAGGTGCGCAAGCACCAGCCGCACCTGAAGGTCATCTTCGTCTCGGGCTACGCCGAGGACGCCTTCCGCAAGAACCTGCCCGACGGCGAAGCCTTCAACTTCCTGCCGAAGCCATTCAGCCTGAAGCAGCTGGTCGAGACCGTGAAGAAGACGATGGCGGACGATTGAGCGGATCCCCGCGTCCTGCCCTCAACCGTTATCGCGCGCGCAGCGAAGCAATCCGGGGAACCACCCCATCCTCAGGCGTCCTGCGACCATGGTGTGCTCCGCTCCGCTCGCACTGACGGCGTGCAGACCGACTGGCCTCGATCCCCCAAAGAAAAAGGCCGCCCCGGCGCGAACCGGGACGGCCTCATGAAACGCTACTGTCCGAACTCAGGCGGCGTCGACGACCTGCGACGGGCCGGAATCCTTGCCGCGGGCATCGACGTCGCGGTCCACGAACTCGATGACGGCGAGGGGGGCGTTGTCGCCCTGGCGGAAGCCCGCCTTCATGATACGGCAGTAGCCACCGGGACGCCCCTGGTAGCGCGGGCCGAGCACCGAGAAGAGCTTCTTGACCATGTCGGCGTCGCGCAGCTTCGACATGGCGAGGCGGCGGGCGTGGACACTGTCGGTGCGGGCGAGGGTAACCAGCTTCTCGACGACCGGACGGAGGTCCTTGGCCTTCGGAAGGGTGGTGATGATCTGCTCGTGCTTGATCAGCGCGGCGGACATGTTGGCGAACATCGCCTGACGATGCTCGGCGGTGCGGTTGAAACGACGACCGCGGTAAGCGTGACGCATGGTGGCTCTCCGGTTGTTGGCGACCGCCGTGCCACGGGTCGGCCGCTCGTTAGAGCGAATAGGGAGTAGCGAATAGCGAATAGTCGCCTCAGTGAGGCTCGACCGTTCCGCTTATCCCTGCGCCCTATTCGCTATTCGCTA
Organism: Methylobacterium aerolatum; assembly: GCF_022179085.1. Taxonomy (GTDB): domain Bacteria; phylum Pseudomonadota; class Alphaproteobacteria; order Rhizobiales; family Beijerinckiaceae; genus Methylobacterium; species Methylobacterium aerolatum. The sequence continues at coordinate 67,931 of NZ_BPQE01000033.1, forward strand.
TTTCCCTATTCGCCCTGAGCAGCGAAGCCGCTTAGTAATGCTCCTCGAACCGCTTGGCGAGGTCCTCGATGTTCTCCGGCGGCCAGCCGGGGATGTCCATGCCGAGGTGCAGGCCCATGCCGGCCAGCACTTCCTTGATCTCGTTGAGCGACTTGCGGCCGAAATTCGGCGTGCGCAGCATCTCGCCCTCGGACTTCTGGATGAGGTCGCCGATGTAGACGATGTTGTCGTTCTTCAGGCAGTTCGCCGAACGGACCGACAGCTCCAGCTCGTCCACCTTCTTGAGCAGCGCCGGGTTGAAGGGCAGCTGCGGCGTGAGCGGCGCGGCCTCCTCCTTGCGCGGGTCCTCGAAGTTCACGAACACCTGGAGCTGGTCCTGGATGATGCGCGCGGCGTAGGCCAGGGCATCCTCGGGGCTCACCGCGCCGTTCGTCTCGACGGTCATGGTCAGCTTGTCCTTGTCGAGATCCTGACCCTCGCGGGTGGTCTCGACGCGGTAGCTGACCTTGGTGACCGGAGAGAACAGCGAGTCCACCGGGATCAGGCCGATCGGCGCATCCTCGGGGCGGTTGCGCTCGGCCGGCACGTAGCCCTTGCCGGTGGCGACCGTGAACTCCATGCGGATCTCGGCGCCGTCGTCGAGGGTGCAGATGATCAGGTCGGGGTTCAGGATCTGGATGTCGCCGACGGTGCCGATGTCACCGGCGGTCACCGTGCCGGGGCCGGTCTTGCGCAGGGTCATGCGCTTGGGGGCGTCGGTCTGGGAGCGGATGGCGATCGTCTTGATGTTCAGGACGATGTCGGTCACGTCCTCGCGGACGCCCGGGATGGACGAGAACTCGTGCAGCACGCCGTCGATCTGCACCGAGGTCACCGCCGCGCCCTGGAGGGACGACAGCAGAACCCGGCGCAGGGCGTTGCCCAGCGTGGTGCCGAAGCCGCGCTCCAGCGGCTCGGCGACGACCGTCGCGATCCGCTTGGGGTCGTCGCCGGTCGAGACCTGCAGCTTGTTCGGCTTGATGAGTTCCTGCCAATTCTTCTGAATGACCACGGTCCTACCTCTCGCGCCTCACGGGTCCGCCTCGTCCGGAGCCCGTGTTCCGGCCGGGTGGAGCGCCCCCTGACGCGCCGCCCGGTCCCTGAATCGAAAATGCCTACTCGCCGCCGACCCACAGGGCGGGGACGAAGCTGTAGCCCGCCCCGTCCCGGTCCACGTAGCCGAAGGCGGGGAATTCCAGATGACTGCCGGCGATGAAGGTTCGCTCGGAGGCCACCTCGTCCATGATCCGCTTGCGGGTCTGCCGCGCCTGATCACCGTCCACGTCGAAGCCGACGCCGGCCTCGGGATTCTTGAACTGGATCGCCGGGATGTGGACCACGTCGGTCCACATCAGCAGCGACTGCGATCCCGAGGAGATGCGGAAGCCGCAATGCCCCGGCGTATGGCCGGGGAGCGGTACCGCCTCGATGCCGGGAAGAACCTCCCCGCCGCGGTGGTCGCGCATCCGCCCCTTGTAGGGGGCGACGGCATTGCGCGCTCCCTCGAAATACTCCTTGGCCTCGGCGGGAGCCTTCGCCAGGGCCTCGTCCGGAAGCCAGTGGGCCGCCTCGTCGGCATGCACGACGATCTCGGCGTTCGGGTAGACCGCCTTGCCGTCGGCGGCCAGGCCGCCGCAATGGTCCGGGTGCAGGTGCGTCAGCAGCACCGTCTCGACGTCCTCGGGCTTGACGCCCGTGGTCGCCAGGGCGGTACCGAGGCGGCCGAGGGTCTCGGCCGGCGCCAGGGCGCCGTAACCAGTATCGACCAGCACGGGCTTGCGGCCCGCGCCGGTGATGAGGAACGCGTTGAGCGTGATCTTCGGCTGCTCGGTGCGGAAACCGGCCACCTGCAGCCGTCCCGCCTCCGCCTTGTCGATGCCCGTGACGAGATCGAGGCTCCCCTGGAACCAGCCGTCGTTGAGCGCGGTGACCGTGAGGTCACCGAGGTTCCAACGCAGCACACCGGGCAGTGCCTTCGATCCCGCCATGAACTTCTCCCTCTTCGCCGACGATACGGTGAGCCTCAGACGCGACGACGCTTGCGCGGACGGCAACCGTTGTGCGGAATGGAGGTCACGTCGCGGATGGAGGTGACGGTGAAGCCCGCCGCCTGGAGCGCGCGCAGGGCGGACTCACGGCCCGAACCGGGGCCCGACACCTCGACCTCGAGGGTGCGCATGCCGTGCTCGGCCGCCTTGCGGCCGGCGTCTTCCGCGGCGACCTGCGCGGCGTAGGGGGTCGACTTCCGCGAGCCCTTGAAGCCCATCGCGCCGGCCGAGGACCACGAGATCGTGTTGCCCTGGGCGTCGGTGATGGTGATCATCGTGTTGTTGAACGAGGCGTTCACGTGGGCGACGCCCGACACGATGTTCTTGCGTTCACGACGACGAACGCGTTGCGGTTCCTTGGCCATTCTCTTTCCACTCTTCCTTCAAGCACGCCCGTAACACCAGGCGCTCGGGATTCTTGGGGCTTGGCCGCGTGCCCGTGCAGAGCTCTCGCGACCGACCGGATGCCTCGCCGGACATCCGACACGACAAAAGGGAGGCCACGCGACGCACGGCCTCCCAGATCCAAAAAGATTACTTCTTCTTGCCGGCGATCGGCTTCGCCTTGCCCTTGCGGGTACGGGCGTTGGTGTGGGTCCGCTGACCGCGCACCGGGAGCTGCTTGCGGTGACGGAGCCCGCGGTAGCAGGCCAGATCCATCAGGCGCTTGATGTTCATGGAGACTTCGCGGCGCAGGTCGCCCTCGACCACGTAATCGCGATCGATCGCCTCACGAATCTGGAGAACTTCGGCGTCGGTCAGCTCGTTGACGCGACGCTCGGCCGGGATGCCGACCTTGCCGGTGATCTCCTCGGCCTTCTTCGGCCCGATGCCGTGGATGTACTGAAGCGCGATGACGACACGCTTGCCGGTCGGGATATTGACGCCTGCGATACGGGCCACAGTGTAACTCCATGTGAGGCCCGGCCGGTGCCGGGCAGGTGTCGCGCGCGTCCGGTGGAGGCCGGCCCCTGCGCGCGTGCAACGACGACGCGGCCCGCGGGTAACCCTTGTCAGGGCACCTCGGACCATCGTTCGGTTGGACGAAGGCCGGTCTGCTACCCCGCGCCGCCACCGCTGTCAATGCAGGAGATGGAAAAGCGATGGCGATGCCAACGGCTTGCGGCGACACCCTCCGAGCCTATTCCGCCGCCGTGATGCGAGCGGCGGACGCGAACAGCGAGGAGGTCGTGCCGGTTGTGCTTGCGGTGGTGGGCGGCATCCTCGCCGCCGCCGAACGGGGATCGATTCGCCTGCAGGACAGCGAGGACGGCGCCGGGGGCACCCTGTGGGCCACCTTCGGCGGCGAGCCGATGGCCTTCCGCTTCAACCCGATGACGGCGATGATCGAGCTGCGCGTGAGCACCCTTGACGGACACCCCGCCAGGCGATTCGGCCGCCGCTCCCTGGCGATGGACATCCTCAACTTCTTTGGCCCGTCCCGCGCTGCGGAGGCGGCGAGAACGAGGCCGCCCGCGGACGCGTGACGGCCCTAGTGCATCGATCCAGTCGGAGGTGTCAGCCGAGACTGGAAAAATTGATGCAAAAACGGGGAGCAAGTGCAGGCACCCATGAACGAAGTGATTGCGTCACTGCTGCACTAGGCCGGTCAGCGCATCCGCTGGCTCGTGAGGCGGCAATACCCACCGTCGTCGCGGTATCCCGCCGGGCAGCGGCGCACGCAGGCTCCTGCGGCGAACTTCAGCGGCGGCCGGCAGGCGTTCCGGAACCGCTTCTGCTGGTACACGAAGGATTGCGCCGGGCTTTGGGCGGAAGCGGCGTCGGGCTGGAGTGCCAGTCCGGCGCAGGCCACCGTGGCGGCGAGGAGGAGGCGGACGAGCATCGCGGGGATCCGAACGAAAGAGGGCGCCCACCAACGTGCGCGCCCCCTGGAAGTTCGCCGTGACCGGTTCCGCCGACCGATCAGGAGTCGACGCGCTCCCTGTGGAGCGCCAGGACCTGGTCCAGATCGGCTGTCACCTCGTCGATCGGCTTCATGCCATCGACGGTCTTCAACATGCCGAGCTTGTCGTAATAGGCGGAGAGCGGCGCCGTCTGTGCGCGGTAGGCCTCCAACCGCTGCTTGAACACTTCGGGCGTGTCGTCCTTGCGAACCGCCTCGCCCCTGGCCGCGGCGTCGGAGGCGCGCTTGGCGATGCGTCCGACGAGGGCATCCTCGTCCACCTTGAGCTCGATCACGCCGGAAAGGTCGAGCCCCTTGCTCGCCAGCATCGTGCCCAGAGCCTCGGCCTGGGCCACGGTGCGCGGGAACCCGTCGAGGATGAAGCCCGGCTTGGCGTCGGCCTGCTCGATCCGGTCGGCGACGATGCCCACGACGATCTCGTCCGAGACGAGGCCGCCCGATTCCATCACGGCCTTCGCCTTGAGGCCGACGGGCGTGCCCGCGGCGACGGCCGCCCGGAGCATGTCCCCGGTCGAGAGTTGCGGGATGCCGTAGCGCTGGACGATCCGCTCGGATTGGGTGCCCTTCCCCGCACCGGGCGGTCCGAGCAGAATGATGCGCATGGCGTTGTCCTCTACGGGCCCGGCTTTCCAGGCTCCTGGTTGGGGACGATACCCTCCCGGCACCGCCCGCACATTCGCTTTGTAGCCGTTCGGCCGGAGGGGAAAACCCCGGCCCCGCCCGGCGACCCGCATTTTTCCGCGGATGTCGCCGGAGTGCCGCGGCCCTTACCGGCGGCCGCGCCCGGGCGTGGCTCCGCGCAGCTTGGCCTTCTTCACCAGACCCTCGTACTGATGCGCCATCAGATGCCCGTGGATCTGCGCCACCGTGTCCATCGTCACGGTCACGAGGATCAGCAGCGACGTACCGCCGAAGCCAAGGCTCGCCGAGGCGTAGGAGGACAGGACCTCCGGGAACAGGCACACCACCGTCAGGTACAGGGCGCCGATCACGGTGATGCGGGTCAGCACCTTGTCGAGGAAGCTCGCCGTGCGCTCGCCGGGACGGATGCCGGGGATGAAGCCGCCATGCTTCTTCAGGTTGTCGGCCGTCTCCTGAGGATTGAAGACCACCGCCGTGTAGAAGAACGTGAAGAAGATGATCAGCGCCGCGTACAGCACGATGAACAGCGGCGTCCCGTGCCCGAGATAGGCCGTCACGGTGCCGAGCCAGCCCGTGCCGTTGCTCGGCGAAAAGCTCGCGGCGGTAGCCGGCAGCAGCAGCAGCGAGGAGGCGAAGATCGGCGGGATGACGCCCGAGGTGTTGAGCTTCAGCGGCAGGAACGAGGTCTGGCCCTCGTACATGCGGTTGCCCACCTGACGCTTCGGGTAGTTGATCAGGACCCGGCGCTGCGCCCGCTCCATGAACACGATGAAGTAGATGAGGGCGACCGCCGCCACGGCGACGCCGAGGATCAGGGCCGGGGAAATCGCGCCCGTCCGGCCGAGTTCCAGCGCGCCCGCGATCGTCACCGGCAGGTGGGCGACGATACCGGAGAAGATGATCAGCGAGGAGCCGTTGCCGATGCCGCGCGAGGTGATCTGCTCACCGAGCCACATCAGGAAGAGAGTGCCACCCGTGAGCGTGATCACCGTCGAGGCCAGGAAGAACGGGCCGGGATCGATCGCCGCCGAGGAACTCTGCAGGCCCACGGCGATGCCCCAGGACTGCACCAGCGCCAGCACCACCGTGAGGTAGCGAGTGTACTGGTTGATGACCTTCCGGCCGGACTCGCCCTCCTTCTTCAGCGCCTCGAGGCTCGGAATGACCGAGGTGAGGAGCTGAACGATGATGGAGGCCGAGATGTAGGGCATGATGTTGAGCGCAAAGATCGCCATGCGCTCGACCGCGCCGCCCGAGAACATGTTGAACAGGCCGAGCACGCCGCCCGCCTGCTGCTGGAAGTTCTGGGCGAATTGCTGCGGATCGATGCCGGGGATCGGCACGTAGGTGCCCAGCCGGAACACGATCAGGGCGCCGATCGTGAACCAGATGCGCTTCTTCAGCTCATCGGCCTTGGCGATCGCACCGAAATTGAGATTGGCGGCAAGCTGCTCGGCGGCTGAGGCCATCGCGTCGCGTCCCGGGGGTGTCGCCGGGCTTCACGCCCGGATGAAACGAAAAAAAACGGCGGCCCGCGCGAGGTCGCGTGGGGCCGCCGCTCGATGCTGTCCGACTTAAAGGCCGGTGCCCGGCCGCGCAACGGGTTGCGCGGCCGTGTCCCGCCTCAGGCCGACGCCTCGGCCCCGGCCTTGCCCCGGGTCGACACGCCGGAGGCGTAGACCACGTTGACCGAGCCGCCGGCCTTCTCGACGGCCTCGACGGCCGACTTGGAGGCGCGGGTCACTTCGAAGCTGAGCTTCGAGGTCAGCTCGCCGACGCCGAGCAGCTTCACGCCGTCGCGGGGACGGGCGAGGATGCCGGCGGCGACCAGGGTTTCGACCGTGATGGTCGCACCGGCCTCGAGCTGCCCCGTGTCAACAGCGGCCTGGATCCGGCCGAGGTTCACCTCGTTCAGGTCCGCCGCGTGGATGTTGTTGAAGCCGCGCTTCGGCAGGCGACGATGGAGCGGCATCTGGCCACCCTCGAAGCCCTTGATGGCCACGCCGGTCCGGGCCTTCTGACCCTTCACGCCGCGTCCGGCGGTCTTGCCCTTGCCGGAGCCGATGCCCCGGCCGACACGCATCCGGTCCTTGGTGGCGCCGGGATTGTCGCTGATCTGGTTAAGCTTCATCGGTCGCCTCCTCAGGCCTCGAGGACGCGGACGAGGTGATGAACCTTGCGGATCATGCCGCGCACCGAGGGCGTGTCCTCGAGTTCGGACACCCGGTGCAGCTTATTCAGCTTCAGGCCGACCAGCGTCGCGCGCTGGCTGGCCTCGCGGCGGATCGGCGAACCGATCTGCTCGATGCGGACGGTCTTGCTGTTCTGAGCCATGCCATCCTCCCTTACGCGACAGCGGCTTCGGACTGGTCGGCCGGATCGGCGTCGCGGCGACGGGCCTGGAGGCTCGACACCTTGAGGCCGCGGCGGGCCGCCACGGAGCGCGGGCTGTCCTCGTTCTTCAACGCCTCGAAGGTGGCGCGCACGAGGTTGTAGGGGTTCGAGGAACCGAGGCTCTTGGCCACGACGTCCTGCATGCCGAGCGTCTCGAACACGGCGCGCATCGGACCGCCGGCGATGATGCCGGTGCCCTGCGGAGCCGCGCGGAGGATCACCTTGCCCGCACCGTGACGTCCGTTGACGTCGTGGTGAAGGGTACGGCCCTCGCGGAGGGAGACGCGGATCAGACCGCGCTTGGCGGCTTCCGTCGCCTTGCGGATGGCCTCCGGCACCTCACGGGCCTTGCCGTGGCCGAAGCCGACGCGGCCCTTCTGGTCACCGACCACCACAAGGGCGGCGAAGCCGAAGCGACGGCCACCCTTCACGACCTTGGCGACGCGGTTGATGTGGACGAGCTTGTCCACGAACTCGCTGTCGTGCTCCTCGCGGTCGTCGCGGCGGCCGCGGCCCCCGCCTTCACGTTCACGTGCCATGTCTTCCAACCTATCTCACTGGCGCAGTCCCTCGCGGGCCGCTCGCTCGATTCCCCTCCGTGAAGAGGAGAGCCCCACGCGGCCCTCAGGACCACGCGGGGGGATTCTCTTAGAACTCCAGGCCGCCCTCGCGGGCCGCCTCGGCCACGGCCTTGACGCGGCCGTGGTAGATGTAGCCGGACCGGTCGAAGATCACCTTGGTGACCCCGGCGGCCTTGGCGCGCTCGGCGACGAGCTTGCCCACCGCGGTCGCGGCGGCGACGTCGGCGCCGGTCTTCAGGTCGCCCTTGATCGACTTGTCGATCGTGGACGCGGAGGCCAGGGTGTGGCCGTTCACGTCGTCGATGACCTGCGCGTAGATCTGCTTCGAGGAGCGGAACACGGACAGACGGGGACGGCCATTGGCCGCCGCCTTGATCGCCCGGCGAACGCGCGCCTTGCGCCGATCGAGGGCTTCGAGCTTACGAGACATCTTCGCCCTCCTTTACTTCTTCTTGCCTTCCTTGCGGAAGATGAACTCACCGGCGTAGCGCACGCCCTTGCCCTTATACGGCTCGGGACCACGGTACTCACGGATCTCGGCGGCCACCTGGCCCACCTTCTGCCGGTCGATGCCGGAGATGGTGATCTCGGTCGGCTTCGGCGTGGCGATGGTGATGCCCTCCGGCACGGCGTACTCGATGTCGTGGCTGTAGCCGAGCGACAGCTTGAGCGCCTTGCCGGCCATGGCGGCACGGTAACCGACGCCGGTGATCTCGAGCTTCTTCTCGAAGCCGTTCGACACGCCGGTGGCGATGTTGGCGATCTGGGCCCGCGACGTGCCCCAGAGGGACCGCGCCGGCTTCGACTGGTTGACGGGCTGCACCTCGATGGCGCCGTCCTTCATGGCGACGTTGACGAGGCCGGGGACGACGAACTTCAGTTCGCCCTTCGAGCCCTTCATGGTCACGGTCTGGCCCGTGACATTGGCCGTGACGCCCGCCGGGACGGGGATCGGCTTCTTGCCTACGCGAGACATGGGGTGATCTCCTCCGTCCCGATCAGAACACGGTGCAGAGCACTTCACCGCCGACGTTGCGCTCGCGCGCCTCGTGATCGGCCATGACGCCCTGCGGGGTGGAGACGATGGTGACGCCGAGGCCGTCGGCCACGCGCGGCAGCTCGCCGACGGACGAGTAGACCCGGCGGCCCGGCTTCGACACCCGCTTGATCTCGCGGATGACGGGCTTGCCGTCGTAGTACTTGAGCTCGATGGCGAACTCGGTGCGGCCGTTGCCGAGGTCGGTCGCCGCGTAATCGCGGATGTAGCCCTCGGACTTCAGCACGTTGAGCACGCTGGCACGGAGCTTCGAGCCGGGCGTCTGAACGACGTTGCGGCGGCGCAGCTGACCGTTGCGGATACGGGTGAGCATGTCACCCACGGGATCGTTGACCATGTGGGGACCTCCTTACCAGCTCGACTTGACGAGGCCGGGGATCAGGCCCCGGTTGCCGAGCTCCCGCAGCGCGACGCGCGAGATGCCCATCTTGCGGTAGAAGGCCCGCGGACGGCCGGTGATCTCGCACCGGTTGCGGATGCGCGTGGCCGACGAGTTGCGCGGCAGTTCCGCAAGCTTGAGGCGAGCCTCGAAGCGGTCCTGCATCTCGATCGACTCGTTGTTGGCGATCTCGAGGAGCGCCTTCCGCTTCGCCGCGAAGCGCTTCACGAGCGCCTTGCGGTGGTTATTCTTTTCGACTGAGCTTTTCTTCGACATCTGTTGATCTCCAGTGTCCGCGTATGACGTTCAGGACGTCACTGCCGGAACGGGAACTTGAAGGCCGCGAGCAGCGCCTTGGCTTCGGCATCCGTCTGGGCGGTGGTCGCCACGACGATGTCCATGCCCCACATCTGCTCCGCCTTGTCGTAGGAGATCTCCGGGAACACGAGGTGCTCCTTGAGACCAAGGGCGTAGTTGCCGCGACCGTCGAACGAGCGCGGGTTCAGGCCGCGGAAGTCACGCACGCGCGGGAGCGCGATGGTGATCAGGCGGTCCATGAACTCGTACATCCGCTGCTTGCGCAGGGTGACCTTGCAGCCGATCGGCATGCCCTCGCGGACCTTGAAGGTCGCGATGGCCTTCCGGGCGCGGGTGATGACCGGCTTCTGGCCGGCGATGAGGGCGAGGTCGCCGGCGGCGACGGAGGCCTTCTTCGAGTCCGCGGTGGACTCGCCGACGCCCATGTTGATGACGATCTTCTCGATCTGCGGCACCTGCATGGGGTTCTTGTAGCCGAACTCTTCGATCAGCTTCTGACGAACCACCTCGTCGTAGTGCTTGCGCAGCCGCGGGACGTACGCGTTCTTGTCGGCCTCAGCCATCGATCTGATCCCCCGTGCTCTTGGCGAACCGGACCTTGCGCCCGTCTTCGAGAATGCGGAAACCCACGCGAGTCGGCTTGCCGTTGGCATCCGCGATCGCGATGTTCGAGAGCTGGATGGCGGCCTCCTTGGAGATGATGCCGCCCTCCTGGTTCTGCGTCTGCTTCTGGTGCTTCTTGACGAGATTGACGCCGCGCACGAGGGCCCGGCCCTCCTTCGGCAGCACCTGAATCACCTCGCCGGACCGGCCGGCGTCGCGGCCGGTGATCACGACGACCTTGTCGCCCTTGCGGATCTTGGCAGCCATCACAGCACCTCCGGCGCGAGCGAGATGATCTTCATGTGGTTGCGCGCACGGAGTTCGCGCGGCACCGGTCCGAAGATACGGGTGCCGATCGGCTCCTTCTGATTGTTGATCAGGACGGCGGCGTTCTTGTCGAAGCGAATGACCGAACCGTCGGCCCGCTTGACGTCCTTGGCGGTGCGCACGACCACCGCCTTCATCACGTCGCCCTTCTTCACGCGACCCCGCGGGATCGCCTCCTTGACCGACACGACGATCACGTCGCCGACGCCGGCATATTTGCGCTTCGACCCGCCGAGAACCTTGATGCACATCACACGGCGTGCACCCGAGTTGTCGGCGACGTCCAGATTCGTCTGCATCTGGATCACGTGCGTGACTCCTTGTTTCAGGCGGGTTTCCGCACGCGGGCGGTATTGCCCGGCGGACGACGCCTGATGGGGATCTTTCGTCCCCGGCTCATGTGAACGACCGCGCAATCGGCGTTGGAAACGCCGGCGCGGTCACCGCGGAGGGAGGGCCGCGAGACCCGTCCAGACTGTCGCGAAGGCCGGGGCCATACAGTGTCGCCGAGGGAAAGGCAACCGGCACGGGGGCGCCGGAGGACCTTTTCTCGGCGCATCCGAAGGCGGGCTTAGCATCCTTCCGCCGGGATTGCACGGCGCCCGGAGCGAGGCTCGCCTGAAAAACGTGACGACCCGGGGCGGCATCGCGTCTGGTGAGATCGCGCGCCGCCCCGGGTCGCCTTCCGGCAGAAGCTTGTCTGTGAAAGCGAGAGCGAGAATCAGGCCGGCATGTTGACCGGCTCGGCCTCGAACAGGAACCCGTCGAGGCTCGGGATGGTCACGGAAGCACCGACGAGGGGCTTCGCCAGCCGCCAGGGCCGCTCCGTGGAGGCGCGAATCGCCTCAGAGGGACGGAGGCGGTGGCCGCGCCCGTCCTCGCCGAGCTCCTCGATGGTGACGAAGCCGTACACTTGAAGACGGGACGCCGTGAGCTTCGTCTCCCGGTCGTCGGCCGCCACGACCATGGCGCCGAGGGCGTACACCGTCTCCATCAGCACCCGCTGCTCGCCCCGGCGCCGGAGCCCGGCCTCGCGCTCGCCCGAGGGAGGCGGCGCCGCGACGCGCCGGAAGGGGACGACGTTGCTGACCGCGACACAACCCATACGCAACATCCTCGACGCCGACCGTGGGCGACGTCCCGCCACCCGATGCTCGCGACAATTGGATGTTTCGCTTTAAACTTCCGTAGACCGTGTTCTTCGACACCTGCCCCGATCCGGCACGCCGCCATCGCCGGGCGACCACTTCCATCGGCGCACTCGTTGTCGGTGCCACCAAGCGAAGAGCGCCTGACAGAGCAGTCCATCAGAGAATCGGCACTCCATCCGAATCGGCACTTGACCGGCGAATCGCGATTCGGTTCGAATAGGCTCGTCAGCCAGCCGAGACGAGGACACTGGTCCCGCCTCCCTGTAGGCCGCGAGGGTCCCGGCAGCCCAGGAAGCCCTCCGTTTCGTTGCGAGCGCAGCGAAGAAATCCGCGAATGCGCCACTCTGAGAAGCGGCCCGTTCCACAGCCTTGCGTCGCTAGGCTCCCGAAGACGGAGGCGATGACGATCATTCCGGTGAGGCACTGGGTAAGCCGAGAGAGGTCAGGGCGTCGCTCACCGGATATTAACCCGCTGCGCCATGCAGATTTTTGCCCGGAACACATTGACCGGTCGGGCAGGCACGTCTAGAAGCGCCCCACTTCGGTCGGCCCTCGGCTGCCGACGGCCTGCGGGTTTGTCCCGAACCGCCGTCCTCGCCCCCGACGCGACCTGAAGACCCACATCGCCTGACTTTCAAGTCAGATCCGTAGGTACGAGCGCGCCTTCCGAGGCGCGATCCTCTGCCCACACCGCGCCGAGGGGCTTTGCCAAGCCCTTCCGGCGCATATTCGTTTTGCGGACTGCGTTGCAGTCCGAAAGGTGACCGAGGAAGAGGGCACAGGATGCCGACGATCAATCAGCTGATCGCCCAGCCGCGGAAGATCCAGCGGAGCCGCAACAAGGTTCCGGCCCTGGATGCCTGCCCGCAGAAGCGTGGCGTGTGCACCCGCGTCTACACGACGACGCCGAAGAAGCCGAACTCGGCCCTTCGTAAGGTCGCCAAGGTCCGTCTCACCAACGGATTCGAGGTGATCGGGTACATTCCGGGTGAGGGCCACAACCTTCAGGAGCACTCCGTGGTGATGATCCGCGGCGGCCGCGTGAAGGACCTTCCGGGCGTGCGCTACCACATCCTGCGCGGCGTGCTCGACACGCAGGGCGTGAAGAACCGCAAGCAGCGCCGGTCGAAGTACGGCGCCAAGCGTCCGAAGTAAGCTTCGGCCGCACGGGCAGCGTTTTCACTGCCTGACAAGGATGTCGCCGGCGAGAGCTCAAGGCGGCCTGCGTCAGGTGCTTAAAGTCTACTCATTGGAAGTTTAGCCAATGTCCCGCCGTCACTCTGCCGAGAAGCGCGAGATCATCCCGGATCCCAAGTACGGGGATGTGGTCCTCACCAAGTTCATGAATTCCATCATGTACGAGGGCAAGAAGTCCACCGCCGAGCGGATCGTCTACGGCGCCTTCGATATCGTCGAGAGCCGCGCCCGTGCGAACCCGATCGAGGTGTTCCGCGCCGCCCTCGACAATGTTGCCCCGATGATCGAGGTCCGGTCCCGCCGCGTCGGCGGTGCCACCTACCAGGTCCCCGTCGAGGTGCGCACCGAGCGTCGCCAGGCGCTGGCGATCCGCTGGCTTATCCAGGCGGCCCGCTCGCGCAACGACCGCACCATGATCGAGCGTCTCTCCGCAGAGCTGCTCGACGCCGCCAACAACCGCGGCAACGCCGTTAAGAAGCGGGAAGACACGCACCGGATGGCCGAAGCCAACCGCGCCTTCTCGCACTACCGCTGGTAAGCGGTCCACTCGTCTTCCAGGAGCAGTCCGATGCCCCGCACGCACGCGATCGAGGACTACCGCAACTTCGGCATCATGGCCCACATCGATGCCGGCAAGACCACGACCACGGAGCGGATCCTCTACTACACCGGAAAGTCCCATAAGATCGGCGAGGTCCATGAGGGCGCCGCCACGATGGACTGGATGGAACAGGAGCAGGAGCGCGGCATCACGATCACGTCCGCCGCGACGACGTGCTTCTGGCGCGAGAAGCGCCTGAACATCATCGACACCCCCGGCCACGTGGACTTCACCATTGAGGTGGAGCGCTCCCTGCGCGTGCTCGACGGTGCCGTATGCGTGTTGGACGGCAACCAGGGCGTCGAGCCCCAGACCGAGACCGTGTGGCGCCAAGCCGACAAGTACGACGTGCCGCGCGTCGTGTTCGTCAACAAGATGGACAAGATCGGCGCCGACTTCTTCAAGTGCGTTGCCGACATCATCGATCGCGTCGCCGGCAAGCCCGTGTGCCTGCAGCTTCCGATCGGCGCCGAGTCGAACTTCCAGGGCGTCATCGACCTCATCAAGATGAAGGCGATCGTCTGGTCGGGCGAGGCGCTCGGCGCCAACTTCAACGAGACCGAGATCCCGGCTGACCTCGCCGACCAGGCTGTGGAGTACCGCACCAAGCTCGTCGAGGCCTGCGTCGAGATGGATGACGACGCCATGGGCGCCTACCTCGAGGGCAATGAGCCCGACGAGGAGACCCTCCGTCGTCTCGTGCGCACCGCCGTGCAGCGCCGTGCGTTCCACCCGGTGCTCTGTGGCTCGGCCTTCAAGAACAAGGGCGTGCAGCCGCTCCTCGATGCCGTCGTCGACTACCTGCCGTCCCCGGCGGATCGCGGCGAGATTAAGGGCCTGGACTTCAAGACCGAGGAAGAGGTGGTTCGCCGCCCGACCGACTCGGACCCCTTCTCCATGCTCGCCTTCAAGATCATGGATGATCCGCACGTCGGCACGATCACCTTCTGCCGCGTGTATTCGGGCAAGGTCGATTCGGGCGCCAACGTCATCAACTCGACCCGCGACAAGAAGGAGCGTGTCGGCCGCATGCTCCTCATGCACGCCAACAACCGTGAGGACATCAAGGAGGCCTTCGCCGGCGACATCGTCGCGCTGGCCGGCCTCAAGGACACCCGCACCGGCGACACGCTCTGCGATCCGACGAAGGCCGTCATCCTCGAGAAGATGGAATTCCCGGAGCCGGTGATCGAGATCGCCGTCGAGCCGAAGTCGAAGGCCGATCAGGAGAAGCTCGGCATCGCCCTCGCGAAGCTGGCGGCGGAGGATCCGTCCTTCCGCGTGTCCACCGATCAGGAGTCGGGCCAGACCATCCTCAAGGGGATGGGCGAGCTCCACCTCGACATCAAGGTCGACATCCTGCGCCGCACCTACAAGGTCGACGCGAATATCGGCCAGCCGCAAGTGGCCTATCGCGAGAAGCTGACCCGCCGGACCGAGATCGACTACACGCACAAGAAGCAGACCGGTGGTACCGGTCAGTTCGCCCGCGTGAAGTTCGTGGTCGAGCCGAACGAGCCGGGCGCCGGCTTCACCTTCGACTCCAAGATCGTGGGCGGCGCGGTGCCGAAGGAGTACATCCCCGGCGTCGAGAAGGGCCTCAACTCCGTTCTCACCGCGGGTGTCCTCGCCGGCTTCCCGGTGGTCGACATCAAGGTGGACCTGGTGGACGGCGCCTACCACGACGTCGACTCGTCGGCCCTGGCCTTCGAGATCGCGTCCCGCGCTGCGCTCCGCGAGGCGCTGCAGAAGGGCGGCTCGGTCCTGCTCGAGCCGGTCATGAAGGTCGAAGTGGTGTCTCCCGAGGAGTACACCGGCTCGGTCATCGGCGACCTCAACTCCCGCCGCGGTCAGATCCAGGGCCAGGACATGCGCGGCAACGCCAACGTCATCAACGCGATGGTGCCGCTGGCCAACATGTTCGGCTACGTGAACCAGCTCCGGTCCTTCTCGCAGGGCCGCGCCAACTTCACGATGCAGTTCGATCACTACGAAGAGGTGCCGCGCGGCGAGGCCGACAAGGTCATCGCCAAGTACGCCTAAGGCTACGCGCCTCGGGCTTCGGCCCGGGGCACCTCTTCTTCCACCAAC
Organism: Methylobacterium aerolatum; assembly: GCF_022179085.1. GTDB lineage: Bacteria > Pseudomonadota > Alphaproteobacteria > Rhizobiales > Beijerinckiaceae > Methylobacterium > Methylobacterium aerolatum. The sequence continues at coordinate 83,283 of NZ_BPQE01000033.1, forward strand.
CGAATTCGTTTTTAGGAGGCTCTGATGGGCAAGGAAAAGTTCTCCCGCACCAAGCCGCACTGCAAC
>NZ_BPQE01000034.1 GCF_022179085.1 Methylobacterium aerolatum
GTCGTCACAGACGCGATGCCCTCGGAGAAGACCGAGGCCACCGACAACGTCGTCAGCGTCCGCCGCCGGCCGCGCTGAGGGCTATAGGCAGGGCCGGGCGGGATGGGGTACCCTCCCGCCCGAGGAGATCGCCATGAGCGCATCGGCCGCCATCCTGGCCCCTGTCCCCACGGCCAAGGAGATCATCCACGATCTCGCCCGCCGTCACGGCATCCGCTACGAGCGGGCCGACAGCGACGATTGGGCCGAAGCCGTCTCGCGCGTCGCCGGTGACGACGTGGACCTCGACGAGACCGAGTGGCTGCTCGTGGCGCTCGGCCGTGCCGAAATCATGCCCGACATCGACAACACGTTGCTGCATGCTCGCTACCTCGCTGAGCGGGACGGCCGCGCGGCGTGACCTTCGACGTCTTCGGTGATTTCGAGACGCGGGGTTACCTCCGCAACGTCGCCGGTCTGAAGGACCTCGCCCAGGTCAAATTGCTGGAGCACCGGGCGTTCATGATGCGGGTCGACAAGGCCCTCGCCGCCCTGTCCCGCCGCAAGCCGCTGACCTACCCCGACATCCTGCGCACCCACGCGATCCTGTTCGGCTCGGTCTATCCCTGGGCCGGTCGCGACCGGCTGGAAACCGCCCCCCACACGAACATCAGCCGGGGCGGCTTCGATCGCATGTTCGCCTTCCCGCAAGACGTGCGGCGAGCCCTCGAATACGCCCTTCGGCAGGGCAACGATCCTGCCTTCATGCGGGCGAAGCCCGGCGAAGTGTTGGGTTCGCTGGCCCATGCCCATCCGTTCCTCGACGGGAACGGGCGCACCCTCATGACCGTGCACACGGTGCTCGCGAACCGCGCCGGGCTCGCCATCGCGTGGCAGGAGACCGACAAGACCGCCTTCCTGTCGGCCCTGACCCGGGAGATCCACCTGCCGGGCGACGGCATCCTCGATGCCTACCTCGCGCCCTTCATCCGGCCTCCGATGCCACCACGGGAGCAGGCCGAGGGGCTGAGGGTGCTGAGGACCCTCGGCTCCGCCCCCGCCCTGGGCTGACCGGTCAGCCCAGGGCCTCCTCCACCGCCTTGCCGCAGGTCTCGGTGCCGGCATTGCCGCCGAGGTCGCGCGTCCGAAGCGTCCGCTCGGCGAGCACGCGCTCGATGCCGGCGACGATCTCCTTCGCCGCCGCGGATTCCCCGAGATGCTCCAGCATCATCGCGCCGGACCAGATCTGGCCGATGGGGTTGGCGACGCCCTGGCCCGCGATGTCGGGGGCCGAGCCGTGGACCGGCTCGAAGACCGACGGATGCACCCGCTCCGGGTTGATGTTGCCGGACGGCGCGATGCCGATGGTGCCCGTGCAGGCGGGGCCGAGATCCGAGAGGATGTCGCCGAACAGGTTCGAGGCCACGACCACGTCGAACCGGTCCGGGTTCAGCACGAAATGGGCGGTGAGGATGTCGATGTGGTACTGGTCCCAGCGCACGTCGGGATAGGTCTTGGCCATCTCCCGCACCCGCTCGTCCCAGTACGGCATGGTGATGGAGATGCCGTTGGACTTGGTGGCCGAGGTCAGGTGCTTGCGCGGCAGGGTCTCAGCGAGGTCGAAGGCGAATTTCAGGATCCGGTCGACGCCGTGGCGCGTCATGATTGTCTCCTGCAGGGCGAATTCCCGGTCCGTGCCCGCGAACATCCGGCCGCCCGCGTTGGAATACTCCCCCTCGGTGTTCTCGCGGACGACCCAGAAGTCGATGTCGCCGGGCTTCCGGTCGGCCAGCGGGCACTTCACGCCGGGCATCAGGCGCACCGGGCGCAGGTTGACGTACTGGTCGAACTCCCGCCGGAACAGGATCAGCGAACCCCAGAGCGAGATGTGGTCCGGCACCCGGTCGGGCATTCCGACCGCGCCGAAGAAGATGGCGTCGTGCCCCGAGATCTGGGCCTTCCAGTCCTCGGGCATCATCCGCCCGTGCTTCTCGTAGTAGTCGCAGGAGGAGAAATCGAACCAGTCGAGCTGCAGGGCGAAGCCATGGCGCTTGGCGGCCTTCTCCAGCACGCGCACGCCCTCCGGCACCACCTCCTTGCCGATGCCGTCGCCGGGAATCACCGCGATGCGGTAGCTGCGCTCTGCCATGGGTTTCCTCCGTGTGCCCCGTTGCGCCCCAAGGTGCGGGAACCCGCCGCCGGGTCAAGGGACGGGATTCCCGAAGGCGCGAGCCCGCAGCCGGGTGCGGGGCTCAAGCCCCGCGTTGCCCGGGGGCCCCGTTCTCGCTCCCGGGCCGCTCCGCCCGTGAAAGGGATCGGGGCGGCTGCCGGTTGAGGCGGGCCGAGAGTTGGTCGGCGAACTTCGCGGCGGCCACCGGGAGCAGGCGCCCGCGCAACTGCGCGAGGTAGAGCGTCATCGGCGTCAGGTCGCGGCCATCGATCGGGCGGCTGCGCAGGCGGGGATCGTCCGGAATGCCGCTCTGGATCTGGAGGGTGACCAGATCCTCGCGCAGCACGAGGTTGCGCAGGAACTCCAGCGAGCCGGATTCCACCGCCGGGCGCAGCCCGACGCCGCGGCGGGCCAACGCCTGCTCGATGTGGTGGCGGATCGCCAGGGAGCGGTCCGGCAAAGCGAGGGCATGGCCGAGGCAGTCGCGCAGGCGCACCGGTCCCTCCTCCGCCGCCAGCGGATGCCCGGCCCGCATCAGCGCGCAGAGCGGCTGGTCGCCGGTATAGAGCGGGTGCAGATCCGCCGAGGGCGGCGGCTCCAGCACCAGGGCGAGGTCCGCCTCGAAGGCGATCAGGGCCGCCACCGCCTGGGCATGGTCGCGGACCTGCACCGTGAAGCCCACCTGGGGAAACTGCGCCCGATAGGCCTCCACCTCCTCCGGCACCGTCTGCGTGACGAAGGCTTGGCTGCATGCCAGCGCCACGTGGCCGCGCCGTACGCCGGACAGGTCGGCGATCTGCGAGCGCACGCGATCGAGGTCGGCCGCCTGATCGCGGATGTGCCGGGCCAGCAGCTCGCCCGCCGCGTTGAGGCGCATCCCCTGCGGCAACCGCTCGAAGATCGGCGTGCCGAGCTCGTACTCGATGTCCTGGATCTGCCGGGTGAGGGCCGAGGGCGTGAGGTTGAGCCGCTCGGCCGCCCGCCGGATCGAGCCCGCCCGAGCCACCTCGGCGACGTAGGTCAGGGTGCGCTGGTGCCTCACACCCGTCATGCTGTCCCCCCGTTTCGAAAAAGGCAACGGGTGGATCGAAAATGAGCACTCGCCCGCAACAAGACCCCCGGATAGCCTCGGACGTGTCGGGACCCTGAAGGAGCCCTCGGATGATCCGCCGTCGCACCCTCCTCTCCGGCCTCGGGGCCGGTCTCCTCGCCCCCCTCGCCCCCCTGACCAGCCGCGCAGCCTCGGCCCAGGGCGCGCCGTCCGCCGAACCGGTGACGATCCGGATGGGCTCGCTGAAGCTGATCCATTCGATCGCGCCGCACTTCTACGAGCGCTTCACCCCCGCGGGCGTGACGGTGGAGGTCATCCCCTTCGAGAGCCCCACCGAGTGCAAGAACGCCGTCGTCACCAAATCGGTGGATTTCGGCACGTTCGGCATCGCTGCGGCGACCCTCGGGGCGGCGGCGGGCGAGCCCCTGGCGGTCATCGCCTCCACCTGCAACCGCGGCATGGCGGTGATCGCCAAGAAGGATTCCGACATCCGCGCGATCAAGGACCTCAAGGGCCGCCGGGTGGCGATCTGGCCGGGCAGCACCCAGGAGGTCTTCGTTCTGGAGCGGATGCGGATGGAGGGGCTGTCCATCAAGGACATCACCCCGGTGCGCGTCTCCTTCTCGGAGATGCACATCGCCCTCGCCCGCGGCGATGTGGACGCCTATGTCGGCGCCGAGCCCGGCCCCGGCGTGAGTCTCGCCTCCGGCGTCGGGCAGCTCGTGGAATATCCCTACGGCACCGAGATGGGGGCCTTGAACATGGTGTTCGGCGCCCACCGCGACACGGTCGCGGAGCGGCCGGCTCTGGTGCGGACCATGCTGGAGATCCACCGCAAGGCCACGGATTTCGCGGCCAAGGACCGCGAGGCGATGATCGCCATGGCCGTGGCCAAGCTCGGCCAGAAGCGCGAGGCGTTGGAGATCTCCGCCCCGAACGTCGAGCTGACCTGGAAGCTCGGCCCCGACGAGGTGCGGCAGGCCGGGGCTTATGCCCAGCACATGCTGGCGCTCAAGCAGATCCGCCGCCTGCCCGAGCCCGGCTTCATCGACACCCGCTTCGTCGACGCGATGAGGGACGCGTGAGCACCGGGGCCGAAACCGGGATCCTCCCGGCGACGCCCGTGACGCCCCGGGGCGCCCGTCCCTCCCTGGCGCGGCTGCGCGGGCCGGCCCTCGCCCTCGTGGTCCCGCTCGCCCTCGTCGTCGTCTGGCATCTCACCACGGCGGGCCGGCCCTACAGCCTGATTCCGCCCCCCGCCGAGGTCTGGGCGGAGATGCGCGACCTCGCGGTGGGCGGCGTGAACGACGACGCCTTCAGCGGCACCCTGTGGACGCATCTCGCGGCCTCGCTCACCCGGGTCTACGGCGGCTTCGTCCTGGCGGCGGCGGCGGCCCTGCCGCTCGGCCTGCTGATCGGCCGCGTGCCCCTGGCGCGGGCGCTCCTCGATCCCCTGTTGCAGGTGCTGCGGCCGGTGCCCGTGACCGCGTGGCTGCCGCTGGCGATGATCCTCTTCGGCCTCGGCCCGCGCTCGGCCTTCTTCCTCGTCTTCCTGGGGGCGTTCTACCCGATCCTCGTCAACACCGTGTTCGGCGTGCGCTCCGTCGAGCCGCGGCTGTTCGAGGCGGCGTCCATGCTCGGTTGCACCGGCGCGGCGCAGTTCACCCGGGTGGTGTTGCCGGCGGCGCTGCCTTCGATCTTCACCGGCCTGCGCCTCGGGCTCGGCTTCGCGTGGGTGGTGATCGTGGTCGGCGAGATGACCGGCGTCCAGACGGGGCTCGGCGCGATCATCATGGAGGCCCGCCAGCTCTCCCGCACCGAGATCGTGATCTGCGGCATGGCGGTGATCGGCGCCGCCGGCTTCGTCTCCGACTGGCTGGTGATGAGCCTCGGCCGCCGTCTGCTCGCCTGGAGCCCGTCCCATGGCTGATCCCACCATTCCGATCCTCGACATGCGCGGCGTATCGAAGACCTACCTGTCCAAGGGCCGCGCCACCGAGGCCCTGCGCGGCGCGAATCTCACGGTCCGCCGCGGCGAGTTCGTCTGCCTGCTCGGCGCTTCGGGCTGCGGGAAGTCCACGCTCCTGCGGATCGCCGCCGGCTTCGAGGCGCCGACCGGGGGCGAGGCGCTGATGTGGGACAAGCCGATCCCGGGGCCCGGCCCGAGCCGCGGGATGGTCTTCCAGGATTACGGCCTGTTCCCCTGGCTCACCGTCCGCGACAACATCGGCTTCGGGCCGCAATCGCGCGGACGGCCGGCGGCCGAGGTGCGCGAGACGGTGGAGCGCTACATCGCCCTAGTGGGCCTCCAGGCCTTCGCCGACGCCCACCCGCACCAGCTCTCGGGGGGCATGAAGCAGCGGGTCGCCATCGCCCGGGTGCTCGCCAACGAGGCGGAGGTCGTGCTGATGGACGAGCCCTTCGGCGCCCTCGACGCGATGACCCGCGAGCGCCTTCAGGACGAGTTGCTCGACCTGTGGGCGCGCACGGGCCTCACCGTCCTGTTCGTGACTCATGCCATCGAGGAGGCGATCTTCCTCGCCGACCGCGTGGTGATGATGTCGCCGGGCCCCGGTCGGATCGAGGCGGTGCACGGCATCGACCTCCCGCGCCGCAGGGACGTATCGAGCCCGGCCTTCAACGACCTGCGCCGGATGCTGGCCGCGCAGCTCCACAGCCACCACGCCCCGAAGGCCGCCTGAGGCCATCCCGATGACGGAAGCCGCCTCCGCCGATCCCCGCCGCCCCGAGAACCGGCTCGCCTACCGCGCCGCCATCGACCGTCCCCGCCTCACCCTGCCGGGGGGCCGGCACGTCGCGGTGTGGCCGGTGGTGAACGTCGAGCACTGGCTCATCGACCATCCCATGCCGCGCCAGATCCTCGTGCCGCCGACGGGCGCGAGCCTGCTGCCGGACCTGCCGAACTGGGCGTGGCACGAATACGGGATGCGGGTCGGGTTCTGGCGCTTCCTCGACGCCTTCGCCCGCCGCGGCCTGCGCCCGACCCTGTCGATCAACGGCTCGGTCTGCACCGCCTATCCGCGGGTGGCGGCGGCGGCGCGGGATGCCGGCTGGGAGTTCATGGCCCACGGCTTCCATCAGGTGCCCACGCACCGGGTGGCCGACGAGGCGGCGATGATCGCCCGCACCGTCGGCACCATCGCGGACTTCGTGGGCGCGCCTCCGCGCGGCTGGCTGGGGCCGGGCCTGACCGAGACCCTCGACACGCCCGACCACCTGCGCGCCAACGGGCTCGCCTATGTCGGCGACTTCGTGGTGGACGACAGGCCCTGCCGGATCGCCACGCGCGAGGGGCCCCTCGTGGCGCTGCCCTATTCGGTCGAACTGAACGACATCCCCCTCCTCGCCATCCAGCACCATCGGGCCGACGAGTTCGTGGAGCGGGCGCTCGCCTCCCTCGACCGGCTGAGCGCGGAGGCCGCGGGGGACGGTCCCCTCGGCGGGGCGAAGGTGATGGGCTTCGCCATCCACCCCTACATCACCGGCGTGCCCCACCGCATCGGCCTCCTGGAGCGTCTCCTCGATGCCCTCCTGGCCCGCTCCGACGTGGCGATCATGCAGGGGGGCGAGATCCTCGACTGGTACCTCGGCACCGGCGACGACGCCTGACCGGGCGGCGACGGACGCGGCACCGGCCTGTCCGGAAGGGCCGTTCTCAGGGCCCGGCCGGAAGGGAAGCGGTTCTCCCCCTTGCGCCCTCGTCCTGAGGTGCCCGGCTTGCCGGGCCTCGACGGAAGGCTCCACGGATCGCGGAGTCTTTTGGAGCCTTCCTTCGAGGCGGCTTCGCCACACCCCAGGATGAGGGGGTGGAATGAAAGTCAGCGACCTTCCGGCCGGGCCCTCAGGTCGATTCGCCCACCATCGCCCGGCGCTGGCGGTCGAGTTCCTCGCTGTAGCGCTTGAGGGTGTGGCTCTCGGTGAGCAGGCCGATCACCGCGCGGGCGCCGTCGAGGACGGCCAGCGCCTCGCTCTCCGTCCGGTCGAAGACGGCCACCGCGTCCTTGGCATTCATCTCCGGGGTCAGGAAGGCGTCGGCGCAGCGTAGGAGGTCGGCGAGGACCGGCTGCTCGCCTGTGGTCGCCTCCCGGGCCGTGGCGTGGGCCTCCGGCACCGAGACGATGCCGGCGTAGCGCCCCTGCCCGTCCACCACCACCACGCGGGAGGGCGAGCCGAGGGGGTGGGCGCGCAGGAAGGTCGGCAGCGGCGTGTCCAGGAGCACCGTCCCCACCTCCCGCCGCATCAGGCGGCCGACGGTGAGGGAGCGGATCCAGCCGACGTCGTGCGCGCTGCGGATGCTCTCGCCGCGCAGGTGGAAGCGCCAGGTGGCGAAGGAATAGCCGAAGGTCTTTCGCACCGTCAGCGAGGAGGCGATCACCGCCGCGAGCACGAGGCCGGTGATCGGCAGGCTCCCCGTCGCCTCGAGTGCGAGGAACGTCATGGTCAGGGGGCCGCCGATCACGGCCACCGCGAGCGCGCTCATGCCGATCACCGCATAGGCGAGCGGCGTCAGGCCGAAGCCCGCCATGGCCGGCACCACCAGGGGCGCGGCGACGGCGAAGAACGTCCCCGCCACGGCGCCGAGGAACAGGGAGGCGAAGAACAGACCGCCCCGGAACCCCGCGCCGATGGAGATCGCCGAGGCCGTCGCCTTGGCCGCGAACAGTCCCGCCAGGGCGAGGGCGTCCGCGCCCTGGGCGGCGTCGGCGAAGTGCAGGTGCAGGGCGCCGTGGCCGCCGGAGAGCACCTGCGGCGTCCCGGCCAGCGCCAGCGCCCCGACGCAGAGCCCGCCGAGCGCCGGACCGGCGATGCGGGGCAGCCCGGAGGCCTGCACCGCCTGCTCCACCAGGGTGACGCCCCGCATCACCGCGATGCCGAGGCCCGCGCAGAACAGCCCGAGCAGCAGGCTCGGCAGGATCTCCAGGCTGGTGATGTGCGAGGTCGTCGCCGCCGAGACGCTGTCGACGGCGACGAGGGGCTGCGCGCCGAGGATCGCCTGCGAGACGGCGCTGCCGCACAGGGCCGCCGCGACGACCGGCGTGAGCGTCGCGATGGAATAGGTGCCGATGATCAGTTCGAAGGCGTAGAACGCCCCCGTCAGCGGCGCCCCGAAGGCCGCCGCGATGGCCGCCGCCGCGCCGCAGCCGACGAGGGTGCGCAGGTCCGTCCGGCGGACCTCGAAGGCGATGCCGAGCCGCGAGGCGAGCCCGGAGGAGATCTGCGTGTAGCCCGCCTCCAGGCCGACGGAGGCGCCGCAGCCGTTCGAGAGGATGTTCTGGACGCCGAGATAGAGGCTGTCGCGCAGCGACATCCGGCCGCCGTGCAGGGCGTTCGCCTCGATCGGATCGATGGCCGGGCGCTTGCGCGGGCCGCGCAGGTACTGGACGAGGAGGATCAGCAAGCCGAGGGCCAGCCCGCCGAGGCAGGGGCCGGCGAGCAGCAGGATCGGCGTCACGCCGTCGGCGGCGCTCAGGCGGGTGCCGGGGGGCAACCGGTAGAGCGCCTCGCGCAGCCCCTGCGTCAGCCAGGTCATGCCGGAGACGGCGAGGCCCGAGACACCGCCCACGACCATGGCGAGGAGGACGAGGCCGCCCTCGCTCCGCCGCACGAAGGCCCGCAGGCGGCCGGGGGCCTGGACGAACGGGACCCGCCCGCGCCGCCGGCTTGTCTCCGACTCGGTGGGCCGTCCGGGAGCCGCGCTCATTCCGGCCCGTCTGGCCGTCGGCCGAGATGATCGAGGCCTATCTCGCTGACGAGTCGGCTCATGATCTCGATCCGCTCCACCAGCCACGCCAACTCCTCCCGGCTAATGGCGTAATGGGGTGAGTATCGGGCCTTCACGTAGGCATCGTGAAGCAAATTGAAGCAGCGTCGGGCGAACCGGGTGTTGCGCGGCCACGCTTCGACGAGGCGCGGGGCGACGCCCTCGGCGATGGGTCGCAGCCGCCGCAGAGCGTGGAGCTTCGGGCTGTAGAGCGTCAGCGTCAGCAAGGTGCAGTGGAACAGTTCTTCTGTCACCTGATGCAGATCGAAGGCGGCTTGATTGGTGAAGTTCTCGGCGAGGGCGAACTTTGCAATTTTGAATCGCCGTCCGGCTGCCTCGAACCACTTATCGAAATTGTTCCAGGCCTCGATTCTCCGATCTTCCTCGGTGAGCGGTCCGGGCTTGGCGAACGGATGCCCCTCGGCCTCGAAGAGCACGATGCCCTCGCGCACGATGTCCACGAAGAACGGGCGGCCCCGGGCGAGTTGATCGTTCACGTCATGCAGGCTGTGGACGATCAAGCTGACCGTGGCCGTGGAGAATCCCTTGGCCATCTCGTGCTGGATGAAGCGGTCCCTGGCCTTGTCCCAGACGTCGAAATCCCCGGCGAGGCGCTCGTCGTTGACGACGAGCAGCAGGTCGTAATCCGAGAAATAGCCCGATCGCCGGTCCTCGACCCAGCCGCCCCGAGCGTGCGACCCGAACAGGATCACCTTGAGGATGCGCCCGCGCTTGCGCGCCGCGGTGAGCTTGCCCTTCTGCGCCTGGTCGCATTCCTCGAAGAGAATCTGCGCGGCCCGCGCGAGATCGCGGCGCTTGTGGGCGGGCAGGTGGGCGAGGCGATCTTCGAACAACATGACGACGTCCGCGTCCGGTACCCGGACGGAGGCCGGATAAGAGACACAAAAACCGTTACGGCACGAGGGGCTCCGCGTCCCCGTTCCGCCATCGCAGCGCCTGCGCTGCGACGCTAGAGCCGGGGCCGATCGGGCGGACCATCCCTGTCGATGAATTCCTGGTCGTCATTGAGAGCGCAGCGAAGCAATCCAGGGAGCCGCCCCGTCCTGAGAGGTCCCGCTGCCCTGGATCGCTTCGCTGCGCTCGCAATGACGGTGGAGCGGGGGCGATCCAGACATCCCAGCAAGTAACAGCGAGGATGAGGGAACGGCGAGGCACCCCCTCAATACTCGTCCTCCATCTCTCGCGCCTGCGCCCGCCCGCGCCCCCCTCGACGGGCCGAGCCTGCGCCGATGCCGGCCACGAGGTCGGCGATGTGGCGCAGCGTCTCGACGGAGAGCACCTTCTCGCCCTCGCCCCGCCCCTGCGGGATGAGGGCCTTGGCGAAGCCGAGCTTCTGGGCCTCCTTCAGCCGGGCGCCCGCCTGCGCCACCGGGCGGATGGCGCCGGACAGGCCGATCTCGCCGAAATAGACCGTCTCGGCGGGCAGCACCGCGCCCGAGAGCGACGAGACCAGGGCGGCGGCCACCGCGAGGTCCGCCGCCGGCTCCACCACCCTCAGGCCGCCCGCGACGTTGAGGTAGACGTCGTGGGCCCCGAGCCGGATGCCCGCATGGGCCTCCAGCACCGCGAGCACCATGGAGAGGCGGTTCGGGTCCCAGCCCACCACCGCCCGCCGGGGCATCCCGAGGGAGGAGGGGGCCACCAGGGCCTGGATCTCCACCAGCAGCGGCCGCGTGCCCTCCATGCCCGCGAAGACGGCGGTGCCCGCCGCCTGCTGGTCCCGGCCCGCCAGGAACAGGGCGGAGGGGTTGGGCACCTCCGCCAGCCCCGCATCGGTCATCTCGAACACGCCGATCTCGTCGGTGGGGCCGAAGCGGTTCTTCACGGCGCGCAGGATGCGGAAATGGTGTCCCTGGTCGCCCTCGAAGGAGGCCACCGCATCGACCATGTGCTCCACCACGCGCGGACCCGCGATCTGCCCGTCCTTGGTGACGTGGCCGACCAGGATCACCGCCGTGCCGGTGGTCTTGGCGAAGCGGATCAGCGCCTGGGCGGAGGAGCGCACCTGCGTGACCGTGCCGGGGGCCGATTCGACGGTCTCGGTCCACATGGTCTGGATCGAATCGATCACCGCCAGCGCCGGGGGCTTGCCCTGGCTCAGGGTCTCGACGATGTCCTCGACGTTGGTCTGGGCGGCGAGTTGCACGGTGGCCTGGGCGAGGCCGAGGCGTTCCGCCCGCAGGCGCACCTGCCCCACCGCCTCCTCGCCGGAGATGTAGGCGACGCCCGCACCCTGCTGGGCCATCGCGGCGGCGGCCTGCATCAGCAGGGTCGACTTGCCGATGCCGGGATCGCCGCCGAGCAGGATCACCGAGCCGCGCACGAAGCCGCCGCCCGTCACCCGGTCGAGCTCGCCGATGCCGCTCGCCGTGCGGGGCGCCTCCTTGGCCTCGCCGGTCAGCCCCTCCAGCGGGAAGATCCGGCCGCGGGCGCGCGAGGGCCGGGTGGCGGCGGGGCCGGACTGGCCGGGGCCGCCCGCCGTCTCCTCCTGGATCGTGTTCCAGCCGTCGCAGGCCTCGCAGCGCCCGCGCCACCGGTTGTAGACCGCCCCGCAGGACTGGCAGACGAAGGTCTGGTGGATCTTGGCCATTCTCGTGGGACTTTTTCCGCTCGGCCGCCGTCATTCCCTCCAGCCCTCACCCGGCATCCTGACCGTCATTGCGAGCGCAGCGAAGCAATCTAGGAGCGGCGGGCCGCTTGCCGAGGTCGCGAATCCCTGGATTGCTTCGCTGCGCTCGCAATGACGGAGGACTGAGAGGTTTCCGGCTCGCCTCACCGGAAGGGGGTCAGGAGAGTGTGTGTTCGACCTCCCCACCATAATCCCGAACATAACGGGAACCAAGGCCCGTCAGGATCTCGTATCCGATGGTCCCGGCCGAGCGCCCCACCGTGTCGAGGTCGAGGGCGTCGCCGATCAGCACCGCCGACGCACCCCGGCGGGCGGCGGGGGCGTCCGTCACGTCGAGGATGATCAGGTCCATGGAGACGAGGCCGAGGATCGGGCAGGGCACGCCGCCCACGAGGGCGTGGCCGCGCCCGCTGAGCGCCCTCGGCAGGCCGTCGGCATAGCCGAGCGAGAGGGTGGCGAGGCGGCGGGGGCCGGGCGCGGTCCAGAGGCCGTTGTAGCCGGCGGTCATCCCGGCCTCGACCTGCCGGATTTGGACGATGGCCGCCTCCAGCCGCACCACCGGCCGCATCGGGTTCGCCCGGCCGGGCGTCGGGTTGCCGCCGAACAGGGCGTAGCCCGGCCGCAGGAGGTCGTGCCGGGCGCCGTCGAGGAAGATCCCCGAGGAGTTGGCGAGCGAGCCCCGCAGCCCCGGCAGGGCGGCTCGCACCCGGGAAAAGTCGGCGATCTGCCGGGCGTTGACCGGATCGCCGGGCCTCTCGGCGCTGACGAAGTGGCTCATCACGAGGTCGAGGCCCGCCTCCGCGATCCGGGCATCGCCCCCCAGCGCCAGCGCCTCGGGGATGGACAGGCCGAGCCGGTTCATGCCCGTATCGACATGGAGCGCCGCCGGGCGGCGGCCCCGCGAGAGGGCGGCCCATTCGGTGAGTTCGTCCAGGCTGCCGAGGACCGGGCGCAGGTCCGCGGCGGCGAAGGCGGGCCCCGCGCCGGGGAGCAACCCGTTGAGCACGTAGATCGCCGCCTCCGGCAGCACGGCGCGGGCGGCCAGGCCCTCGGACAGGTGCGCCACGAAGAAGGTCCGGCAGCCCGCGGCCCACAGGGCCGGCCCGGCGCCGCCGATGCCGGTGCCGTAGGCGTCGGCCTTGACCACCGCGCCGCATTCCGCGCCCGGAGCCTCCGCCGCGAGGCGCCGCCAGTTCGCGGCGAGCGCCGCGAGATCGACGGTGAGCCGCGCCCCGTGGACGCCCTTCGCGCCGTCCGGTTCCGGAGGTGCCTCACCCGTCACGCCGTCACTCCCGCCCACTCGCCTCACGTCCCCGGTCCGCGCCCCGGTCCCGAACGGATGCACGAGCCGGACCCTCCGCGCCAGTCCGCCCGGCCGGGACCGGCGACGGGGAACCCCGCCGCTCCGCCGCCATTTCCTGCAGTCCACGATCCTCGGCGGAAGCGGGAGATGCGAGCCATGCTGCAAGCCATGCCGCGCGGAGTGCGGACCCTCTGCCTCGCGGCGGTCGCCACGGCGGCGGCGGGCCCGGCCCTCGCCCAGACCGCCGGAGGCACGCCCTCGATCGCGGCGATCAACATTAGTCCCACCGCCCCCGGCTTCGTGGCGCCGGCACTGGTGGTGCCGCAGAGGGCCATCTCCAATCCCGGCGGGCTGAGTTCCAACGGCACCCTCGGCGCGGGATCGTTTCCCACCGTCTCGCCCCTGACCGGCGGCATCGTGAATGCCGGGGGCCTGAGCTTCGGCTCGGGCGTGACCGTGGGGCGAATCGCCACCGGCACCGGGCTGTCCATCGGGGCGAGGGGCAGCGCCGCGTCCTCCGGCCTGTCTTCGGCGGGGCTCGGCAGCGGCGGCACCGCCACGCTCGGCTCCTTCGGCACCTCGGGCGTCCTCGGCACGTCGAGCGGGTTCGGCGGGGCGGCGGGGCTCTCCTCGTCGTCGGCGCGTCTCGGATCCTCGGGACTCGGCGGCGTCGGGCTGGTCGGCTTCGGCAGCGCCGATTTCGCCGTGACGACGCCGGGGCTCGGCAGCGTGACGGCCACGGGCGGGGCGGTGCGGGGCACGAACACCGCGCCCGCCACCGGCGGGGGTGGCGGCGGCAGCGGGGCGGGCATCGCCGGATCCTCGGCCGCCACGCCCCTGCCGCAGGCCGCCCCCACGACGGGAGGCGGCGGCGGATCGCCCGGCGGGGCCGGCATCGCGGGCGCGGCCACGGCCTCCAACGACCCGTGCGCGCAATCCGCCGCCGCGGCCTGCCTGGGTGGCGGCGCCTATTGATCCGTCCGCTCCCGCGGCCTGATGCAACGGTGATACACGCCCTCGGGGCTTGCAGCGGGGCAGGGTGACGGCCGAGGTTCCGCAAGATATACTGAGGCAGTCGTCGGGGGCGCCGCACGGGCCTCGTCGGCCTCTCCCGTGCGTTGTTGAAGTCAGGCGATGCCGTTCACTGTTCTTGATCTCGTCGTCCTCGGCATCGTGGCGGTGTCGGCGCTTCTCGCGGCCGTCCGGGGCGTCACCCGCGAGGTCCTGGCGATCGTCGCGTGGGTCGTGGCGGCGGCGATGGCGTGGTCTTTCTACCCGCTGCTTCTGCCCACGGTGAAGCAGCACGTCAGCAGCGACACGGTCGCCCTCGTCAGCGCCATCGCGGCCATCTTCCTCGTCACGCTCGTCATCGTCTCGATCATCACCGTGAAGGTCTCCGACGTGGTCCTCGATTCGCGCATCGGCGCGGTGGACCGGTCGCTCGGCTTCCTCTTCGGCGCGGCCCGGGGCTTCCTGATCTGCGTGATCGGCTGGGTCTTCCTGGCGTGGCTGGTGCAGGGCAAGGTGCCCGATTGGGCCGCCCAGGCCCGCACGCGGCCGATGCTGGAGAAGTCCGGCGACGCCCTGGTGGCGCAGCTGCCCGAGAACCCCGACGGGTTCCTCAAGCAGTTCAAGAAGCCCAAGCCGCTGACCCCGCCGAACGAGGCGGCGGACGCGCCGGCCGACGACACGGCCGTGCAGAAGCGGACGGAGACGGCGCCCAAGCGCTGAGCGGGACGGGCCGCTGCCCTGCATTGCGCACCGTTGGCCTGCGGGGTCGGAGAGGTTACATCACCGTGGCGCAACGCTACCGGTAGTGTCGGCGCCTCCAGGAAGTGACCGAGCCCGAGCATGTCGCGACCCCACGCCGACTTGTCAGCCGATTCCGATCTGACCTCCTTCGACCTCGACGGCGATACCCTGCGCGAGGAGTGCGGGGTCTTCGGCATCTTCGGCCACCCGGACGCCTCGGCCATCGTGGCGCTGGGGCTCCACGCCCTCCAGCACCGCGGCCAGGAGGCGGCGGGCATCGTCTCCTTCGACGGGGAGGCCCACGTCTTCCACTCGGAGCGGCGGCCGGGCCTCGTGGGCGATTCGTTCTCGGACGCGGCGACCATCGAGCGCCTGAAGGGCCGGGCCGCCATCGGCCACGTCCGCTACTCCACGACGGGCGGGACGATCCTGCGCAACGTCCAGCCCCTCTTCGCCGAACTCGCCGGCGGCGGGC
Source organism: Methylobacterium aerolatum (assembly GCF_022179085.1). GTDB lineage: Bacteria > Pseudomonadota > Alphaproteobacteria > Rhizobiales > Beijerinckiaceae > Methylobacterium > Methylobacterium aerolatum. The sequence continues at coordinate 15,163 of NZ_BPQE01000034.1, forward strand.
TCGCGGTGGCCCACAACGGCAACCTGACCAACGCCCTCTCCATCCGCCGCGACCTCGTGCGCGACGGGGCCATCACGCAATCGACCTCCGACACGGAGGTGATCCTCCACCTCGCCGCCCGCTCGCGCAAACCCCGGATCATCCAGCGCTTCATCGATGCGCTCCAGGCGATCCAGGGGGCCTACGCCCTCGTGGCGCTCACGAACAAGAAGCTGATCGGCGCCCGCGACCCGCTGGGCATCCGCCCGCTGGTGCTCGGCGAACTCGACGGCCGCTACCTCCTGGCCTCCGAGACCTGCGCGCTGGACATCATCGGCGCCCGCTACGTCCGCGACATCGAGAACGGCGAAATCGTCGTCATCTCCGAGGAGGGGATCGAGTCGATCCGCTTCGCCGACGCCCAGCCGATGCGGCCGTGCATCTTCGAGTACATCTACTTCGCCCGGCCGGATTCGGTGGTGAACGGCAAGAGCGTCTACGGGGTGCGCAAGGCGATCGGCCACGAGCTCGCCCGGGAGGCCCGCGCCGAGGCCGACGTGGTGGTGCCGGTGCCGGATTCTGGCGTGCCGGCGGCGCTCGGCTACAGCCAGGAGACGGGCATCCCCTTCGAGATGGGGATTATCCGCAACCACTATGTCGGGCGCACCTTCATCCAGCCGACCCAGTCGGTACGGGAACTCGGCGTGCGCATGAAGCACTCGGCCAACCGCGCGGCGGTGGCGGGCAAGCGGATCGTGCTCGTCGACGACAGCTTGGTGCGCGGCACCACCTCGGTGAAGATCGTGCGCATGATGCGCGAGGCCGGCGCGGCGGAGGTGCACTTCCGCATCGCCTCGCCGCCGATCACGCACCCCGACTTCTACGGCATCGACACGCCGGAGCGGGAGAAGCTGCTGGCCGCCACCCACGACCTGGAGGGGATGCGCCAGTATATCGGCGCCGATTCCCTGGCCTTCCTCTCGATTCCCGGCCTCTACCGGGCGATGGGCGAGGAGGAGCGCAACGGCGCCTGCCCGCAATACACCGACCATTGCTTCACCGGCGAGTACCCGACGGGCCTGACCGACCTGACGATCGCCAGCCCCCGCCAGATGGCGATGCTCGCCGAGGCCGACTGATCCCCCCATGGCTGGCTCTCCTTCGCCGTCCCGTCCCCTCGACGGCCGCATCAGTGTCGTCACCGGCGCCTCGCGCGGCATCGGCCGGGCCGCGGCCCTGGCGCTCGCCGAGGCCGGGGCGCACGTCGTCGCGGTCGCCCGCACGCAAGGCGCGCTGGAGGAACTCGACGACGAGATCCGCCGGATCGGCGGCAGCACCACCCTGGTGCCCCTCGACCTCAAGGACTTCGACGCCATCGACCGCCTCGGCGCCGCGATCCACGAGCGCTGGGGCAAGCTCGACATCCTGATCGGCAACGCGGGCGTGCTCGGCGTGCTGATGCCGCTCGGCCATGTCGACCCCAAGATCTGGGCGAGCACGCTGGACATCAACGTCACCGCCAACTGGCGGCTGATCCGCTCGCTGGATCCGCTGCTGCGGATGTCCGACGCGGGCCGGGCGATCTTCGTGACGTCGGGGGCGGCCAATTCCTGCCGGGCCTACTGGGGGCCCTACAGCGTCACCAAGGCGGCGCTCGAAGCCCTGGTGCGCACCTACGCCGCCGAGACGGAATCGACCGCCGTGCGGACGATGCTGGTGAGCCCCGGCGCGCTGCGCACCCGGATGCGCCGGTCGGCCATGCCCGGCGAGGACCCGCAGACGTTGCGCACGCCGGAGGACCTCGCCCCGCACTTCGTCCGCCTCGCTTCGCCGGACTGGCGCGAGACCGGGCTGATCTACGACTTCAAGCAGGACCGGCTGCTGACCCCTCGCGCGCCGGAGTGAGACCCGTATGATCGACGTCAGGGCAATGTGCGCCATCGGGCAGCGGGGCCAGCTCGGCCTCCACGGGCGCCTGCCCTGGGAGGGCAACACCGATCCGCTCTTCGTGGAGGACGTGACGCGCTTCTTCGCGGAGACGCAGGGGCATGTGCTGATCGCCGGGCCGAAGACCATCGAGGCGGTGCCCGACTTCGCCTTCAAGGACCGCACCATCGACATCATCCGCTCGCACGAGGACCCGCAGGCGGTGCTCGCCCGCTATCCCGGGCGGCGGATCTTCGTCGGCGGCGGCGTGGCGGTCTGGAACGTCTACGCGCCCTTCATCCAGCAATGGGACATCACCCGCCTGCCCTATGACGGCGAGGCGGACCGCTGGTTCGACCCCGCCTGGCTGGTCGGCGGGGCGCTGCGCCGGGGTTGACGAGCGACGCGGCTCCAGCCGGCTGCCGATCACCGCACGCTCGCAACGACCAGGGCGGCCCGGAGACGCGGGCCGTTCCGATCCGGTCCCTCCCTGGACAGGCATGGCCCCCCGCCCCACTGTCATTCCCATGAGCGAGCACCCCTACTCTTTCGGGATCGAGGAAGAATACTTCCTCGCCGACGCGCAGACCCGCGGCACGCCGCGCGGCGACCTCGCCGCCTTCCACAAAGAGGCGGAGGCGCGCCTGCCCGAGACGGGACGCGAATTGGTAGCGGCGCAGATCGAGCTCTGCACCCCGCCGCTCGCCGTGATGGCGCAAGCGCGCGACAACCTCGGCGGCCAGCGCGCCCTGCTGAAGGAGATCGCCGCCCGGCACGGGCTCACGCTCATGGCCTGCGGCACCCACCCCCTCGCGCGCCGGGAGAGCCAGACGGCGAGCGACGGCGAGCGCTATCGGGACATCCTCTCCGATCTCGGCCTCGCCGCGAGGCGGGCGCTGATCTGCGGCATGCACGTCCATGTCGAGGTGCCGGATCCGGCGGCGCGGGTGGACCTGATGAACCGGCTGCTGCCGTTCCAGCCGATGCTGCTCGCCCTCTCGGCCTCCTCGCCGTTCTGGCAGGGAGAGGCGACGGGGATGGCCGCCTACCGCCTCTGCGTGTTCGGCGAGATGCCCCGCACCGGCCTGCCCGAACTCTTCGCCGACACCGCCGCCTACGAGCGGTTCGTCGCCATCATGACCCGCAGCGGCGCCATCGCGGATGCCAGCTACCTGTGGTGGTCGCTGCGCCCCTCGATCAAGTTCCCGACGCTGGAACTGCGCATCGCCGACGCCTGCACCCGGCTCGAGGATTCGCTCTGCCTCGCGGCGCTGTTCCGCTGCCTCGTGCGGCTCTGCGTGCGCCGGCCCGACCTGAATGCCGGCCTCGACGGGGTTTCGCGGGCGTTGGCGCTGGAGAACCTGTGGCGGGCACAGGCCCACGGTACCCGCGCCGCCTGGATCGACGAGGCGCAGGGCCGGGCCATCCCCTTCGCGGAGGCCCTGGAGGCGGTCCTCGCCCTGGTCGCCGAGGATGCGCGGGCGCTGGGCTGCACGGCGGAGGTCGCCCGTGCCCGCGCCATCGTCGCGGAGGGCACGAGCGCCGACCGCCAGATCGCCGCCTACGAGGCGGCCCGGACGGCGGGCGGAGACGACCGGGCGGCGCTGGCGGCGGCGGTGGACTGGGTCGCCGGGGCGGTGTGACGCCGCCCGCGCCGCGGTCAGAACTGCGAGATGCGGCTGCCGCGCCGGGGCATGGACTCATGGCCCTTGTAGCCGGTCTCGGCGGGGGTGTCCGGCGGCGGGGGCGGAGCCTTCGCCTCGATCTTGCCCACCCGCTCGATCTGCACGCCGACGTTGGTGCCCCGGCGCCACATCATGCGCACGGCGCAGACGAAATCGCGCCCGATCACCCGGAACATGAAGCGCTCGGGCAACTCCATCTCCTCGGGGACCGTCAGCCGTGCGCCGGAGGTCGAGACGTCCTTGACCGTGGTCGGGATCTCCTGCCCGTCGAACAGGCGGATCTTCGCGATCCAGTTGGTGGACTTCCGTTCCTCCCGGCGCGCCGTCCAGTGTCCGGCCGCCACGAAGGTATGCTCGTCCGCTCCGCCGTCGCCCGTCATGCCGCGCCTCCGCCTGCCGCCAGTTCGAAGGCCCCGGCCACGGGTTTGAACGCCCGGATGAGGTCCCCATCGAGCTTGCCGGTCATCGACTCGATGATGGCGAGCGCGGCCGATTCGCTCAGGGCCGCCTTGTAGGGCCGCTTCTCGATCAGGGCGGCGTAGATGTCGCTGATCGTCACCAGCCGCACGAGGTCGGGGATCTCGGCCCCCCGCAACCCGTCCGGGTAGCCCGAGCCGTCCAGCATCTCGTGATGCGCGCGCACCACCATGAGCGTGGCGTCGTCGAAGCCCGATCCGAGGAGCATGGCGTGGCCGATGGCGGGGTGGGTCCGCATGATCGTCAACTCGTTCGGATCGAGGCGCCCCGGCTTGTTGAGGATGGCCGGCGGGATCTTCGTCTTGCCGACGTCGTGCAGGAGCGCGGCCTTGGCGAGGAGCTGCCGGTCCCGTTCGCCGAGCCCGAGGGACACGGCGAAGGCCACCGAGAGCCCCGCCACCAGCAGGATGTGCTGGTGGGTGACGTCGTCGAAGCACTGCACCGCCCGCACCCAATCGCGGATGCCGGCCTCGTGGATCGCCTGCGCCACGAGTTCGGTGCCGGCCTCGGCCAGCGCCGGGGTCATCATCTCCCCGGAGAAGAAGGCGTGGGTGAGATAATCCTTGGCCTTGTCCGCCTGCTTCACTGCGACGAGGCCGAGGGGGGCCGGCTGCGGCACCGGCCGGGGCGGCTGCTTCAGCCGCGTCGCCAGCACGCGGGCGGCCGTGGCGGCCGGAATCGCCTCGGCGCCGATGAGCCGAGCCTGCACCTCGGCCCGGGCGGTGTTGCCGTGCACGAGGAGCAGGTGAGGCACGTCCCGCCCCCGCATCGCGTCGAGACAGCGGCGCAGGCGCACCAGCGCCTCGGAGGTCAGGTCCTTGACGTCGCTGACGATCATCCCCGGCCGGTCGGCGGGGACCGCCTCCTCGTACAGGTCGTGGATCCCGCAGCTGTCGGCCCGGCCCATGTCCCTGGCCAGCCGCTTCGCGTGGGGCAGGTCGTCGGTGATGACGAGGAGATCAAGCATGGCCGGCTCCCTCGGCGTGGCGGCCCCCGGGGCCGCGGCCACGGGCGTCGTCCTGGTCGCCGGCTCGGCCGGCTGCGCGGCCGGCTTCCTGGGTGCCATGGGGTTCTGGCGTCGTCATCGCCGCGACCGCGGTCACGCCGCGGCTCCCTGGTTCGTCCGAAACGGTGGTGAAGGCACTGAGGCCGAGCCGCACCGCCGCATGGCGGGCGACGTGGCGGGCGGTCGGTTCGCCCATGTCGGCGTGGAGGCGGTGGATCGCCGCCAAGGTCTCGGGGGTGGGCTGCGCCGCCCGGGGCAGGTGCATCAGCGCCTTCAGCAACCCCCAGGAATGGCCGAGGCCCCGCAGCACGACGGCAAGCGCCGAGCGGTCGGCGGTCTCGGCGCAGGCGATCACGACATCGACGGGCAGGCCCGCATCCCGGCCGAGCACCGCCACGACGTCCTCCACCCGGCGCAGGGCCATCCAGTGCAGGAGCCTCGCGCTCCCGACGGAGGCCCGCCCGAACCCGTCCGGCCTGCCGGCGATCGCCGCCGCCGACGCATAGGCCGCCGCGCGCTCCGGCGGGACCGGCGCGGCGAAGGTCGCCGCCACCCGGTCGAGCAGCGCGTCCGCCTCCGCCTCGCCGCAGCCGAGATCGGCCACGAGTCCCGCGAGGGCCTCGCGCCGGGTCAGCGACACGAGGACGGCCCGGTCGGTCCCGGAAAGATCCGCCCGGCACGCCAGGGCCGCGGCGACGCCCGGCGCCTCCGCCGCGCGCGCCGTCAGGGTCGAGAGCAGGGCGGCCGGGACATCGGCGCCGGGATTGCCGAGGAGGAGCGCGGCCACGGCGAGCGACCCGTGCCGGACGAGGGCGTCGCAGATCATCGGGCTCACCGCCCGGCGACGGGCCAACGCCTGCAGGTGGATCTCGCCGAGGACGGGAATCAGCTCGCCCAGCCACGCGTCGTCGAAGCTCGGGCAATCCTCCAGAAGGGGCCGCGCGACATCGAACAGGGGATCCGTGGCGAGCCGGGTCGCCGCCCGCCGGGGCGCCCGTCGCAGGGGCGCCAGATGCCGGGCGAAGGCGGCGCGGGCCACGTCGTCCACCTGATCGAGGAGGTTGGAGAGGAGCAGGTCGAAGGCCGGCTTGTCGGAGACGGGCAGCCGGGACCATCGCCGGGTCAGCACATCGGCGGAATGCAGGAGCAGTTCCGACTGGCGCCCCCGATCGCCGCTGAGGATCGCCTCCTCGATGTCGCGGATGAGGCCGTCGAGGCGGGGGAGCGGCTTGCGTCCCAACACGGCGCTCATGGGCCGACGCTCATAGGAGGGTGATCCGCTTCGGCACGGCGGTGGCCAGCCTCTCAGCGTCGAGGCGCAGGCTCTCCGAGCGCAGGGCCTCGAGGACGTAGGGCCGCCACAAGCCGAAGGTCTCGTAGACGAGCCTGTCGAGGTCGGTGGCGTCGAAGGGCATCCGCAGGAACGCCTTGGCGCCGAACAGGGCGAGTTGCGCCGCGCTCGGCTCCTCGGCCGCGCCCCCGGCGATGACGATGCGCGTTCCCGCCCCGAGGGCATCGAGGCGGCAGGCGGCCTCGCTGACGGGCATGTCCGGGATCGAGGAGCCGAGGATCGCGAGGTCGAAGCCTGCCGCCCCGCCATCCGCGGCCTGCTGCTTGGTCTGCTCCTTGGCGAGGCGCACCGCCGTCTTGCCGTCCATGGCCTCGCTCACGCGGAAGCGGAAGGTGGTCGTCTCCAGCATCTGGCGGGCGAGCACCCGCGTCCGGTGCCCCGGCTCGACGAGGAGGAGGGTGAGTTCCCGGCAGAGGACGGCGGCCGCCTGCAGGACGTGGCCGACGTTGCGGGGCGAGAGCGGCTTGAGGAGCACGTCGTAGGCGTCGAGGACGCGGGCCACGCCGGACCAGCGTGCGCTCAGGAGATCCGCCACGAGGACGACGACGCTTCTTGCGCCCTTGCCCTCGCGCCACGCGGTGATCGTCCGCCCGTCCGTGTCGGGCAGGATCGTGTCGATGAACAGGATGTCGGGCGCCTCACCCGCCAGGGCGGCCCGCAACTCGGCCCCGTTGCTCGCCTCGACCATGCGGGCCGTCGGTGCGGCCCCGGCGATGGCCTCGACGAGGGCCAGCCGCGTCTCCTCGTCGGCATCGGCGATCAGGATTTTCATCGCGCGCGCCGAATCGTCACGGGTGTCGTCATGGGGCGGAGACCTGTCCGCGGCCGGGCCCGGGCGCGGCCGGGGCGCCGGCAGACCGGGCCCCTCACCGCCACCTCGAAGCTCGCGACCGCCTCACCTCAAGATTGTTTCCAGACCGTAACCCGGAAACAGCAGAAATCTTGCCCCAAAAGTCCTAAAGCAATCCCTACAACCTCCAAAACTAGGTTGCTTTGAATTCGCTGAATTGAAAGCAGAAGATCTCAGATATGCAATCAGAAGTTGCATAAACTGGAACGTCACGCGGCATTTCTCTGGACGCCCCGCCGCCGCCCGCCGCCATGGGACGCGGGAGAATCACCACATCCGCCTCGGTGAGGGCGTTGCCCGACCGGACCGTGCCCGTCCCGCCCTCGGGCGGTAACCTGTGACGGTTGGCCACCGGGCGCCGGGAGAATCGGCCGGGACGTCGGCGATGGGCGGAGAGGGATGCGATCGGCCCCACCAGCCGTGAACGGGGGGATGCCAAAGCCGGCGGGGCCTGCCGGATTGGATCCGACCATCCGAGGGTATCCCTGGACCCCACAGTCACAATCACATGGATTAACGCCCCGCGAGATCAGTGATCACAGTCGGCCGCACCCCTCGTGCAGCGATACGCTCACTCCGTTCATGGCTGCCTGCACGGGAGCCGTCGTCGATCGGGCCGAGCCACCCCCGTCGTCGATGCGAACGCAGTGAAGCATTCCAGGGATGCTGACCGTTCGGGAGCGTTCCGCCAACCCTGGATTGCTGCGCTGTCGCTCGCAAAGACGGAGATGCGTGAGCCACCTCGGTGGGATCCGGCTTTCGCTCATTATTCTTGCATCGATTTTCCGGTCCCGGCCGACGCCGCCGTCTGGCGCGATGCACGAGATCGGCGGCCGGTGGCGCGGGGCGCCGTCATTGCTCGATGAACGGCCTGTCCGACAGGAACCAGATGCTCTTGCAGAGCTGGCCCCCGAGGCCGGTCGCGGTGAGCGTCACCGGCGCCCCCTCGGGCAGGGAATAGCGGTAATGGGCCATGAGGTCGCAATGGCTCGGGGCCTCGGATCCCAGGCAGGTCACGCTGCGCCGGATCGGCGAGGGGAACCCGGACGGGTGGGTCATGTAGACGTTGAAGTCGGAGGTCTCGCCGACGGTCTCCAGGGTGATCGCGACGGTGCCCTCGCAGGTGAGGGTCACCCCCGTCGCCGTCGATTGCGCGGTGACGGCGACGCCGGCGGCCGCCTCGAGCCGGAGACCCGTGAGGCGCAACCCATGGCGGGCGACGATGGCGCGGAGGGAGTCCCACTGCGCGTCGGCGGCGACATCCGGGCCGAGGCCGCCGGGCGAGAGGGCGAAGGCGGCCCCCTCGGACAGGGCCGTGGCGCCGTGGTTGCCGTAGTAGCGCCAGCGGTCGAGGAAGCGGACGTTGCCCGCCATGTGCAGCGCCCGGATCGGCGTGCCGGTCCGGCCGTCGGCGAAATGGGAGAGGCCGTTCTCCGAGACTTCCGCCACGCCCCAGCGGGTGATGAAGTTCTGGGTGCTCGGCAGGAGCACGAGGTCCCCCGTGGCGGCCCAGAGATGCAGGATCGTGGTGTCGATCCCGAAGCAGTTCTGGAGATCGGTGCCGATCGCCTCCGTCTGCCGCAGCACGTGTTGGCCGAACTGCGCCCAGGCGGCCGCCGTGCCGGCCACGAGCCCCGCCTGGAGGGCATAACCGTGCCGCTGCAGGACCTCCGTGACGACGCGGTGCCAGTTCTCGTCCTTCCGGGGGCCGATCAGCGGGGAGATGACGAACTGGCAGAAGAGCGGATCGGGGCAGGCGTACAGGCTCTCCCCGTCGATGAGCGAGAACAGGTCGAAATGCGGCGAAGCGAACCAGAGGTCGGCATCGTAGAGCGCCGCCTTGCGGATCTCGGGATGCGCGGCGCAGAACTCGGCCACCTCCACGTACCGCCCGAGCGGCAGGCCGCGCTCGGGCCGGGCCGCCACGACCTCGATTCCCTGATCGCGCAGGCGGGCGGATTTCGCGGGCGACAGGCCGTAGCCGAGCACGACGAGCCGCCCCGCGAAATCCGTCCGCCGCAGGGACAGGACGAAGGGAATCAGCATCTCGTACCAAGCGCTGTGATTGTCGTTGATCGCGACGAGGATCGCGCAGTCGTTTCCGGCCACGAAATAGACCTGTAGTTGTATATAGAAATATCGGTTGTATTTCTCCCAAATATCACGCCGGTTTGGCAGAAGAATGCAATCGAAATCTGAGGAAGGGACGGACGAAGCCTATCGATGGCCCTCCCCGGCCGCCGGAGTGACCGCGCTGACGCAACGCTGCTCAGGGCCGGTCTGGAAAGACCCTTGCTCCCACGCTCGCCCTCGCCCCGCGTGTCCGGCCGTCAAGATCCTGGCGGCCCCTGAAGCCCGCCTCGTCCTTGCGAGCGCGAGCCGAAGCAATCCAGGGATGCGCCATGGTCGGACACGGCCCGTTGCCCTGGATCGCTTCGCTGTCGCTCGCGATGACGGAGGGGGCGACGACCTGCGCGGCCGGACGCCGAGGTGCGGCGAAGCCGCCGCGAAGGAGGCTTTCGGGGATCGCAGATCACCCCCGAGGTCTCCTTCCAAGCCTCCGCTGCGCTCCGCGCCTCGGGATGAGGGCGAGCGCAGGAGAACCGCGGACTGTCCGGACAGCCTCTCAGGGGTTCTTGGCGACGGTCCCGTGCATGCACTGGTGCATGAAGGCCTTGCGGTCCGGCCCCTTGGCGAGGCCCTTGGCGACGGCCTCCTGCCGGCAGGCATCGTGCTGGGGCCGCATGCAATCGCGCATCGCCGCCCGGCGCTCCGGGCCGGTGAGGCTGCGGCCGTCGATCTGCGCCCGGCATTGGGCGCGGGCCGAGACGACCGCGGAGGCCGCGACGGGAGACTCCGTCGGGGCGGGGGCGGGCGCCGCCGCGCCCTGCGCCAGGGCGGCGGAGGCCGCGCCGAGCAGGGCGGCCGCCACGAGCGAGGTGCGGAGGAGGGATGTCATGAGAGGGCTCCTGTGCCGGCGTCTCCGACCGGGAGACCGCCACGGACACCAGAGACATCCCGCCGGTCTCCCGGCGATGGCGGACGGGTTTCCCATCCGTAACGTTTCGTGACGCCGCGCGACGGGCGCGCCGCCGCCGCCCCGGATCAGGACTTGTCGAAGGGGTTCTGCGAGGTCCGCAGGGACAGGCGGATCGGCGTGCCCGGCAGATCGAAGGCCTCGCGCAGGGCGTTCACGAGGTAGCGGGTGTAGGATTTCGGCAGGGCGTCGAGCTGGTTGCCGAACAAGGCGAAGTGCGGCGGGCGGCTCTTCACCTGCGTCGCGTACCGGATCTTGATCCGGCGGCCCGACACCGCCGGGGGCGGGTTGCGGGAGAGGGCGTCGCCCAGCCAGTCGTTGATGCGCGAGGTCGAGACGCGCCGGTCCCAGACGTCGGCGGCGCTCATCACCGCCTGCATCAGCTTGTCCACGCCCTGCCCGGCGAGGCCGGACAGCGGCACCACCGCCACGCCCCGCACCTGCGGCAGGAGGCGGGTGCAATCCTCGCGCAACTGCTTCAGCAGGCCCGGCTGGTCGGCCACGAGATCCCACTTGTTGAGACCGATCACCAGGGCCCGGCCCTCGCTCTCCACGAGGTCAACGATGGTGAGATCCTGCTTCTCGAAGGGGATGGTGGCATCGAGCAGCATCACCACCACCTCGGCGAAGCGCACGGCGCGCAACCCGTCCGAGACGGCGAGCTTTTCGAGCTTGTCGTCGATCCGGGCGCGGCGGCGCATCCCGGCGGTGTCGTGCAGCTTGATCCGGCGTCCCCGCCACTCCCAGTCGAGGGAGATCGAATCGCGGGTGATGCCCGCCTCGGGGCCGACCAGGAGCCGCTCCTCGCCGAGCATGGTGTTGATCAGCGTCGACTTGCCGGCATTGGGCCGCCCGACGATGGCGACGCGCAGCGCCCGGCCGCCGGGGGCGTCCTCGTCGTCCTCCTCGTCGGAATCCGGCTTCGGCAGGGCCTCGATCAGGGCGTTGTGCAACTCGCCCAGACCCTCGCCGTGCTCGGCGGAGAAGGGGATCGGGTCGCCGAGGCCCAGCGAGAACGCCTCGTAGGCGCCGCTCATCCCGGCCCCGCCCTCGGCCTTGTTGGCGATGAGGATGACCGGGCAGCCCGCCCGGCGGGTCAACTCGGCGAAGGACTGGTCGGCCGGCAGCACCCCGGCGCGGGCGTCGATCACGAACAGCACCACGTCGGCGGCGAGGATCGCCGCCTCGGTCTGCATCCGCATCCGTCCGGTGAGGGTGTCGTCGTCGGCCTCCTCCAGGCCGGCGGTGTCGATGACCCGGAAATGCAGGCCGCCGAAGGCGACGTCGCCCTCGCGCCGGTCGCGGGTCACGCCGGGGCGGTCGTCCACCAGGGCGAGCTTCTTGCCCACGAGGCGGTTGAACAGCGTCGACTTGCCGACATTCGGCCGGCCGACGATCGCGACGGTCGGCATATCCATCGTCAGTCTCGAAGTCTGGGGGGCAGGGGTGACACGGGGCGCCTCAGCGGACGGTCGGCGGGGGCGGGGCGGCGGCCTCGGGCTTGGCTTCCGTCACGGTGACGGGGCCGCCCGCGACGATGGCCGCGTAGACCTCGATGCGCTCGCGCAGGGAGCGGGGCGTGTCCGGGTCGGCGACGATCTGGTCGAACCACCGGCTCGCCTCGTCGTAGTCGCCCTTGCGCAGGGAGGCGAGGCCCAGCATCTCCCGCGCCGTATGCCGGTAGGGGCTGGCGGCGGCGAGGCCCTGGAGGTTGGTGAGCGCCGCGTCGGGGGTCTTGCCGTCCATGCGGATCAGCGCGGCCCGGAGCCGCGCGAGGTCGCGCAGGCCGTCGCCCAGGGCGGTGTCGCCGGCGAGCGCATCGAACTCCGTCGCGCCCTTGGCGGGGTCGGCCTTGGCGGTCTCGGCCGCCGAGCGGAAGCGCGAGAGCACGCGGTAGCCCGCCGGGCCCTGGGTTTCGAGGTCGGTGAAGACCTTGTCGGCCTCCGTCACCTTGCCGTCGCGGGCGAGGTGGTTGGCCTCGTCGTAGCGGACGGAGGCCGCCTCGGCGGCGGCGAGCTGCTGCGCCTGCCAGTAGCGCCACCCGGCGACGCCCGCGACCACGAGCACCACCACGGCGATGATCACGCTGCTGTAGCGGCGCCAGACCTGCAGGATCCGCTCGCGGCGGTATTCCTCGTCGACCTCGCGGATGAATTCGTTGTTCTCGGCCATCGTATCCCGGCCGGCGGCACGCGCCGGACCACCTTCGCGATCCTTGAAGGCCGTGCGCCTAACACAGGGGCGCGGACTTGGCGACCTGTCTGGCGCGGGGGAGGGGGGTGACGACCTCTCACATGCTCCCCGGCCAGACCGACACGCCGATCAGCGCGTAGTGCAGGTAGCGGGCGAAGAGGAACCACGCGACGACGCCGATCAGCACCACGAGCGCGTCGTTGCGCCAGCCCGCGGGCACGGCCACGGCGGCGCGGCCGCCTGCGGGCACGCCCGCCGCCCGCTCCCGGCGCTTCAGGCTGATGCGGGCCGAGACCGCCCAGGCCAGGAAGCCGCCGAACAGCAGGATCGAGCCGAGGTCGCCGTTGGCGAGGAGGTGGGCGGTGGCCCAGATCTTCACGGCGAGCAGCATCGGGTGCTTCGCCTTGGCGCGGATATGGCTCGGGATGTAGGTCGCCGCGAAGCTGATGAAGGCCAGGAGCACCAGGGTGAGCGCAAGGTGGCGCGTCCAGACCGGCGGGTCCCAGACCGGGATCATGCCGCTCAACCGGTAATCGTGATAGCCGACACCGATGAGGATCAGCCCGAGCAGCGACAGGGCGGTGTAGCCGAGCTTGTAGCGATTCTCGCCGATCTGTCCGACGATCGCCGCCCGGCGCGCGCGGAGCTGCGTGAAGGCGTGGGTGCCGAGGAACAGCACGAGGCCGAGGATCAGAAGGAACATGGCGGCCTCGCGGAGGAGCGAACGGTCAGGCTTCTCAATCGAACTTCGCCGCCCTTGTCCAGGCGCCGCCCGGACGCAGCCCGGCCATGATGGGGGAAACGCTTGACCGGGGGAGCTGGGAATGCGCGCCTCTGCGCCGGGAGGGCCCTTCGATGACAAGCGAGACCCCGGACGATTCGGTCATCCGTGACGAGGCGACCTTGCGCGCCGGCTTCGGCCCGGTACGGCCGCTGGCCGGTGAGAAGGTCTTGGACCATCTCGATGCCTACGCGCTGCGCTTCATCGCCCTCTCGCCCTTCCTCGTGCTCGCGAGCGCCGGGGCGGACGGCACCGTCGATGCGAGCCCCCGGGGCGACGCCCCCGGCTTCGTCGCGACGCCGGATGCGCACACGCTCGTGATCCCCGACCGGCGCGGCAACAACCGGCTCGATTCCTTCACCAACATCCTCACCCGGCCGGAGGTGGGGCTGATCTTCTTCGTGCCCGGCCTGCCCGAGACCCTGCGGGTCAACGGTCCGGCCACGATCACCCGTGACCCGGCCCTGCTGGCCCCCCTCGCCGCCCAGGACACGGTGCCGACCACGGGGCTCGTGGTGCTGGTGCGGGAGTCGCTGTTCCATTGCGGCAAGGCGCTGATCCGCTCCCATCTCTGGGACCCGGCGCGGCATGTGGCGCGGGACGGCTTCCCGAGCCTCGGCCGCATCCTCGCCGATCAGACCAAGGCGATCTCCGTCGAAGAGGCGGAAGCCTCCCTCGTTGAAGCCTACCGGTCGAGGCTCTACTGAGAGCCGATGCCGGAGCGAGGAACCCCCATGGACGAGTCACGACCGCCCGCCCCCCGCGCCCGCACCAGTGCCGCCACGGGGGCCTTCTCCCTCGGGGCGGGCGCGGCCGGGGCCTTCGCGCTGGGTGCCCTGGCGCTGGGCACCGTGGCGCTCGGCGCCTTCGCCGTGGGGCGCCTCTCCGTCGCCCGGGCGAAGGTCGGCTCCCTGGAGATCGATGAACTCACCGTGCGCACGCTGCGGGTGCTCCGGGAGGAGTAGGGCGGTCTCCGTTTGCCTCGCATCAGGGTTGCGATGGGAGGCGTGGGCTCCCTCCCCACAAGGGGGGGAGCGCGCGTCGCGCTACCCGATCCCCGTTCGATGGAAAAACGCGGAGCGCCGCTGCCGCCGCGCCCACCCGGGCGGGTTGGCATTTGCCTGGAACAAAAGTAGAACTCTCGCAACGCGACAGGTGCCTGTGGGTGCCCGGACCGGCGGCATTGCCGACGGGCGGCGGCGGGCGCATGTGTAGGCGGCGACGGCAGCCCCGTGAGATGCGGAACGCAAGGAGAGATCGATGGCGGGCAGCGTGAACAAGGTGATTCTGGTCGGCAATCTCGGGCGCGACCCCGAGATCCGGCGCCTCGGCTCGGGCGATCCGGTCTGCAACCTGCGGATCGCGACCTCGGAGTCGTGGAAGGACAAGAGCTCCGGCGAGCGCAAGGAGAAGACCGAGTGGCACTCGGTCGTCATCTACAACGAGAACCTCTCGCGGGTGGCCGAGCAGTACCTGCGCAAGGGCTCGAAGGTCTATGTCGAGGGCCAACTCCAGACCCGGAAGTGGACCGACCAGTCCGGTGTCGAGAAGTACACGACCGAGGTGGTGCTCCAGCGCTTCCGGGGTGAATTGACGATCCTCGACGGGCGCGGCGGTGGCGGCGGGGAGTTCGCCTCCGAGGAGGAGGGCGGCGGCCAGATCAGCCGGGGCGGCGACTTCGAAGGCGGCGGCAGCCGCGGGGGCGGGTTCGGTGGCGGTCGCGCACAGGGCGGCGAGCGCCGCCCGGCTCCGGCTCCCTCCAGCGGTGGCGGCGGTGGCCGGGGTGGCTACGACCTCGACGACGATATTCCGTTCTAGGGGCCACGCTTGTTTCCCCTCTCCCCGCCTGCGGGGAGAGGGAATGCGCGTCTACCCCCCCGTCACGCTCATATGCCGTGGCACGGCGGCCGGGCGCTGGCGCTCGATGACGAAGTCGTGGCCTTTCGGCTTGCGGGTGATCGCCTCCTCCACCGCCTGCGCCAGCACGGCGTCGTCGGGGGTGGCGCGGAGCACCGCACGGAGATCGGCCGAATCCTCCTGCCCGAGGCAGAGGTAGAGCTGGCCGGTGCAGGTCAGGCGTACCCGGTTGCAGCTCTCGCAGAAATTGTGCGTCAGCGGCGTGATGAAGCCCAGCCGCCCGCCGGTCTCCTCCACGCGGACGTAGCGGGCCGGGCCGCCCGTGCGGTCGGGGAGCGGGGTGAGCGTGTAGCGGCTCTCCAGGCGCTGGCGGGCCACGGAGAGGGGCAGGAACTGGTCGGTCCGGTCGGCCTCGATCTCGCCGAGCGGCATCACCTCGATCAGCGTCATGTCCATGCCGAGCCCGTGCGCCCAGGCGATCATGTCGGGGATCTCGTCGCCGTTGACGTCGCGCAGGGCCACGGCGTTGATCTTCACCTGCATCCCGGCCTTGCGGGCGGCCTCGATCCCGGCGAGCACCACCGGCAACTCGCCCCGGCGGGTGACTTCGTGGAACTTGGCCGCGTCGAGTGTATCGAGGGAGACGTTGACGCGCTTCACGCCCAAGGCCGCCAGCTCCGGCGCGAAGCGGGCGAGCTGCGTGCCGTTGGTGGTGAGTGTCAGCTCCTGCAACGCACCCGAATCAAGGTGGCGCGAAAGCCGCCGGAACAGGTGCATGATGTCGCGGCGCACCAGGGGCTCGCCGCCGGTGATGCGCAGCTTCCTCACGCCCCGGGCGATAAACACGCCGCAGAGCCGGTCCAGCTCTTCCAGGCTCAGGAGGTCGCGCTTGGGCAGGAACTGCATGTGCTCCGACATGCAGTAGGCGCAACGCAGGTCGCACCGGTCCGTCACGGAGATGCGGAGATAGGTGATCGCCCGCTGGAACGGATCGATCAGCGGCGCCGGCCCGGCTTTCGCCGGAAGGGAGATGGCATCGGGCATCAGGCGGGATATGATGGGAGGACGGCTCCGGGGCAAGCGCGCCCTGTGGGCGCAACCCCCGATTGGCCTGAAGGTGTGACCGTTGAACCCATCACCGGACCAAGAGTTCTGGCCGACCGAGCTTCGCCTGTCGCCGGACAAGCGAATCTTGCACGTCGCCTTCGAGGATGGAACCCGTTTCGCGCTCCCGGCGGAATACCTGCGGGTGTCGAGCCCCTCGGCGGAGGTGCAGGGCCATTCCCCGGCGGAGCGCAAGGTGCTCGGCGGCAAGCGCAACGTGGCGATCCTCGCGGTGGAGCCCGTGGGCAACTACGCGGTGAAGCTCGGCTTCGACGATCTGCATGATACCGGCCTCTACGGCTGGGGCTACCTGCACGAACTCGGCCGCAACTACGTCCGCCGCTGGGAGACCTATCTCGGCGAACTCGCCGAGCGCGGGCTCGACCGGGACACGGCGGCACCGGCGAAGTCGGGCGGGTGCGGCTCGGGGTCGTGCGGCTGCGGGTGAGGCACGGGATCCCCTCTCCCCGCTTGCGGTGAGGGGGGACTTGCGCGGGAGCCGACCGGGTTGGCTCGCAAAGACGACCAGGGATCCATGGACGGGTGTGGCTCGACGCGATCGGCGGCGACGCCCCCGCCCCTACTCCTCCTCGCCGGCCTCACCGCCGAGCGACCATTCCTTCACCCGGGCGAGGTGGTCGTAGGCGCCGATCTCGCCCCTGCGCTGCGGGTAGATCCGGGACGCATAGGCGGCCTTCCCCGTCATGTAGCGGGCGATCAGCTCGCGGAGCTCGCCGAGATGCTCGGCCACGATGGTCTCGACGCTGCGGGAATCGCCCTTGGGCGGCTTCACCGGCATGGGCACGAAGGGTTTCCGGCCGCCCGAGGCGTGGACGTAGAGCAGGTCGGGCGTCTGCGCGGTGCGCGGCAGGTCCTTGAAGGCGCCCTGCATCAGCATCGCCGCCTCCAGCGTGAGCTGGGGTGAGAAGCCCGCATAGATCGTCTTGGCCGTGGGCACGGTGCCGGTCTTGAAATCGACGATGCAGGCGGTGCCGTCGGGGCGCAGCTCGATCCGGTCGGCGCGGGCGCGCAGGGTGAAGGAATCCCGGCCCATGGGGATGACCCAGCGCCCCGAAACCTCGGCATGGATGCGGGTCAGGCCGGTCCGGCGGGCGGCCTCCCAGGGCAGGTAGGCCCGGGCCATGCGGTCGTAGCGCGGCCACCACTCGGCATAGAGGCTCGGATAGGTGTCGTTGATCGGCGCGAAGATATTCTGGGCGATCTGGAAGAGGCGCTGGTCGGCCTGCGCGGGCAGGGCCTGCGGGTGGGCGACGGTGAACTCCGAAAACACCCGGTGGACCAGGGAGCCGCGTTCCCCGGCCCCCGGCAGGGCGGCCAGCGGCTCCAGCGGATCGAGGCCCAGCACGTGGCGGGCGAAGATCGCGTAGGGGTCGCGCACCAGGGTCTCGATCTCAGTGACGCTCAGCGCCCTCGGGAACAGGGCCGGGTCGGGGCGCGGGGCCGGGCGCTTCAGGCGGGGCTGCGGCGGGGCGGTGTCGAGGGCGGCGGCGAGCGCCGCAAGGCGTCGACCGGCCGTGAGCGCGCCGTCCCAGGCCGCCTCGCCCGCGAAGGCGCGCATCCGCTGGATCAGCCGGGAGGGCACCGTCGGCGCGCCGTCGCGCTTGAGGGCACGGGTGATCACCGCGTCCTTGCAGCCCAGGGCCTCCACGAAGTCGTGGGCCATCTGGCCGATGCGCCGCTCGGGCGGATCGAGGCCGACGCGCTCGCGCATGGGGCGGTTGAGGAAGGCGTCCGTCACGGTGCGCACCGGCCAGACGCCCTCGTCGAGGCCGCCGACCACGATCCGGTCGGCCCGCAACAGCCGGGCCTCGATCAGGCCGAGGATGCGCAGGCGCGGATGCGGCGAAGGGCCCGAGCAGGCGACCTTCCGCTCCCGGGCGAGGGCCGTGAAGAAGCTCGGATACTCGTTGAACAGCCCCGTCATGCCGCCGGGCTCGGCCATCGCCAGGTCGTCGAACAGGGTGTCGAGGCAGGCGAGCGACCCCTCCGCCTCGGGCTCGGGCGCCTCCTCCGGCCCCGCCAGCAGGGCGTCGCAGGCTTGGCGGTGCCCGGCGGCGGTGGCCACGAGGTCGCAGCGCGCCTCGCACGCGGGACCGGGAAAGGCCGCGAAGGCGTCGTCCAGCCGGTCGAGGATCAGGGCGGCGAGATCCCAGTCGATATCCTTCAGGCGCTTCTCGGCGCGGGGAATCCGGCGGTCCGGATCCTCCTTGGACCGCCGGGCCGTGAGCGCCCGGCGCAGGCCGGCGAGGCCCGGCGCCGGGGCGGGGCCGCGCAACAGGCCGATTTCCAGGGCGGCGGCGCCGCGCACCAGATCCCCGCGGCTCATCCCCAGGCGCACCATCGGGTGGGACAACAGGGCGACGAGCCGGGCGGGGATCGCGTCGGCCTGGGCGCGGGCGAGGTCGGCGGCGAACTCCGCCGCCAGCCGGGCGAGGCGGCCGGCGGGGGCGGCGGCGAGCGCGAGCCCCGCCGAGTCCTCCGCGACGATGCCCCAGCGCAGCAGCTCCACGGCCACACGCCCGGCCAAGCCCCGGTCGGGGGTGACGAGGAAGGCCGTGGCGCCCGGCGTTTCCAGGGTCTCGCGGAGCGCGATGGCCGCGATCAACGCCTCCTCGCGCTCGTCGGCGGCCTCGACCAGGGCGAGCCCGTCGAGGCCGAGGCGGGCGGTGGCCCCGCGCTCGTGCGGATCGAGGGCCGACCACGCGTCGGTGGTGTCGGCCGGCCGCAGGGCCTGCGAGAGCAGGCGGGCGCGGGCGGCCTGGGCCGCGTCGGCCGTGCCGAGGGGCACGATGGCGGCGCGCTCCATCGCGAGGCCGTCCGGCCCGAGCAGCCGGTGCAGGATCGCCTGCGGATGGCCGTGGGCGATGGCGCGGTGGACTCCCACGCCGGTCTCGATCCCGTCCCAGCCGGCGGCGTCGAGGTCGAGGTCGAGCCCCGGCAGCACCACCGCGCCGCGGGGTAGCCTCGCCACGGCGGCGATCAGCTTGGCGGTGGCCGGCACGGAGCCCAGCGACCCGGCCACGATCACCGGATCGCCGGCCCCCTTGGCGAGGCGCTCGCCCTCCGCCAGCACGAGGGCGCGGGCGCGGGCCACCGGATCGGCGAGGCCGCGCTCGGCGAGCAGCTTCGGCCAGTTCTCGGCGGCGATCTTCATGAAATCGAGGGTCAGGCCGAAATAGCGCGAATACTCGGCCTCCACGGCGCCCGCGATCTCCGACCAGGGCAGGCCCTCGACGGTGAGGGCGTCCATCAGCCCTTCGAGATCGCCCGCGAGCCCCACCGCGTCGGCCGGGGAGGAGGGGACGAGGAAGGGCACCTCCTCCTGCAGCGGCAGGAGGGAGCGGTCCACGGTCTCGGCCCAGGCCCGGACGAGGCGCGCCAGGATCAGCCGCCGCTCCAGGGGCGGGATCGGCGGGCGCGTCGGCGCGGCGCCGGCGAGCGACTCGGCCGCGAGGTCGAGTTCCGCCTCGTCGGCCTCGCCCAGCGGCACCGTGCGCGGCAGGAGGGCCGCCTCGCCCAGCCGCTCGGCCAGGATCGCGGAGAGCGCCCGCGCCGCCCTGCGGGTCGGCAGGTAGATCGAGACGGAGGCGAGCGCCAGCGGGTCCCGCGCCACGGGGCCGACGAGGTCCCCGGCGAGCAGCGCCTCGGCCAGGGTCGGCAGGAAGGGAGCGCCGCGGGTGACGGTGAAGACGGCCTGTCGGGCGGTCATGGGGGGCTGGTGTTTCATCAAAACGGGACGGGTGGGCATCCCCTCTCCCTGCAGACGGGGAGAGGGGATGCCCCGACCGCCATGGGAACAATCCCTATACGCCACCCCGGCGAGGCGGTCAGCCCGATTGACGCCCGTCCGGCAGGGTGGGAAAGCCAGGGCATGAGCGCCGATCCCCGCACCGCCCTCATTCAGCCGGCCAGCGAGGCCGACGTCGCCGCCATGAAGGCGGAAGCCGCCGCGTGGTTCACCACCCTGCGCGACAGGATCACCGCCGCCTTCGAGGCCCTGGAGGACGAGGCGGACCTGCCCCTCCACCCGGACGCCCCGCGCGAGCCCGGCCGCTTCGTCCGCACCCCCTGGGAGCGCACCGACCACGGCGGCGCGCCGGGCGGCGGCGGGACCATGGCGATGCTCAAGGGCCGGGTCTTCGAGAAGGCCGGCGTCCATGTCTCGACGGTGTTCGGTGAGTTCGCCCCGGAGTTCCGCGGGCAGATCCCCGGCGCGTCCGAGGATCCCCGCTTCTTCGCCACGGGCATCTCGCTGATCGCCCACCCGTGGAACCCGCACGCGCCGACCGTGCACATGAACA
This sequence comes from Methylobacterium aerolatum, assembly GCF_022179085.1. Lineage (GTDB taxonomy): Bacteria > Pseudomonadota > Alphaproteobacteria > Rhizobiales > Beijerinckiaceae > Methylobacterium > Methylobacterium aerolatum. Next base: position 35,731 of record NZ_BPQE01000034.1, read on the forward strand.
CCCGCTTCGTGGCGACCACGAAGGCGTGGTTCGGCGGCGGCGCCGACCTCACCCCCGTCCTCGACCGGCGGCGCACCCAGGAGGACCCGGACAGCGTGCATTTCCACGCCTGCCTGCAGCGGGCCTGCGAGGCGCACGGCGTGGATTACCCCGCCTACAAGGCGTGGTGCGAGGAGTACTTCCACCTCAAGCACCGCAACGAGCCCCGCGGCATCGGCGGCATCTTCTACGACTACCGCTGGACCGGAGCGCCGCAGGCCGACCTCGCCTTCACCAAATCGGTGGGGGAAGCCTTCCTCGAAGCCTACCCGCCGATCATGCGCGGGAACATCGCCACGCCGTGGACGGAGGCGGACCGGCACGAGCAGCAGGTCCGGCGCGGGCGCTACGTGGAGTTCAACCTCCTCTACGACCGGGGCACGATCTTCGGCCTCAGGACCGGCGGCAACGTCGCCTCCATCCTGTCCTCCATGCCGCCGACCGTGCGGTGGCCGTGATCCTCTCCGTCATCGCGAACGCCCGCAAAGACGGGGGCTGGGCATGAGCGCCGCCACGCCCCACTCCTTCGCCCCGCAGCAGGACGCGGCGCTGAAGGCCATCGACGCGTGGCGCCGGGACGGCGGCTCCCAGGTCTTCCGCCTGTTCGGCTATGCCGGCACCGGCAAGACGACGCTCGCCCGGCGCATCGCGGAGGACGTGGACGGCACGGTGGTGTTCGGCGCCTTCACCGGCAAGGCCGCCTCGGTGATGCGCCAGAAGGGCTGCTTCGACGCGGCGACGATCCACTCGCTGATCTACCGCACCAAGGAGGCGGAGGAGGGCGGGCCGACCTTCACCCTCAACCGCACCGGCCCCGTGGCCAAGGCCGACCTCGTCGTCATCGACGAGTGCTCGATGGTGGATGCCGACCTCGGCAACGACCTCCTGTCCTTCGACGTGCCGGTGCTTGTGCTGGGCGATCCGGCGCAGCTGCCCCCCGTGCGCGGCGGCGGCTTCTTCACCGAGGCCGAGCCCGACGTGATGCTCACCGAGGTCCACCGGCAGGCCAAGGACGACCCGATCGTGCGCATGGCCATGACCGTCCGCGAGGGCGGGCGGCTGGAGCGGGGCGAGTTCGGGGAGAGCCGCGTGGTCTCCCGCCGGGACCTCGACCCGGCGCAGGTGCTCGATTGCGACCAAGTGCTGGTCGGCCTCAACAAGACCCGGCGCCTCTACAACGGCCGCCTGCGGGAACTCGCGGGCCATACCGACCCGATGCCCGCCATCGGCGAGAAGCTGGTCTGCCTGCGCAACGACCGGGTGAAGGGCCTGCTCAACGGCTCGACCTGGACGGTCCATGCGCTGCGCGCGCCCCCGCGCCCCGACATGATCCGCCTCGACATCGTGCCTGAGGACGACCCGGCGCTCCGCCGCAAGCCGACGGACATCAAGGTGCTGCGGGCGATGATCGCCGGCTCGGACGAGGAGATCCCCCTGTTCCAGCGCCGGGAGACCGACGAGTTCACCTACGGCTACGCGCTCACCGTCCACAAGGCGCAGGGGTCGCAGTGGGACAAGGTGACGTTGTTCGACGAATCCTACGCCTTCCGCGAGCACCGGGCGCGGTGGCTCTATACGGGCCTCACGCGGGCGGCGCGGGCGATCACGGTGGTGGTGTAGGGCAACGGGCTCTCCTCCCCCTTGTGGGGAGGAGTGGGAGGTGGGGTGGTGCCGAACGAAGCGCGGCGGTGCCTCCTGCACTAACCCCCACCCCTGACCCCTCCCCACAAGGGGGAGGGGAAGAACCTTGCTACACCCGGCACCCCTCGAACCCCTCGCGGATCGCCTCCTCGTCGAGCTTGCGGCCGATGAAGACCACGCGGCTGACGCGCTTTTCGTCCTTCCCCCAATCGCCCTGCACGTCCCCGTCGAGGATCATGTGCACGCCCTGGAAGACGAAGCGCTTCGGCTCGTTGGGGAAGGCGACGATGCCCTTGCAGCGCAGGATGTCCGGGCCCTGCACCTGGGTGAGGTTCGAGATCCACGGCATGAACTTCTCCGGGTCCACCTCGCCCTCGATGCGGGCCGAGATCGAGCGGATGTCCGTGTCGTGGTGATGGTGGTGGCCCTCCTCCAGGAACTCGGGCTCCACCTCCAGGATGCGGTCGAGATCGAAGGCGTTGCGCTCCAGCACCGCATCGAGGGGCACGGCGCAGTTCGTGGTGCGGTGGAGCTGGGCCAGCGGGTTGATGGCGCGGATCTGGCCCTCCACCCGGTCGAGGTCGGCGGGTGAGACGAGGTCCGCCTTGTTGAGCAGGATCACGTCCGCGAAGGCGATCTGGTTCCTGGCCTCGGGGGCGTCCTTCAGCCGGTCGGTGAGCCACTTGGCGTCGGCCACCGTCACCACGGCGTCGAGGCGGGCGGCCTCGCCGACATCCTGGTCCATGAAGAAGGTCTGGGCCACGGGGGCCGGGTCGGCGAGGCCGGTGGTCTCCACGATGATCGCGTCGAACTTGCCCCGGCGCTTCACCAGCCCGTCCATGATGCGGATCAGGTCGCCGCGCACGGTGCAGCAGATGCAGCCGTTGTTCATCTCGAACACTTCCTCGTCGGCGCCGACGACGAGGTCGTTGTCGATGCCGATCTCGCCGAACTCGTTCACGATCACCGCGTAGCGGCGCCCGTGATTCTCGGTGAGGATGCGGTTGAGGAGGGTGGTCTTGCCCGCGCCGAGATAGCCGGTCAGCACCGTGACCGGAATCTTGCCGTCCGTCTGCGGAAGGGTCGCCGGGGAAGTCGCCGAAGAAGCTGCCATGTCGGCCTGCCAGGGTTGAAAAGGGGGAAGGGGCGGTCGCGCTGGCCGCGCCTGTAACATTGTAGCGAAAGCCCGCCAACGGAAGGCCCCGCCTGCCCCGGATTCGTCACGAGCCGGTCATACCACTCGACCAGAGACAGGCGGGTCTCCGCGACGGATTGCAGAGTGTGGCCGCCACGACGCAGGCAGAAGACCCTTTCGCGCTTCACGAAACCGTCGTTTGCCCGGCGGTCGCAGAGGCTCTAACCGCCATGCCAAGGGGACGCCAGCGACCCGGTTCCGTCCTCCCCCCACGCTGAATCGACGCCCATGGACGCCCGCAACCCGCTCGAACAGGACACGGCCTACGCCCGGCCCGCCCGTGCCCGCGGTCGGCGGGGCCTGTGGCTCGTGGTCCTCCTCATCCTCGGTGGGCTCGGCGCCGCCGTCGCCCTGCGCCCCGAGGAGGCGCGGACCTACGCCCTGCGCCTCGTGGAGGCGGCCGAGGGCCTCCTGTCCTCCGGCAACCAGGATCCGGGGATCGACGTGGAGAAGGCCGCCCCGGCGGACCGGGTGTTCCGCCCCTCCAAGGAGCAGCGCGCCTCCTTCGAGATCCTGCCCGTGGCGACCCAGGTGTTCCGGCCGGAGGGCGCCGCCGAGGGCCGCATCGCCCTCAACGACGACGACAACGTGCCGGTGGTCTCGCCCTATGCCGGCCGCGTCACCAAGGTGCTGGTCCGGGCGGGCGACACCGTGAAGGCCGGCGACGTGCTGCTGACGCTGGAGGCCACCGACATGGTCCAGGCGCAGAACGACTATCAGGCGGCGCTGAACAACCTCCAGAAGCAGCAGGCCCTGCTCAAGCTTGACCAGACCATCGCCCAGCGCCAGCAGGAGTTGTTCCAGGCCAAGGCGGTGGCCCTCAAGGACTACCAGTCCGCCCAGAACGACGTCATCGCCGCCCAGGCCGACCTGAAGACCGCCGAGGCGACCCTCGACGCGGTGAAGAACCGCCTCCGCCTGCTCGGCAAGACCGACGCCGAGATCGCCGCCTACGAGAAGAACGGCACCCTCAGCCCGGAGACGCAGATCCGGGCGCCGATCCCCGGCACCATCGTCCAGCGCAAGGTCGGCATCGGCCAGTACATCAGCGCCTCCGCCGACCCGCAATTCGTGATCGGCGACCTCTCGACCGTGTGGCTCATCGCCAACGTGCGCGAGAGCGAGATCCCGAAGATCCGCATCGGCCAGGAGGTCGAGGCGAAGGTGGCGGGCTTCGGCAACCGCGTGTTCAAGGCGCGGGTGAACTACATGGCCGCGAGCCTCGATCCGGCGACCCGGCGGCTCGCCGTGCGCAGCGAGGTCGACAACCCGGACCGGGTGCTGCGGCCCGAGATGTTCGCCACCTACACGATCATCACCGGCAAGGGCGAGCCGTCCCCGAGCGTGCCCCTCTCGGCCGTGGTCTACGAGGGCGGGCGCACCCATGTCTGGGTCGCCCGGCCCGACGGGGCGATGGAGGCCCGGGACCTGCAGCTCGGGCTGATCAACGGCGACAACGCGCAGGTCGTCTCCGGCCTGCAGGCCGGCGAGCAGATCGCCACCCGCGGTGCCCTGTTCATCGACAGGGCGGCCACCGGCGACAAGGCCTCGTGAGGCGAGCGCGATGAACGCCCTCATCGTCTTCGCCCTCAAACAGCGCGTCCTCGTCTGCCTGCTCTTCGTGCTGATGCTCGGCATCGGCTACGCCGCCTACACGAAGCTCAACATCGAGGCCTACCCGGACCCGGTGCCGCCGCTCGTCGACGTCATCACCCAGAACCCCGGCCAGTCGGCGGACGAGATCGAGCGCTACATCACCATCCCCCTGGAGGTGGCGCTCGCGGGCATCCCCAACGCGCAGGTGGTGCGCACCATCTCCCTCTTCGGCCTGTCCGACGTGAAGGTGCAGTTCAACTACGAGTACACTTACGAGCAGGCGCTCCAGCGGGTGCTCAACCGCCTCTCGCAGGCGCCGACGCTGCCCAACGGCGCCCAGCCCGCCATCTCGCCCACGAGCCCCGTGGGCGAGATCATGCGCTACAAGCTCGTCGGCCCGAAGGGCTACTCGCCCACCGACATGAAGACCCTGCAGGACTGGGTGCTCCAGCGCCGGTTCAAGGCGATTCCCGGCGTGGTGGACGTGACCGCCTTCGGCGGCAAGGCCAAGGAATACGAGGTCGCCGTCGACCTGAACCGGCTCCAGGCCCAGGGCCTGACCCTGGTGCAACTGACGAACGCGCTCAACAACGCCTCGATCAACGTGGGCGGGCAGACGCTCAATGTCGGCCAGCAATCGGCGGTGGTGCGCGGCGTCGGCCTGATCCGCGACATGGACGACATCCGGGACACGCTGATCAGCCTCGTCAACGGCGTGCCGGTGCTGGTGCGGGACGTGGCGGACGTGCGCGTCTCGAACGCGCCGCGGCTGGGCATCGTCGGCCACGACAACCAGCCGGACGTGGTCGAGGGCATCGTGCTCATGACCCGCGGCGGCGAGAGCCTGCCGACGCTCGAGCGGGTCGAGGCCGAGATCGACCGCATCAACACCTCGAACGTCCTGCCGCCGGACGTGAAGATCGAGCGGATCTACGATCGCTCGGGCCTGATCCACACCACCACGCACACGGTGATGCACAATCTCGTCTTCGGCGTGGTGCTGGTCTTCGTGGTGCAGTGGCTGTTCCTCGGCTCGCTGACGAGCGCGATCATCGTGGCGGCGACGATCCCCTTCGCTCTCGGCTTCGCCATCCTGATCCTCGTGGTGCGGGGCGATTCGGCGAACCTCCTGTCGCTCGGCGCCATCGATTTCGGCCTCATCGTCGATGCGACGGTGATCATGGTCGAGAACGTGTTCCGCCATCTCGCCGAGCCGGAGCACTCGGAGGGGCAGCGGGCGCCCGGCGGGCTGAAGGGGCGCCTCGGCACCATCGCCATCGCCGGGGCCGAGGTGAACCGGGCGATCTTCTTCTCGGCCACCATCATCATCGTCGGCTTCCTGCCGCTCTTCACGATGACCGGCGTCGAGGGCCACATCTTCGGGCCGATGGCCAAGACCTACGCCTACGCCCTCGTCGGCGGGCTGATCGCCACCTTCACCGTCTCGCCCGCCCTCTCGGCGCTGATGCTGCCCAAGAAGGTGGAGGAGCGCGACACGCTGATCGTCCGGGTGCTGCGGGTCGCCCACGAGACGGCGCTCCGCTTCGGCCTGCGCAACCGGGTGCTGGCGGTCGGCGTGATGCTGGCGGTGCTGCTCGTCTCGGGCCTGACCGCCCGGCAGCTCGGCCTGGAATTCCTGCCGAAGCTGGAGGAGGGCAACCTCTACGTGCGCGGCACCATGCCGGCCTCGATCTCCCTGGAAGCGGGCAACGCCTACGTGCAGCGCCTGCGCAAGATCTTCCAGGAGGTGCCGGAGGTCACGACGGTCCTGTCGCACCAGGGCCGCCCGAACGACGGCACCGATGCCACGGGCTTCTTCAACGTCGAGATCCTGGCGCCCCTGAAGCCCATCGATCAGTGGCGCAAGGGCCTCGACAAGGAGACCCTGATCGCCACCCTGAGCAAGCAGCTGGGGGAGGAATTTCCCGGCATCGAGTTCAACTTCTCCCAGTATATCGAGGACAACGTCCAGGAGGCAGCCTCGGGCGTGAAGGGCGAGAACTCGGTCAAGATCTACGGTACCGACCTCGCGCAGCTGACGAAGACGGCGAACCAAGTGAAGGCCGTGCTCTCGACGGTGCCCGGCATCACCGACCTCTCGGTGTTCGAGAGCCTCGGCCAGCCGACGGTGCGCATCGACGTCGACCGCCACAAGGCCGCCCGCTACGGTCTCTCGATCAGCGACGTGAACACCACGATCCAGGCGGCCGTGGGCGGCCAGACGGTGGGCGACCTCTACGAGTACGGCTCGGACCGGCACTTCCCCATGCGGGTGCGCCTCGCCAAGGAGTTCCGCTCCTCGCTGGCGACCATCCGCAACATCTCGGTGGGCGCCCAGAACCCGAACGGCGGGGTGATCCCGGTGCCGCTCTCCGAGATCGCCGACGTGGACCTCGTCTCGGGCGCCTCCTTCATCTACCGGGAGGACCAGGAGCGCTACATCCCGGTGAAGTTCTCCGTGCGCGGGCGCGACCTCGGCTCGGCGGTGCTGGAGGCCCAGCGCCGGGTGCAGCAGGAGGTCGATCTGCCCTCCGGCTACCACATGGAATGGGTCGGCCAGTTCACGAACCTCACCGAGGCGGCGGCGCGCCTGAGCCTCGTCGTGCCGCTCACCCTCCTGCTGATCGCCTTCCTGCTGTTCGTGAACTTCTCCTCCGTCACCGACATGCTGCTCACCCTCTCGGTGATCCCGATGGCGATGATCGGCGGCATCTTCGCCCTGTTCCTCACGGGCACGCCGTTCTCGATCTCGGCGGCGATCGGGTTCATCGCCCTGTTCGGCATCTCGACGATGGAGGGCGTGATCCTGCTCGCCTACTACAACCAGCTCCTCGAGGAGGGCTGGGAGCGGTCGGAGGCGATCTGGAACGCCGCAGTGGTGCGGATGCGGCCGGTGATGATGACCTGCGTCGCCGCCTGCGTCGGCCTGCTGCCGGCGGCGATCTCCACCGGCATCGGCTCGCAGGTGCAGAAGCCGCTGGCCCTGGTGGTGGTGGGCGGCATCATCCTGGCGCCGAACCTGATCCTCGTGGTGGTCCCAATCCTGATCTCGCTGTTCTCCCGGCGGAAGACCAACCCCGAGGCGCGGGCGCTGCGCGAACACCGGATGGCCGCGTGAGCGCCGGGCAGTGCCGGAGGCTCCCGTGCACCGCCGTGGCGCACCCGCCACAGGAGGAGCGTGGTCTGGTCCCTCAACAGGGGCGTGCATTGACTCCGGCGCCCCGCCCGGCCCTGCTTCCGCTGGGCCGGCACGCGGATCCGGCCACGGCGGGGATATGATGACGAGGACGGCCCGGACAGGCGCCGCGTGGGCCGCGGCGGCGCGGACGATGCTCGGCGCGAGCGCGGGGTCGCTCGCGGCCCTCGCGCTGTCGGCCTGCGCCGTGGGGCCGAACTTCGTGCCCCCGGAGGCGCCGCCCGTCTCGCGCTACACCAAGGAGCCGCTGAAGAATCCCTCGGCGGCGGACACGGTGCGCACCCGCCAGGGCGGCTCGGCCGACCAGAGCTTCGTCTCGGGGGCGGACATCCCCGCCGAATGGTGGAAGCTCTTCCACTCGAAGGCGCTGAACCGCCTCGTGGAGCAGGCGCTCGCCAACAACCCGACCCTGGAGGCGGCCCAGGCCGGCCTGCGCGTCGCCCAGCAGAACGTGCTGGCGCAGAAGGGCACCCTCTACCCGACGCTCAACGCCACGCCGCAGATCCAGGGCGCCCGCGCGCCCGGCCTCGACCTGCAATCGCCCCTGCAGAACCAGAACCAGTTCCTCTATTCGCTCTACACGCCGCAGGCGGTGGTGGCCTACAACCCCGACGTGTTCGGCGCGGACCGGCGGCAGATCGAATCCCTGGAGGCGACCACCGAGAACCAGCGCTTCCAGCTGGAGGCCGCCTACCTCACCCTTACGGCCAACGTGGTGGCCGCCGCGATCCAGGAGGCGTCCCTCCGGGCGCAGATCGACGCGACCAAGCGGGTGATCCAGGCCCAGACCGAGGTGCTCGGCCTCTACAACAAGCAATTGTCCCTCGGGCAGATCGCCGGGGCCGACGTGGTGCAGCAGCAGGCGGCGCTCGCCCTGTCGCAGCAATTGCTGCCGCCGCTGGAGAAGCAGCTCGCGATCCAGCGCGACCTGCTCACCGCGCTGGCCGGGCGCCTGCCTTCGGACGAAGTCTCCGAGACCTTCACCCTTTCGGCCCTGCGCCTGCCGACCCGCCTGCCGGTGAGCATCCCCTCGCGCCTCGTGCAGCAGCGGCCGGACGTGAAGGCCGCCGAGGCGCTGGTGCAGCAGGCGTCCGCCAATGTCGGCGTGGCGGTGGCCAACCGCCTGCCGCAGTTCAACATCTCCGTCACCGGCGGATCGAGCGCGGTGCGCCTCGCCCAGGTGGTGAACCCCGGCGCGGCCTTCTTCACCATCATCGGGCAGGCGACGGCGCCGATCTTCGACGCGGGCACCCTGTTCCGGCGCCAGCGGGCGGAGGAGGAGGGGCTGACCCAGGCCCAGGCGCAGTACAAGGCGGTGGTGATCTCCGCCTTCCAGAACGTCGCCGACGCGCTGCGCGCCCTCCAGGCCGACGCCAAGGCGGTCGCCGCCGCGGAAGCCGCCGAGCGGGCCACCGGCCAGAGCCTGGAGCTGATCCGCAAGCAGTACACGGCCGGTGCCGTGAACTCGACGCAGGTGCTGCTGGCCCAGCAGGGCTACCTCTCGGCCCTCGTCACCTCCGCTTCCGCGCGGGCGACGCAATACGCCGACACGGCGGCCCTGTTCGTGGCGCTGGGCGGCGGCTGGTGGAACCGCAACGACGTCGCGCCCCCGCCGCCGGAAAAAGACCCGCTGAAGTTCTTGTGAGGGCCCGCCTCACACGTACATCGTGAGCGCGTCCTGCAGCATCTCGTTGGCGGCGTTCAGCACCTTGGTGTTGGCGCTGTAGGCCTGCTGCGTCTCGATCATCTTCGAGAACTGGTCGGCGATGTCGGAGGTCGATTGCTCGACGGTGCCGCCGGTGACCGTCGCCCCGAGGAGGCCGTAGAAGGCCGAGCCCGAGCGGTCGGTGGCGAGGTAGGTGCCGCCGTCCAGCGGCGCGAGGTTGCCCGGGCCGTCGAACTGCGCCAGCGTCAGGGTGCCGAGGCTGCGGCTGCTGCCGTCGGCGCCCGTCGCCGTGAGGGCGCCCGCCGCCGAGACGGACAGGCCCACGGGCGCGGAGGTGCCGGTCGAGACCTGCACGGGGCTCGCGGTGGAGGGGTTCGCGAACAGGTAGAAGCCCGCGCCGTTCACGAGGTAGCCGTTGGCATCGGGCGCGAAATCGCCCCGCCGCGTGTAGCCGGTCTGGCCGCTGAAACTCGGGGAGGCGGCGGACCCGGCATTCGCCTTCACGATGAAGTAGCCATCCCCGGTGATGGCGAGGTTCGTCGGCACCTGGGTGGTCGTGAGGGTGCCCTGCACCTCCAGGCTCGTGCGGGTGCTGAGCGAGACGCCGCCCGCCGGCTGGTAGCCCGCCTCGGTCTGCGCCAGCATGTCGGCGAAGTGCGTCTCGGTGGGCTTGAACCCCGCCGTCGAGGCGTTGGCGATGTTGCCCGAGATGTTGTTGAGGGCGAAGGCTTGGGCGGACAGGCCGCTGGTCGAGTTCGAGACCGCGTCGAGGAGGCTCATGGCGACGTCCCTCCGGACGGCCCCGAGGAAGGGGGCGACGATCCGGCCCGGAGGTTATGGTTTCGGAGGCGTTAAGGGCGGGTGTGTTCCTGTTTGTTTCGGACGTCCGCTCCCACCACCCCCAAGAGAATCTCCCGCCGGTGCGGCCGGTCGCGGTGCTCGATCAGGTAGATGCCCTGCCATGTCCCGAGCCCGAGCCGCCCTCCGGCCACCGGAATCACGAGGCCGGAATCGGAGAGCATCGTGCGGATATGGGCGGGCATGTCGTCCGGCCCCTCCGAGCCGTGGACGTAGGCCCCATGGCGGGGGGCGAGGCTGTCGAGTGCCGTCAGCAGGTCCCTCTGCACGTCGGGGTCGGCGTTCTCCTGGATGGTGAGGGACGCCGAGGTGTGGCGGCAGAACACGGTGGCGAGGCCGTGCGTGACGCCGCTGTCGCGCACGAACCCGGCGACCGCCTCGGTGAAATCCGTAAAACCCTGGCCGGGCGTGGCGATGGTGAGCCGCCCGCCGGCGTGGCGCGTCACCGGGCCGGAGGCCAGGGTCTCGACGCGCCCGATCTGCCCCTGTCTCATGCGGTGTCCTCCAGGGTCCCGCCCGGGGCGATTGCCTTCTCGCCCCGGGCGAGGATGCGCTCCAGCACATCGATCCGGTCGGCCTCCGCCGGGGGCTTGTCCCAGCGGATGCGGCTCACCCGCGGGAAGCGCATGGCCACCCCGGACTTGTGCCGGGTCGAGCGTTGCACGCCTTCGAAAGCGATTTCCAGCACGAGGCCCGCCTCGCGCCCGTAGGCCACCTCCCGCACCGGGCCGAAGCGCTTCGTGGTGTGGTTGCGGACGTAGCGGTCGAGCTTGGCGAGTTCCGCGTCGGTGAAGCCGTGATACGCCTTGCCCACCGGCACCAGCTCGTCGCCGCCCTCCGGCGCCTCCCGCCACACGCCGAACGTGTAGTCCGAGTAGAAGGACGAGCGCTTCCCGTGCCCGCGCTGGGCGTACATCATCACGGCATCGACGATGTGCGGTTCGCGCTTCCACTTCCACCACGGGCCCTTGGGGCGGCCGGGGAGGTAGGGGCTGTTCCGCCGCTTGAGCATCACGCCCTCGATGGCGTCGGCATCCTCGCCCGCCCCCACCGAGGCCGGGTCGGCCCGCGCCGCGGCGAGCGCGTCCCAGTCGGCGAAGGGCACCAGCGGCGAGATGTCGACCCGCGCGTGGTCGAGTTTTTTTATGACTTGCTCCAGCCTGGTCCGGCGGGTCGAGAAGGGCTCCTGCCGCAGGTCCTCGCCCTCGCTCGTCAGCAGGTCGTAGGCGCGGACATGGGCGGGGAACTCTTCCAGCAGCTTCCCCGTCACCGCCTTCCGGTTGAGCCGTTGCTGGAGCACGTTGAAGCTCTGCACCCGGCCCTCGCGCAGGATCAGCAACTCGCCGTCGAGCGCGCCCTCGAAGGTGATCGCCTCGGCCAAGTCGGGGAAGGCGCCCGTGATGTCCTCCCCCGTGCGGGAATAGACCTTGCCCACCTGCTGGCCCGCCCGGTCGCGCCCGCCGACGAGCTGGACGCGGATGCCGTCCCACTTCCACTCGGCGGAGAAGGCCTCCGGCTCCAGCTTGTCGAGGTCGTCCCGCTCCTCGATCGGGTGCGAGAGCATCGGCGGGCGGAACGGGGCGGGGTTCAGGGTCTCGGGGCGCTCGGCCCGGCCCTCCACCCAGGCGAACAGCGTCTCGAAGGGCGGTTCCAGCCCGTGCCAGACCTCCTCCACCTCGTCCGCCCCATGGCCGCCGAGCGCGCCCACGGCGGTCTTGGCGAGACGGGCCGAGACGCCGACCCGGAGGTTGCCGGTGACGAGCTTCAGGAGCGCCCAGCGTCCGGTCTCGTCGAGGGCGTCCAGCCATTGGGTCAGGTGCTGCGGCAACTCCCGTTTGGGGATGGTGGCGAGCGTGTTCACCACCTCCGCGAGGGAGGGGACGTGGGGGGGCGGGTTGTTGTGGCCGATGGGGGCCGCATGATCCTCACCCTCGGTGCGGGTGTCCCTCTCCCTTGCGGGGAGGGGGAGGGGTGGGGGTGGTGCCGGAGAGGTCGCGGCGGTGCCTTCTGCACCACCCCCACCCCGCAAGGGGGAGGGGGAGTGGGGAGCGGGCCAGATGAGCGCGGTCGTCTCGGCCAGATCCCCCACGTAGTTGTGCGACAGCCGGAACAGCAGCGGGTCGATCCGCTCCTCCACCAGCCCCCGGATCAGGGCCGGCTTGGCCTCCCGGAAGCTCAAGGTGCCCGTCATGGCGCCGAGCGCGAAGCCGCGCTCCGGGTCGGGCGTGCGCGAGAAGTAATCCTGCAGCAGCCGCAGCTTGGCGTTGCGGCGGGGCTCGTAGCCGAGGCGGTCGAGGAGGTGGGCGAACTCGTTCACGCCGCCGCCTCCGCCGGGGTGGGCTCGGCCTCGCCGTCGTCGCCGTAGCCGAGCATGTGGAGGGGCTTGGCCCGGATGCCCTGCGTGCCGCACCAGTGGACCAGGGCGTCCTCCTGCCCGTGGGTGACCCAGACCTCGCCCGCCCCCGTGTCGCGGATGGTGCGGCAGAGGTCCGGCCAGTCGGCATGGTCGGAGATCACGAGGGGCAGTTCCACGCCCTTCTGCCGGGCGCGGGCGCGCACCCGCATCCAGCCCGAGGCGAAGCAGGTCACCGGATCGGGGAACTTGCGCGACCACAGATCCTGGATGGAGGAGGGCGGGCAGATCACGATGGCGCCGGCCAGATCCTTGCGCTCGGCGGCCACCACCTTCGGCGTCTCCCCGAGGGGGATGCCCTCGCGCTTGTACAACTCGGTGAGCTTTTCCATGGCGCCGTGCAGGTGGATCGGGCGCTCCCAGCCCTCCTCCCGCAGCAGGGCCATCACCCGCTGTGCCTTGCCGAGCGCGTAGGCGCCGACGATGTGCGTCCGCTCCGGGAAGAGCCGCTGCGACTCGATCAGCTTGCGGACCTCGCCCCGCGTGTCGGGATGGGTGAAGACCGGCAGGCCGAAGGTCGCCTCCGTGATGAACACGTCGCAGGGCACCACCTCGAAGGGCAGGCAGGTCGGGTCGGGGGCGCGCTTGTAGTCGCCGGAGACGACGACCCGCACGCCCTCCCGCTCGATCACGATCTGCGCCGAGCCGAGCACATGCCCGGCAGGGACGAAGCGCACGCTCACGTCGCCGACGCGCAGCGTCTCGCCGAGCTTGGCCTCCTGCGACGACCCGCAGAATGCCTCGCCGTAGCGCACGGCCATGATCCGCAGGGTCTCGGGCGTCGCCATCACGTGGGCGTGTCCGGCGCGGGCGTGGTCGGCATGGCCGTGGGTGATCAGCGCCCGCGCCACCGGCCAGGTCGGATCGACGTGGAACTGCCCCAACGGGCAATAGAGCCCCTCACGGGTGAGGGTCAGCAGGTCGCTCGCGCGTGTGGACATCGACCCTCGGCTTCGGTGGAGATTCCAAAGGGCTGCGCCCTTTGGCGGGTCGTCGGGGCAGCGCCCCGACGGTATGCAGAGTTCCGCCCTGCACCCGCGAAGGGGCTTGCCCTTTCGAAACCCTGATCGACGCATGGACAGCCACCGCAGTTCCGGCGATCTCCTCGCCGACCGTCGCTATCGCTACGCCGAGGCCTGCCTCGCCGAGGGGGATGCCGCCGCCTGCGCCGACTTGGCAGGGCAGGCGATCGAGATCGCGCCCCGCTTCGCGGCCGCGTGGCTGCTCCTCGGCCGGGCGCGGGAGGCCCTGTCCGCCACCGCCGACGCCCGCGCCGCCTACGAGGCCGCCCGGCGCCTCGATCCGGCCGACACGCTCGGCGCCGGGCTCCACCTCGCCCGGCTGGGGGACGATGGGCGGGGCGCGCTCACGCCCGCCTACATCCGCGCCCTGTTCGACGGCTACGCGCCCCGGTTCGAGCACCACCTCGTGGAGGGCCTGCACTATGTCGGGCCGGCCCTGGTGGCGGGCGTGTTGCCGGAGGAGCCAGCCATCTTCCCCGCCGTCCTCGACCTCGGCTGCGGCACCGGCCTCGCCGGGGCGGCACTGCGCGGGCGGGCGGGCCACCTCACGGGGGTCGATCTCTCCCCGGCCATGCTCGCCCGCGCCCGGACGAAGGGATGCTACCACAGGTTGGTCGAGGCCGAACTCGGCGCCTTCCTCGCCGGGGAGCCGCCGGGCTCGGCGGACCTGTGCGTGGCGGCCGACGTCTTCATCTACTGCGCCGACCTGCGCCCCGTGTTGGCCGGCATCGCCCGCGTGCTGCGGCCCGGCGGCTGGGCGGCCTTCACCGTGCAATCGCCGTCCTCCGAGGGGGAAGACCCCCTCCTCGGCGCGGACGGGCGCCATGCCCATCCGGATGCCCATCTGCGCGCGGCGGCGGCCGGCGCGGACCTCGCCCTGCGGGTGACGAAGGAGGCCGCCGTCCGCACCGAGAAGGGGGTTCCGGTGCCGGGCCGCGTTCTTGCATTGCAACGAAGCCCTGGATGAAACCTCTGCGAGCGCCGTCCATTATGGGTTGGCCGCAATCGATGCGGCCGCGCTCGCAAGGGGATGCCGCATGGTGAACGAACGCGTGGACAAGGCTAAGTCCGGAGCTCCGGAAGACAAATCGTTTCCGGCGGATTCGCGGTCCAGGCTGTTCTTCGCCATCGCGCTGGCGATGCTCGCCGGCACGGCCGACTCGATCGGCTTCCTCGAATTCTCGCAGCTCTTCATGTCCTTCATGTCGGGCAACACCACGCGCTTCGGCGTGGCCGTGTCGGCGGGCGACTGGGAGAACGTGACCCGCGTGGCCAGCACCATCGCGGTGTTCTGCTTCGGCGCCTTCCTCGGTACCCTCATCGCGGCCGCCGTCGGGCGGTGGCGCCTCTCCGTGCTGCTGACGCTCCAGGCGCTCCTGCTCTCCGCCGGCCTGCTGATGCCCTGGGGCACCTTCGCCTACCCGCTGCACGCCTACCCGATCGTGCTGGCCCTCGGGCTGCAGAACGCCACGCTCCAGGACGAGGGTGGCCGGTCCCTCGCCCTGACCTACGTGACGGGCGCGGTGGTGCGCTTCGGCACGGGCTGCGCCAACCTGCTGCTCGGCACGGTGGCGCCCTCCTTCTGGATCCAGGCGCCCCTCTGGGCGGGCCTGAGCACCGGCGCGGTGCTGGGCGGCCTGCTCGATTACCGCTTCGGCGAACTGGCCTTCCTGTTCCCGGCCGGCCTCGCCGCGATCCTCGCCCTCATCGCCATCGGCCTCACCGTCGCCTTCCCCGGCAGCACCCTGGTCGCCGGCTCGTCGCCCGCCCCCGACGCCAGCCCCAAGGCGGAGGCCATCGACGCGATCCACTGAGACGCTCCGTCATCCCACCTGTGGGCGGGGAGGGGCGGGGGAGTAGCCCCCGCCCCCTCTCTCCGCTACGCCGTCGCTGCCCGGGCGGGAGGCCGTCCATCTTCTCCCCCCGGCCACGGAGCCGCGCGATGGATCACCGCCGCCTCACGGGAGCTCGACCGAGCGACAGCGGGCGCCCTCCGGCCCCGCCCCCGGTGGCCTGAGGCGCGGCGATGCCGGATCCCGCTCCCCGCCGCCCCCGTGTCATCGCCGTCGCGGTCCAGAAGGGCGGCACCGGCAAGACGACCCTGGTCGCCTCCCTCGCCGTCGCCGCCGCGCAGGCCGGCGAGCGCGTCACCGCCTTCGACACGGACCCCCAGGGCTCCCTGTCCGCCTGGGGCACCCTGCGCACCGCCCCGGAGCCGGCCACCGACCGCCTCCGCCCGTGGGAATTCGCGCAGTTCGCGCCCATTCTGGAGCAACTCGGCGAACGCGGCCGAACCCTCGTCGTGGTCGATACGCCCGGTTCGTCGATCGGCGGCGTCGCGGCCATCCTGCGGCTGGCCGACCTCGTCCTCGTGCCGATCCGCCCCTCGCGCCTCGACCTGATGGCGGCGCTCCCGACCATCGAGGTGCTGGCCGACCAGGGCATGCGCGACCGCCTCGCCCTGGTGCTCAACCAGTGCCCGCCCGCGCCCTCGCCCCGCACCACCCTATACGCGGCGCAGCTCGACGGCCTCGGCGTGATGGCCGAGCCCGCGATCCTCCAGCGCGTCGATCACCAGGATGCCATCGCCCTGGGCCGGGGCGTCACCGAGCACGCGCCCCTCGGGCTCGCCGCCCAGGAGATCCGGTCGCTCTGGAGCTGGATCGACCGCCGCATCCCGCCGACCGGCCGCGGCTGAGGCCGCCCGGACTCTCCCCACGACCCGCGTCCCTCGCACGGCCCTCCGGCCCGGCACGTCCGGGCCGGCGACTTCATCCCGCGCCCGTTCCGCCGTCCCCATTGGATGTGCGTCGGCGCACGCTACATACAAAGTATTTGGATTAAAAAATACGCCGTTATACTGTGCGGCGGCGCACGTATTACCGAAAAGATCTGCACTACATTCCTCTCATCGGCGCCGGACAGAACGTTCCGCGCAGCCATCATCGAGAGGGGAATGATCATGAAGCGTTTTGCGACCCTGAGCCTCGCCGCCGTGGCCCTCGCTCTCCCGGGCCTCGCCCACGCGGAAGGCGGCGACGGCAGCCGCCAGGCGGCGGGCGGCGGCCACATGAGCAGCTACGTCAACGACCCGTACCACAACCCGAAGTCGCTGCACTCGCAGCGCCTGGGCACGGGCCAGATCGCCGGCTCGCCGATGTTCCACGACGGCCCCGGCTCCGTCGTCACCCGGCGCGAGGTCGTCTCGCCGAACTGGGCGGCGGGTGGCGCGCCGCACTGGGCCTCGGGCACCGCGCCGCGCCGCGCCAAGCGCTGACCGCGTGCATCGATCCAGTCGGAGGCGTCAGCCGAGACTGGAACAATGATGCAAAAACAATGGGCGAGTGCAGACACGCATGAACGAAGTGAGTGCGTCACTGCACTAGCGCCCTCGGCGCAAGACCGAGACCGAGAGGAGACCTGCCCGGGTGACCGGTGCAGGTCGCTCTCGTTTGCGGGCGGCGCGGGCCGCCTTACCGGCCGCGCGCGCCGAGCGCCGCGAGGATCCGCGCCCAGGAGCGGGTGCCCTTGTGGAAGCTCGTGAGATCGTACTTCTCGTTGGGCGAGTGGATGCGGTCGTCGTCGAGGCCGAAGCCGATCAGCAAGGTGTTCTTGTCGAGCAGGCGCTTGAAGTCGCCGACGATCGGGATCGACCCGCCCGCGCCCACCGTCACCGCCGGCACGCCCCATTCCTCCTGCAGCGCCGCCTTGGCGGTGGCGAGTTCCGGCATGTCGAAAGGCAGGCTGATCGCCCGCGAGCCCTTGTAGGTGACGACCTCGACCTGACAGTCGGCGGGCACCCGCTCGCGCACGAAGGCCTCGAAGTTCCGGGCCAAGGCCGCCGGGTCCTGGTCGTCCACGAGGCGGAAGGAAACCTTGGCCGAGGCGGTGGAGGCGATCACCGTCTTGGTGCCCTCGCCCGTGTAGCCGCCCCAGATGCCGTTCACGTCGCAGGCCGGGCGCGACTGGACGAGTTCCAGCGGCAACCGGCCCTTCTCCCCCGCCGGCTCCTTGAGGCCGATGGGGCCCAGAAGCGTTTCGGCGGTCATGCCGAGGCCCTTCCATTGCTCGATGACGTCGGCCGGGCGCTCGTGCACGCCCTCGTAGAAGCCGGGCACCATCACCTTGCCCTCGGAATCGTGCAGGTCGGCGACGATCCGCGAGAGGACGTGGATGGGGTTGCGCGCCGCGCCGCCGAAGAAGCCCGAATGCAGGTCGCGGTCGGCGCAGGTGACCTTCACCTCGAAATAGCACAGGCCGCGCAGCGACGAGGTGATCTGCGGGGTTTTGGGGTCCCACATCCCCGTGTCGCAGACCAGCACCACGTCGCAGCCAAGCCGGTCGCGGTTGGCCTCGACCCATTCGGGCAGGCCCTGCGAACCGCTCTCCTCGGCGCCCTCCACGAGGATGGTGACGCCGCAGGGGAGTTCGCCGCTCATGGCGAGATGCGCCCGGCAGGCCTCCACGAAGGTCATCACCTGGCCCTTGTCGTCCGAGGCCCCCCGGGCGACGATTCTCTTGCCACCCTGCCCGTCCTCCGAGATCCGCGGCTCGAAGGGCGGATGCGTCCAGAGGTCCAGCGGGTCGACGGGCTGCACGTCGTAGTGGCCGTAGAACAGAACGTGCGGCGCCCCCGGCTTCGGCTTGTGGGCCAGCACCACCGGGTGGAGCGAGGTCTCCTCCACCGAGGTCTCGAAGCCGAGCGCGGTGAGGTCCGTGGCGAGCCACCGGGCGGCCTCGCGGCACTGGCCGGCATAGGCCGGATCCGTCGAGATCGAGGGAATGCGCAGGAAGGCGAAGAGCCGTTCGAGGGCGTTGTCGAGATCCGCGTCGATGTCGTTCAGGATCGCGTCGAGGGCGGACATGGGGGCCTCCGGGGGTATCGGGCTGGGCCAGGGTTAGCCGAGGCGGGAGCCGGGCGGCAATGGGGGCAGGAACGCGCCTCCCCCGCGTGCTCTCCGTCTTTGCGAGCATCAGCGAAGCAATCCAGGGAAGCGGGACGCCTCCGAACGATGCGTATCCCTGGATTGCTTCGCTTCGCTCGCAAAGACGAAGGCGGACTCCTCCCCGCAGAAGGGGAAGGGAGGAGGCCCAGTGCCCCTGAGACCATCCATCCCCGGAACAGCCTCAGTTTGGAATGGTTATCGAAGCGCCCGGCCGCGGGCCGGCCCTTGCGAGGCCGCCCCGCCGGAACCCGTTCCCCTCCCGCCGGCCTTGGCCGGCCCTTCGCGCGGACGACGCCATGCAGCTTGAAACGACGCCGCCGGTCTCGGCGGATACGCCCATCGGCATCACGCTCACCATCAACGGCCAGCGCCGGGAGTTGCAGGTCGCGCCCTGGACGACGCTCCTCGATCTGCTCCGCGAGCGCCTCGACCTCACCGGCACGAAGAAGGGCTGCGACCACGGCCAGTGCGGCGCCTGCACCGTTCTGGTGAACGGCACCCGCGTGAATGCCTGCCTCACCCTGGCGGTGATGAAGGACGGGGCCGAGATCACCACCGTCGAGGGGCTGGCGAGCCTCGGCGAGCGCAAGGGCAGCAACGCCCTGCACCCGATCCAGGAGGCCTTCATCGAGCACGACGCCTTCCAGTGCGGCTACTGCACGCCCGGGCAGCTCTGCTCCGCCGTCGGCATGATGAACGAAGGTCACGCCCAGTCTCGCGAAGACATCCGCGAGGCCATGAGCGGCAACATCTGCCGCTGCGGCGCCTACACCAACATCGTGGACGCCATCGAGGACGTGATGCACCAGGGAGGGGCCCGATGAACCGCTTCGAATACGTCCGCGCCGGCACGGTGGCGGAGGCGGTCAGCGCCTTCGGAGCCGGGGCCCGCTTCATCGCCGGCGGCACCAACCTCATCGATCTGATGAAGTACGAGGTCGAGAAGCCCGGCCGCCTCATCGACATCACCCAGTTGCCGCTCAAGGGCATCGAGGAGAAGGACGGCGGCCTGCGCCTCGGGGCGCTCGCGACCAATGCCGCCGTCGCCTACGATTCCCGCGTGGCCGAGCGCTACCCGCTCCTGCGCAACGCGATCCTGGCCGGAGCCTCGGCCCAGCTGCGCAACGCGGCGACCACCGGCGGCAACCTGCTCCAGCGCACCCGGTGCTACTATTTCTATGACGCGGGCACGCCCTGCAACAAGCGCGAGCCCGGCTCCGGCTGCCCGGCGATCGGCGGGGTGAATCGCATCCACGCCATCTTCGGCACCAGCGACCAGTGCATCGCCACCCACCCCTCCGACATGTGCATCGCGCTCGCCGCCCTGGAGGCCACCGTGCAGGTGAGCGGGCCGGAGGGAGACCGATCGATCCCCTTCGCCGAGTTCCACCGCCTGCCGGGGAACGAGCCGGAGAAGGACACGACGCTGAAGCCCGGCGAGATCGTCGTCGCGGTGGACCTGCCGGAGCAGGGCTTTGCGCAGAACTTCACCTACCTGAAGCTGCGCGACCGGCTCTCCTACGCCTTCGCCTTGGTCTCGGTGGCGGCCGCCCTCGACCTCGACGGCGACACCATCAAGACTGCCCGGCTGGCCCTCGGCGGCGTCGCACACAAGCCCTGGCGCAACACGCAGGCCGAGGCCGAACTCGCCGGCAAGCCGGCGACGCGGGAGACCTTCGACAAGGTCGCCGCGATGATCGTGGCCGAGGCCAAGCCCCAGTCCGAGAACGGCTTCAAGATCGAACTCGCCCGGCGCGCCATCGTGCGCGGCCTCGAACAGGCCGCCGCGGGCACGCCCCAGTCGCTCAGCGACAAGCGCATCCAGTGAGGTCCCGATGACCATTCAGATCAGCCCCGCCTCCGGCACCGACCGTCACGTCGGCAGCCCCCGCAGCCGCGTCGACGGCCCCGCCAAGGTCACCGGCCTCGCAAAGTACGCGGCCGAGTTCACCGCCCCCGGCCTCACCCACGGCTATATCGTCACCAGCACCATCGCCCGGGGCCGGATCACCGGCTTCGACACGGCGGCGGCCGAGGCCGTCCCCGGCGTAATCAAGGTCCTCACCCACGAGAACCGGCCGGACATGGCCGAGGACCCGGACGGCTACAAGGACATGGTCGGCCCGCCCGGCGTGCCCTATCGCCCGCTCTTCGATGCCACGGTCATGTTCTCCGGCCAGCCGGTGGCCGTGGTGCTGGCCGAGGATTTCGAGACCGCCCGCTACGCGGCCTCCCTGG
Source organism: Methylobacterium aerolatum (assembly GCF_022179085.1). Lineage (GTDB taxonomy): Bacteria > Pseudomonadota > Alphaproteobacteria > Rhizobiales > Beijerinckiaceae > Methylobacterium > Methylobacterium aerolatum. The sequence continues at coordinate 56,541 of NZ_BPQE01000034.1, forward strand.
TGAAGGTCACCTACGCGGCCGAGACCCCGAGGACCGACATCGACGCGCTGCTCGGCGAAGCCTACGACCCGCCGACCAAGCGCGACGGCATCAAGCCGCCGCCCAAGCCCTGGGGCGATGCCGACGGCGCCTTCGACAAGGCGCCGATCCAGCTTCGCCAGCAGTACCGGATGGCCAACGAGCACCATAACCCGATGGAGCCCCACGCCACGACGGTCGTGGTCGAGGCGGACGACAAGTACACCGTCTACGACAAGATCCAGGGCGTCGCGAACACCCAGATGTACCTCACCGGCGCCTTCGGCCTGAAGCCCGATCAGGTGCGCGTGCTCAACCCGTATCTCGGCGGCGGCTTCGGCGGCGGTCTCCGTCCGCAGTTCCAGGCCTTCCTGGCGATGCTCGCGGCCCGCGACCTCAACCGCTCGGTGCGGATCGTGCTCACCCGCGAGCAGATGTGGAGCTTCACCTACCGGGCCGAGGCTGTGCAGACCGTGTCGCTCGGCATGGAGCGGGACGGCAAGCTCCAGGCGCTCAAGCACGATGCCGTGCACGGCACCTCGCATTACGAGGATTACCAGGAGAACATCGTCAACTGGTCGGGCACGCTCTACGCCTGCGACAACGTCAAGCTTACCTACAAGCTCGCCAAGATCGACACGGCGACGCCGGGCGACATGCGCGCGCCGGGTGCCGTCTCCGGCTTGTTCGCCCTCGAGAGCGCGATGGACGAGCTGGCCCACGACCTCGGCAAGGACCCGATCGAGCTGCGGCTCATCAATTACACCGACCGGGAGCCCATCGAGGACAAGCCCTTCGGCTCGAAGGCGCTGAAGTCCTGCTTCACGCAAGGCGCCGAGCGGTTCGGCTGGGCCAAGCGCACCCCCGAGCCCCGCTCCATGCGGGACGGGCGGGAGCTCGTCGGCTGGGGCGTCGCCTCGGGCATCTGGGAGGCGCTGATGATGCCCTCCAAGGTGCGCGCGGTGCTGACCGGCGACGGCAAGCTGGAACTCGGCAACTCCACCGGCGACATCGGCACCGGCACCTACACGATCCTCACCCAGATCGGCGCCGACACGCTGGGTCTCTCCATGGAGGACGTGACGACGAAGCTCGGCGACACCGACCTCGCCGAGGCGCCGGTGGCGGGAGGCTCGTGGACGGCGGCCTCCTCCGGCACGGCGGCGATGAAGGCCTGCCGCGAGATCGCCAAGCAGGTCTTCGTGCTCGCCCGGCAGATGGACAACTCGGCCCTGGCCAACGTCGATTTCGAGCGCGTGGTCTTCTCGAACGGGCGGATCTCGGTGGCCGACGACCCCTCCCGTTCGGTCGCTATCGTCGACGCGATGAAGGCCGGCGGCTTCGAGCGGATCGAGGTGACGGGCGAGGCCGGGCCGGATTCGGACTTCGCCAAGGAGTTCGAGTGCTTCACCCACCAAGCGGTGTTCGTGGAGGTGAAGGTCGATGAGGAGCTCGGCCAAGTGCGGGTGACGCGGGTGGTGTCGGCCATCGCGGCGGGCAAGATCCTCAACCCCAAGACGGCCCGGAGCCAGATCATCGGCGCCACCGTGATGGGCATCGGCTCGGCGCTGCACGAGGAATCGATGCTCGACCACCGCCTCGGCCGGTTCATGAACCGCAACTTGGGCGAGTATCACGTGCCGGCGCACGCCGACATCCACGACCTCGACGTGATCTTCGTGGACGAGGAGGACAAGGCCAACCCCCTCGGCGTGAAGGGCGTCGGCGAAATCGGCATCGTCGGCACGGCGGCGGCCATCGCCAACGCGGTGTACCACGCCACCGGCAAGCGCGTGCGCGACATGCCGATCACCATCGAGAAGCTGCTGTAGTCGTCCGCGACCTGCTCGCCTGAGGGGGACCGCCGGGCCCCCTCAGGCCTCGACCCTCGCCCTCGTCGTGAGAGTCTGGCCGGAACGGTCGTCGCCCCCTCCGTCTTTGCGAGCGCAGCGAAGCAATCCAGGGATGCGCCACGGTCGGAATCGGCCCGCTGCCCTGGATTGCTTCGCTGCGCTCGCAAAGACGAGGAGGGCTTCATGAGCCGCCACGACCTTTCCGGCTCGACACTCAGGATGAGTGAAGGGGGTGGGAGGACTTCCGCAACGATCACCTGACGGGGCGAGCCGATTCGTCCCGTGGCGACGGGTTTCCGCCCTCGCCTTGGGATTGTGCATCGGCCAGAAGCGCGGGTCCCCTCAGGAAGGTGCCCCATGCAGATCCGCCTCGCCGCCCTGCTCGTTCTGATCCCCGTCGCCGCCCACGCCCAGGACCGTCTGCCGACCATCCCACCCGCCCAGTACGACGCCGACCAGAAGAAGGCCGCGGAGGAGTTCGAGGCGGCCCGGAAGACGCCCGTCTTCGGCCCCTTCGAGCCGCTGATGTACTCGCCCGAGGTGATGACGCTCGCCCGATCCATGGGCGACTACCTCCGCTACAAGCCGAAGATCGGCACCAAGCTGTCGGAACTGGTGATCCTCGTGACCGCCCGGCGCTGGACGCAGGACTACGAGTGGTACGTGCACGCGCCCATCGCCAAGAAGGTCGGGATCGCGCCCGAGGTGATCGAGGCGATCCGCGACGGGCGGCGGCCCACCGGCATGGGCGAGGACGAGACCATCGTCTACGACTTCACGTCGGAGCTTCAGGAGAACAAGCGCGTCTCGGACGCGACCTTCGCCAAGGCCGAGGCCCGGTTCGGCAAGCCGGGCACGGTCGATCTCGCGGCGATCGGCGGCTACTACACCTTCCTGGCGATGGAGCTGAACGCCGCGCGCTACCCGCTGCCGAAGGACGGCACGCCCCTGCCGCGCCTGCCGGAGTGAGGCGGGGCGGGCGCCCGGATCGGAGGTTGCGGTGATGCTGCTTCAATCCTGGCGGTTCTGGGCGATCCTCTCCGCCATCTTCGCGGCCTCGACCGCGATCCTCGCCAAGGTCGGCGTGTCGGGCGTGGCGTCGGATGTCGCCACCCTCGTGCGGACGGTGGTCATCCTGGCCTTCGCCGCGGCCGTCGTCGCGGCGACGGGGCAGGGGGCCGCGCTGGGGGCGATCTCCGGGCGCAGCCTCGTGTTCCTGATCCTGTCCGGCCTCGCCACGGGGGCCTCGTGGCTCTGCTACTTCCGCGCCCTGTCCCTCGGCGATGCGGCGCGGGTCGCGCCCCTCGACAAACTCAGCGTGGTGCTGGTGGCGGTCTTCGGGGTGAGCCTGCTCGGCGAAACCCTCAGTCCCGCCGCCTGGACGGGCGTGGCGCTCATCGCGGCCGGCGCCGCCCTCGTGGCGTCGGGGTGGTAAGCCGGTTCGTAACCTTTCGGGCCGATCCTCGGGTCTCAACGCGGAGGATCGCCATGGAATGGGTCTATCGCGGCTTCGAGACGTCGCTCCTCGCCCTAACGCTGGGCCTCGGCCTCGCGGCGCTGGCCCTGCTCGGGCCCGTGAAGCCTCTGGAGGGCGGGTATTCCGTGACGCTGCCCATGCTGACCGTCACGGCGCCGAGGTAGGCGCGGGTCCCTCCGTGCCGTCATTGCGAGCCTCGACGAAGCAATCCAGGGTCGCGGGACGCTTCCGGCTGTGGCGGATCCCTGGATTGCTTCGCGTCGCTCGCAATGACGAAGAAGGCTACCCCTCCTTGAACCCATATTCCGGCGTGTCGTCGTCGTTGCCGTAGTATTTGTACGGCAGGAACTTGCCCGACATGGTGAGCTTCACCCGGTCGCCCTTGTTGTTGGCCTCGCGGGCCATGTCCATGTTGAAGTCGATGGCCGACATGATGCCGTCCCCGAACTCCTCCTGGATCAGCTCCTTGAAGGTCGTGCCGTAGACCATCACCAGCTCGTAGAACCGGTAAATCAGCGGGTCCGTGGGCGGCATGGAGGGAATCGAGCCACGATATGGCGCTTCATTGAGCATCCGCTGCTCCGCCTCGGTCAGTCCGAACAGCGCGGCCGCGCGTTGTGCCTGCGCTTTAGGCAGTTTCATCTGTCCCATGCACGCGGCCGTGATCAGGAAGGGTGAGAGGCCGCCGATCTCCTCGTGGATGTGCTTCCAGCTCCAGCCCTTCTCCCGTTTGATGTCGAGAAGCTTCTCGGTCAGGTGCTCGCGCTTCATTCTTGTTCTCCGCGCCATGGCGTGCCGATCATGCGATCGGGCGCCGTTCGGCAATCTGCGTGCCAGCGCGGCCAAGGCCACAACCTGCGGTCCTGCGATCCGGGCCGTGTCGCGGCGGCATCCGTCGGCGTGGTTTGCCTGCACCGCCCTGCGGCGATACGGCAGCGGAGGCGGGAGGGGGCTTGCATCGGCTTCCGCTTTACGGACCATGCGTTTCGGGGCGCGCGGAGGCGGTTTTGAGCGGCGACGAGCGGGATGGGCAGAGGGTGGACGAGGAGGGGGCCCCCGTGGCGGCGGCATCCCCGGCTCCCGCCTGGGAATTCGTGCTGCCCGACGAGGAGGCCACCGAGGATCTCGGCCTCTTCCTGTGCGAGCTCCTGCTGCCCGGCGACCGGGTGGCCCTGGCGGGCGAACTCGGTGACGGCAAGACGACGCTCGCGCGGGCGATGATCCGCGAGCTGACCGGCGAGCCCGGCCTGGAGGTGCCGAGCCCGACCTTCACCCTCATCCAGCCCTATACCGCCCGTGACGGCCGCGCGGTCATCCACGCGGACCTCTACCGCCTGCGCGACGCGGACGAGCTGCTGGAACTCGGCTTCGACGAGATGACCGAGGGCGCCATCACCCTCGTCGAGTGGCCGGACCGGATGCCCGCCCATCCCGGCCCCGTCCTCACCGTGGGCCTGTCCCTGCGGCCTGAATTCGGTGAGGGCGCGCGCCTCGCCCGCATCGCCGGCACGGGCGGCATGGAGGCGCGGATCGACCGGGCGCGGGCCGTGCGCAAGCTCCTCGCCCGCGCCGGCTGGGACGATGCCGAGCGCATCCTGATGCAGGGGGACGCATCCTCCCGCGCCTACGAGCGCCTGCGCAAGCCTGACGGGACCAGCGCCGTCCTGATGATCTCCCCGGCCAAGGCCGACGGTCCGCCGGTGCGCGACGGCAAGCCCTATTCGGCCATCGTCCATCTCGCCGAGAGCGTCCACGCCTTCGTCGCCCTCGACCGGGGCCTGCGGGCCCTCGGCTTCTCGGCGCCCAGGATCTACGGCGAGGATCTCGCCGAGGGGCTGCTGATCCTGGAGGATCTCGGCAGCGATCCGGTGGTGGAGGGCGGCGCCCCCCGGCCGGAGCGCTACGCGGAGGCCGTGCGCCTGCTCGCCAAGCTCCACGCCACCGACCTGCCGGCGACGCTCCCCGTCGCGGAAGGGATCGACCACGTCATTCCCGCCTACGACCGCGAGGCCCTTCTGTTCGAGGCGGAGCTGATGCCGGACTGGTACGCCCCGGCCATCCGCGGCGTGACCCTGGACGAGGGCGCGCGGGCGGAGTTCGTCGCCCTCTGGCGGCAGGCCCTGGAGGCGGCGATCCCCGCCCGGCCGACCTGGACCCTGCGGGACTACCATTCCCCCAACCTGATCTGGCTGCCGGGCCGGGAGGGGCTGGAGCGGGTCGGCGTCATCGACTTCCAGGACGCGGTGATGGGCCATCCGGCCTACGACGTCGCCTCGCTGCTGCAGGACGCCCGGGTCGATGCCACCGCCGACTTCGAACTGCGCCTTCTCGGCCTCTACGTCCGCGAGCGGCGGGCGCGGGATGCGAACTTCGACATGGGCGCCTTCGCCACCGCCTACGCCCTGCTGGCGGCCCAGCGGGCGACGAAGATCCTCGGCATCTTCGCCCGGCTCGACAAGCGGGACGGCAAGCCGGGCTACCTCGCCCACCTGCCGCGGATCGAGGGCTACCTGCTGCGCAACCTCGCCCACCCGGCCCTCGCCCCCCTGCGGGACTGGCACGCGAGGCATCTCCCCGGCCTCCTGCCGGAGGCCTGAGGGTGTCCAGGGGACGAGTCCTCTGGTGGGTGCGGGGCAGCGCCCTGCAAGTGGCCAGGGGCTTCGCCCAAGATGCGTCCATTGGACCCCGCCAAAGGACTCGTCCTTTGGGATCCCCGATTGTCTCGAACCAAACCGGACTGCTCTGCCATGGGTGAGGCTTCCTCGATCACGCGTGCCTTCGTGCTGGCGGCGGGCCTCGGCACGCGGATGCGGCCGGTGACGGCGACCCTGCCGAAGCCCCTCGTGCAGGTCGCCGGCAAGGCGCTCCTCGACCACGCCCTCGACCGGGCGGCGGAGGCCGGGCTCACCGAGGCGGTGGTGAACGTCCACTGGCTCCCCGACCAGATCGAGGCGCACCTCGCCCGGCGGGGGCGGGCTCCACGCATCACCGTCTCCGACGAGCGCGAGGCGCTGCTGGAGACCGGCGGCGGCATCCGCAAGGCGCTGCCGCTCCTGGGCGAGGCGCCCTTCGTGGTGCTGAACTCCGATTCGTTCTGGTTGGAAGGCCCGGTGCCGAATCTGTCGCGCCTGATCGCCGGGTGGGACGGGGAGCGCATGGACGCGCTCCTCCTCGTCGCCCCCACCACCACCAGCCTCGGCTACGAGGGGGCGGGCGACTTCGTGATGGACCCGGACGGGCGCTTGGAGCGCCGGGGCGAGCGCCGGATCGCGCCCTTCATCTACGCGGGCGTCGCGATCCTGACGCCGGCGCTCTTCGCCGGCACGCCCGAGGGCTCCTTCTCCCTCAACCGCCTGTTCGACGAGGCCATCGCGCGCGGCCGGCTGTCCGGCATGCGGCTCGACGGGCAGTGGTTGCATGTCGGCACCCCGGAGGCCATCCGCGCCGCCGAGGAGCGGGTGCAGGCCAGCACCCAGACCCCCTGAGACCCCTCATCGCGACGGAGATCGCACCGTGCAGGACACCCACCACCGCACCGCCCTCGTGACGGGGGCCGCCCGGGGCATCGGCCTCGCTGCCGCCGAGCGCTTCCTCGAGGAGGGGTGGCAGGTCGCCCTCCTCGACATCGACGGGCCGGGCGTGGAGGCGACGGTCGCCCGCCTCGGGCGGCCGGAGGCGACGCTCGCCCTCACCGCCGACGTGTCCGATCCGGCGCAGGTCCGGGCGGCCGTCGAGCGCACGGCCACGCGCTTCGGCCGCCTCGACGCCCTGGTGAACAATGCCGGGATCGCGATCTTCAAGCCGCTGCTGGAGACGACCTTCGAGGATTGGTCGCGGGTGCTCGCGGTCAACCTCTCCGGCCCGTTCCTCTGCACCCAGGCCGCCGCGCCCCTCATGGCAGCGAACGGCGGCGGGGCCATCGTGAACATCACCTCGATCTCGGGCCTGCGCGCCTCGACGCTCCGGGTCGCCTACGGCACCAGCAAGGCCGGCCTCGCCCAGCTCACCAAGCAGCAGGCGATCGAACTCGGCGAACTTGGCATCCGCGTGAACGCCGTCGCCCCCGGCCCCGTCGACACGGCGATGGCCAAGGCGGTCCACAGCCCCGAAATCCGCGCCGCCTACCACGACGCCGTGCCGCTCGGCCGCTACGGGCTGGAGAGCGAACTCGCCAACGTCATCGTGTTCCTGTGCTCGGAGCGCGCCAGCTACGTGACCGGGCAGGTCGTGGCGGTGGATGGCGGCTTCGATTCCACCGGCATCGGCCTGCCGGCGCTGCGGGCCACGAAGCGGTAGGACGGTCGCCGGGTTGGGGGCGGGCACTCCCGTCCCCACCCTCATCCTGGGAGCCCTCTACCCATCGCGGTGCGGTGCGAATTCCGCAAAGATGGTGCGGTGCCACCGGCCGGACAACGTCCTATCAAGGTTCGGCCGTTATTGAGGATGATCTAACCAGTATCGTCCGACCAGGATTATTCCGTGAATTACACCGTCACCGCCCGTTGCGCCGCCGGCCGCCGCGCGCATGGCCATGCCTCGCTGCTGGCGGCCCTCGATCAGGCGCTGAGCCTCGCCGCCGCCGGCCTCGCCGAGGTCGCGATCATCGACGGGGACGGCCGCTCGCGCACGCCTAGCGCCCTGTACCAAGCCCTCTTCGGGCCGCAGGTGGCGCAGCCTCAGGCGAAGGTGGCTTGAGAGGCTTCTGACCCTCTCCCCGCTTGCGGGATCCTTGCGAAATTCCCGCCGCTCTCGACCTCATCCTGAGGTGCCGGAGCAAAGCGGAGGCCTCGAAGGAGAACTCCAGGGATCGCGGCGCGCTCTGGAGACCTCCTTCGAGACGGCTTCGCCGCACCTCAGGATGAGGTTGCGGGCAGGATCAGAAGGGATGACCGGGTCTCGCGACGGTTCCCGGCTGCGGGGAAAGGCGGACCCTCACCCCACGCTGCGCAGGTACGGCGTGCGCCGCCCGGCCTCGGCGCTCATCTCGCGGATGAAGCTCGCGATGCGCGGGGCGATGATCGCCCGGTAGCGGGACCCGTTGAACACGCCGTAATGGCCGACCTTCTCCTGCAGGTGGTAGGCCTTGCGCGCGGGCGAGAGGTTCGGCGTCAGGTCGAGGGCCGCCTTGGTCTGGCCGACGCCGGAGATGTCGTCGTTCTCGCCCTCGACCGCCAGGATGGCGCAGCGGCGGATGGCGGCGGGGTCCACGGGCACGCCGCGCCACGTCATCTCCCCCTTCGGCAGGGAATGGTTCACGAACACCGTCTGGACGGTCTGCAGATAGTACTCGGCGGTCAGGTCCATCACCGCGAGGTACTCGTCGTAGAACTCCCGGTGCTTCTCGGCCGAATCGCCGTCGCCCTTCACCAAGTGCTCGAACATGTCGGTGTGGGCGGTGACGTGCCGGTCGAGGTTCATCGCCATGAAGCCCGACAGTTGCAGGAAGCCGGGATAGACCCGCCGGAAGGCGCCCGGATAGATCCCGGGCACGAGGCTGATCGTGTTGCGCTCGAACCAATCCTGCCCGCGCTCCTGGGCGAGGCAGTTCACGGCGGTGGGCGAGCGGCGGGTGTCGATCGGGCCGCCCATCAGCGTCATGGAGGTCGGGATGTGGGGCTGGTCGTCGGCCTCCATCAGGGCGACGGCGGCCATCACCGGCACGGCGGGCTGGCACACGGCCATGACGTGGAGGTCGGGGCCGAGTTCGGCGAAGATGTCGCGCAGGTAGTCGATGTAGGTGTCGAGGTCGAAGGCGCCTTCGAGCAGCGGCACCATGCGCGCGTCGATCCAGTCGGTAATGAACACCTGGTGGTCCGGCAGCATCGCCTCCACCGTGCCGCGCAGCAGCGTGGCGTAGTGGCCGGACATCGGCGCGACGATGAGCAGCTTCGGCTGCGGCTCGGCGGGCGGCTGGCGGAAGGCCCGGTCGAAGGCGATCAGGCGACAGAAGGGGCGCTCCCACACGATCCGCTCGGTGACGGGCACGCGGCTCCCCCCCACCACGGTCTCGGAGAAGCCGAAGGCGGGCTTGCCGTAGCGGCGGGTGACGCGCTCGAACATCTCGCAGCCCGCCGCGATGGAGCGGGCATAGGGCGAGTAGGCCAGCGGGTTGGCCGGGCTCGTCATGCTGTGGCGGGTGAGGTCGGCGGCCAAGCGCGCCGGCGCCATCATCATCCGGGCGCCCTCGAACAGTCCGTAGGCCAGCAGCATCGCAGTCTCCCTCGCGGCGTATCGCGGCGCCGTAGAACGGGACGCAACGGCCCGTCCAGAATGAACGTTCCGCATGAACCTTGGCGGAACGGCGCGGCGCAGCGTCCCGCCCCCGCGGCGGGACGGCAAGGCGCACTGGAGCCACAGCCGCCGCCCCGCGTTCGACATCCCTCCGCCTACGGTGTTTCCGCACAGGCGGATTTCCGATTTCCCGATCCGACCCTAGAGTTTGGGGATGCATACGATTCAGGAGCGCATTGCAGGGCTTGACGGACGCGCCCGGCAGCTGCGCCTCGACACCTTCGTGCGGCTGCGCTGGCTGGCGATCACCGGCCAGAGCGCGGCGGTCGTCGGCGCGCAGTTCGGCCTGGGTCTGAACCTGCCCTTCGGCTGGTGCTTCCTCGTCATCGCCGCCTCGTCCTGGCTCAACCTCGCCCTGCGCATCCGCTTCCCGGCGAGCTACCGGCTGAACGCCGATTCGGCGGCCCTGCTGCTGGCCTTCGACATCGTGCAGCTCGCCGCCCTCCTCTTCCTGACGGGCGGGCTCCAGAATCCGTTCTCGCTCCTGTTCCTCGCGCCGGTGCTGATCTCGGCCACCGCCCTGCCGCCGGAGCGGACGCTGGCCCTCGGCCTCCTGGCGATCGGGCTCGCCACCCTGCTCGCCCTGGTGCACCGGCCCCTGCCGTGGTTCGCCGACGGGCGGATCGAGCTGCCCTTCCTCTACGTCTCGGGGGTGTGGACGGCGATCCTGCTCGGCACCGCCTTCACCGGCGTCTACGCGTGGCGGGTCGCGGAGGAGGCGCGCCAGCTCGCCCAGGCGCTGGCCGCCACGGAACTCGTCCTCGCCCGCGAGCAGCACCTCTCGCAGCTCGACGGGCTGGCGGCGGCCGCCGCCCACGAACTCGGCACTCCGCTCGGCACCATCATGGTGGTCTCCAAGGAGCTGATCCGGCAGCTCGGTCCGGAGGCGTCGCCCACGGTCGCGGAGGATCTCGCCCTCCTGCGCGAGCAGGTGGACCGGTGCCGCAGCATCCTCGGCAAGCTCACCTCCCTCGACGGCGACGACGGCGGCGGCTTCCTCACGACGGTGACCTTCAGCCATCTCGTCGAGGAACTCGTGGCCCCCCAGCGGGCGATGGGCGTGGTCATCGATGCGACGAGCCGGGGGGAGGGGCCGGAGCCCTCCTGCCGCCGCAACCCCGGCGTGATGTTCGGGCTCGGCAACATCCTCGACAATGCGGTCGACTTCGCCAACGCGCGGGTAGTGATCGACGGGAACTGGAACCACGAGCGGGTCTGGATCGAGATCCGCGACGACGGGCCGGGCTTCTCGGCCGAGGTGCTGCTGCGGGCGGGGGAGCCCTACGTCTCCACGCGCAGCGCGCCGCAGACGCAGCCGGGGGATTCGGCCCCCGTGGGCCTCGGCCTCGGCCTGTTCATCGCCAAGACGCTGATCGAGCGCTCGGGCGCGCAGATCGCCCTCTCGAACGCCGTCGGACCGGACCGGCACGGGGCCATCGTCCGGGTCTCCTGGGCCCGCCACATCTTCGAGCGGGGGGCAGTTCCGTATCTTTCGCCCGACGATACTGCCGTCGAGACCCTGCCGCCGCGCGACATCGTGCCTATATAGTGGTCTGAACCCACAACGTGGTGAAAGGAGCTCCCGATGCTCACGCACTCCGGGACTGCCGCGGCCGCGGAGGCCGCTTCTTCGAACGACACCGATCCGCTGGCCGCCTTCACGGATCGCTCCCTGCTGATCGTCGATGACGACAAGCCGTTCTCCACCCGCCTCGCGCGGGCGATGGAAGGGCGGGGCTACCATGTGCAGGTGGCCGAGAGCGTGGCCGAAGGGGTCTCCGCCGTGGAGTCCCACGCCCCCGCCTTCGCCGTCATCGACATGCGCCTGGGCGACGGCAACGGCCTCGACGTGATCGCCCGCCTCAAGGAGCGCCGCCCGGAAGCCCGGGGCGTCATCCTCACCGGCTACGGCAACATCGCCACGGCGGTGACGGCCGTGAAGCTCGGCGCCTTCGACTACCTCGCCAAGCCCGCCGATGCGGACGAGATCCACGGCACGCTCATGGCGCAGCCGGGCGAGCGGGCGGACCCGCCGGAGAACCCGATGTCCGCCGACCGGGTGCGATGGGAGCACATCCAGCGCGTGTATGAGTTGTGCGGTCGCAATGTCAGCGAGACGGCGCGGCGGCTCAACATGCACCGCCGGACGCTGCAACGCATCCTGGCCAAGCGGGCGCCGCGCTGAGGCGGTTCCTCGCACGGGGGCGCGGCTTGCGCCCCCGCCCCCGCCTGGGTTAGCAGGCGGCACGGACCCGCAGAGCGGGCGGGAAGGGCGCTACAGTGAACGCACGCAACGCGGTCACCATCCTGAGCATGATGGTTCTGGTCGGCACGGAGGTCTTCGCCGTGGCCATCGCCGCGGGCTGGGCGCTTGCCGGCCTCTTCGACCTCGGCGACCGGGTTGGGCACGTCCTCATGGGGGTCTTCAGCCTCTTCGCCCTCTGGATCATGGTGCAGCTCTGGCGCCGTGCCACGAGCATTGAACCCCTGACGACCAAGCGAACCTGAGACGCGGCGGGGGCGTCGTCCCCACCGGGACGGGGTCCGTGCAGGACGGATCATCGTTCGACAAGCTGGACCGCCTGCTCTAATAATCGCAGGTGCCATGTGCGACGCGCCGAAGCGGTGAGCTGTCGGCCAGTGATGAGTTACATCGCGATGAAAGCCCGAATCACCGTCACCCTGAAGACCGGCGTGCTGGATCCCCAGGGAAAGGCGATCGAGGCCGCGCTGAAGTCGCTGGGCATTTCCGGCGTCGAGGGCGTCCGGCAGGGCAAGGTCTTCGACCTGGAGGTGGCGACCTCGGACGCCGCCTCGGCCGAGGAGACGCTGCGCGCTGCCTGCGAGAAGCTCCTGGCCAACACCGTCGTCGAGAATTACGCGATCGAGATCGCCTGATGCACGCCGCGATCGTCGTTTTCCCGGGCTCGAACCGTGAGGGGGATGTCGCGCGGGCGCTGCGGCTCTCGGGCGCGAAGGTCTCGATGGTCTGGCACGCCGACACGGCGCTGCCGCCGGGGACCGACCTTGCCGTCCTGCCGGGCGGCTTCTCCTACGGGGATTACCTGCGCTGCGGCGCCATCGCCGGCCGCGCGGCGGCCATGGACGCGGTGCGCGCCCACGCGGCGCGGGGCGGCTTGGTGCTCGGCATCTGCAACGGCTTCCAGATCCTGTGCGAGTCGGGCCTCCTGCCTGGCGTCCTGATGCGCAACGTCGATCGTCGCTTCATCTGCCACCGGCAGGCCCTGCGCGTGGAGCGGACGGATACGCGCTTCACCCGCGCCTACGCCCCCCATCAGGTCATCGACGTCTGCGTCGCCCACGGCGAGGGCAACTACTTCGCCGATCCCGAGACCCTCGCGCGTCTCGAGGGCGAGGGCCGCGTCGCCTTCCGCTACTGCGATGCGGCGGGGAACCTCACGGTCGAGGCGAACCGCAACGGCTCGCTCAACAGCATCGCCGGGGTCTTCTCCGAGGGGGCCAACGTGCTCGGCATGATGCCCCATCCGGAGAATTTCGTCGAAGGGCTCATCGGCGGCACCGACGGGCGCGGCCTGTTCGACAGCCTCGCCGCCTGACGGGTCTCCGGCCGGTCGCATCGTGGCGATCCCCAAGGGTCGCGCCGTAGGATTCGCGGAAGGGCCGACCGTCTCGATTCCGGTCGGCGACTGCCTGAACTGATCGGCCGCGCTTAAGTGTGCATTAAGGTTCCCAATTCATAAAGAGCGCATCCAGTTTTCTGGATGTCGAGTGCGACGCGTCTGTCCACTCTGTTTGATGCCTCCCTGATGACTCTTCCAGCCGCCCTTCGGGGCGGCTTTTTTCTTTTCAGACCGTCGCCTCTCCCGTCTTTGCGAGCGAAGCGAAGCAACCCAGGGCAGCGGGACCTCCCACAAGGAGGCGCGTCCCTGGATTGCTTCGCTGACGCTCGCAAAGATGGGCAGCGGAACTCCGCTCCCCTCACTCCGCCGCGGTCGCGTGGGCCCGGGGGGCGGAGGCTTCGGCCGCCGCACCCTGCTCGCCCGCGATCACCGCCTTCCGGCGGAAGATCCGCATCACCACCACGAAGAAGACCGGCACGAAGAACACCGCGAACACGGTGGCCGTGATCATGCCGCCCATCACGCCGGTGCCGATGGCCTGCTGGCTCTTCGAAGCGGCGCCGGTGGCGATGGCCAGCGGCACCACGCCGAAGATGAAGGCGAGCGAGGTCATCACGATCGGCCGGAACCGCAGGGTCGAGGCATCGACCGCCGCCCGGATGACCGAGGTGCCGGGCTTCCACAGGTCTCGGGCGAATTCCACGATCAGGATGGCGTTCTTGGCGGAGAGGCCGATGATCGTGATGAGCCCTATCTTGAAGTACACGTCGTTGGGCATGCCCCGCAGGTACACCGCCGCCACGGAGCCGATGACGCCCAGCGGGATGACGAGCAGCACCGAGACCGGGATCGCCCAACTCTCGTAGAGGGCGGCGAGCAGCAGGAACACGATCAGCACGGACAGGGCGAGGAGCAGGCTCGCTTGGCTGCCCGCCTGCTTCTCCTGATAGGATTGCCCGGTCCAGGCGTAGCCGAACCCCTTGGGCAACTGGAGCATCAACCGCTCCATCTCGTTGATCGCGTCGCCCGAGGTGTAGCCCGCCTGCGGCTCGCCGGTGAAGCGCACCGATTGGTAGCCGTTGAAGCCCACGATCTGGCTCGGGCCGACGCCCCATTTCAGCTCGGCGATGGAGGACATCGGCACCATGGTGCCGGAGCTGTTCTTCACCGCGTAGTTCAGGATGTCGGCCGCGTTGAGCCGCTGCAACTGCTCGGCCTGGACGTAGACGCGCTGCATCTTGCCCCGGTTCGGGAAGTCGTTGGTGTAGACCGAGCCGAGGTTGACTTGGATGGCGTCGTTGATGTCCTCGAACTTGACGCCGAGCGCCGCCGCCTTCTCACGGTCGATCACGAGCTCCGCCTGGGGCGTGGCGGGCAGGCCCTCGATCTTCACGTTCTTGAGAACCGGGCTGCGCCGGGCGAGCGACAGGAGCTGCGCCTGCGCGGAGGTGAGCGCCGCGTAGCCCCGCTGCGCCCGGTCCTGCAGGCGGAAGGAGAAGCCCGACGCGTTGCCGAGGTTGTCCACGGGCGGCGGCTCCTGCGCGTCGATCAGGGCGTCGCGGTAGCCGGAGAGGGCGTCGTTCGTGCCCTTCACCAGGGCACTCGCGGAGTTGGCCGCGTCGCGCTCGCTCCAGGGCTTCAGGGTCACGAAGGCTTGGCTGGTGTTCGGCCCCTGGCCCGAGAAGGAGAAGCCGTTGAGGATCGTCACCGTGGCGACGCCGGGTTGGGCGAGGAGATGCTCCTCCACCTTGCGCACCGCCGCCATGGTCCGGTTGAACGAGGCGCCGGGCGGCGTCTGCACATCGACGGTGAAGAAGCCCTGGTCCTCCACCGGCAGGAAGCCCTCCGGCAGGTTCACGAAGGCGTAGGCCGTGCCCGCGACCAGCGCGAGGTAGACCATCATCACCCGGCCCGACTTACGGATGAACCACGCCGTCCCCCGGCCGTAGCGGGCGGTCTCCCGGTCCACGAACCGGTTGAACATCCCGAACACGCCGCCCTTGGCGTGGCCGTGGCCCTTCTCGATGGGCTTGAGGAAGGTCGCGCAGAGCGCGGGCGTCAGGGACAGGGCGAGCAGCGCCGAGAAGGCGATGGACGTGACCATCGCGATGGAGAACTGCCGGTAGATGATGCCCACCGAGCCGGGGAAGAACGCCATCGGCACGAACACGGCCATCAGCACCAGGGTGATGCCGATGATCGCCCCGGTGATCTGGTCCATGGCCTTCCGGGTCGCCTCCTTCGGCGGCAGCCCCTCCTCGTTCATGATGCGCTCGACGTTCTCGACGACGACGATGGCGTCGTCCACGAGGATGCCGATGGCGAGCACCATGCCGAACATGGTCAGCACGTTCACGGAGAAGCCCGAGAGCCACATCACCGTCACCGTCCCCATCAGGGCGATCGGCACGACGATGGTCGGGATCAGGGTGTAGCGGATGTTCTGGAGGAACACGAACATCACGATGAAGACGAGCACCACCGCCTCGACGAGGGTGTGCATCACCTTCTCGATGGACGCCTTCACGGCGGGAGTGATGTCGTAGGGGATGTCCCACTTCAGCCCCGGCGGGAAGAACTGGGACAGCTCCTCCATCTTGGCGCGGATGGCCTTGGCCGTTTCCAGCGCGTTGCCGTCGGGGGCCAGCGTCACCGAGATGCCGGCCGCCTGGCCGCCGTTGAGGCGGGTCGAGAACTGGTAGGCGTCGCCGCCGAGTTCGATCCGCGCGACGTCGCGCAGGCGCACGTTCGAGCCGTCCGGGTTCGCCCGCAGGACGATGGCGCCGAAATCCTCCACGGTGGAGAGCTGGCCCTTCACCACGATGGGCGCGGTCAGCGCGTTGGTGGAGGGGCTCGGCTGCGCGCCGACGGCGCCCGAGGCGATCTGGATGTTCTGGTTGCGGATCGCGTCGCTCACGTCGCCGGGGGTGAGCGACAGGCCCCGCAGCTTGTCGGGATCCACCCAGACCCGGAGCGAGCGCTCCGTCGAGTAGAGGGTCGCGCGGCCGACGCCGGGGATGCGGCGGATCTCGTTGATGACGTTGCGGATGAGGAAGTCGCCGAGGCCGACCTCGTCCATCCCGCCGTCCGTGGAGACGAGGGTGATGATGTTGAGCGTCGCGGCGGAGGCTTCCTCCACCAGAATGCCGTTCTGGCGCACCTCCACCGGCAGGCGGGCTTCCACCCGCTTCAGGCGGTTCTGCACCTCCACCGAGGCCAGCGACGGGTCGGTGCCCGGCTGGAAGGTGGCGGTGATGTTGACCGAGCCGAAGGAATCGGTGGTCGA
Organism: Methylobacterium aerolatum; assembly: GCF_022179085.1. GTDB lineage: Bacteria > Pseudomonadota > Alphaproteobacteria > Rhizobiales > Beijerinckiaceae > Methylobacterium > Methylobacterium aerolatum. The sequence continues at coordinate 73,068 of NZ_BPQE01000034.1, forward strand.
CTCGAAGCTCATGATGTTGGCGGCGCCGTTCAGCTCATCCTCGATGAGCCGGGTGGTGCCGGTGTAGAGGCTCTCCACCGACGCGCCGGGGAAGGCGGTCGAGAGGGCGATGGAGGGCGGCGCGATCACCGGGTACTGCGCCACGGGCAGGTTCGGAATCGCCAGCGCCCCGCCGAGCATGATGAAGAGCGCGACGACCCAGGCGAAGACCGGCCGGTCGATGAAGAAGCGAGCCATGGACCGAGGCTCCTCAGCGACGCTGCGCGGCGGCTTGCGCCCGCTGCTGGGTGTCGGCCTTCTCGGTCGCCTCGTCGGCGTCCGGCTTCGGGGCCTCGCCGCCGGTCTCGGCATGGGGGGGCGTCTGGTCCTTGGGCTTCACCGTCATGCCGACGGTGACCTTCTGGAACCCGTCGACGATCACCCGCTCCCCGGCCTTGAGCCCCGAGCGGATCAGCCAGTCGTTGCCGACCACCGGCCCGACCTCCACCGGCTGGCGCATCACGGTCTGGTCGTCCCGGATCACCCACACCTCGGCGCGGCCGTCATCCGTGCGCTGGATCGCCTGCTGCGGCACGGCGATGGCGTCCGAATCGATGCCCTGCTTGATGCGGGCGCGGACATACATGCCGGGGAAGAGCTCGTCGTGCGGGTTCGGGAACTGCACCCGCAGCGTCACCTGCCCGGTGCTCGGGTCGGCGGTCACGTCGGAGAACAGCAGGCGGCCGGCCAGCGGGTACAGGCTGCCGTCGTCCATGATCAGGTGGACGTTGGCGGAATTGTCCTCCAGCCGGGCGAGTTCGCCGCTGGCGAGGTCGCGCCGCAGGCGGTTCAGCTCACCCACCGACTGGGTGATGTCCACGTAGATCGGGTCGAGCTGCTGGATCGTCGCCAGCGCCCCCGTCTGCCCCGGCTCGATCAGGGTTCCCTCCGTGAGGAGCGCCCGGCCGATGCGGCCGGTGATCGGCGCCCGCACATCCGTCCAGTGCAGGTTGAGCTGCGCCCGGTCGCGGGCGGCCTTGGCCCCGGCGACCTCGGCCTCCGCCTGCTTCTTGCCGGCGAAGGCGGCATCGTACTGCGCTTGGCTCGCCGTGGCGCGGGAGAGCAACTGCTCCAGCCGGTCGGCCGACTGGCGGGCCAGCACCAGGGCCGCCTCCTGGCGGGCCAGCGCCGCCTCGGCGCTGGCCAGCTCCACCTCGTACGGGGCCGGATCGATCTTGTAGAGGATGTCGCCTTCCTTGACCTGGCTGCCCTGCTCGAACAGCCGCTTGATCACGAGCCCCGACACCCGGGAGCGGACTTCCGCGATCCGCATCGGCGCCACGCGGCCCGGCAGGTCGCGGAGATAGGGAATGGCCTGCGGATGCACGCTGACGAAGCCGACCTCGGGCACGGGCGGCGTCGGCGCGGCGGCCTCGCGCTTGTTGCAGGCCGAGAGCGACACCGCGAGGGCCACCGCCGGCAGGACGGCCAGGGCGGAGCCGAAGGGGCGGCGGAGGCGGAAGGGGCGGAGGACGGGCAAGCGAATCACAGGTTTCAGCGCTCCTGACTGGCGTCTCGCCGGGGCGGACGACGTCTGACGGGCGGGCAAGCCGGGAATGAGGCGGAACGGGGCGAGGGGCAGGGGCGGACGACGCGGACCGCGGCTCGCGCGTCGCACCTCACCGGATCACGCCGCCCGGGGAGGCCGCAGGGGCGATCCCGCCGGCGCCGCCGGGGGCGGCGACACCGGCGCCTCGCGGAAGCCGGCGAGACCGAACCGGCGGGGCGTGGCCGCGACGGAGGCGGGGCCGGGCATGGCCGGGTCCGACACGAGTTCGACATCGGCCGCGACGGCCGTGGTCTCGCGCTCGATCTTCAGGACCGCCGTGGCCTTGTCCTGCGTAGCCTTGGGCGCCGCGGCGGAGACCACCGCGAAGACGGGGCGAAGCGAGGGGACCTGGGACGGCGTCCGCCCCCCGCCCACGCTAGACACGAGGCCGGCGGCGGCGACGCCGATCACCAGAAGGGCAAACACCGCGAGGCCCGGGGCGAAGGCCGCGAGGATGCGGCCAAACCCGAAGGCCGGCAAATCCGCGTCGCGGCGGTCCGGTAAGGCATGCGGACTGATCACGTCCCTGTGATAAGCATCCCGCTGGCCGGATTCAATGGAAGCGGCGCCGCATGGGTGTGGCTGTGAGCGCACACCCGGCGGGAAAGGCGCGGGGCGGTCCGTTCCGCCTCATCCCTGCCCCGAACGGGATGCCCGTTCCGATAGAGGGCCACGAGAGCCTGTAAGCAGAGGTTGAGGATACCGCATGTCGGGACGTATCGCGGCGCTGGCGATCGCCGGAATGATGATGGGGGCCGTCCCCGCCCAGGCCGATTTTCTCGACCGGGGACCGATCGCCGACTTCATCAACGGGTTCAAGACGCAGGCGATCCCCCGGGAGACCGTGGCGTGGTCGGGCAAGGAGAAGCCGGGCACGGTGGTGGTCTCCACCAAGCAGCGGCGGCTCTACTACGTGCTCGGCGGCGGCGCGGCGGTGCGCTACGGCGTCGGCGTCGGCCGCGAGGGCTTCTCGTGGTCGGGCGTGAAGACCGTGACCATGAAGAAGGAATGGCCGGATTGGCGCCCGCCGCAGCAGATGCTGGCCCGCCGGCCCGACCTGCCGCGCTATATGGCCGGCGGCCAGGACAACCCGCTCGGAGCCCGGGCGATGTATCTCGGCTCCTCCCTCTACCGCATCCACGGCTCGAACGAGCCGGAGACGATGGGCGCGGCGGTCTCCTCCGGCTGCATCCGCATGACCAACAAGGATGTGACGGATCTCTACGACCGGGTGAAGGTCGGCACCAAGGTGATCGTGCGGGATTGATCGTCCTCCGCCGGGGGCGCCCGATGCCGTGCGGCCCCTGGCGGCGCGGCATCGGGATCGTTACATCGGCATCCTAGCGAGGCGGGCTCCCGAACGGAGTGGGGCCGGCACGGAGCGTCGCCATGATGCTGTTCGAGCAGGTCCGGAAGAACGAATCGGCCGTCAGGCAGGTTGGAGCCCGTGCCATCGATGCGGCCCGGCGGGCCGGTGTCGCGGCCTATTACATGGATCCCTCCCTGGGCGAAGGCATCATCAAGGAGATGCCTGACGGGTCTCGTCATCGCCTGAAGCCCGGAACGACGGATGAGGTCGTCGAGAGCTTTGGTCCCCGCGCCTGAAGGCCGCCTCCCGGTCTGTACGGTCATTGCCGGACCCAATGGATCCGGCAAATCGAGCATCTTCGGTCTGCTGCAGCCGGCCGGTGAGTTCATTAAGCCGACGAGATCGCCCGCGCCACCGGATGCGGCAAGGCCCGGGCGGCGAGGCTTGCGATTTCCCGTCTCGATCGCGTGGTCTCGACGCGCGGCGATTTCGTGTTCGAGACCACCCTGAGCAGCCACCACGCGATCGCCCTCCTGCGTCGGGCGCGGGCCTGCGGCTACGAGGTCGGCCTCGTCTTCGTCGCGCTGGCGACGCCGGATCTGAACGTCCGTCGCGTCGCCGAGCGGGTCGCCCGCGGAGGGCACGATATTCCCGAGAGCGATATCCGGCGGCGCAGCCCGCGGTCCTTCGCCAAACTCGCGAGTGCCCTGCCGCTCGCCCACGGCTCCCTCATCTACGACAACAGCGAACGCGTTCCGACCGTGGTGCTTCGCGTCGAGGACGGCTGCATCGTGGAGAACCGGTTCGAGGAGGACCGACCGCACCACCGAGCGATCGCAGCCGCCGTGGCCGCCGCGTTCGGAACCGGCGCTTTCCGGTACCCTCGGTCGGCGCCGTGAGGGCTCAGACCTACTTCGGCACGAAGGCCCAGTAATCCAGATCGAGGATCACGGCGGGGTCGTAGCCGTCGTTGTGCTTGTCGGGGAAGTCGGTGCAGGGCTGGTTCTTGGTGGCCACGGTGCGCAGGCGCAGCAGGCCGACATCCGGCCGGCCCACATCGGCCGTCTCCAGCACCTCGCTCCAGGCATAGACCGTGTCGCCGGCGAACAGCGGGCCCACGTGCCGCCCGGCATTGATGCCGGCCAGCGCGAAGGCGTTGGCCAGCCCGTTGTAGCTGAGCGCCCGGGCGAGGGAGATCACGTGGCCACCGTAGATCAGCCGCTTGCCGAAGCGGGTGTCCTTCGCGGCGAGCCCGTCGAAATGGACCTTGGCGGTGTTCTGGAACAGGCGCGTGGCGATCTGGTGCTCGGCCTCCTCGACGGTCATGCCATCGACGTGGTCGATTCGTTCGCCCGCGGCGTAGTCGCCGAAGCGGTGGGGGCTGCCGGAGAGCGCGGTGTCGTAGGCCCCGGCCTGGAGGGGGGGGAGGGCGTTGGCGAGGTCCTTGGGATCGACCGCCTTCGCCAGCGTCGGCACGTGCTCCTGGGCGATCGCCGCCTCTGGGTCGCGCTTTCGCACCAGCACCCAGCGGCAATAGCTCAGCACGGTCTCGCCGCGCTCGTCCGCACCGGTGGAGCGGACATAGACGACGCCGGTCTGGCGGTTGGAACTCTCCTTCAGGCCGATCACCTCGGAGACGGTGGAGAGCGTCTCGCCCGGATAGACCGGGCGGCGGAACCCGCCCTCGGCATAGCCGAGATTGGCGAGCGCGTTCAGGGAGATGTCGGGGACGGTCTTGCCGAACACCACGTGGAAGACGAGCATGTCGTCCAGCGGGCTCTGCGGGTAGCCGATCGCCCGGGCGAAGGCGTCCGAGGACTGCACCGCGAAGCGCGGCCCGTAGAGGCCGGTGTAGAGGGCCACGTCCCCGGTCGTGACGGTGCGCGGCGTGGCGTGGCGGATGGTTTCGCCGAGGCGGAAATCCTCGAAGAAGCGGCCGGGATTGGTTTTCACGACGGCTGCTCCTCAGCGGGTATAGATGTAGGTCTGCGGCACGGCATATTCGTGCAACAGGCGGCTGATGAACAGCAGCAGGAGGATGAGGATGATCGGCGAAATATCCACGCCGCCGAGGTTCGGGAGCAGGTTGCGGATCGGCCGCAGGGCGGGCTCGGTGATCCGGTAGAGCACCTCTCCGATCTGGGCGACGATGGGATTGCGCACGTTCACGACGTTGAAGGCCACGAGCCAACTCAGCACCGCGCTCGCGATGAGCACGTAGATGAAGAGCTGGACGACCGTATCGAAGAGCCAGATCAGGGCGTTCATGCGGGCTGCGCGATGTCCGGAAGGGCACGCCCGCCTGCCGATCCCGACAGAAGACGGGACAGACTTGCGAGACGGGAATTGACAGGCTGAAGCGACCGCGCCTACAAGGCCGTCGCCTCGACGGGGCTGTAGCTCAGATGGGAGAGCGCCGCAATCGCACTGCGGAGGTCAGGGGTTCGAATCCCCTCAGCTCCACCAAGGTTTCTTACGCAATCGGCGTGAGCCTGGTGGTCGTCGAAGGTTTCGTCTTAACAATGACTTAGCTCGACCGCTTTGAGGCGGGTGTGTCGTTTCGTCTTGTGAGATCACTGGCCATTCCGGCCCCGGTCTCCCCAGGCCTCATTTCCGTTACCTGCGATGCTACCCGCGGCGCTCGATTGGTTCTTCCGCAACCGCACGAGCGAGCGCATCTGTAGCGCGCAAAATCACATGGCACCGCGCGCAGCTTCACCTGTCATCACCTCCACGCCGCGCCCCACCCGCGTGAAGCGCGCTTGAACCGCCCTCTCACGGCCCTCGGGCGCGTGGCGTCCGTCGAGGCCGGAGGGCTGGAGGCCGGGCGCGGTGGCCGCGGGCATGGCGGTGACGCCCGCGAGCCCCTCATCGGTCGCGCAGAGTTTTTCCAGGTGCTCCCGCTGGGCGGGGACGATCTTGCGCTCCTTCAGCGCGCCCTCGATCAGCGTCGCGATCTCGCGGCCCCGGTCGAGCCAGTCGACCTTCAGCTGGAGCCCGCCGTCCCGCTCGCGCAATTCGACGCCCCAGCCGACCGCCGGGGCCTCGCCGCCGAACAGCCCGGCGGCGTCGGTGGCGTGGTTCACATCGACGGGGATCTTGATCGCGTCCTCGGTGAAGGCCGCCATCAGGGTCGCGGCGGAGACCTCGAAGGCCCGCCCGTCGCGGGTCTCGACCCGGCCGACCTTCGGGAACACCGTCACCCACTCGGGCGCGCTGCCGTCCTCCGGCAGGGCCACGGCGGCGGCGAACAGGGCGACGCCCGCAGCGTCGGCGTGTTCGATGAGGCCGGGGAAGGCGTGGCGCGGCGGCATGACCGCGTTGTGCTGCAGTCAACGGAGGATCGCACCCGGAAGCGGTTCCGGGGGGAGATCGGGGGCGGTGCCTACCGGTGTGTCGCTTATGGCAGAGTGCGGTCGGCTTGACGATGGGCGGGGCCGGTTTCGACCCAACTCAGCCGCCAGGATCACTGTCGGAGCTTCTCCAAAGCGGCCGGCCTTCAGCCATCCGGTAATTTCGGCTCGGGGTGGGCATCGGGCTTTGGATGCGATGCCCACGCCGGTTTCCCCGGCCGATGGTCGGGACCCGAGGTTTTGGGTCTGGTGTCGACCCATTTCCACCGTCGCGAGAGTTGTTGCTTCCTCCCGAAAGCGGTCCCTCTCGGTCGTTGGGCGATGTTAGTTGAGATCGCGCGGGTATCGAACGTCAGGCTAGGATGCGGACGTACTCTTGTCCACGCTGATAACCTCGCGTGAGAATCCTATGGACTTGGAACTCTCCGATCTTCGCGAACGTCGCGCGCACATCTGCGACCAAGGCCAGTGGGTTTTCCGTGGCCGCGAAATGGCCGCCCTTCGGGGGCTCGTTGTGATGACGCAGGTCCGCGAAGCGCTTTTCCGCCCATCGCCGTGACAACCGCATCACCTCGCCGGGGAACACTGGAGGCCGGGGAGCGCCGGTTGGACGGCGATCCGCGGGCCATGCGGGTCCGGCGCCAGACGGTCGAGCACCTCTTCGGCACGCTGAAGGCGCTTTTCCGAAGCGGCCGTTGGTCCATCCTTTGCCAATCTAATCCAAGGTAGTCGGCACCGGCTGGGAAGGCGTCATGACCTTCTCGAACTGGAATGCATCGTTCTCGCCAGGCAGATCATTCTGCCCGTCTGGCGACGCGGTGGCGAGGTTTCAACCTGTCCTCGACCGGCAGCTCGACGAAGGAAAAACCTACACTCGCATGCTTTTTCCGGAGCAGCGGGGGTTAATTTTTCCTTACTTGCGAGTGCTGATGTGCATGATGTCCCGAACGGTCAGGGTTCATCCAGCCGGGCACAGTCGAACCCCAGTCTCATCTTACGGGATGCGTCCGATGGGTAATCGATCAGGGAATTCGCCGCGACCGACGCCACGCTCGCTCAAGCCTCCGTCGAGGCCGGCCATCGTGCCGGATCGAGCCGAGGGCAGTGGCCTGCATCAGCGCGGTAAGCCGCCACCTTCCGAGTGCATCGATCCAGTCGAAGGCATCCGCCGAGACTGGAAAAATTGATGCAAAAACAATGATCTAGTGCAGTCACGCATAAACGAAGTGAGTGCGTCACTGCACGAGAGATACCGGCAGATCGACCCGGCAAGCCGAGCGTCGACGCTTGATCCGAGGTCCTCCCCCTTTTCCGGGGCGCGCGAGCGCTGCGTCCCGCCCTTCAGCCATGGGCAATGGAGACGATCATGTCCGTCACGTTCACGGTCGACACCAACGACCTCCGCCACATCCTCAAGCAGATCCAGATCGCCGAGGAGTTCACGGCACCCGGGAACACCCGGACCCTGCAGGACATCATCGGCCAGTCCGCCGCCCTGCTGCCGTTCGGGTTGCGGGCGGTGGACGGCAGCAACAACAACCTGTTGCCGGGCCAGAGCTCGCTGGGCGCGGCGGACCAGCCGTTCCCCCGACTCCTGCCGGCGCAGTACACCACCGGAAGCGGCTCGTTCGACACGAATGGCCCGGCCCCCGGCGGCAGCGTCTCGAACAACGACTATTCCAAGCCCGGCACGGTCATCGACACCAGCATCCGGACCGCCAGCAACCTCATCTCGGACATGAGCCCGCACAACCCGGCGGCCATCGACGCCTGGAGGTCCAACCCCATCGCTCAACAGGCGTATGCCGACGCCCACAACGGCGAGGCGCCGCCTCAGGGCTACGTCCCGACTGCGGCCGAACTGGCCTTCATCCCGAACCAGTCGCCGGACATCGGACTGTCGCCCCCCTTCAACGGCTGGATGACCCTGTTCGGGCAGTTCTTCGACCACGGGCTCGACCTCGTCACGAAGGGCGGCAACGGTTCGGTCATCGTGCCCCTGATGCCGGACGACCCGCTGATCGCGGGCGCGGACGGCACCTTCGGCACGGCGGACGACCTGCCAGAGGCCCAGCGCTTCATGACGCTGACGCGGGCGACCCCGGTGCCCGGGCCAGGTGCCGACGGCGTCATCGGCACGGCCGACGACACCCGCGAGTCCATGAACACCACGACCCCATGGATCGACCAGAACCAGACTTACACCTCGCACCCATCCCACCAAGTCTTCCTGCGCGAGTACGTCCGCGTCGACCCGACCCCGAACGACGGCATCGCCAATCCGCTCATATTCGCGACGGGCCGGCTCCTGAACGGCGGTGCGGACGGCAAGGCCATCGCCAACTGGGCGGAGGTGAAGGCGCAGGCCAAGGCGATGCTTGGCATCGAGCTCGTCGACACGGACATCCACAACGTGCCGGTGCTGAAGACCGACCCCTACGGCAAGTTCATCCCCGGGCCGAACGGCTACGCGCAGATGCTGATGCAGCCGGATGCGACCCACGCGACCACGTGGTTCAAGGAGGGCACCGCCGAGGGCATCCGTACCACCGGCGCCGTCATGACCGGCCACGCCTTCCTCGACGACATCGCCAACACCGCCGATCCCGTGGTGCGCGGGCGGCCCGTCGCGGCGGATGCCGACACCGACATCGGCAACGCCATCCCGGTCGGCCCCGACGGGACCCGCGCGACCTACGACAACGAGCTGCTCGACCGCCACTTCATCACCGGCGACGGGCGCGGCAACGAGAACATCGGCCTCACCGCCGTCCACACGATCTTCCACTCGGAGCACAACCGGCTCGTCGAGGCCAACAAGGCGACGATCCTCGCCTCCGGTGACCTCGCCTTCATCAACGAGTGGCTGCGGGTCGACGTCACCTCTCTTCCCACCACGCCGGAACAGGTCGCCGACCTGCAATGGGACGGCGAGCGTCTGTTCCAGGCGGCGAAGTTCGTGACCGAGATGCAGTACCAGCACCTCGTGTTCGAGGAGTTCGCCCGGACGGTGCAGCCGAACGTCGATCCGTTCGTCTTCACCAACAGCGCCGATCTCGATCCGGCCATCACCGCCGAATTCGCGCACGTCGTCTACCGGTTCGGGCACTCGATGCTCGGCGATACCGTCGACCGCCTCGGCTTCGACATGCAGCCGGTGGATGCCGACCCGAACGCGCCGGGCAACCAAGAACTCGGCCTGATCGAGGCGTTCCTGAACCCGCTCGCCTTCACCGCCAGCGGCATCGACACCGACGCCGCCGCCGGCGCCATCATCCGTGGCATGACACGCCAGATCGGCAACGAGATCGACGAGTTCGTGGTCGACTCCCTGCGCAACAACCTGCTCGGGCTCCCCCTCGACCTCGCCGTCCTCAACATGGCGCGGGCGCGTGAACAGGGAGTGCCGTCCCTCAACGAGGCGCGCGCCGAGTTCTACGCGATGACCTCGGACGTGAAGCTCAAGCCGTACACGAGCTGGGTCGACTTCGCGCAGAACATCAAGAACCCAGCCTCCGTCATCAACTTCATCGCGGCCTACGGCCAGCACGACCTCGTCACGCAGGAGACGACGCTCGCGGGCAAACGGGCGGCGGCGACCGCCCTGGTTTTCGGAACCCCGGTCAACGTGCCGGACGACCCGGCCACCCCCAACGTCAACGAGGCCCACACCATCCAGCCGGCCGCCGACCGCCTCGACTTCCTGAACGGCACGGGCGCGTGGAACGCCGCCAATTCCGGCCTGAACAAGGTCGACTTCTGGATCGGCGGCCTCGCCGAGGAGAAGATGGAGTTCGGCGGTATGCTGGGCAACACCTTCAACTTCGTCTTCGAGACGCAGATGGAGAACTTGCAAAACGGCGACCGTTTCTACTACCTCAGCCGTACGCAGGGCATGAACCTCCTAAACGAACTGGAGGCCAACACGTTCTCGGCGCTCGTCCAGCGCAACACCGACCTGGGCACCGAGGGGTCCTCGCACCTGAACGGTTCGCTGTTCGACCGAGCGGACCACATCCTGGAACTCAACCAGTCCAAGCAGATCGGGGACGACCCGACGCAGGACGACGCCCTCCTCCAGATCATCGACCCGAAGGTCGTGCGCGTGGCGCCCGGGGCCGATGTCGACGGCGACGGCCATGCCGACGGCGGCACGCTCAAGTTCAGCGGCGGCGAGCACGTCGTACTCGGCGGCACCGAAGGCAACGACCGCCTGATCGGCGACAAGGGCATCGACACCCTCTGGGGCGACGGCGGGGACGATTACCTCAACGGCGGGATGGAATCCGACCAGATCTTCGGCGGGGACGGCGACGACGTCATCGAGGACCCGTTCGGCGACGAGTTCATCCGCGGCGGCGAGGGCAACGATGCCATCTCCAGCGGGCCGGGGCTCGACATCCTGTTCGGCGGCGGCGGCAAGGACTTCATCACCCACTCGACGGACCCCGTCGAGGTGTTCGCCGGGCGCGGCGACGACTTCGTCCTCGGCGGCAGCGCCGGCGACGGCCTGATGGGCAACGAGGGCGACGACTGGATCGAGGGCGGCGAAGGCTTCGATAGCCTCTCGGGCGAGAACTCGCAGCTGTTCTTCAACAGCATCATCATCGGCCATGACGTCCTGAACGGCCAGGGCAACGACACCGACTACGATGGCGAGTCCGGCGACGACATCATGGTCCAGGGCCCCGGCATCCAGCGCAACAACGGGATGCTCGGCTTCGACTGGGTCATCCAGAAGGGCGACCCCAACGACGGGGTGATCGACCTCGGCATCTCGCAATTCGCGACGCAGCCTGCCCTGATCCTGCGCGACCGCAACGACTCCGTGGAGGCGGCCTCGGGATGGAAGCACGACGACACGCTGATCGGGACCGACAGGCCGACGGGGGCGAACGGCCCCGGCCTCGCCGGCATCATCAACGCCCCTCCCACCGACAGCATGCTGCTGTCGCAGAACGTCGCCCTGATCGACGGGCTTGAGGCGCTCCTGAAACTGACGCCCGCCGCGCTCCGGGGACAGACGACGGGTGGCGACGCGACCGCGTTCGCTGCCCTCCCGCCGGACACGACGGTATTCGACCCCCAGACCGGCAACGACATCCTCCTCGGCGGGGCCGGCGGCGACACGTTCACCGGCAAAGCCGGCAACGACATCATCGACGGCGACCGGTGGCTCAACGTGCGGATCAGCATCCGCGACGCCGCCGGCACCGAGATCGCGACGGCCGACAGCCTTGCCGGCAAGATGTTCACGACCCCTGCCGGGCTCGCGAGCGGGACAGGACCCCTCTACCTCAACGGAATGACCCTCAAGGAGGCCCTGATGACGAGGGCCGTCAATCCGGGGCAACTCAACATCGTCCGCGAGATCGTCGACGCCGGCCAAGGTCAAGACGTCGATACGGCGGTGTTCTCCGACGTGCGCGCCAACTACACGTTCACGGATATTGGCGACGGCAGCCTCCGCGTGGAGCATACCGGTTTCTCGGCTCGCGCCGTGACCAAGCTCTCCGATGGAACGGACACGCTCCACAACATCGAGAGACTACAGTTCGCGGACGGCACGATCGATGTGAAGCTTGTCCTCGACCAGCCCTTCGCACGGTTCAACCTCGTCGCCCCGGACGGGGACGTCGGGGCGTTCAACGCTGCCTTCACCGGCTTGGCCGCCGGCCGGCCGGTGACGGTCGCTTGGCAGGTTCTCAATGCCGACGGGACCTGGCGGGCCGCCACCGCAGGGGACGGGACCGTCGCGGACGCGCCCGGGGGCGTGCCGGGCGACCGATTCGTGCCGATCGTCCCGAACGTCGAGGTCCGAGCCGTCGCGACCTGGACGAGCACGCTCGCAGGCGTGACGGGGCCGCAGCAGACGCCGACCGCTGAGACCGGCCTCGTCGGCACCGCCGGCAACGAGAACCTCGACGGCTCGACGGGTGCCAACGTGATCCTGGGCCTCGCGGGCGACGACAGGATCAGGGCCGATGCGGGCAACGACGTCGTCGACGGCGGCGACGGGAACGACCGACTCGACGGGGGCGCCGGCAACGACGTCCTGCGCGGCAACGACGGCGACGACATTCTCGTCGGCCGTACGGGTGACAACACGCTCCAGGGCGGGACGGGGGACGACCAACTCTCGGGAGGAGCCGGCAACGACGTCGTCGACGGCGGTGCGGGGACCGATACGGTGCTCGTCACCGGCCCGGTCGAAGCTTACGCGTTCGAGCGCGCCGGCGCGGTCATCACTGTGACGGACAACCTCGGCGCGGCGGGTGACGGACGCGATACCCTGACCGGGGTCGAGTTCCTGCAAGACGGGGGGGGAGACGTGTTCGCCATCGGCGCGGCAGGGACGGCCGGGGCCGACATCGTGGTGGGCTCCGCCGCCGGGGAGACCCTCGCCGGCGGAGCGGGGGACGATCTGGTCTTCGCCGGCGGCGGTGCCGACACGGTGACGTGGGGACCGGGCGGCGGCCGGGACTTCGTCGATGGCGGTGCCGGGGTCGACACATTCCAGGTGAATGGCGGTGCCGCGGCCGAAACCTTCCGCGTCTACTCGCGTGCTGCGTGGGTCGGCGTCGCGGGGAACGTGGCGACCGCCCTCAACCCCAACACCGAGATCGTGATCACCCGCAACGGGACGGACGCCGCAAGCATCGTGGCGGAACTCGACAACGTCGAGGAGATCCGCGTCAACACCCTTCAGGTGACCTCGCCCGGCGGGGCCGCCGGGGGGACGAGCGCCGGCGATGCCATCCGGGTGATCGGCGATTTCACCCCGACAAGCCTGAACTTCAACACCATCACCATCGACGGCACCGTGGGCGACGACACCGTCGACATCTCCGGCCTCACCTCGGCCCACCGCATTGTGTTCCGCTCGGGCGGCGGGGTCGACACCCTCGTAGGCACGCTGCGCCCGCAGGACGTGATCGAATTGGCGCCGGGCACGACACGGGCCGACTACACCGAGAGCCATGCCAACGGCATGACGACGCTGACCCACGGTACGCACAGCGTCACCTTCGCGAGCACGGGGACGCCGACCTTCGGCACTACGCCCGCCGCTGGTGGCGGGGGCGGCGGAAGCGGCGGAACCGGGGATGGGGCCGGCGCGGTTGCCAGTTTCACGCTGACGGCCACGGACCTCGCCGGCCTCAAGGGTCTCGTCACCGGGCAGCCGGTCGGTGGGGGCGACGATGCCGAGGGTGCGGCGGGCGTCCGCCAGCTCTCCGGGGCTGGCAACAATATCGCTCATCCCGAATACGGATCGGCCGACCAGCCGTTCATCCGGCTCACGCAGGCGCATTACGGCGACTACGATCCGGCGACCAATAACGGTAAGGTCAACCCGATCTTCGCCGGCCTCGACCCGCGCGCCATCAGCAACATCCTCGGCACCCAGGAGGCCAACCTCCCCAAACAGGCCGACGGCGCGAACATCTTCTTCATGGCGTTCGGCCAGTATTTCGACCACGGCCTCGACTTCCTGCCGAAGTCCGCAACGAACGGCACCATCGAGATCGGCGGGCCCGGCTCGCTCCGGAGCCCGACCAGCGACAACCCGGTCGACTTGACCCGCGGCGCGGTCGCCTCCCTCGACGCGAATGGGGTGCCGCGACACCTCAACAAGACCTCGCCGTTCGTCGACCAGAACCAAGCCTACGGATCGCACGAGCTCGTGGGCCAATTCCTGCGGGAGAGCGACGGACACCAGGGCGTGGGGGCACACCTGCTGGCCGGGCCACCGGACCCGTCCAATCCCACCTTCAGCCTACTGCCGACGCTGCGCGCGGTGATCCAGCACCACTGGGACGCGAACACGGTGTTCCACGACCCGTCGCTGCCCGGGGGCTCGGTAAGCTTCCGGGACTACTACTCGAACTACGTCGCGGCGGGTCAGCCCGCCGCGTCCTTGGTCGATCCGGCGACCGGCGCATTCAACGCCGGGATCGTCAAGGCGATGGCCGCCGACTTCATGGGCAGTGGCCATGCGCTCCTCCTCGACGCGAACCCCTTCGTGAACCTCCTCGACCATTACGTCGCCGGGGACGGTCGCGCGAACGAGAACGTGTCTCTCACGGCCATGCACACGGTCTGGGCGCGGAACCACAACTTCCACGTCGAGAACCTCCTGCAGTCGGGCTTCCAGGGCACGGACGAGGAGGTGTTCCAGGCTGCGAAGATGATCAACGAGGCGGAATACCAGCGCGTCGTCTTCACGGAGTTCGCGGACCACCTCATCGGCGGCATCAAGGGAAGCGGCAGCCATGGCGACGCCGGGTACAACCCCTCGGTCGACGCCCGCATCTCGGAAGAGTTCGCGTCGGCGGTCTACCGCGTCGGCCACTCGCTGATCGGGCAGACGCTCACCGTGATCGGCGCGGACGGACAGCCTCACCAGGTCGCCCTCGTCGACGCCTTCCTCAATCCGACGAACGAGGCCGGCGCCTTCACGGGCCCCCTGCCTCCCGGCTACGTGCCGCAGCCGGGCTACGCTCAGCTCGGGGCGGGCGCCATCCTCGCCGGGGTGGCGACGCAGCCGGCCGAGGAGGTCGATTTCAATATCGTGGACGCGGTGCGCAACGACCTCGTGCGCATCAACGCCGACCTCTTCGCCTTCAACGTGGCGCGGGGGCGCGACGTCGGGCTCGGCACCCTGAACCAGGTCAGGGCCGACCTGAAAGCATCGAGCGACCCCTACGTCCGCGAGGCCGTGGGCTATGCCGGTAACCTCGACCCCTACACGTCCTGGGAAGACTTCCAGGCCCGCAACGGGCTGAGCGACGCGGTCATCGCGCAGTTCAAGCAGGCCTATCCCGATCTCGCCCTCGCCACGGCGGCCGAGCAGGCATCCTTCGCGGCGGTGAACCCGGACATCATCCTGCATGACGGGCCGAACGGGACCAAGATCGTCTCCGGCATCGACCGGGTCGACCTCTGGGTCGGCGGCCTCGCCGAGAAGCACATCAACGGCGGCATGGTCGGCCAGACCTTCTGGGTCGTGCTGCAGGAGCAGTTCGACCGCCTGCAGGAGGGAGACCGGTTCTACTACCTGGAGCGATTCGACAACTTTGACTTCTACCAAAACATCGTCGATGGCCAGAGCTTCTCCGACATCGTCGCCCGCAACACCGGCCTGACGGGACTGCAGGAGGATATCTTCGCCGTCGGAGCCGGGGACGGTCAGGCCGCGGGCGGGGACGGCGCGGGCGCCGGTGCGGGCGCAACCCCCGATCACGGGACCGGAACCGAGGGCGAGGGGACCGGTGCCGGTGCCGGTGCCGGTGCCGGGGCCGGGGCCGGTCAGGGCACCTCCACCGAACAGGGAGGCGTTGACGATCATTCAGCCGCCGGCGGCGGCACAGGAGCAGGCACCCCCGGCGGGACATCGGGGGGGCACGGCGCATCCGGGGACGGCACCAATTCCACCGTCCACGGGGACGACCTGTCCGGCGGGCACGGCGGTGGCGTCCATGCCGGGAGCGGCGGCACGTCGGGGTCGGGTGCCGGAGGGTCGGAAGGTACGGGCGGCCATGACGACCACGGCGGTGACGGAGGCCAGGCGGGCACCGGCACGGCCGGCGAGCAGCAGGCCGGCGGCGGGGTGACGCCGCCCCCGTCCTCGACCGATCCGCATCTCGTCACCGGCACGGCCGCCGACGACGTCCTGGTCGGCACGTCCGGCGGCGATACGATCCTCGGCCTTGCGGGCGACGACAACGTCCTGGCCGGCGACGGGGCGGACGTGGTCAGGGCCGGGGCGGGCGACGACTTCGTCGATGCCGGGGCGGGTCGCGACGTCGTATTCGGCGGTGCCGGCAACGACGACATCCTCGCCGGTGACGGCGCGGACATGGTCTACGGCGACGCGGGCGCGGACCGCATCCTCGCCGGGGACGGCAACGACCTCGTGACGGGGGGCGCCGGGGACGATCACGTCATCGGCGGTGGGGGCGACGACCTGTTCGTCGCGGAGACCGGCGACGGCAACGACACCTATTGGGGGGACGAGGTCGGCGGAGGAGGCGGCAACGACACGCTCGACATGTCCGCCATCATGGACAACATCGCGGTGAACCTCGGGACCGGGCTGGGTGGACGCGGCAGCGCCGCCAGCGGCCAAAGCGGAAGCGACGTCCTCTGGGGCATCGAGAACGTCGTGACGGGCTCGGGCAACGACCACATCACCGCCAGCGACGCGGTGAACGTGATGGATGGGGGCTCCGGGGCGGACACCTACCACTTCGGTTCGGCCGCGGCGGCCAACGGCGACACCATCGCGAGCTTCCAGCCGGGCGACAAGATCGACCTCAGCGGCATCGACGCGAACCAGGGCGTGGCCGGCGACCAAGCCTTCACCCTGGCGACGGGGGCCGCCTTCACGGGCGTGGGGCAGCTGCTCATCACCCAGGAGCACTGCGCGGATGGCGACTACACCGTCGTGGCGGGGAACACCGCGGGCGATGCAACGCCGGAGTTCAAGTTCTCCATCAAGGGCGCCCCGGCCGCCACGGCCGCGGACTTCACGCTCTGAACGCTCTGACGGCGGTCGGGCCCCGCGCGGGGCCCGACCCTCCCATCCGTCCGCAGGGGGACCATCGCCATGCGACCCAGGGACCGCAAACACCTGGCCAAAGCCCGATCCACCGAACGGCTCACGCGGCGCCTCGCGATGCCGTTCGTATTCCTCGGCGGGATGTCAGGCATCATCAACGTCCTGGCCCTCACGGGCTCGTTCTACATGCTCCAAGTCTACGACCGCGCCCTGCCGAGCGGCAGCCTGCCGACCCTCGTCGGCCTTTCCACGCTCGCCATCGGACTGTACGTCGCGCAGGGGCTGTTCGAGGTTCTGCGGCTGCAGATCCTGGTCCGTGTCGGTGCGCAACTCGACCGGCGCGCCGCCCCGCTGGCCCATCGCGTCGCCATCGACATGCCCCGCTTCGGCTACTCGACGTCGGAGGCGATGGAGCGCGGCCGCGACGTCGACACCCTCAGGGGATTCCTCGGCAGCCCCGGGCTGGTGGCGCTCCTCGATTTGCCGTGGACGCCGGTCTTCCTCGTCTTCGTCTACACGCTCCATCCCTGGCTCGGGGCGCTGACGGTCGGCGGCGCGATCCTGCTGACGTTCATCACCATCCTGACCGAACTGTTCACGCGGCGCTGGGCCGGCGCGACGCAGGAGGCGATGATCGTCCGCAACGCGGTCGCCGACACCAACGCACGCAACGCGGACGTCCTGAAGGCCATGGGGTTCGCCGGGCGGGCGGTGGACCGGTACCGCGCGGCCAACGACGAGCATCTCGTCCTCCAGACCCGGACCGCGGACGTGACCGGGACGTTCAGCGCCCTGTCCCGCATCCTGCGCATGATCCTGCAATCGGCCGTGCTGGGGCTGGGCGCCTACCTCGTCATCGGAGGCGAACTCTCGGCCGGCGCGATCATCGCGGCATCCATCACCTCGGCGCGGGCGCTCGCACCCATCGACCAGACGGTCGGCAACTGGAAGGCCATCGCCGCGGCCCGCCGTGCGTACGCCCGGCTGAAGGAGACGGTGACGGTCCTCGCCAACGTCGAGGAGCCCATGCCGCTCCCGCCGCCGCGGATGTCCTTGCGGGTCAATTCGGTGACCGTCGCGGCACCGGGCTCGGGGCGGGTGCTTCTGTCGGACATCAACTTCGAGCTCAAGGCCGGGCAGGCCGTGGGCGTCATCGGCCCGAGCGGCGGCGGGAAGACCACGCTGGGCCGTGCGTTGACCGGCGTGTGGCCCCTCCTGCGGGGCGGCATCCGCCTCGACGGCGCCGACCTGCCGCAATGGGACGAAGAGAGCCTGGGGCGCACCATCGGCTATGTGCCGCAGGAGGTCTGCCTGATGGACGCGACAGTCGAGGAGAACATCTCGCGCCTCGCCGGCGACGCCGACCCCGCCCAAGTGGTCGCGGCGGCACGTGCGGCCGGGGTCCACGAGATGATCCTGCGCATGCCGGACGGGTACCGGACCGAGCTGGGTCCGTTCGGGACCGCCCTGTCGGGCGGGCAGCGCCAGCGGATCGCGCTCGCACGGGCGCTCTACGGCGACCCCTTCCTGCTCGTGCTCGACGAACCGAACTCCAATCTCGACGGCGAGGGCGAGGCGGCGCTCGCCAAGGCGATCCTCGACGTCCGTGCCCGCGGCGGCATCGCCGTCGTCATCGCACACCGCCCGAGCGTCCTTGCCGCCGTCGATACCGTCGCAGTCATTCAGGACGGTAAGCTCACCGCATTCGGTCCGAAGGAAGCCATCCTCGGCAAGGCGAACCGCGAAGTCGCTCAAGGCACCGTACCGGCCAAGGTCACCAGGGAGCGCTCCCTTGAGGAGCGGGCTATGGCATGATCATCACGAAAGGCACCAAGACCGAGGAAGCCGCGCATGACGAGGGGCGCGAACGGTCCCGGCAACCCTGCGAAGCCAAGTCCCGCTTGCCGTACTACCTCGGCCTCGCCGTCGCGTCAGTGGCCGCGTATCTCAAGTCCCTCTTCCATGAGCCGGCCCGCGCCGAGCCCGAAAGCGAGGGCGCCGGAGGAGAGCCGCCGGGAGCGTCGTTTCCCAAGCCAGCCCTCCAGCTCGTTTCCGACAACCGGCAGGACGAGGAGCTCCCCGATCCACGCGCGAGGGGATCCTCGACTTCTGTCGAGGAGGCGCAAGGCGTCTCCGCGGCGCTGGAGTTCGAGGCGCTTGAGTTCGAGGCGCTGGAGTTCGTCCGCGTGCGATCCCTGCGGTTCGCGGCCCCCGAGGCGGGGCCGGATCTCGCCGACTTCAAGGCGTCGCCGGTCATCCCGAACCCGATCAACGACAACCGGGGCGTGGCACCTGCCGGCGGTGGAGGCGGCGGTGGCGGGCATGGCGTCCGACGCGGAACCCCTTCCCATGAGGATGCCGGTTCGCGTCCGTCCCCCCACACCAGCGAACTCGCGCCGCCCCGGAACAAGACCGACGGAGGCCCGCTCGAACCCGGCGGGCCGACCGGGGACGGGCCGAAGTTGCCCGGGCAGCCGCAGGACGGGGACAGCGGAGGCGGCCCGTCGACCACCGACCCAGCGGGGCCGGGCGAGACGACGGGTGGACGCCGCAACCGTGCCCCGGTCTCAACCGGAACGTTGCATCTGGCGGACACACTGCGCTGCGCGTCCCTCCCCATCGCGGCGCTCGACCTCCTTCGCAGCGTCTCCGACCCCGACGGCGACGCACTGTCCATCCGGGGCGTGACCGCCTCATCCGGAACGCTGGTCCGCGATGGTGACGGATGGCTCTTCGAGTGCGACGCAATCGGCCTCGTGACGCTCACCTACGAAGTCACGGATGGCGAGTTCGCCATCACGCAGACGGCGACCTTGAACGTGCTCGACCGTGCGCTGAACCCCGGCTCGGTCGGCGACGGCGGCATCCACGATGAAACGACAGGGACGAACGGCGACGACCTGATCCTGGGCACACCGTATCCCGACCGGATCGGCGGCGGCGGCGGGAACGACAACATCGATGCCCGTGGCGGAGACGACCTGATCCACGGTGGACCGGGCGACGACCACATCGTCGGCGGCGCCGGAAACGACACGATCATCGGCGGAATGGGGCATGACGTGATCTTCGCCGGCGCCGGTCGGGACGTGGTGTCGGGCGGCCCGGGGAACGACCGAATCTTCGGGGAGGACGGGGACGACACCCTCTTCGGCGATGAGGGCGACGACCTGCTGGACGGGGGAGCGGGTTCCGATGTCCTCGCGGGCGGCACCGGTGACGACACCCTCGACGGCGGTGGCGGCGACGACCGTATCGACGGCGGCGATGGAAGCGACCTGGTGCTCGCCGGTTCCGGGCGGGATGTGGTGTCCGGCGGCGCGGGCGACGATCGGCTGGAAGGCGGCGAGGGCGACGACCTGATCTCGGATGGAACCGGGAACGACGTCGTGCTCGGACAGGAAGGAGACGATGTGCTCGTCGCCGCCCTGGACCGCGCGGACGACGTCTTCGACGGCGGGTCCGGCGTGGATACACTCGACCTGACGGGCACCGGCGGCGGCGTCGCCGTCGATCTGGGCGGCGGCACCGCGATCAGTGTCGAGATAGGCCGCGACGTATTGAGGTCCCTCGAGGTCGTGCTGGCCGGCTCGGGCCCGGACAGCCTCGTCGGTAGCGCGGGGGCGGATAGGCTCCACGGCGGCGACGGGAACGACCATCTCGCCGGCCTTGGCGACGACGACGTCCTCGAGGGCGGCTCGGGCCACGACGAGATTCGCGACGGCTCCGGGCGCGACGTCGTCCGGGGCGGCGGCGGGGACGACCTGATCGTCATGGCGATGGACGGGGACGATGACCGCGTGGACGGCGGCGAAGGCATCGACACGCTGGACCTCGGCGATGCGAACGGCGACCTGCTCGTCGACCTCGTCCGCCATGTCGTGTCGGGGACCGAACTCGGGGACGACCAGATCGAGTCCGTCGAGCGGATCGTGGCCGGCGCGGGGCGGGACCACTTCGTCATCGGCGACGAAGACGTCGTCCTGACGGGAGGCGACGGGGACGACCACTACGAATTCGCCACGCATGGCGGGGACCGGGAACCGACCCGCGCCGTCCAGATCACCGACTTTTCGGTCGGAGACCATATCGACCTCCTGAAATGGTCGTTCTTCGAGGCCGCACCCGGAGCGACGGGCGTGTCGCTCGACGAGGCGTTGGAGCGCAAGGACGGCTCGGTGTCCGGCATCCGGTACAAGTCGGCCCACCTCGACGACGGCGACGTCACCGTCATCACCGCAGACTTCGACCACGACGACACCTTCGAGACCACCATCGTGCTCGACGGACAGCACACTCTCCTGTTCGTGGAGGCCGGCCCCGCGTCGCCGCCTCCGACCTCCATCACCTGACGAACGGAAGGCTCGAACATGCCAACGTTGCCTGCCCGCACCCGAAGCCCGCGCTACCTGGCCGAGATCGACCATGCGCCGCCACCCACCTTCTCGGTCGTCCCTCGCGTCGCCATGAGCCTCGCGTTGTCGGCCGCGCTGCTCGGCGGCCTCGGGGGTTGGGCCGCGACGACGAGCCTCAACGGTGCCGTGATGGCCCCCGGCACGGTCGCGGTGGAGCATCGCGCCAAGGCGGTGCAACACCGGGACGGCGGCGTCGTCGGGGCCATCCTCGTCCATGACGGACAGTCCGTGACGGCGGATCAGGTCCTCATCCGCATCGACGATGCCCAGACCCGCGCGGAACTCGCCATCGTGAAGGGGCAGATTGTCGAGATGGCGGCGAGGAAGGCCCGATTGCTCGCGGAACGCGACGGCCTCAGGGTGCTCGTGTTCCCGCCCCTCCCGCTCGGGGACATGCCGGAGGCGCGCTCTGTCGTCGAGGGCGAGATGCGCCTGTTTCAAGGCAACCTCGCCAGCCGTGACAGCCAGCGCCAGCAACTCGAACTCCAGATCGGGCAGGTGAACGAGGAGATCGCCGGCCTGGTCAAGCAGAGGGACGCCAAGCGCGAGGAACTCACGGTCCTGACCAGCGAGCACTTGAAGCTGCAGGGCCTCGTGGACAAGCAGCTCTTCGAGGGATCACGGTTCCTGCCCATCAACCGCGACCGCCATCGGCTCGCGGGGGAGCAAGGGTCGCTCGAAGCGTCCATCGCCCGCGCCAAGGTCCGGGCGAGCGAGATCCGGGTGCAGGTGCTTGCCATCGCGGACACCGCCCGTACCGAGGCGCAGCGCGAGCTCGCGACCGTCGACGCCAAGCTGTCCGAACTGTCCAATCGCCGCATCGCGTTGGAGGATCGGCTAACGCGCACGGACATCAAGGCGCCCGCCACCGGCATACTGCACGAGCTGAAAACCTTCACGGTGGGCGGGGTCATCACGCCGGCCGACGTACTGGCGACCGTCGTCCCGCACGATGCCCGGCTCAAGATCGAGATCCACATCGCGCCGTCGAGCATCGACCAAGTCGTGGTCGGGCGCCCGGCGAAGGTCAGGTTCACGGCGTTCAACCAGCGGACGACGCCCGAATTGAAGGGGCGGCTCTCCTACGTATCCCCGTCGACGACGAAGGGTGCCCGTGAGGAAGCCTTCTTCGTCGGACATGTCGAGCTCGACGAGGGTGAGTGGGAGCGCCTCGGACAGGGGAAGCGCCTCCTCCCCGGCATGCCCGTGGAGGTCCATGTCGCGACCGAGGAGCGGACGGCCCTGTCATATCTCGTGAAACCGCTGCAGGATCAGTTCAGTCGAACTTTCCGGGAACGATAGATTGAAATCTGTCACGCTTCTGCTGAGGTGACGATAAGTACGTAAGAAAGATATATTGCAATTCATTTCGCGGGAATTATTGTTGCGCTCGAGTTTTTGTGAGCATATTGAGACTATCTGCCGACGAGGAATCGGTGATGGTCGAGGCGATTGGGGAGCATAGTAATCTGACGGCCGAAGTCTCTATCGGCCGGGAGCGATTTCTCGCCATGGTGGTGGGCTCCTTGAACGATGTACTGAGCGATACGGTAGGTCCCAGGGAAGTCGAAGGCTTCGTCAACCTCGTTGGAATGGCCGTCGCGGAACAGATCCTCGCCCGTTACCTAGCGGCCGCCGGCACAGCGCGTCTCGATCTCTCGGCGACCCTGGACGCGTTGCTCGATTGGAACAGGGACCTGGGCGGGGATATCGCGATCTCCGAGAGGTCGGAAAAGAAGGTGGTCCTGGACGATAGGCGCTGCCCGTTCCTCGGTTTCGGCCTCGACTCCCGCGCGATGTGCAGGATGACCTCTCACGTGATCGGGCACATGGTTGCGGAGAGCCAGGGTTATGGGCGCGTCACCCTCGCCGACCGGGCATCGCGCGGCTCACGCGGATGCCGCATCGTCATCGACCTCGAACCCAATGCCTGCGACGGCGGGGGACAGTCCTATTATGCTAAGGGCGACCGTTAAGTCCGACTTCGAGACCCTGCTCGATCTCGTGTCGAGCCCGACGGTGCTCACCGACCGCCGTGGCGGCGTCGTGGCGGCGAACGCTGCCGCCCATGAAACCTTCGGAAGCCTCGGGATCGACTGCCACTTGCCTTTCCCGGACGCGGCCCGCGCCGGTTTCGAGCGCTATCTCGACCGCTGCCTCACGACTGCGACCTCGATCCCCGGCTCACTGTTCCTGTGGCATGTCGACGGTCGGCTTGAACGACATCCCTGCCGTGGCGTCCGCGCGCAATTCTCGGCTTTCGGCGAGAAGCCGCTGGTCCTCCTGCAATTCGACGGGATCGCGTTCGACCGCCGCTTCAAGGCCCTCGCCGCGAAGCTTCACGACGCCCGCCGCGTGATGCGGGAGCGACGGTTGCAGGCGCAGCGGCTGCAATCGCTGATGGAGGAGCGCGAGTGCCTGCTGGGTCAACTGAAGCGGGATGCTGCTGCCCGCGCCGAGGCCGAGGGCGAGCGCGACGCGGTGCTGGCCCAACTCTACAGGGCCGGGCAGGACGAGCGGAGGAGGCTCGCCCGCGACCTGCACGACCATGCCGGCCAGCATCTCATGGCCCTGAAGCTTCAGCTCAGACGGCTTCAGTCACACCTGACGACCCTTGAAGGCAGAGGCGAACTCGCACGGTTGTTGAACCAGGCGCAGGCCGTCGGCGACGCTCTGAGGCGCGTGACGCTGGCGCTTCGCCCCGCGGCCTTGGAGGAGTTCGGCTTCGTCACGGCACTTCGGTACCTCGTCGAGGAATGGGGCCGCGTCACCGGATGTCCCGTCGAGTTCCAGGTCGGCAACGTCGAGGTGGAACTGCCGCCGGATCACGCGATCACGTTGTTCCGACTGGTCCAAGAGGCGCTGACCAACGTGGCGAAGCATGCGGGCCAACCGAGCGCCGTCTCCGTCGTGCTCATCTTCGGCGAGAGCCACCTGACCTTGTCCGTCGAGGACGACGGCAATGGCTTCGAGGCCGGCGAGGCGTCCGTCCATGCCCTGGTGGCGCAGGGCAAGCTCGGCTTGGTGGGGATGCGGGAGCGCATCTCCCTGGTGGGCGGCACGCTGGACATCGATTCGACCCCCGGCACCGGCACCTCGGTGACGGCCAGGGTCAGGCTTGAGAGGGATACCCCATCCGATGGCTGACGACACCGCGGTCCGCGTCGTGCTCGCGGACGACCATCCGGTCTTCCGCCACGGCGTGGCGGACCTGCTCAAGAGCACCGGCGAGTTCGACGTCGTCGCCTCGGTCGACAGCGGCGCCGCCGCGATCCGGGCGGTAACCGACCTTGGCCCGGACGTCGCCATCCTCGACCTCGCGATGCCGGACCTGAACGGGGTCACGGTGATCCGGAGGCTCGCCGAGGGAAAGTGCCCGACCCGGTCGCTGATCCTCAGCGTCTACGAGAACCGCGTCTACGTCGAACAGGCATTCGAGGCCGGCGCGTGCGGGTACGTTTTGAAGCGCTCCGCCTTCAACAACATCGCCCAGGCGGTCCGCGCCGTCCGGGCCGGGGGCATCTATGTCGATCCGTCGTTGCCTGGGCAAGCCGCCGGCATCGGACGGGTCCACCCCGATCAATCGGCCCGCGATGCTTCGGCGCCCTTGGCGGAGCGGGAGAAGGAAATCCTCCGCTTCGTGGCGTACGGCTTCACCAGCAAGGAGATCGCCAGCCGGCTCGCGACCACGCCGAAGGCCGTGGAGGCTCAGAAGGCGCGGGCATGCGGCCGGCTCGGCATCGGCAGCCGGGCGCAGGTCGTCCAGTTCGCGATCCTCCAGGGTTGGCTCCAGGGGGAGCTCGCCGACCGGTGAACGGACGTGAGGCCCCGGACCGAGGTCCCTCATCCGAACATGCAGCCGGTGGCGGACAGGCAGCGCCGGTTCGATCAATCCCCCATTTCGCCAGCCGTCGCCCCGCCGTTCCACCACGCTGACCCAGTTGCCCTCGAACTTCTTCTTGGCACCGCCTTAGGGTGTGAACCGAACCAAG
>NZ_BPQE01000035.1 GCF_022179085.1 Methylobacterium aerolatum
GAACCGGTGGCACCCGTGGCACCCGTCGCACCGGTGGCCCCGGTCGAACCCGTGGCTCCGGTCGCGCCGGTGGCGCCCGGCGCGCCGGTGGCGCCCGTCGCGCCAGCCATACTATTTATCGGATAGCCACCGGCCTGATTGAAGGTGACTTGGGTGCTACCAGCGCCGGTAGTCTTAGTATCAGTGCCACCGCTATAGGCTAATTTCGCGCTCGTAATATTCGTGTCGGCCTGATCGGCATCGTAGATCGCAAACGCGTCATATGTTCCCTGGCTCAGCGCCGCTGAGAAAGAGAACTGACCGCCGCTTGAAAACGGAGGAGCTGAATAATCCGCAATCGTCGAACCAAGCAAAATCCAGGTATTGCCCTGCTTCGCGTAGAAAAACAGGCGATCACCAGGATCTGCGGTCCCGGAGAAAGCAACGACGCCGTCATTTGTGGTGCCGGCATTGCCTTCGTTGGCCATTGCAATCTCCCCCGCCCAGCACTTCCGCTTCCATCTGCGGAAGCACTGCACCGGCTATTTGGCTGCGAATATTCGAAACGCTGAACACAGAGCATCCCTCAAGATGCACCACGCCAGCACACCCTCCGCTCCTATCCCGCGGGAAAACGGCGTGGCCATATGCCGGAGGTTATAATTTCGTTTACCACGATGCCGCCGCCATCTCAGCGCAACACAGTCTGAGCGCGCGCCTAAGCAGTCTTCGCGGCGAGGGATCGCAGCCCCAAATGCGCGCGAATTAAGCGATCTACGAACCCTATAACCTATGGCCTATATTGATTGCTCAGGACGCTGAGCATAAGCGATTTCGGACCGAAAACACTCGACCGCATCCTTCGTCACGCCTGTCGCCCCATGCGACTCGCCCGTTCGATACGGTGGAATACCGGTCTGGAGGTGGTGCCGTCGTGTACAGGCGCCCCGATAGTCCGCACGTATGTTTGGAGCTTCGAACGTGAGCGTCCCGAACCACGCGATGTCGACCGAAGCTCATGCTCGCATCATGGCGGTCGTGCGCGTCGCCCATCACTACGGCGTCGACCTCGATCCGAACGACTATCCCCGGGATCCGAAGGAGAGCCTGCCGGCGCCGGCCGCCCTGGCGCAGTGGGCCGCCGGGGCGGGACTCTGGGCCAAGGCGGTGCGTGTGCGCTGGTCTCAGCTCATGAAGCTCGAGAACGTCGGACCCATCGTCCTACTGCTGACCGACGGCAATGCGGCCCTCGTCACCCAGCGCGACGCCGAGCGAGGGATCTGCTTCATCGAGGGGCCGACCGGGACCGGCGGAACCGGTATCGAGGTCGATGAACTGCGGCTCGAGCAGGTCTGGAAGGGCGAGATCCTGCTCATCCGCCGCTCCCGCAAGATGACGGACGAGGATGCGGCCTTCTCGCTCGGCTGGCTCGCGAAACTCGTCTTCACCGAGAAGCGCAACCTGCGCGAGATTTTAACGGCCTCCCTCGCGGTCAGCATCCTGCAGATCCTGCCGCCGTTCCTCGTGATGGCGGCCCTCGACCGGGTCATGACGCATCACACGGTGTCGACGCTCACGTTGATCACCCTGATGCTGGTTCTCGTCACGGTCTACGAAGCCTTCATCGGTTACGGGCGCCGCGAGATCGTCGAGGTGATGTCGACGCGGATCGATGCGCGGCTCAACGTCCACGTCTTCCGCCGGCTGCTGGCCCTCCCGATCGAATTCTTCGAGAAGTCCCCCACCGGTGAGACGACCCACAAGGTCTCCCAGGTCTTCAAGATCCGCGACTTCCTCACGGGCAAGCTGGTCTCGACCGCCCTCGATCTGCTCACGCTGATCGTGCTGCTGCCGTTCCTGTTCTACATGAGCTCCACCCTGGCGTGGATGATCCTGGTGGCCTCGGCCTGCGTGGGCGGCCTGGTGCTGGCGTTCCTGCCTGCCATCCGCGCCGTCTACGCCCGGCTGATCGCCGCCGAGATCCAGAAGGGCGGCACCCTCGTGGAGACCGTCCACGGGATGCGGACGGTCAAGTCGCTCGCCATCGAAGACGTGCGCAAGCGCGAGTGGGACGAGCGGGTGGCCGAGTCCGGCATGGCGCGCCTCGCCGCGGGTCGAATCGTCAACTGGGCCCAGACCCTGTCGCTTCCGCTGGAACGCTTCATCGACCGGGGCATCCTGCTCTGCGGCGCCTACATCGTCGTGCTGAACCCCACGGGAACCACCGGGATCACCGCGGGCAGCCTCATCGCCTTCATGATGCTGGGCGGCCGCGTGGCGAGCCCGCTCATCAGCTTCGCGAAGCTCCTCCAGGATATCGAGGAGATCCGCATGTCGATCGGGCAGGTGGCGGAGGTTCTCAACCATCCCACCGAAACCGCGGCGACGAAGAGCGGCCTGCGTCCGCGCTTCGCCGGGCAGATCACCTTCGAGGAGGTGAACTTCCGCTACCCCGGCGCGCAATCGACCGCCCTGCGTGACGTCTCCTTCAGCGTACCGGCCGGGACGATGCTCGGCCTCGTCGGGCGCAGCGGATCGGGCAAATCGACCATCGCCCGCCTGCTGCAGGGCATCAATCGCGATTACGGCGGGCGCCTGAAGATCGACGGGTCGGACCTGCGCGAGATCAATCTCACGCACCTGCGCCGCAGCTTCGGCGTGGTGATGCAGGACAACTTCCTGTTCCGGGGCACCGTGCGCGAGAACATCATCGCGGGCCGCCCGGGCCTGACCTTTGAGGACGTGATCCGCGCGGCGCGTCTCGCGGGGGCCGAAGAGTTCATCGAGCGTCTGCCCCGGGGCTACGAAACCTGGATCGAGGAAGGGTCGGCGAACCTGTCAGGCGGTCAGCGCCAGCGCCTCGCCATCGCCCGCGCGCTCATCACCGATCCGAAGTTGCTGATCCTCGACGAGGCGACGAGCGCCCTCGATCCCGAGAGCGAAGCCCTCGTGAACGCCAACCTCCAGCGGATCGCCAGCGGCCGGACAATGATCATCGTCTCCCACCGGCTGTCGTCGCTGCTCGATTGCGACCAGATCCTCGTCCTCGACAAGGGAAGTGCGGTCGATATCGGCCCGCACGCCGAACTCGTCGAGCGCTGCGCGATCTACAAGCAACTCTGGCAGCAGCAGAACCGGCACATCGCCGAGCCCCGTCCGGCACCGGTGTATCTGAGCTTGACCTGATTGCGGGGCGGCGTGACTCACTCAGCAGCTTGCGCACCCCACGATAATCCGAGAACGCGGTAGATCTCGCGATGAGCAATGCTTTTTCGAGCTGGTTCAACTTCAGGATCCGGCGCCTCGCCACGGATGCGGATGTCGGCCCCGTCCTCCTGGAGTTCCAGTCGCCGACGGCGGCCCTCCTCGCCGCGCCCGTGCAGCCGGCCGCGCGGAGCATGTTGCGGATCGTCCTCACCCTGGTGATGGCCTCCGGTGCCGTGCTCGCGGTCTGCCCGGTCGACGTGGTGGTCACGGGGGCCGGCCGCATGGTGTCGACCCAGCCGACGGTCGTGATGCAGCCGCTGGAAACCTCGATCGTGCGGTCGATCAAGGTCCGTGAGGGCCAGATCGTGAAGGCGGGCGACCTCCTCGCCGAACTCGATCCCACCTTCACCGGTGCCGACGCGCGGGCGCTGGAGAGCCAAGTCACCAGTCTCCAGGCGGAAGTCGATCGATTGACCGCCGAGAGTTCGGGCACCCCGTTCCGGCCGACCTCCGCGGATGCGGCGACCGCGGTCCAGGTCGCGCTCTACGGCCAGCGGCAGGCGCAGTACCGCTACCAGATGGAGAGTTTCCAGCAGAAGATCAGCGGCCTCCAGACACAGCTGTCCAAGTCCGAGCTCGACACCAAGGCCTACGGCGAGCGGGCGGAGATCGCCGGGATCCTCGAATCGAAGCGCCGCGAGTTGGAGCGGCTCCAGGTCGGCAGCCAGATGAACCGTCTCCTGGCGCAGGATCAGCACATCGAGATGCGCCGCAACCTAAAGGACGCTTCGGCGCTCGCGGGCCGCGCCCGCAACGACCTCGATCAGATGATCGCGGACCGCGATGCCTTCGAGCAGCAGTGGAAGTCGCAGATCAGCCAGGAGATCACCCTGCGTCGGCGGAGCCTCAACGAGGCGCAGGAGGGGCTGAGGAAGGCGACCCTGCGCCGCCAGCTCGTCAACTTAGTCGCCGAGCAGGACGCGATCGTCCTGAACGTGGCGAAGATCTCCGTGGGCTCCATCCTGCAATCGGGCGAGCAGTTGATCACCCTCGTGCCGCAGAACGCGCCCCTCGAGGTCGAGACGCGCATCGCCGCGGAGGAGGCGGGCTACGTCCATCCCGGCCAGAAGGTGTCCGTGAAGTTCGATACCTTTCCGTTTGTCCAGTACGGCATGGCCGAGGGCATCGTGAAGAGCGTGAGCGCCGACAGCTTCACCGGCCAGCAGGAGACGCAGCGGAGCAGCGTCGGCGGCCAGTCGGCGAACGGCGTCTGGTTCCGGGCCCGCGTGGAGTTGACCGCGGTCAACCTGCACGGCCTTCCCCCGTCCTTCCGCATGACGCCGGGCATGCCGGTGACGACCGATGTGATGGTCGGCGACCGGACCATGCTCAAATATCTCTTCGCCCGCGTGCTGCCCGTGGGGCTTGAGGGAATGCGTGAGCCGTAATATTCGGCCACGAGCAGAGGCGCGCAGCGAATGAAGATTGTCGATCGCTTCCTAGCCCCGGCCTCTCCGGCAGCACGGCTGAGGCTCGGCCTCAGCGAGCTGGAGAAGGGCCAAGTCAAGGACGGCGTCGCCCAGATCAGTCGCGCCGCCCAGGCGGGCCTGCCGGCCGCCCAGTATCACCTCGCCCAATGCTACCTCGACGGGACCGGCCTGCCCCGCAGCATCCGGGAGGCGGCACGCTGGCTGAAGGCGGCGGCCGAGGGCGAGCACGCCGAGGCGCAATTCAAGCTCGCCCTGCTCTGCATGCGCGGCGATGCCGGCATGGCGGATCGAGACGCGTCCCTTGTCGAGGAGTTGGTGGGCGAGCGCCCGGCGGAGCCCCGCAGCGCCGATCCCGTGACGGCCCTCGTCTGGGCACGCCGGGCTTCAGCCAACGGCTCGTCTGAGGGGCAGGCCCTGCTGGGCTTCATCCTGACCTCGGGCCCCGAGGCCCTGCGCGACACCGCGGAGGGCGAGCGCTGGTACGCCGCCTCGGCGGCGGCCGGGTGTCCTCAAGGCCATCTCGGCCTCGGCATGCTTCACCTGCGCGCGCAGACGCCGGAGGCGAACGCCCTGGCGGTGTCCGAGATCGCCAAGGCGGCCGAGGCGGGGCTGGGAGACGCCCTGTTCCTCCTCGGCGCCCTGACGCACAAGGGCGTCGGAGTCGAGAAGAGCGCGGAACGCGCCGCCGAGCTGTACGCAAAGGCGGCCGAGGCGGGGATCGTCGCCGCGCAGACCAGTTGGGGACTGGCGCTCCTCACCGGCGACGGCATCGAGCGCAATCCGGTGCTCGGGGAGACGTGGCTGCGCCGGGCCGGGCTGGCGGGCGACGCGCACGCCGCGGCCCTGGTGGGACATCTCCATGCCAAGGGGGGCGATATCCCTCCGAATTTCGCCGAGGCATCGATCTGGCTCGAACGGGCCGCGAATGCCGGCTACGCGGGCGCGGCCCGGACCCTGAGCCAGCTCTATCAGAACGGGACCGGCGGGATCCACGACGCGGAAGCGGCCGAACGCTGGATGCGCGAGGCGGCCGACCTCGGTGAAGAGGCGTCCCAGGTCGATCTCGGCAATCTGATCCTCGTCGGGGGCGGCACGGCCGGAGACGACGTCCGCACGCGGCATTGGTTCGAGAACGCGGCGAAGCAGGGAAGCCTGGCGGCGGCATTCAACTTCGGGATCTGCCTCTCCCACGGGGTCGGGGGCGCGCACGACGAGGCGCAAGCGGCCGTCTGGTTGCGCAAGGCGGCCGAGGAAATGCCGGTCGCCCAGTTCTGGTACGGCCGGATGCTCGCCGAAGGGCGCGGCGTCGCGAGGAACGACGTGGAGGGTCGGTCTTGGATCGCCCGCGCGGCGGAAGGCGGCGTCCCGGAGGCGCAGGCGATGCTGGGCGAGATGATGGTCAACGGGCGTGGCGGGGCGGTGGACCGGGCGCAGGCGTTCCTCCACTTCGAAACCGCAGCCGCCAGCGGGCATATCGGCGCCACCTACGCGCTGGCGGCGATGCTCGACGGCGGATACGGCCACGAGCCGGACTTTCCGAGGGCTTTGGCCCTGTTCCGGACCGCCGCCGAGGCGGGGCACCCGCAGGCTCAACTCGCTACCGGACGCTACCTCGCCCGGGGTATCGCCGGATCGAAGGATCCGGCCGAGGCCCGTCGGTGGTTCGAGGCGGCGCGCGATCAGGGAATCCAGGAGGCGGGGGCGGAACTCGATCAATTGGACAGGGCCGCACCACGCAGTGCCGATCGCAGTGGAACCGTATTCTTTGCGGCGTGACCGCTCTTTGACAGTGCAGCGACAACGGCATAACCCGTTGTTGCGTTCAATGCTCGCTTTCATCCTGCTCGGCGCGCACCTCACCGGGTTTGCCAGAGCTGAACCATCGCGGAGTCAGTCCATGGGCGGTTGGGTCGTAAAGATCACGAAGGCCGGTAACTTCACCGAGCCGAAGCTCTACGCGATCGCGGAAAGCGATCCCCGTCGCGCGCTGTTTCTCGTCAATCAAGCGGCCAATGGAGCGCCGCCAGCCGACCGGGTCGAGACGGTGAACGAGCTGTCTTCCGACGCCGTGCAGACCCTCGGGCTCGCCCCCAACGAAGTGCGGGATGTCACGGCCAACCCGCCGTCACCCTGACGGCTTGGCCGACGAGTTCTGAGCCGAGCGAAAGATCTTACGGTTTTTCTGAGCATCGGTTTCGCCAAGTGAGGGGCCGGAGACCGGTCCCTCGAGATAGCTCCGGTCATGTTCGGATTGCGGCGCTTCGCTCGTCAGCACGCGCGAAACGAAGCAGAGACGGAAGCCGCCCCATCCTGAGTTGCCACGCTATTTTTTGAATAATGTCGCTCCGCTAACAATGGCGGCGAAGCGGAAGCGCCTGAGAAATCGTAAGGGACGCTTCGAAGCGGACGCAAGGTGCGCGCTTCGCATCTCCGCGCGGCGCCAGCCAATAGCGGCAGCCTTAAATGCCCGTGGTCGGTGTCACCTCATTGGCTTCGCCGCCATTTAAGGTAAGCCCGGTAGATCTCGTCCTTGTCCGCAGAGCGGCCCGCTTGCGATTGGAAAAAGCGCGTGAGTTCCGGCGACGGCGCGGCATCGGGGCCGCGGTGCCGGTCGAGCCAATCCTGGGCGGGTTGGAAGCGCGTCCACCCGCTCACCGACGCCGCGAGGTTCACCTCCCGCCATTTCGGGTGACGCGGCGGCGACAGGAACTTATCGAACTGGCCGAAGAACGCGTCGACGAAGCGGACGAGCTTCTCGTAGCGCGGCGAGCCCTTCGGGCTGTTGTAGACGCCGAGGATGCTCCCGACCGCGACCGTCTCCACGGGTTGCGCCCCCACGAGACGCGGATAGTCGACCGAACTCAGCGTCGCCGGCACATAAGCCTCGTTCATCGTCTCGCTGTAGGTGGCCGGAACGAGGTGGAAGCGGTTCTTCGGATCGAAGCCTTCGAGGAACGCGACCGGCTTGGCCGCCACCGAGACCACAGCGGCGATCTCGCCCTTGCGTAGCATTTCCAGAGCCGTCGGCTGATCGACGTTGACCGGATCGACCGAAATGCCCAACTCCTTGAACATGACCCGGCCGCTGTAGTCTGTCCCGCTTCCCTTGACGTCGAAACTGACGCGTTTGCCGGCGAGGTCCGAGATTTTCTCCACGGAAAGCGGCGCCAGGATGTGCAATTCGTCGTTGAATAGTTTGGCGATATATTGAATTCTCTGCTCGATATTCTTCAGGCGCTTATCCTGACGCAATTGTTCCAACGTGTCGGTCCGCACGAAGCCGAGATCCACGCCCTTGAGAAACCGGAGGTCGTAGGCATTCTCGCCCGCCCCCTTTCCGAGGATGGGGAGGATCCTCATACGATCGCCGTCGTCGAGGGCGAAGGCGAGATCGGCGCCGGCGCGGAAGTAGGTCCCGCCCGGTGTGCCGGTGATGACCGTAACGGTGTTGGCGTTCATGCGCTCGCCGAGCGCGATCTCCGCAGGCGGTTCCGACGGCTTGGCGGTTCTCTCCACGGCGTAGGCAATATCGTGAACCGACGCCAACAGAGCGCAGGCAGAGAGTACGGCCCAACGCGCGCCTCTGCCGAAGCGCCCACCGCCACCCCTTGCACGAAGCCTCATGGAATGGCCGCCGCGCGGCGCCCGTCCAAGCCTCCGATCCGGTCGGCTTCGGCGTAGAGACTCTGCGCCTTTTCTTGATCCGGCCGTAGACCCCTGACGTTCCAAGCCCGCAGTTTGTCGGGATCGAAGGTCTGCCCAAGCAGGAGGATACCCTCGGCCGATCCGCGACCGCGCGCCCGCTCCAAGAGAAGGCGAGCACTGCTGATATCGCCGCGCTCAATGAACGATCTGGCCTTGGCGATCAGAACGGAACTGTCCCCATCACGGCCGCTGTCCGGCTTCACCTGCCCGCGATCCGAGATGGGATCGACGCGGCGGGCGACGTTGTCCTGCCTTGCGGCTTCCGCGGGAGCCGCGCTACGTTTCCCCACCGCGTCCTCATCAGTCTTCGCGATGCTCGGCGCGACATCGAGATAGACATTCGACGAGAGGTCGCCATTCGGCGTGCCGAGGCCAGTCCGCCCCTCGGTGTCATCGACCGGAGAGGCACGCTCGGCCGTTTCACTGGTTTGCGCGACAAGAAAGCCCTTCGGCTCCTCCGTTCCAATGACGCCGGTGGCGAAATCGATGGAAACGTTCCGCGACAGAACCGTCTCTCCCGGGTCGCCATTCGATGAAATGGACGCGATAATGGAGAGATGAACGATGTTGCCATTGACCTCATTCTGCTCGACGACGACGTTCTGCAAATTCCATCGAGAGACATCGAACACGCGATGATCGTTATCGAATACAATATTGTCATCGCCGGAGCGAACCGCGATACCACCGGTCGCGCAAATCAGCTGAATGGAGGCAATCTGTTCGCGCCCGCCCGCAATGCCCCGCAGGTCCATTGAGACGGAGCGCTTGACCGGCATTTGAGCGGGTTCAGCGGTCATCTTGCGATCATCCCGTCGGACGCTCGGGGCCGGCGAAACGGGGGTATACTGCTGATGCGCGTGGACCGATCCGTTCTTTTGCCCCTCGACATCGGCGGGCGCGAAAAGCGTGAGTGGGACGGCGAACACCATCACCGGGCTTATGCGGCTGAAGGACGACATGTTCGCTCCCTCGACTCTCACCTTCCACCAGCTGTTATGGCGACGAAACCTATATAGTGGCCTGAATGTCGTCAATTCGGTACTTGGTACCGTCAACTCATTTCACGCGCCAACCAACCATCGTGTATCATCAAGACACACATGGTGTCACAGGAACCGGAGCATCGCAGACATTCACCCGCTGCGACTGAATGCCCTGCCACGGTGAAGCCCAGGGTTCTTCAAGCAAACGAAATTATATCGGATCTGACCGATAGCAGTCCGCCGATAACACGATACTATTCAACGACAATGGTATTTCGCCCCTGAAGCGTTCGCCCAGAGATACCCATGTGGGGAGCCGTCAGACTGACGAAAGAGAGCGGGCACCGACAGGCTGCGATTTGCGTTTCCCATGCAGAGAATACGAGGGAAAGATTGCTTTCGATGCGTTTAAAAGGAGGCTTAATGCCCATTCATTGTTTCATTGCACCCCATGGTTCGCCCGAACCTGAAGGATGCAGCGCCCGTAAGACTCTTGCAGTGTGGGTTGAGGCGTTTCCCTACCGACATACCTGTTGAATCGATTGCCGATCACTGTCAGACCGTTCGAACATAATTACGATTTCGCTCAGGGTAGGGCCGTCAGGGACGAGTGAAATGGACCGACGCCTAATCCTGATTTCCATCGCCATCATCGTCCTTTATCTACTCAGCTCAACCGCGGTCTCGGTGTTTCACGACCGAGCGGGAGCGGCTGTCGCGTCGTGGTGCGCCACCTGCCTCTATCTCGCGGCCCTGGTTCGCAGTCGTCGTATCGACTGGTTGCCGCTGACCATTGCAGCGATCCTGAGCAACCTCGGCGCCAATCTCCTCAATGGCACAGAACTAATCGCCGCAACGAGTACCGTCTTCACCGACGCCTTTGAGATCCTCATTGCGGCAGTGGCCTTGCAGCAGCTGAATCTCGATGGCCATTGGTATGAGTCCGCCGCCAAAACAATCTGCATACCACTGATAGCCGCGACTTCTTCCATTTTAGGGATGGGGCTTGAAGCTGCAGTATCGCGCACTTTTGACTATCTTTCTTTCTATAAGATCTTTGCCGCGAGACAATCGGCAGATTTCATGAGTTTATTGATTATGGTGACAGTGGTTCAGACATGGACCGATCCGCTACTGCTTCGAGGCTTAACACCTGGAAAGATTTTCGAGATCGTCCTGTTGGCCAGTGGCGTCGCGGTCCTCGGTATCGTACTTTTCACGTTGCAAACCCCGTTCGTTTTCATCTTGATACCATTGCTACTTCTGGGCAGCTTCCGAGGGGGCATGCTGGCCAGCGCGGCCTGCGTGACGACCCTTTTCCTGATCGCAAATTACGTCGGACTGGAGGATTTTGAGCACAATACCAATTTGCACAATATATCGAAGTACAACATCTTGCTTACGCACTATGTATTCATTCTCGTTGCACTGTTGTCCACGCTTCCATCGAGCGTCTTGTTGAAGCGCCTCGATCAATCAAAGGAGCAACTGCAAGCGGCAGGCGTCGCCGCTGAAATCGCTCGCAGGGACGCGGAACTGGCGCGCGACAAGGCGGAGACTGCGAGCCGAGTCAAAGCCGATTTTCTCTCCGCGATCAGTCATGAGCTTCGCACGCCATTGACCACCGTGCTGGGATTAGTGGATCTCCTCTCGCGTGAGGATCTCGACGCGAGACAGAAATACTACGTGTCCAACATCAACAAATCGGGAAGCCATCTCTTAAATATCATAAACGACTTCCTCGATATCTCTAAGATTGACTATAAAAGCGTCACGTTGGTGAACGAGCAATTTCCGATAAGGCCTCTCGTCAATGAAGTCTGTGATGGCTTCGCAGCCCTCCTCGCGGCGAAAGAGATCGACTTCATCGTTAATTTTGATGATGACATGCCAACTTCTTTCACGGCCGATCCGGGAAAAATAAGACAAATCCTCCTGAATTTAGTCGGCAATGCAGCAAAGTTCACTTCCGAGGGCTTCGTGAGCGTGTCGATCATCTACCGCCCGCGCGGAACTGATACTGCGTCACTACGGTTTGAAGTTCGCGATTCAGGTATTGGCATCGCCAAAGCCCATCAATCGCTAATTTTTGACGCATTCACGCAAGAGAACCGCTGGACCGGGCGCCATTTCGGCGGCAGTGGTTTAGGCTTGGCGATTTGCAAACGTCTGGTGCTCGCGATGGGCGGCGACATCGACGTCGAAAGTGCACCGGAAGTCGGCAGCTTGTTCTGGTTTGAGGTGCCAGTTTTTGAACCCGCTGCAGACTACAATTATGATCGCAGCGAGGCTTCAAAAAAGCCGGCCGAACGATATCGTATTCTGGTCGCTGAAGACGTCGCCATCAACAGAAGCATCATCGGCGTGAATCTCACCGATATGGGGCACACCGTCACGCTTGTTGCGGATGGATTCGAGGCGCTGGAGCGAGTCGAGCGCGAGCCATACGATCTGATTCTCATGGACATTCAAATGCCCGTTGTGGACGGCGTTGAAGCGACGCGCCGTATCCGTCAGCTGCAATCCCCTCGGAACCAGATCCCCATCATCGCACTTTCAGCGGCCATCGATAGTCATCAGCGTGATGAGTTCCTGGCGGCCGGCATGAACGAATGCCTGTCCAAGCCGATCGAATGGCCGCAGTTAAGCGAAGCGATCCAGCTGCATGCTGCAGGCGGCGAGCGCCTGTGGCGGCTCCCTCAGTCGGACGTGTCCTCACCGATTAACGTCACGCCGGGAACCTGGTCCTCAACTCCGCAAAGCCATTTGGACGGCAGTGAGAAGCGGGAACCACCAGTCTTGGACCGAGGAAAGCTGGATCAATTGCACCGGAAAATGGGAGCGGACATCGAACCGCTGCTGAATCAGGCACTCGCTCACGCGTCGGACACGCTCCAGAAGTTGTCCCGCGGCAATCTCAGCAAAGAGGACATTCTGCGGGAAGCGCATAGGATGAAAGGCATGGCAGGAATGCTCGGTCTCGACCATCTCCGGAACTGGGCCATCGATATCGAAGCCAGAATTGACAGCCAGATCATGGAGGCTGGATCACTGGATCAACTTTGCTCGGCTCTTGAGGAAAGTCGTCTCGCAGTCGATAATCTCAATTTCGGGGCCGCGAGTCTCGAAGTCAGGTAGATTCCGGCATATAACGTTCACGCTCTGATACAAAGATAATCTTTCATTTTGATTGCCATAGATAATAATCAAATTATTATTTAAGTCGCAAAATTTTGGCAACATCACAACAAAAGGAAATAAGCAACTCTCGGGCCATATGATTCTTATTCTTGAATAATTTGTCATCCCTTTACGCTACCTCGCTAATGACTATTCCAATGATGCTTATGACATCAGGCCTAATATTAAGACCACCGCGATTACTATCTGCAAACAATCACGGCGAACATCTCCATCGATCGATGCCCTTTTTAGCGGATCGACCCTCCAGCGGTATTTTGCGACGGCTCCGACATACTTTAAGCTAAACGACCGCAATTTAAATGATGCGCGTGTGCGGACGATGTTGATCCTTATGCTTTGTTCCTCCCTTTTACGATCAGTCCTCGCAATTCGATCGCCGAAAACATGCTTCAGTAAAACCAAATCGGTCCTTTACTCCATCAGAGCATTCGATAATCAAAGGCTCTTATTGCATTTATTGACAGCGCATCTAAGTGCCGAAGTCTTGATAGCGTTTGTTGACTTGGTGGGAACACTCAGATAGCACCAGTCGAAAACTAGAGGAATTTGAGTTCGTCCGATGGCGTAAAGTGAGCGAAACGGGAGGAAAATCGCTTTGCTCAAAACGATCGGTTGATCCGTTAGATTTTTGGGGCATCCGCCCACAATGGTGATTTCACCCGCAACATTACAACAAAGTCGGCGATGAGGGCGAAGTGCCAGATTCGGCGATCAACTTGGGGGCGGCAAATACATCTCAATCTATAGTTTCGCGCCTTGGGTTGCGTTAAAAAATTCAGATGGATCAAATTCAAATCGATAATAAGATTGCTGGGCAATAGAGAGAAGTGATGGGTATTGCCAATCCCTTGAAAGTCGTGCTGGCTGACGATCATCCCGTCGTGCTGGCCGGTTTGGTGGCATTGCTGCGCCGTATCAAAAGTCTCGAGATTGCTGCAGTCTGCTCAGACGGAGACTCCGCTTTCAAATCGATTGTGAGCTTGAAGCCGGACGTCGCTTGCATCGACATACGAATGCCGGGGTTGACCGGCATCGAGATTGTTCAGCGCGCCAAGGAGCTCGCGCTGATGTCGCAGTTCGTATTCCTTACTGGGTCCGTTGAACGCGATGAATTCGATCTCGCCAACGAATGCGGTGCGTCAGCGATCTTTCATAAGGACACCGCGAGTGAAGATCTGCTGGCGTGGTTCGAGGAACGCGTCTCGCAGCATCTCCGTCGCGATCCCAGCGAGATTGCCAACTCCTTAGGCGCAGTCCGATCTCTGACCGTACGGGAATGGGAAATTGCCCGATTAGTTGCGAGAGGAATGACGAACAAAGAGATCGCTCGAGATTCTAAAATCTCGGAGGGGACCGTAAAAATTCATCTCTACAACATTTATCAGAAGATCGGCGTCTCCAATCGGATCGAGCTTGCCAATTACACCATCCATAACCTCACCATTCAGCGTTAGTTATAATTCACATTATTTTACAGCCTCGCTTGTGGCGAAGCAGCACAGTTCAAAACGTCCTTGAAAGAACCGCGACACTGATCGCCTTAAATAGGCATCCCCAGTTGCCGCAACACGCATCCGAACCGGGCAGTCATATCGGTTGGGCCGGTCCTTTCAATCGAAGCGTCGTCAGTGGTATGAGTCCCGTGACATCTGGGTCTCCCGAGGCGCTGCCGCCGTACCGGCTGTCGAACGCGTGAGGCGAATGTGAAAGGTCGAGTGACGACGTGAGCTGGCCAGCCGCTGTCTTGTGGGCGATGATCATTGCCGCAGCTTTCTCTCGGGGGCCGTGGCTGATCTACATCATGTTCGCCTCCGGCGCGTTCGGCATGTTGCAGATGGCCCCGGGCGATGGCGGTGGCTTGAACGTGCTGCCGCAGGCGGCCTGCGCCGCGGTCTTCGTCTTGAAGGTGTTGTCGCAGCCGGGCAACATTCCACGGGCCGTCGATGCCGCTCTCGACCCCTACCGCATCGGATTGCTCACCGCATTCACCTTATATGGCGTGATCGGATCCTATTGCTTGCCGCGGCTGTTTGCCGAACTCGCTTACGTTGTCCCCGTATCGAGCGATGTCGTGGGCGGGACCGAGGTTTTACGGCCCAGCAAA
Organism: Methylobacterium aerolatum; assembly: GCF_022179085.1. Taxonomy (GTDB): domain Bacteria; phylum Pseudomonadota; class Alphaproteobacteria; order Rhizobiales; family Beijerinckiaceae; genus Methylobacterium; species Methylobacterium aerolatum. The sequence continues at coordinate 14,676 of NZ_BPQE01000035.1, forward strand.
GGCAACATCACGCAGTCTTGCTATCTTCTTCTGTCCTACGGGACGACGTTGGCGTTCTGCATCATCGGCGCAACGAAGGAGTTCAGGCGGCACTATGCGCTTGCGAACCTCTACGCCGGCATGACGATCATCATTACCGGCATGATGGATGCCGTTCTGTACAGCGTGGGCTTGTCGGATCTCCTGACGCCTTTTCGCACGGCCACCTATGTCCTGATTTCGGAAGCTGAGATCGAGGGCGTCAAGCGCGTCATCGGTCTGATGTCCGAAGCGTCGGCCTATGGCGGCTTATGCATCGGCACCGGCGGTGCGCTGATCTTCCTGCTTCCCTTCTTTCACAAAGGTCGTGAGAGCCTCGTGGCAGCGGCCACAGCCATGCTGTTGCTGGTGATGGGCGTGCTGTCGACCTCATCCGGCGCCTACGTCGGCTTTGCAATTTTGTGCGGCATCTACGGCGTGCACATGCTGGTCCGATTGGCGAGCCGGGATGATCGAGAGGCGCGGAGAAGCCGTATCGAGCTCGGTCTCCTCTCGGCGGCCGGCCTCATCGTTTTGGGCGCGTTCATCGTTCAGCCAAGCTTGTTCGATTTCGCCTTCGACATGGTAGACAAGCTCGTCTTCCAGAAGTCGGTGACGGCATCGTACATCGAACGGACATCCTGGACCCGGGCCGGATGGGAGGCTTTCCTCGATTCCGGCACAATGGGCGTCGGCATCGGCTCGATCCGCGTGTCGAACTGGTCCGTCTCGATTCTGGGAAGCACGGGCCTGTTCGGTGCCCTCCTGATGTTCGGATTTCTCGTCCAGCAACTTGTGTTTAAGCCCCGCAAGGCCTCCCCGGAGGTTCAGCGCTACAACACGGCAGTCCAACTGTCCCTTCTTCCCTTGCTCGCGATCGCACAGCTGTCCGCAACGATGCCCGACTTGGGAGTGTCGGTCGCCGCCGCCCTCGGTGTCCTGGCAGCACCACGCCGCGCGCGAGAGCATCCGCAGCAGGTGGTGAGTGACGCGCAGAGCGAGCGGGATCGTCAGGTCGTGCCGAGCCAATTGTCGGATCGTTCGACGGCCTTCGGCTGAGCGCCAATCCCGACGGCGCCGTCGCGATCTCAGCAAACTCGACGCTGAGGCGACTGGCTCCGGCAGAGGCGTGAACGGCGTGGATAGGCCTTGTCGTAAAACTCTTCAGATGACCGAAACGGAACGAGGTTTATAAACGTCGTGAGTGGCGCAGCGTATGCCGCATGTCAGTCCGATGTCAGGTCGGCGGAACGGCGATCGAAAACGGATGAAAGACAGGCTAAATCCGATCAGTTGATTGATCCGAATGGCCCTCGGTTATTGTGCCAGCTGACGCTTCCCAGTTCATTGTTTAAACCGGGCTGCGCCTCTTTAATGTCGCCAGGCTATAATCGGCAACTCCGCCAACTCCCTTGCAAAAATCCGTGACCTTGTTCGATGGTCACATCTGCGATTTGGTCGGCGTTGTCATACCACGAATCTTGAGCGCTTCCGATTAGCGAATTTGTGCAGAGAGATCCTGACAGCCCCGGTTAGAAACTGCTGTGAAGCGACATTCGTGATCGGTCGAATAATAGCAGAACACTTTGAGGCGGCGGGAGCGCTCCGCCTCACGACCCATCGCTTAGTTTACGAAAATTGATTTGCCCATTGGCAGCGCAGTCACGATCTCAGCGATCGACAAGGAAGATCAGCGGGATTAATCACGATGCCTGTCTTTTGTGCTAAAACGATTCAGCAGGCTTTACATTTTAACCGGACCTATCTAGACGCTCGAGAAGACCTTTATTCTGGGAAATTTTACGCAACCTTCATGAACGTCGACATACCTACTATCAGCCGATCTTAGATATTTTTAAAAATGGCGGGCAAGTTTGATAAATCGGGGCATGCAGTGAAGACCGCTATCAAGACGATTAGCCTGTCCGGAAGTAGTCGCCGGCAGCATTACTTTGCTCCCCCTGATAATTTGCAGCTGGACTGGGCTTTCCATGATGCGTCAACGACTTTGCTTGCCGGACTTCAAATAGACGAGGTGCTATGCCAACAGGCGAACGGGCGGCAATTGAGGCCCGGTGAAGTCGGGTGCTATAGCAGCCATGTTTCGATATGGCGCGGTCTTCTCGACAATTCTGATCTAGCGCAGATCATCGTCCTTGAAGATGACGTCATCGCCGACTGGCTTGTGTTATCCCAATTATCAGCCATCGATTGGTCGAAGCTTGGTATCGATTATCTCAAAATTCACTACAAATATCCAGCAAAGTTCAGGCGTGTATGCTGGGATTATCCGATCAAGGATCGTCATGTTGTTCAATTAACGTCGCTGGCGCTCGGTACGACCGGATATTTGTTGACGAAGAGCGGCGCACGTAAGCTTGAACAATATTGTCGAGTCGTCCGGCGCCCAATAGATCTTGAAATGGATCGGGCATGGTCGACAAAACTGCCAGTGTTCGGCCTTGTGCCAGCCCCAATCATTGAGATGTCGTCACCGACCACAATTTTAGGCCGTGAACCGCTGATCGATACTTCATATCGAACGTTAAAATATCTCGCCGGTAGATTGCTGGAGCATACGCGGGAAAAATCTTATTCAATCGTGGCTCCTCGAGTCAGAATTGATGTGAAGAAGGCGCCGCCGGTGCTATAGAGCGGATGTTGTTATTTCGGTGCTTTTGTCTATCTTGTAGCTGCTCAAACGTTCATGCAGGAATGCGCCAAAATTTGAATGCTGTTGCTTTGATGGCATTCAAGGTTCAGCTTAGCACCACAGTTTAGGTCCACTCTGAGAAGCGCGTACAGTTCGTAACTGTCCCGGCGTCCTGGATTGCTTCGCTGCGCTTGCAAACGAGGAGGGGGCAGTCGTGAACTCGTTGATCGTTTCGGCTCTCGCTTGGGGTCGCAGGTTCCGAACCATCGACAACGCGGCGCGAGCGAGATGGGTCGCCGTAGCGGAAGATGTCTGTTGCCTTCGAAGCGATACGCCGAAGTGTGATCCACAGTCGCGTAACAATGATTTTGAAGGATTGCGCGCGCTTACATTCCAGCCGTCGGCCCAAGCGACCGGTCGGAGGGTTCAGGACGCAACATCTCAGATATAAGAGCTTGACGCTCCGACGACAGCGCAACGGCTGTCAAAGGGTCGCCTGCACGGAAGCACTTCAACGCCTCGCAAAAACGCACAGCGTTTTTTTGCCCCAAGTTCCGATTGGCCGGCGTCTTAGGCCACGACCGGCCAAGCGGCTATCGCCCGGTGCCAGCTTCTGCGTGGCAAAGGCAGTCTGGCGATCGGCGGATACGCTGATCGCGATGCCCATTCCTCACCGGTCATCGAGCGGGCAAACTGTGCAGCAAGCTGCTCTCGCCACGAGAATGCGGGTTGCAATTCAAATTCCCTGAAGAACCTCAGCCCGGAGCAAATATGCAGAGCATCAACACAATGGCCACAGCGTTTATTGCATTCCATCGAGATAACAAAAATTAATTCTCGAACAGAAGCTCGGCGAGAGGGCCAATATTGGTGACGCCCCCGACCGGTAACACGCGAGAATTGCCGGCGCGCGAGCGTTAGAAATTTGACATTGAGGACATGCGACGCCGGACTAAACGATAGTCGCGGACTGTCACAGATGCTGCCTGCAAACCAGCAGGTAGACCCTGCATAACTTCCGTTTTTCTCAGTAGAATTGGTGGTTGTTTAGCGGATTAATCAAATTGCAGCAATGATGTTGCAGTGAAACGGCCGCACTTGAAATGCTGTCGGCTCAACCTAACTTCCGCTCATCGCCGCATCGCCTTTAGAAGGGCTGCGGATGATGGCGTTTGAGGTAACAGTTTCAGTGTTTGTCTACGTAGGTGTCCCTCCGGCGCGTCATTCGGCGGTGCTCAACGTCGGGCGCCATCCGCCCGCGGTTTTCAGAGGTCCATTTATAAAATTTCTATTTCCAAGTCTGCGGCTCACATTTGAAGTAGACATATGATGGTTTCTCGCGTAAACAAACTCAATTCCATCGAAGTTGTTCGGGCCTTTGCTGCGCTGCTCGTTATCCTGTTCCACATTCAAACCGCGTTTGGCGTTCAGATCGCGGTCGAGCCTTTCAGAAGCATCGTTGGCGGTGGGCACCGCGGTGTCGATTTATTTTTCGTTTTGAGCGGTTTCATCATTGCGTTTGTGCATAGGGATGATCTCGGCCGACCGGGACGGCTGAACAATTATTTATACAACCGGTTTGTGCGCATATTCCCCGCGGTTTGGATCGTGTCCGCGCTCGCGTTGATGTTTTACCTCTACGGTCCTGCCATTCCGGACAAGGCAGGGAAACTCGCGCCCTATCCCATTCTGGCGAGCGTTCTGTTGCTGCCGCAGCAAGGCGTTCCGCTCGTCAATGTGACTTGGACTCTGACTTACGAAATTTTCTTTTATGTTTTGTTCGCCGCGATGATCGTCAACATCCGGCTCGGTCTCGCGGTGCTCCTTGCGTGGCAGGGCATCACCGCGTTGATCGCCCTGTCGGGGGCCGATCTCGGACTGGCCGGCTATTATTTCCGTGCCATCTGCCTCGATTTCAGTGTCGGTTTGGCGGCGGCGTGGCTGGTTCATCGGGCGGCGACGAACGCCGTACCGCTCGCCGCCTGGACAGGCATCCTCGCCTTGGGCGTGGCGGGTTTCATCGTTGGGATGTGGTTCGATTCGTCGGCGGTGTACGCCGCCGCGCTGTGCGCGTTCGGCTCAGGCCTCATCATCGTTGCCTTGGTGAAGATCGAGCAGCGTAAGGATTTGCACATACCGCAGTGGTTGGTCGCGATCGGCGGGGCGTCCTACGCGATCTATCTTGTGCATTTTTCAGTCATCCAGGTGTTGAGCATGATCGTGAGACGGCTCGGCCTTCCGCCGAGCGAACTCCTCTATTTCGTCTATGTGCCCGCTGGCATCGTCGCGGGAATGGTCTTCGATAGCTGGGTCGATAAGCCGATCCAGCGGCGGCTGCGTCAACTCAAGCCGACTCTCCTTCGCTCGCATCCGGCCGCGGCGGCATCCGGTTTCGGACCGCGCTGAATTTCGGTCTGTCCGGGTTTCGAGCGAGGCGCGCTCGAAGCAGCCCCTGCCGCTCCACGGGGGAGGGCGGCCCCATCGTCTGGAGCCGTGACCGACCGGGCCGGGTCACAAAGGTCGGTGGATGACGAGTCACCGTTGCGAGTCAAACGAAGCAATTGAGGGATGCGCGCCGGTCTGCGGCGTGCCGGCGCTCTGAACTGCTTCGTTTGAGCTGGCAAAGGCGACGATGTGTGAGCCAACCTCATCGGCTCCGGCGCGGGACAGGCTACCCCGCTTTGAACAGCGCGGCGCGCTTAGGCTTCGCTCCGTTCACAAACCCTGCTCGCGGGTGACGAGGGTCCGGTTTGGCGCCACATCGCTCTTGTCCTGATAGAGAGGCACGATCGCGCGGACCCAGGCGCGCGTATCGAAGCCGCCGTAGTTCCGCTCCACGAGATCGCGCGTGACGTAGGCCTGGAGGTTCACCGTCCCGAAATTGTAGCCGGCCAGGGCGCCCACGGCGAACTGCCCCTGCGGGCGATAGCCGGCCGAACGGGTGACGAGGTCGGTCGAACCGAAGGCGACGGGACCGAACTCGAACTTGCCAAACTTCTTCGTCGCCGTGAGGTCGAGGTTGAGGTAGTCGGGGTAGAGAACCCCGAAGGGTGACCGCTCGCTCAGAAAATGGCCGTAGAGCAGGTTCGCCGTGATGTTGTAACCATTGCCGACGTAGCTCGCTGCGAACCGGTGGGTCAGCGACGCCTCTTGCGTCACGATCCGCGTGTCCACCGGCAGGTACCCGCCGAGGAAATAGCTCACGCCGAAATCGTTGCCGAGATCCCAGGCCAGTTGACCGGCCAGGAGCAGTTGGCCGACGCCGCTCTGGTAGCGCGCGCCACGTGGGCTCGAGAAAACGATGGGCTGGCTCACGAACAGTTGCACGCGGGCACCGAAGAGGTCCCACGGTGTCGACCATGCCACCGTCGGCAGGATCGGCACGCTCTCGCTGTTGCGTGGCAGCGTATCGCGCGATCCAAAGCTTGTGAGATTGATGAAATAGACGCCCACGGGAATCTTGGCCCCTGTTGGGAGCCCGAGGGTCTGGCCGGGCAGGGCAGCCGATCCGGCCTGCGCCGAATGGGGAGTGGCCGACCAGCCCAACACAAAGGCCAGGGCCAATCCCCATGCCGTCTTCTCGAAGCAGCCAACGCCATTCAGCATTTAATCCCCGCCGGAACGATCTTTTTCGATCTCGCTGCGCTGCGGCTTGTTTTTCTTCGAAAAGGTTCTGCCGAACCGCTGTTCGGCCGGCTTTCGATCTGCCGCTTTGAGCGATTTAGCCAGCGTAAGACTGATGATGAGTGGCTATAGGTGCGCCCTGGCACCCGCCGTCAGGGATTAAATTACGGTCCGCCGTTCGAACGGCCTGCGGATGAGTAGAGCGGTCCATCCGTGATGGCCGCCTCGTGGTCGGAGGCGGGGGCAGCCATGCCCTCCCGTAGCCACGACGTCGTGCAACGTTCGGTTGCTCTGAATTGCTCCACTTCGCGAAAGCTTGTTCGATTTGATTTGGGTCGCCTGCTTGGCCGTCTTTGCGAGCGTGAGCGAATTATCCTAGGATTTCGCCACGCTCGGTTAGGTCGCGCTGCCCTGGATTGCTCCGTTGACGCTCGCATAGACGCTGGCGTGCATGATCCAAATTTCTTCGAAACCGCGCAACGCATGAAGAAGGACGGGGACGGCTCGCGATTTCAGTAATATATGCCAGTCTATGCTTAAACATGAGCGTTATTCAATTTTTATACATGCATAATTCACATTTACCAAAGCGCGCTCTTGGACGAAGGACACGTGCGCAAAGCGGATACCATCGCGCTCTACCGCGCGAGGCAATCGCGGTTTCGCCGGGCATGCTTCGGCGGGATTCTCAGGCCATCCGGGCGAGGACGTTCTCTTTCCACAGCCTGCGGTGGAGAACCGACATGAGCGCGTGTCCCATCACGACGATCAGGAGCGTGAACCCGAGCCAATAGTGGAACAGGTCCGCGGGAATCATCATCCACTCAATCTTGCTGTCGCGCCCCGGCATCAGCGGCAAGCCGTAGGGGGTGAAGGGTTTGCCCGAACCGTATTGGCGCAACAGCGCGAGGCTCGGAATCACGATCATCAGGGCGTAGATCGCGCCATGGCCGATCACCGCCGCCCGGCCGTGCCGGCCGGGATGGCGAGGGCGGCGCTTCAGGTTCGCCACGCCCCAGAGCCCCCGCAACAGCGCCAGCACGAGGAGCGTGAAGCCGAGGGTGAAGTGGCTCCCGCCGACCAAACGCGTCACCGCCGTGTCTCCGATGCCGACATAGAGCAGCGCCCCGGCGAACTGCCACGCGAACAGCGCGGCCATCCCCCAATGGAACCCGCGGCTCACCAGGCCGTACCGCTCGGGGGTGTCACGCCAGGGGGTGCTCCTCATGGCGCAATCCTCTCGGCGGAGATAAGGACATCGAGGCGGTAGGCGTCCGAGGTGCTGCGGTGAATGGGGCGCAGCCATCCGCGACTGGTCGCCATGAACAGGTCGGCAGCGGCATCGCCGCTCAAGGGATAATGGGTCTCGCCGGTCCAGTGGACGAGGGCGACGGTGCCACCCGGTTGCAGCGAGTCGCCGACGCGCCGGGCCAAGTGCGCCACGTCGGCTCCGTCGAGGAAATAGACCACCTCCGACAGGACGATCAGATCGAAGCGGCCCGCCGGCCATGCCGCCGGCACCTGCGCCTGCTCGAACCGCACATGGGGCCACGCCGCGCAGCGGCGGCGCGCCTGCTCCAGGGCCACCTCCGCGACATCGATGCCGATGAGGGCGTCGCACCGGGCCGCCAGCGACTCGGTCAGCACTCCGATGGAGCAGCCGACCTCGAGACCGGAGGCGTAGCGCAGGGCGGGCAGGGCCGCGAGCGTGGCGGCGTATTTCGCGTGCTCGTAGGCGCTGGAGGCGAAGCGCCAGGGGTCGGGGTCGCTCGCGTATTGCCCTTCGAAATAGCTCGGCGGCAGGGAGGTGGTGAAACGGGTCACGGACCCTCTCCCTTCCACAGATCGCCGACCATGCCCCCGGCCTTCAGAATCTCGGCGGCGGCGCCGACCAGGGCGCCGTCGGGCGCGGGCTGGCGGAGGTAGGTGGCGAGGTCCCGCGACAGGCGTTCGAGGGGATGGCCGCGCAGGAAGCCTTGCAGGCCGACGGAACGCTGGGCGAGTTGCAGCACGTCGAGGCCCGCGCGCTCGACGGCGAGGCGGACGAGGTTGACGAGGGCCACGGCGCGGGCAGGCGCCAGGCGGCCCTCGGCCATCGCGGCGGCCCCGCGCGCGATCCAGAGCCGGGCTCCCTCCACGGCCATCGCCCCGTCGCCGAGGCGGGCCAGTTGGTGTGGGTCCTCGCCCCGGCCCGTCCGGTCCAAGTGTCCGCGCCACGCGTCGAACACCGCCTCGATTCCACCGAGCTGGACCGCCGCAAAGCGCCACGCCCCGCCGGAGAAGCCCGGCTGTCCAAAATAGCTGTCCGGCGCGCCCAGGATGTCGCCGGGATCGAGGGCGAGGCCGGAGAAATCCACCGAACCCGTTGCGGAGGCGCGCATCCCGTGGGCGTGCCATGAGGAGAGATCGGCGCGCTCCCCGCGCGCCAGGGGGACGACGAGCATGAGTGTCATGCCGTCGCCATCCCGCCGCGCCGTCACCAGGGCACGGGTGACATGGCCCGCGCCCGAGGCGAAGACTTTCACGCCGCGCAGGCGCATGTCGCTGTCGGCCCCGCAACAGACCAAGCCGTTCCCCGGCGGCTCGGTAGCCCAGACGCCGAAGAGGTGGCCTGCGCGCGCATCCGCGAAGAGCCGCCGGTGCTGCGCCGCATCCCCGTGACGGGCGATCAACTGCAAGGCGTTGACATGCCCCTCGTAGACCCGCCCCAGGGCGAGGCTGCCATAGCCGACGAGACGCAGCACCTCCGCGAGCTTCGCCGCTCCCGTCTCTTCCCCCAGGCCCAGGCCGCCGCACCCGACGGGCACCGGAGCGGACAGGAGGCCGAGGCGATGGAGGTCGGCGACGTCCTCGGTGGGGAAGCCGTCGTCGCGATCCTGCCCGTCGGCGCGGATCGCCGCCATCTGGGCGACCGCGCGCGCGGCCGCTACCGCATCGTAGGCGAGATCGGGCGGCGTTCGCTGGTCCATCACGATCCCTTCGCGCCGGCAGGTCGCGTCACCGAAGGCCGAAGCCACCGGGCGGTGGCCGCCGGCTCGACGCGCGCCGGCCACCATGAAGGATGAAAGGGATTTCACACAGTCGCATAGGTGAAGATCGCGGCCCTCTGCGCCAGGGCACCATGTCGCCCCGGCGCGCGGGTGCGAATCCGCGCCGCTCCGCCGGAACCGGGCACTCGCCAGCCCGGCATCCGGATGATCGTCTTCCAGGCCCGGGAGGTCGAAAATCCTCCCATGTTAAGGTGCGTCACATCGCCCGGCGCAGGGGAATTGAGACGATCCGTACCGTGCAGGCGCTCGCCCTTCCGTGATATGCTGAAGCTACGACGTAGGCGAAATCTCGCCGCTCGCATGGTCGCGCGAAAGGCGACGGAGACGTGACAGACATCAAGGAACGCCGGCGGTTCGAGGCGGAGTTCGCTCGCGTCGACGCGAGCACGGATCCGTTCGTTTCGGCGGTGCGCGCCACGCGGATGCCGATGCTGATCACCGATCCCCATCAGGCCGACAATCCCATCGTCTTCGTCAACGCCGCGTTCTCGAAGCTGACCGGCTACGCCCACGACGAGATCATCGGCCACAATTGTCGCTTCCTTCAGGGTCCCGAGACCGACCCGGCCGATGTCGGGCGGGTGCGCGACGCGGTGGCGCGGCGCGAGGCGATCGAGATCGAACTGCTAAACTACAAGAAGGACGGCACCACCTTCTGGAATCGCGTGCTCATCTCGCCGGTCTTCGACCGGGACGGCGAGCTCACCTACTTTTTCGCCTCGCAGTTCGACGTCACGCTGGAGCGGGAAAAGCTTGCGCGCATCAGGGCCGACCGCGACGCCCTGGAGCGCGAGGTCGAGCGCCGCACCAGGGACCTGACCGAGAGTGAGGAAAGGCTGCGCTTCATCCTGGCCGCCGCCCGGATGGGATCGTGGACGATCGATCTCGCCACGATGCGTCTCACCGCCTCCGACACCTGCAAGGCGAACCTCGGCCGCACGCCGGACGAGGATTTCACCTTCGAAGACCTGATGGATGCGATCCTGCCGCAGGACCGCGAACGGATGCGGATCGCCCTCGATGCCTCGGTCGAGACGGGCGCGGATTACGACATCGAATACCGTGTGCGCCTGCCCAAGGGCGACGTGCGATGGCTCCAGATTCGGGGTCAGCGCTTCCTCGACGAGGAAGGCCAGCCGACGACCATGGCGGGCATCACCCTCGACGTGACCGACCGGAAGCTCGCGGAGGAGCACCGGGCGCTGCTCGCCGAGGAACTGAAGCATCGGGTGAAGAACTCGATGGCGACGATGCAGTCCATCGCGCATCAGACCCTGCGCAACGCCACCTCACTGGACGACGCCCACAGGACCCTCGACGCGCGGCTTCAGTCCCTCTCCACGGCGCACGACGTGCTGACACGGGAGAGCTGGACCGGCGCGCCTCTGGCCGAAATCGCCGACGAGGCCCTGCGGCCCTTCCTGAGTGGCGCGCCCGGGCGCTTCACTCTCAAGGGCCCGGACGTGTGGCTTCCGCCGCGGATGACCCTTGCCTTCACCTTGGCGCTGCACGAACTCGCCACCAACGCCTCGAAATACGGCGCCCTGTCGAACGACCGGGGCCGCGTGCTGCTGCAATGGCAGATCGCCGAGGTCGAGGGATCATCCGAACTGTCCCTCCGCTGGGAGGAGATCGACGGTCCCCCCGTCATCGCCCCGGTCAAGGCCGGGTTCGGCTCCCGCCTGATCGAGCGGGCGCTGGCGGCGGAGATGGAGGGGACGGCCGAGATCGCCTTCGCGCCCGAAGGCTTGGTCTTCTCGCTGAGAGCCCCTGCACCGGCATCCCTGTCCGCCCGGCAGGAAGGGGATCGGACGACGCCCTGATCCCACCGGGCCCGATGCAGCGATCCGGACGGAAGCGTCAGCCGAGTTTGGACGGATCGCTTCCCCTGCACCGTCATTGCGAGTGGAGCGAAAGAATCCAGGGATGCACCCTGCTCGGAAAAGGCCCGTCGCCCTGGATTGCTTCGGCCCGCGCTCGCAAAGACGTGGAGGGCTTCATGGGCCGAGAAGCCCTTTCCGGCCGGACACTCGGGACGGGGCGGCTTGCCGGATTGCTTCGCTCCGCTCGCAGAAACGGTGAGGCGCAGTCACCCGCGTTTGGCCGAAACTGCGCGAAGGCTCGCCCCGGCCCCCGGACGGCGTGCCCGCTGCGGCCGCACTGCCACAGTAATCCCCCTCCGACGCACGAATGCGCGACACCCCTGGCGATCGCACCGCGCCGGCTTAGCTGAAGCGGAACGGTCACGCCGGGCGATGGGTTGAGAAGCGTGGCCGTCGCTATCCTCCCGGCGTTTCGGGTGCGATGCTGATCAATCGAGCGGGAAGCCGGTCGGACGGCTGCTTCGCTTCGTGTGGTGTTTGAACGTGATGCATCGGAGATCAAACGCGGCGGCGTACGATCCGGCCTTCCTCGGCG
>NZ_BPQE01000036.1 GCF_022179085.1 Methylobacterium aerolatum
GTTCAGTGCGTGCCTCTCGGGGCTCGGCCTGCCGCTGGCCCGAGAGGCACGCACTGAACCCATCGAGAAGGGCTGCCGCGTCCACCGCTTCGCGACCCGGCCCCATCAACCATCCCGTTGCCTGCGCGACTGCCTCGGATGAAGATTGGGACGAACGTGTCACGGCAATTCTTCCATCAAGGGGTGGGATCGATGCCTTAGCGCAGATCAGACGAGGCCGAGCACATGGATTAGGCCGAGGCTGACGGCGCCGAGGGCAAGGAGCGAGGCGATTACAGCGAGGGTCACCCGCGCCCCGGCCTTGGCGACGCTGCGCACGTCGACCCCGAGGCCGAGCGCCGCCATCGAGACCACGGTCAGCACGTTGGCGGTCTCCGACATCGGCGCGAGGGCGATCTGCGGGATCAGCCCGGCCGAGCGAAGTCCCGCGAGCGCCAGGAAGGCGAGGATGAACCACGGCACCAGGCGCTGGATCGCGAGGCCGCCGCGGGCCGGGCGGTCACCGGCGGTGACGCCGGGGGCGGCCTCGTCGGTCTCCTCGCGCAGCCGGCTCGCACCGAGCGAGAGCATCAGAACGACCGGCCCGAGCATCAGCACCCGGACGAGCTTCACCAGGGTTCCGACCTGGACGCTGAGCGCCGCGACCGGCGCGGTGGCGGCGAGGACCTGCGGCACGGCGTAGACGGTGAGGCCGGCGAGCACGCCGTACTGCATCGGCGACAGGCCGAGCAGCGGCACCAGCAGCGGCAGGCCGAGCACCACCAGCACGCCCAGCACCGCGGTGAAGGCGATGGAGGCGGCGACGTCCTCGCCGTCGGCGCCGATCACCGGGGCGGTGGCGGCGATCGCCGAGTTGCCGCAGATCGAGTTGCCGCAGGCGACGAGGATCGCCATGCGCGAATGCAGTCCGAGCGCCCGGCCGATGCCGTAGCTCGACAGGATCGCGACCACGACGACGCCCGCGATGCCGAAGAGCAGGCCCGGGCCGGCGGCGAGGATCGTCGCGAGGCTGAGCGACGCGCCTAGCATTACGACCGCGATCTCCAGCACGGTCTTGGCCCCGAAGGCGATGCCGGGAAAGAAACGCTGCGACGGGGTCCAGGCGGTGCGGATCGCGCTCCCGAGGAGGATCGCCAGCACCAGGGCTTCGAGCCAAGCGCGACCGAACAGGTGCGTCTCGACGGCTTCGAAGCCGACCGCTGCGGCGGTAACTGCCACGCAGAGGCCCAGTCCTGGAAGGATGGCTCTCGTGCCGGCCAGGGCACGCATCGATCGAGGGTGGGAGACAAGTCTGGGGGCGGACATGGGTGGCTCCGATGTGATGCCGGAGAATCCCACTTCCCTTTCATTCACTCCAACGGAATGATTAGATAATTCCCATCACTTAATTAGATCAAATGGGGATCCCTTCGAAGCGTGAGGCGACCCATTCTTGGGGGCCTACAGGCGGATTCAACCGTCGATCCATCGGGCCTCGATCGTCGTGTCCGCAGCAAACTCATAGATCCTGACGGAGCCCGTCGCGAGTTCGAGGTGCTCGACCTCCGCCGGGCTGAGGTCGTCGAGCGCCATAACGAGCGCCCGCAGGCAATTACCGTGGGCGACGACGAGCACGTCCCCGCCCATGACCGCCGGTAGGATGGATCGGAGGTAGCATGGCACGATGCGGGCGACGGTATCGCGCAGGCTCTCACCGTTCGGCGGCGCCTCGGCGTAGGAGCGCCGCCAGGTCTCGATCCGCTCCGCCCCCCAGCGCGCATCGGCGGCGGTCTTGTCGAGCCCGCTGAGGTCGCCGTAGTCTCGCTCGTCGAGCGCGGCGAAGCGTTGAGGGATTAATCCGGGTTGCCCGAGCGTATCGAGGATAAGCCGGCCGCTCACGACGGCCCGCGTCAGCGTCGAGGTGAAGGCATCGGAAAAGCGCCAGCTGCGCTCGGCCAAACGCCGCCCGGCTGCCACGGCTTCTATCCGACCCTGCTCGGTCAAGGGCGAGTCCAGCAATCCCGTGAACAGACCGGATCGGTTGGCTACGCTCTGGCCATGCCGGACCAGCACGAGACGTCGCGTGATTGGGGCTTTGCGATCGTGAATCACTCTGTCTCCCAAGGCAACGCACTTTCGCGTCGGTCGCATCGCCTCTGATGAAAACGGCATCCGGCTTTTACGAACTTCGACCCTGAGATGGGTTGGACCGTCCATCCGGAGACGGCGATTCAGCCTAGGTCCGCTTTAGAACGTCTTGCGACCGAAAGCAGCCAAGCTGCTTCCCACCCTCAGCGGACGCGCACAAATGAGTATTAGAGCGTCAAATTCTTACTACCGCGCGGCGGTTCTTGAGCAAAGCAAGCTACCGTACACGGTGCGGCCGCCGGTGCATCTGCCCCTACGACCCATAGTCGAACGTGAAGTGCCGCGCACCCATCAGCGACCCGAGCAAGAGCCGGGAGGGTTTGGACTGTGCTCGCGGACAAGGTCGGGAACGCGCCCGGTCACGACGGTTCCGCCTTCGTCGTCTTGGTCAAAGGGGTGACAAAGATCGATGTCCTGGGCGAGGCGCTCCGAAAGCTTGCCGGCGACGAGGAGCATGTCTGGCAGGTCCAGCCGCATGAGGCCGTCTCATCCGTCCTGGGAAACACCCTGTCGCGTTAACGCGGCGAGGCGAGCTTCCTGGCCCTGATCACCCGACTGGATCACGACTTTCCTGTGCCGCCATCAAGGTCCAGGCCACGGGCCCGATCCGACCTCCCCCGCCGGAGGCCGCATGCATCAGTTCGCACTGCCCCACCGTCTGGATCCGCTGCGACGGCATGCCTTCCCCGGTCGACCCGGTTCCCGTCGGTCGATTGCCCCGTTGCTTCTGTCGGGGCCAAGTCCGACCCACTGAACGCCTGCGCCTTGCCGCGTTCAGTCCGACGTTCCTCCGCCGAGCACTGCGTCGAGATCAACACGCAGGTTCGCCAGGGCACCGTCCGATATCCGGCACAGGAGAACCGTCGAACGGCGTTCCTGGGTCATGAGACCTGCGGTCAGCAGGTGGGCGACGTGCTTCGACAGGGTCGAGGCCGCCCCGATGCCGAGGCGGTCCTGGAGCGTGCCGACGGCGAGCCCGTCCGGCCCGGCGCGGCAGAGCTCCGCCAGGATACGCAGGCGGGTGACGTGGCCGAGCGCGTCGAGGCGGTCCGCGAGGCTGTCGAGGTCCACAGCGACGTTCGGTTCGGGCTTGCGTGACATCCGCGGACGCCGGGGTGCGGGCCGCAACAGGCCCCTGAATGGAGGGTTCGACCGGAGCCGACGAACACCCCCTTGCCCGAAGCCGAGGGACCGGTCCAGCCTCCGCCTGTCACCCCTGCGCGCCCACGAACGGCGGCCGTCGCCCGGCCATCGCGCGCCATTCGTCCAGGAAGCGTCCGAGGTGCGGGCGCGCCGCACGCTCGGCTTCGAGGTACGCGATCATGTCCGCGACGGCCCGGTCATGGGAGACCGCGTCGGTCCGGCCCGTCAGGAAGGCCCAGCGGATGTACAGTACCGCTAGGTTCAGGGTGTCCGTCTCGCAGTATGCCCGAACCCGTCCGACCTCGCCGGCTTCCATCATCGCCGCGACCTTCGAGCCGTGCTCGCCGAGCTTCCCGGGGAGCCCGAGGGCGGCGGCAGCCTCCTCCAGGGTGAGCGCCGGCGTGGCGCCGTGCTCGGACATGGCGTCCATCAGGTCGACGTGCCAATCGCCGCCGTAGCGGTGACGGTACCCGTTCCAGCGGTCGCCCTGGAGTAACCAGGGTGAGGCGTCGAGGCCGTGCATGAGCGAGCGCGCGAAGATCGTGGGCATGTCGAAGCGGCGGCCGTTCCACGTGACCACCCGGAACCTCCGCGAGGCAAAGAATCGCCAGAAGGCGGCCAGCAGCCGGCGCTCGTCGGGGATGGCCTCGCCGCCGCTGCGGCACTCGGCGACGGCGTAGACCTCCGCCCCACCAGCGCGGGCGAGTTCCGCCTCGACGAAGGAGATGGTCACGATCCTGTGCCACGCGCATTTCGGAAAGCGATCCGAGGGCCAGTCAGACGGAATGAGATCCGTGTCCGGGACCGTTTCGATGTCCAGGACCAGCAGCGCTTCGTGCGCGGCCGTCCCGGCGGGAGGCGAAGCGTGCCGGGCGCCCGGGCGAAACCGTCCGCCACCCGAGCCACATAGGCGCGGCGCCGAGGGCGACGCCCGTCGGCCGCGTTGCGCATCCCCGGCGGCGTCGGTGGCGCCGCGGCTCACGCGGCGTCCCCGTCGTCGGCGAAACGCGTCCCCACCGCCTCGCGGCGACTGAGCGAGAAGATCGCGTCCACCTGTCCGTCGAGACCGTCGAGGTCGTCGAAGCCCGGGTCGAGCTCAAGCTCCACCTCGTGGCGGGCGGCGAATGCCCCGACGGCGACGCCGACGGTCGGGACGATGCGCGGGGTACTCCGGGGTGGAGCCGACCGGCCCATGCTCCGGCGGCCGGGTAGGCCGCGGTGCCGCCTGGATGCGGGTGTGCCGTACGAGCACCCTTCCCGCGCGGTGACGACCTTCTTGACCGTACTCGTACCCATGACGTTCGTCCTTCGGTTGGATTGGCTGTGTGAGAGGATTTCGCGCGCCGGCCGTCCGGGGGGCGTGGCCTCAGGCGGACCGGCGCAGCCCGTCGCGCCGCCGCGGGGCCCGATGCCCGTCGACGCGCCCATCGTGGGGGCGGCGGCGCTCGATGGCCCGTGCCTGATCGGTCGGCCCCGCGGCGTCCGTCCCGCGCCCGGACAGCCGCGCGTAGGCGTCGGCGAGGGCGACGAGATGGCCGGCGAGGAGGCGCCGACCCGGCCCGTCGCCCCCGGCCATCAGGACGGCCAGTCCCGCGGCGTCGAGGCCGGCGGCCGCGGGGTCGGCACCGACGGCGAGGACGAGGGCGGCCAGCAGCGTCCCCGAGGCGAGAACGGCGTCGTCCGGTCGCCCGGCCAGCAGCCGGCTCCTGGCCCCGGCCCCGATCCGCGGCAGCATCACCGGCAGCGCACGGGTCCCGAACGGCAGGCGCGGCCCGTGCGCGGAGGCGAGCCGCGCCTTGGTCATGAAGATGGACTGGTCGGACAGAGGCAGGAACCAGACCGGGGTCGGCCCGGTCCCGCCGGTCCGGGCGGCGTCGTAGCGCGCGGCCCGCAAGGCCCTGCCGGCCGAGGCGCCCCCCTCGCCGACCGTCACCACCACGTCGAACCGGGCGCGCAACGCCTCGTCCCCCACCGTGTGCAGGGGCGCCGACGTCACGGCGTAGGCGTCGCCGGAGGGCGGCGGGGCGCCGTCCCGGGCATCGACCAATGCCACGCGGGCATCGACGTGGGCGAGCGCTTGGGCGACCAGATGGGCGCACGAAAGTCCGACCGGGTCGTCGGAGAAGAAAGCGATGCTGATCAACGTGAACCTCCTTTTTTGCTGTTTCGCCAATAAGCGAAATATAGCGCGTGAGGTCTCGCAAGTCTGCATTTGGCGGTGCAGGCGACCCAACCTGCCGTCAATTTGGGTATACGACTGGTTGACGGAGGGATTTATAAAGATTTTGCGAGGCGCTATATTTGAGTAAGTCCTAAAATAAAGGCTTGTCTAGGTACCGGAGAAAACGTAGTTGCAATGATCGTGGCAGTACGCGCGCCGCGCTTAAGCGTATCTGCGGCGCCCACTACCGTAATTCGAAATGTTGTCTATCGAAAAATGAGAATATAGCACTCTACGGCCGTTCTGGCCGTGCGAAGGGTTACAGTTGGGTTCTGCGTCGGGATTCACGAACATCCGTTTGATAACGCGGAATCAGCGGGGTGACCGGAGACCGAATGGGCACCGTTCCGGGCGGGATTATGCAAGGTTTTCCACAGCTCGGTTTCCGCAATCCCGCCAAAAGGCCGCCCCGAGCTATGTCGGGACGGACCCATCCCCACGGGATTGGGTTCGCGGCGGTTCGGATCGCGCGCCTCGGAACCGTCCCGCCGAGCCGGTTCGTGGCGACTTGCCCCCGTTCCGGGACCCGGGCGCGTTCGGGCCGTCCGCGATGCGGCGGATCCCCGCATCGTCGAGCGCGGCCCGCCGGAGCAGCGCCCGTGCGAGGTCGTCGAGGACCGCGCGTCGCCGAGACACGATGGCGCCGGCCCGCTCGTACGCAGCCGACAACCGCGCCTCGACCGCGTGCGCCGTCGCCGGCGACTTGTCGGGATCGAGGTCGACCGGTCCGCGACGGGCGACCAGGGGGGTACGCCGCGAGAAGCCGAAGCGCGTTTCCATGGCCAGGGCCAACTCCGTCGCCGCGGCGAGGTCCCAGGCGGCGCCGGCCGTGACGTCCCCGAACACGTTCGCCTCCGCCGCCCTGCCGGCGAGCAACACCACGAGCCGGTCGTCGAGTTCGGCCTCGGTCCCGGGTGCCCCGTCGTCGGCCCCGACCGACGCGTAGCCCCCGCCGGGATCCAGGGATGCGGCGAGGGGCCCCGGCGCGCCGGTGGCGAGCGCGGCCACGAGGTGACCGGCCTCGTGGACGGATATCCGGTGGCGCAGGGCGACCGGCATCGCCGGCCGCGCCTCGTCCGCCGCGGCCGCGAGCCCGGCGCGGTCGAGCGTCCTGCCGGCCCTGCGTGCGGCGCCCCGGGCCCGCCTGACCAGCGCCTCGATGTCGGCGCCAGTCATGCCGGCCAGGTTCCGGGCCTGGCGCCGGAGATCGAGGCCGGGCAGCTCGCCGCCGAGGTAGTGCCCCAGGATCCGGGCGCGGTCCGCCTCGTCCGGCGGGTCGATCCGGACGTGGCGCTCAAGGCGTCCGGACCGCAGGATGGCGGGGTCGATCCGGTCAGGCGCGTTCGTGGCGCCCACCACGACGACCCCTTCCCGGGGCGTTGCCCCGGAGAGGTGTTCGAGCAGGGCGTTGACGACCTGGGTGGAATAATCGCGATGCTCCCCGCCGAACGCGGCACGGTCGCCGAAGCTGTCGAGCTCGTCGATCAGCGCCACGCACGGCGCCCGACGGGCCTCCTCGAAGAACGCCCGCATCGCGCCGAGCGTGTGCCCCAGGTGGCCGTCGCGGGCGGACTGCCACAGGCCGAGGGATCCCGCCAGCAGGGGCACGCCGGCGCTGCGCGCCAGGGCCGCGGCGAACGCCGTCTTCCCGACCCCCGGGGGGCCGGACAGAAGGATCGCCGACTCGATGTCCCGCCAGCGCGGCGCATCGCGTCCGCCCCTCCGCCATGCAGCCAGGTCGGCGACCAGCGCGATCCCCCAGTCTCGTGCGGCGCCGTACCCATGGAGTTCGTGGACCCGCGGCCCGTCCTCGGCCCGGCCGAGCTTCCCCTCCAGGATACCCGCCAGCCGCACCCAACTGCCCTCCGTCCCGCGGCCGGGATGCACCGATAGCGCGAGATCGGCGGGATCGCACCGCGTGGCCAGGCCTTCGGGCAGGCGCGCCGCCGGGCGGGCCCCGGTCACCGCCCGGACGACTTCGGCGAGCCCGTCCCGGTCGAGGCCGGACAGTTCGAGGCGGACGTCGGCTCCGCGCACGAGGTCCGCCGGCAGGTACCGGCCCGGGTCCTGTGAGACGCCGATCACCACCTCCCCTTCCATCAGGGCATCGGAGACCTCCGCGTTGCGGGTGCCGGGCGCATGGTCCTTCCGCGTCCCGTCGGCATCCAGGACGAGGCAGGGTAAGTGGCCGGGCAGGACACCGGACCCCGGAACGGGACAGAGGCACGATGCGGCCACGGCCGCCACCGACCTGACCCAGGCCTGGGACGGGACCTCGACCAGCACGATGGCCGGCCCGCGACGCGGGAGCGCCTCGGTCCCGCCGGCCGCGTCCACCGCGTCCCCGAGCGCCACCGTCGCCCCGACCAGGTCGGCGCGGAAGACGCGCGGTCCGGTGCGCAGCTCATCGATAGCCTCGTCCATGGTCGACGTGCCCGTGGGGCGCCCCAGCGCCGCCAGGAAGGTCCGGGCGGCGCCCGCCGTCTTGCGCCCCGGCGGGCGGCGATTGCCCGCGCCCCCGGCGCCGTCGTGTCCGTCGGTCATCGACCCCTCCTTTGATGGTTACGGCGCGGTCCGCCGGCGGGGCGCCGCGACCAGGCGTCGGCGAGACGGACCAGGCCGGCGCCCCGCCCGCGCCGGCGTGCCAGTGCCCTAAGGGCGTGGGACAGCACCATGCGCGCGGCCGGGTCCCCGTCCCGGCGGGCGACGAGCAGCAGGTTCGACATGACAAGGTCCGATACCGCCCCCTCGGGGCCGGGGCCCCGCAGGCGCCCGACGGCGACCGCCACCGCCGCGGCGGCGTCCCCGGAGCGGGCGGCCGGCCACCGGCGCTCGTGCAGGATGGCGGCCGACGAGACGGCCCGCGTGACCGCCGCGAGCTCGGCTTCGGAGATGTCGGTGGGGAGGCGGGTTCGCCAAAGGGGCAGCGGGCAGCCGCGCCCGGGGCGTCCGCGCGCCGTGGCCGCAGCGTGGATCGGGACTGTGCGCATGGTTTCTCCGTTGGAGTTCGTTTCGGGTTGTTGGCCGTGCCGCGCCGGCGAGTTCAGGCCGTGACGACCAGGGCGGGGTCGAAGGCGTGGCCTCGCTCCCCGACACGGGGGTTGGCGACGACGCGGGTTCGGCCGACGACGTGGTCGGCGCCGCGGGGGACGTTGCCGTGCGCCCACAGCCTCGGGGCGCCCCAGGCCTCCATCGCCTCGGCCGCTTCGGAGGCGAGGGAGGCGGCGACCCAGGCGTCGGCGTGCCACCCCGCCCAGTCCTGGGGGAGCGAGAGGGGCGTCGGGGCATGGCAGGTCAGGACCACGGCGGCGTCGCCCGGGCGCGCCACGTCGGTGCACGCGTTCGGGCCGTTCGGCAGGCCTAGGGAGCCGATGACGACGCTCAAAAGGGCGTCCTCGACGTAGGCGCGGGAACGCGCGTGCATCGCCAGGCTGTCGAGGGGCGTGAGCCTCCTGCCGCGGCGCAGCTCGATCCTGCCAGCGTCCTCCCAGGAGTTCCGGGCGGCGATCCGGGCGCGGGGGCGCTCCGGCGAGGCCCGGAGCTGCCAGTCGGTCCAAAGGGTCGCCCCGACGACGACAAGGCCGTCCCCGTGCGGCGGCCCGACCCTGGCCGTCTGGTCGGACAGCAGGTCGATGCCGGCCGCGGCCGCGGCCTCGCGGCCCCGGGCCAAGGCCTCGCCCATCGGGACATCGGAGCGGTACTCGACGTTGCCGGGCACCAGGAACACCGGGCGGCCGCCGCCGCGGTCACCCAACGCGCGGTCGAGCAGGCGGACGGCCTCCGGGATGCCCTCGGCGACGTTACCCGCCACCAGGACGGCGTCGATGTCCGGCGGCGGCGTGAGGGCCGGGAGGGGGTCGCGGTCGAGCCTCAGGTCCGACATGACCCAGAACCGGCGCGGCGGAGCCCGTCCGGGGCATGGCGCGGACGGGCCGGCAATGAGGCCGGCCAGCAGGCCCGGCGCGTGCCAGCGGCCGACACGCTCGGCCTCGGTGCGGTCGGCGGACCGGCCGACGCGGAAGGGGCGGTTCATTGCAGCTTCCCGGCGAGGGCGCGCTCGCGCACGCGCAGGACCGCCTCGACCGCCCTGCGCAGGCGCCGCACCGAGCCGCCGCGCCAGCGCGCGGCCAGGGCGGCCCGCTCAACCCCGTCCGGCGGTCGCAGGAACCGCGGGTCGAGCCCGGCATCGACCGCGATCTCGCGCAGCACGCCCGGCAGCAGGGCGTCGAGGTGCTGCGCACCCGGCTCGGGGAAGCGCACGATCCGCATGCGGTCGAGCAGAGGGCCGGGCAGCGGGGCCGCGCTGTTGGCCGTGCACATTACGGTGACGCAGGACAGGTCGAGCTCGACCTGGAGGCTCGGGTCCGGGAAGCGCCGCGCGTTCTCGGGGTCGAGCACCTGCAGCATCGAATCCCAGAGGCGCCCGTAGTCGGATCGCGTTGGCGCTTTGTCGATCTCGTCGACCAAGACGAGCGGATTGGCCTGGGCGTGCCGGGCGACCGCCATGAACGGCTTGCACGGTTCCGAGGAGTACCAGCGACGCTCCGTGCCGCCGAAGCTCCCGCCCCCGTCGTTCGCCCCGTCGACGCGGTGGACGCCTACGCCGAGCGCGGCGCCGACACGGCGGACGAAGCGGGACTTGCCGCAGCCGGGTGGTCCCACCACGAGCAGCGGCGGGGCGTGGACGTGCGGACGGCCGGCGAATGCGCCGAGCACGGCGTCGACCGCCGACTGCGCGTACGGGAACTCCGGGAGCAGGGCATCGCGAACCGTCGCGAGGTCGGGCACGGGAACCAGCGGCAGCGCGACCCCGACGACGTGTTCGTAGCCGCGCGTCAGCTCCTTCCCCTTGCCGGGGCCCGTCTTGGCAATGGTCGGGCAGACGATGACGTGACCGGGCGGCACGTCGAGGGGGGTATCGCCCGCGGCGGCGTCCGCCGGACCGGCCCGCAGCGCGCTCAACTGCTCCTGCAGGTCCTCGACGCGGTGTCGAGCCCGCTCCTCGCCGTACCGGCGGCCATCCCGGGCGGCCGCCAGGGTCAGCGGCTCGACGGCGGCCTTGCCGACGCCGAGCGCGACCGCGGCCAGGGTATCCTGCCGCCACGTGTGGACCGGGCGCCCGCCAGCGACCGCGGAGAGGCCGATGACCAGGAGGCGCGCCTCGGCGGCCAACTCGGCGAAGGCAGCGTCGATGGCGGTCCGCCACGCGGCCGCGGCCGCATCCACGGTCTCCGCATCGGCCGCCGCCACGGGCCCGAGGCCATCCGGGCCGAGGTCCGGCCACGGCACATCGGGCGCGGACGTCCGCGCCTGGGTCCCCGCGGAGGTGAGGGCGAGTTGGTGCAGGGTCGCGCCGGCTTCGGGAAGCCGGTCGAGACACGCCCAGACGGCGGCGGCGGCGCGCCCGGCGAGGGGGGCGAGGTGGTCGAAGGCGCCGATCAGCACGAGCGCGTCCGCGACGTCGCGCAGCACGGCGTCGTCTCTCGTGGCGGCGCTCCGGTCGAGCGCTGCCAGACCGCCGCGCCCGGGCCCGGACGCGTGGGCTGGGTAAGCCGGCGAGGTCCGCTCCGGCCAACGGTCGAGGCCAGGGCATCGTCCGGACCACGCCCGGATCCAATCGGCCACCTCGGCACCGAGGCCCGGCACGGCCGCATCCGCGTCGGCGGCCAATTCGGCGGGGAGCGGGCCGTCGGCCACGTCGTGTTGAAGGCCGGCGCGCAACGGGCGCGGCAGGTGCCGGAGGACGATGGCACGGGCGGTCGCGGGAGGGACTTCCTGCAAGGCGTTCTCCATGGCTTGCTCCTCCTTCGTCACGGTGCGATCCGGTCGGGGACCTCGACGACCAGGGCGGGGTCGAAGCCGGGGTTCTCCCGGCCGTAGCCCCTCGGGTTGCACAGCACCCGCGTGCGGCCGACCACGTGATCGCGGCCGGCATGGACATGGCCGTGCACCCACAGGTCCGCGTCGAGCCGGCCGATGAGCGGTTCGAGGCGCGAGCCAAAGGCCGCGTTCAACCGGCTGCCGGCGAAACGGGGGTCCAGGGAGGCCGCCGCCGGCGCGTGGTGCGTGACGACGATCCGCGCGCGCGCCAGGCGCCAGGCCGGCATCAGCGCGAGCGTCTCCAGCCGGGCGCGGCTGGCACGGTGCACCGCTGCGGCGTCCTCCGGTCGGAACGGCTCGGGGCACGAGCGCGACGTCCGGGCGATCAGGCGGTGGTCCGTCATCCCCGACCCGGCTGCGGCCATCGCGGCCCCGACCCGGCTGTCGCCGTCGAGCGCGTAGTCCGTCCAGAGCGTGCACCCGGCGACGGCGACGTCGCCGGTCCACACCGCCTCGTCCTCCAGGAAGTCGATGCCCAGCCGCGCCGCCAGGGATCGGCCGCGCGCGAGTTCGTCGGGGTGCGTGCCGCGGTAGAACTCGTGGTTCCCGGCCACGAACACGGTCCGCATGCGCGGGCGGACCGCCCGCGCCAGCCATTCGAGCGACGCCTCGACGCCCTCGCCGACGTCGCCGGCGACCAGCGCGACGTCGGCCTCCGGGAGCGCCTTCGGCTCCCAGGGGACGACATCGCGGTGGAGGTCCGAGAAGATCCAGGCCCGCATGCGCACGACTCCTCCTCCGCCGCCGGGTCCGGCGCGGTTCGAACTGATGTGAAGGTGGACGAGCAGGCCCGCCGCTCGCGGGCAGCCGTTACTGGAGGTTCGGCGCGGCCGTCCCGGCGGGCGTCCGCAGCGCGTACCAGCGCGAGAGGGTTCGCGCGTAGGTGGCGCGGTCCGTGAGGAACACCTCGGTGGTCCGGGCGGGCCGGTTGTCGGCGATGTTCGGGTGGCCGGTTACCAGTCCGGTCAGGACCGGCGTCGGGATCACCGCGTAGTCCCAACGGTCAAGCACCGGGGCGCCCGCGAGGTCGGCCGCGCTGGGTGCGAGGCCTGCCTCCGCCGCCTCGATGTCGTCGGCGAGTTCGCGGAGCCGGTCGGCGAGGCCGCGCTGGTCGGGTGCCGTCGAGGCACCCTTCCCGCGGGTACGACCGCCTGCGGCCAGGGTGAGACCCGCGCCCGCGGCGCCGGCAACCGGGCGGAGGGCCTCCAGCAACCGAACGCCGGCCTCCAAGGCCCTGCATCCCGGCCGACCGTGCAGCAAGCCCTCGGCCTCGGCCCGGCCGAACGGCGGCAGCACGCACGGAAGGGTCCGGGCCAACCGATCCAATTCGGCCATCCCGGCCGCGAAGCGTCGCGCGGCTGGTTCCCCGCCGGGGCGGCGGCATCCGAGATGCCAGGTCGGCGCCGGGCTTGCCTTGCCGATGCGCGACGCCGCGCGCTCGTCGGATAGGTGCGGGCCGACCGCGACGACCGCCACGTCGATGGCGGCCCGTGCGGCGGCCTCCGAGAGCACCCCGGGTTCGACGGCGACGAAACCGACGCTCCTGTCCGCCCGGCAGGCCGCGGCGACCTCCGCCAAGACGGCGGCTGAGGCCCTGGCCGCGACCGGGACGACGCGCAGCGTCGAGCCCTCCGGGCGCGCGACGTTGTCGTCCGCCGCCACGTAGGTGGCCACCCGGTCGGCGGCGGCGAAGGCGAGGGCGGCGAGAAGTGACGCGTGCACGGCGTCCGTGCGCCCGGAGGCGCCGGCGAAGGCGATCAGCATGGGGGATCTCCGGGCGCGTCGCGGCTACGGCGTGAGCCGTTCCGCTTATGCGTGCGTGGGAGGGGGGCGGGACCGAGGATCGCCGCCGCCGACGGTGCGGCGGTTCGGTCGGCATCGCGCCGGTCGGGCTGCGGAACTGGTCCGCAAGAGTCGCCACCATACTGGTAGAAAGGCAGAAAGTCAATAATTATTACTTGGATTGACCTGTTGATAATGGTGAAAACTCTGCACGCATTGTCGGTAGCAGTATAGGGGTGGCCTCGGCGCGGGATCGGTCGTGATGTGGTCGGGCGGTGGGTCGAGGCCTCTTCGGCATGGCAGGCCGCTCAACGCGGCCTCGCGGGCTCGGGGGCATGCGGTTCGGGCAGTCCCGCGGTTTCCGGCTCGATGGCGTAGGCCTCCGCCAAACCTATCGCGCAATGAAAGCCATATTCAGACCGGTAGTCATCGCTGCCGCAGAAGATGATGGGGGCGCTTTGGCCGGACAGCTCATTGCAGCGAGAATGACTGTCGAACGTTTGGCTTCATGCTTATGTCGATGCGCGATATCTCCGCATTCGATTGACTTTCGACACTGATTGCTGTATAAGCTGTCACAGTCCGTAGAAGCGCGCATATTATGCGGCTCCGGCGCGAGGCATCACTACCCGCTCGTCCCCAGAAACCGCATCCGGCTCTACCCTCCGCGAGGGGGTTGCCCCAATCCCCGGCGAAGGATCGTTTGCAGATTCCTTCGGTCATGGGGTTGTCGGTATGTTACCGGTTGGCTATATGCCGGTTTGCGCCGGTGACCGGTGTGCGCCTAGGGGGTTCGGCATGCAGCGTGCGGACGTGGTCCGTTTGGTGGCGGAGATGGAAGAGGTGCGGCGGTTCCAGGCCGACCTCCTCGCCGGTCTCCGTGGGCAGGCCCTGCTCGCCGAGGAGCGTATCGTCGCGACCGATGCGGCCCTCGCGACGCTGCGCATCCTGATGGCATCGGCCACCGATCCCGCGGACATCGCTGCGCCCGGGCAGGCGGAAACGTCCGTCCCGGCGGCCGCGCGCCAGCGCAGCCCGGCCCGCCGCCTCATGATCGAGGCGCTGGAAGGTGCGCGCGAGAATGGGCTCACGGCCGTCGAGGTCAACGCGCTCATCGAGGGTGCGGGGATGTCGCGCGACACGTCCGAGAAGGCGAAGGCCGCCCTCAAGAGGGAGGGTGTCGTCGGGCACGATCTCCGGGCGCAGCGGTGGTACGCGGCGAAGTTCGGGCCGCCGGACGTCGAGGCCGAGCGTCTGCGGCGCGCGAAAGGAGGTGCGTGATGTGAAGGAAGTGCCGGTCGGCTAGGGCGAAGGCTTCGACGGCCTGAGAGTAACCCGAACCGCCAAATACCCGGGATAGGCGACGCCCAAACGCGAAGGGCGCCCCGGGTTCGACGGCCCGAAGCGCCCTGCGATGACTACCACCTTCTCGGAAGCGACTCCGAGGATGACGTCTACCTAAACCCAGTCCTTGCGAGACTAGTTGACCGCCGCCGCTCAAAGCAGCGGTCAGAGACAGCACATAGACCCAAACCCATTGGAACTATCGCACTACGAGATAGCGCTTTTAGCCGTCGGGGTCTTATTGGAGCAATTTCACCCCCCCCTGTCAAGCGGGGGTCCTCCAAACTCGGCCGCTGCGCGCTCCAACCCAGGAGAAACGCATGCCCGATACCTTCTATCCCCGCGTTGGGATCACCCTCCTCCTCGACGGTGTCAGCTACATGGTGATGGCGTGGGGGGCGACCG
Organism: Methylobacterium aerolatum; assembly: GCF_022179085.1. GTDB lineage: Bacteria > Pseudomonadota > Alphaproteobacteria > Rhizobiales > Beijerinckiaceae > Methylobacterium > Methylobacterium aerolatum. The sequence goes on from NZ_BPQE01000036.1 coordinate 14,903, forward strand.
GCCTGACGCTGTTGCCGACCCGTCACGGCCCGATGCTCCTCGTCGACCGGCCGACCGTCGCTACAGCGATGCGGGAGAACCGGATGCGGCTCGCCTCCCCCGCCGTGGCAGTGATGTCGCCCGCGGAACGCCAGGACTTGGTACGCCGCCGCGCCTATTGCGACGGCTTCCTCGGACTGGAAGCGCAGGGCGAGGCCGAGCGCACTTCGGCGTCGATGGCCGAGGCCATTGCGCGGCTCGCGTCGGGGTCCATGGAGGCCGAGGTCGCCTCGTTCCCCCGGCCGAGCCCGTCGACGCTACGCAGATGGCTGCATCGGTACGAGGCGTCGGGATTCCATGACCTCGGCCTCGCGACCCGCGCACCTGCCGTCGGCAGCCGGCTCCCGGTCGAGGTGCGGCGCGCGCTGACCGCGGCCGTCCGGTCCTATGCCAGCCAGGAGCGGCCCTCGATGGCCAAGTGCTACGATAGGCTCCAGTACGCAGTCCTGGCCTTGAACGCCGCCCGGGCGGACGAAGGCTTGGAGGAACTGGCGGTGCCGTCGCGTTCGACCCTCGGCCGCGCCATCCGTTCCGTCGACCGGCGGCTGTTGGTGGCCGGGCGCTACGGTGAGGCCGCGGCGCGCCGGATGCTGCGCCGGCGCTGACGTCAGCGGCCAGGGCATGGCCATGGCCCGACCGGAATGAAGTGGCGGGCGCCCGTGGCGTCCGCCGGCCGCCTTACCCTCGGAGACACACGAGATGACTTCCTCACCAGCCCCCGACGGGGAGCGGGAAATCTTCCGCGTCCCCCCGGCTCCGCCCCGCGGGACCCGTATCCCGAGCCTCCGGTCCGCGTCGCAGGCGCGGGCGCGGCTGGTCGCCGACGGCGACCGCCACGAAATGCGCGTTGAGAGCGGCCTCGAATACAAGGCCGCGCAGATCCTGCTCGCCCGGCGGGACGTCGTCGACGTGCAGGAGCAACCGGCCGCCGTGTCCTACGTGGACGACGCCGGACAGCGGCACCAGCACACCTTCGACTTCCGTGCGACGATGCGCGATGGGCGCCGCGTCTTCGTCGAGGTCAAGCCCGAGGACATCGCCGAGCGGATCGGCCTAAACGGCCTGCTCGGCACCATCGCCAGCCAGGTCCCCCAGGGCGTTGCCGACCGGGTCGTCCATCTGGGCGAGCGGGTCCTGACGCGCGACGCCGTCCACGACGCCAGGCTGATCCGCGTCGTGCGGCGGGACCGGCACCGACCTGCCGAAACCGCCGTGGCCGCCATCGTCGACGGCATGGCCGGCCGCATGACTGTCGCCGAGATCGTGCGCGTCAGCGGCCTCGGCGCCCAAGCCTTCCGGTCCGTGGTCCGCGCCGTCGACGACGGGCGACTGCGCGTGGTCTGCGGCCGGCGCATCGGTTACGGCGCCTCCGTCGTGCGCGCCGGGTCCCTCGCCGACGGTGGCCGCTCGTGAGCGCGGACGCTGCATCCACCGCGGCCGTCCCGCGCCGGGTCATCGGGCCGTACGACCGGGTCGTCATGGCCGGCGTCGAGTACCGCGGCGGCGGCAGCGACGAGGTCGGGCACACGCTCGTCCGCACGGACGCAAGCGAGGCCGCAGAGGGGTTCACGCACGAGGCCTACCATCGCGCCCGCGGGGTCCCGGGTTTCCGGTACGACCGGGGCTACTACGAGCCCGGCAAGGTGAAGGCCCGCCATCTCGCCGGCGTCGCGAGCCTGACGCACCTGGCGCCCTGGGAGAGGTCGCAGATCCTGTGGCGCCTGGAGTGGGTCCGGGCGGCGATGCGGGACGCGGACGCCGGCGAAGGGTCCCGCTCCGACGAGGGTCTGCGCGCCGTGGTCAGGCGGCATCGGGTGCGCATCGCCGGGCTGGACTGTGCGCGCCTTGGCAGCGAGGCCGGGTCCGCGCGCAACGCGCCGCGGCGCGCCACCGCCGCGGCGCGGTCCAAGGCGAGGGCGGGGCGCGTGCTGATGATCAGGCAGCCCCCCGCACCGAAGGCCCTGCGGACGTGGATCAAGAGGTTCGAGGAAGGGGGGTGCGATCCCCTCGCCCTGCGCAAGCGGACCTACCGGTCCGGCTACCGCCGCGCGCATTTCGACCCTGAGGTGCACCTCGCCCTCCAGGTCGTCGCCTGCCGCTACGCGACCCGGACGCGGCCGAAGATCCGTCGGCTCCACGAGGATCTGCTGATCGCGGTCGCCGCCATCAACGAGCGCCGGCAGGGCGAGGGCCGGCCGCCTGTCGCCTGTCCCTCCCTCAAGGCTCTGTCCAAGGTCATCGCCGGCCTGAGTAAATTCGAGGTTTATGCCGGCCGGCACGGCTTGGAGGCGGCCCGCCGCCGCTTCCAGGTGGTTTCCTACGGGCCGGACGTGAGCAGACCCTTCGAGCGCATCGAGATCGATGAGTGGACCGTGGACTTGCAGAAGCTCGCGGTCGAGAGCGGGGTCTGGGAGCACATGGCCCCGCAGATGCGCGAGAAGGTGACGCGCGTCCGCTACGCGCTGTGCGCGGCGCTCGACGGGGCGAGCCGATGCTACGTGGGCCTGAGCCTGCGTCCCACCGCTTGCGTCGAGAATGCGATGCAGGCCTTGCACATGGCGTGCGTCGACAAGACCCCCTACGCCCGTGCCGTCGGGGCGGCGACGCCGTGGGACATGTATGGCGGCCTGGAGATGGTCGTCACGGACACGGGCGCGAGTTTCGTCGACGAGAACTTCCAATCGGGCGTGCTCGCCCTCGGCGGCGAGCCGTACATGCCCCCGACGGGGCTGCCGCACCTGCGCGGGATGATCGAGCGCGGTTTCGGCAGCCTGCGCACGCGCCTGGCCGGAAGGTTTACGGGACAGACTCACGAGCACGTGGTGGCGAAGGGCAACTACGACCCGCTCACCGACGCCAGCCTGACCGTCGGGGAGTGGGCGGAGGTCATGGTCCGGCACGCAGTGGATCACTACCACAACTGGCCGCACGAGGCGCTCGGCGGCGACACGCCCAGGAACAGGTGGGTGGAACTCAACCGCACCGTTGGCACGACGGATGCGGCCGACCGCCACACGCTGCGCGAGGTCTTCGGCATCCGCCTGCGCCGGACAGTCGGCGGCCACGGCGTGCGGGTGATGGGCCTGCGCTACAACGCGGAACGGCTGCAGACGTTCTTCCGCGCCGCCGGCCCGGTAGAGGTGGACGTGCGCGTCGATCCGCTGGACCTCGGCTACGTCAGCGCCTTCATCGAAGGTGGCTGGCTGACCCTGCGTTGCCACCGGGAGGCTTTCGACGGGGTCGCCGTCGACGCGTGGCTGCGGGCCTCCGAGGACCTGCGCCGCCGCTATGCCGACCTGGCGCGCGTGTCACTGCCGGTCGCCCTGGCGGCGATCCGCGACATCCAGGCGATCAGCGACGCGGCCGTGGTGCGGGCGGGCATCGCCGCCCTGGCGCCGACGTCCGAGGCGCTCGACCGGCTGGACCGGCAGATGGGCATCGCCTTCGAGCTTCCGCCCGACCCTGTCGCCGAGGTCGGCGCCGATGCCGGCCCCGGTGACCCTTTGCTCGGCGGCTTTGCGACCGGTGGCCCCGTCGGCGATCCGGATGTGCCCCCCGGGCCGCCGGACCGACCCACCCCGCCGCCGCCGCGCAGGCGCTTCAGGATGAGCGACAAATGACGGGACATCCGGGCGACGAGGCCTTGGCGTGGCTCGCCTCCACCCTGGATCCGGACGAGATCGCCCGCCTCCGGGCCGTCGAGCGCGCGAAGGCGTGCTTTCTGGAGACGGACCGCGACGAGGACGTCGCGAAGAAGCTGCGCTGGCTGCTCCGCAACCTGCTGATGCGGGCCGACCCGTCGCTGCCGCTCGGCCCGGGCAACAGGCGCGAGGCTCGCTGCGTCGTCGTGGTCGGGGAATCCGGGGCGGGGAAGACGCGGCTGCTGCGGCGAACCTTCCATGCCCACCCCGCCTTCCCGGGCTACGGCATCGAAGGGTCTGGCTGCACATTGGTGTCGGTCGACGTGCCGTCGCCATGCACCCTGCTGCAACTTGGCCGGCGGACCCTCGCGGCACTGGGCTATCCGCTTCAGAGGGAGATGAAGGAGCATCTCATCTGGGAACGGGTCCGGCTCAAGCTGAGGACGACCGGTACCGTCGTGCTGCACTTCGACGAGGTTCACAATCTCCTCGACGCCGCCAACAGCGATGACGTCTGCCGGATCCGGAAGACGCTGAAGGCATTGCTGGTCGACCCCGCCTGGCCGGTCGGCTTGATCGTGTCGGGTCTCCCTGGGATCGCCGAATTCCTGGAGACGCTGTCGCTCCACGCCCTCGATGACGATGGCAACGTGGTTCCGCTGGACCCGCCACCGGCCGACCGCGAGACCGAGTTGCGGCGGCGGTGCAGGGTCGTCGAGCTCACCGCCCTGGTGGTGCCCGCGGATCTCGAAATGATTACCATGGCGGTCGGGGACATTGCTAAGGCTGCGGGATTAGAGCTCCATCCGTCCTTCGGCAATGACGTGGCGTCGCGCCTGGCGCACGCCGCCCTTTACCAGCTCGGGACCGCCTTGGAACTCGCGGCGGAGGCGGTCGAGGCCGCCCTGGAGCCCGTCGACGACGAGGATGAGGGGATCCTGCAGGACGGCATGGTGGCCCGCGCGGCCTTCGCCGCCGCCTACCGGGAGCGCACCGCATGCGGCCCGGACGCCAACCCGTTCCTCGCGGCCGAATGGTGGCGCCTCGACTGCAAGAAGGTCCTGCGCACGAAGAACGAGCCCGACGCCCTGCCGCGTCTCCCCAGGAAACCAGCGAACAGGAAGCGATAGGAGGCCGCATGCCCGGACTGTACCCGTTTTATCCGCTGGCCCCGGGTGAGACGCCGCCCAGCTACGTGTCAGCGCTGGCCCCGTTCCACGGGGCTGCGACGGCCCGAGAGTTCTGCCTCGACATGGGCTTGTCGTTCCAGGGCATCGTGGATGGGGAGGAGGCGGAGTTGCATACCTTGGCGGACCTCGCCGGCGTGCCTTTCGCCGAACTGGCTGCCGGGGCATTCCGGCGCGGCGAAAGTGTATTCACCCTCGCAGGGCAGCGCCTCGCCCCGACCGCGCTGGTGCGCTCCGGCTTGCGCGTCTGCCCCGCCTGCGTGTTGGCGGACCGGGCGGCGCCCGTTCGGCCAGGTCTCGGCGCGGTGTACGGCCGGGCGCGCTGGCAACTCGAACCGCTGAGGAGGTGCCCTTGCCACGGCACGGCCGTCGTCAACGCGGCATCCGCCCGGCCCCACCTCGCGCACGATTTCGCCCTCCTCGCTTCCGGAGAGCTCGACCGTATTCGGCGCCTCGCCGAGGAGACGGAGACCCTCGCGGGGTCGGGCCTTGAAGACTACCTTGACGCGCGCCTTGCCGGGGCCCCTGCGCGCCTGGGGTGGTTGGACGGGCTCGCCTGGCATGCGGCGGCTCGGACGGCCGAGATGATCGGCGTCGTCATGCTTTTCGGCCGCAAGGCGCGCCCGCGCCTGCTGACGGATGCCGATTGGCATCGAGCCGGAGCCGCAGGCTTCGAGGTCGCGAGCGGTGGCGAGGCAGCCATCCTAGCGTTCCTGGGGGACTTGCGGCGCGAATACTCGTCGGCCTCCAGCGGCAACGAGGGGGTCCAGGCGACCTACGGGGTCTTTCACCTCTGGCTCGCCGCCAGGCACTCGCATCCCGACCTCGACCCCGTGCGGGACCTGGTGTTCCGCCACGTGCAGGCCACGTTCCCCGTCGGGCCGGATGACACACTCTTCGGGCGTGCATTCCCGGTGCGCCGCCTGCATTCCATACGTACGGCGTCCCTAATGACCGGCACGCATCCCAAGAGGCTGCGCAAGGTCCTCGCGGCCGCGAACTTGCTCCCTCAGGGCCACGAGGGACTCCTAGACCACCACGTCCTATTCGACGCCGAGACCGCCGAGCCGACGCTGACCGGCGCGACGGACACCATCTCGTTGGCCGCGGCGGCGAAGCTACTCGGCGTCGGGATGTCCACAGCGCACGCCCTGGTGGATGCGGGCCTGATCGCCCGTTCCATCAGGGCGGACGGGACCGCCCGCGGCATCGGCATGAACGGCATCCCCCGCCGGGCCGTCGACGGCTTCCTGAAAAGTCTCGCCGAGAACGCCATCCGGTTGGACACGATGCCGACCAACGCTCGAACCATCCGAGGTGCCGCCCGGGCGACCTGCCGTAGCACCGTCGCGATCGCAGCGCTGATCAGGGGGCACAAACTGTCCTGGGTGGGGAGGCTCGACGGGAAGGGATTGGAGGCTTTCGCCGTCGACATCGGCGAGGTCCGGTCGCTCCTGCGGGAGCCGGAGATGCCAGGCTTATCATCGAGCCAGGTCGTAACGGCCCTCCGCACCAGTCATACGGTCATGAAGGCGCTGCTCGACAACGGAATTCTGCCGGTGCAACGTGTCTTGAATCCGACAACACACGCTATGATCGATATCGTACCGCATGAAACGTTAGACTATTTCAAGAAAGAATACATTTCTCTTCAAGAGATTGCCGGTTTTGGACAAGGCGGTTTAGCAAAGGTCGCGGCGGATCTACGTAGCCGCGGCATACTACCCGCCTTCGACCCCTCCATCGTGAAAGCAAGCTTCTTCCGACGAAGCGATTTATTATAATATTTGCAGTTTGTCCCACGAACCTCGCTCGAAAGGGCGAGGTTTTTTATTGGGCGCAGGACCAACTTTGCGGTCAATCGTGCATGTCGACTGCGGGCTTATGCGCGGATAATTTGACTAGGATACTTTGGTTTTGCGGTCAGATTTAGGTTCCCGCCACACCGGGAGGCGGCCGGGTTCGCTCGGCCGCCTCCCGATGTTGTCGAGCGGCCTACGCTCGCCGCCAGAAATTTGCGCCGTCGGGGCGTGTTTGGGCGAAGCCGTCCCGGGGTGCGCACCGGTCGTAGAAGTCCCTGGGTCGCCCCGGCTCGCGCGCGGGGACGCTCCATGGGTCAATCGCCGGATATCGCTCGATGCGATCCGCTGCGGCTCCCGCCCGGACCGCTTCTCAGTGCCCGCACTCGGCGGCGATGTTCAGTCGGCCGCGCGCGTCCGCCGGTAGGCCGGCGTGCCCGCCGACGCCTCGGTAAGGACGCCGGTCAGGATCTCCCTCAGCCGGTCCTGCGCGCCCTCGGTGCTCAGGTTGTGGTCCGTGTCCTCGAGGAGGACGACCGGGTGGCCGAGGCGGCGGGCCTGAAGGTCCGGGCCGCGGCCGAGATGGGTCACGACCTCCCCGATCCCTGATTCGCCCTCGCTGAAGACCAGCACGAGCTTGGCGCCGCGCTTGCGGATAGCGGCCACGCGACCCGCGACCGATGTGGCCGACGGGAACGGTCGCAGGAGCTTCAAGGCGGCACCGCGCAGGCGCCCCAAGGCCATTCCCGCAAGTCGCGACAGGATCGCCCCGACCCGGACCTCGCCGCGCAGGACGCGCTTCCAGGCATCTGGCTGGCGCATCAGCGAGCCGTAGCTCGCGGCGCTGCGGAATTTCGGCTTCAGGGCCGTGGCGAGGTCGGCCTTCGGGTCCCAGTCGAAGCAATACAGGTTCACGAGGATGCCCGCCCGCACCCGCGCGTCCCGGCACAGGACGTGGAAACCGAGATAGGCGCCGCTGCAGGTTCCCGTCAGCACGACGCCGCTGCCCGTATCGAGACGGTCGAGGGCGGCGGTGATCTCATCGACGGCGTCGAGGACGTAGAGGGGCGGAGCGCCGTCGGCCCGGTCATGGCCGTCGCCTACGCCGCGCAGGTCCATGCGCAAGGAGCGCACGCCCCGGCCCGCCAGGGCGCGGGCGAGGTCGCTGGTCTGTCGTCCGTAGCCGGAGCGCGGGTTCACCCCCGAATTGACGAAGAGCAGCGCCGGCGTGTCGGGCGCGGGTGCGTGGGGCGTGCAGACGATCCCGACATTGCCGCCGAAGCGGATCACCTCCTCGCTCCATTGCGGCGTTGCGATGGGCATCGGGGCCGGAGGCAGGCCCGGCGCCCGGTCGGCGACGGGGCACGCCTCGTCTTCCGCGACGAAGGCGAGGACCTGCGCGAACACCTCGTCCGGCGTCACCGAGATCAGGGCGTTGGAGAGGAAGGGCGCGAGGCCCGGGAAGGCGCCCGTCGTCACGGCGGACCCGCCATCCCGCAGGCGCCCGGCGAGTCCGGCCGGATCCGGGCCCAGCAGCAGGATCCGGGGAACCGGGGCCGGGGGGACTTTCGTCAGGTCCAGGCGTCCAAGGCTGGCGAGGAGGGCGGCGGGGGGGCGGAAGCCGCCGAAGACCGGTGCGGCCGGGTCCTGCGGGAACGGCCGGCCGTCGGGCAACTGGTCGATGGTCTTCGTCCGCATCGTCATCTCGCGCAGGTAGGCGCGGCCCGAGGCGAAGGGGGCGAGCATCACGAGGCGGTCGATTCCCTCCTGCTCGGCGGCGAGCGCCGCGAAGGTCGCGCCGAGGCGCAGGCCCACCAGCACGATCTCCTCGGCCCCCGCCACCTCGCGCAGGAAGCGCACGGCCCGGCGGATCGCGGCGATGTGGGTCTCGACCCCGGCGCCCTCGGGGTCGGCGGAATCCCCCTCCCCCGGATAGTCGAAGCGCAGGGTGGGATGGCCGGCGGCGGTGAGGTCGGCGGCGAGCCGCCGCCAGCCGCGATAGGCGGAAATCTGCTCGTAGCCCAGCGTCCCGCACAGGACGACGCCGCGCCGCGACACGCCGGGGCCGTACCATCCGAACAGGCCATCGACGGCCACGGGTTCGGCGGGCATCGTGATTGCCCCGTCGAGGGCGGCGTTGCTCACGGCCAGCGTCATCGCTCAGAACCTAAGGAGGTCGCCGCCGTTCAGCGCGGTGACGGTTCCACCCGGTCGGCCTTGTGTGCCGACGAGGGAGATGGATCGCGCGAAGCCCGGGACGAGGTGGAAATGATTGTCGGTCGGGCGCCCGTTCCCCTCCAGGTCGATGGCGACCCCGAGAGCCGGACGCTCGGTGGAGAGGCGCAGGACGAAGCCACCCTCGGCCTCGCTCAGATCGGCGATCAGGCCGAGGGCGGTGGGCGCGACGTCCCGCCCGAGGGGGAAGTGGAAGGCCTCCGCCAGGGCCGTACCCGTGCCGTCGATGAGCGCGACGTGCGAGAGGGTGTGGATCGCCGGGCCGAAGCGGTAGGCGCAGGTGGCGTCGAAGAAACGGCCGAGCAGTTCGGCGGAACTCCAGGCGAGCGCGCCGCGCGGCGGCAGGGTGACGGACCGTTCGGCCTTCGCCACCGCCTTGCCCGTGGCGTCGAGGACAGTCAGGCGCAGGCTCGCCGTGACGGTTTCGGGCGTCTCGTTCAGCGCATGGACGCGCAGCCCGTCGAGCCCCTCGTCCGTGAGCAGCACCTGCACCGGGCGGAAGGCACGCTTGAGGGCATACCACGCCGATTTCGGCAGGCCGTCATGGGCGATCAGGCCCCATCCGGCGCCCGGCGCGAGGTCCCGCCAGGACAGGACGAGGCCGCCCGCCGTGCGCGAGCGGTCGCGCCGCCACTCGGCGAAGGTCGCCTCCATGGCCTCCACGACAGCGGCCCGCCCGAGGGCGAGGTAGCGCGCGGGGTCCTCGTGACGGAGGCGGGCCGGGTCGGCGCCGTAGAGGGTGGCGACGTAATGGTCGCGGACGGTCTCGAAATCCCAGTCCGCTCCCCGGTCGCGGGGCACGCCCATGGCCCAGCGCGGGTCGGCGGGGTCGGTGAGGGCCGCCCGGCGCAGGCTCTCGGGCTCGGGAACGTTGGCGAAGGCGAGGCATTCGCTCGCGAAGCCGACCTCCGCCCGGCGGGCATCCTCGAAGGGCCGCAGGTAGGCGCCGACGCCGAAATAGTGCGTCGCGCCCGCCCGCACCGAGAAGGGAAGGTCGCCCCCGGAGGGCGAGTTCGGCACGGTGAGCAGGTCGGGCCGCCGGGCCGCGACGAGGTCGGGCAGGGTCGCGGTGGGGAACCCCCCGGACCACGCTTCGCGGGGCAGCCCGAGCATGGCGGCCTGCTGCCAGACCTCGCTGCCGCCGCAGACGACGGCGAGGGACGGCGAGGTCTGGGTCCGGTCGAGGAGGTCGGCGAGCTCGGCGGCGAGGGACTCCGCGAAGGCCGGGTCGTCGTGCGGATAGTCGAAGTTGGCGAGCATCAGGTCCTGCCAGACCAGGATGCCGCGTTCGTCGCAGAGGTCGTGGAAGGCGTCGGCCTCGTAGAGGGTGATGCCGGGCACCCGGAGCATGTTCACCCCGGCCTCCCGGGCGAGGTCGAGCATCGGACGGTAGCTGGCGGGCGTGCCCGACAGGCCGACGAGGTCGGCGGGCGTCCAGCAGGCGCCCCGGCAGAAGACCGGCACGCCGTTGACGGCGAGGCCGAGGCCCTCCTCGAAGGGCCGGGTGAGCGCGAGGCTCCGGAATCCGACCCGCCCGCACACGTAGCGGACGCCGCCCACCTCCGCCTCGACGGCGTGGAGGCGCGGCTCGCCGTGGGTGTGGGGCCACCAGGGTTCGATACCGGGCAGGACCAGTTCGCCCGCGTAGAGGCCGGGCTCCCTCCGCATCAGCGTCGCGTCGCGGCCGTCGCAGCGCAGGGTGGCCGTCTCGGCCTCGTGGCCGGGCAGACGCAGCCGGGCGACGAGGAGGCCGGTGGTGCCCTCCAGGCTCGCGCGGAGATCCGCCTCCACGGCCCCTTCTGCGGCGCGGGCGCGTGTCACGGGCCGATAGGGGCCGACGAGGTCGATCACCGGGGACCAGCCGGGCATGAAGCCGAGCAGGCTCGTGCGGTGGACGCGCAGCGAGCCGGGGGTCGCCAGCCGGGGCCGCCAGCGCCCGCGCTTGTGCGGGCGCGCGAGACCCGCCGCCAGGGAGCGGAAGCACAGGACGAGGTCGTCCTCGCCCGTCAACTCGGCCTCGACCGTGACGGCGCGGAACATCGAGTCGGAGACTTCGACCCTTACGCCGTCGAGCCAGATCTCGCAGAGCGTCGCCAACCCCTCGAAGCGCAGGCGCTCCCGGCCCGTGCCCGTCAGGCGGGTGCGGTACCAGATGTCCTTGTCGTGGAGGGGGGCAGGCTCGGACTCGGACCAGAGGCCGGCCTCGCTCAAGGCGGCGGCGGCGGTGCCCGGCACTGCGGCGGGGATCCAGCTTCCGTCGGCCGGGAGGTCGCCCGGCCCGGCGCAGGCGCCGGGGGCGGTGGTCAGCAGTCGCCACGGGCCCTCGACGGCGCGGGGCGCGGTGCCGTCCAGGGCTCGGATGCGGGCCACCTTCCCCTCAGGCCAGCGCGTCGCGGAGGGCGCCGAGGACGTCCTCATAGGTGGCGGCGGGGCGCTCCAGCTTCTCCGGCAGGCCGGCGGCGCTGCGCTTGGCGAACGCGCGGGCGAGCTGGAACTGGAACGCCTTGGCCTCGGCCCCGAGACGGGTCGCGGCTTGCACCGCGGCGGTGAAATCCCCGGCGCCGGAGGCGGTGAGCCACGCGAGGTGGCTCCCCAGCATCTCGAAGTTCGCGCCGAGCTGGCGCGTCGTGTTGAACGCGTATTTGTGGAACACCGAGAGCGGGCGCTGCACCAGGGCGTCGCCGGTCTCCGTCAGCGCGACGGCGAAGGCCCTCACCGGGTTGCGCCGGGGTGCCCGCGCGAGGTTCGCCCGGAGCAGGCCGAGGGCGGCCTGCGAGAGGCGGTCGCCGGGCAGCGGCTCCGCGACCGCGCGCACGAACTCCGCGTAAGGCGGGAGGTCCGTCTGCGCGAAGATGCCGTCGTAATCGGCTCCCGAGAGGGTGAAACGCCCGGCATTGTGCAGGTAGTCGAGGTGTTTGGCGGCCGGATCGAGGGAGAGGATGCCGATGGTGGTCTTGGAGTGCTCGCGGCCATAGGTCGTGCCGGCGGTGTCGGGGAGGTGGAGCGCGTCCACCTCCACGAGAACCACGTTGCCGCGCGCGGCTTGGATCACCGCGTGGGTTTCCAGGCCGTCGTAGATCGCGAGTTCGTCGAGCCGGAGGCCGTACAGATCCTCGATCTCGGCCATGGACGGCTTGAAGAAGGTGAACTGGTCGCCCTCGAAATCCTGGCGGACGGTGAAGCCCAGCATCGCCTCCGGCGCGAGCCCCCTGACGTGCAGGAGCTCGATCCAGAGATCGACGTAGCAATTGGTCTCCGGCCAGGACCTGTCCTGCCCGTGCAGCCGATGGGCGGCGTAGGCGGGAGCGGTGCTGGACGTGTCCGTCAGGGCGAGGGCGGCGCTCACGGTTCTCAGCCCCACAGGGTCGCGCGGACGTCCGCCGGCCAGGCGTCGAGGTCGAGGCCGTGGTGGCGCAGCAGCGCCAGGGTGATGCGCTCCAGCCCGAAGCCGACGCAGGCCGTATGGGCGACGCTGCCGTCGGCCTGGGTGAGACCCCAGGTCGTGCCGAAATGGTCCTGATGGTAGTTGAAGCTGAGGCAGGCGGTCGGCTTCTCGACGCTGTTGACCGGCACGTTCAGTTCGAACTTCAGGTTCTGGTTGCGCTGGTTGTTGGCGAGCATCTTGCCGGCGCGGCCGAAGAACGGATCGTTGGCGAGGTCCACCGCCAGCGGCAAGCCGAGCCCGGCCATCATCTTGGTGCCCCGGTCGAGCCAGACCTCGCGGAAGGCCAGGACCTCGTCGGGGCTGCCCATGCGGACGTATTCGCGCATCCGGAACAGCTGCATCCGGGTCGGCTCGAGGGAGGGCTCGTGCCGGAAGCAGTAGGATTGCAGGTCGAACAGCAGACCGCCCTGCGGGAGCGGACCGCGCGCGGCGGCCGTGGGATAGAGCGGGTAGCAGGCGGCGGGCGTCAGCACGATGTCGGTGGCGGCCTGTTTCTCCGTCCAGTCCTTGCCGGCCTCGACGCAGGCGAGGAGGCGGGCGTGGTCCGCCTCGTTGCCGCAGAAACTGTGCACGGTGCCGGCGAGGTGCGGGAAGCCCTTGAGGTAGCCACTGCGCTCGAAGGTCGAGCGGCTCATGCCCGGCGGGAAGCGCATCACCTCGGCCTTGTCGTCGGCGCCGAGGCGGGAGACGAGGCGATCCAGGGCCTCGACGACGGATTCGAACGCGCCGCTCCGGCCGTAGAGGCCGTCCACGCCGGTGCGCACGAGGAGACCGGCGTCGAACAGCCGATCGAGGAAGGTGGGGGCCTCCGCGGCGGGGGAGTCCGGCAGCGCCTCGGGAGAGGCGTCGCGGTCGAGGGCGGGCAGGCTGTCCATCAGGCGCTCAGGAGCTGGCCGCCGCCCTTCTGCACCAGCAGAAGGTTGGCGGTGTTGGAGAGGATGCGGTCGTTGGCGATCATCAGCGGCGCCGACATCACGTCGCGCAGCGGCCGTCCGAGGCTGAACGGGGTGTCGTTGCGGTAGCCGGAGATGCCGACGATCCCGAGCGCCCGCTGGACGATATCGACGGCCATGGTGGAGGAGGTCGTCTTGACGTTGTTGAGGCTCACCGCGAACCCGATCGAGGAGAGTTCGTCTGGCTCGTGCTGGGCGCCCTCGAACTTGCGCAGGCCGGAGAGGACGGTGGCCTTCATCGCCTGGAGGGCGTTGGCGGCCTCCGCGAGGCGGAGCGCGCTCGGCGGCACGGTGCCGGGGCGGCGGCGGGCCTCGCCCTGCACGTAGCTGCGGGCGCGATCGACGGCATAGGTCGCGATCCCGAACCACACGCTCGACCAAAGGAGGTGCGAGGAGGCGAGCATCGACTGCGCCGCGATCTCCGCGAAGGGTTTCGGCAGGATCTGGACGGTGGGCACGCCCCGGGCTTCCAGCCGGAAGCCTTCGCTGCAGGTGCCGCGCATCCCGAGCGTGTCCCAGGTGGAGGTCCGGTTCAGGCTCATCTGGTCGCGCATGAGGGCGACGAGGACCTGATCGGAGGTCGGCGCCTCCGGGTTGCGGCGGGCGGTGACGAGGATCACGTCCGCCTCGGCCCCGTAAGAGATGACGCTGGCGTCCTTACCGAGGTTGAACAGGTCCCCATCGGCCTCGACGGCGCAGAGGCTGTTGCGCAGGTCGCCGCCGATGCCCGCTTCGGTGGTCGAGGAGGCGATGAGCAACTGCTCGTTGGCGACCTTGGCCATCAGGCCGCAGTGCCAATCGCTGGTGAGCCCATGGGTGACGAGGCTCGCAAGCTTGATGTGGTGCATGGCGAAGACCATCGCCGAGGCGCTGCACGCTTGGCCGAGGGTGCAGCACACCTCGGCGATCAGAGCGAGGCCCGCGCCCTCGCCGCCGTACTGGGTCGGAACCTGCAGGCCGAGCAGGCGCTCGGCCTTGAGCGCCGCCACGGCCTCGGCCGGGAAGCGCCCCTCGCGATCGACCGTATCGGCGTGCTGGGCGGCGACGGCCGCGACGCGCTTGGCCCGGCGGACGAGGTCCTGGGTCACGCGGCTTCTCCGAGGGTCAGGCTCGTGACCGTCTCGCGGATGATGCGGATGGTGGAGAAGGACCGGCGGTTCAGGAGCGAATCGGGGAATTCGACATTGAAGCGCTCCTCCAGGGCCAGCATCAGCTGCACCGACCCGAAGGAGTCCAGCCCCTTCTCGAACAGATCATCGTCCTCGCCGAGAGTATCGACCAGATTCGACATCGCCTCGTTTTGCCGAAGGATGTCCCGTACGACTTCGTCGGAGACCATTGCATTGTCCTCTGCTAATATTTGCATTCTCGCGCTCGGCAGGAAACTTGTCAATTTTAGCCGAGGTTCATCGTAAATTTTGTTGCATTTGGCGCGCTAGCATCAATTTTCGCGATCTTATCAGGCCGATCGCATTACCCTGAGGCTAATGAAATCTATAAGGGACTGCGCTTTCAGTCGTCGATCTTCGTCAGAGCCCCGGATTCCCGCGATGATCTCCGGTTTGCGACCCTTGTGCCGATGCGCTGCAGAGAACGGCATGAAGGTTGTAATCTCGTTGTGATTTCTGGTTTCAATTGAGTCTCGACCCCATCTCCCCACTCATCCACACCAGTCCACAGGCCAAGCCGTTGCGGCTGCGGTCTAATCCAGATCGCTTTCGGATCCTGTTGAGTTTGTTCCTGTTATGTTCCTATCTCGGGGCGAGACGGGGCAAGCGGGGATGTCGTGGAAACCGATGCAGGAGCCACCGGAGGGGACGGTGCAGGAACGCAGGGGGCGGGTCCCCGGTGTTCCAGTGTCGGAATCGGTCCCGGGCCCCGGTCCCGGCACGCTTTCACGCGCCGGGCCGCCCCCGGGGCCGGAGAGGACCGCCCTCGCGCAGCTGCGGATCCTGCTCGCACCCGGGGAGGCGCAGCACCGGGCAGGGATGCCCCTGGGGCTGCCCGCCCTGGAGGCGCATCTGCCCGGCGGCGGACTCGCCCTCGGGCCGCCCCACGAGATCGCGCCCGCCGAGCCGGGCGACGCGGCCGCGGCCCTGGCCTTCGCCCTCGCCCTGTCCGCCATCCGGCTCGCCGGGGTGAAGGGCGAGGCGCTGATCGCCGCCGGGCCGGATCAGCCCCTGCCCTACGGCCACGGCCTCGCCTCCCTCGGGCTCGATCCCGGACGGGTGCTCCTGATGGAGGCGGGGGGCGACGGGGAGGTCTATCGCGCCCTGGAGGCGGCGCTCCACGCCCGCTGCCTCGCGGTCCTCGTCGGGCTCGTGGGCGGGGGGCTTCCCCTGAAGGCGGGGCGGCGGCTCCAGCTCGCCGCCGAGGGAGGGGAACCGCCCCTCGTCCTCATCCTGCGGCCGCCGGGACCGGGAACGCCCAACGGCGCCGCGACACGCTGGTCGATCGCCTCCGCGCCGGGGGGGCTGGACCGCTTCGGACTCCTCGCCACGCCCCGGTGGGGGGCGCGGCTCGACCGGTGCCGCAACGGACGCGGCGGGGCATGGCTTCTGGAGTGGGACAGTGCCGCGCATCGTCTGCGTCTGCCTGAGCGACTGGCCCGTGACGCGGCTGCGGCGGGCGGGGCTCGCCCCTGAGCCGGGACCGCACGCCGTGGCCGCCGCCGGTTCCGGCGGCCTGCGCCTCGTCGCCCTGAACGGGGAGGCGCGGGCCCTCGGCCTGCGGCCGGGGGAACTCCTCGGCCGCGTCCGGGCGCGGGTCGGCGTGCCGTTGCGGATCCACCCCAACGATCCCGAGGCGGACGGCGCTGCGCTCCTGCGCCTGTGCCGCTGGGCCTCACGCTACACTCCCGCCGTCGCGCCCTTCGGCCCGGCCGAGGGGCGTCACGGCCTCTACCTCGACATCCAGGGCGCCGCCCATCTCCTCGGGGGCGAGGCGGCCCTCATCGCCGACCTCGCCGAGCGCCTCGACCGGGCCGACATCCCTGCGCGGATCGCGCTCGCCGACACGCCGGGGGCGGCCTTCGCCGTGGCCGGGTTCGGAAACACGGTTTCGCCTCAGATGCTCACGAAGCACGGACGCCCTTTTTCCGGGGCGCCGCAGGCGAAGCCGGAATCCAGAACCGCCAGCGGAGTCCCGCTCGGCACAGTCGGGGTGTCTGGATCCCCGGCTCCGCCACACGACCCCGGGATGACGGGTCGAGAGCCTATTCCACCCCTCCTCATCCTCCCCGGCGAGGCCGCCGCCCGCCTCGCCCCCTTGCCGGTGGAGGCCCTGCGGCTCGATCCCGGCATCGCCGCCGGACTGCGGCGGCTCGGCCTGAAGCGGATCGGTGATGTCGAGGCCCTGCCCCGGTCGGGTCTCGCCCGCCGGTTCGGCCTCCCGCTGCTGCTCCGCCTCGACCAGGCCCATGGGCGTCGGCCCGAGCCCCTGGCGCCGCTCGCGGAGGCCGACAGCTTCTCGGCGGCGAGGGGCTTCCTCGATCCGATCGGGCGGCAATCCGACGTGGTCGCCGCCGCCCGCGAGCTGATGGGCGAGATCGCCCCGCGGCTGGAGCGGGCCGGGTTCGGCGCCACCGCCCTGCGCCTCACCCTCCACCGGGTCGATGGCGCCGTGCGCAGCCTGGAGATCGGCCTGTCCCGGCCCGACCGCTGCCCCACGCGGATCGCTTCCCTGGTCGCCCTGCGGCTCGAACGCCTCGGGGCCGCCCTGGAAGCCGGATTCGGCTTCGAGACGGTGGCCCTCGCCGTCACCGGAGCCGAAATCATGCCCGCGACCCAGACGGAACTCGCCGGATCCGGGCAGGGCGAGCGGATCGCGACGCTGGCCGACATCCTCGCCCAGCGGATCGGCCGGAAGCTGGTGCGCCTCGCGCCGCAGGAGAGCCACCAGCCCGAGCGGGCCGAGGGAGCCGTGCCCTGGACGGTCCCCGCCCTGCCCTACCCGGACCATCTCCCGGTCCGCCCCCTGGTCCTGTTCGCCCGCGCCGAGCCGGCTGCGGACGTCTTCGCCCTCGCCCCCGATGGCCCGCCCCATCGCTTCCGCTGGCGGCGGCAGGAGCACCGGGTCGCCCGCGCGGAGGGACCGGAACGGATCGCCTCCGAATGGTGGCACCGGCAGGGGGAGCCGCGCGACTACTACCGCATCGAGTGCGAGGCCGGGCGGCGGCTGTGGCTCTACCGCGACGGGCCGTACCGGGCCGACAGGCCGGCGGCGTGGTTCGTCCACGGGATCTTCCCGTGAGAGGAGATCTCGCCGTGACCGAGCCCGCTTACGTCGAGCTTGGCGTCACCACGAACTTCTCCTTCCTGCGCGGCGCCTCGCATCCGCAGGAATACGTCATGCAGGCGGCGGCCTACGGCCTCGTGGGGATCGGCGTTGCCGACCGCAACACCGTCGCGGGGCTGGTCCGCGCCCATGCCGCTGCCCGGCAGAGCGAGGCCGAGGGCACTCCAATCCGCTTCCTGCCCGGCGTGCGCCTCGTCACCGAGGACGGATTCGAGACCCTCGCCTATCCGATGGACCGGGAGGCGTGGGGCCGCCTCTGCCGTCTGCTCACCGCCGGCAACCGGCGCAGCCGCAAGGGCGAGTGCCGCTTCAGCTTCACCGAGATGCTGGAGGCCGCGCAGGGGCAGGTCTTCGTCGCGATGCCCACCGGGCGGCGGCCGGAGCCCTCCGCCGCCTTCCTCGCCCGCTGCGAGGCGCTGGCGGCGGCGGCCCCCGGCCGGGTCTGGCTCGGGGCGAGCCACCGCCGCCGGGGGGACGAGCGTCTGCGCTTGCGCCTCCTCGACGAGACCGGCCGCCGCCTCGGCACGCCGATGGTGGCGGTCGCCGACGCCCTCTATCACCACCCCGACCGGCGCCCGTTGCAGGACGTGCTGACCTGCATCCGCGAGGGCTGCACCGTCGAGACGGCGGGCTACCGCCTGGAGGCCAGCGCCGAGCGCCACCTAAAGCCCGCCGCCGAGTTGGCGCGGCTGTTCCACGAGTACCCGGAGGCCCTCACCCGCACCGTCGAGATCGCGGAGCACTGCACCTTCGACCTCGCCCAGCTCCATTACGAGTATCCCGACGAGCCGGTGCCCCCCGGCCGCGTGGCGCAGGAGTATCTGGAGGAGAAGACGTGGCACCGGGCCCGCTACTGGCGCTACCCGGACGGCATCCCGAAAGCCGTCGAGGAGACGCTGCACACCGAACTCGGCTTCATCGCGAAGATGAAATTCGCCCACTACTTCCTGACCATCAGCCAGATCGTGGATTTCGCCCGGGACAGGGGCATCCTCTGCCAGGGCCGGGGTTCGGCGGCCAACTCCGCCGTGTGCTTCTGCCTCGGCATCACCGCCGTGGATCCGTCCAAGCACCGGCTGCTCTTCGCCCGCTTCATCTCCGAGAACCGGGGCGAGCCCCCCGACATCGACGTCGATTTCGAGCACGAGCGGCGGGAGGAGGTGATCCAGCACCTCTACGCCCGCTACGGCCGCGAGCGGGCGGCGCTGTGCGGAACGGTGATCCATTACCGGCCGCGCATGGCGATCCGCGAGGTCGCCAAGGCGCTCGGCCTGTCGGAGGACGTGGCGGCCTCCATCGCCGACGGCGTCTGGGGGTCCTGGGGCAAGGACCTGCCCGACGAGCACGTGAGGCAAGCCGGGCTTGACCCCGCCAACCCATCCTTGCGCCGGGCGCTGACTCTAGCCCACGATTTGATCGGCTTCCCCCGCCACCTGTCGCAGCATGTGGGCGGCTTCGTGCTGACGCGCGGGCGCCTCGACGAGACCGTGCCCGTGGGCAACGGGGCCATGCCCGACCGCACCTTCATCGAATGGGACAAGGACGACATCGATGCGCTGGGCCTGATGAAGGTCGATGTGCTGGCGCTCGGGATGCTCACTTGCCTCAAGCGCGGCCTCGACTTCCTGAAGCGCGACCACGGGATCGAGTACGAGACCCTCGCCGACCTGCCCCCGGAGGATCCGGCCACCTACGCCATGCTGTCGAAGGCCGATTCCGTCGGCGTGTTCCAGGTCGAAAGCCGGGCGCAGATGTCGATGTTGCCCCGGCTGAAGCCGCAGGAGTTCTACGACCTCGTGGTTCAGGTCGCCATCGTGCGCCCCGGCCCGATCCAGGGCGACATGGTCCACCCCTATCTCCGCCGCCGCTCTGGGGTGGATCCGGTGGAGTATCCGGCGCCGCATCCCGACCACGGGCCAGCCAACGAGCTGGAGGAGGTGCTGAAGAAGACCTACGGCGTGCCGCTCTTCCAAGAGCACGCCATGCAGATCGCCATCACGGCGGCGGGCTTCTCGCCGGCCGAGGCGGACGGACTGCGCCGGGCCATGGCGACCTTCCGGCATGTGGGGTCGATCGGCGGGTTCGCGGAGAAGTTCGTTGGCGGGATGACCCGGCGCGGCTACCCGCAGGACTTCGCCGAGCGGTGTTTCGCGCAAATCAAGGGGTTTTCCACCTACGGCTTCCCAGAGAGCCACGCGGCGAGCTTCGCGCTCCTCGTCTACGCCTCGGCCTGGATGAAGTGCGCCCACCCGGACGTCTTCCTCGCCGCGATCCTCAACGCGCAGCCCATGGGCTTCTACCAGCCGGCTCAACTCGTCCGCGACGCCCGCGCCCACGGGGTCGAGGTCCGCGCCGTCTGCGTCAACGCCAGCGAGTGGGACTGCACCCTGGAGCCCGCTGGGAACCCCCGCCTGCACGCCGTCCGCCTCGGCCTGCGGCAGGTGAGCGGCCTGCCGGAGGCCGCCATGCGCCGCCTCGTGCGCCTGCGGGCCAACGGTTACGCCAGCATCGAGGGCTTACAGGCGGCCCTGGCCCTGCCCCGCAACGTGCTCGAACGCCTCGCCGAGGCGGATGCCTTTCGCAGCCTCGGCCTCGACCGCCGGGCCGCCCTCTGGGCGGTGCGGGCGCTGGAGGGGTTGTCACGGCGCACTTCGTCATCGGGAGCGGAGCGAAGCAATCCAGGGCAACGGGACACTCCAGAAGATGGCGCATCCCTGGAGTGCTTCGCCGACGCTCGCAATGACGACAGGAGGGCCGATCTGCTCGCCGCCCCCCTGCCCCTCTTTGCATGGCACGCCGACGACGGCCTGTTCCGCCACGAGCCCGAGGCATCGCTTCCCGCCATGGCGGCCTCGGAGACGGTGGCCGACGACTACGCCGCGACCAGCCTGTCGCTTCGGGGGCACCCGGTGGCGTTCTTCCGCGAGCGCCTCGCCAGGATCGGCGCCATCACCACCCGTGCCCACCTCGATCCCGCCCTGCCCCAGGGAGCGCGGGTGACGGTGGCGGGGATCGTGCTGGTGCGCCAGCGGCCGGGGACGGCCAAGGGCGTCGTGTTCCTGACCCTGGAGGACGAGACCGGCATCGCCAACATCATCGTCTGGAAGACGGTCTTCGAGGCGAACCGGCGCATCGCCATGCAGGCCCGCTTCCTGGCCGTGCGGGGCCGGGTGCAGCGGGCGGGCGAAGTGGTCCACCTCGTCGCGGAGGGATTTCGCGATCTCACCGCCTCGCTTCGCGACCTGCGCGAGGGCGGCCTGCCCCTTCCGCCGGACACCAACGACTTCTCGGCGCCGAGCCACCGGGCGCCGTACCGGAGCCGGGACTTTCATTAGGGTGCTTTGGTCGAACCTGAATTGCAGACCGCGACGGGCTCTCCTCCCCCTCCCCACAAGGGGGAAGGAGCCCGCGTTCACCGTTGAAACGTTGCGATCCACGTCAAACCGAGGCTTCGCTTCCGCTCGGAATGACAGCTTTGGCGAATGGCGGCGCCGGTTACTGCGCCTTCGGCTTCTCGGCAGGCGCCTTCTCGGCCGGCGGCTTCTCCGACTGACCCTTCGGCTTGCGCGCCTCCACGATGGACTCCGCCTTGTCCTCGTCGGTGTCGCCACCCTGCTCGATGGTCTTGGCCGGGTCGGAGAGGAGGGAGCGGGCGATGCCGAGCAGCACCTCACACTCGCCCGGATACTTGTAGGTTTCGAGGACGATGGCGGCGTCACGCAGGGTGCGCAGATCCCGCACGGTCTGGGCGTTCGCGTCCTGCTGCAGTTCCGGCTTGGCGGCGATCTGTTCTTCGATCCGCGCGCCTTTAACGTCGCAGGCGGCCTGCGCATCCGCCCAGGGCATCAGGGCGCCCAACGTCAGGCCGAACAGGGCGAGCAGGCAGGGCCGCATGGGTCTTGGTTCCAGTCAGACGGGGTGGAGGGAGGTTCGGCGGAGGAGATCGTTGGTCAGGGCCACGAGCTGGCTCGGCCGATAGGGCTTGGGAACGAAGAGCGAATCCGGCACCGCCTCGCCGCCCGCGAGGCAGGTCCGGCCGCCGGAGGTGTAGACCACGGCGAGGTGGGGGCACGTCTCGCGGGCATGGCGCGCGAGGACGAGCCCGTTCGTGTTGCGGGCGAGGTCGATATCCGTGAACAGCAGGTCGACGCTCTCCCGCGAGAGGATCGCCTCGGCCTCCCAGGCGTCGGCGGCGGTGAGCACCCGGTAGCCCTCATCGAGCAGCGCCTCGGTGGCGAGCTCGCAGACGAAGGGCTCGTCCTCCACCACCAGCACGGTGGTGGGGGCGGCGGCGAAATGCGGGACGGCCGGAACAGCGTAGGCGTAGGGAATCATGACGCAACTCCAACTCATCCGACGGGGGCAACCGCCCCGCTGACGGATCGCAGGAGAAACAGGCCTCCGCTCCGCAACGTTCGCCGGACTTGCATCGAATTGCCGAGATTAGGTGAGCAGGGTGTTAACCCCGTCGCTGTCCCGGTGAACGGAGGCGTCGAAATGGTTAATGAACGGTTGATACAACTACCGGACGAGTTCGCTCCGCGGTAATCCGGTGCCACCGGACGCGGGACCGGCGGGGACTCGGGGCCCCGGACCGGTCCGGGGCTGGTACTCGCCGCACTCCCCGGATAGGTCGGTCCCCACGTGTCGCCCGGCCCGCCCGCAAAGGCCCTTCCATGAGTTCGCCCCTCTCCACCGCCTCGCTCACCAGCCATGTCGTCCCGGTCGAGGCCGGGGCGCACGCGGTGTCGGCCCACTGGCTCGGGGACGTGGCCTGCCTGACCCTGGCCGACGGGCAGGTCGCCTTCATCCGGGAGGGCGCGGCGACCCACGTTCCCGCCCATCCCGACAGCGCGATCCTCGCCGCGGCGGCGGATTCCTCCCGGATCGTCACCGGCGGGGACGACGGCCGCGTCGTCGAGACCCGCTCGGACGGCACGAGCGCCGAGATCGCTAAGGCCCCCGGCGGCGGCTGGCTCGACGCCCTGGCCCTGCACAGCGATGGATCGGTGGCCTACTCGTCGGGGCGCAACGTCGTGGCCCGGGATGCGAAGGGCCGGGAGCGGACCTTCCAGGCCCCCACTACCGCCCGGGGGCTCGCCTTCGCGCCGAAGGGCTACCGCCTCGCCGTGGCGCACTACAACGGCGTCAGCCTCTGGTACCCGAACCTCGACAAGGAGGCCGACCCCCTCGCCTGGAAGGGCTCCCACATCGACGTGACGTGGTCGCTCGACGGGCGCTTCGTCGTCACGACGATGCAGGAGAATGCCCTGCACGGCTGGCGCCTCCAGCCCGACCGGGGCCACATGCGGATGTCGGGCTACCCCGGCAAGGTCCGCTCCCTGGCGTGGTCGGGGGACGGGAACTGGCTCGCCACCGGCGGCGCCGAGGCGGCCATCGTCTGGCCCTTCGATTCCAAGGAGGGCCCGACCGGCAAGCCGCCGCGCGAGTGCGGCGTCCGGCCCGCCCGCGTCTCCCGCGTGAGTTTCCACCCGAAGGCCCCCGTCCTCGCCATCGGCTACGAGGACGGATGCATCCTCCTCGTCCGCTTCACCGATGCGGCGGAGCTGCTGGTGCGCCCGGCGGTGGCGGGCAGCGGCATCACCGCCCTCGCCTGGGACGGACGCGGCGGCCGCCTGCTGTTTGGCTGCGCCGACGGGCAGGCGGGCGTCCTCACGCTGCCCGCTTAGACCGTGTTACGGACCTCCCGCGCTCAGACCGGGGGTCCGCTATGATCGACCACGACACGCCGCTCACCATCGGCTCGCTGCTGTTCGAGGGGATCGACCAGATCGACCTCACCGGGCCCTACGAGGTCTTCGCCCGGCTGCCGAACGCCTCGGTGCGGATCTACGGGAAGACCATGGCGCCGGTCAGGGATGTCCGGGGCCTGCGCCTCACGCCGGACGCCACCCTCGCGGAGGCCCCGCAACTCGACGTGCTGCACGTTCCCGGCGGTGCCGGACAGGAGGACGTGATGCACGACGAGGCCGTGCTGTCCTGGCTGCGCCGGCAGGCGGGCGGGGCGAAGGCCGTCTTCTCCGTGTGCACCGGCGCGCTCATCCTCGGTGCGGCCGGACTGCTCCGGGGCAGGCGGGCGACGACCTACTGGAGCGCTTTCCCCCTGCTCTCGTCCTTCGGCGCCATTCCGGTGGACGAGCGGGTTGTCCGGGACGGCGACTGGATCTTCGCGGCCGGCGTCACGGCCGGGATCGACGGGGCCCTGCGCCTCGCCGCCGACCTCCGGGGCGAGGAGACGGCACGGGCGATCCAACTGATGATCCAGTACGCCCCGGAGCCGCCCTTCGACAGCGGGAGCCCGCACACCGCCTCGGCGGAGACCGTGGCCTCCGTCCGCGAAAAGAACGCCGCGCTCATCGCCCGCCGGACGGAGACGGCGCGGGCCTTCGCCCAACGATTCGGCCAGGACGCCGATGGCCGCCAATGAGCCGGCCCCCGCGGAGCGCCACGGTGACATCGTCCGCAGACGCGCTTATCTGTCCGGCAGGACGGAACGTGATATGACGGATACCACACTCAAGACCGCGAAGTTCGGCATCGGCGCCATCGTGCGCCACAGGCTATACCCGTTTCGCGGTATCGTCTTCGATGTCGACCCGGTCTTCGACAACACCGAGGAGTGGTGGCTGGCGATCCCCGAGGAGGTGCGCCCGCGCAAGGACCAGCCGTTCTACCATCTCCTCGCCGAGAACGCCGAGACGGAATACGTCGCTTACGTCTCGGAGCAGAACCTCCTGCCCGATCATTCCGGCGAGGCCCTGCGGCACACGGGCATTCAGGAAATCTTCGAGCGCGACGCGAGCGGCACCTACCGGATGCGTGACCGCGCGACGAACTGAGGGCCGCCGCCCGGCGTGACGTTGCGAAAATCCCTTCGCGGGGTCTGATACGCAAAAGGCCGGGCATCGCTGCCCGGCCTTTTGCGTACCGGAGAGCGCCCGGAGGCGCTCCCGCACGAAGCCTTCTCGTTCCGTGATGCTTACTTCGCGGCCGGGGCCGGGGTGGCGGCCGGAGCGCCGGGGGCCTGGCCCTGCTGGGTCTCGAGCTTCTTGCGCATCTCTTCGCTGCGCTTCTCCAACTCGGCCTGGAGCTTCTTCTGCTGCTCCTCAAGGACCTTCGGGTCCATGGCCGGGCCGTCGAAGGCCTTGCCGAAGCCGGCGAGCGGCACGGCGAAGGTCACTTCGCGCTGGGTCTGATTCTGCACGGAGACGTTGAGGGTCGTGCCCTTCTTCATCGCGGCCAGCACGCCGGCATCGATGCCGGGGGCCTCGGCGAAGCAGCCGTTCGGGAAGCACACCGCGAAACGGCCGGCGGTCGCGGCCTGCCCGTCGATGCTGAAGCGGATGCCCGGCTGCAGCAGCAGGCCCAGCGGCAGGAGGAAGCGCACCACCCGCACTTCCTGCTTCTGCGCGGTGTTCTTCATGTCGTAGATCGCGGCGGCGAGGACCGGCTGGCCCTGGTCGGACACGAAATCGCGAGTCGTGTAGCAGATGTCGGTGCCCGAGTTCTGATCCTTGCCGCACACCTTGGTCCAGTCGGCTTGGCTCGGCTCCGACTTGAGGGCGACGATCTGCGGACCGGTCTGGGCGGCAGGGGTCTGGGCAGCCGGGGTCTGCGCGGGCGCAGGCGCAGGCGCGGCGGGGGCGGGCGCGGCGGCGGGCTTCTTGGGCTGAGCCACGGCCGGGGCGGCCGCCAGCGCGAGGCCCGCAAGGCCGAGGAGTGCGGCGCGCGCAAACGGCGAGGAGCGGGTGAAGGACATCGGCTCTGAATCCCTAGACGTTCGAGACTTCTGACGTGGAACCTGCGCGGCCAACCGTCGATCGATCCTGAGGCGCGCCGCGAGCGGGCTCGCCGTACGAAACCGGTTCGATTCTCTCAGGCCACCGACCGCAGCGGAGGGGAAGGATCCACCCGGACAGTCGGGCGGCTGCTTTCCCTCCGATTGAGGCGAAGGAATGACGCCGATGCCGAGAAGCCACACCGGCCGGCGCCTCCCTAGGCCCCCCCGGGCCGGGCCGCAAGGGGGGGCTCCCCGCCATCGTCAACCTCGGATTAACCATGGCCGACGAGTGTGCGGAGCTGAAGCGAGCCTTGCGGGGGATCGAGTGAACGCGCACGCGGCGCAGGATCGGGAAGCGGACGCGCCGTCTGCCCGTGCGGGGGGGCTCGCGGCTGCCCTCTTCGCGGGCGCCGGTCGCCATCCCCGCCGCTCGGCCCTGCGCGACGCCGGCGACCGCCGGGCCTGGAACGGCCGACCCGCCATCACCTGGACCTACGACGCCACGGCGGAGATCGTCGGACGGCTCGCGCGTGGGATCGCCGCATGGCGTCTGCCGGCGGGAAGCCGGATCGGACTCTGCTACGCCGGGGGGGCGGAAGCCACCCTGGCCCATCTCGCCGTGGAGGCCGCGGGCCACATCCCCTGCCTGCTCTCGCCGGTCTGGGACGTCGAG
This sequence comes from Methylobacterium aerolatum, assembly GCF_022179085.1. GTDB lineage: Bacteria > Pseudomonadota > Alphaproteobacteria > Rhizobiales > Beijerinckiaceae > Methylobacterium > Methylobacterium aerolatum. The sequence goes on from NZ_BPQE01000036.1 coordinate 40,972, forward strand.
GCCCTGTCGGCGGCCATCGAGACCGCCAAGCTTTCGGCCGTCCTGTCGGAGGGACGCAGGGGACCGCGCCGCCCGGCCGACGAACTGGCCCAGGCCGCGATCCGCCATTTCGGCCTGCGATTCATCGCCGCCTTCGGCCCCAGCCTACCCGACGGGGTGATCAGCCTCGATGCCCTCGCCCTGGAACGCGGGATCGCCGAGCCCGAGCCGAGCCGGGGCGTCGTGACCTTCGTCGGCGGCGATCCGAGGAGGCCGGTCTACCGCGCGGCCGCCGCCCTCGACGCGGCGATCGCCGCCCATGTCGAGCGGTTGCCCGCCACCGATCGGATCCTCACCCTCCTGCCGCCCCACGACCTGCGCGGCCTCGTCACCGGGCTCGGCGCGGCCCTCGCGACGGGAAGCCTTCTGGAGACGCTGATCCCCTTCGATTCGGGAGCCTTCGGGATCGCGCTGGCCCGGCCGGTTCCCACCCGCCTCGTGGTGCCCGCCCCCTTCGAGGAGGCGGTGGCCGCCATGTCGCTCCCCTGGACGGTGCGCGCGATCGACGTGGTGCACCGTGCCCCCGCCAACCTGCCCGAGCCCAAGGTGAAGGACTTCACCGGCCCGCCGCGCCTCGATGTCCTGGTCCTCGACGAGGACGCGGTCGTCACGCGGCCGAGGGGGCGGTGGGACATTCCTGTGGATGCCGGGGGCGAGGGCGAGTCGCTGTCGGACGAGCGCGGGCCGATCCTGACCCGCCTGCCGGACGGTCGCCTCCTCTGCGACGGAGTCGCCTCCCGCGCCGCACCCTTGCACTGCGGCGAACACAACCTCACGGATGGGCTTTCCCGTAAGAAAACTACCTACCGTTCGGTCTACGCGGGGGATAAACTCGCGGTGGTGCCCATCGGCTAGCTGACGCACCGACCCCATTCAGCGACCGCTCAGGCGATCTCAGACACCCCTTCTTCCTTCGATGGACCGGGATCCAAACCGGCTTGTCGCGGGTTTCAGAGAGGTTTCTGGGCGCGGCTATCTTTCCATGCCGCAACCGATGGGGTATCGCTCAAGCTAATGGTTGCGCTGCAGCAAGTCCTGGTGGTGGACGATGGCGTACGAGCTGTCGACCATTCGCTCTCCGGCGAACTCGCCGGCCTCGGTTACGCGAGTGTCACCGCGTCGCTCGAAGCGGCCGACGACGTCCTCGCCGTGATCGCGCCGCCCGCCGCCGTCCTCGTCCAGGCTCCTGCCCGTCGGGACCCGGCCTATGCCCGACGCGCCGCCCGCCTCCGCGCCCGGATGCGCGAGAAGGGCATCCCCGTGATCCTGATCGGCGAAAACGGCGACGGCAGGGGCGGAGCCCCCGTCGATCTCGCCATGCGCCTCGGCGCCTGCGTTGCCGCCAAGCCGGATTACTGAAGCATCACCGTCAATGCTTTCCGATTGCGAGCGGAGTATAGAGCCGCGCGTCTGTAGCCGTGGCGGATCGGGTTGAGCCACACCCGTCGATCAATTTCTCGTCGTCATTGCGAGCGCAGCGACGCAATGATGTGGATGCGTGGGTCGACCAGGGCGGTTCAGGCGCTCGGCGTCTCCCCGCGGGGAGCGGTACTGTCCTGAATCACCGCCCCTCGCTCGCCACGACAGCGAGGGCGCTCATCCCTCTTTCCGAGGGCGAACTGCCCCTTCCCCCTCCAAGAATCAAGCGGCGGGCCGTGATGCCTGCGCCCGCATCAGTTCCGGCGCGCCGAAGCGCGGAAGGACGCCCTCGCGCATCACGATGCGGCGGAGGGGGCCGAGATGGGTCATCGCCAGCAAGCCGATCCCCCGGGCGAGATCGAGGGGCAGCAGGGCCGTCAGCAGGGAACGATTGAGGGCGTCCACCGCCGCCGTCCGGGCGGCCGCGTCGAGGCGGCGCCCGCGGGCGAAGGCGTCGAGCAGGCCGCGACCGCCCGGATCGCGCCCGTCCCGGCGGGCGCGGACCAGCAGGTCCCGCAGGGCGGCGGCGTCGCGGAGGCCGAGGTTCAGCCCCTGGGCGCCGATGGGCGGGAAGACGTGCCCGGCCTCGCCCACGAGGACCAGCCTGTTCGCGGCCGGCCGGGAGGCGAGCAGCCCCCGCATCGGGACGAGACCGCGCGGGCCGTCGATCCGCATGGCTCCGAGCATTCCGCGGGCCTGCCGCTCCACGGCGGCGGCCAGCGCCCCGTCGTCGAGGCCGGAGAGCCGCTCGGCCTCCTCCCGCGAGGCGACCCAGACGAGGCTCGACCGGAACCCCCCCGTCATGGGCACGAGGGTGAAGGGGCCGGAGCGGGTGTGGAACTCCGTCGAGATGTCGTCGTGAGGGCGGGTGTGGGCGAGGATCGTCGTCACCGCCGCCTGGGGATAGTCCCATTCGCGCACCGGGATGCCGCTCGCCGCACGCAGCGGCGAGCGTCCGCCGTCGGCCGCGACCACGAGCCGCGCCTCGACGGTCCGGCCATCCGCGAGGGACACGCGGGAGGCGTCCGCGCCGGCCTCGGCACCGGCGGAATCCGATTCGAACAGGGTCAGCCCGGGTTCCGCGCGGGCCCGCTGCCGAAGGGCCGCGACGAGATGCGCGCTCTCGACATTCCAGCCGAAGGCCTCGAGACCGATCTCGCCGCAGCGGAACCGGGCCGGTGGGGGACGAAACAGGCTGCCGGTATCGTCGATGATCTGCAACTGGCACAGGGGGCTCGCCTTCGGGGCGATCTCGTCCCAGGCGTCGAGGGCCCCGAGGAAGCGGACCGAGCCGTCCAGAAGGGCCACGGTGCGCCCGTCCGCGAGCGGGGCATGGCGACCGATCAGCGCCGTCGGTATCCCCGCCCGCGCACTCGCCAGCGCCGCCGCGAGGCCCACGGCTCCGGCGCCCACCACCGCCACCTCGAAGCGCGGCGTCGTCGTCTGCGATGTGGAATCCGTCACGGTCCGTCGTTCCCCGCCATCGTGTGGGCCAGTGCCACCTATCTGTTCCCGAGCTCTCGGCCTGCCAAGGGGGCTCGGCCTGCCAAGGGGGCTCGGCCTGTCACAGGGGCTCGGCCTTCCGAGGGGGACTCGGCCGGCCCATGGGGAACCTTGCCGCGCGGGAGTGGAGCGTGGGATTCGATCCCGCGCCCGCCCGCTTCCGCCTCATCGCGACGGCAGTTGCTGGAGGTCGCCGTCCGTCGAGCCGCCGGGCACGACGGACTGATCAATCGTATCGCCCGCTGAAAGGCTTCCTAAACCGGTTTTCACCGATCATGGAGAGGGGTGAAATCCGGAGATATCCCCGCGAGAGACTCATGCGAGACAGTTCATCTTCAGATCTCGCGCTGTCCCGGTGCCTCCTCCTCGTGGTCGGAGCGGTCCTGCTCGGCGCCCTCTGGGCCTACACGGGGTGGTCGATCTTCGAGGCGCGGGAGCGGGCCAAGGAGGCCGTTCGCCACGATGCCGCGAATCTGTTGGAGATCAGCGGGCAGGCCCTCGCCCGCGATTTCGAGATCTACGATTCCTCCCTGCGCACCGTCGCGGACCGCCTGAACAAGCCGGTGCTGGAGGAGACCGACCCCGAGTTGCGGCATCTCGCCCTGTTCGATCGGATTTCCCAGGCCAAGGGCTACGGCTCGATCTTCGTGCTGAACGACCGTGGGCAGGCCTATCTCGATTCCCGCTTCATCGTGCCCCGCCGTCTCGACGGCTCGGATCGCCTGTACTTCACGACCCACCGGGACGATCCGCATGCGGGCCTGTTCGTCGGACGGCCGTGGACGACGCGGATCAGCGGTCTCACGATGATCCCCCTCAGCCGCCGCCTCGCCTATGCGGACGGGGCCTTCGCCGGCGTCATCGTCGGGGCGATCGAGCTCGACTACTTCCGCCGGATGTTCGACCGCCTGCGGGGCAACACGCGGCTGACGATCGGCCTCGAATTCATCGACGGGAACGTCATCGTCAGCAATGCCGACCTCGCGCCAGACCTGATGATGTCCCTGGAGCCGGAGGTGTCGGGTTTCCGCGCCTCGACGCAGGTCGGCGACCTGCCCCTGCGCATCGTCGTCTCCGTGCCCGCCGAGACGATCCGCGCCGCCTGGCTGCCACGCATCCTGCCGAGCCTGTCGATCGCCTTCGGCCTGACCCTGGCGATCCTGGCCGTCCTGTTCGTCCTGAAGGAGGAACTGACCCGCCGGGTCATGGCCGAGGAGCGGGCGGTGGCGGCACAGGCCGAGTCCGAGCGCTTGGCCGCCACCGACGCGCTGACGGGCCTGTGGAACAGGCGCCGCTTCGAATCGGCCCTGGAACTGTGGGTGAAGCCCGGGGAGCGGCAGGGCTGGGCGCTGCTCCTCCTCGATGCCGACTGCTTCAAAGGGTACAATGACGTGTACGGCCATTCCGCCGGCGACATCGTCCTGCAGAGGATCGCCGGCGTCCTCATGGACCGGGCCGCGAGCCACGGCGGCAGCGCCTACCGCATCGGGGGCGAGGAATTCGCGGTGCTGGTCCCCTGCACGGATGCCGAGGCGCTCGTCTTCGCCGAGAACCTGCGCGCGGCCGTCGCGGACCTGGCGATGCCCCACGCCCAGCACCCCAAGGGGATCCTCACGGTGAGCGGCGGCCTCGCCCATGGCAGCCACATGCCGAATGTCCCCTCCCGCGCGTGGTTCAACGCGGCCGACGAGGCGCTGTATGCCGCAAAGCGGCAGGGCCGGGACCGGATCTGTCTCGCGGCGGCCAACCACGCGAAGGAGGCCGGGTGGGCACCCCTGTCCCTGCGTGCCGCCTCGGCCTGAGGCCGCGACGATGCGGCGGCGGGCCGGGTTTGCGCCCGGCGCCCGGGTCATGGAAAAGGCATGAGCGAGGGCGGGCCGGCGCGGGTGCCGGTGGCGCCGCGGGACAGCGATGACCGAGACCAGCCTGCGCCCGAGCCTCCTCGATCCGCTCTTCGCCCCGGCCCGGACGCTGCCGGGCGTCGGCCCGAAGATCGCGCCGTTGATCGAGAAGCTCCTCGGCACGCCCGAGCGGGAGGCCCGCATCGTCGATGTGCTCTTCCACCTTCCGCAGGGCGGCGTGGCGCGCAAGCTCGTGGGTTCGGTGGCGGAGGCCCCGGCGGGCGAGCCCGTGACCCTCGGCGTCACCGTGGTGGCCCACCGCCCCGCCACGGTCGGCGCGGGCAAGCGGCCGCACCGGGTCGTGGTCGAGGACACGACGGGCGACATCACCCTCGTCTTCTTCGGAATGCCCCGCGCCCGGATCGAGAAGATGCTGCCCCTGGGCGCCCATCGCTATATCTCGGGCAAGATCGACCTGTGGGAGGGTCTGCGCCAGATGGTGCATCCCTCGCGCATCCTCGACGAGGCAGGCCTCGCCGACCTTCCCGCCGTCGAGCCGATCTACGGGGCCACGGAGGGGCTGACCTCGAGGGCGATCAACAAGCTCGCCGTGGCGGCCCTCGATCGCCTCGCTCCCCTTCCCGAGTGGCAGGACCCCGCCTGGATCGCGCGCAGCCGCTTCCCGGCCTTCGGGGAGGCCCTGCGCGCCGAACACCGCCCGGAGGATGCCCCTCCCCGCGCCGCCGACCCGCTGCAACCGCCGCCCGCCAGCCCCGCCCGGCGCCGCCTCGCCTACGACGAACTCCTGGCCTCACAGCTCGCCCTGGCCCTCACGCGCGCCCGCCAGCGCCGCAAGGCGGGGCGGGTGAATGCGGGCGACGGCGCGCTCACCGCCCGGATCGAGGCCGGGCTGCCCTTCGCCCTGACGGGGGCGCAGCGCCGGGCGGTGGCCGACATCCGCGCCGACCTCGCCGCCCCACGCCGGATGCTCCGCCTGCTCCAGGGCGACGTGGGCTCGGGCAAGACGGCGGTGGCGCTGCTGGCCATGGCCTCGGCCGTGGAAGCCGGGCGGCAGGCGGCCCTGATGGCGCCCACCGAGATCCTGGCGCGCCAGCACTTCGAGCGCCTCGCGCCGCTGGCCGGGCACCTGCGCCTGCGCCTGATGACCGGCCGCGACCGGGCGGCGGAGCGGCGGGCGACCCTCGCCGACCTCGCGTCGGGGGAGATCGACATCCTCGTCGGCACCCATGCCCTGTTCCAAGAAGCCGTGGCCTTCCGCGATCTCGGCCTCGCCGTGGTGGACGAGCAGCACCGCTTCGGCGTGCATCAGCGCCTCGCCCTCGGTGCCAAGGGCGAGGCGGTGGACTTCCTGGTGATGACGGCGACGCCGATCCCGCGCACCCTGGCGCTCACCTTCTTCGGCGACATGGATGTCTCGGTCCTCGATGAGAAGCCGGCCGGGAGGCAGCCGATCCGCACTCTGACCCTTTCGACGGAGCGCCTAGACGAGGTCGTGGCCGGCCTCGGCCGGGCCATGGCGGGCGGCGAGCGGGTCTACTGGATTTGTCCGCTCGTGGAGGAGTCGGAATTCGTCGACCTCGCGGCGGCGGCGGAGCGCTTCGAGGACCTGCGCCAGCATTTCGGGGATGCCGTTGGGCTGATCCACGGCAAGATGCCGGGGCCCGAGAAAGACGCGGCCATGGCCCGCTTCGCGGCGGGTGAAACGATGCTCCTCGTGTCCACCACGGTGGTCGAGGTCGGCGTCGACGTGCCCGAGGCGACCATCATGGTGGTGGAACATGCCGAGCGCTTCGGTCTGGCACAGCTGCATCAGTTGCGCGGACGCGTCGGGCGGGGCTCGAAGGCGTCCTCCTGCCTGCTGCTTTACCGGGGCCCCCTCGGGCAGGTTTCCCGTGCGCGCCTGGAGATGATGCGGGAGACCGAGGACGGGTTCCGGATCGCCGAGGCCGACCTGAAGCTCCGCGGCGAGGGCGAGGTGCTGGGCACACGCCAATCGGGCATGGCGGCCTTCCGCCTCGCGCGGATCGAGAGCGACGGCGACCTGCTGGAGACGGCCCGCGACGATGCCCGCCTCGTCGTCGAGCGCGACCCCCGGCTCGAAACGCCGCGCGGGCAGGCCCTCAGGGTGCTGCTCTACCTGTTCGAACGCGAAGCCGCGATCCGCCTGATCGGCGCCGGATGAACGGGTCCGTTCAGGAAAGCGACAGGTGAGTCTGCGGGAGAAAATAATTCCGGCGAGTCTGCGCAGATCGCCGCAGCCGCGAGAAACATCAAGGAGAACAATGATTTAAGGGCAGATAAGCGGAGGGCAGATGTCGGGCGCACAAGACACCGCAGCCCTCGCACCTTGCATCGGACACAATCGCCCCTTAACTGCAGATGAACGAATGGCCCGGTACCCCGGGTCGTCACGGACGAATCTGGAGGACGGACATGTCGAACGGACTGTTCCAGCACCTGCCGGGCTCCAACGAGATGGCCGGTCACTTCGCTCTCGCCAATGAGCCGTGGTTGATGCCCATCTCCGATCGGGAGTCGGCCTCGAACCGGACTGCGGACGAATTGCAGGCGGCGGTGAAGCGGGCGGCGCGGCCGTTTTGGATCGCCGCGAACGGACTGGTGGTGGCCCTGGGTCTCGCGCTGACCATCCAGGCGAGCACCGGCTGGATGACCCCCCACGCCCCCGCGCCGGTCTCCGTCGCGCAGGCGAGCCCGCCGACCCTGGCGCCGCAGACGGCTTCCCTGAGCCGCTAAGCCGGGACGCCAGGCGCAGCCCCACCCACCCTGAATCGCTTGTCCGTCCCAAGGGCAAATCGGTACGGTCCGAGACATCTGGCCCTCACGAAACGTGGCGGCTCCCTGGATTGCTTCCCACCGTCCGCAGTGACGGTGGCACGAGGCAGTCACGGGAGCCGCAGTCGTTTTCCACGCACGGAGATCCGGTAAGATTTCGCGCGCGACAGGCGGCTTCAAGGTTTGGGGTGCCTTGCACCGTGATGGCGACTGCGTGCCCCGCTGCGCCCGCTCGCACCCTCCATGCTTGCGCGTCATCGAGGTATCCCGGATCGCCCCGCTCCCCGTCATCGCGAGCGCAGCGAAGCAATTCAGCGATGCGCACCGTTCGGCATCGTCCCGCCGCCCTGGATGGCTTCGCTGCTCTCGCAAGAACGATGGAGAGGCGTGATCCTGATCCGACCGGAACGGCGTTGGCGCAGTTCCTGTCGCTCACGCCTCTTCAGGTGCCGTCTCGCGCTTCTCCGCGGCGGGGCCGTGGGCCGCACGCAGGCTTGCCGCCATCGAGTGCAGACGGGTCTGCGGATCCTCCGGCTGGATCACGCCCGCCGACATGACGAGCTTGGCCGCATCGTCCACGCTGATTGGAACCTCCACCACCTCCGAGCGCGGCAGGTAGAAGAAGAACCCGGTGGTCGGGTTCGGCGCGCAGGGAAGGAAGACGCCGACGAGATCCTTGGTCCCGGCCTCCCGCGCCCGCAGCGCCCCCTCGACCTCCGGTGCGGCCGGGGCCGACAGGAAGACCACGGACCACGTGCCCTTCACCGGAAACTCCACGAGTCCCACCGTGCGGAACGACGTGCCGTTGGCGGAGAATAGCGTCTCGAAGATCTGGCGCAGGCCCCGGTACAGCCCCGAGATGACCGGCGTGCGGGCGAGCAGCACCTCCCCGAACTCGATGATCGAACGCCCGACGAGGTTGGCCGTCAGGAAGCCGAGCAGCGTCACCGCGACGAAGGCGATGACGAGGCCGATGCCGGGAATCGAGAAGGGCAGATAATGATCCGGCAGGTAGCTCGCCGGTATCAGCGGCTTCACGAAGGAATCGATCAACGCGATGATCCACCACGTGATGTAGACCGTGATGGCCAGGGGCCCGGCAACGATGATCCCCGTGAGGAAGTAGGTGCGCAGGCGGCCACGGGCGCTGACGCGCCGCTTCGGGGCGGCCGCGGGCTCCGGGACCAGGGGCGGGATCGGCGGGAGACTCGACACCACGGTTGCTCCCTGGGCCGCGAAAGGCCGGGCGGTCCCCGGCGACACGGTGGCGACCGCACACGCGCGCCCTGAGGTAGCGGTTGCGATTGCCGTGCTCAAGTGGGCGCGGAGCGCCGCCGCGGACGCAGGGATGCCACCGTGAAGCCGTTGTTTCCGCTGCGGGACCGTCGTCCGAACGAATTGCGCGCAATCGGTTTCGATGTCAGCCATCTGTGATTGCGTAATGAAAGGTCCATCCGACAGGCGCACACGCAGGTATTGCAGCTTAGAATTGATATAATCAAATCCTGTTGTGTTTCAGGAACACATGGCGGCAATCAAGGGAAACCCAAGGACATCGACGGCAGGCACGTTGATTGCGGCGAAAGCCTCGTCGAAGAGGCCCTGGGCGCGCGTGTTGCGCCGCGAGAGGCGCAAGGGAATGATGACCGTCCGCAGCAAGCCCCGCATGTCGTGGCGGGGCCGCCGGAACGGGGGAGGAGCCGTCGGGCTCGCCCTCGCCGTCTGGTGCCTCGGACCCGCGCGCGCGCAGGATGCCTCGAACGAGGTGGCGCTCGAGGAACTAAGTGTCGTCGGCCAGGGCGGAGCCGTCACCGAGCGCGCCACGGGGCCGGTGGTGGGCTACCGCGCCACCCGTTCGGCCACCGGCACGAAGACCGACACGGCTTTGCGCGATTCGCCCCAGACGGTGAACGTCATCCCGAGGCAGGTCCTCGCCGACCAAGCGGATGTGCGCCTCGGCGATGCCGTGCAGAATGTCAGCAACGTGCAGCTCGGCGGCACGGTCCAGGGGCGTTCGCAGAATTACGTGATCCGCGGCTTCCGCACCCAGGTCTTCGCGGTGGACGGCGTGCTCACAAGCCCCGCCATCACCTTCGTGCCCGTGGAGCGGGACCTCGCGAATGCCGAGCGCGTCGAGGTGATCAAGGGACCGGCCTCCGTGCTCTTCGGCCGGGGCGATCCCGGCGGCGTCGTCAACATCGTCACCCGCAGGCCGACCCTCGAACCGTCGGGCGAGATGAGCGTGCTGGGCGGCAGCTTCGGGTTTCGCCGCCTGCAGGGCTCGGTCTCGAGCCGGGTGCTCGATTCGGACACGGTCGCCGGCCGGATCAGCTTCGCGGCCCAGGAGGACCCCACCTTCCGCGACATCGGGCGGAACACGAATTCTCGTTACTTCGTCGCCCCGGCCTTCAGCTGGGTGCCCACCGCCGACACGCGGGTCTATTTCAACGCCGAATTCTCCAGCCAGTACTCGCAATACGACGAGGGGCTCCCCGCGTTCCGCGGCCGTGTGCCCCTCGACAACATCAAGCGGTTCTACGGCGAGCCGTGGTCCCGCTATTACGGCGCGTTCAACAACATGACGTTACGCGTCGAACACGACGTCAACGCGAACCTCACCCTCCGCCAGGTTGTCAACGTCCAGTGGGGCGAGTTCAACGTGTTCGCGGCCCGCGCCACGGGGGTGAATGCCGCCGGCACCCAAGTCACCCGGCGGGAATCGACGGTGGATTCCGTCTTCGCAGCCGTCGATACGCAGTCGGAGGCGGTGCTGAAGTTCGACACGTTCGGCTTCGCCCACACCGTCCTGGCGGGCTTCGAGTACTCGAACGGCTTCCGGCACCCGTTTTCGCAGGAGGGTGCCCTGCCGTCGGTGAGCTTCCGCAATCCCGTCTTCGGTGCACGGCCGGTCGCGGTGAGCCTGCAAGCCGACCTGAAGCAGAAGCTCGAACTCTTCGGGGTCTATCTTCAGGACCAGATCGCCCTGACGCCGGAGCTGCAACTCGTCCTCGGCGCGCGGTTCGACTTCGGAACGCAATTCTACTTCAGCCGCACCCGCACGTCGCGGACGATTCCGCCGGATCAGGACGTGTTCGGCGCCTCGCCCCGCGTCGGTCTGATCTACCGGCCCTTCGATCCGCTGACCTTCTACGCCAGCTACGCGACCTCCTTCGCGCCCCAGACGGCGAACGTGCTGAACGTGTCGAACCCGGCGCCGGAGACGGGGGAGCAGGTCGAGGCCGGAGCGCGCCTCGACATCCTGCCGACCCTCACACTGTCGATGGCCGGCTTCCGTATCACCCGCAACAACGTCGCCGCCAATGATCCCGTGAACACGGGCTTCTCGGTGATCACCGGCCAGCAGCAGGCCCAGGGCTTCGAGGCGGATCTGGCGGGCGAGATCCTGCCGGGCTGGAGCGTTATCGGCGGCATCGGCTTTATCGACGCGAGCATCACCCGCGACAAGGTCTTCGCGGTGGGCAACCGCCTCGTGGGCGTGCCGACCTTCAGCAGCAGCGTGTGGTCCACCTACGAGTTCCGGGAGGGATGGCTGCGGGGCCTCGGCCTTGGGGCGGGCGTCACCTATGTCGGCGAGCGGACCGGCGACCTCAACAACAGCTACAAGGTCGGCGCCTACGCGCGGGTCGATGCGGCCGTCTGGTACGATTTCGATGAGCGGTGGCGGCTCTCCGTGAACATGCGCAATCTGACGGACGCCCGCTACATCGAGCAGCCGTTCAATCAATTCAGCAATACACCGGGTGCGCCCTTCTCGGTCCTGGCGGCCATCCGCGCCAAGATCTAGAGTGGCGTTACGAACGGGGGCGTCGGCGAACAGCCGAAAGATCGATGCGGAGACAATCTCCCTGTTTACGCATCCGTCCTTCAGGCTCGGCTGACGCCACTGTCAGGATCGATGCGGGAGGCGGGGCGCTGCCGCATCTCACTGCCGTGCTGCCCGTCCGCGACGCGGCCCCTTCGCCCGGCGGCCCTCCGGCGCAGGACGTAGAGGGCCAGTCCCGTCGCGGCGAAGCCCGGCATCGCCAGGGCCGCGAGGCAGAACAGCAGGGCTCCCGCCTCGCCGAAGAAGCGGCCCCGATGCACCTCCAGCATGTTGCCCGCCATCTGCTTGCCCAGTGGCAGGGCGCCCGCGCGCTCGGCCGACAGGAGCGCACCGGTCCCGGCATCGTAGTGCGCCTCGTTGCGCATGGAGGGCCGCATGTCATCGCGGGCGAACCAGCGGATGCGGATGGCCTGACGGCCGCCCTCGGGAATCGTGATCTGCGAGAGGCCCGCCCCGCGCCCCTCCCCGCTCCGGAAATCGGCCCAGGCGGTGTCGAGGGCGGAGCCTCCGCCCATCGCGGGGGCCGCCTTGGCGGCCATGCGTGGGCCGGAGGCCGCCGCCCCGACGAGGATGCGGTTCGCCCCGTCCTTGAACCAGTCGTACGACCACGTCAGGCCCGACAGGGCGATCAACGCATAGACCGGCAGGAGCCACGTTCCCACCACGGCGTGGAGCGACCACCACCGCATACGGCCCGGCCGCGACAGGTTGGGGCGCAGCCAGATCCGCCAGCGGTGGATGGACGGCCAGCGCAGGTAGAGGCCGGTGGCGAGGAACACGAGCAGTGCCAGCGCGCAGGCCCCCGTGATCTGGCGCCCCCAGCCCTTGCCGTCCCCTGGCACGAGCAGATAGCGGTGCAGGGCCAATACGGTGCCGAAGAAGCCCTCCCCCCGGACGGGGCCGACGATCCCGCCATCGTAGGGATCGACGAAGACCGAATTCGGACGTTCCGTGGAACCGGGCGCCCTGGCGAAGCGCGCGGTGACGCTCGCGGTGGGGGCCTCGTCGATCGTCAGCCGCGCCACCCGCAGGCCGGGCCGCTGTGCCTCCAGGCTCGCCGTCAGGGCGGCGGGTGACAGGTGCGGAGCCTCGCGCGGGGCGACGGCCAGCCGGTCGCGGTTGACCCAGGCCGTCACGGCGTCCTCGTAGCTCAGCAGGGCGCCGGTCAATCCCATCACCGCCAGCACGAGGCCCGCCGTCAGGCCGAGCGCCCAATGCAGCCGGAACAGGATGGATCGCAGGCTCGGCAAGGACGCACTTCCCTTCGCGCACCCACCGTGCGCCGTGCCCCGGCAGTAGGTCATGGCTTCCGGATGATCAAGAAGTCCTGTTTGGCGGAACATGGGGGTCGGGAGTTTTGAATCGATAAAAACTATGTATTCGCCGAGACATCGCTGCTAAAGTCGAAATGACCGGCGAGCACGGACACTTTAGTGAAGCGATGGTTTGTGCTGATCGCGGGCGAATACTGGAAAGCTGACACTGCAGATCGTAACGACGACCTCCGGAATGACACAAAACGTCACACAACTTGATCCACTGACACGAAGCGGCGGCTAGTCTCTCCCCCATCGCAACACGTATTCCGAGGAGAGATTCCGAATGCGTATGAAACTCATCGGCGCCACCATGCTGGCCGTGGGGGCTTTCGCGGGGAGCGTCGGCGGCGCGCAGGCTCAGGGTGGCTGCGGTTTCGGCTTCCACCGGACCTATTACGGTTTCTGCCGTCCGAATGTGGTGTACCGGCCCTATGCCGTGCGGCCGATCTACTACGGATACGGCTATCGGCGTTGGGGCTGGCACCGGCCGTGGGGTTGGCACCGCCATTGGGGCTGAGTCAGGTCCAGCACCGGCTTAGGCTTCAGATTTGACGGTCACGACGAGAGTCGGGGCAGACATGCCCCGACCCTCTCTGTCCTGCCTGCTCTCGCCCGGCGCCCCTCGTGGCTGGAGCGGATCGTCGCCCGCGACCGCGGGGTTGGATATGGCAAGGCCATCGCCGACGCCTTGCCGCAATGGGCTGAGTGCGATTCTGCGCGGCGAGCGTGCCGACGTCTTCCAGGTCCGCCAAAGCTGGCTCGACGCTTGGGTGCCCTGGCTCGATGCCGAGTGGGAGGCTGGCAACCGCACCGCGACCGAGCCGTGGCGCAGGGCGAACGGACAGGGCTTCCGAGGATCGCTGCGCGTGGTCGGGGAATGGGCGACGCGGCGTCGACGCGCTGAGCGGGCCAAATCGGATGCCCGGCCGCGGCGAGAGTGACCCGCTGCAAGCCCGCCTGATCGGCCTCACGCCTCCATCGTCAGCGGGAGTGAGCCAGAGCCCTGATACTCGCCAGAGAGATCGGGTCTATCGAATGAAAGAAGGAGCGATGGTTGGCGGACAGTTTGCGAAGCATCCAGCCCCTCGGTTGATCGGGGATTTCAACCCAGCAAACTAAGTGCAGGACACCACCCTCCTGCTTCCGGCAGTCGCCCTCCTCCGGCGACGACGGGTAGCACTGGCAGACCTCCACCGGATGAAACCTCGAAGACAATCTAAGGTCGGTCAGCCGTCGGCAGGCCGACCTGTCCACTGACTGGAAGCGAGCTGAAAGTCCGGTAGACATTCATCCGCGACACGCCGACCTGACGGTCGATGGAGGCCGGTCCTTCGCATTCGGCGTGCCGGGCTTGGATCTCATCGTGAGGGATCGTCGACACCGGTCCCCTAACCGCATAGACCCCGGCAGCGTTCTCCGCCTCGATCCCGGCCCGCTTGATCCTCCGGGATGAACGCGCGCTCCGTCCCGGCGACCATCCCCAGCACCGTTATGACGTTCCGATGCCCCGGCCGGTCGCGGATCGTGTGGCATCGCTGTCAGAGGGGCGCGAGACCGGCCGTGATGTGGTCGCGATGGGCCGCATCCACGACCGCGCACGTCGTCCGCACTGCCCTCATCGGGCGACCGCAAATGCTCACCGGGTTGGGTGGCTTTCGGCCCGTCTGCTTTTTGGGCAGCGAATGCGTTTCGAGCTTGCTCAGCGGGAAGGCTCTGCTGTGACCGCGCTCCAGTCCGGCAGGGGAAAGGTTCGATCGTAGGCGAGGTTGAAGAGGAAAGCATAGGCCACGTAGAAGGCCGCGATCGCGATATCCATCACGAAAGCCTGGAAGAGGCCGATGCCGAGGTACCAAGCGATCGGGGGCAGCAGGATCAGCAGCAGCCCCGCTTCGAACAGCACGGCGTGACCGACCCGAAGGACGAGGCTCTTGTGCGTGTGCCCGACCAGCCGCTGCATCGCCCGGTCAAAGCCGAGGTTGTAGGCGTAGTTCCACGCCGTCGCCACAAGGGCGCTGCCGATGCCGATCACGCCCATGTCGGAGGCGTGCAGGCCGAACAGCATGGTCCCGAGCGGAATGATGAGCGCGAGTCCGACGACCTCGAACAGGATGGCGTGGCGGATACGGTCGCGTGTGCTGCGCATGATTTTTCCTGAAAGACGTATCTGGTTCGCTGCCTTCTATCTGTGATACGTCGACCAGCAAGTTGGAAGGCATCTGGAAAACAGATAGGTGGCCGTTTCTCTCGACCAACTTCAGGCTTTCGTGGCGGCGGCCGAGGCCGGATCGTTTTCCGGGGCGGCCCGGGTGCTGCGCAAGGCGCAGTCGGCTGTCAGTACACAGGTGGCCAACCTTGAGGCGGATCTGGGTGTCACCCTGTTCAGCCGGACGGGCAGGAACCCAGTGCTTACCTCGGCAGGGGAGCGGCTGCTGCTGGAGGCGCGGATCGTACTCGACCGGAGGGAGCACTTCATCGGCGTGGCGAGCAGCCTGGAACAGCGGGTGGAGAACCGGCTGGTCGTCGCCATCGACGAACTCTATCCCGAGCATGCCCTCGGTGCTCTGTTCGCCGACTTCGCCGCGCGCTTCCCCTTCGTGGAACTGGAGTTGCTCTTCCCGCTGATGGAGGATGTCAGCCGCATGGTCCAATCCGGAGCCGCCGACCTCGGCGTGATGTGGCGTCAGGAGGTGCTGCCCACAGAACTCGGCTTTCAGACCATCGGCTGGGTGCCCCTGAAGCTCGTCTGCGGGCGCGATCATCCGCTGGCGAAGGCGCGTGTCGATTGGGAGGAGCTCAAGCGCCACCGCCAGATCCTCGTCGCCGCGCGAAGCGACGGGCCGGAGAAGCGCCGTCTGCGTGTGGCGGCCGAGGTGTGGTGGGTGGAGAGCCATTGGGTCATTCTGGAAATGGTGAAGCACGGGATCGGCTGGGCCTTTGTCACGGATCACGTCATCGCCGCGTCCCTGACCGCGCCATACCTCGTCACTCCGGATCTGCAGTTCGACAAAGGCGACTGGCCGATCGCCTTGGAATTGGTCTGGCACAAGCAACGCCCCTGCGGCCCCGCCGCGGCCTGGCTCCGCGAGCGCTTCGCGGCGGAACGGGTCGGCAGTGTGTCAGGCGGCAGCCAAGCCGGCTGAGGGACGACCGCTCCTGGACAGCCGGCGAATGGCCGTTTTCGGAAACCGCTCACGGCGGACTGGACGGCCGTATTGGGTCGGTGGGAGGCCGTGTTCGGCGCGTCGTAGCCGATATTCGGTCGGAGTGATGTCTCGAACAAGGTAACGGTCAGACCCGCGCCGATATAGCTAAGCGCGTCGTTGTCGCTGGCCGCCAGCGAGCCCCGGGTGATCGCAGAAACGCCTGTCGCGCTTGCAGTGATCTCCGCGGTGGAGAGGCTGTCGCCGTTGACGAGGCCGCTCCCGTCGACCCCTCGGCAATCGCCTCGTTTACGATGGTCTCACCCATCCTCATGTCGACCATCGTCGTACGCCACTGTCTTCCGCTGATACGGCCAAGATTATCCCGCGCTCGTCCGCGCAATCCGTCTTATCGACAACGAAAAATCTTATATGAATTATTATATAAAAATATATTGGTAAGGAAGCTATGCGTAGCTATAAACATGATTACGATGATACGATATTACTAGAAATATGAAATTTGATTTATATCATGAATTATCGCAAAAATAATAGAAAAATTCAACATTACGACAAGCGGACAGATTACTTGGCACTATGAACTATAATATAAGTGCGCATTTTCACCTTTTATAATAGAGGCGTTTCGGCGGGGTGTTTACGTTCGTGGATGTGTTTCGGCGTGCAACTTCGGCTCTGATCCACTCTCGCTGAACATGGAGGCGTGAGCCCGATCAGGCGGGCTTGCAGCAGGTCACTCTTGCCGCGGCCGGGCATCCGACTTGGCCCGCTCGGCGCGTCGACGCCGCGTCGCCCATTCCCCGACCACGCGCAGCGATCCTCGGAAGCCCTGTCCCTTCGCCCTGCGCCACCACTCGGTCGCGGTGCGGTTGCCAGCCTCCCACTCGGCATCGAGCCAGGGCAGCCAAGCGTCGAGCGAGCTTTGTCGGACCCGGAAGACGTCGGTACGCTCCCCGCGCCCTGGCCGTCGGGCGAGGCGCTCTGGCAATCCGCCGTCGTCCTGCGCAAGCCGGCCTGACGCCGCCATGGGCGGCGAAGGGCGATATCTTGCTCCACCCTGGCTGACCCGCTACTGACGAAGGCGCTTCCGTCACCGGTGCGTCCGCCGGCGCGACGGAAAGGCCGAAGAGTCGTTG
This sequence comes from Methylobacterium aerolatum, assembly GCF_022179085.1. Classification (GTDB taxonomy): domain Bacteria; phylum Pseudomonadota; class Alphaproteobacteria; order Rhizobiales; family Beijerinckiaceae; genus Methylobacterium; species Methylobacterium aerolatum. The sequence continues at coordinate 58,051 of NZ_BPQE01000036.1, forward strand.
CGGGTAAAGTGTTTGGGCCTGTAGCTCAATGGTTAGAGCCGACCGCTCATAACGGCCGGCTTTTTTATTTTTTCCTTTAAAATTAATGCTTCCCGTTCCGAGTATTCGTGAAACGTTCTCGAACGGTTCACGCCAATCTGTGTCGTTTCTGTCGTCCGCCCATCGCTGCCCCAGCTTCGGCCATGTGGTCGGGGTGATGCTGGGCGTAGTGACGCCGGAGCACGGCCTCGCCCATGCCAGCGAAGTCTGCGGCTTAATAGGTCGGGACGCCCTGCTGCATCATGTGGGTGACAGCCGAATGCCGAAGGGTGTGAGGTGATACGCCGGCTCCGAGCTTGGCCGCCTTCACCGCATTGGCGAACCCGACCTTGATCCGGGCGACCGGCTCCCCGTGCCACTCCACGACGAACGCACCGTGCGCCGCAGGCTTGCCGGCCGCAGCCGCAGCCGCAGCCGCCTCCGCCCGAGCCTTGTCGGCCATCCTGCGCCATCTGCGTAGATGCGCCAGGATTCCGCGCGGCAACCGCACCGGGGGCTGGCGCTTGTTCGTCGCCCGGGCGCCCTCCCTCAGCCGATAGCAAACCCCGGCATCGAGGTCGAGATAGGATCTGCCGGCCGCCGCCTCCCAGCTTGCGGTGAGGACGGCCCCCGGGCGGCTCGCAGTCGCGTAGGCCAGCAGCACAAAGCGCGCGAGATGGCGCATGGTGTAGCGCCCCTGCCCTTTCCGCTCGCCGCCCTCGCGTGCCCGCCACATGGTCCAGACCAGTCCCGCGATCTCGGATCGAGAGAGCCAGCGGTCTCGTACCTCGCCGCGCCTCGGCAGAGCGACCTTTACAATCTCGCGGTGATAGCCTTCGCGGTGGTGGTGCCCGATCGCGGCCGAGAGGTCCTGAAGATCACGCCGAGCGCCTCCGGCATTGCCACGGTGCGTGACGTAGGCTCGGCAGGTCGCACCCGTGACCTGGGCGAGCGTCTTGTTCCCCCACCAGTCAGATACGCGCTGAAGGCGCCGGGCGATCCGCTTGTGGTCTGGGTGCGGAGCCACGACGTCGTCGGTGTAGATGCTCAGGACGTCCGCGATGGTGATGTCAGAGAGACCACGTTCCCGCCGCGCCGGCCGGTGCGCCGCACGGAGGTAATCGGCGAGGGCTTGATGAGCGCCTGCAACTTCGCCTTCAGCGCATCCTGTGGCGTGCATCCGATCGCCATCTCGGATGACCCAGCGAGCGGCGTGTGTGATCCGGCCGGATCGGTCGGTACGCGCGCGGACGAGGTAGAGGCGGGGGCCCTTCGCAAGTCTCGGCATGCCGCCCTCATCCTCTTGATCTCGCCCAGCGTGACCCATTCCTTGCCCGCGTAGCGTTCGGTGACAAGGCGGCCAGCGTCGCGCTCCTTCCGCAGAGCCCCAACCGTCATCCCGCCGACCGGCCACGCGATGGCGACCGCGTCGGCGAGGCGCAGCGGTGTGTCGTCGGTGATCTCGCCTGGAGCCGGGATGCGAGCGCTACGGGGCATCGACCCCCCCTGCAGGAGCCGACGACTCCCCAGGTCGCTGATCCGGGTCACACTGCCTGCCCTTGGGGCAATACGGTGCGTACCGATCACACACCTCGACGAACTTGCCCTGGTACGTGAAGCCTCCTCCGGCAGAAATACCGCCCGGAGCGATCGCCGAGGGCACCAGGGACGTCCGATATTCCTGATGCGAGTCGGCGCATCGCCATCGCCACCATCCGGTCTTGGGATCTGGCTTCCCCTCGCACGCCGTCAGCGCAAGCAAACCGCACGCAAGCGGAAGCGCGCGACGGTGTCGGCGGAGCGCATATTCTTCATCGACCGGCATCAGAAATCCTCCGGCGCGACCTGGCAGCAAACGATCCCGCGCGAGCGCCACATGGCCACCATGCTCACCCGATCTTCGAAAACTAGGGTGTGAACCGAACCAAGGTGTTGCGGGAGTTCTAGTTTTATGATTCTGAGCCGCCGTTGGTAGCTTGGAGGCGACGATGGCGGACCTGTTCTGGCTCTCGGACGCGCAGTGGGCGGTGATCGAACCGTTCATGCCCAAGGACCAGCCTGGACCCGAGCGCAAGGACGATCGGCAGGTCATCTCGCTGCGCGGTCCTTCGGTTCGGGCATCCTGCACATGCTCACCTCGGGCTGCCGCTGGCGCGATTGCCCGGCCGCGTATGGCAAGCGCACGACCGTCTACAATCGGTTCAACAGGTGGTCCCGCCGCGGCTTCTGGCGCGCGATGCTGGCCGCCCTCGCCAAGGCCGGATGGACGGGCGACGCCGCGGCCATCGGCAGCACCTACGTTCGAGCCCA
>NZ_BPQE01000037.1 GCF_022179085.1 Methylobacterium aerolatum
GGGCATCGCGTCTGTGACGACCTTGACGATGCTGGCGGCGTCGAGGCCGGCCTCGGCGTACATCTTCTCCGGCTTGTCGTGGTCCTGGTAGGTGTCCGGCAGGGTCATCGTCCGCACCCGGACGCGGCCGGCGTCCAGCGCGCCCTTCTCCGCCAGCAGGTGCAGCACCATCGCCCCGAACCCGCCCCGCGAGCCCTCCTCGATCGTCACCAGCACCTCGTGTTTCGACGCGAGGTCGAGGATCAGCGCCTCGTCGAGGGGCTTGGCGAAGCGCGCATCCGCCACCGTGACCGCCACGCCCTGGTCCGCGAGCTGGTCCGCCGCCTTCAGCGCCTCGGCCAGCCGCGTGCCCAGCGACAGGATCGCCACCTTCGCGTTCGCGTCCTCGCGCACCGTCCGGCCCCGGCCGATCGGCAGCACGCTGCCCTTCTCCGGCATCTCCACGCCCACGCCCTCGCCGCGCGGGTAGCGCAGGGCGATCGGCCCTGAGTCGTGGGCGTGGGCGGTGGCCACCATGTGCACCAGCTCCGCCTCGTCGGAGGCCGCCATCACCGTCATGTTCGGCAGGCAGCACAGATACGCGAGGTCGAAGGCGCCCGCATGGGTCGCCCCGTCCGCCCCGACCAGGCCCGCCCGGTCCATGCAGAAGCGCACGGGCAGGTTCTGCAGCGCCACGTCGTGCACCACCTGGTCGTAGGCCCGCTGCAGGAAGGTCGAGTAGATCGCCACGAACGGCTTGTAGCCCTCGGTGGCGAGGCCGCCCGCGAAGGTCACCGCGTGCTGCTCGGCGATGCCGACGTCGAAGGTCCGGTCCGGGTGCGCCTTGCCGAACAGGTCGATGCCGGTGCCCCCCGGCATGGCGGCGGTGATCGCCACCACCTTCTCGTCCGCGTCCGCCGCCTTGATCAGGCTCTCGCCGAACACCCGCGTGTAGGCCGGCGCGTTCGGCTTGGCCTTGGCCTGCACCCCCGACACCACGTCGAAGGTCACCACCCCGTGGTAGCGGTCGGCGCTGGCCTCGGCGGGCGCGTAGCCCTTCCCCTTGCGGGTGACCACGTGCAGCAGGATCGGCCCGTGCTCGGCATCGCGCACGTTCTTCAGCACCGGCAGCAGGTGGTCGAGGTTGTGCCCGTCCACCGGGCCGACATAGTGGAAGCCCATCTCCTCGAACATCGTGCCGCCGCCCACCACCAGGGAGCGGGCATACTCCTCGGCCGCCGCCGCGCGCTGGTAGATCGCCTTGGGCAGGAGCTTGCCGAGCTGCTTGGCCGCGTCGCGCAGGGAGCGATACGTGTCGCCCGAGGCGAGCCGGGCGAGGTAGGCCGACATGGCGCCCACCGGGGGCGCGATCGACATGTCGTTGTCGTTGAGGATCACGATCAGGCGCGAGTGCAGCGCGCCGGCGTTGTTCATGGCTTCATACGCCATGCCCGCCGACATCGAGCCGTCGCCGATCACCGCGATCATGTTGCGCCGCTTCATCCGCTCGGCGGTGCCGCGCGCCCTGGCCGAGGCCATGTCGAGGTCGCGGCCCACCGCCATGCCCAGCGCGGCCGAGATCGAGGTGGAGGAATGCGCCGCCCCGAACGGGTCGTAGACGCTCTCCGAGCGCTTGGTGAAGCCCGACAGGCCCCCGCCCTGGCGCAGGGTGCGGATGCGGTCGCGCCGCCCGGTCAGGATCTTGTGCGGGTAGCACTGGTGGCCGACGTCCCAGACGATCCGGTCGTCGGGCGTGTCGAACACGTGGTGCAGCGCCACCGTCAGCTCGACCACGCCCAGCCCCGAGCCGAGATGGCCGCCGGTGATCGACACGGCGTCGATCATCTCGGCCCGCACCGCATCCGCCACGTTCTGCAGCTCGCCCTCCGGCACGCGGCGAAGGTCCGCAGGCTCGTTCACACGATCCAGCAACGCGGATTGCTCAGGGGTGATCGCCA
>NZ_BPQE01000038.1 GCF_022179085.1 Methylobacterium aerolatum
TGCGAAGATATCTAACATCGTGAAGAGGGAATGTGGCTGTGGGGAGCGCGAGAGCGTTTTGTCCCTGCGGTCATGTTCGGCAAGCATACGGCGATCGGGTCGGAAACGATCTGATCGCTGGTCTTTTTGCGACCGGTATCGTGTCGCGTTGAGAGCCAGCCTTACGGCTGTCGCTCAACGGCGGACATCGATCACGGGAGCGATCAAGTGCCTTAAGAGCATTCGGTGGATGCCTTGGCGCTGAGAGGCGATGAAGGACGTGGTACGCTGCGATAAGCCTTGGGGAGCTGCGAACGAGCTTTGATCCAGGGATTTCCGAATGGGGAAACCCACCTTCGACCTTCCGTATGGTGGTGCGGGCGCGAGCCCGCACTTCCATACGGTCGGTCAGATGAAGGTATCAAATCCTGAATCCATAGGGGTTTGAAGCGAACCCGGGGAACTGAAACATCTCAGTACCCGGAGGAAAGGACATCAACGAGACTCCGTTAGTAGTGGCGAGCGAACGCGGATCAGGCCAGTGCCTGTTGTGAGATTACCGGAACGGTCTGGAAAGGCCGGCGTGATGGGTGACAGCCCCGTACGGGACGGTTGATCGACAGGACTCGAGTAGGGCGGGACACGTGAAATCCTGTCTGAACATGGGGGGACCACCCTCCAAGCCTAAGTACTCCTCAGCGACCGATAGCGAACCAGTACCGTGAGGGAAAGGTGAAAAGCACCCCGACGAGGGGAGTGAAAGAGTACCTGAAACCGGATGCTTACAAACAGTGGGAGCCCAAGGTTTGTCCTGGGTGACCGCGTACCTTTTGTATAATGGGTCAGCGACTTAAAGTTACGAGCGAGCTTAAGCCGATAGGTGGAGGCGCAGCGAAAGCGAGTCTGAACAGGGCGTTCAGTTCGTGGCTTTAGACCCGAAACCGAGTGATCTAGCCATGTGCAGGATGAAGGTGGGGTAACACCCACTGGAGGTCCGAACCAGTGCCCGTTGAAAAGGTCTTGGATGACGTGTGGCTAGGGGTGAAAGGCCAATCAAACTCGGAAATAGCTGGTTCTCCGCGAAAGCTATTTAGGTAGCGCCTCG
>NZ_BPQE01000039.1 GCF_022179085.1 Methylobacterium aerolatum
GCTTGGCCGCGCGGGACAGGCTCACCGAATCCGAGGGCGGAGTCCCGGACCCGAAGGAGCGATCCACAGCCGACGCCGACGGGTCGAACCCGGTATCCCACATCAAGCAACCCTCCGTCGGGAATGGGGCAGCGATCGGGGCCACGTCATCGGCGCCGATGCCCTCGGCCGCCGTAACACTCCATCAACCAAAACCGATCCCGAAAGAATCCAAAATTATTCAGAAAAGTTGCTTCGATCCGCGCCGCCGCACCGGGGCCCCCGCGGGGTGCGGGGCGACCCGCGCTGCGGTCCAGGCGGCGTCCTCGAGGATGAATACGTAGATCCGTCAACATCTTGAAGCGAGACGCACAGGCGCCGCCGGATTTCCGCCCGCCGCGAGGGGGCGATCCCGGTAACCCTATCCTGAAAAACCGCAAGGGCCGAGTTCTGTGTCCGGCCATGTCGAGGCGGCTATGGCCAAGCAATCCCGGACCGCACGCCGAAGCAGAACGTGGCAACGCCGAGATGAGGTCGGCTTTCATGCTTCATTTCCGCCACAATCTCTTCGACCGAATCAGTCTCTGCTTCGAGCGCAGGCCGTGCGCGTCATGCCGGCGGGAGGCGCCGGTGCCAGTCGGTCGCCTGCTGGTAGGCGTGGCCGACGCGCAAGGCCGTGGCCTCGTCGTAGCTGCGGCAGACGATCTGGAGCGACAGCGGCAGGCCTTCCTCCGTGAACCCGTCCGGCAGCGCCAGGGCACAGAGGCCGAGGAGGTTGCCGAAGCGGGTGAAGCGGGCGGGCAGGTGGTCCTCGTCCACCTCCGCGAGGGGGATGGCGGCGGTCTCGGTGGTGGGGGTGAGGAGGGCATCGATCCCCTCCATGGCCTCGGCGAACCGCAGCCCCAGCTCCGCCCGCCGCGCCTGCGTCGCCAGGTAGTCCTGCGCCGTGACGGAGGCGCCCGCGAGCACCCGCGCCCGCACCGCCTCGCCGAGGGGCGCGGCGGGATCCTCCGCCAGCGCGCGGTTCACGAAATACGCCTCCGCGTTGGTGACCGCGCTCATCGCCAGGAAATCCGCGAAGCGGAAGGGCAGGGCGATCTCGACCAGGGTCGCGCCCTCGCCCTCCAGAACCGCGAGGGCCGCGTCGTAGGCCGCGAGCATGGCGGGGGCGACGCCTTCCCGTTCGGCCTCCGGCATCCGGGCGAGACGCAGGCCGCGCACCCCCCGATGGCGGGGGCTCCAGGGCTCGACGGGCGGGACGCCCCGCGTCAGCGGATCGAGGGGATCCGGCCCCGCCATGGCCTCGTAGAGCAGCGCCGCGTCCTCCACGGTGCGGGCGAGGGGGCCGGGCGTGTCGAAGGTGGCTGCCAGCGGTGCGATCCCATGGGTCGAGACCCGGCCCACCGTCACCTTCAGGCCCGTGAGTCCGCAGAAGGCGGCGGGCAGGCGCACGGAGCCGCCCGTGTCCGTGCCGAGGCCCCAGGGGGCCATCCGCGCCGCCACGGCGACGCCCGTGCCGCTCGACGAGCCGCCGGGCGTCCGCGCCACCTCCGGGTCCCAGGGGTTCCGGGGGGTGCCGAGGCGGGGGTTGGTGCCCCAGCCGCCATAGGCGAACTCGACGGTGTGGGTCTTGCCGAGCACGATCATGCCCTGCGCGATCAGCCGCCGGGCGACGGTCGCGGTGTGGGCGGCGCGGCGGTCGCGGTAGGCCGCCGAACCGCCCATGGTGATGCGCCCCCTGAGGTCGATCAGGTCCTTCAACACCACCGGCACCCCGTGCAGGGGGCCGACCGCGTGGCCCGAGCGGATCGCCCGCTCCGCCCCCTCGGCGGCGAGCCGGGCGTCGTCGGCGAAGACCTCCGTGAAGGCGTGGAGCGTGGGATCGAGGCGGGCGATCCGGTCGATCATCGCCTCCACCGCCGCGACGGGCGAGACGCGGCCCGCACCGATCAACCCCGCCAGCGCGGCGGCGGACAGGGTGTGGAGTTCGGTCATGACGGGCCTCCTGCCCTCGCTCGTTACCCTTGCCCCTTGCCCCCGGCGCACGGCCGGCCGACGCGGAAGGCCGGCCCGGCACGACAGGGGGCCAGACTGGAGCATCCTCCGTGACCCTCGGATGACACGGGGTGCGCCTGACCAGGCCCGTCGTCCATGCATCGATCATTCCGGACCCGGCCGACGCCTCCGACTGGATCGATGCACTAGCGCACGCTCACCCGGGTGAGGTCGACGAACCAAGTCCGGGACGGGGCGAAGCCCTGCACCCTCGGTGCCAGCGCCCGAGGGTTGAGATCATGGACAACATACAACCATGGTGGATTGTCGACCAAACGCTCGTGGGCGATGCGCGTCTGCGCGGCGATGGTCGCCTCGTCCGTGGTCTCCGCGAGCGCCTTCAAGGCCGCGTCGAAGCGCGGGTCCGCCCAGGTGGCGAAGTTGAAGCCGGCGGGGGGAAACCGTGCGGAGGAGAAGTAGCGCTCCATCACCGCCGGGTCGGAGGAGGGGGAGGAGATGTTGAGGGCGTCCACCCCCCGGACGCCAGGAGCGTCCGGCCGCGCCCGGAGGCCGTTGAGCAGCACCTGCCACTCCACGACCCTGAAGCTCACCTCCACGCCGCAGGCGGTCTTCAGGGTCTCCTGCAGATACTCGTTCATCGGCAGCGGCAGCATCTGCCCCGAGCCCGAGGCGGAGATCATCACCGTCAGGGCGAGGGGCTTGGCCGGACCGTAGCCGGCCTCCGAGAGGAGCGCCCGGCCCTTGCCCGGCTCGAAGCCGTAGCGGTTCTGCGGCGTGCCGAAATCCGGGTCGCCGTCGTTGAGCCAGCCGCTCGCCGGTTCGGCGGTGCCCGCCAGCAGCGTGACGATGCCCTCCCGGTCGATGCAGTAGTTCAGGGCCTGCCGGACGCGGACGTCCTTCAGGGGGCTCCCCTCCGCGCCGCTGTTGAAGATCCACGGCCAGATATGCGGATAGGGCGCGGTGGCGACGGTGAAGTCCGCCTGCTTGAGGGAGGGGATCGCGTCCGGGGGCACGGCCTCGATCCAGTCGACCTGGCCGGCGCGCAGGGCGGCGACGCGGGCGTTGGCGTCGGGGATCGGCAGCAGGCGGATGCCGTCGAGCTTGGCCCGGCGACCGGTGTCCCAGTAGGCGTCGTTGCGGGCGAGCTCGACCGATTCCCGCGGGGAGACCCTGACGATCCGGAACGGGCCGGTTCCCGCCGCCGGCACGGCCGGGACCTTCGTCCAGTCCCGTCCCGCCGCCTCGAAGGGGCGGGGCGAGGCGATGAGCAGGTACACCGCCATGTAGGGGAAGAAGGAGGCCACCTCCGTCGTCGTGAATTGCACGGTGGCCCCGTCCACCTTCCGGTAGCCAGCCAGGATCGGGACCCGCGCCCGCGAGATCCCCGCCGCCTGCGGCTCGAATTGCGGGCTGTCGGCCTTGAAGTAGCGGTCGAGGTTCCACAGCACGGCGTCGGCGTCGAAGGGCGTGCCGTCGTGGAACGTGACGCCCCGGCGCAGGTGGAAGGTCCAGACGCGGGGGTCGGCGGGATCCTGCTCCCAGCGTTCGGCCAGGGCGGGCTTGAGGCCGTGGCCCGAGAGGTCCCACTGCGCCAGGGCCTCGAAGACCGGGTAGCCCAAAAAGCGCATCCCCTCGAAGCCGTTGTTGGGCAGGCCGGTGGCGGTGGGGATGTCGGCGGCGGTCATGGCGATCCGCAGCACGCCCTCCGCGGGGGCGGGCCCCCCGATCCCCGCGGCACCCGCGACCGCGCTCGCCCACAGGCTGGCCACGACCAGGGTGAGACGAGGAAGGGGCGGCATGTGATCTCCGGTTGCGCGATCGGCGCACCGGACTCCCCCGTCGGGACCGCGTTGGCAAGATGGCATTCGGCCCGGGCGGGGGTTTCCCCGTCCCCGGAACGCCGTCCGGTCGGGCGAACCGCTCCGCCCCGGCGACGCCGGGGGCGATCGCGGGCATTCGACCCGTCCCGCTCACCCGGCCTTTACCGGTGGTGGATCAGGATGGCGCCATGAGCAGCTCGATCGCGCCCGCCGTGCAGATGCAAGCCGCAGGCTTCGCCCAGTCGGTCGGCGTGGCGGTCGCCCGCCAGCAGATCGACGCCGGGAAAGCCGTGGCCGACCTCGTGGCCCAGACGGCCGCCTCCGCCTCGCCCCCGGCTCCGGCGGGCCAGGGGCAGCGGCTCGACATCAGGGTCTGACCGGCCGGGGCGTCAGGGCTTCACCAGCAGCACGTTCACCGCCTTGGCGAGGACGTGGACGGCGTCGCCCTCCTTGAGGCCGAGCTCCTCCACCGAATCGAGGGTCATCACCGAACTCATCCGGTAGGGGGTGCCGACGAGTTCGACCTCGATCTGCGCCATCACGCCCCCGCGCTTGATCGCCGTGACCGTGGCGGGAATGTCGTTGCGGGCCCCGTGCTTCATGGATCCTCCCCTCGGCGCCCCTGCGGCGCAGGTCTGATCTAGTGCATCGATCCAGACGGAGGCGTCAGCCGTGTTTGGAAACATTGATGCAAAGACAAAAAGCGAGTGCTCACGCGCATGAACCCAGTGAGTGCGTCTGAGCATTCGGCCCGGCCCGGGGAAGGGGATGCCGGGCCGCCGCCCGCGGCGGGGCCCTACGCCACCCGGATCCGGGTCGCCACCCGCGGCGGCTCCTCCGCGCCGGTCTCCGCCTCCAGGATGCGCATGTCGAGGCGGCCCTCCTCGTCGCGAAAGACGTCGTAGACCACCCTGTCCACCACGGCGTTGTCCGCGCCGAAGATCAGCACGCGCGGCTTGTGGGCGATCACGTCGTCCACGGCGCCGTAGCTCGCCGAGGCGATGATCACCTCGTCGCCGACCTGGCAGGTGCGGGCGGCTGCCCCGTTCAGGATGCAGCAGCGCGAGCCCGCCGGGCCGTAGAGCACGTAGGTGCTGATCCGCGCGCCCGACATCTTGTTCCAGATCTCGACGAATTCGAGGGGATCGAGGCCGACCTCGCGGCAGAGATCGGCGTCGATCGTGATGGAGCCGTGATAGTTCAGGTCGGCGCCGGTGACGCGGATCCCGTGCAGCTTGGCGCGGACGAAGCTCTGCATTGGTGTCCTCCCCCATGAGGCCGGACCGCGTCGTCGAGGAGGCGGCCCCCGGGTCTCATAGCAAGACGCGCCACCGCGAGTCTCGCCGTCCGCGGGCCCGGGCCGGCCGCCGCCCCCGGCCTCCCTGTCAGCCCGCCTCGATCATCGACCGGATGCGGGCCGCCATCGTCTCGATGGCGAAGGGCTTGGTCAGCACGGCCATGCCGGGCTTGAGCTTGCCGTTGCCGATGATGGCGTTCTCCGCGTAGCCGGTGATGAAGAGCACCTTGAGGTCGGGCCGGGAGACGCGGGCCGCATCCGCCATCTGGCGCCCGTTCATCCCACCGGGCAGGCCGACATCGGTCACGAGCAGGTCGATGCGCACATCCGATTGCAGCACCTTCAGGCCGGCGGCGCTGTCGCTCGCCTCGATGGCGGTGTAGCCGAGATCCTCCAGAATGTCGGTGATCAGCATCCTGACCGTCGACTCGTCGTCGACGATCAGCACCGTCTCGCCCTGCTCGGAGCGCGGCAGCGCCACCGCGTCGTCGTGGCCGGCGCTCTCTTCGACGTCGCCGTAGTGCCGGGGCAGGTAGATGCAGACGGTGGTGCCCTTGCCGACCTCCGAGTAGATCCGCACCTGCCCGCCCGATTGCTGGGCGAAGCCGTAGATCATCGACAGGCCGAGGCCGGTGCCCTCGCCCAGCGGCTTCGTGGTGAAGAAGGGCTCGAACACCCGCTCCAGCACCTCCGGCGCGATGCCGGTGCCCGTGTCGGTGACGCACAGGGACAGGTACTGTCCCTCCGGCACGTCGTAGGTGCGCGAGGCCGGCCAGTCGAGCCAGCGGTTGGCCGTCTCGATGGTGATGCGCCCGCCCTCCGGCATCGCGTCGCGGGCGTTGATGCAGAGGTTCAGGAGGGCGTTCTCGAGCTGGGACGGATCGACCAGCGCCGGCCAGATCCCCGTGGCGCCGACGACCTCGATCGGGATGGCGGGGCCGACCGTGCGCTGGATGAGGTCCTGCATGTCCGCTACGAGGCGGTTCACGTTGGTGGGCTTCGGGTCGAGGGTCTGGCGGCGGGAGAAGGCCAGCAGGCGGTGGGTGAGGGCGGCGGCGCGCTTGGCCGCCCCCTGCGCCGCCGCCATGTAGCGCTCGACGTCGTTGAAGCGGCCCTGCTGCATCCGGCTCTGCATCAGTTCCAGCGAGCCCGAGATGCCGGCGAGCAGGTTGTTGAAGTCGTGGGCGAGGCCGCCCGTGAGCTGGCCGACCGCCTCCATCTTCTGGGATTGCCGGAGGGCCTCCTCCAGGGTCTCGCGCTTGGCGATCTCCTCCGCCACGCGCTGTTCGAGGGTCGCGTTGAACGCCTCCATCGCCGCCTTGGCGCGGAGTTCCCCCTCGATGTTGCGGGCCTCGATGACGGTGCCGATCGGCTGCCCGTCCTCGTTGCGGATGGGGCTCGCCGTGAAGCCCACGGGGTAGAAGCTCCCGTCCCGGCGGACGAAGACCTCCTCGCCCTGCTCCTGGTTGTTCTCGGGGAAGGCTTGGTCGATCGGGCACTCGCACAGGGGATAGGGCGAGCCGTCCGGCCGGGTGTGGTGCACGACGTCGTGCAGGGCGCGCCCTTGCGTCTCGGCCAGGGCGTAGCCGGTGAGCGCCTCGGCCGCCGCGTTCATGTAGCTGCAGTGCTGGCGCTCATCCATCACGAAGATGGCCTGCGTGGTGTTGTCGAGGATCGCGTCGAGGCGACGCGTCGTCTCCACGAGGCGGCGCTCGGTGACCTTCTGGTCGTCGATGTCGGTGACGGAGCCGATATAGCCGCAGAAGCTCCCGTCCTCGCCGAGGCGGGGCTGAGCGGCGTCGAGGAACCAGCGGTACCCGCCGTCGCGGCCCCTGAGGCGGTATTCCAGGCGGAAGGCGGCCCGCTCGGCGTTGGCGGCCAGGAAGGTCTCCTCCGACCAGCCCCGATCCTCCGGGTGGACGGCCTCCAGCCAGCCCAGGCCCAGGCCGTCGGCCTCGGTCTGGCCCGTATAGGCGTACCATTGCCGGTTGAGATACGTGCAGGCCCCGTTCCCGTCGGTGATCCACATCATCACCGGCGCGTGGTCGGCCATGTTGCGGAAGCGCGCCTCGCTCTCGCGCAGGACGATCTCGGCCTGCTTGCGCGCGGTGATGTCGATGGCCGTGCCGACCACGCGCACGCACGCCCCGGCCTCGTCGAACAGGCCCCGTCCCTTGGCCGCGACCCAGCGCACCACGCCGTCATCCCGGCCGATGGCGCGATACTCGACCTCGAAGATCGCCCGGCTCGCCGGATCGCGCGCCGCGTCGAGGGCGGCCCTGGTCGTGGCGCGGTCCTCGGGGTGGAGCCCGGCCTCGAAGTCGGCCATGGTGACCGGCACGTCGGGGGAGAGGCCGAACATCGCCTTGACCCGCGGCGGCCAGGACAGGGTGTTCGCGACCGGATCGATGTCCCACAGGCCGATCTCGGCGGCCTCCGTCGCGAGCGGCAGGGTCGCGTCCGCGATCCTCAGGCGCTCGGCGCTCGCGGCGTGCTGGGCGATCAGCGCCGCGTTCTCGCCCCGCAGGGCGGCCAGCTGCGCGAAGTCCGACGTGATGTCGTACTGGCTCGCGACGAAGTAGATGACGCCGCCCGCCTCGTCCCTGACCGGGGCCACCAGCAGCTGGTTCCAGAAGGGCGTGCCGTCCTTGCGGTAGTTGCAGATCGCGATCTCGATCCGGCGGCCCGCCGCGACGGCCTCGCGGATGCGCGAGACGTCCTCGGGATTGGTCTCGGGGCCCTGGAGGAAGCGGCAGTTGCGGCCGACGATCTCCTCGCGGGTGTAGCCGGTCAGATCGCGGAAGGCGTCGTTGGCGAAGATGATCGGGTTGTCGGGCTTGCGCGGGTCCGTGACGATCATCGGCATCCGCGTCGCCACCACCGCCGCCGCGAACGGATCGCCGCCCGCGCGGCCGGCGGCGATCTCGGACAGGATACGGTCCGTGTCGTGGCGAAGACTCTCCGGCCCCGTCCGCAGGGGAGCGCTCTCGGTCGTATGCATCGGGCCAGCGGTGTACCAGACGGGCGTTCCGGCTCAACTCCCCGGGCCGCGGCCCGTTGCGTCCGCCCGGTCAGGGCCCGCGCCGGGGCGCGCCGCCCCGAAGGACCGACCGCGCGACGGACTCCGCGGCACGTCCGGTGGCCGGTCCCTCCCGCCCGAGACGGCGAACCGGCCGGGACTTGACTCCAGGACCCGAAGGGCGCGACGCCCTTCGTGTTAACTCAGACAAATCTCTTGCGAGGATGAGACCCATGACGGCCCCCTATCGCGGCGTGTTCCCGGTGGCCCCGACGGTGTTCGACGCCGCAGGCGCCCTCGACCTCGACGGGCAGCGCCGGGCCATCGACTTCATGATCGAGGCCGGGAGCCAGGGGATCTGCATCCTCGCGAACTTCTCGGAACAGTTCGTCCTCACGGACGGGGAGCGCGAGACCGTGATGCACGCCGTGCTGGAGCACGTGGCGGGCCGGGTGCCGGTCATCGTCACGACCACGCACTTCGCCACCCATGTCTGCGCCGAGCGGTCCCGCCGGGCGCAGGAAGCCGGCGCGGCGATGGTGATGATCATGCCGCCCTATCACGGCGCCACGATCCGCGTGCCGGACCTCGGCGTCTACGAGTTCTTCCGCGCCGTCTCGGACGCGATCACGATTCCCATCATGATCCAGGACGCGCCCGTCGCCGGCACGCCCCTCTCGGCGGCCTTCCTCGCGCGGATGGCCCGGGAGATCGCGCACGTCTCCTACTTCAAGATCGAGACCGCCAACGCCGCCGCCAAGCTCCGCGACCTGATCGCGCAAGGGGGCGACGCGGTGGTCGGCCCCTGGGACGGCGAGGAGGCGATCACCCTGATGGCCGACCTCGACGCAGGCGCCACGGGCGCCATGACCGGGGGCGGCTACCCGGACGGGATCCGCACCATCACCGACGCCTACGCCGCCGGACGCCGGGAGGAGGCCATGGCCGCCTACGAGCGCTGGCTGCCGCTCATCAACTACGAGAACCGCCAGTGCGGCCTGCTCGCCTGCAAGGCGCTGATGGCCGAGGGCGGCGTGATCGCCCACGAGACCGCGCGCCTGCCGATCCAGCCCCTCCACCCGGCGACCCGCGCCGGCCTGATCGAGCTCGCCCGCCGCAACGACGCGATGGTCCTGCGCTGGGGGCGGTGAGGGGCGGGACATTGTCGTCTTTCCGGGGCGCCGGAGGCGAGCCCGGAAGCCAGAACCGCCGACGGTGCCACGGGCGGTGGTGTCGGCGTGTCTGGATCCCGGGCTCCGCTGCGCGGCCCCGGGATGACGGCAGGGCTGTTCGAGTCTCGATCCGCGTTAAGCGGCCGAGTCTCAAAAAAACGCCTGCAAGCCCGTCTGCGCCCGGCCCAGGATCAGGGCGTGGACGTCGTGGGTGCCCTCGTAGGTGTTGACCGTCTCGAGGTTCTGGGCGTGCCGCATCACGTGGTACTCGCCCATGATGCCGTTGCCGCCATGCATGTCGCGGGCGACGCGGGCGATGTCGAGCGCCTTGCCGCAATTGTTGCGCTTGACGAGGCTGATCATCTCCGGCGCCATCTTGTGCTCGTCCATCAGGCGGCCCACCCGGAGGGAGGCCTGGAGGCCCAGGGCGATCTCGGTCTGCATGTCCGCGAGCTTCTTCTGGACGAGCTGGGTCTGCGCCAGCGGGCGGCCGAACTGCTTGCGGTCGAGGGTGTAGTCGCGGGCCCGGCGCCAGCAATCCTCCGCCGCGCCCATGACGCCCCAGGAGATGCCGTAGCGCGCCCGGTTGAGGCAGCCGAAGGGCCCCTTGAGACCCGAGACGTTGGGGAGGAGCGCGTCCTCGCCGACCTCCACGTCCTCCATCACGATCTCGCCGGTGGTGGAGGCGCGCAGGGAGAGCTTGCCCTTGATGGTCGGGGCGGAGAGGCCCTTCATGCCCTTCTCCAGCACGAAGCCGCGGATCGCGTTGTCGTGCGCCTCCGACTTCGCCCAGACCACGAACACGTCCGCGAAGGGCGCGTTCGAGATCCACATCTTGGCGCCGGTCAGGCGGTAGCCGGAGGCGGTGCGCACCGCCTTGGTCTTCATGCCCGCCGGATCGGAGCCGGCATCGGGCTCGGTGAGGCCGAAGCAGCCGATCCACTCGCCCGAGGCGAGCTTGGGCAGGAACTTCTTCCGCTGCTCCTCCGAGCCGTAGGCGTAGATCGGGTACATGACGAGGGAGGATTGCACGCTCATCATCGAGCGGTAGCCGGAATCGACCGATTCCACCGCCCGCGCCACGAGGCCGTAGGCCACGTAGCTTGCCCCCGCGCAGCCGTACTCCTCCGGCAGGGTCACGCCGAGGAGACCCAGCTCGCCCATGCGCCGGAACAGGTCCGGGTTGCTGGTCTCGTGCGCGTAGGCGTCCACGATGCCGGGCAGGAGCTGCTCGCGGGCGAAGTCCTGCGCGACGTCGCGGATCGCGCGCTCGTCCTCGGTGAGCTGTTCGTCGAGGAGGAAGGGATCGTCCCACACGAAGCGGGCGGAGGGCGGGGCGTCGGGCGCGGCGGAGCCGGGCGGGCGCATCGGAGCGTTCATGGCGTCTCTCCTCGTCTCAGGCGGCGCTCGGCAGGGCGCCCGCGTCGCTCACCCGGCGCAGATGGGTGGGCGTATCGCCGAACAGAACCTCGATCGCGGTGAGGCGCCGGAACAGGTGCGCCCCGAGATATTCGAGCGTCATCCCGATGCCGCCGTGGAGCTGCACCGCCTCCTGGCCCACGGAGCGGGCCGAGCGGTTGACCTGCACCTTGGCGGCGGAGACGGCGGGCCCCCGCTCGGCCGCGTCGTCCCCGGCCGCCATCATGGTGGCGTAAAGGGCCATGGAGCGGGCCTGTTCCAGGGCCACGAACATGTCGACGGCGCGGTGCTGCAGCACCTGGAAGCCGCCGATCGCCGTGCCGAACTGCTTGCGGGTCTTCAGGTAGTCCACGGTGAGGGTGTGGAGCGCCTCCATCACGCCCACCGCCTCGGCGCTCACGGCGGCGATGCCGCCGTCGAGCACCCGCTCGATCACCGGCAGGCCCGCATCGGCCTGCCCCAGGAGCGCGTCGGAGGGAAGCGTCACGCCCGCGAGCGTCAGGTCCGCCGCCCGGCCGCCGTCCTGGGTCGGATAGGCCGTCACGGTCAGGCCGGGCGCGTCGGCGGGGACGAGGAACAGGCTGATCCCGTCCGCGTCGCGCCGTCCGCCGGCCGTGCGGGCGCTGACCACCAGGGTGTGGGCCGCGTCGGCGTTCAGCACCACGCACTTGGCGCCGTCGAGGACGAAGCCGTCGCCCTCCCGCCGGGCGGTGGTGGCGACGTCGAACCGGTCGTAGCGGGCCTGCCGCTCGCCATGGGCGAAGGCGAGGCGATGGCGGCCCTCCACGAGGCCGGGGATCAGCGCCGCCTTCTGCGCCGCGCTGCCCGCGAGCCGCAGGGCGGTCCCGCCCAGCACCACGCTCGCGAGGTAGGGCTCGGGGGCGAGGTGGCGGCCCAGCGCCTCCACGGCGATCATGGTCTCGACGGGGCCGCCGCCGAAGCCGCCATCCTCCTCCGCGAAGGGCAGGCCGAGGAGGCCGAGTTCGGCGAGTTCGGTCCAGGCGGCCTCGTCGAAGCCCAGCGGCTTGCGGCGGGCGGCCTCGATCCTCTCCAGGCTGCCGTAGCGGTCGGAGGCCCAGCGGCTCACGCTGTCCTTGAGCAGGTTCTGCTCGTCGGTGAGGTCGAAATCCATCGTGCTGAAGTCCGTTGGAGCTTATTTCTACGGTTCATGGGGCGAACACGGGACACCGCGCCGTCATTGCGAGCGAAGCGAAGCAATCCAGCAGCGCCACGTCTTGAGACGTCCCGACGCCCTGGATGGCTTCGCCGACGCTCGCCATGACGGGGCGCTCGTGCATCGATCCAGTCGGAGGCGCCAGCCGAGACTGGAAAAATCGGTGTAAAAACAATCAGCTGGTGCAGAACGCATGAACGAAGTGACTGCGTCACTGCACTAGAGTCCCAGGATCGCCTTGGCGATCACGTTGCGCTGGATCTCGTTCGAGCCGCCGTAGATCGAGACCTTGCGGGTGTTGAGGTAGGTCGGCGCGGCGAAGGCCTCCCAGCCGAGGGCATCGCTGTCGTTGGCCACCGGTGCCGGGAGGCTGAGCGGCCCCGCCAGTTCGAGGAGGAGTTCGGTCGCCGCCTGCTGCAACTCCGAGCCCTTGATCTTGAGGATCGAGGAGGCCGGATCGGGCTTCGACGCGTCGCGCTTGGCCTGCGCCGCCACCACCCGCATCTGGGTGATCTCCAGGGCCTTCAGTTCGATCTCGACCGAGGCGATCCTGCCCCGGAAGGCGGCATCGTCCCACATCGTGCCGTCGCCCGCCGGGGTCTCCCGGGCCAGCCGCTTGACGCGGGCGATGCGCTCCTTGGTGAGGCCGATGCGGGCGATGCCGGTGCGCTCGTTGGCGAGCAGGAACTTGGCGTAGTCCCAGCCCTTGTTCTCCTCGCCCACGAGGTTCTCGACCGGCACGCGCACGGAATCGAAGAAGACCTCGTTGACCTCGTGGCGCCCGTCGATGGTGATGATCGGGCGCACCGCAATGCCGGGGCTCTTCATGTCGATGAGCAGGAAGGAGATGCCGGCCTGCTTCTTCGCCGCCGGATCGGTGCGCACGAGGCAGAAGATCCAGTCGGCGTACTGGCCGAGGGTGGTCCAGGTCTTCTGGCCGTCGACGACGTAGTGGTCGCCGTCCCGCACGGCTCGCGTCTTCAGGGAGGCGAGGTCCGAGCCGGCGCCGGGCTCGGAGAAGCCCTGGCACCACCAGTCGTCGAGGTTGGCGATGCGCGGCAGGAAGCGCTTCTTCTGCGCCTCGTTGCCGAAGGCCGCGATCACCGGGCCGACCATGAAGCAGTTGAACTGCAGGGGCAGGGGCACCGCCGCCTGCATCAGCTCCTCCATGAAGATGTAGCGGCGGATCGGATCCCACGCCTGCCCGCCCCATTCCTTCGGCCAGTGCGGCACCGCCCAGCCCTTGGCGTTGAGGATGCGCTGGGAGGTGACGTAGTCCTCGCGGGCGAGGGAGCGGCCCTCGGAGACCTTCTTCCGGATCTCGGCCGGGATCTCGGCGTGGAAGAAGGCGCGCACCTCCTTGCGGAAGGCGGTCTCCTCGGGGGTGAAGCGCAGGTCCATGGTGTTAGCTCCGTGCGATCTCGAAGAGGCCGGCGCAGCCCTGGCCGCCGGCGACGCACATGGTGACGACGGCGTAGCGCACGCCCCGGCGGCGGCCCTCGAGCAGGGCGTGGCCGACGAGCCGGGCGCCCGACATGCCGAAGGGGTGGCCGACGCTGATCGCGCCGCCGTTGACGTTGACCCGGTCCGGGTCGATCCCGAGTTTGTCCCGGCAGTAGAGGGACTGCGAGGCGAAGGCCTCGTTCAACTCCCACAGGCCGATATCGTCCACGGTGAGCCCGTTGCGCTCGAGCAAGCGCGGCACCGCGAAGACCGGGCCGATGCCCATCTCCTCCGGGCCGCAGCCGGCGGCCGCGAAGCCGCGGACGAGGCCGAGCGGCGCGAGGTTCCGGCGGGCGGCCTCGTCGGCCGACATCAGCACCGAGGCCGAGGCGCCGTCCGAGAGCTGGCTCGCATTGCCCGCCGTGATGAAGGCGCCCTCGCCGCGCACGGGCTTGAGCTTGGCGAGGCCCTCCAGGGTGGTCTCGGGCCGGTTGCCCTCGTCCTTGGAAAGCCGCGTCTCGACGTGGCGGGTCTCGCCCGTCGCCTTGTCGGTGACGGCCATGGTGGCGGTGATCGGCACGATCTCGTCGTCGAACAGCCCGGCGTCCTGCGCGGCGGCGGTGCGTTGCTGGCTCAGGACGGCGAATGCGTCCTGCGCCTCGCGGGAGATGCCGTAGCGCTCCGCCACGATGTCGGCGGTCTCGATCATCGGCATGTAGATGGCGGGGAGGTGCTCCTCCAGCCACGCGTTGCGGGTCAGCTCGCGCCGCACCTGCGGCTGGACGAGGCTGATCGATTCGACACCCCCCGCCACCGCCACCGGCACGCCGTCGAGGCGGATGCGCTTGGCGGCGTCGGCGATGGCCTGGAGGCCGGAGGCGCAGAAGCGCGAGACGGTGACGCCCGCCGCCTGGACGGGAACCCCCGCGATCAGGCTCGCGTGGCGGGCGACGTTGCCGCCGGTCGCCGCCTCCGGGTAGCCGCAGCCCATCACGACCTCTTCCACGGCCTCCGGCTCGACTCCGGCCCTGGCGAGGGCGTGGCGGATGGCGTGGGCGGCGAGGTCCGCCCCGTGGGTCAGGTTCAGCGCCCCGCGATGCGCCTTGCCGATGGGCGTGCGGGCGGTGGCGACGATTACGGCGTCCGTCATCGGAAACTCGCGTGCGGAAGGAGAGGGCGGGGCGGTCGCGCGGGGGTCACCGGCCGCCCCAGTCGGCGAAGCCCTTGCCCTCGGCTGCGAGGCGGGCGAGCAGCGGCGCGGGGCGCAAATTCCCGTCGCCGGTCTCGTGCGAAAAGCGCTCCAGCTCGGCGGCGACCGTGGCGAGGCCGAGGCCGTCGGCCCAGTGCATCGGGCCGCCGCGCCACGCGGGCCAGTTGTAGCCGTTGAGCCAGATCGTATCGATGTCGCCGGGGCGCGCCGCGATGCCTTCTTCGAGGATGCGCGCGCCCTCGTTGACCATCGGCAGCATCAGCCGGGCGACGATGTCCTCGGACGAAAAGCTGCGCCGGGTGATACCGTGCTCGGCGGCTGTGCGCTCGATCAGGGCCTCGACCTCGGGGTCGCGCGCGCCCGTCCGGGCGCCCTCGGGGTAGAGGTAGAAGCCTTTGCCGGTCTTCTGGCCGAGGCGGCCCGCCTCGCACAGCGCATCGGCGACGGGGGCCTTGCCGCCGGTGGCCTTGCGGGTGCGCCAGCCGATGTCGAGGCCCGCGAGGTCGGCCATGGCGAAGGGGCCCATGCGGAAGCCGAACTCCGTCACGGCGGCATCGACCTCGTGGGGGAGGGCGCCCGCCAGCAGCAGGCGCTCGCCCGCCGCGCTGCGCTGGGCCAGCATCCGGTTGCCGACGAAGCCGAAGCAGACGCCCACCGTCACCGGCAGCTTGCCCAAGCGCCGGGCGAGGTCGTTGGCGGTGGCGAGCGCGTCCGGCGCCGTGCGGGCGCCCCGCACCACCTCCACGAGGCGCATCACGTTGGCCGGGCTGAAGAAGTGCAGGCCGAGCACGTCGCCGGGGCGGTCCGTGGCGTCGGCGATCCGGTCGATGTCGAGGTAGGAGGTGTTGGTGGCCAGGATCGCGCCGGGCTTGGCGATCCGCGACAGGGCGGAGAAGATCGTCTCCTTGACGCCCATCTCCTCGAAGGCCGCCTCGACCACGATGTCGGCATCCGCCGCGAGGTCGAGCCCGACGGCGCCGGTGATGCGCGCCATCCGTTCGGCCATCGCCGCCTCGGTGAGGGAGCCGCGCTTGACGGAGGACGCATAGGTGGCGCGCATCCGGTCGAGCCCCCGGTCGAGGGCCTCCCGCTCGGTCTCGATCACCACCACCGGGATGCCGGCATTGGCGAAGCAGAGCGCGATGCCGCCGCCCATCGTGCCCGCGCCGACCACCGCCGCCGAGGCGATTGCCCGGCGCGGCGTGTCCTTGGCCAAGCCCGGCACCCGCGCGGTCTCACGCTCGGCGAAGAAGGCGTAGCGCAGGGCCTTGGAGCGCGGGTCGTCCACCAGGGCGAGGAAGCGGGCGCGCTCGGTGGCCACGGCCTCGTCGAAGGGCTGATCGAACCCGGCGCGCACGACGTCGGCCAGCGCCGCCACGTTCGGCTGGCCCGGGGCCTTCTTCAGGGCCTCGGCGGCCCGGGCCTCGAAGGCGGTACGCGCCGCCGGATCCAACCGCTCGCCGCGGTCGCGGACCCGGACCGGCGTGCCCTCACCGAGCGTGAGCGCCAGGGTGCGGGCGGCCGCGACGAGGTCGCCCGTCTCGAGGGCGTCGGCGAGGCCGGTCTCGACGGCCTTGGCGGCATCGACCGGCTCGCCGCCCAGCATCATCGCGAAGCCGGCCTCCGGCCCCACGAGGCGCGGCAGGCGCTGGGTGCCGCCCGCGCCGGGGATGAGGCCGAGCTTCACCTCCGGCAGGCCGAGCTTGGCCTTCGGCCCGACGACGCGGGCGTGGCAGGCCAGCGCCAGTTCGAGGCCGCCGCCGAGCGCCGCGCCGTGGATCGCCGCGACGACGGGTTTGCCCGCGCCGTCGAGGCGGGCGAGCAGGTCCGGCAGCAGGGGAGGGCGCGGGGGCTGGCCGAACTCCGAGATGTCCGCCCCGCCGACGAAGACCTTGCCCTCGGCCGCCAGCACCACGGCCCGCACGGAGGCATCCGCGAGAGCGCGCTCCAGCGCTGCGTCGAGGGCGGCGCGCAGGCCGTGGCCGAGCGCGTTGACGGGCGGGTTCGACAGCGTGAGCACGGCGACGCCGCCCTGGATCTCCTCTCGAACCACGTTTCCTCCCGTGTTCTGCAATGCAGAATAGTGGTTTGCATTTATGGGAGGGATGTCGCGCCTGCCGTGGGCCGTGTCAAGTCTGAGTGGGGAATTCGGGCCGATCGCAGCTCGACGCTCTTGGGCCTTGGTCAGTTCGCGGGGTACCCTTGTCCATGCTCGTCATTTTGAGTGCAGCGAAGCAATCCGAGGTGGGCGCCACAGTCGGAGACGTCCCGCTGCCCTGGATTGCTTCGCTGCGCTCGCAAGAACGGCGGAGCGTGGCCAAGGGCGTTCCATCCGGCCCGTCGAACAGTCTCGTTCCGTTGTGCAGAACATCCATCTGCGAATTCTTGACAACGCAAGACGCAGCATGCGATGCCGCACCCGCTTCGGCCGCCCCGCGGACCGGACGCTGACGCGGCCCCTCAGAGGCCGCGCATCAAGACGAATCACGCGCGCCGCCGGCTTCCGGTCCGCGCCCAGGGAGGAAGCCCCATGTTGCGCAGGACCGTCGCGGCCGCGTCGATCGCCCTCGCCACCCTCGCCGGGAGCGCGGCCCGCGCCGACGAGATCCTGGTCGGCGCCCACATGCCGCTGACCGGATCCCTCGCCCGCTCCGGCCAAGCCTTCGACGAGGGCATGCGGGTGGCGATCCAGATGTTCAACGCCCGCTCGGACAAGCACAAGATCCGCCTGCAGGTGATCGACGACGAGAGCACGCCCGCCAAGGCCGTCTCGGCGGTGGAGAAGCTCGTCTCGGACGGGGCGGTGGCGGTGGTCGGCGGCTACGGCTCGAACATCATCGGCCCGGCCTCCGACGCCTCGAACCGGCTGAAGACCACCTACATCACGGCCGGCGCGGTGAGCGACGAGCTGACGGTCCGGGGCCTCAAGACCTTCTTCCGCATCAACAACAACGCCGGCTACCAACGCGGCATCGGCACCCTGCTCGAGGCCCTGAAGCCGACCTCGGTGTCGATCCTCGCCTCCACCAAGGAGGCGCCGGCCCTGCTCGCCAAGGGGTTGCAGAAGGACCTGTCCGCCAAGGGCGTGAAGGTCACGGTGCACGAGTTCGACCCGGCGATCACCGACTTCAAGCCGATCATCAACAAGGTGAAGCTGCAGGACCGCTCCGACATCCTGATGATGTCGGCCTACGAGAACGACTATGTCGGCATCATCCGCGCCGCCAAGGTGCTGAAGCCGCCGGTCAAGCTCGTCGTCGGCGCGTGGTCGCTCGCCACGCCGAAGATGTCCGCCGAATTCCCCGACCTGATGAACAACGTCGTCGGCACCTCCTTCCTGCCCTACCCGGTGGAGATGAAGGACGAGGAGGGCAAGCGCTTCGCGGAGGTCTACAAGACGACCTACAACAAGGAGATCGAGTACCTCTCCACCCTGAGCTTCGTGGAGACCACGATCCTCGCCGAGGCCATCGCCCGCGCGGCCGAGGCCGGCACCCTCAAGGCCGGCGGCCTGCCCGACGCCATGCGCCAGACCGACCGCGAGACCCTGCTCGGCCCCGTCCAGTTCGACGCCACGGGCGACAACCCGCGCTTTGCCGTGGCCATGGGCCAGCACCGGGCCGGCAAGGTCGTGCTGGTCTCGCCGCCCGCCTCGGCGACGGGCGAGATCGTCTATCCCGGCCTGCCCTGGTGAGGCGGGCATGACCGATCTCGTCCTCCAGGCCCTGTTCTCCGGGCTCCTCGTCGGCAGCGTCTACGCCCTGGTGGCGCTCGGCCTCGCCCTCTCCTTCGGGGCGATGCGGATCATCAACCTCGCCCACGGCGAACTCGTCCTGCTCGCCGCCTACTGCGCCTACGTGGTCGAGGGGCGGCTGGGGCTCGATCCCTACCTCGCGATCCCCCTGGCGCTCCTCGTGGTGAGCGCGGTCTGCGCCGTGCTGTTCCTGATGATCGACCGCATCCGCGAGCACCGGGAGCTCAACTCCCTGATCCTGACCTTCGGGGTCGGCATCATCCTGACGAACGCGATCCTGCTGATCTTCGCGAGCGACGCGCGCACCACCGCCTCGGCGACCCTGCAGGACGCGACCTCGGTCGGCCCGGTCTACGCCATGAACGGCGAGGTCGTCGCCTTCGGGGTGAGCCTCGCCCTGATGGTCGCCCTGTGGTGGTGGCTGAAGACGAGCTGGTACGGGCGGGCGGTGCGCGCCGTCTCCTCGAACCGGGCGGCGGCCAAGCTCATGGGCATCAGCCCGGTGCGGACCGAACTCGTCTCCTTCCTCGTCGCCGGGGCGCTCGCGAGCTTCGCGGGCGTGGCGCTCTACACGATGAGCGTGGTGCAGCCGGCCCTCGGCCACGCGCTCACCGTGAAGGCGTTCATCGTCACCGTGCTCGCGGGCGTCGGCTCGATCCCCGGCGTGTTCCTGGCGGCGATCCTGCTCGGCGTCACCGAGGCGCTCACCGTCACCCTCGCGAGCAGCGCGTTGCAGGAACTCGCCGGCATGGTGCTGTTCCTCCTCGTCCTCTTCCTGCTGCCGAACGGCCTGTTCGGCGCCCGTGCCCGGCGCGGCTGAGGAGCAACCGCCATGGCCTCCCTCGATTCCGCCCCCGCCGTCCCGCTGAAGGCCGCCCCCGCCAAGGGGCGGCTGCCCGGCGGCGCGCTCCTCGGCCTCGGCCTCCTCGTCCTGGCGGCCCTGCCGGTGCTGCTCGGGGCCAGCAACTATCTGCTGGGGCTGCTGATCTCGGCCCTGATCCTGTCCGGCGTCTCCCTCGCCTGGGCGCTGCTGGGCAACCTCGGCGGCATGGTCTCCTTCGGCCACGCGGCCTTCTTCGGCGTCGGCGCCTACGCCTCGGCGCTGCTCGCAGGCAAACTCGGCCTGCCGGTGCTGCTCACCGTGCCGGCGGGCGGCCTTGTGGCGGTGGTGGCCTCGCTGGCCATGCTGCCGGCGCTGCGGCTGTCGGGGCCCTATTTCGCGCTCGCCATCCTCGCCTACGCGCAGATCTTCCGCATCCTCGCGACGGAAGCCTCCTGGCTGACCGGCGGCGGCGCGGGCTACCAGCGCTACCCGGGCCTGCCCACCGTGTTCGGCCTCGATCTCGCGAGCCGCACCGGCAGCTACCTGCTCCTCGTCGCCTGCGTCACCCTCTGCGCGCTCGCCTACCTCGCCGTCCGGCGCAGCCCTATCGGCCTCGCCCTGCGGGCCATCGCCGACAGCGAGGACGCGACGCGGGTGGTGGGCGTCAACGCGACGCTCCTCAAGTGCCTGATGCTGCTGCTCTCGGCCTTCATCACCGGCGTGTTCGGCGCGCTGAACGCCCACATCATCGGCTTCCTGGAGCCGGATTACGCCTTCTCCGGCGTCTGGAGCCTGATGCCGATCATCGCCGCGATCTTCGGCGGCTACCGCACCATCGCCGGGCCGATCGGCGGCGCGGTGATCATCTACCTGTTCGACCAGATCGTCGCGAAGGGGCTGATCGCGGTGGGCCACCAGATCATCCTGGGCTTCGTCCTCGTCGCGATGGTGCTCGCCGCGCCGAACGGGCTCCTGGGTCTCGCGAAGAGGGGTGGCCGCCATGCTTGAGCTCGACGCCGTCACCGTCCGCTTCGGCGGCCTCGTGGCGCTCCGCGACGTCAGCTTCACCGTGAAGCCCGGCGAGATCCTGGGGCTCGTCGGCCCCAACGGGGCGGGCAAGACCACCCTGTTCAACGGCATCTCGGGCCTGACCCGGGTGCGCGGGCGCATCCGCTTCGAGGGACGGGACGTCACCAAGCTGCCCCTCTACCGCCGGGCCCGCCTCGGGATCGGGCGCACCTTCCAGATCCCGCAGCCGATGCAGCACCTCACCGTGCGGGAGAACCTCGCCGTCGCGCAGGTCTTCGGCGCGGGCCGCAGGGATCCGGCGCGGATTGAGGAGATCCTGGAGGTGATGGAGTTGCAGGCCCAGGGCGACCGCCCGGCCGAGAGCGCGCTGGCCCTCCAGGAACTGAAGCGCCTGGAGATCGCCAAGGCGCTCGCCACCGAGCCGCGCCTCCTCCTCCTCGACGAGGTGCTGGCGGGGCTGGAGAGCCAAGCCAAGCGTCAGTTCGCCGCCAAGCTGAAGGAGCTGCACCGGCGCTTCGGCCTGACCGTCGTCATCGTCGAGCACGACATCGAGACGATCTCGGGCCTCTGCTCCCGGGCGGTGGTGCTGAACTTCGGCGAGATCATCGCCGACGGCACCCCGGCGCAGGTCTTCCGCGATCCCCGCGTCATCGAGAGCTACACGGGGACGGCCCATGCTTGAGACCCAGAACCTCCGGGCCGGCTACGGCCACATCACCGTCCTGTGGGACCTGTCGCTCACCTTCCGGGAGGGCGCGCTCACCGCCATCGTCGGCCCGAACGGGGCGGGCAAGACCACCCTGCTGCGGGCGCTCACGGGGCTCATCCCCTACGAGGGCCGGATCCTGCTGGGCGGACAGCCGCTGGCGGGCCGGAAGACCTGGGACCTCGCCGCCCAGGGCCTCGTGATGGTGCCGGAGGGCCGCCTCGTCTTCCGCGACATGAGCGTGGAGGAGAACCTCTGCCTCGGCGCCTACCCGAAGCGCTGCCGGGGCGACGTCTCCGCCGGGCTCGACCGGGTCTACGCCCTGTTCCCCCGCCTGCGCGAGCGGCGCACCCAGGCGGCGGGCTCGCTCTCCGGCGGCGAGGCGCAGATGGTCGCCATGGGCCGGGGCCTGATGTCTCAGCCCAAGATCCTGCTGATCGACGAGCCGAGCCTCGGCCTCGCCCCGGTGATCGTCAACGAGGTCTTCTCCATCATCGCCCGCCTCAAGGAGGCCGGGACCACGATCCTGCTGGTGGAGCAGAACACCCGCGTCGCCCTCTCGGTGGCCGACGACGTGCATCTCCTGCGCGGCGGGCAGGTCCGGCTCAGCGCGCCGGCGGCCGACATCGCCCTCGACCGCCTGCACGATCTCTACTTCGCCCGGGAGGCGGAAACCGCATGAGCGCCCCCGAGACCCTGCGGATCACGGCGCCCGCCGAGGGCGTGCGCCTCCTCACGATCGACCGGCCCGCCCGGCGCAACGCCCTCGACCGGGCGACCTACGGCGCCCTGCGCGAGGCCGTCCGCGCGGCCGGGGAGGACGGGGGCGTGCGCGCCCTCGTGCTCACGGGGGCGGGCGGCTGCTTCACCGCCGGCAACGACCTGTCGGACTTCCGCGAGACCGCCGAGAGCGTGGAGGACAGCCCCGGCCTCGCCCTGCTGAAGGTGCTGGCCGCCTGCCCGAAGCCGCTGGTCGCGGCGGTGGAGGGCCACGCGGTCGGCATCGGCACGACGCTCCTCCTGCATTGCGACCTCGCCTATGCGGGGGAGGGGGCGCGCTTCCGCCTGCCCTTCGTCAACCTCGGCCTCAGCCCGGAGGGCGCATCGAGCTACCTGCTCCCCCTGGTGGCGGGGACGAAGCGCGCCGCCGAACTGCTGATGCTGGGCGAGCCCTTCGGGCCGGAGGCGGCGCGGGAGGCGGGCCTCGTCAACGCCCTGGTGGAGGAGGGCCACGCCCTCGCCACGGCGCTGGCGCGGGCGAGCGCGCTCGCGGCCCTGCCCCCGGCCTCCATCGCCGCCACCAAGCGGGCGTTGAAGGCCGGCCATGCGGAGATCGTGGCGCGCACGCTGGCGAGCGAGGCCGAGACCTTCCACGCGCTGCGCCGGGGTCCCGAGGCCCAGGCCGCCTTCGCGGCCTTCTTCGCACGGAGCGCGGGACGATGAGCGCGACGGCCGATCCCCTCCTCGATCCCGAGGCGGAGGAGGGCGGTCCGAAGGAGGACCGGCACTTCGTCACGGCGCTGGCCCGGGGGCTCGCCGTGCTGGCCTGCTTCGGGCGCGGCCGCCGGATGCTCGCCAACCACGACATCGCGGAGGCCTGCGGCCTGCCCCGCTCCACCGTCTCGCGGCTGACCTACACGCTGACCAAGCTCGGCTACCTGCGCTTCGTCGAGGAATCCGGCAAGTACGCGCTCGGCACCCAGACCATCGCGCTGGGCTCCATGGCGCTCGGCGGCCTCGACGTGCGCCACATCGCCCGGCCGGCGCTGCGGGCCGTGGCCCAGGCGTCCAACGCCTCCGTCGGCCTCGGCGTCCGCGACCGGCTGAGCATGCGCTACGTCGATTGCCAGCGCGGGCCCGCCGCGATCTCGCTCAACCTCGACATCGGCTCGCGCATCTCGCTCGCCCGCTCGGCCATGGGCCGGGCCTACATCGCGGTCTGCTCCGATCAGGAGCGCGCCGCCCTCTACGAGGAACTGAAGGCCTACGATCCCCTCGCCTGGCCGGCGCTCCGCGACGGCCTCGACAAGGCGGTGCGGGAGCACCGGGAGATCGGCTGCTGCACCTCCTTCGGCGAGTGGCAGGACACCGTCTCGGCCATCGCGGTGGGCTTCCATCCGGGGGGCGGCCTGCCGCCGATGTCGATCAATTGCGGTGCGCCCACCGTCATCACCGACGGCCGCTTCCTGATGGAGGTGGCCCGGCCCCGGCTCATCGAGGCGGTGCGCGGCCTCGATGGGGTGATGGGGACCTGAGAGCCCCGACCGGAAGGACCTTCGCTCCCTCCGTCTTTGCGAGCGCAGCGAAGCAATCCAGGGATGCGCAACGATCGTGAGACGGCCCGCTGCCCTGGATTGCTTCGCTGCGCTCGCAAAGACGCGGCGGGATTCATGAGCCGCCGAACCCGTCCCGGCCAGACGCCAAGGAGACACGCCCGATGCTGTTCGATCCCGACGACCTGCCGCTGGCCGGCCTGCGCGTGCTGGACCTCTCCCGGGTGCTGGCCGGTCCCTGGTGCGCGCAGGTGCTGGGCGATCTCGGCGCCGACGTGATCAAGGTCGAGCATCCCGAGCGCGGGGACGACACCCGCGACTGGGGGCTCAAGACCGGCCCGACCAACACCTCGTATTTCGACAGCGTGAACCGCAACAAGCGCTCCATCGGGATCGACCTCACCGATCCGGAGGGGCTCGCCCTGGTGCGCAGGCTCGCCCGCGAGAGCGACGTGGTGGTGCAGAACTTCAAGACCGGCGGGGCCGACAGGCTCGGCCTCGGCTACGCGGCCCTGTCGGCCGAGAACCCCCGGCTGATCTACTGCTCCGTCTCCGGCTACGCCTCGGACGGGCCGGAGGCGACCCGGCCGGGCTACGACCTCGTGATCCAGGGCGAGGCCGGGCTCATGGCCCTCAACGGCGAGGCCGACCGGCCGCCCCTCAAGTTCGGGCTCGCGGCCGTCGACCTGTTCACCGGGCAGTTCGCGGCCCAGGCCGTCCTCGCCGCCCTCTACCAGCGCGAGCGCACCGGGCGCGGGCGCCTCGTGGAACTCGCCCTGTTCGATTGCGGCGTGGCGCTCACCTCCTATTACGGGCTGGAGGCGATGGTGCAGGGGCGCGACCCCGCGCGCTACGGCAACGCCCACCCCTCCATCGTGCCCTACGGCGTGTTCCAGGCCGGCGACGGGCCGATCGTCCTGACGGTGGGCAACAACGCCCAGTACCGGCGCTTCTGCGAGCAGGTTCTGGAGCGGCCGGACCTCTGCACCGATCCGCGCTTTTCCACCAACCTCGACCGCTCCCGGAACCGCGCCGCCTTCGTGCCCACGATGGAGGCGGAGCTGGCCAAGCGCAGCCGGGCCGACCTCGTCGCGAGGCTCGCGGCCGCCGGCATCCCCTGCGGGGAGGTGATGGGGCTGCACGAGGCCCTGACCTCCGACCGCGCCGGGACGGCGGGGCTGGTCGTCCCCGTCCGCGAGGCGGGGGACGGGCAAGCCGGGGACCGGGAGCCCGGCGCCCACGTCTTCGCGCCGCCCTATCGCTTCGATGGCGCCCGGCTGCCGATCCGCCGCCCGCCCCCGTCCCTCGACGGCGCGCGCGACGCCATCCTGGCGCAGGTCGCCGCCAAGCCGGTCCCGTGACGCGGCGGGACTCGCCGCCGGCGCCCGTGCCCGGATCCGAGTCCCGCCGCTGGCCGGTGATCGCCGCCCTCGGCATCCTCCAGATCCTCGCCTGGGGTTCGTCCTTCTACCTGCCGGCGGTGCTCGCGGGGCCGATCGCCGCCGGGACCGGCTGGCCCCTGGCCTGGGTGGTCGGCGGCCTCGCCCTCGGCCTCCTGGCCGCCGCCGCCGCCTCGCCGCATGTCGGGGCGGCGATCCACCGCCACGGCGGACGCCCGGTCCTGGCACTGGCCGCGCTCCTCCTGGCGGGCGGCCTGACGATCCTCGCCCTCGCGCCGAGCCTGCCCGTCTACCTCGGCGGCTGGCTGGTGATCGGCCTCGGGATGGGGGGCGGGCTGTACGATCCGGCCTTCGCCACCCTCGGCCGCCTCTACGGCGCCGAGGCGCGCGGGTCCATCACGGCCCTGACCCTCTGGGGCGGGTTCGCGAGCACCGTCTGCTGGCCGCTCTCGGCCTTCCTCGTCGCCCAGGTCGGATGGCGGGGGGCCTGCCTGACCTATGCCGGGCTGCACCTGGCCGTCAGCCTGCCGCTGGTGCTCGCGCTGGTCCCGAAGGCGCCCCCGCCGCCGCCGGCCGCATCCCCCCGGGTGGGCACCGTCCCGCTCTCCGCCCGGGAGAGGCGGGCCTTCCTGCTCTTCGCCGGGGTGCTGATCCTGGGCGGCGCCGTCATGGCGATGGTCTCGGTCCACCTGCTGACGCTCCTGCAGGCGCGGGGCGATTCCCTCGCCTCGGCCGTCTCCCACGGGGCCCTGATCGGCCCGGCGCAGGTCGGCGCGCGCCTCGGGGAGATGGCCCTGAAGGGCCGCCACCATCCCCTCTGGACCCTGGCCGCCGCCCTGATCCTGGTCACCCTCGGGCTGGCGGCGCTCGCCCTGGGCGCGCCGGGGCTCGGCCTCTGGCTCGTGATCTACGGGGGCGGCAACGGGATCTATTCCATCGCCCGCGGCACGGTGCCCCTCGCCCTGTTCGGCCCGGCGCGATACCCCCTCGTGGTCGGACGCCTCGCCCGGCCGGGGCTGGCCGCCCAGGCGCTCGCCCCGCCGGCCGGCGCCCTCCTGCTGACCCGGGCCGGACCGGAGGCCCTGTGGTGGCTCCTCCTCGCCCTGAGCCTTGCCAACCTTGTCCTCGCCGCGGCCCTGTGGCGGCTCGCCGCAGCGACAAGACCGGGCGATGGCGGGCTGCTGTGACATCGGGCGGCGGGACGTGAGGGGGAGACCATGCGCACGCAGGTGGCCATCGTCGGCGCCGGGCCGGCCGGACTGTTCCTGGCGCATCTGCTGCGGGCCGCCGGAATCGACGGCGTGGTGCTGGAGCGGCGCAGCCGGGAGCATGTCGAGGGCCGCGTGCGCGCCGGGATTCTGGAACAGGGCACCGTCGACGTCCTCGCCCGCCTCGGCCTCGACGGGCGCCTGCGCCGGGACGGGCTCGTCCACACGGGCACGAACCTCACGGCGGACGGAGAGACCGTCCGCATCGACCTCGCGGCGCTGACCGGCGGCCGCGCCGTGACGGTCTACGGCCAGCAGGAGGTCATGCGCGACCTGTTCGATGCGGCGGAGGCCCGGGGCCTGCCGGTCGTGTTCGGGGCGGAGGACCTGCGCCTCCACGACATCGAGGGCGATCGGCCGGGCGTGAGCTACCGCACGCAGGCGGGCGAGGGGCGCCTCGCCTGCGATTTCATCGCGGGGTGCGACGGGTTCCACGGCGTGTCCCGGCGGGCGATCCCGCCCGGGGTGCTGGACATCGTCGAGCGGGTCTACCCCTTCGGCTGGCTCGGCATCCTCGCCGACGTGCCGCCCGCCGCGCACGAACTGGTCTATGCCAGCCACGCCAACGGCTTCGCGCTCGCCAGCATGCGCTCGGAGACGCGCAGCCGCTACTACATCCAGTGCGGGATCGAGGAGCGAGTGGAGGACTGGCCGGACGGGCGCTTCTGGGACGAACTGTGCCTGCGCCTCGGGCCGGCCCTCGCGGACCACGTGGTCCGCGGCCCCTCCTTCGAGAAGGGCATCGCGCCGCTGCGCAGCTTCGTGGCCGAGCCGATGCGCCACGGCCGGCTGTTCCTCGCGGGCGACGCCGCCCACATCGTGCCGCCGACGGGCGCCAAGGGCCTGAACCTCGCCGTGTCGGACGTGGTGATGCTGGCCGAGGCCCTGGCGGAGTTCTACCGCGGGCGATCCACCGCCGGCCTCGACGGCTATTCCGCCCGCGCCCTGGCCCGGGTGTGGAAGGCGGAGCGGTTCTCGTGGTGGTTCACCCGCCTGATGCACCGCTTCCCCGACGCGACGGGCTTCGACCGCCGGATGCAGGTGGCCGAACTCGCCTATCTCGGCACCTCCCGCGCCGCGCAGACGGTGCTGGCCGAGAATTACGTCGGCCTCCCCCTCGATCCGGTCTAGACCACCCTCCCGCGCCCGGAGAGATCCATGTCCGACGCCACGCCACGCCCCCGTGGGGAGCCGGGCCAGCCGCCCTCGCTGTTCCCGCCCTACCGCTCCACCGTGCTGCGCAGCCCGCGCGAGCCCCTGGTGCGGATACCGCCCACCCTGACCGAGCTCACCGGCCCCGCCGGGACCTGGGACGCCCTGATGGGCCCGGCCATCGCCGACCTCACCCGGCACGGGCGGGGGCCGGGCGTGGCGCTGGGCCAGCGCATCGTCGTGACGGGCCGCGTCCTCGACGAGGACGCCCGGCCCGTGCCCGACACCGTCGTGGAGATCTGGCAGGCCAACGCGGCGGGCCGCTACATCCACCGGGGCGACCAGTGGAACGCGCCCCTCGACCCGAACTTCACCGGGACGGGCCGGGTCGTCACCGATGGAGGCGGCCGTTACCGCTTCACCACGATCCGGCCGGGTGCCTACCCCTGGGGCAACCACCGCAACGCGTGGCGCCCGGCCCATATCCACCTGTCGCTGCTGGGCCCGGCCTTCGCCACCCGCCTCGTGACCCAGCTCTACTTCCCCGACGACCCCCTGATCGAGATCGACCCGATCGCCAACGCCGTGCCGATGCCCTACCGCAACCGCCTGGTGGCCCGGTTCGACATCGACGTCACGGAGCCGAACCACGCCCTCGGCTACGTCTTCGACCTCGTGCTGCGCGGGCGCGACGCCACGCCGTGGGAGGCCTGAGATGAGCGACGCCCCCGAGGGCCTGCGCCGCACCGCCCCCCGGGCGGACAACCAGGATCCGGCCCTGTTCGGCCAGACGCCCTGGCAGACGGTCGGCCCGTTCTTCCATTACGGCCTGCCCTGGAAGGGCGGCGCCGACCTCGTGGGCGCCTCCGGCATCGGCGCGCGCCCCGACCTCTTCCCGGCAGAGCACGACGTCCTCCACCTCGCCCCGCCGCGCGGGCCGGTGACGGGCGAGGTCGTCGCCCTCGTCGGCACCGTGTTCGACGGAGAGGGCAAGCCGGTGCCCGACGCCATGATCGAGATCTGGGGCGCCAACGCCGCCGGGCGCTACCACGGCGAGGCCGACACCCGGACCGGGATCCCCCTCGATCCCGGCTTCATCGGCTTCGGCCGGGCGGCGGTGGATGCGCGGGGGGGCTTCCGCTTCCTGACCCTCCGGCCCGGCCGCGTGCCCCTCGCCCCCGGCGACGACCGCCGGCAGGCGCCCCATCTCGCCGTGGGGGTGTTCGGGCGCGGGCTGATCAAGCGGCTGGCGACGCGGCTCTACTTCGCGGATAGCGAGGGCAACGGGGACGACCCGGTGCTGGCCCTCGTCCCCGAGGCCCGGCGGCGGACCCTCCTCGCGCCGCGCATCGCGGAGGAGCCGCCCACCTACCGGTTCGATATCGTGCTGTGCGGCGACGGCGAGACCGTCTTCTTCGATCTGTGAGGCCCGACCCATGAGCAGCCAACCCCTCGTCGTCGCGGTGGCCATCACCGGCTCCGTGCCGCGCAAGAAGGACAACCCGGCGGTCCCTGTGACCGTCGCGGAGCAGATCGAGTCGACGCAGCAAGCGTATCAAGCGGGCGCGACGCTGGCCCACATCCACGTCCGCAACGATGACGAGTCGCCCTCCTCCGATCCCGAGAAGTTCGCCGCCGTGCAGGAGGGCCTGCGCCGCCACTGCCCCGGCATGATCGTCCAGTTCTCCACCGGCGGGCGCGGGCGCGACCCGGCGGCGCGGGGCCTCTCCCTGACGCACCGGCCGGACATGGCCTCGCTCTCGACGGGCTCGGTGAACTTCCCCACCATCGTCTACGAGAACCACGCGAGCCTCGTCACCGACCTCGCCACCCGGATGAAGGACCACGGCATCCGTCCCGAGATCGAGATCTTCGACCTCTCGCACATCCACGGGGCGAAGCGCCTGATCGAGGCCGGGCTGATGGACGCGCGCCCCCACGTCCAGTTCGTGATGGGCGTGCAGAACGCCATGCCGGCCGACGAGCGCCTGCTCGACATCCTCCTCGCCGAGACCCGGCGGGTCATCCCCGGGGCGACCTGGACCGCCGCCGGCATCGGCCGCAACCAGGCGGTGGTGATGGACTGGGCGCTGGCCCGCGGGGCGGACGCGGTGCGCACCGGCCTGGAGGACAACATCCGCGTCTCGAAGGACCGGCTGGCGGCCGGCAACGCCGAGCTCGTGAGCCTCGCGGTGGAGGCGGCGGCCCGCCACGGGCGGCGCCCGGCCACGCCCGCCGAGGCGCGGGCCGTCCTCTCGCTCGCGGCCGCGCGGTGAGCTTCTCGGCCCTCGATTCGGGCCTGCTCGGCCCGCTCTTCGCGAGCGAGGCGATGCGCGCCGCCTTCTCGGACGGGGCGCGCCTCGCCGGGATGCTGCGGGCGGAGGCGGCGCTGGCCAAGGCCTCCGCCGAGGCCGGGCTCGCCCCGCCGGGGCTCGCCGGGGCCATCGAGGCCGTCGCGCCGGGCGACCTCGACCTCGGGGCGCTGGGGGAGGGCACGGCGCTGGCGGGCGTGCCGGTGATCCCCTTCGTCTCGGCCCTGCGCCGCCGCCTGCCGCCGGACCTGGAGCCGGCCTTCCACAGGGGCGCCACCACCCAGGATATCGCCGACACCGCCCTCGTCCTGCAGATGCGGACGGGCTTCGACCTGATCGCGCGGGACTGCGCCGCCGTGGTCGCGGGCCTCGCCCGGCTGGCGCGGGCGCACCGGGCCACGCCCTGCATCGGCCGCACCTACGGCCAGCACGCGGCACCGATCAGCTTCGGCGCGAAGGCCGCCACCTGGGCCCTCGGCATCGCCGAGGTCGCCGACCGGCTCCCGGAGGTGAGGGGCCGGGTGCTCGCCGCCTCCCTCGGCGGCCCGGTGGGCACCCTCGGCGCCTTCGGGGCCGAGGCCGGGGCGGTGGCGGAAGGCTTCGCCCGCCATCTCGGCCTCGCGCCGGAGCCGGTCGCGTGGCACACCCGCCGCGCCCGCATCGCCGAGGCCGGGACGTGGCTCGCGCTCCTCCTCGGGGCGCTGGCGAAATGCGCGGGCGACATCGCCCACCTCGCCTCGACGGAGGTGGGGGAGGTGGCCGAGCCCTTCGTGCCGGGCCGGGGCGGCTCCTCGGCGATGCCGCACAAGCGCAACCCCGTCTCCGCCACGGTGATCCTCGCCGCCTTCGGCGCCGCCAAGGGCCATGCGGCGACGCTCCTCGACGCCATGGCCGCCGCGCACGAGCGGCCCGCGGGCGCGTGGCACGCCGAGTGGCACGCCCTGCCGCAGCTGTTCGGGCTCGCCTCGGGCGCCCTGCGCGAGGCGCGGACCCTCGCCGAGGGCCTGGAGGTCGATGCCGGGCGGATGCGCCGGAACCTCGACCTCACCCACGGCCTGCTCTTCGCCGACGCCGCCGCCGCGGCCTGCGTCGGCTCCCTCGGCGGGGCGCGGGCCCATGCCCTGGTCGAGCGCGCGGCGGGCGAGGTCCGCGCGGGCGGCCGCGACCTGCGGACCGTCCTGGACGCCCTCCTCGCCACCCTGCCCGAGGGCGCGGGCATCGACCTCGCCCCCTCCTTCGACCTCGACCGCCCGGTCGCGGCCGCCGCCGCCGCCACCGACCGCGCCCTCGCGCGGTTGCCCCCCGACGCCGCGTTCCGAGACGGAGCCCGACCCCCATGCCCGTGATCCGCGCCAACGGCACCCACCTGAACTACGACCTCTCCGGCCCCAGCGGCGCGCCGGTCCTGGTGCTGTCGAACTCGCTCGGCACCACGCTCGCCATGTGGGACGGCGTGGCCGCCCACCTGCGCGGGCGCTACCGGATCCTGCGCTACGACACGCGCGGGCACGGTGCCTCCCCCGCCCGCGACGCCGAGACGGCGATCGAGGATCTGGCCGACGACCTGATCGGGCTGCTCGATGCCCTCGGCATCGCCCAGGCGCATCTCGCCGGGCTGTCGCTGGGCGGCATGACCGTCCAGGCCGCGGCGGCGCGGGCGCCGGAGCGCGTCCTCAGCCTCGGCCTGCTGGCCACCGCCGCCTTCATGCCGAGCCGCGAGAGCTGGGCCGAGCGGGCCGCCACGGTGCGGGCGCAGGGCACGGGCGCCCTCGTGGAGGCCACCCTCGGGCGCTGGTTCACGGCGGGGTTCCGCGAGGCGGCGCCCCCCGTCCTCGCGCGGATCCGGGAGGATTTCGTCGCCTGCGACCGCACCGGCTACGCCCGGGCCTGCGAGGCGATCGGCGCCATGGACCTGAGGCCGGTGCTCGGGCGCATCCCGGCCCCGACCCTCGTCATCGCGGGCCGCGAGGATCCGGCCACCCCGCCGGCCATGGCGGAGGAGATCTGCGCGGGGCTCCCCCAGGCGGAACTCGTCCTCCTGCCGCGCGCGGCCCATCTCCTCGCCGTCGAGCACCCGGCCGCCACCGCCTCCCATCTCGGCGCCTTCCTCGACCGGCATCGCGGCGCGGTCCCGGCGACCGGCGCGGTCCCGTTCGCGGCGGGGCTTGCGAACCGCAAGGCGGTGCTGGGCGACGCCCATGTGGAGCGCTCCCTCGCCGGGGCCGGCTCCTTCGCGGGGCCGTGGCAGGACTTCATCACCCGCACCGCCTGGGGCGAGGTCTGGGGCGACCCGCGCCTGCCGTGGAAGACGCGCTCCCTCGTGACCCTCGCCCTGATGGTGGCGCTCGGACGCGAGGAGGAGTTCAAGCTCCACATCCGCCCGGCCCTGGCGAACGGGGTCGATCCCGACGAGTTGCAGGCGCTGCTCCTGCAGACGGCGGTCTATGCCGGGGTCCCGGCCGCCAACGCCGCCTTCCGCTGGGTGCGCGACGTCCTGGGGGAGGAGGGGGGGCAGGGGTAGGGGCCGTCCGCCGGAGGGGAGGGCGGTCCGCGGCGCGAAGCGGAGCCGTTTCGCGGTGTCCGCCGTTAGGCTCCCGGTGCGGGCGTCGCCGGTCCCGCGCGGATCGGCGGCGTGACGCGCGCCGGGGTCACGGGGCCCGGCCGACGACGGGGGGAGCGTGGTGCGGAGAGTAGCGTGGCCCGGACTGCGTGAGGCGCTGCTCACCGTCGGCCTGATCGTGGTGCTCCTCGTCGGGGCCATCGCGACGGTCTACCTGACCCGTCCCACGACCCTGACCGTCGCGGTCGCCCCGGCCGGCGGGACCGAGCCGGCCCTGCTGCGGGCCTACGCGGAGGAGCTCGCCCGGCGGAAGCGGGGGGTCCGGCTGAGGATCGTGGCCTTCGACGGGGTCGAGGAGAGCGCGCAGGCCCTGAGCGCGGGCAGGGCCGACCTCGCGGTGGTCCGGCCGGACGTGGCGCTGCCCGGCAACGGTCTCACCCTCGCCGTGCTGCGGACGCTCGCGACCTTCGTGGCGGCGCCGGGCGCCTCCGGCATCAAGGCCATGCCGGACCTCGGGGGCAGGCGCCTGGGCTTGCTGGCGGGGCGGACGGCGGACCGGGCGCTCCTGAAGGCCGTGGCCGCGCATTACGGGCTCGAGCTCGCCACCGACGCGCCCGCCGGCGCGATCGGCGCCAAGGCCGTCGCGCTGGTCCCCGTCGAGGAGGCCGACATCGCGCCCGCGCTCAGGGACAAGCGCATCGACGCGATGGCCCTCGTCACCACGCCCGACTTCCCCGCCGCGCGCCGGGTGGTCGGCGCCGTGGCCGAGGCGGACGAGGGCGGCGAGGTCGCGATCCTCGGGATCTCCGACACCCAGGCCGTGCTGGCCCGCTGGCCGCGCCTGCAATCGATCACGGTGCCCGCCGGCCTCTACGGCGGCAACCCGCGGCTGCCCGACGAGGAGATGACCACCGTCGGCTCGTCCTACCGCCTGATGGCGCGCGCCAGCCTCTCGCGCAGCGTGGCGGCGGAGGTGACCCAGCACCTGTTCGAGATGCGCTCCGCCCTGGCCGAGGCCGTGCCGGCGGCCGAGGACGTGTCCCATCCGGAGTACGAGGACACGGCGGACGCCACCAGCGCGCGCCTGCCGATCCATCCCGGCGCGATCGACTACTACGAGCGGGAGCAGGAGACGTTCATCGAGCGCTACGAGAGCTGGATCTATCTCGTCGCGATCCTGGGCGGCGGCCTCGGCTCGACGGTGGCGTGGCTGCGGCAGCGCCTCGGCCGCATCCGCCGCGAACGGATCGAGGTGGCCACCGCGCGGCTGCTGGAACTCCGCTCGGCCGCGCGCCGCGAGACGGATCCCGCCCGCCTGGAGGCGATGGCGGGCGAGGTGGACGACCTCGCGGCCAGCATCGCCCGCCACGCCCTGAACCGCCCGACGGAGCCGCGGACGCTCGGCGCCGCCACCGTCGCCATCGATGCGGCGCGCTCCACGGTCCGGCGCGCCCGGGCCCCGCACTCGCCCCAGGCGCCACACCCTCACGAAATCGTGCAGGCATCCCCAGGCGCAGATTGACGCGGATCGCGTCGGCGCCTTACGCGCTCGGCATGAGGACGCAGAGGCCACGCTGGACGGCCGTCCGCGTGGCCATCGCCGTGGCCGCGCTGTACGCGCTCGTGCTGCAGGCGTTCCTCGGCGGCGTCCTCTCGGCCGGCCTGTCGGGGCCGGACCATCGCCTCTGCCTCGGCACCGTGGGCACCGACGACGACGGCGGGCCGGCCAAGCCCTCGCCCGCCCACGCCAACTGCGAGTGCTGCACCGCCGCCCACGTCCATCCGGCGAGCCACGCGCCCATCCTGGCGGTCTCGACCGTCGCCTGGCCGCGCCGCGGGGCCGTCAGCCTCGCGTGGCGGCCGGAGGTCGTCGCCGTCCCACGGGCGCCCCCACGGTTCCGGGCCCACGCGAGAGCACCCCCCATCGTCTGAGCGATCGCCACCTTTCGATCACTCAGACCATGGACCTTTTCTCATGCGCCCCATCCTCCGGGTCGAGCTGTATGCCGCCCTGTTGCCGACGCTGCTCGCCTCCCCGTCGGCCCTCGCCCAATCCGCCGCCTCGCCCTCCGTCGCCCTCCCCGAACTCAGCGTGGTGCGAGCCCCCGCACCGGGCGTCGGCACCACGACGCCAGCGGCGGAGAATCCCGGCTCCGTCACGGTGCCCAGCGTCGCCCGGCAGCGAGCCGCGGTGAACGCGACCGTCGGCTCGGTCGGCTTCGTGGATGCCAAGGACTTTCAGGACCGCTACGCCAACACCCTGCGCGACGTGCTCAAGGACGTCCCCGGCGTCTACGCGCAGCAGCGTTACGGGCAGGAGCTGCGCCTGTCGGTGCGCGGCTCCGGCATCGCCCGCGGGTTCCACCTGCGCGGCCTCGAGGTGCTGCAGGACGGCATCCCGTTCAACCTCGCCGACGGCAGCGGCGACTTCTACCAGATCGACCCGCTCGCCCTGCGCTCGGCCGAAATCTACAAGGGCGGCAACGCGCTGACCTTCGGGGCGACGACCCTCGGCGGCGCGGTCAACTTCGTGACGCCCACCGCCTACACGGCCTTCGCGCCGAACATCCTGCGCATCGACGGCGGCAGCTTCGGCACGATCCGGGAGAACTTCCAGGTCTCGCGCATTTCGGGCCCGGTCGACGTCATGGTCAACGGCACCTTCACCAACTCGGACGGGTTCCGCGTCCACGAGACCCAGCGCACCCAGAACTTCAACGCCAACATCGGCTACCAGCTCGCGCCCGGCGTCGAGACGCGGTTCTACCTCGGCGGCTACCTGACCGACCAGAAGCTGCCGGGCGCCATCACCCTCGGCCAGTCCCTCAACACGCCACGGATCGCGAATCCCACGGCCATCGCCGGCAACCAGTCCCGGAAGGTCGAGACCGAGCGGGTCGCCAACCGCACGTCGTTCGTGCTCGACGTCGGCAAGCTCGACATCGACACCTGGGCGATCCACAAGAACCTCTACCACCCGATCTTCCAGGTGATCGACCAGGACGGCTGGACCTACGGCATCAGCCCGCACTGGGCCGGGACCTTCGACGTCGGCGGCTACCGCAACGACACCATCCTGGGCCTTCGGGCCTTCGCGGGGCAGAATTCCGCCCAGCAATTCGTCAACATCCGGGGCCAGCGGGGCGCGCAGACGCTGAACGCCCTGCAGAGCGCGTCCAACTACGAGGCGTATGGCGAGAACCGCTTCTGGTTCCTGCCCGACGTGGCGTTGATGACCGGCGCCAAGCTGTTCTCGTCGAACCGGACCTACAGCAACAAGGGCGGCCTGCCGGCGAGCCCCGCCGTCCGGTACGACAACACCACCTACGACGGGATCAACCCCAAGGTCGGCCTCTTGTGGCAGCCGCTGCCGGACATCCAGGTCTTCGCCGACATCACCCGCTCGCGCGACGTGCCGGACTTCAGCGACTTGGTGCAGCAGAACCTGCTCGGTGCCACCTTCGTGCCCCTCGCGGCCCAGCGCGCCTGGACCTACGAGGCGGGCTCGCGCGGACGCATCGACCGGCTGACCTGGGACGTCACGCTCTACCGGGCCGACCTGCGCGACGAGCTGATCAACTTCTCGACCAATCCGGGGCTCGGCATCCAGGCCGCGACCTTCAATGCGCCCCGCACGCTCCATCAGGGCGTCGAGGCCGCCGTCTCCCTCGATCTCGTCCGCGACCTGACCGGCACCGGCGATACCCTCGCCGTCACCCAGATCTGGACGCACAACGACTTCCGGTTCGTGCGCGACCCCGTCTACCGCGGCAACCGCATCGCCGGCATCCCGGACGACGTCCTCCGCACGATCCTGAGCTACCGCCATCCGAGCGGCTTCTACCTCGCCCCC
This sequence comes from Methylobacterium aerolatum, assembly GCF_022179085.1. Classification (GTDB taxonomy): domain Bacteria; phylum Pseudomonadota; class Alphaproteobacteria; order Rhizobiales; family Beijerinckiaceae; genus Methylobacterium; species Methylobacterium aerolatum. The sequence continues at coordinate 35,680 of NZ_BPQE01000039.1, forward strand.
TCGGTGGATTGGGTGCCGCGGGGCGCCTTCGCGGACCACGCCAACACCCTGCGGGTGCCCGGCTACGCGCTGTTCAACGTTGAGACGGGCATCGACTTCGCCAACGGCGTGTCGCTGTTCGTGGACGCCCGCAACCTGACCGACGAGCGCTACGTCTCCGACATCGCGGTCGTGACCAACGCCCGGACTACGGTCGGCGGCCCGGCCGCGCTGGCGGCGTTCTATCCGGGCAACGGCCGCAGCGTGTTCGCCGGCATCCGCGCCTCGTTCTGAGCCGTCCCCTCCGCCCTGTCGGCCGCAGGCCCACCGTGGCCCGCGGCCGTCACCGCGCGCGGCCCACGCGGCAGCGCAGGTCACGCGACGGCGGAGATCCATCCGGGACAGAGAGAAAAATCCAATTCCGGCGATCCCGTCTGCTTGCCGTCGTGCAATGAATCGCGCAGTCTACTGCTGGAAGGCGGCGGAGGACGGCACTCATGACGCGTTTTATGATTGTTTTATTATTTTTTAGTGCCGCGATACCCGGCCCGGCCTGGGCACGACTGAAGATGGACGATCTCGCCTCGCTGTGGCCGAGGGCGTCGGCGGACGACAAGATCGATTTCACGAACCGGATGGGCAAGGCGATGAGTTCGCTCTCGCCGGACCTGAACCGGGAGTACTTCATGCGCTGCCTGGAGGAGACGGCCAATATCGGCGACACGAAGCAGTTGACGATGAGCGACATGGTGCGGACCTGCATCTCCCTGCAGGGCGGCTCCGGCGGCGACGAGTGACCGCGACGCCGCACGGGATGGAACGCGCGAACGAAGAGATCTGCGGACGGTGCGGACCTTGGACAGACTTCGCAGTCCCGTGCCGACCGTGATCGCGGCGACGCTGGTCACGTTGGCGGGCGGCATCGCCCTCTGGACGCGTCCCTGGCGCTCGGACCCGGCGCCCGCGAGCCCCCCCGCCGCGTCCGGCCCGCGCGATCCTGCGAGGTCTCAGGGGCCGGACACGACCCTCTATTGCGAATTCAACAACTTCGCGGACGTGACGCCGCTGGTCGGCTTCCTGTTCCGGATCGCGGGGACGGGGCCTTCGCGCAGCTTCGCCCTGATCGTCCAGCGTGAGAAGGACGGATCCCAGCGCGATTTCGGAGGGGCAGGCCAGCCGGCCCCGCTCTGGACGCTCGACACGGCCGACACTCCACCCGCGATCCGTGCCCCGGAGGACGATCTCCGGATCAATCTCTACGGCTACGACCCCGAGACGAGCGGACATGCCTGGTTCGAGGCCGGCTTGCGCAGCATCCGGTACAGGAACCTCGGCGGACGCTGCCGGCAGGGCGCATGATCATGGACCTGTCCAGGCTGAGGCAATCCGGCACCGCCGTCACGCCCCGCGCCGCCTGCGGGGTCCCCCCGCGCCGGGTTTCCACCGGCCGACCGTGGCCCGCCGCGCTCCGCCTCGCGGGCGCGTTCCTCGCGATGTCCGCCGCCGCGGCCCGGGCGCAGGACGTCGCGGACGGAACGGACGCCCGCATCGGACCCGACGCCACCCGCATCCTTCTGGACCGGATCGGCCGGACCCTGCACGGCGGCACCGAGGCGAAGGTCACCGCCCTCCGCGAGGGACGGCAGGGCGCGCTGTGCGGCGCGGTCGAGGTCCGCAACCGCATGGGCACCTATACGGGGGCTCGCCCGTTCGTGTTCGAGCGGGAGACGGGCTTCCTCGGGCGGCTGCCCGAGGGGCCGGAACTGCGCAACCCGGCGAGCGCCGCGGATTACGAGGCGATGGAGCGCGCCAGGACGCTCTTCCTCGCGAACTGTACGGAGAAGTGAGCCGATGCCCCCTCGAAGGATCCCCGCCCTGCGGCGCAGTGCCCTGCTTCGGGCGGCGGCCGTGATCGTCCTCGGCGCGACGGCCGCCCGGGCCCAAGAGCCCCGAGCAACCCAAGAACCCCAAGCAGGTCAGGAGCCTCAAAAGGCTTTCGAGGCTCCGGACATTCCGGCGCCGAAGCGGAATGCCGCCAAGCTGGCGGGTCTGGCGGGCTTCGTGAACCTCAACTGCGCCACGTTGCGCACGGACCAGGACCGGTTCAAGGGCGCCATCCAATCGATGGGCGTGGATCCCGCCGAGTTGGACCGCGATGCCCTGATGCTGCAGGCGCGCTCCTATCTGGCCGCCTATCAGAAGGACGTGCCGGGCAGTTGCAGCAAGGCGGAGGAATTGTTCGGGCGCAGCGGCAGGATCATCCCCGGCGTGTTCCTCGCCCGGTGATCCGGGCGTGCCGGGGCGGGCGTCCCGCCCTCAGCCGTCGAGGCACAGCCGGAAGTAGCTCTGGCGGATGGCCTCCTTCTCCGCGAAGCCGGCCGAGCGGGGGCTGAGAAGCTCCGGCCCGTCCGGGACGCGGCCGAACCGCCGGGTCTCCAGATCGACCACGAAGCCCCGCTCTCCGGTGTAGAGGCCGTCCCGGTTCTTCACGTTCACGGACCCGCAGACGTGCGAGCGTCCGCTCCGCCGCAACACCGTCACCTTGGCATCGGGGCTGTCGAGTTCCCGCCGGATCAGGTCGAGGACGATCGTCGTGTCGGGCGCGCCGATTTCGGCGCCCGATCCGTCCTCGACGGTCTGGGCGAGCGCGGGCGCGATCGCCAGCGAGGCGATCAGGACGGCGATGGGGCCGCCCGCCCGGGACCCTGGATCACGTCTCATTCCGGTGGCTCTTCCTGCAATGGACCATGCCGAGGCGCCGCGACCCCGCCCTCAGCGGGCCGGCAGGCCGGAGCGCACCCCCGGCTGGGACAGGGCGATGCGGATCAGCTCCGCGAGGCTCCCCACGCCGAGCTTCACCCGCATGGCGGAGGTGGTGCTCACGACGCTGCGGTAGTTCAGCGTCAGGATGTGGGCGATCTCGGTGTAGGTCTTGCCCTTGCCGAGCAGCGACAGGATCTGCAGCTCCCGGGCGGTGAGGCGCGTCAGCGGCGAACGGTCGGCGGCGAGGTCGAGGATCGCGATGTTCGTGGCGATGGCGTGGGGCAGGTAGCCCCGGCCGGCGCGCACCGCGTCGAGGGCCTCGAGCACGGTCGCGAGGGAGGTGTCCTTCATCACGAAGCCCGACGCCCCGGCCTCGAGGACCCGGGCGGCGACGACGGGGTCGTCGTACATGCTGAAGGCGAGGATGCGGGTGGCGGGCTCCAGCGCCCGGACCCGGCGGATCAGCGACAGGCCGGACAGGCCGTCCTCCCCGAAGGAGAGGTCCGTCACCACGAGGCCCGGCCGGTGGCGGTGGAACATCCGGTAGCCCGAGACGATGTCCTCCGCCTCGAACACCCCGTCGATGCCCTCCATCTCCGCGAGCTGGCGGAATCCCCGCAGCACCACCGGATGGTCGTCGACGATCAGGATCCCGTCCCGCGCCGTGGCGGCGGGTCTGCGCGGGGCGATGTCCAGGGCGGCGCTCATGGGGCGCTCCCGGTCAGCGGCCTCACCTCATTCTCGGCGAGTTCGGCGAGCGCCGCCTCGTGCCCGAGCCCCCGGTTGCGGATGTTGACGTAGTGCTGGCACATCTCGCCGTAGAGGCTCTTGTGGCGGCCGCGGGCGGCGGCGATCCGCCCGAGCCCGTCGAGGAGGTCGCGGTAGCTCTCGGACGTGCCGGTCTCGGCCAGCATCTCACCGAGCTGCACCGTGCGGTTGGCGATCATCCGCCGGTCCTCGATGAAGCCCTCGGCGGCGCGGGCGAGGCTCGCGCGCATCGCCTGGACCGGCGGCGCGTCGTTGGCCAGCGGATGCCCCGCCTCGCGGCCCGCGAGCCAGCGCGCCGGATCGGTCCCGTCCTTGTGGGAGAGCCAGGCGGGCAGCTCCGTCTCGGAGGTGCGGGCCACCACCGTCTCGTCCCTCCGCGCCTCCTCCTCGCCGCGATCGCAGGCGGCCAGCGGCACCAGCAGGGTGAGGGCGGGCAGCGGGAGCCATCTCCTCATCGTGACGCCTCCGGTGCGTCGGGCGCCGTGGCGAGGCCGCGCGGCCCCTCCGCGACGGGAATGCGGCGCGTCTCGCGGCCGGTGGCGAGGTCGATCACGGACACGTCGTCCGAGAACCAGTTGGCGACGTAGGCGAAGCCGCCGGAGATCGCCACCCCTTCGGGATAGGGGCCCACCGGCACCGTCGCCGTCACCGCGAGGCTCTGCGCATCGATCACCGAGACCTTGGCCGCGTGCTGGTCGCTGACGATCACGCGCGCCCCGTCCGGGGTGACGGCGATGCCGTAGGGGCTCGCCCCCGCCGGCACCGTCGCCAGGACGCGGCCGGCCCTGGTGTCGATCGCCGTCACGTCGTCGCTGCGGACGTTCGCGACGTAGAGGCGGCCGCGGGCCGGGTCGTAGGCCAGGGCGAAGGGGCCGTCGCCCACGGGAAAGCCGCCGACCCGCCGCATCGTGCCCGTGTCGATCACTCCCACCGAGCGGCCCTCCCGCTCGGCGACGTAGAGCCGTCCGGGCGGGCCCAGGACGAGATGCGCCGGGTCCGGCCCGGTCCGCGCCTCGCCCAGGACGGCGCCGTCCGCCGAGAGGGCGAGCACCCGGTTGCCCGACCAGTCGCCCACGTAGATCCGGCTTCCGTCCGGCTCGGCGGCGATGCCGAAGGGCTGGGCCGCCAGGGACAGGGGGCGCACGCCCCCGTCGGGCGAGACCACCGACACCGCCCTCCCGTCGGGATGGCTGAGGTAGAGCCGCCCGCCCGCATCCGCCGCCACGGCGGCCGGGGCCCGCGGCACCGCGACCGCGCCGGCCGCCCCGCCCGCCTCGATCCGCGTGACCCGCGCGCCCTGCTGGCTCACGACGGACACGCCGCCGGCCGCCGCCGGGCCCGCCGACAGCAGCACGAGGAGCGCGAGGAGGCGAACGCGTCCCGTCATTGCGTCGGCCCGCCCTCCACCTGGGCCTTCAGGCCCTTCAGGCCGTCGCCGAAATAGCGGTCCATGGCCTCGCGGCCGGCGGCGTCGCTCAGGTTCTCCGGCGGCTCGTTGCCCGTGTCGCCCCGGTAGAAGCGGCCCATCCACTCGACCTTCGAGCCGTCCCCGTCCGGGGTGACGGTCAGCGTCGCGGAGTAGGACGAGACCGGCAGCGCCGTCAGGTCCGGGTCGGACATCCGGTAGGTGTAGGTGTGCTCCGGCCCCTTCCACTCGTCGAGCCCCTCGACCAGGGTGCCGCCGGACTTGAGCGTCACCTTGCGGGTGGCGCCCTCGGCGTTGCCGCCCGTCCATTCGGCCTTGGCCACATCGGGATGCCACGCGGCGATGCCGCCGAAGTCGCCCACCACCTTCCAGACCGCGTCCGGCTTCGCCCGGATCGTCACGGTCTGCGACACCTTCTGCGGCGTCGGGCCATGGGCCAGGGCCGTGCCCGCGGTGAGGATCAGGGCCAGGGCGGCCAGGTTACGCATGGTCCTACGCGTCGTCTTACGCATCATCGTGGTCTCGCTGAGGGGATGAGGGACCTCGGCAGGCCCGCGCAGAGGGTGGCGAGCACCAGGGCCAGCGCCAGGGCGCCGAGGATCGGCCGGGGATCGAGGGAGCCCCGGAGGGCGCGGGGCGCGACCGCCCCGAGGACGGGCGCGTCGAGCCCGCCCGGCCCGTCGAGGTGGGCGTAGGCGAGGCCCGCCTCCGCCGCGAGGCGCTTGAGGTAGGGCTCGCGGACGGAGGACAGGTGCTCGGTGCCCCGTGCGGCGACGGAGCCGAAGGGGGCGTTGCGCGGGTTGAAGCCCTCGCGGCTCTCGGCGTCGGCCGGCGGCGGGCCGAAGCGGTTCTCCTGCGTCACGTCGGCCTCGCCGTAGAAACCCTTCTCCCGGCCCAGTTCGTCGTAGCGGGGGATCGGCGACAGGGCGTAGCCGCCCGCGCCGACGACGAGGCCGCGCACGGCGCCGGGCCGCCCGTCGAAGGGCGGGGGCTCGCCCCCCGGCAGGGGCGGCGTCTCCTGGCCGTCGGTGACGAAGACGAGATCGGTGCCGAGGTCCGCCGCCATCGCCACGGCGCGATGGAGGCCGGCGGCGATGCGGCTGTCGCCCTCCCAGGCCATGCGCCAGTCGAGGGCGGCCAGCGCCCCGTCGAGGGGGGCGAAGTCGGCGCAGACCTCGATGGGCGCGAAGAGCAGGAAGGGCCGCCTTTCCGTGAACAGGGCGAGCGCCACCCGCGAGCCGCAGGGCAGGTCGGCCACGAGCCTGCGCAGCGCGGCCTTCGCCGTGTCGAGGCGGCTCGCCGGCCTGCCGTCCTGCGTGTAGTCGCGGACGTTCATCGAGCCGGTGATGTCCACGACCATCAGGATCTCGGCACCGGTGCGCGTGACCGGCAGCGCCGGCGCGACGAGGGCGGCGAGCGTCAGCGCGAGGGCCAGGGCCAGGGCGAGGAAGCGCGGCCCACGCAGGTTGCGGGCGAGGGGCAGGGCAGGGGACGGGGCGGCGCTCACGGCCCGCCCCTCGGCTGGCCGGGAATGTCGGTCCAGATCTTCTTCGGCTCCGACTGGAGTTCGTCGCCGTCCGTGCGATTGAGTTCCGGGTAGTCGCGGATCAGGCGCGAGGCGACGTCGAGGTTGAACTTGGCGTCCCAGAAGTCAGGGCGCTCCCGCAGCGCCCGGCGGTAGTCCTGGCGGGAGAGGGTCACGAGCGGCCCGGCCTTGTCCAGTTCGCCCCGGGCGAGGAGGCCGAAGGCCGCGCGCATCCGGGCGTTGGCCAGCACGTAGCGGGCGCGGGCGAGGTCCGCCCGGTCGTCCCCGGCCTCGAGGCCCGGCAGCAGGGGCTCGGCCTCGTCCAGCCGACCGCGCTTGGCGAGGAAGGCCACCCGCGCGGCCAGGACCGGCGGCGGCGCGCCGGGGGAGACCTCCGCATCGGTCCCGGCTTCCAGGGCGGCGATGGTGCCGTTCGCCCGCGCCACGCGCCACGCCTCCAGGCCGGAGGCGCAGGCCGCCGCGAGCAGCAGGACGGGCATGGTCGCGATCAGGCCCGGACGCACACGCCCCCACAGGTGCCTCATGCCGCCCTCCGCCGGGGCTCGGCTGCCGCGACCCCTCGCGCGGTCCTGCGGGCGGAGAGGTCCGCCTCGGCGAGCGCCGCGAGCGCCAGGAGGAGGAGGCCGAGGGCCGCCACGCCGTAGGCCCACCCGGTGAGGTCGTGGCGGGGGCGGATCTCCGTGTAGGGGATGGGGTCGCGCTCCAGCGCCTCGATCTGCGCGATGGCGTCGGCCACCGCCTGCGGCCCCTCGGCCTCGAAGGCGCGGTAGGGGATGCCGAGACTCCTGAAGAACAGGTCGAGGTGGCGCTCGGGGGCGGCCTGGGGCGTGTCCTCGCCCTCCGGCCGGTCGTGGATCGAGGGCGATCCTTTCGTGCGCAGGAACAGCCAGTAGAGGTTCGGGCGGATCTTCGCGAAGTCGGCCCGGAGCTGGTTCTGGACGCGCGGGTCGATCACTGCCGCCCCGTCCGAGATGAACAGCAGCACCCGCGAGACGCCCCGGTCCGCGCCGAACTGCGCCAGCGCCATGGCGAGGCCGCGGGCGACGTTGGTGTAGTCGAGGCCGGGCCGGTCGATCGCCGCGATGGCCGCGCGCACGGCATCGTGCCGGTCGGTCATCGGCATGACGAGCATCGGCGCCGTCGAGAACGCCGTCACGGCGAAGAGATCGTGCTCCCGCTCGCCGACGAAGCCCGCGAGCAGGCGCCGGGAGGCCGCCGCCTTCGATTCCTCCGCCCCCGAGGGCTGCTTGCCCGCGAAGGTCTCGTTCATGCTGCCCGAACGGTCGATGAGCATCGAGACCTGCGCGCCGATCCCGATCCGCGTGATCCGCTCCCCCGCCCGGTAGGGGCCGGCCAGCCCGACCACGAGCCCGCCGAGGGCGGCGATGCCGGACAGTGTCAGGGCGAGGCCGATCCGGCGGGAGAGCGGGTCGGCCGGCGCCGCCGCGATGGCGGGCAGGGCGTTGCGCCGCCGTCCGGAGGCGACCAGCGGCACCAGCGCCAGCGGCAGGAGCCACAGCACCCAGGGGGTCGCGACGCCATGGGACGCGAAGAGGGCGGTCATGTCAGGCGGCCCTCTCGGCGGCGGCGAGGCGGCGGAGGGCCGCCTGCAGCTCGGGCCAGGGCCAGCCCTCCCGCGCCGCCTGCACCTCCCGCCCGAAGAAGGCCCGGCGGGACGCCTCGAAGAAGCGGCCGAGGGACTCGCCCTCCGGCCGGAAGGCCGGGTGGCGGTCGAGGAAGGCGGGGAGGTCGTCGGCCAGCAGCCGCCGCCCGTCCGTCTCGTCGAGGCCGCGATGGATCAGGCGCAGGGCCTCCCGATAGCCGTCCGGATCGGTCTCCGCGAGGCGGCGCAGGCGCCTGGCGGCGAGGGCGAAGGGGCGGCCCCGGCGGCGCCCGAACCAAGCGCGGTCGTAGGCCAGGAGGCCGAGCGCCAGCAGACCGAGGCCGGCCAGGACGAGGGCCGCCATGGCCGCCGGCTGCGGATCGAGGCGCCGGGCGCGGCCGTCGGGCTGGAGGTAGTCGGCCGGGTCGTCGCGCTTCTCCGGCTGGACCTCGCGCAGGGGCGACACGCCGAAGGACCAGGGCGGGATCTCGGCCTGGGCGGTGGTGGTGCCGCCGGGGCTCTCGCTCGCGAGGGCGACGGTGAAGCCCGGCACCTCGAGCCGCCGGGCGTCGAGGGCGGCGTAGAAGCTCTGGTAGGTCAGGCGCAGGCGGATGCCGCCCGCCATCCGCTCCACGGCGACGTCGCGCAGGTCGAGCCAGTAGGTGACGGGGCCGGGCTTCGGCAGCGAGGCCCGCTGCACGGTGCTGCCCGGATCGAGGGCGATGTCGATGCGGACCTGCAGCAGGTCCCCGAGGACGTAGCCGAAGCTCCGTGGCGTGCGCAGCTCGACCGAGCGCACCTGCGCCGCGGCCGCGGCGGTCTGGAGGATCAGGAACAGGATCGCGAGGACGCGCATCTCAGGCCGTGAGAAGGTGGCGGCTCAGCGCCAGCGCATCGAACCGGTCGACGAGGAGGAAAGGCCGGCGGGCGCCCGCCGCGGCCGCCGCCGTGGCCAGCGCCTCGCGCCGCTCCCGCTCCCGGGCGATCCAGCGCCGCCGCAGGGACGGCCGCAGGAACACGAGCCGCCGCCCGGCCCCTTCGAGATCCTCCAGTTCGGCGAGCCCCCAGTCGGGCAGGCCCTCGTCCTCCGCGCGGTCGGCGAGGAGGACCGGCACGGTATCGTGCAGCGCCAGCGCCCCGAACACCCGGCGGACGAGATCCTCCGGCCAGCGGAAATCCGAGACGACGAAGACCATCCTGGGCCGCCCGAGGAGCCGGTGCGCCCCCTCGATCATCCCCTCGGCGCTCCCGTCCCGGCAGGAGGCGCCCGCGAGCCGCCCCACCAGGGACCGGGCCGCGCTGCGGTGGCGGGTCGCCGGCAGGGTCAGGTCGGCGCGGATCGTCCGGTCGGCGGCGATCAGCCCGAAGCCGTCGCCGATCCGCGTCGCGGAGGCCGCGAGCCCGGCGCAGAGTTCGGCCGCCAGCGCCAGTCGGTCGGCCTCGCCCCGGTAGCGCATGGAGGCCGAGAGATCCACGAGGGCGTAGATCTCCACCGGCACGCGGCTCTCGAAGCGGCGGACATGCACGCCCTCGAACGGGTCGCGCAGGCTGGCGCGGATGTCGATCCGCCGCGCGTCGGGCTGGCTGAGGAAGGGAACGGAGGCGCGGAAGGTGCCCAGCCCGCCTGCATCCCGCCCGCGATGGGCGCCGGGGCGGCTGCCGCGGGGCCGCCAGCGTGGCAGGTAGACGATCTCTGCGGAGGGCGGGTCGCCCGTCGGGTCGCCGGTCATGGGGCCGGCACCCGGTCGAACACCGCGCGGCACAGGGCCGGGACGATCTCGGCCCGGCGCATCTCGTGGATCGGTTCGAGGAAGATCCGGTGGGCCATCACGTCGGGGAAGATCGCGCGGATGTCCTCCGGCACGAGCCAGTCGCGGCCCTCCAGCCACGCCCGGACGCGGGCGGCCCGGACGAGGAAGGCGAGGCCGCGGGGCGAGGCGCCCCCCTGCACGAGGTGCTCCATGTCGATCCCGGCCAAGCGGATGCCGGCCTCGGCCGGGCGCAGCAGCGCATCCCACAGCGCGACCACGTAGGTCTCGATCTCCGGGGCGGCCGCGACCGCGTGCTGGATGGCGCTGGCGATGCCGCCGATGCTCGCGTGGTCGAGCACCGCCGGGGCCACCTCGGCGATCAGCCGGTCGGTGTCGTGGAAGCGCGGATCGAAGGCCAGCGCCCTCCGGGTCCCGGCGTCGCGAGGCGCCTCCATGCCGATCTCCATCAGGAACCGGTCCCGCGCGGCGGCGGGCAACTCGAAGGTCTCCTCGCGCTCGACGCGGTTGCGGTCGGCGAAGACCTGGAGGTTCGGGAAGTGCCACTCCCGCTCGAAGGCGGTGACCGTGCGCTCGGCCATGAGGCGCAGCAGCAGCGCATGGACCTGCGGCCGGGCGCGGTTGATCTCGTTGAAGAAGAACACCGACAGGTCTTCCGCCTGCCGCAGCACCGGGCCGGGCTCGACCCGGGGGCGGCCGTCGGATCCGAGGAAGGTGTGGTAGATCAGGTCGGTCGGCATCAGGTCGACCGTGCCCTCGATCCGCTCGTAGGCGCCGCCGAGGGCGCGGGCGACGGCCCGGAGCAGGGTGGTCTTGCCGGTGCCGACATCGCCCTCCAGCATCACGTGGCCGCGGGCGAAGATCGCGATGGTGACGAGGCGGATGGCGCGGGCCTGCCCCACCACCGCCTTGGCGACCTCGGCCTCGAACCGGCCCGCCGCCTCGCGCCAATCGGTCAGCATCGCGTCGCCGGGGCGCGGAGGGTTCATGGGGGACTCTGCGATCGGGCAACGGGGCGGGCATGGGCCGGGGCGGCCCATGCCCGTGACGCTCAGTTCGTGATCTTGGCGACGTCGTATTCGAACTTGCCGGTCTTCTTGAAGTTGTCGACGCGCTTCTTGTTGCGCTCCTCCATCTGCTTGATGGAGTCCGCCTGCTTGGAGATTTCCTTGGGGTCGTGCTTCGGGTCGTACTTCGTCCCCGCCACCTTCTCCGGGAAGCCGGGCTTCGGCTCCCAGCAGTTGCCGGGCGCCTTGCAGGTCTGCCCGTCGTAGGCGAGCGCCGGGCCCGCGAAAGCCGCCGCCGCGAACAGCATGGCCACACCAATCGTCTTGCGCATCTGCCTTCTCCTCGTTTCCTCGCCCCGTGATCCGGGGCCGTTCCTCGCTGGACCGCTCAGTCCGCCAGGGGCTTGCACTGGCCCGGCGCGTCCTTGGCGAAGTGCTGTCCCTCCTTGAACGGCGTGTAGTTCTTCTTCTGCTCGTCGTTCAGCCAGAGGGCATCCTTGACCGGCCCGGTGTAGAGGTGCCGGATCCAGGCGATCACCTGCAGCATCTCGTCCGGGTTCAGGTCTTCGTTGTGCGGGCCCATCATGCCGTTGGCGCCGCCCCAGAGGGTCGCGAACAGCCCGGTATCCTCGGTGTTGGCCGGATAGGTCCAGTAGTTGTCGTTGAGGCCGGGGCCGACCTTGCCCTCCGCGAGGTGCCCGTGGCAGCCCGAGCACGAGGTGAGGTACAGGCTCTCGCCGTTGCGCAGGCAGGACTTGTCGTCGATGTAGATGTTCTTGCCGGTCTGGAAGAACGTCTTCACCGCGGGCGTGTCGCGCCCGCCGGGCTTGCCCTCGGTGAGGTCCATGGCCTCGCCGGTGATGGTGTTGCGGAAGACGAGGCCGCTCTGCGCCCCCGCCTGCGGCTGGGCGAACACCGCCCCCGCAAGCCCCATTCCCGCAAGTCCCACCGCGCCGAGGGCGAGGGCTACCGTCAGAAGTCGCTGTGATCCATTCATACGAAGACTTCGCATCTTTCTTGAGAGAACCGCCGGGGCGGGTTCAGTTGGTGGCGATGACGGGCACGCCGTCCTGCTTCAGGATGGCGTCGATCTGCGGCTTGGCCTTCGCGATGCCGGCATCGAGCGCCTCCCTCAGGGCCGCGTCGTCCTTGCGCACGCCCATGGACTGGTCGAAATCCTGCGGCATCTTGCGGCCGTCGCTCGTCACCGTGTCGTTCGGGACCGGGGCCATGCGCAGGGGCACGGCGGACTCCTTCACGTAGCGGGCGATGTCGGGGGCGAAGGCCACGCCCACCGCCGCCTTGCCCTGCGCCACCTCGCTCACGAGGCGGCCGGGATCGATCTGCGTGTACTGGTTGCGCGGGGCGCGGAAGCCGACCAGTGAGTAGAGGTAGGCCATGTCCTCCTCGTAGCGGCCGATGTCCTTGAGCATCGCCTCGCCGGGGGAGCCGAAGGGCACCACCATGTGGTCGATGGTCTTGAGGCGCGGGTCCTTCCACGAGGCGATGTCGAGGTTGCTGTCGGCCTTCGTCAGGAAGACGTAGCCGGCGCGGTAATAGGGCTTGGTGGTCAGCACCCGCGGGTCGTCGCTGTCGAGGCCGACCACCACGTCGCAGAGGCGCTTCTCCAGGCCGTCGCGGACGAGGTAGATCGCCGGCTTGTCGAGGAAGACGAAGGCCGGCTTCCGGCCCATCGCCTCGGCGACCGCCACCGCGATGCGGTTCTCCAGGCCGGACCCGTCCTTCATCGACAGGGGCGGCTGCTTCTCGGAGGCGCAGATCCGCAGCGTCGAGGGGTCGGCGGCCACCGCCACCGGGGCTTTCCTGGCGTCCGACTGGACGGCCTGGGCCTCCGATTCCTGGGCCTGCGCCTGCCCGCCGAGGGGGAGGAGCGCGAGGAGGGCGGCGGCGCAGGTCGCCGCGCGAAAGAATCCGCCGAGGAGCGGCATGGGCGTTGATCCCTGATGCTGTGCTTAAGTGTTGGCGCGCTGGCTTCGGACATGGCGTGTCCGCCGGGGGCAGGCGCCGCCCCGTGGCCCTCGCCGGCCCGGAGGCCGGCGAGGGATGTCGTCGTGGCGTTACTTCACGGCCGCCTGCTGGTACTCGCCGACGTTCGGGTCGTCGTAGGGACCCTTGCCGTCCAGCGAGAACACGATCACGCCGCCGCCCATCTGCGTGTAGTTGGCGAGCTTCTTGAACGCGCCCACCGCGCCGAGGCCGGCCGTCGGGTCCTGAAGGTCGAAGACGAGGCCCACACCCGGCCAGCCGCCGACGCCGTAGTTGATGGCGACGTACTGCGTGCCCTTGTGGTTGTAGGTGATCGGGTAGCCGATCGCCCCGGAGGGAAGCTTGAACTTCCAGAGCAGGTCTCCGTTGTCGGAGTCCCGCGCCTTGATGAAGCCGTCGAGCGTCCCGTAGAGCACGATGTTCCCGGCGGTGGCGGTGGTGCCGCCCCAGACCGCGAAGCGCTCCATCTTCTCCCAGTTGAACTTGCCGGTGATGGCGTTGTAGCTCTTGATCTGGCCGAGGCCCTCGTAGTTCTGCCGGTCACCCTTCGGGCCGGGATACATGTTCAGCGTCGCGCCGACGAAGAACTGACCCGCCCGGTAGGGCAGCATGAAGGGCTCCCAATCCATGCAGATGTGGTTGATGCCCATGTAGAAGGCCTGGCGCTTCGGATCGTACGAATCGTGGCCCTGGTTGTGGTAGCCCATCGCCGAGGGGCAGATGTCCTTGGCGAGGTGGTCCATCCGGGTGCCGTATTCCGGATCGCGGACCGGGGTGCCGGACTTCAGGTCCACCGACTTGAACACGTTGACCGTGTCGTCGATCTTGTTCGCCGAGACGAGGGAGCCGTCCGTCCGGTCGAGGGTGTAGACGATGCCGTTGCGGTCCGGGTGGGTGAGGAGCTTCCTCATCTTCCCGTCCTTGTCCTTCTGCTCGGACAGCATCATCACGTTGACGCCGGCGTAGTCCCACTCGTCATGCGGCGTCTTCTGGTAGCCGAAATGGGCCTGGCCCGTATCGGCGTCGCGGCCGAAGATGGTCATGGTCCACTTGTTGTCGCCCGGCCGCATGGTCTCGTTCCACGGCGCCGGGTTGCCGGTGCCGAAGTAGATCATGTTCGTGCCGGGGTCGTAGGCGTACCAGCCCCAGTTGGTGCCGCCGCCGATCTTCCAGGCGTCGCCCTCCCAGGTGGTCGTGCCGAGGTTCTTCTGGCCGTAATGGGCGTTCTTGATGTTGAAGTCGTCGGCCAGCAGCAGGTCCTGGTCGGGCCCCGTCGCGTAGGCCCGCCACACCTGGGCGCCGGTCTTCACGTCGTAGGCGGTCAGGTAGCCGCGCACGCCGAGCTCGGCGCCCGAGGAGCCGACGATCACCTTGTCCTTCACCACGTAGGGGGCGATGGTCAGGGTCGAGCCGACCTTGATGTCGGAGTTCTCGATCTTCCACACCGTCTCGCCGGTGTTGGCGTTGAGCGCCGCCACATGGCCGTCGAGCTGCGTCTTCAGGATCAGCGGCGGCGTCTTGCCGTCGCCCGGCCAGTAGGCCAACCCGCGGTTGACGAGATCGCAGCAGGCGACCGAGCGGGCGGCCGGGTTCTGCTTCGGCTTGTCCTGCCACAGGATGTGGCCCGGGTCGTCGAGATCGAGCGCGAAGGTGTAGTTCGGGAACGAGGTGTGGACGTACATCTTGCCGTCCACCACCAGGGGCGCGCCCTCGTGGCCGTTGAGCAGGCCGGTGGAGAAGGTCCAAGCCGGCTTCAGCTGCTTGACGTTCGATTTGTTGATCTGCGTCAGCTCGCTGTAGTTGTTCGAGTCGTAGTTCTTACCGGGCATCACCCAGTTGTCTTCGCTCTTCGCCAGCTCATTGAGCTTGTCGTTGGCGAACGCGGTCCCGGCCAGGCCGAGCGGTGCGACCGCGACCATCGCCAGCACCGACACCGAGCGCGAAAGTTGTCTCAACCTCATTGTGCATCTCCTCGCCGGACCGCCACGCCTTGAGGCCTCGCGGCTGATGATTGTGCGATGCAAGATAAACTGAAAGTCGATCTTGTTGATTCCGGCCTGTCGAAAGACTTGCTTGACGTTCAACTCTTAGAAAAGTTTTATTACGACCGGTATCGCCCCTCATTTTTATCGATATCAACCCTCGAATGTCTCTAGGATCTCGGTTATTTGTTTCCGGGAGGAATCGGCAACTGGCATCGGGGAGTATGGAACGGGCCCGCGCTGCTTGACGCGGCCGGAAACCGCCCTCACTCATGGCGGTCAAGCCGGTGCAGAACGATCGGCGCGAAGGACGAGGGAGGTGGGATGGGACGCGGGCGCGCATGGCACCTGTGCCTCCTGGCTGTGCCGTTCCTCGGCGGAGGCGGCCTCGCGACGGCCGCGCTCTACCCGCAGGACGGGCGCCGGGACCTGACCGGCGCCGACCTCGACCACTACAAGGGCGCGGGCGTGCTCTGGTGCCGCCGGCCGGACGGCGTGCCGCAGAAGGCGGCGGCGGCGTGGCTGGTGGCGGACCCGTCCCTGGTCGTGCTCAATGCGCACAACTTCCGCGACCGGCGCCTGGAGCAGACCCGGCCGGTCTCCGACTGCTACTTCCAGATCGCCGGCCGCAACTACGAGTTCGCGGCGGACAGCCTCCGCCTGGGGACGGCCCCCGGCGCCGACGCCCTGCACATCACCGACGACTGGGCGATCCTGCGCCTCGCGAGCCCGGCGGATGCCGTCCCGCAGCCCCTGCCCGTGCCGCCGGACCTGCCGACGGGGGAGGTCTCCGTGCGGGTGACGATGGTGTCACCGGCCGGCCACGAGAACTATCGCGGGCCCAGCAGCCTGGAGCGCTGCACGATCCGGCGCATCGACCCGCCGAGCGAGGGCGCGATCCGCCGCGCCCGCCACGATTGCAACGACGGCTACGGCGGCTCCGGGTCCGGCCTCTTCGACGAGGCCGGCCGCCTGATCGCGATGCAGAGCGCCTCGTCGGTGATGAACGCGAAACACGGGTTCGACCCCGAGTTCCACTACGGCTCGGCACTGCTGTTCGAGGGGCAGCTCGTCGACACGCTGAAATCCCTTGCCCGGCCCGGCCGGGAGTGACGGGCCCAAGGTCCGGGACGCATCCGGGACGCCCCCGGGACGGCCGGCGAGGGCGATTTCCGGGAGGTCCGGATCGCCCCCGCTCGCCGGCGGCGACGAGGACGCGCAGCGATCCGCGTTCGACTGAAGCCGCTTCAGCGCGTCACGAAGCCGATGTCGGCGGCGACGCCGCGCAACCGGTCCGGCTCGCGGTCCTTGCGCTCGCTGTAGCGGTCCACGAGGTAGTCCGCCCGCCCGCGGGTCAGGAGCGTGAACTTCATCAGTTCCTCGCACACGTCCACGACGCGCTCGTAGAGCGGCCCCGGCTTCATCCGGCCGGCCTCGTCGAACTCCTTGTAGGCCATGGGCACGGACGACTGGTTGGGGATGGTGATCATGCGCATCCAGCGGCCGAGGAGGCGCAGGGCGTTCACGGCGTTGAAGCTCTGCGAGCCGCCCGACACCTGCATCACCGCGAGGGTGCGCCCCTGGGTCGGCCGCACGCTACCCTCGGAGAGCGGCAGCCAGTCGATCTGGCTCTTCATCACCCCGGTGAGGGTGCCGTGCCGCTCCGGGGACACCCACACCTGGCCCTCCGACCAGACCGACAGCGCGCGCAGTTCCTGCACCTTCGGATGGTCGGCGGTCGTGTCGTCCGGCAGGGGCAGGCCGTGGGCATCGTAGATCCTCACCTCGCCGCCCATGGCTTCGAGGAGGCGGGCGGCCTCAAAGGCCAGGAACCGGCTGAACGAGCGCTCGCGCAGGGATCCGTAGAGGATCAGGAAGCGGGGCGCGTGGGCGAGGGCCGGGGCCGCCTCCACGCGGTCGCGGGTCGGCACCGCGAAATGCGCCGCGCTCAGGTTCGGCAGTCCGTCATCGAAGGGTGGCATCGGCTTGTCCAAGGATCGGTCGTCCCTTACACTCAAACGATCGTTTGAAGATTGAATCGGAAATGGACGAGCCGCAAGCCCTCGCCGCGTTCACGGCCCTCGCGCAGGAACACCGCCTGCGCCTCGTCCGGGCGCTGGTGACTGCCGGGCCGGAGGGCATGGCGTCCGGTGTGCTGGCCGAGGCGGTCGGCGTGTCCGCCGCCACCGTGTCCCACCACCTCAAGGAGCTGAGCCATGCCGGGCTGGTCGCCTCGCGGCGCGAGGGCCGCTCCATCGTCTACAGCGCCGCCTACGGGATGCTGTCCGACCTGATCGCCTTCCTGATGAAGGAGTGCTGCCAGGGCCGCCCGGAGGTCTGCGCCCCGGCCATGGCCGCGCTGGCCACCTGCTGTCCCCCGACCGGAGAGACCGCCCATGCCTGACCCGTTCGACGTCGTGATCTACCACAACCCCGCGTGCGGCACGTCGCGCAACGCCCTGGCGATGATCCGCAACGCCGGACTCGAGCCGCATGTGATCGAGTACCTCAAGACCCCGCCCACCCGGGCGCTCCTGGTCCAGCTCCTCGCCCGCGCCGGCCTCGGCGTCCGCGACGTGCTGCGGGAGAAGGGCACTCCGTTCGCCGCGCTGAACCTCGGCGATCCGGCGCTGACCGACGCGCACCTGCTCGATGCGATCGAGGCGCACCCGATCCTCCTCAACCGCCCGCTGGTCGTCACGCCCAAGGGCGTGCGCCTGTGCCGCCCGTCCGAGGCCGTGCTGGATCTCCTGCCGGCCCAGCGGGGCGAGTTCGTCAAGGAGGATGGCGAGCGGGTCGTGGACGGGCACGGCCGCCGCGTCGCCACCGCCTGAGCCTCGCGCCGACCGACAGGAAGACACCGCCCGGATGCTCGCACTCGCCATCTTCCTCACGACCCTCGTGTTCGTCATCTGGCAGCCCGGGGGCCTCGGGATCGGGTGGAGCGCGCTGGCCGGCGCGGGCGTCGCGCTGGCCACGGGGGTGATCCATCCGGGCGACGTCCCGGTGGTCTGGCACATCGTCTGGGATGCCACCTTCACCTTCGTGGCGCTCATCGTCGTCTCGCTGCTGCTCGACGAGGCCGGGTTCTTCCACTGGGCGGCGCTCCACGTCGCCCGCTGGGGCGGCGGGAGGGGCCGGCGGCTGTTTCCCCTGGTCGTGCTCCTCGGCGCGGCCATCGCGGCGGTGTTCGCCAACGACGGCGCCGCGCTGCTGCTGACGCCGATCGTGCTGGCGATCCTGGTGCGGCTCGACGTCGAGCCGGCGGCGGCGCTCGCCTTCATCGTCGCCTGCGGCTTCGTGGCGGATTCGACCTCCCTGCCGCTGGTGATCTCCAACCTCGTCAACATCGTCTCGGCCAACTTCTTCGACGTGACCTTCGGCCGGTACGCGGCGGTGATGGTGCCGGTGAACCTCGTCTCCCTGGCGGCGACCCTGCTGGTGCTGTGGGTCTCCTTCCGGCGCGACGTGCCGGCGGCCTATTCCGTGGACGCCCTGGAACGCCCGGCCGAGGCGATCCGTGATCCGCTCGTGTTCCGGGCGGCGTTCCCGCTGCTCGGTGTCCTCCTGCTCGCCTACTTCGTGACCGCGCCGTTCGGGGTGCCGGTGTCGGCCGTGACCTGTGCCGGCGCGGCGGTGCTCCTGCTGCTCGCGAAGCGGGGCGGGACCATCCCGATCCGCAGGGTGCTGGCCGGCGCCCCCTGGCAGATCGTCCTCTTCAGCCTCGGCATGTACCTCGTGGTCTACGGCCTGCGGAACGCCGGGCTGACCGACGCGCTGGCCAAGGGACTGGTCTGGCTCGCCGGGCACGGTCCGTGGGTCGCCACGGTCGGCACCGGCTTCGCGGCGGCGATCCTGTCGTCGGTGATGAACAACATGCCGAGCGTGCTGGTCGGCGCGCTCTCGATCCAGCAAGCCCCGGACCTGTCGCCGCTGACCCGCGAACTCATGATCTACGCCAACGTCATCGGCTGCGACCTCGGGCCGAAGTTCACCCCGATCGGCAGCCTCGCGACGCTGCTCTGGCTGCACGTCCTCGCCGGCAAGGGCCGGACCATCACCTGGGGCCAGTACATGAAGGTCGGCCTCGTCGTTACCCCGCCCGTGCTGCTGGCCGCCTTGCTGGCGCTGGCGGCGTGGCTGCCGCTCCTCGGCGCCGCCGGGTAGGCCGATCGCGTTGGCGGGGCCGGGCTACATCGGCAGCTTCGGTGCGGTCAGGAGGACGTCCTCCAGCGGTTGCCTGTAGAATCGGGCGAAGGCCGTGGTGCCGTGGCCGGAGGTCTCGGGGCTGGCCGGTATCAGGTACAGGCGCCCCGACTTCAGCCGCTTGATGTCGCGCTCCATGATCCCGGTTTCGGGCGGGTTGCGTTCGTCATCGGCGGAGTTGATGGCCAGCACGGTGCCCCTGATCGTCTCCAGCCCCAGCGAGGGGTCGTAGCCGCGGGACGCCTCCCATTGGTAGATGTAGTCGTTGGCGTCGGCGTTGAACGGCGCTCCGAGGCGGGCATCCACCACCTGGTCGGCCCGGTCGCCGGTCGGGGCCTGCTTCTGCAGGGCCAGCGTGCCGCCGCTGGTGGCGAGGGCGAAGAACACGTTGGCGACCCGCAGCGACGGAGGCTGACGGGTGTACTCGCCGCCGGCGTAGGTCGGGTCGCGCCTGATCGATTCGACGAGGAGCCTGCGCAGCATCCAGTTGCGGCTCGCCATCTCGCTCGGCTGGGACGCCATGGGGACGAGGATGTCCGCGTAGCCGGGATGGGTCACGCCCAGGATCCAGGTGTGCATGCCCCCCATCGAATTGCCGATGATGAGGCGAACGTGCGTGAGGCCGAGATGCTCGGTCAGGAGCCGATACTGTGCCTCGGCCATGTCGTCGTAATTGTATTTCGGGAAGCGCGTCTTCAGCCCGTCCGACGGCTTGGACGACTTCCCGTGGCCGATCGCGTCCGGGATCACGATGTAATACCGCGACGCATCGAGGGGCTGTCCGGGGCCGAACAGCTCCCCGGCGAAGCCGGCCGTCAGCATGCTGGCCGTCGAGCCCGTGGTGCCGTGCAGGACCACCACGGGCTCGCCCTTCGGATCCCCGATGGTGACGTAGTGCAGATGCAACTCCGGCAGCACGTCACCCGTGTGGAACCGGAAGTCCCTGACCGTCCAGTCGCCCGCCCTGGGAGCGGGATAGTCGGCCGCCTGCGCCGCGAACGCGGCCCAGGACAAGGCCAGTCCCGCCGCTGCGGCCCGCACGAGATCCAGCGCCGGCATGGGGTCACCCTCGATGGTGCGACGGGATGGAGGCGCTCCCCAGGGGCGGGTCCGGTTCCTGTCCCTGGGATGGGGGGCGTCGTGTCGGCACGTCAGAGCCGCGCGATGTAGGCGGCGAGATCGCGGATCTCGTCGTCCTTGAGGTCCTGCGCGACCTCGTTCATCGCCGGGTCGTAGCCCGGTCGCGCGTTGGACCGGTAGGCGGTCAGGGCCTTGGCGAGGTACTCCTCCCGCTGGGCCCGGATGCGCGGGATCGCATCGTGCCCCGCGAGGTCGGCCCCGTGGCAGGACGTGCACTGGTGTTTGCCGATGATCGCCTGGGCGCGATCCTTGAGCGCGTCGTCCGGTGCCGCGCCGGACCGGGCGGGCGGAGGCAGGGTCGCGATGGCGTCCGCGTAGGCCCTGAGGTCGTCGTCGGAGAACCCGGCGGCGATGTCGTTCATCGGTGCCGCCTCCCGCTGCTTCTCCCGGAACTGGAAGAGCTGCGTGACGACGTAATCCGCCGGCTGCGCCCCGAGGGAGGGGACCCCCTCGGTCGTGGAGGTTCCCGCCCCGTGGCAGCCGACGCAGGCGGCGAGGCGCCCGGGCACGGGGTCATCGGCAGCCGGGGCTGCCAGGGCGGCTCCGGCCAGGCAGGCGGCGGCGAGGCCGGGCAGGGCCCGGAACGCCTTTCGCGAACCCCTCATCGGGCGTAGCTCACGCGGTAGATCGCGCCGTTGTAGTCGTCCGAGACGAGGAGCGAGCCGTCCCTGGCGACGAGGACGTCGACGGGCCGCCCGACATACTTGTTGTCCTGCAGGAAGCCGGTCACGAACGGCTCGGTCGCGGCGATCTTGCCGTCGGGCCCGGTCCTGGCGAGCACCACGTCGCCTCCGAGCTTGGCGGTGCGGTTCCAGGAGCCGTGCCGGGCGATGAAGATCTGGTCCCGGTAATCGGCCGGGAACTGCGTGCCGGTGTAGAACCTCATGCCGAGGGAGGCCGTGTGCGGCCCGAGCAGGGCGGCGGGCGCAGTGAACTCGCTGCAGGAATGGCCCCAGCCGTATTCCGGATCGGTGAAGGTCCCCTGGTGGCAGAACGGATAGCCGAAATGCTGCTTTCCGGGATCCGTCACGACGTTGAGCTCGTCGTTGGGGATGTCCTCCGACACCCAGTCGCGGCCGTTGTCGGTGAACCAGAGCTGCTTGGTCTTCGGGTTCCAGTCGAAGCCGACCGAATTGCGCACCCCCCGCGCGATCACCTCGGCGTTCTTGCCGTCGAGGTCCATCCGGCGGATCTGGGCATGGGTGTCGGGCGGAAGCTGGATGTTGCCCGGCGCGCCGACCGGGACGTAAAGCTTGTCGTCGGGACCGATCGCGATGAACTTCCAGCCATGCGCCTCGTCCTTCGGCAGGTCGTCGTAGACGAGCCGGGGCTTCTCGCCGCCGTCGAGATGCGTGAGGATGTCGTCGTATCGCCAGATCTTGGACAGTTCCGCGACGTAGAGGGCGCCGTCGTGGAAGGCGACGCCGTTCGGGCGGTGCAGCCCGGTGGCGATGGTCCTGACCTCGTGGGTGCCGTCCGCACCGGCCTGCGGGAGGACGGCGTAGACCTTGCCGACGGTGCGGGTGCCGACGAACACGGTCCCGTCCGGCGCCTGCGTCATGGATCGCGCGT
The DNA here is from genome assembly GCF_022179085.1 of Methylobacterium aerolatum. Lineage (GTDB taxonomy): Bacteria > Pseudomonadota > Alphaproteobacteria > Rhizobiales > Beijerinckiaceae > Methylobacterium > Methylobacterium aerolatum. Next base: position 57,448 of record NZ_BPQE01000039.1, read on the forward strand.
TGGCGATCCCGCTGGCATAGACCTCGATCCTGAAGCCGTCCGGCACCTTCAGCTGGGCGACGGGCAGCTTGGCGGCCGCTGTCGCGATCGGCGGCCCCGCCACCGGTGCGAGCTTGGCCGCGCCGCCCCCCTCCGGCCGGCCGTAGAGCGCCGAGCCCTTGTCCACCTGGACGGTCGCCGGCGGGGTGGCGGTCGCCTTGGTTTCCTGAGCCATGACCGGCAGCGGTCCGAGGCCGAGGCCGAGGCAGGCGAGCGCGGCGGCGAGGCCACGGGACGGGTTCGGCGTCATGTTCACTCCCAGGCGAGGCAGGGCGGCCGGTTGTTCCGGCCTGCCCTGCCGTCATAGGCCCCGCACGCCCACGATGACGAGGCGACGGGTCCCGGCCGGGGCGACAGGCCATGCCTATCGTCATCGCCGCCCGCATCGTCGCGTTCGCGCCCCGATGCCCGCGACGGGCGAGTCGGCGGCACGCCGCGGTCGGCCAAGGGACTGTCGCTGCGGTGGCAGCGGCGGCCTATCCCGACGGCGATCGTTTCCGGGCTTGATTGGCTTCGCAGGCCCCATGCTCGACGTGACGCCGACCCCGCTTCAGCGGCTCCTGCGCGAGCGCCGTCCCGGCTACACCCTGCCCGCCGCATTCTACCTCAGCCCCGAGGTCTTCGCCGCCGACATCGACGTCATCTTCGGCCGCCACTGGATCGATGTCGGCGTCGAGCCCGACGTGCCGGAGGCGGGGGACGTCATGGTGGTCGATGTCGGCACGACCTCCGTCGCCATTGCCCCACGCCGACGGGCAGGCGCGGCGGGGGCGGATCGAGACCGTCGAGGGCCATTCCCCTCCCGCGGGCGCGGCGCCCGTCCTGGAGGAGCGTCTATATCGACGCCGCCCGAAGATCGTGAAAGGTGCGCCCTCCGGCGGATCGGCGTCCTCGCGCCGCCGGCCTCCGACCACCGATGAGGACCCCGATGCCCCTGACCTCCGACGACCTCCTGGCCAAGCTGCGCGAGCGCGGCATCGTCTACAAGCACTCCGAGCACCCGCCGGTCCTCACCGTCGAGGCGATGATGGCGGTCTGCGGCGACATCGTCGGCGCGCACACCAAGAACCTGTTCCTGCGCGACGGGAAGAAGACCTTCTTCCTCGTCACCCTGCACCACGACGCCCGGGTCGATCTGAAGGCGTTCCGCGCCGTGCTCGGGGCGCGTGGCGGCCTCTCCTTCGCCAGCGCCGAGGCCCTGCGCGAGCAGCTCGGCGTCGAGAGCGGCGCCGTCTCGCCGCTGGCCGCGCTGAACGCCGCGCCGGGGAGCGTGCAGGTCTTCGTGCAGGACAGCCTGCTGGCCGAGGAGCGGATCAACGTCCACCCGCTGGTGAGCACCCGGACCATCACCTTGGCGCCGGACGATCTCGTAGCGACGCTCGCGGCGGAGGGGCACGACGTGCGGGGCTTCGCGCTGCCCGCTCCGGCCGACGCCTGATCGGCGGTCGGGGGACGCGCGGCCTCAGCAGGCCGCGACGTTCACCGCCAGCCCGCCGCGGGAGGTCTCCTTGTACTTGTCCTGCATGTCGTGACCGGTCTGGCGCATGGTCTCGATGACCTGGTCCAGGCTCACGAAATGCACCCCGTCACCGTGGAGCGCGAGGGAGGCGGCGGCCACCGCCTTGTTGGCGCCGAAGGCGTTGCGCTCGATGCAGGGGATCTGCACCAGGCCGCCGATCGGGTCGCAGGTCATGCCGAGATGGTGCTCCATCGCGATCTCGGCGGCGTTGGCGACCTGGGGAGCCTGTCCGCCGAGGATCGCGGCGAGGCCCGCCGCCGCCATCGCCGAGGCCGAGCCGACCTCTCCCTGGCAGCCGACCTCGGCGCCGGAGATCGAGGCGCGGCGCTTGATCAGGCCGCCGATGGCGGCGGCGGTGAGGAGGTAGTCGCGCCCCCGCGCCTCGTTCCAGCCGGAGCAGAAATCGACGATGTAGCGCAGCACCGCCGGCACGATGCCCGCCGCGCCGTTGGTGGGCGCGGTGACGATGCGCCCGCCCGCCGCGTTCTCCTCGTTCACCGCCAGGGCGAAGAGGCTGATCCAGTCCATGATCTCGTGGGCCGGGCGGCTGTTGGAGAGCCGGTTGGCGTCGAGCGTCGCATGGAGCCGCTTGGCCCGGCGGCGGACCTTCAGGCCCCCCGGCAACTCGCCATCCATGCGCAAGCCACGACCGATGCAGGCGAGCATCGCGTCGCGGATCGCGTCGAGCCCGTCCCCGATCTCGGCCTCGGAGCGGAGCGTCCGCTCGTTGGCCATCTGCACCTGCGCGATCGACAGGCCGCTCTCGGCGCACATCCGCAGCAGGTCGGCTCCGCTCTCGAAGGGGAACGGCACCGGGACGGCGTCGAGGGTTGCCAGCGTCTCTTCGCCCTCCTCCTCCACGAAGCCGCCGCCGATGGAGAAGCAGACCACCTCGTCGCGCAGCGTGCCGGCCGCGTCGAAGGCGCGGAACCTCATGCCGTTGGTATGGCGCGGCAGGATCTCGGTGAGATTGAAGATCAGGTCGCGGGCGCAGTCGAAGCGGATGCCGGGCAGGCCGAGGTCGCCCGTCTCGGCGAGGGCCGCCGCGTACCCGGCCACCCGGTCGGGATCGACGGTGGCGGGCGCGTGGCCGAGGAGGCCGAGGAAGATCGCGAGGTCGGTGCCGTGGCCGCGCCCGGTCCAGGCGAGGGAGCCGAAGATCTCGGCGGTGATGCGCACGGTGTGGGGCAACCCTGCGACGCGCCCGCGGAAGCGCTGCGCCGCCACCATCGGGCCGATCGTGTGCGAACTTGACGGACCGATGCCGATCTTGAACAGATCGAAGGCGCTGATCATCGCGCGGCGGCTCTCTCCGACGGACCCACCCCGAAGGCGGCTTCCTGCAACAGACCGTACACGTAGGTCGAGAAGGACCGCCAACACTCGACACGGTAGGTCGGCACGGCTCCCGGGCGGCGGATTAGCACGATCTCCGCCTTGCCGAGCAGGGTGCGGGTGGCGCTGCCCACGGGGAAGGCGGCGTCACCGAGGTCGAGGGGGCAGCCCGCGTCGAGGGCGACCGCAGCCAGCGCGCCGCCCACCTCGATGCCGACGTTCCGATGCGAGACGTCGACCAGGGAATGCACCCGGCCCGCGAGGTCGCCGCCGATGGCCGCCGCCAGCAGGTCGGCATCGGTCTCGGGCGCGCCGATCAGCCACTCGTCCGGCCCGAGGCGGGCGGCCCAGCGGCGCGCGTCGCCGGAGACCGTGTTGATCCGGCCGTCGAGGCGAAGTCCCGCCGCCGTGGCGACGGTGCCGCGCAGGCGGAGCGAGAACCGCGCCTCGGCCTCGGCCGGGCGGATCGTGACGCCGCCCTGGGCCGGGGCGGCCGCCTTGCGGTCGAGCGGCAGGAGACGGGCGGTGCGGTCGCGGGCCTCAAGCATGGATGCGCTTCCCCTCTGGGATCGAAGAAGACGGGCTCGGCCACCGTCGCCGTGGTGAAACCTTTTGGGGTCGTGACGTGGAGCGTCCTGCCTATCAGGTCGCGTCCGCCCTCCACCAGGGCCAGCGCGATGGAGCGCCTGCAATTCTCGCTCCAGTAGCTCGACGTAGCCGAGCATCGTCATCGGGATGGGCTGGTACGGGTCGTCGGTGACGAGCCCGATCAGCTGCCGGCCTCGTCCCCGAGGCAGCGATCCGCCTGCCGCCGGTCATCGCCGTCCCGCGGCCGCCAAGCTGGTACGCTCGACGATCTCGATGGCGCCCCGGCGGAGTTCGATCAGGCCCGCCTCGGCCCATTGCGCCAGGATCCGGCTGACGACCTCGCGCACGCTGCCGACATCGTCCGCCAGCTTCTGGTGGGTGACGGCGGCGATGCCCTTGGCTCCGGCCTCGGCCAGGAGGCGTTGCGCCAGCCGCTGCTTGAGGGGCGCGAAGGCGACCTCGTCGATCAGCGTGAACAGGCCCGACATCAGCCGCGTGTAATCGTCCATGACGAAGCTGCGGAAGGCGGCGCTGTCGTCCATCAGGTGCTGGAACGTGCTCACCGGCAGGGCCGCGAGTTCGGTGCGCTCCTCGGCGATGCTCTGCGCGGGGAAGGTGCCGCCCGAGAGGAGGCATTGCGTGGTCAGGGCGCAGGTCCCGCCGGGGCCGACCTTGTAGATCAGCACCTCGCGCCCGCCCTCCGACATGCGGAAAACGCGTGTCCGGCCCTCCAGGCACATCAGGTAGTTGGCGCAGTCGCCGTCGAGTTCGTAGGCCGTGGCCCCGGCCTCCAGCACCGGGAAATGCACCGTTCCCCGGGCGATCTGGAGATGCGCTGGGCTGAGCGCGCGGATCGGCGGGAACCGGTCGATCCACCGCTCGACCTTCTGGGCGTCCGTCATCGCTGGCGCATCCTCCGGGCACGAAGGCGGGTTGAAAAACCCGGCTCGCGTGGCGTTTTTCTCCCACCGCGCCCGACTTGTGTGACCTCGGTCACCGACGGGCTGCGGCGGCCCGGCATAGCATCGCACCCATACGAAAACGATACGGAGGCCGCTTCCGCCCGGACCTCCAGGGAGTGACACGATGCACCGCCTCGCCCTGAGCGTCCTGCTCGCCGCAATCCTCGTCGGACCCGCCGCCGCCGAGCAGGATCTGCTGCTCGGAGCGGACATGACCTCCCCCGCCATGACTCAGGCCGAGATGAGCCGCGCCGACATCGAGGCGATGATCGCGGCGGCGCACGGCAAGCCGATCGACCTGCACGACAAGTCGCTCTCCGGCCTCGACCTCTCGGGCCTCGACCTGCGCGGCGCCAACCTGCGCACGGCCCGGCTCAACACGGCGAACCTTCGCGGCGCGGATCTCACCGGCGCGAACCTGCAGCAGGCATGGTTCCTCAAGGCCGACCTGTCGGGCGCAAAGCTCGCCGACGCGGCGATGTTCGGCATCACCGCGCGGGATGCGAATTTCAGCGGTGCCGACCTCAGCCGCTCCATGCCGATCGGCGACTTCAAGGGCGCCAACATGCGCGGCGCGACGCTCGTGGACCTGAGGGGCGGTGCCGACATCAGGAACCAGTCCATGGGCCTGATGCGCGCCGTCTTCACCTCGGTGAACCTGTCCGGCGCGAACCTGAAGGGGGCCGATCTCGGGCGCTCGCGCCTGGAATTCGCCAACCTGACGGACGCCGACCTCACCGACGTGGTGCTGATGGGCTCGGACCTCTCGGGCGCGAACCTCACCGGGGCCACGGTGGCGGGTGCGGACTTCAAGAACGTCGACGTCAGCGGCACGCGGCTCATCGGCCTGAAGGGCGAGGACCGGGCGCGGGATTGGGCGGCGCGCGTCAACATCGACCGCGCCATCACACAGGCCGCCCATTGACCGAGCCGTGGACGATCGGGTTGGCTCACGCAGCTCCGCTCGCAACGACGACCCGGGATTCATCGACGGGGACGGCTCAACCCCATCGGCCACGGCTCCCGCCGTGAAACCGAAGGCGGGTTTCCGGCGAAGGACGGATCGCCCACCCTCTCCTGACCGCGAGGATTTCATCCCATGACCAGCCGCCGCTTCCTCCTCGGGCTTCTCGCCGCCGCGCCGATGGTGTTCGGCACCGCCGCCTCGGCCGCGGAGCAGCCCTACGATCCGGCCGCCTTCGCCGCCGCGCAGAAGGCCGGCAAGCCGATCCTCGTCCACATCACCGCGCCGTGGTGCACCACCTGCGCCGCGCAGAAGCCGATCCTCGCCAAGCTGGAGGCCGATCCGAAGTTCAAGGATCTGCAGGTGTTCGATGTCGATTTCGACAGCCGCAAGGACGTGGTGAAGCAGTTCCGCGCCACGATGCAGAGCACGCTGATCACCTATCGCGGCGAGACGGAGACCGGCCGCTCGACCGGCGAGACCAAGCCGGAGGCGCTCTCCGCCCTCCTCGACAAGGCGATCTGAGCGCCCGCCATGGTCGCCACCCTCGGCCTCGCCTTCCTCGCCGGCCTCCTTTCGGTGCTGTCGCCCTGCGTCCTGCCCCTGCTGCCGCTGGTGCTGGGGGCGGCGGCCTCCGAGCACCGGCTCGGCCCGGCGGCGCTGGCGGGGGGGCTCGCCCTGTCCTTCGTCGCCATCGGCCTGTTTGTGGCGACGATCGGCTTCGCCATCGGCCTCGATGCGGGGGTGTTCCGGGTGGCGGCGGCGATCCTGCTGATGCTCGTCGGCCTCGTGCTGATGGTGCCCGTCGCGCAGACCCGCCTCGCGGCGGCGGCGGGGCCGGTGAGCGACTGGACCGAGCGCCGCTTCGGCGGCTTCTCCACGGCCGGGCTCGCCGGCCAGTTCGGCGTCGGGCTCCTGCTCGGGGCGGTGTGGAGCCCTTGCGTCGGGCCGACGCTCGGCGCGGCCTCGCTGCTGGCCTCGCAGGGGCGCGACCTCGGCACGGTGGCGCTGACGATGCTGCTGTTCGGCCTCGGCGCGGCCCTGCCGCTGCTCCTGCTCGGAACGCTGTCCCGCGAGGTGCTGATGCGCTGGCGCGACCGGATGATGGGGCTCGGCAAGGGGCTGAAGGCGGCACTGGGCCTGATCCTCGTGGCCACCGGCCTGATGATCGCCACCGGCCTCGACAAGGCCGCCGAGACCGCCCTCGTCAACGCTTCGCCGGATTGGCTCACCGCCCTGACCACCCGCCTCTGACCGCCCGGAGTCCGCCCTGGGAGGCGCGCAGGCGCCCCCCCATCGCGCGGGGTGGGCGCTTCCCGTGTCAGCGTCCCGCCGGCCGGCCTGTGGTGAGCTGAAAGAGCCCCATCCCGGCGAGCATCGCCGCCACGAACAGGGCGACCTGCGGCAAGCCGAGGGTGAGGCCGGCAAGCGCCGGGCCGGGGCAGAACCCAGCGAGGCCCCAGCCGATGCCGAACAGGGCCGCGCCGCCGATGAGGCGGGCATCGACGCTCCGGTTCGTCGGCACCGCGAAGCGGTCGGCGAGGGCAGGGCGGTCCATCCGGGCCTTCAGGGCGTAGCCCAGCGCCGAGACGCCGACGGCGCCACCGAGCACGAAGGCGAGGCTCGGGTCCCAGGCGCCCACGAGGTCGAGGAAGCCCAGCACCTTCTCCGGGTCCATCATGCCCGACAGGGCGAGCCCTGCGCCGAACAGCAGGCCGCTGGCCAGCGCCGCGAGGAGACGGGGCGCGGTCATCGGGCCACTCCGTGACGGACGAGGAAGACCGTGACGATGGCCGCCGCCATGAAGGTCGCCACCGCCGCGAGGGAGCGGGGCGAGAGCCGCGCGAGGCCGCAGACGCCGTGGCCGCTGGTGCAGCCCGAGCCGAGGCGCGTCCCGTAGCCGACGAGGAGCCCGGCGACGACGAGCACCGGCCAGGACGCGCCGACCCGGACCTCCGGCCAATGGCCCGCGCCGAGGCGAAACAGGGCCGGGCCCGCCAGCAACCCGATGACGAAGGCGGCCCGCCACGCCCCATCCCGCACGGAGGGGCCGAGCAGGCCGCCGAGGATGCCGCTGATTCCGGCGATGCGCCCGTTGGCCAGCAGCAGCAAGGCGGCCGAGGCGCCGATCAACGCGCCGCCTGCGAGCGGTGGGACATAGGCGTTCATGGCGTGTCTCCGACCCGACCGAACCGGATGGCCTGACCGGGCGTGCAAGCTGCCGGAGGCCGGGTTCCTGAAGGGCTATGCCCCGTGGCGGGTCGTCGAGGCAACGCCCTGCCTCCACCAAAGATCTAAATCGTATTCGAAACCCCGCAGCGAATTCTCGGATGGCGCAGTGCCAGGAACGCCATCGTCATGCCTTCCTTGATGTGGATCAAATTTCAACCAAAAGTCCGAATTGACAGGCGAAGTCGTCGGCGCGAGGTAGGCTCATGCGTCGCGTGTCGGCCGCCAGGGCCGTCCCGCGGGCCATCCCCGTGAGGGACTTGATCCAATGCTGGCCAACCATCTCCCGAGCGCCCTCGATCTCGCCCGCAGCCAGTTCGCCTTCACCGTCGTCTGGCACTTCCTGTTTCCGGCCTTCACCATCGGGCTGGCGAGCTATCTCGCGGTGCTGGAGGCGTTCTGGCTCGCCACCGACAGGCCGGTCTACCTCGACACCTACCGCTACTGGCTGAAGGTCTTCGCCGTGGCCTTCGCCATGGGCGTCGTGTCGGGGCTGGTGATGAGCTACCAGTTCGGCACCAACTGGTCGGTCTTCTCGGACAAGACCGCCCCGGTGCTCGGGCCGCTGCTCGGCTACGAGGTGCTCACCGCCTTCTTTTTGGAGGCGGGCTTCCTCGGGGTCATGCTGTTCGGCATGGAGCGGGTGGGGCCCCGCCTGCACTTCCTGGCGACCTGCCTCGTCGCGGGCGGCACGCTGCTCTCGGCCTTCTGGATCCTGTCCGCCAATTCGTGGATGCAGACGCCGGCCGGCTACTCGCTCGATGCAGACGGCCGGTTCGTGCCGGAGAGCTGGACGGCGGTGATCGTCAACCCGTCCTTCCCCTACCGTTTCGCCCACACCGTGACGGCGGCCTACCTGACGACGGCGATGATCGTCGGCGCGGTCGGCGCGTGGCACCTGCTCCGCGACCGGACCAACCCCCGCGCCCGGCTGATGTTCTCCATGGCCATGTGGATGGCGGCGATCGTCGCCCCGGTGCAACTGGTGCTCGGCGATCTCCACGGCGGCAACACCTACCACCACCAGCCCGCCAAGGTGGCGGCGATGGAGGGCCACTTCGACAGCGTCACCCGCGCGCCCTCGATCCTGTTCGGCTGGCCGGACGCGCAGGCCGCCGAGACGCAATACGAGATCGGCATTCCGGGCCTCGCGAGCCTCTATCTCGCGCACGATCTGAACGCGAAGGTCACCGGCCTGAAGGACCTGCCGCGCGACACGTGGCCGACCAACCTGCCGCTGGTGTTCTGGGCCTTCCGGGTGATGGTCGGGCTCGGAATGCTGATGATCGGCCTCGGCCTGTGGTCCCTCGTCCTGCGGTACAAGGGCCGCCTGTTCGAGACGCCCTGGCTGCACCGCTGCGCCGTGGCGATGGGGCCGTCCGGCCTGATCGCCGTGACGGCGGGCTGGGTGGTGACGGAATCCGGCCGCCAGCCCTTCACGGTCTACGGCCTGCTGCGCACGGCCGACAGCGTCTCGCCCATCGCCGCGCCCGCCGTGGCGGCCTCGCTGGCGGCCTTCGCGGTGGTGTACTTCGCGGTGTTCGGGGCGGGCATCTGGTACCTGTTCCACCTGTTCAACCAGACCCCGCGCCCGCACGAATCCGGCCCGCCCGTCGGCCAGCCGGTGCGCACGGCGGGCATCACCCCGGCGCCCGCCCTGGCGGGGGACGCGCACCTGCAACCGGCCGAGTGAGGAGAGCCCGCGATGGACCTCGATCTCACCCTCATCTGGGCGATCCTCATCGCCACCGCCGTGTTCCTCTACGTGGCGATGGACGGGTTCGACCTCGGCCTCGGCATCCTGTTCCCGGCGGTGCGCGGCAAGGCCGAGCGGGACGTGATGGTGAACTCCGTCGCCCCCGTCTGGGACGGCAACGAGACCTGGCTGGTGCTGGGCGGCGGCGGGCTCTTCGCGGTGTTTCCGCTGGCCTACGCCACGATCCTGCCGGCGTTGTACATGCCGCTGATCCTGATGCTGCTCGCCCTGGTGTTCCGGGGCGTGGCCTTCGAGATGCGCTTCCGCATGGCGACGCCGCGCGGGCAGCTCTGGTGGGACCGGGCCTTCTCCTGGGGCAGCTACGTCGCCGCCTTCTGCCAGGGCATCGCGCTGGGGGCCTTCGTCCAGGGCATCAGGATCGACGGCCGCGCCTATGCGGGCGGCTGGTGGGACTGGCTGACGCCGTTCTCGGTGCTGACCGGGATCGCCCTCGTCGTGGGCTACGGCCTGCTCGGGGCGTGCTGGCTGATTGGGAAGACCACCGGCGAGTTGCAGATCCGCGCCTACAACCTCGCCAAGCCCCTGGCGGTGGCGACGCTCGTTCTCATCGCCGTGGTCTCGGCGACGATGCTGGCGATCAGCGCGCCCTTCCGCGACCGCTGGCTCGGCCTGCCCGGCCTGTTCGTCGGCGCGCCGGTGCCGATCCTGGTCGGGCTGCTGGCGTGGCGCTTCGCCCATGCCCTGGAGCGACGGGAGGAGGTCACGCCCTTCCTCTGCGCGCTGGGATTCTTCCTGCTGTCCTATATCGGGCTCGGCATCAGCATGTGGCCGTACATCGTGCCGCCGAGCGTCACGATCTGGCAGGCGGCGACGCACCCGAAGTCGCAGGCCTTCCTGCTCTACGGGGCGGCGGTGCTGGTTCCGCTGGTCCTGATCTACACGGCCTACGTGTACTGGCTGTTCCGCGGCAAGGTCACGGCGGAGGCGGGGTACCACTGATGCGCAGGCTCGGCTGGTTCGTGCTGATCTGGGCGATGAGCGTGGCGAGCCTCACCGCCATCGCCCTGCCGCTGCGGTGGCTGCTCAAGGGGGTGTGAGCGGGGGCGGCACCCATCCGCATCGCCGGCAAGACCACGGTCAGGGATGGGCGTGACGCCACGTGCGTTCGAGCTGTCGCTCGCACGCGGTGTCGACAAGAGAGCAGGCGGAGTCTCGTCGTAGGGCTCCGTGAGCATCGGCTGGCCGCCGATGTCGCCGAGCGAATGCGCCTGCGAATAGCGGGGTCCCGGATCGAAGTAGGGATCGCTCGTGTCGCTATTCATGAACGCACCGCCCGCCGGCTGTTCGTTCCGGGCCATTGCTGGAAGCGGCCGTGGCAGCGTGATCGCTGTCACAGCCGGCCGTCAGTCGGTTGCCTGAGACCAGTCGCGATCTGCGCCACTTTCAGCGGGCGGAAGCGCGCTTGCCGTCGTCACTCGTCCTGAGTCTTGCCGTTGAGGCTCTCGCAGTACCCGTTCTCCCACGGCGATCCCGGAGCGTCGTCGCAGCGGATGTTGTCGGGGATGCCATGCAGGCACATCGCTTGCGCCAACGCCTCGATCACGCCCACGCCGTCGATGCGTCGCGCCACCTTCAGCGCCAGACAAGCCGGCTGTGCTCCACACTCAGCGTCGGGATGGGCAGGCTTCGGCCGTCATGGGTCTGGCCCGGCACGAAGGCGAAGCGGCAAACGCCAAACTCTTGCCCTGCGCCGTCTGCACCTCAGTCTGGCGGAGCTTCAGCACCACCTGCCCCGCGCCCGTCTTCAGACCCCGCGTCATGTCCAGCCCCTTCAGTCCGGGCTGATCCTCTCGATCAGCCCGGGCCAAAGCCAGCCGGTCACGTCGGTGTCGCAGCGGAATGTAGAAACCGGCTCACCCCGCAGGCAACCTGGTCGAAAGTCGTACAGGCTGAGTGACTGAGCGGGAAGTTGGCTGGGGCGCCAGGATTCTCAGCCAAAACCGATGGGGTACGACATCAAGGGGTTAGGCCCTCGATCACCCATTTCGCGCGGCATCGGACCGGGGGAATGGACCATCGGAGTGGACCCAGGTCAACGCTCGTTCTAGAGCACTCCACAACTTGGGCGAACGGCGGTGGACCTGCCATTCGCCGAGAGCGCAAGCTGCCAGTCTGCCCGGAAGCGGACGACCCGCTTCCGACCCAACCCAGCCGCCAAGACTGCTGCCCGCGCTTCTCCAAAGCAGCCGTTCGTCGCCCCCAACAAATTTGGTTCAGTCTCGTAAGCCGACCTTTCGAGCATCGAATGCCGAAGCCGGATCGGGCCAATGGAAGCGCAACGCGGGTAGCAAACCTCCGCCGGGTGCTTCGTCGATGATCTGTTCAACGGCGACGCCACCCCTTTGCTCGTAGAAGCGGCAGGCGGGTGCATTCTGCTCGAAGCACCACAGATAGATCCCTGCGGAGGGATAGATGGCCGCCGACCATTCGGCAGCCGCACCTAGCAATGCCGCCCCCACTCCCTGTCCCTTCGCCGATGGCAGAACGTGAAGATTGTCGATCAGCGTTCCCCACCGATCATCCTCGCCACCGACTGCACATACGAAGCCGATGGGCTCGTTCTCGATTTCAGCGACGATAACTGTCTCGTTGGCGGGCCTACGCATCAACCGAGAGGTCCATGCCCTGAGCCGATCCTCCTCGATTGGTCCGGAAAGGAAATTGGGATTGAGGAATGGTTTGTAGGCGCTCCTCCAGCTTTCCGTGTGAAGACGCGCGATCATCGCACCGTCGTCTACCATGGCTCGCCGCATCTGCATGTTTGGCGGTTTACAGAACCTGGCCGAGGGCCGCAAAGATCGCGACGGAACCAGACGGGGATGTCCGCTTGAACGTGTCTGCAATCCGCAACCGGACAGACAGGGAACCACCCAACTCAGTCAGCCTTTGCTGCCGCTGTGCGCCAAGAGCTGACATCAGCTCGCTGCCCGTAATTAGACGTTCGGCTTCGCGCCCCTCTCTACCGTTTCGTAGTCTTGCCCAACATCTCCGAAGCGGACACTACGCAAATGAGGGCTACGCGTGTTGGAGCCTAGTCTTCGGCCGGCGCCCCAGGCCGCATCCAGTTTCCACCGCCGCCGTCAGAGAGGTCTGGCCGGCGCTTCGGAGGTATGACTTGCACAGGCAATGGCATTACCGCCCCGGAACCGATGATTAGAGCTTCTCCCTCTCGTAGGGTTGGAAGAAACGTTGCCATCGATGCATCGATCGCGCCGCTGGCGCTAACGACAACTCCTTGATCGCGCTCGTTGATAAGCCGATGCACGATCAGTAGCCCGACCTGGCTCAAGACGTCTTCAGGGATGTCGCGCGGCCTCTGCGTCGCCATCACTGTGGTCAGGCCGTACTTTCGACCTTCCTTCGCTATAAGGCCGAAGGCGTCGAGGTGGACCCGGTTGACCTCGTCGCCAACGGATTTATTCAAGAATTGGTGAGCCTCGTCGAGGACCACAACGAGCGGGCTGTCCTTAAAGTTTCCGTCCCGCGCCTTTGCAAGAAGGTGACGACCGAGTGCGTTGACCACGAGTTCGCGTGCCGATTGTTCAAAGGGCATGTACCGCATTGACACGCGCAGGATTTTTTCCGTCCCTACAAGAAAATTGTCGATTACCTCCGTTACGTCGGCCATGTAGTCTTCAGGGGAGAATACAGGCTTCAGGTGTTCGGAGTTCACAGCTCCATCGACGCGTATGCAGAGCGAGATACAACTGCTGACGGAATTGTCGTGCGCGCTTCCCCAACGCATGACGTTAGTACCGTTGGGGAAAACGCACTCGTGGTGGATCTGAAGTGATAGCTTTTTGATGTCATAGTTCGCGCCCGCCTTCCTCAACAGCGCGTCATGTTCCCTAATAGCTCTATTGATAGGCTTCTTCTCCCGGCCGTTCTTAATGAGGTGCCCATCCTCATCAGCTAGATCAGGCAGGATCGCTATCAACTTCAAGCTTATCAACGCTTCCCGAAGCTTAGGTGCCTGGACGCCCTGACTAGGTTGCAGAAGCGCGAAGAGGTCCATCTCGTTGAGGTGCCGGTGCGGAAACGAGACAAAGCATCGCGCGTCGTCTTCCCCGTCGCGCCGCCCTCCGAGATGCACATGGGTTGCCTGCTCAAGTGTGTGGTACTCGCCGGTCGGGTCGATTAGCAGAACCTTCCCGTCCAGGCGCGCAACCTCCTCGACGAGGTGAGCCGTTGTCCAACTCTTGCCGCCGCCCGTTGACCCAAGGATGGCACAGTGACGTCCGAACACCGTCGTCGCCGACATTGCAATCTCGCTGTCCTGCGAGCCCGTGAGGTGCCCGATCCGAACGGTGGCTCCCTTCTTGTCCGCCGCGCTGTCGATCGCGTGTCGGAGGAAATCGGGATGCGCGAGGTAGACGTATTCCCCGACCCGTGGCGCGCTTGGGATGCCGCGGGACGAATGCCCGGAGACGAGATCGACCGACCCTAAAAGACGCACGACGCCGATGGGGTTGGCCACGTCGGCGCGGTTCTCACGTTCCGGCTCGACGCTCAGCCGGTCACGGTCGGGCAGTCGGATTTCCACCATCCGGCCAAGCACCGCCGAGGTTTGGCCCTCAATGACCACAAACTCGCCGACCTGGCCGCGGTCAATAACGTGTCCGGCGTAACGGGCCGATGCGATTTCTGTACCGAACGGTAGGTTTAGCCGGACGTCCAGCGGCGTCACCGCTGTGACAGTGCCGAGATAGCGGGCCCGGTCAAAGGGACTAACGGCGATCTTGGGCATTCGGCGCGATGTTCCGCATACGTTCGTAGTGGCGTTCGATCTCGGTCTGGGAAACGACGTCGGGGATAAGAGGCACGATATCCTCGAAGGTCCCCTCGACCAGCGCGATGCGTCCGTCTCCGTCGTCGACCAGCCTAGCGAAGCTCTGGAGGTATGGGTTAGCACCTCCGTCGGCACGGCATCTGACCTCGAGGGTCGGGTCGACCACGACGAGGTTGAACGATAAGTTGGAGCGCACTGCCGCCATGATCGGTTCGGCGATGTGCTTGTCATTGAATCCGAACCCGATGACGACAAGAGTCGTCGCGGGTGTGCGCAAGGAGGCCTGGAAGGCGGCCATCATATCCACGTAGGGTTGGCTGAACGCCATCTCGTACTTGGTCGAACGCGGATAGACGAGCAGCGGCTTACGCGTGCCCTCACGCTTGATGACCTTGCCTGATCCCTCATCTAGCTCCCAGTCGATCGATCCGTGGAGCTTCAGCAAATGGAAGAGGTTTTCGACGTAGTCGGTTCTCTCCTCCGTGTCGCGCCGAACCACGTCATAGTTAAACTGGTCGGGATTGAACTGCGGCTCGGACCCGAAGGCGAAACCGTCCACCACGATAAATCCTTCGCGGCCGGCGGCAGCTTCAAAACACCGGTCGTAGTTGGTCGTGTATATCCGGACGCGCGCCTTGCGCGCTGGCCGCCTTGCAATTCGGCGCAGGAAGTTAGCATGCGTGTGCAGGGAGACATCCGGAGCGAGGAAGTCCACCGTTTCGCGGATGACTTCCTCCGCAACCGCAAGCAGTCTTTCCTGGAGGAGGCGCACTGGCTCGGTAGCTAGTTCCGTAGCCAGCTTCGCGCGGGACAGGACGTGCTCGAGATTCTCCTCCTCCTCGGCCACGTTGGATGCGGCCGTGAAAGTGGACCAACGGGACCGACGATCGTGCATGGGCTCAATAGCGTCGAGTCGTGCGAACGCCTCTTTCACTCTCTGAAGCAACTGCCACATCGTCGGCGCAAGCCTGTCGTCCCCGCGCTTGACGCAAAGTGACGTGCCGAGCCCAGAGAGGACGACGAGGTTGGCCGAGCGTACTGCTTGTGAGAGGTGGCGGGCGGTTTCGTCTGCGCCTATGCCGCCCGTCTCGTCCTCCGCGGCTATGTCGACCTCGGCCCAGTGGCGGGATGTTTGGTTCGTCCTGATTCGCAATCGATCGTTCTCCATGTGGATCGGCGTGGAGTGATGCGTCTCCCAAAAGCCCACTTTACTCATTTTGGTGGGGCACGGCCTCGGTGAATTGTGACCCAACCCAAAATGCGTGTTTTCATGTTCTAGCAGCTTGTTAGCGAGATTTTTGCTGGGGTCATGGTTCGCGCCGATACACAGTCGAAGACGTTCAGGCCATGCGTCGGCGCATCGAATTCCTCTTCGCGGAGACGCCGCGCCGCAAGGAGCTGCAAGTGACCCTGTTTGAGCACGCCTATTTTGTGGATGTCCCGCGTTCCGTGGAGGCCACGCGGGAGCGGTGGACGCGGGAGTCAGGGAGCGCCCTCATCCCGCTCGATTGGGCCATTCGCAAGGACAAGCAAAACTCACAGAGCCATATTACTCGATGAGGCAGGCCGGAACCGGACGCTCCGAGGGCCCGCTTTGGGTCATGAGCCACATCAGCTCCCACCTTAAAAAGAGGCAATTCACGGGTGTCGCTGCTGTAAGGATACCCATGTTCCCTACGGCACCATCGCCCCCTGCGTTTCGACATAGACCGCGTAGATCGAGGTGCTGGCTGCTATGAATAGCCGGGTCCGCTTGGGTCCGCCGAAGCAAAGGTTGGCGCAGGTCTCGGGCAAGTGGATCTTGCCGATCAAGTCGCCTGAGGGCGCGTAGCAGCGCACGCCATCCTCGCTCGCGTCGGCCCATCCCATCGAGCACCAGACATTGCCATCCACGTCGATGCGGATTCCATCGGTGAAGCCTTCCGTGAAGACCCGGTCGCCGGTGAGCCGGTCGCCTTCGATCGTGAAGGCACGGATGTTGGACCGGCCGCCATGGGTGATACCGTAATCGACGACGTAGAGCGTCTTTTCGTTGGGCGAGAAAGCGAGGCCGTTCCGCCTGTCAATGCCCGCCGCCACGGCCTTGGCCTGTCCCGTGGAGGGGTCGAGGCGGTAGACCTGGGCCGGTAACTCCGCCGTGGCCTTGTGACCCTCGTAGTTCCCGTCGATGCCGTAGCCCGGATCGGTGAACCAGATCGTGTCGTCGGCGGCCACCACCACGTCGTTGGGGGCGTTGAGCGCCTTGCCGGCGAATGTGTCAGTTAGAACGGTGATCTTGCCATCGGCTCAGTGCGGGTCACCCGGCGGGTATCGTGCTCGCAGGTGATCAGCCGACCCTGTCGGTCGCGGGTATTGCCGTTTGAGTAATTCGAGTTCGCTCGATAGACGCTGACGTGGCCGTTCTCGAGCCAGCGCATGATCCGGTTGTTCGGGACGTCGCTCCATAGCAGATAGCCGCCGTCCCGGAAGTAGACTGGACCTTTTGCCCAGCGGAACCCTGTGGCGATGCGCTCGATAGCGGTGTTGCCAACCTTGTAGCAAAAACGCCTGTCCAAAGCCTCGACCCGCGGATCGGGATAGCGGGTGCCGGGCAAGTTGCCGAGGGGCAATCGGTCGGCCTGCGCCGTGACCGTGGTCGCCATCAGGGCGACCATATCCGCGACGACATCACGTCGGTTCATCATTCGTCTCTCCCTTGTCCGGTCTTCACGACGGAAGGGTGGATTGTATGGAAGCTGGGTTCGGTGTCTCGAGTTTTTCGTTTCAGAGAGGCGATGCGGCTAGGAGGTTGTCCTGGGACAGGGAAGCGTTGCATTCGGGATAGAAATGTTCTTGACGGCGGCGAGACGTGCAGGTTCTTTTACAGATTGGGTACCTCGAAAGGACGGCACTCTATCGCCACGATGTAGCCTTTGATTGCGCTCGTATGGATCACAAGCCGGAAGCCAGAGAAACCAACCTCGCAGCGACAAGCCGAGAAAAAATATAGACGGCTGGTTTGCCCGCTGAAATTCTCCCTACGGGCAAACCTTTGGGGCGACGCTTGGTCAGAACAGTTCGCCGTTCTTGTTGACCGGCTGAGGCACAGGAGCTGGTTCTGATGTCGTACCCTCCCTGGGCCGCCCTCTTGCCATCACCATGTCCATCCCTCTCCCGAGCGCATGTCTGGCGTTCTGAGCAGATTCAAGTTCCTGCTCCGCCTTGCGAACAGATTCTGGGCTGTCAACGTCCCGTGACGTGGACGTTGTGGCGACCATCGGTGTTGCCGGTGCCGGCTCGATAGTTCGCGCCTGCGGCGCCGGCGTGGGACGTTGTGATCCAGCGGGTCCGGAAGGTGCGATGCTATGCGGCTTGGTCGCATCCTGGCTTGCCATACTGGGGCGATCTGGTTGAGTCACGGACGCAGGTGATGGCGTAGGGCCTGCGGAGGGGGGCTGAGGCCGCGTGGGCCTGGGCGGCAATGTCCACGGGCTCGTGCTCGACGTCCCAGCGGAAGCTTCAACAGGGCTGTTCGCGATGAAGGCCGCCGTTTGGGATGGCGGTGTCGTCGGCGCTTGCCGTTGCTGCGGCTGAGGCGATGCAGGGGGTGGTGTCGTACCCTGGGTGGCGCTGCTCGACGCAGGCGGTGACGAACTCCCGGAGGACGAAGCACCTCCGCTCGTATCTGCCTTCTTGACTCGGCCTCTTCGTGCAGAGCGTTTGTCACAGCGTGCGAGGTAGCGACGGAGTTGTGTTCCGTCGAGTTGTTCGCCTCCGAACTTCAGTCGCGCAGCAATCGTCGCGAACGAATGTCCCGCCTTGAGGCAGGCGCGGATGTCGGCGGCGTAGGCCGCGATTTCGGTCGCCACAGTGACCTTGGTCGGTTGTGCCTCCGGTTCCTCGGCTTGCAACTCAGTGAGTGCGTTGCGGTTGTCGGCCGGCTCGTTCGCCAACATGGGCTTCAGTCTGCGTTTGGGTTTGGCCATCGGTCTTTGCCTTGCGTGAGCCAAGCCTTAGGTCGAGCGGGATTGCTCAAGCTTAGCTCGCTTATGGTCACGCTTGTCGCCGGAAAATGCAAATCCTGGCGATTCGCATGCAGTCTTGTCCCTGTAATTACCCGTAAGTCCGGGGCCGTGAATCGCTATACGAATCGCCAATATTTGACAGAGGCGCTTGGTCAAGCTTTACCCTCAAGCTTGAGCTTATCGGCTGTCGATAGCTCGGTCGAGCCATCTCGGCTCATGAGGGTGTGGCCGATGATCATCTACGTAGAACACGGAGCGTCTGTTGTTCCGTTCGGCTCATGGAGGAAACCACCGCCAGCCGACTTGGACCGCACTGTCGCACCAGTGAGCCAAACATCGGCCTTAGCGACACAGAAGGAAGTGTACTCCCGGAAGGACGGTCCCGAGGAGAACACAGCGGGGAACACAGCGGGCAGGATGCCCCTCGCTATCCGCGCCGCCGGCCAAGCCGGGCGCAGCTAGCGAGGAGACGCAGCCGTTCGGCGCTGACGCTTCTCACAGCCGCTCACCTGTCGGGGCGAGCCCCCGAACCCCCATCCCAGAACCTCCCCGAACACAGCCCGAGAGGACTTCTGACGTGCCCGGCCAACGCGGAACCGAGACGCGCATCCTGACGAAGCAGGTCAACATCCGGCTCACGCCGGAGGAGTACGAGCGCCTGCAGGCCGAAGCTGCGGCGGCCGGCATCACGCTCGCCGAGCTCACGCGACGACGGCTCCTCGGGCTTCACATCACGGCGCGCGTCGATGCTGAACTGATCCGCGAGCTGCGGCGGCTCGGAGGGCTCGCCAAGATCGCCATCCGCACGCTGCACTTGGCCGAGACCGGTCGCCTCGTGCTCAAGGACATTCGCTCCGCCATCGCGCATCTGGCCGTGCCGTCATGATCGGCAAGCGCATGCCCAAGCGCCGCGACGGCGCGTCGGTGGTTCGGCAGGTGACCCAGCTCGCCGCCTATATCGACCGCGACGTCAACGCCCAGGATCGCGGCGACGTCGTGGCTCGCGGTCAGCTCAATCTGATCACCGACGTCCGCTCGGACCAGGTCGCCGAGATGGCCGCCACCGCGATGGGTGCCCCCACCGCCCGCAGCCCGATCGAGCACCTCGTGCTGTCGTGGCGGGCGGGCGAGCAGCCGACGGTCCGCCAGATCGAACAAGGCCTGGCGATCCTGCTGGAGGAGACCGGCCTGCGCGGCCATCAGGTGCTCTGGACGCAGCATCTCGGCGCGTCCGGCAACGCCCACGTCCACGCGCTGATCTCGCGTGTCGCGCCCGACGCGGACAAGCCGACGCGGGTCGCCTTCTTTCACCGAGCCATCGGGCGCGCCGTCGCCCAGATCGAGCACGTCCAGGGCTGGCAACGCGAGCCCGGCGCGCACCACGAGGTCTTCGAAGACCGCAGCATAGGAGAGCAACATGTCGACCGGTACAGGACCGCAGGGCGACCCGCCCCCGGACTACAGCCGCATCGCAGCCTACCAGGCGCAAGGGGCCCACACCAACACGATCGAGCTCTTGAGGATCATCCGGGAGGGGAGCGACGAGGCCGATCCGATCGGGACGATCATCGATGGTCAGGACCGCGCCTCGAGCCGCCTCAAGCAGATCATGGAGCTGTTGCAGGCCATGTCGGCCGAACAACAGAGACAGGCGGGCGACCTCACGGTGCTGCGCCAGCAGGTCGGCGAGATCCACCTCGTTCTCACGCGGGCAACTCTCACTCGCAAATAGCCCGCACGCTGGCAGCCGTGAGACTGCGTCGGGCAGCAGCGTCCGAGCCCGCTGCCCGGCCGCAGATCTCTTCCTTGCAACAGGGATCTCGGCCCGAACTCTCCGAGGCGATGGCAGCGGCGCGGGATGACCGAGCGACGACCCCGGCCGACCCGGTCGCGGCCCTCGCCGCCCGGCGTTTAGCCGAGATTCGCATGCGTCTCGCCCATCGCGCGCAGGGGACGAAATTGGTGCTCGCCAGAAGGATCGGGCCGGGCGATGCGTTGCCTGCCGGCGCCGCGCGGGCCGAGATCTACCGCGGTGAGGAAAGCGCCGCGCGACGCGTGATCGAGGTCGTCGGTCCGATCGCGACGAAGGCATCGTCGTGGGCCGCCTTGCACGCGGCCCTCGATGAGCACCAGATCATCTACGAGGCGAAAGGATCGGGCGCGGTCATCGTCGTGGACGGGATCAGGGTGAAGGCCTCGACGTGCCGGGCGGCCAGCCGAACCCGCCTGGAGAAGCGCCTGGGCGCATTCGAGCCGAGATCGAAGGGTGTCGGTCATCAGCCCAGCCCTGACAACCAGAGCGCCGATGCAGTCTTGCATTCACTGCGACCGGCTCCCGGTACCGACCCGGCCCTCTTCGGCCTCGCGAGGCGACAGGAAATGGCGGCGAGTTCTGCGCGGAGCGCGTACGACGACGCCTATCCGATGCTCAACTTCGCCCCGCTGCTGAAGGCGGCCGTCGTCGGGCCGGCTCCTCGCGCCGCCCCGAGCGCGCGCAGTCTCGCGATGAGAGCAGGTCAGCCATTGCCTCGCTTGGCACCGATCCGCCAGCCGAGCCACGGCGCGAGCGTGACCGGACCTCTCGAGCTGTACCATGCGGCTCTTCAGGCCGACCTCTACCGAGTCGTGACCGAGCGGCGCTCGCCGCGGGCTCGTGGAAAAGGCGACGAGGTTTTCGCCCAAGATCCCGATCTGTTGAGGCAACTGACGCCGTGCCCGATGGCCGAGATCGCGTTGGGCTGGAAAGCGATGGAGCGAGCGGGCGGGCCCGGGGCAAAAGTCCATCTCAGCCCGATCTCCACAGACCGGCACCACCTGATGCTCTCCGGCCTCGCTAAAGCGCAAGTCGATGCCTTGGTAGCTTCCGGTTTTGCGCCAGCCCTCGTCCTCGACAAGAGCGACGGGAGCCACGAAGTCGTGCTGACGACGCCGAACGAGGGTAGGCCCTACGAACAGGCTGCCCTGGCCGAGGCGAGCGAGGATCTCCGCTTCAGCCTCGGGGTCGCCCGCAGCCCCTACGGCCTGCGGATCGACGATCCCGATCACCCGGATACCGCTGTTCGGAACGCGGACGGGAGCGCTCGCCGTGTCTATGCGCAGATTCTCACCGCGACCGGGGCGATGTGCCAGAGGCTCGGCCAGCGGCTCGCGCTCTGGATCGGCAACTTCGCCCGACGTTACGGTCTTGGGCCGGCCTCACAACTCGATCGCGGTCCAAGCTCGGACGGCGAGGAGCAGCACGCCGACGCGCCGGTCTACTGGGCGCACCGGGCAGACCTTCTCGCACGCTGGCAGGGGCGCTGGCCCGATCCCTCCCGGATCGACGCCCTGATCGCCCGCCGTCTGCGCGGTACTGGGCACGGCGAGGAGGCGGTCGCCACCCTGATCACCGCCTGCGCTCCGATGGTGCCGAGGATCGGCCGTCATGCCTGGACCGGATACGGCCGTCGTGCGGCAGGCCATGCCTTCCGCGGCGACGCACAGGACAGCTGCTGGGCATTCGACCGCGCTTCTCCGGAGATGTGGCTGGAGTTGGAGCGTGCCGCGCGGAAACGTGAGGAGGCCAACAAACCGAAGTCGATCCCGGTGGCCGCCCCGGCGGTCACGCTGCCTCCGCTGGTTCGAGCCTCTGGCAAGGCAAAGGCGAGCGAGAAGCGCGGGGTTAGGCGCGGCAGCGGGAACGGCAACGAGATGTAGGTGGAGCAAGTCGGCATCCGCCATCCGGAACCGACGTGCCCTGAAACTCTCAGAGAAATGAGCGGACGCTCATCCATCAGATCGTATCCACGAACGGCCTGATCGCCACCTCCGTCCCGCCCAGGAGATCATCGCACCCGGCGCCAGACTGGGCTCGCAGGGCCATGCCGTAGAGGATGGTGAAGCAGAGCTCGGCCAAAGCGGCCTTCTGCCCCGGTGGGAGATGCTCGTCCTTCACCGCGCGGGACAGGCGTTCCTCGATCGCGCGCTCAATCCGCTGCCGATACTCCGCGATCAGCGAGCCGACCTCATCATCTTCCGTCCTCAGATTCACCGAGCTGGTCAGGATCAGACAGCCGCATGCCGGGGACCAGCGCGTGTAGAGCTCGGCGGCTTCCGCAAACAGGGTCTGGAACGCCTCAATGGGTTCGTCTGCGGCGAGAGGCTCCAACACCGCTTCGAGATGGCTCACCCAGTACGAGCGGAGCGCGGCTTCAAACAGCTTCAGCTTCGATCCGAACGCCGAGCTGAAGCTCTGGGGATGGGTGATGCCCATGGCGGTCTGCAACGCCCTGAGCGGAGTGGCGCTGTAACCGCGTTCCCAGAACAGCATCATCGCTTGATGCAGAGCCTGCTTCCGATCGAAGCTCCAGGGGCGTCCGCGGGCCATCGGCAGCTCATCTATTTATGAGCGATCGCTCATTTGTTTATCGCATGCTGGGCCGCGGCGCATTCAAAAGTGAGCGACCACTCAATTAATCAAGCGCTCGGGTAACCTAGCACGCGCCGACCTGCTTGTGGTCGATCGATGTCCGGCAACCATCACACAGCACGAGAGGGAAAAAATCGAAGTGCTCCCGAGCCTCTGTGGCTGCGGGAGCGGAGGGGAAGACAGTCCAATCAAGGTGAATCAGGCGAAGGCCCTTCGCCCACAAACCCCAGGAAGGACGGGGTGAAACGCGGCGCTCGAACAGCGCCGGCGGGAAGCAGTCGGTGAGGTGCCTTCGCCCCTTCCCCTCATGACGGACACGACAAATGACAGATCTCAACGCGCTCGTTGGCGCGAACGAGCCCGGCCGCGCCCACGAGCCGAGCTTCTGGGTGCGCGCCACGGTTGAGCGCCCTCGCAGGCACCAGGACGGCCTTCTCCTCGAACTCCGGGCCGTCGATCCAAGCCGCCCCGGACGGCTCACAGCCTTCATGACGGGTGACTTCATCCGAGAGGTTCAGACCGCGACGGGCATCTTGCTCGATCCGAGCACTATCTTCGGCGAACACCAGCTGAAGCTGACCGTGACGGCCGAACCACGGGGTGACCTCTCGGCACAGGTCGCAGGCTTCGTGCGAGAGACCTTCCTGTTGGACTGGGCCGAGCAGGATGCCGCGATCCGGGATGGGCTCGAGGCCGATCGGATCTGGGATCGTCAGCACAATCTGCCGGCCCCGAGCCGCCTCCGGCGGGTCTTTCTGATCGAGCCGGAAGACGGAGGTTCGCCCAGCGCACTCAGGGAGACACTCGAGCGGTGGTGGGAGCACGGGATCATCGAGCTGATCCGGCACCCGGTCGCCTTCGAGGAAGCCGGATCGGTCGCCGCACTCGAGGAGGCGATCGGCTGCGCCTGGGATCAGTTTGAGTGGGGCACGCTCGACCTCGTGATCATCGCGCCCGGTACCGGCTTCGCGTTCCGCGCCCTATCGGACGAGGGACTGCTGCGCCGGATCGCCGTTCTCCCGGTCCCGATCGTCCTGCGCAAGGCGGGCGCTCCGACCCTGCTCGACACCATGGCCCACCGCTGTTTCGATTGCCCGGACGAGATCCTCACCTTCCTGACCGGCATCCTCCGGGAAGAGGTGCGCGTGGCGAACACGCCGCGGCTCGCGGCGATCGCCGAGATGATCGAGCCGGCTTCCGCTCGACGGATGACGCCCGCGTTCCACGGGCCGCTGTTCGACTGACGCGACCGCCGCGATCCGGCCGCCCGCATGAGGGCCGCCGGATCATCTCTCCTTCCCGGGAAACGAATGACAGATGAGACACCACCGCTTCTTCAACCCGTCCGAACGGGCGCCCCTGCGTCGCCCGCTCTCGGGCGATGTGGGTCGTCCCCTCGGCCGAGCGAACGACGAGAATGAGGGCAAGCCCGCCGATGAGGTGCGCGACCTACGAGACCTCATCGCTTGGCTGCGTCAGCGCCTGCGCGGCGAACACACGGTGCGGGCCTGCGTCCTCACCGTCGAACCCGTCGGTCCCAGCGATTACCTGCTTTTGCTCGGGGAGGCCGACCCCAGCGGCAGTGCCGATCCGCCGCGGCTGAAGGTTCGGCTCGATGCTGCTGAAAGCGAGGCCCATCGAAGCCTGACCGGTGAAAGCTTCGATCCGGCGACCCTGGTCAACCGGAGGATCGAACTGCGGCTGCAGACCGGCATGCGCCAGCGCTTCGGTCGCGGGGCCGGGGTGCAGGCCCGGGTCCTCGCCCTGCTCTCGATCGGTGAGGTACCGATCGACGGCGAATTGGATCGGGAGCGAACGCTACAGCGTCTCCGGCTGGAAGGACGCCGGTTCGGTCCTGAGACCTGGGTCGAACCGGAGGATCTCCACCACATCGCACTGATTGCAGCCGAGTGCGGCGATGCTCGCCGTGACGTCGAGCACGTCCTGCGTCCGCTCGAGGAGAGCGGTCTCATCCGCATGCACCGGATCTGGGCGAACTTCGAAGGCCCCAGTGCGGAGCGGTCCTTGGCTGACGCGTTCGAGCGGGTCAGCGAACTGCATCGCGATCACGGCCTGTCGGCCACCCTGGTCTGCAGGGGAGGGGGACCAGTCGAGGGCTTCCGGGCCTTGAATGCTTTCGTGACCGCAAACGCTGCCCTGGCCACCGCGGTTCCGAATCTCATCGTTGGGCTCGGCCATGCCGGTACGCCGCCCACCGCTCTGGATGCGATCGCGGCCCGCTCGGAGCCCACGCCGACAGCCGCCGCGGTGCTGGTCCGCCGTCTTGTTGAGGGCACCGGCGCCCGGGCCGAACGTGCGCTCGCCGCCTTCGATGCTGCGGTCACTGACGATCTGGAAGCGGCCGCCCGGATCGCCCTGGCGCAGGCTACCCATGCCTTCGAGGCCGCCGTTCAGGATCTCGTCGATCGCGCCGACCGACACCTGCGGCAACTGGACAGAGCCGTCGAGCAGAGTCTGCTGGGTCACCTTGCCAAAGCAACCACCACTGCGGCCGTACCTCAAGCAGCTTCCGATCCTGCCCAACTCCCACAGCTCGGCGATGGCGATGGTGCGCCACCGCAGGAGCCGGGGTTGGCGCTGGTGACCGTCGCCGAGACCAACCGCGTCATCACTCAGTACGATCAGCTGCGATCAGACAGCAACCTGTTCCTTCATTTCCACGACGGAACGGTCTTCGTCCGGGTCGTACCGATCAGCGTCGCCTTTCACTGACACCTCAACGAGGAATTACATCATGACCGAGAACCAGACGACTAAGACACCCAGCTTCCTGATGGCGGTCAAGCGCATCGAAGCGCTGACCCAAGAGATCCGGAAGGATGGATTGGCGGCCTTCGAGAAAGCCGAAGCCGCTTACGGAGAGATCCAAGAGCTTCGCACCGTTCTGCACGATCGTATCGCGAGCCTGCGCCGCCGAACTGCGTAACCAATATTGTTGCCTCACCGCCGATG
>NZ_BPQE01000040.1 GCF_022179085.1 Methylobacterium aerolatum
CTCGACCCAGCCGCCGACGCTGCCGTCGCCCCCCGCTGGTCCTCCGACCAGCGGGGGTTTGCGCGTTTGAACTGCCGTCGAGGAGACTCGACTTGCGGCCTCGCCATGCTGGCAGAAGCGAGTGGCTCCCGCAAACGCGTAGGGCGCCTCCCCTGGCCGTTGCGGCCGCTCCCCGAGCGGGAGCCGACCGAGCAAGATCACACAGCTCCATCTTCGCGGGCTTCAGCGAGGCAATTTAGGGGTGCGCACCGTTCGGAAGCGTCCCGCTGCCCTGGATTGCGCCGCTTCGCTCGCACTGACGAGACGTGCATCACTGCACCAGGGCTGCATCGACGGAAGTGGCTCAACCCGATCGGCCACGACTCTCGTCCCGCGTGAAGGCCTCGAAGTAAGACATGGTCCGCCCCAGGCCCTCGCGCAGCGCGACGGTGGGCGTCCAGGCCAGCAAGTCCTTCGCGAGGGTGATGTCGGGCTTGCGCTGGCGTGGATCGTCCGGAGGCAGGGGGCGGAAGGTCAGACGCGACCGTGACCGGCTGAGATCGACGATGGTCTCCGCCAGTTGCCTGATCGTGAACTCGCCGGGATTACCGAGATTGATCGGTCCGCTGACGTCCGGCCCCGCATTCATCAGGCGGATGAGACCTTCGACCAGATCGTCCACGTAGCAGAACGAGCGCGTCTGCAATCCGTCACCGTAAAGGGTGATATCCTCGTTCCGCAGGGCCTGGAGGATCATGTTGGAGACGACGCGCCCGTCGTTCGGCTGCATCCGCGGCCCGTAGGTGTTGAAGATCCGCGCCACCCTGATGGCGACCCCGTGCTGACGCTGGTAGTCGAAGAACAACGTCTCGGCGCACCGCTTCCCCTCGTCGTAGCAGGAGCGGAATCCGATCGGGTTGACCCTGCCCCAGTAGGTCTCGGCCTGAGGATGGACCTCCGGGTCCCCATAGACCTCCGAGGTCGAAGCCTGGAGGATCCTGGCCTTCACCCGCTTGGCCAGCCCGAGCATGTTGATCGCGCCGATCACGCTCGTCTTCGTCGTCTGTACCGGATCGAACTGGTAATGGACCGGCGAAGCGGGGCAGGCGAGATTGTAGATCTCGTCCACTTCGACGTAGAGGGGGAACGTCACATCGTGGCGCTTCAACTCGAAGTTCGGGTGCGACAGCAGATGGACGATGTTCTTCCGTGAGCCCGTGAAGAAATTATCGACGCAGAGAACCTCGTGGCCCTCCCCCAGCAGGCGCTCGCAGAGGTGGGAGCCGAGGAACCCCGCGCCACCGGTCACGAGGATCTTCTTGGTCGGCCCGGACCGCATGGTCTCTCCTGCGACTGAATTCGCTGTGTCTGGCGAAGTGCCCGCTCCGGCAGGGGCGCGGCGGGTCTGTCGATGTCGCGGGGGTGCTTGAAGACCTCACTATCGCGGGCGCAAAGTAGAACGAACGGCTCGAATTGCACAAGTATAAAGTATGATACTTTGGGTTGCATTATTCATAGATAGTATTTTGGGCCAATTCTGCAATTCTGAGGTGTTGTTGCAAGGCTTCTCGAAACCGATCCCATCCCTCGGAAGTCTGCGATCACCGGATCGCGCCCGTCACTCCACTCGCACAGACGGGGTGGGTTTCCTGGGCCGCCAGGACCGTTCCGGCCGGGCGCCGGGGGGAAACTTCCGCGGATCGCCTCTCCACCGCCTGCGAGGGCGGGGGAGCGCGGGCGATCCAGAGATCATGCATGGGCCTCGGCGAGACCCAAGGCGATGATCGCGCCTACGGGGAGAGGGTAGCGGGAGCCGGATCGGGGCGCGGCTTGCCCGGACGGGCCACGCGCTTCAGCCCCACGGCGAGCGCCGCGATCAGGGCGGGTCCGGCGATGACGGCGAAGGTGGCCGGCAGGCTCAGGGTGGCGAGACCCGCCACGAGGAAGGATCCGGCGATGCCGCCGAACCGGCCGAGCCCCATCATCCAGGCGACGCCGGTTCCCCGCCCCTCGGTCGGATAATAGGCCGCCGCCAGGGCGGGCAGGGAGGATTGGGCGGTGTTCATCGCCAGCCCGGCGATGAGCACCGCGGGGACGAGCAGGTCGATCCGCCCGGTCGCTTGGCCGATCAGCGCGACGGCGGCGGCGGTCACGGCGAAACCGCCCGCCACGGCGGCGTCGGCGTTCAGGCGATCCATCACCATTCCGAGGGGGATCGCCCCGATCCCTCCGAGGGGGAAGAGGGCGGTGATCAGCGCGGCCGTGCGCGGATCGAGGCCCGATTCCCGGAACAGGATCGGCATCCAGTTGATCAGCGCATAGAAGATGATGAGGCCGCAGAAGTAGGCAAGCCACAGCATCGCCGAGCCGAGCCGGTACGCGGGCGAAAGGATGAGGCGCAGGCCGGCCGACCGCCCCGGCGTCGCGCCTGTCCCGAGGGTGTAGGCGGCGGCAGGTCCGTCCCTGCCCTGCCCTTCCCCGCCCGACCCTTCCCCGCCCCCGGTGACGACGCGCAGGGCGGCGTGGATGCGCCGGGCGGGGGCGCCGCGCGCGACGAGGTTGCGGACGGATTCCGGCAGCAGCGGCACGAGCACGAGGACGAGCGCCAGCGGCGCGACGCCCCCGAGGATCAACACGCTGCGCCAGCCGAAGGCCGGGATCATCCAGGCCGCGAGGAACCCGCCGCAGGCGGCGCCGAGGGGAAAGCCGCAGAACATCACGTTGGTGAGCAGCGCCCGCCGGCGGGCCGGCATCGACTCGCTCGTCAGGGTGACGGCGTTGGGCATCGCGGCGCCGAGGCCGAGGCCGGTGATGAAGCGCAGGATCATGAGTTGCGTCGGATCGGCCGAAAAGGCCGAGGCGAGGCAGGCCAGCCCGACTTCGGTCATCGCCAGCACGAGCACCGTCTTGCGGCCGAACCGGTCGGAGAGCGGGCCCGCCGCCAGCGCCCCCAGGGCCAGCCCCACCAGGGCCGCACTCACGACCGGCGCCAGGGCGGCGCGGGACACACCCCATTCGGTGACGAGCATCGGCGCGATGTAGCCGATCGCCGCCGTGTCGAAGCCGTCGAGGAGCACCACCAGGAAACACAGGCCGACGATGAGGCCGTGCCCGCCGTGAAGCCTCTGGCCGTCGATCAGGGCGGTGACGTCGATGCGCCCGGCCGCCGAAGCCTCGTTCCCCATCCCTGCCCTCCCCCGGGGCGCCCGTCGAGGGGCGGCGCCGGCCGTTTCCCGCGCATGGCCCGCGACCGAGACCCGCAACGCGCGTGCCTCGCGCCGGACGGCGCGTCCTCCCTCCTGCATACGCGGGTCGAGGCCGCGCGTCGCGCGCGACGCAGGAGCCGTCGGCGCGGCGTCAGAGGGAGGCGGCACCTCCCGTCGGCCCCGGCCGCAACGGCAGATCGCGCAGGCGCACGCCCGTCGCGCTGCGGATCGCGTTGCCGAGTGCCCCCGCCGTCGGTCCCTGGGCCACCTCCCCCGCGCCGAGGAACGGCTGACCGGGACGGTCGAGGAGGACGACGTCCAGACTGTCCGGCACGTCCGGGAACCGGGCGATGGGGTAGGTGCTCCAATCCCGGCTGCGGAGCCCCTCGGGATCGAAGGCCACCGATTCGTACAGGCTCCAGCTCATGGCCTGGATGACCCCGCCCTCGATCTGGTCGCGCACGCCGTGCGGGTTCACGATCTCACCGACATCGACCGCCGCCACCGCCCGCACCAGCCGGACGGTCCCGTCCTCCGGCGCGACCGCGACCTCGACGGCGATCGCCGCGAAGCCCGCGAGATTTTTGTAGCGGGCGAAGGCGAAGCCGACCCCCCTCCCCCGGCCGACGGGCTTGCCCCATCCGAACCGCTCCGCCGCCGCCGCGATCACCGCCCGGCCGCGCGAATCGGAAAGGTGGGCGAGGCGGAAGGCGACGGGATCGGTGCCGGCCGTCTCGGCGAGCTCGTCGATGAAACTCTCGATGGCGAAGACGTTCACGAAGGCGCCGAGACTGCGCAGGGCGGAGACGCGCAGCGGCATTGCCTTGACGAAGTCGTGGGCGATCCGCGCCCGGGGCAGGTCGTAGAGGGGAATCGCGTTGCGGTCGCCCCCGCCCTCGGGCTGTGGCAGGGCCTTGGGCGGCGGCTCCGTGAAAGGCTTGGCCAGCAGGCGGGCGGAGAGGAGTTGCCCCGCCCCGCCCGGCCGCGTGAGATGGGTCGGGCTGCGCACGGCGTAGTCCCAGTCCGCGATGCGGCCGTCGGCGCCGAGGACGGCCCGGGCGTCGGCGATCATGGCGCCGCCGTAGGGCTCCCAGAGGTGTTCCTGCTCGCGGGTGTACTGAACCCGCACCGGGCGGCCCGGCATGGCGACGGCCAGCAGCGCCGCGTCGCCGGCCGCGTCGTCGGCGCCGTTGTGGCCATAGCAGCCGGAGCCCTCGGCATGGATGCAGCGGACCTTCTCCTCCGGCAGAGAGAGCAGTTCCGCGATGGCCTTGCGCAGGGGAAACATGCCCTGGGCATGGCTCCACACCGTGAGCCGCGTGCCGTCGAACTCGGCCAGGGCACAGGAGGGGCCGATGGAGCCGTGCATCTGGTAGTGGCGGCGGTAGCGGGCGGAGACGCTCCGCCCGGCCCCGGCGGGAGCGCCCTGCCCCGTCTGATGGATCACCGTCCGTTCGGCGGGATAGCCTTCGAGGCTCTCGAACAGCGTCCGTGGGTCGGGCAGCGGCGTGCCGCCCTCCCACCGTGCCGCCTTCTCCAGGGCGCGCATGGCCCGCACCGCGTCGTATTCCCGGCCTGCCAGCACCGCGAGGAAGTCCCCGTCGCGGTGGATCCCGATCACGCCCGGTCCCCCGGCGACGGAGGCCGTGTCGAGGGCCACGAGGCGTGCGCCGTAGCGGGGTGGCCGCACGATCCGCGCATGGACCATGCGCGGCGCCCGGATGTCCTGCAGGTAGGCGGCGCCGCCCGCGACCTTGCCGGGGATGTCCACCCGCGGCAGGGAGCGGCCGACCACCGTGTGGGCGGCCGGGTCGCGAAGGGGAACCTGCCCCGTCGCCTCGGCGCCGGGTTCGACCGCCTCCACGAGGTCGGCGAGGGTGAGCCGTCGCCCGTCCGGCGCGGTCACGAGACCGCCGGCACACGCGATCCCGGCCGGGTCGATGCCCCAGCGCCGACCGGCCGCCGCGATCAGCAGCGCCCGCGCCCCGGCCGCCGCATGGCGGATCGCGGTGGCCGAATCCTGCATCGAGTGACTGCCCGCCGTGTAGCCCTCGTTGGGGGTGAGATCGCTGTCGGCGGTGACGAGCCGGAGAGCCGCCGGCGCCAGCGACAGCTCCTCAGCCGCCACTTGGAGAATCGCCGTCTTGAGGCCCTGGCCGAGTTCGGCCTTGCCGGTGAGCACCGTAACGCTCCCGTCCGAGCCGATCTGGATCCACGCGTCGATCCGGGGTGCCTGCTTCAGGCTCCCCGGCAGTCCCGGCTTGACGGCGGGCGGGGTGATGCCCTGGGCGAGCGCCGCCCGGCGGAACGGCACGCCGACCATGAGGGCGAGGCCGCCGCCGACGAGGCTTCGGCGCGAGACGTGGAGGGGCGCGGTCACGACCGCACCCTCCCGGCCGTTGCTCCGGCAGCCCCATGGCCCTGTCCCTGGCCCTGTCCCTGGCCGGCCCCTGTCGCCGGCGGCGGCGTCCCGGCCCGGTCGCCCTTGCGCGAAGAGGCGGCCCGGCGGATCGCCGCGAGAATGCGCCGATGCGTGCCGCACCGGCAGAGGTTGCCCGCCATTGCCGCGCGGATCTCGGCCTCGGTCGGGTCCGGGTTGCGGTCGAGGAGGGCGTGCGCCCGCATCACCATGCCCGCGATGCAGTAGCCACACTGCGCCGCGTTCTCGGCGATAAAGGCCTGCTGCAGGAGGCCCGGCCGCTCCGGCGTGCCGAGCCCCTCGACGGTCGTGATCGCCCGGCCTTCGAGGGCCGCCACCGGCAAGAGGCAGGACAGGACCGCCCGGCCATCGACCACGACGGTGCAGGCGCCGCACTGTCCCAGGCCACAGCCGAACTTGGCGCCGTTCAGGCCGAGGTCGTCGCGCAGCACGTAGAGCAGGGGCGTTTCCGGGGCGGCCTCGACCATGTGCCGGCGCCCGTTGACGGACAGGGCGATCGATCCGGTCATCGCGGAGGCTCCTTCGCGCTGGCTGTGGTGGACGGCCCGGCCCGGCCGACGGGCGCGTCGGGCATCAGCCGGTGGACGGTCTCGCGCAAATCCGGCCATGGGCCGTCGGGGCTGAAACGCGCGCGGAGATACGCGGCGAGGTCGGTGACCTGATCCGCGCTCAGCATCTCGCCGTAGGCCGGCATGTAGGGCCCGCGCGCATGCGAGGCCGGTGCGATGCCCTCGCGCAGGACGTGGATCAGGTTGCGCGGATCGGGACCGGTGATCGTGGTGCGGTGCCCGAGGGACGGAGCGGTGTAGGGCACGCCGCCCGCCGCCCATCCGCCGCTGTCGTGGCACACGGCGCAGGCGCCCGCATAGATCGTGGCCCCCCGGGCGAGGGAGGCGTCCTCCACCCGCACGGGGCGGTCCACCGGCGCGCGCCCGGCCTGTCCGGGCGGGGCGAGCCCGGCGACGTAGCGGGCGAGCGCCGCGATCTCGGCGCGCGGCACGCGCCCGTGGGCCGCCACCACCGGCGCCATCGGGCCCCCCGCTCCGCCATGCTCGGGATCCCACCCGGCGAGGTAGCGGGTGAGGCTCGCCTCGGTCCAGGGCGGGGCCGCCGTGCTGCCCGCGTCGAGGGCGGGCGACCACCAATCGTCGGCCTCGCCGCCGGAATAGGCCCGCGCCGTCACCTCGGCGCCGAGGGCGTTGCGCGGGCTGTGGCAGGCCCCGCAATGGCTCAGCGCCTCGGCGAGGTAGGCGCCTCGGTTCCAGATCGCGTCCCGGTTCGGGTCGGCGGTGAAGCGGCCCTCGCGGAAGAACAGCAGATTCCAGCCGGCCATCAGCGCCCGCACGCTGAAGGGGAAGGGAAGGTCGTTCTCCGGCGTCCGCGCCTCCACGGGCATCCGGCTCATCACGAAGGCGTAGAGGGCGGCGACGTCCCCGTCGGTCAGCCCCGTGTAGTGGGTGTAGGGGAAGGCCGGGTAGAGGTGGCGGCCCTCGCGGTCGATTCCCTGGCGCATGGCCCGGGTGAAGGCGTCAAGGGACCAGCCGCCGAGCCCCGTGCGGGCGTCCGGCGTGATGTTGGTGGCATAGATTGTCCCGAAGGACGTCTTGATCGGTCGCCCGCCCGCATAGGGACGGCCGCCCTCGGCGGTGTGGCACGAGGCGCAATAGCCGAGTGCCGCAAGGGTTTCGCCCGCCCGGATGACGTCCGGCGAGGCCGGCGGCGGGGCCGCGACGGGCGCGATGGCCGGGTGCCACGCCAGGACGGCGAAGGCCGCGGCCCCGGCGGCGGCCACCGCGACGAGGATGCCCGTGATCCGACCGAGCCGCACCGCCATCCTCCGCCGTGCCCTTCCTGAAACGGCAACGTTTGGAGAAGCCCGGCGTGGCCCCAGCGGTTCCGGCCGGGAGCGGGCGCGCCGACGCCTTCACCCCGCTCGGCCTGGGCCGCCTCAATCCTCTGTTTGGACTTCACTTTTCCGGACGCGGACAAAGCCTCCGTCCGGTTCGATGCTCCGGGCTGCGACGAAGCGTACAGAACCTGTGCCGCGACGGATCGGCTCCGCCGGACACTGCCCCGCCCTCCGTCTCACCCGGCCCGGCGCCGCTCGTGACGCCACAGAGCCACGGCCACCCGGCGGGCCTCGTAGCTCCGGCGGAGGGCGCTGCCCAGATCCCCCTGCCCTTCGGGTGTAAAGCCGTGCAGGAGCACGCCGTCCGGGCCGTAGCGGCGGCAGATCTCGGCGCGCCAGCGGCGGTCGGCCGTCGCCAGGGCGGCCTCCGTGAGGCCAAGGCGGTCGGGTTCCGGCGAGGGGAATGAGGGGGCGGTCATGACCGTTAACGCAGTCAACGACATCGGGGTCCCGGCCCATCGTGGGGCCGGAGTTCCGGAGCCCGGACGACAGCGGGCCACATAAGGCGATCTCTCTGAGGTTGCCAATGTGTCGAACATTAACATATCGTCGTGCGTGGTTGCTCGCGAGAACAAAGTAGGTACAAGGGGAGCGCCATCCGTCTTCGCGCGGGCGACGTCCCCCCTCGACCGGTCAGGAGATCTGCCCATGGACGCCGAACCGACGGCCGACATGCTCGCGGCCGACCCGCGGGACTACCGCGCCATCAGCTACGGCCGGGATGGCCGCGTCGTTGCGGTGCGGTCCTTCGCGGCGGAGAGCGATGCCGATGCCCTCGCCCAAATGGAGGCGTGGGTCCGCGAGTTCGCCATGGATCTCTGGAACGGCCTACGCTTCGTGGAGCACGTCGCGGTTCGATCCGCCGTCACGGAGGGAGGATTCGTGCCCGGAAGGCGGGTCGCCGACGGTTGAACCCAACCATACCAAGACGGAACCGGGATGCTGCGGGACGGGGAAGATCTCGCCCAGCCCCTCGGCCACGCCGCGCACGACCCCGGAATCCGGCGTGGCGCTGCTCCAGGCCGGAATGGTGATGAGTGCCATGACGTTCCCCCGGTGTCGTTCGAGCGGTCAAGCGACCGGAGCCGCCTATGTTCCCACGGGGCTGGCCACGACGGCGAAGGTTTTTCCGGCGCCGGGCGGGGCCGCGGGACGCCCGCCCGCTATTCCGCTGCCAGACCGAGGGACGGCTCCTCGACGAGCACGGCCCCGCAGGCGGCCATCAGATCGCGCAGGAGCGACAGGGACGCCTCCACTTCCGCCGGGCTCGCGAGCCCCTCGCGGGAGTGGGTGCCGCCGCCCGCCAGCGTCACCGTGACGGTGTAGCGACCGTCGGGGCATTGGGTGATCCGGTAAGACGCGCGGCGGGGCATGGGCACGGTGTTGCGAGGGCTGTCGGATGAGCGACAATCCCTGTCATGCGAGGTTCGGTCTTGGAATTCAAGCGATAATCTCCGCTGTATAAGCTCGGTCGGATCAGTTTTGGTTGAGGAATCAGCGCGAAAATTCCCTCCGTTGCGGAAACTATAGCCATCGCGACCGTATGCTTCCGTACTGATGTCTGCGGCCTCTGCCTCACGTCGACGCCTCTGGCGCGGGCGGGTCTCCCGATGCTCGGCCAGGAGGGCGCGGCTCCCTCCGACACATCGACGCCAGTCAACCCAAAGACCTGCTCGACCGGGGCGCGCCGGACCGCCCATGCTGGCCTCCGCAGATGAGGCGGCAAGTCTATCTCAGATGAGGCTGTCGACAGAGCCTCGACCCAAGCTCGTCATGGCGGACTTTCAATCGCGTTCTCCGAAGCGGACGTTCTTCGGACCGCCGATCGAACATGCGAGATGTGAGCGCGACCGGAGGGAGGAACGCTTCACCCTCGTCGCCACGATCCGTTTTTGAGACGGTATGGCAATCGCGCTGACGGAGTCTGTCATGGTTCACCCGTGGTTGGATGGGACGGCGGCCGTGGCCGCCCTGTAGATGTCGGAAGCTTCCATGACCGCACGGCCCCGGCCGCGGCGCGCGACGGCGAGCATGGCCCGGCCGATCACCTCCGTCGTCAGGAAGTGCGCGGGGGCGATGCGGCGCAGCAGATGCAGCACCGGGCCGGCCAGCCGGTAGAGAAGACGGTAGGACGCGGTCTTCGAACGCTCGCCGTGCATCGGCAGGATCACGGCCGGCCGGAACATGAAGGCACCCTCGAACGGCAGCGCCTGCAGCGCGTTCTCGGTGCGTCCCTTGACCCGCGCCCACATGCTGCGCCCGTGTCCGCTGCCATCTGTGCCGGCCCCGGATACGTAGACGAAGGTCATGCCGGGATCGAGCGAGGCCAGCCTCTCCGCCAAGTTCAGTGTCAGGTCGTGTGTCAGCCTGACGTACTCGGCTTCCGTAAGCCCCGAGGACGTCACCCCCAGGCAGAAGAAGCAGGCGTCGTATCCCGTCATCTTCCGCCACGCCGTCGGTCCGGGATCGAACAGGTCCTGTACGACGGTCTCGTGCAGCTTGGGATGTACCCGTCCGGTCGGGGTGCGCCCGACCGTCCTGACCTCGATCACGTCGGAGGCGAGCAGGCATTCGCGCAGGACGCCCGCACCGACCATGCCGGTGGCGCCGAACAGCAGGATTTTCATGGTGCTGATCCTAGTGGAGGGAGCGCCAGCGCGCCGGCGTCGTGCCCTCCAGGCTCCGGAAGGCACGGTAGAACGAGTTCGTGTCGTCGTAGCCGAGCAGGTAGGCGACCTCGTTCATGTCGAGGGCGGGATTGGCGAGGTACTGACGCACCAGTTCCCGCCGGACGTCGGCGAGGATTTGCCGGAAGCTGCCGCCCTCTTCGGTGATGCGCCGCTGAAGGGTCCGGGCGGTCAGTCCCAGTTCCTGGGCCACCGCGCCGACGTCGGGGGTCTGGCCCGCCAGGAGACGCTTCAGGGCCCATCGCACCTGTTCGGTAACCGAGGCCTTGGACAGGTGCTCCTGCCTCTGCCTCGCGAGATGCGGGTCGATGGCCTCCAGCATCTCGGGATTGTGGGAGACCATCGCCGCGTCGAGATCGGCGCGATGCAGGATCAGGGCGTTCCGACGCGCGCCCTGGACCACGGCACAGCCGAGGTAGTCCGACTGCCCGGAGACGTCGCGGCCTGTGCCCGAGAGTTCGAGTTGAAGCGGGCGGATGAACCGACGCGTGCCGCGGCGACCGAGCTCCACGAACGAGGCGAAAGCCGCGTCAACGAGCGCCGCCGGGGCATCCTCGCCTGCGAACGGCCAAGCCAGGCTGATCGTGGCCGACGCCCCGTCCTCCTCCAGGATCATCTCCTCCGGCGAGCACAGGGCCTTAAATCGCGCCACCCGCGTCAGCGCCTCGCGGAGGTCGCGGGCGTAATAGGCGGCGAGGAAGGCTGGCGGCAGCGTGCCGGGTTCCATCCCGACGATCAGCCTCATCCCGACGTCGGGGGCCGGCGACAGCGCCTCCAGCGACCGCCACAGCGCAAAGTATTGCGCCGTGGTGACCTGCACGCGGGCATCGGCGGCGAGGCTGGCTGGTAGCCGCGCATGGCGCAGCACCGCCGTCGGGGTGAGCCCGACGGCGTCGAGCCCCTGCCAGAAGGCCGGAGCGACCTTGAACCGGTCGGGGGGACGCGACGCCATCTCGGGTTTGCCTACTTAGCCTGGAAGCCACCATCGATGTTCAGCACATGCCCGGTGACGAAGGACGCCTCGTCGGAGAGCAGCCAGACGATGCCGTTGGCGATCTCCTCGGGATGGCCCATCCGGCCCATCGGATGCATGCCGGAGATCATCGCCTCGTCGTACTGCCCGAGCGCGATCTGCTTCTCGATCAGGTCGGTCTTGATGGCTCCGGGAGCGACGGCGTTGATGCGGATGTTCTTGGTCGCGTAGTCGAGGGCGCTGGACTTCGTCAGGCCGACCACGGCATGCTTGGTCGCGGCATAGGTCGCGGCCCAGGGAATGCCGTTCAGGCCCGCGATGGACGCCAGGTTCACGATGGCGCCGCCGCCCTGCCGCTCCATCTGGTGGATCTCGTGCTTCATGCAGAAGTACAGGCCGAGGACGTTGGTCTGGAGCATGCCTTTGAACGCGTCGGTGTCCGAGGCGCCGATGGTCTTGTTCTCGTTCGAGATGCCGGCGTTGTTCACCGCGAGGTCGAGGCGGCCGTAGCGTGCGACGATGTCCGCGACGGTCCGGCCGACCGCCTCCTCGTTGTCGACGTCGCAATTGATGAAGGAGGCCTCTCCACCGGCGGCCTCGATCTCCTGGACGGCCTGGCGCCCGCGGTCGTCGCGACGGCCGGTGATCACGACCTTGACGCCGCCCCGCGCCAGGATCAGCGCCGTCGCCTTGCCGATGCCGGTCGCTCCACCGGTGATGAGTGCGATCTTGTTGGCCATGGAGGGGTCCATTCGTGTCTGAGCCAAGGATGCCGTCACCGGAGAACCCGGGGCGACCGACCGACACATCGACGATTTGCCTCGTCTTCGAACTAGCACGACAAGCCAATAGACTTGCAATGTCCGCCATTCGGTATGGGGCGGACTGTGGGGGGCGCCGTGGCGCAGGCTGGCTTCGGTCGAAGGTGAGCATCAAAGGCCGTTCGGCCGTTCGAAAAGGTCTGATCCCCTTTCGAGCAAATCGCCTCTCGCCGGATGTCCGCTGATCCGTATCGTGATCGAAAGCAGGTCGTCGTAAAACCACCTAACTCGGACCCTGTCCCGGTCGTGAAACCCTCGGACCCGCTTGAGCCTTATCCGCCTGACCGATCCGGAGACCCACGATGACCCAATCCCAAAAGAACGCCCTCATCGTTGGGGCGTCTCGCGGCCTCGGGCTCGGCCTCGTCGAGACCTTCCTGAAGCGCGGCTGGCGCGTCACCGCTACCCAGCGCAAACCGTCCCCCGATCTCGCCCGCCTGAAAGCGGATGCCCTGCGCGTCGAGACTGCCGAGATCGACGACGATGCCAGCGTCGCCAACCTCCACAACCGGCTGGCCTCCGAACGCTTCGACCTCATTTTCGTGGTGGCGGGCGTTGCTACGCAGGCGCACGATCCGCTGCACGAGGTGTCTCGGGCCGTCGCCGCGCAAGTCTATCTCACCAATGCGATCAGCCCGATCCGCTTCGCTGAAACCTTCCTGGGTTGCCTCGCACCGGGCGGCAGTCTCGCCCTGATGAGCTCGATCCTCGGCAGCGTCAGCCTGAATGAGGATGGCGGCTGGGAAACCTATCGGGCCAGCAAGGCGGCGTTGAACACCCTCGCACGCAGCTTCGAGATCCGCCACCGGGCGGAGGGCGTCTCTGTGCTGGTCATGCACCCCGGTTGGGTCCGCACCGACATGGGCGGGGAAGAAGCAGATATCGACGTGGCCACCAGCGTCACGGGCCTCGCTGACGTGCTCGAGGCGCGGCTCGGCGAGCCCGGCGCCCAGTATCTGGATTACCGGGGCGAGACGCTGCCCTGGTAGGGCCGTAAGCCGAAATCGCGCCTTGGCAGACGAATGGCCGCTTTGAAGAAGGGCCGATTGACGTCCGAGCGGATGGGGCTCGTCGCCATCGGATGGACGGTTTCAGGTGCGCCTCAACAGTGCAGGCTGTCCAAGGCAACTTTTCGGGTAAGAGCGTTGGGTTAAGAGTGCCGTTTGTCTTGCCTGGCTCGGGCAAGCCCGAACCGCTGCAAGATATCGGGCATGTCGAAACGCTTGCACCGCTGGCGCGCCCTACGGGAATCGAACCCGTGTTTTCGCCGTGAAAGGGCGACGTCCTGGACCGCTAGACGAAGGGCGCTCGCGCGGTGCGGGCTTCTATAGTCGGCGGAGGTCCGCTCGGCAACCGGGGGTTTTGACCGAAGATGCGGTTCGGGCGATGAGGGGGGATGGTTGAGTCCCCTCCCCGCCTCATTCTCGTGCTCGGCGGCGCCCGATCCGGCAAGAGCGCCTATGCGGAGGGTCTGGTCACCGCCCGGCCCGGCCCGTGGCTCTATCTCGCCACCGCCGAAATCTGGGACGACGAGATGGCCGAGCGGGTCGCCCACCACCGGGAGCGCCGGTCGGCGGAGTGGATCACCCGCGATGTGCCCCTCGCCCTCCCGGAGGCCCTGGCCGAAGCCCGCGGGCCGGTGCTGGTGGATTGCCTCACACTCTGGCTCACCAACCTCATCCTCGCGGAGGCCGACGTG
Source organism: Methylobacterium aerolatum (assembly GCF_022179085.1). Taxonomy (GTDB): domain Bacteria; phylum Pseudomonadota; class Alphaproteobacteria; order Rhizobiales; family Beijerinckiaceae; genus Methylobacterium; species Methylobacterium aerolatum. The sequence continues at coordinate 13,715 of NZ_BPQE01000040.1, forward strand.
GCCGGGGCGACGGATCGGCTCGCCGCCGCCTGCGCCGCCGCCCCCGGCCCCGTCGTGCTCGTTTCGAACGAGGTCGGCCTCGGCATCGTGCCCGACAACGCCCTCGCCCGCCGGTTCCGAGACGAGGCGGGGCGGCTGCACCAGCGCATGGCGGCGCTGGCCGACCGGGTCGTGCTCACCGTGGCCGGCCTGCCCCTCGACGTGAAACCCGGACACACCCGATGACCGACGATGCCGCCCGACACAGGGAGAAGATGGAGAAGCGCAAGGCGGTGCAGGACGCCGAGGTTGCGGGAAAGACCCTGGAGAAGGGCCTGCTCATCGTCCATACCGGCCCCGGCAAGGGCAAGACCACGGCCGCGCTCGGCCTGATGCTGCGCGCCCTCGGGCGTGGCTGGCGCGTCGGCATGGTGCAGTTCATCAAGGGCGGGTGGGAGACCGGCGAGCGAAAGGCGGTGGCGGCCTTCGGGCCGCAGGTCACGTGGCACACGCTCGGCGAAGGCTTCACCTGGGAGACGCAGGACAAGGCCCGGGACATCGCCGCCTGCCGCCACGCCTGGGAGGTCGCCCTCGGCCTGATGGCGGACGAGGGCGTCCGCCTCCTCGTCCTCGACGAGCTCAACATCGCGCTGCGCTACGAGTATCTCGACCTCGCCGAGGTCGTCGCCACCCTCCGGGCGCGGCGCCCGGATCTGCACGTCGTCGTCACGGGCCGCAACGCCAAGCCGGCGCTGATCGAGGCCGCCGACCTCGTCACCGAGATGGGCAGCGTCAAGCACCACTTCGCCGCCGGGGTGAAGGCGCAGGAAGGGATCGAGTTCTGAGCGCCCCACCCGGAAATCCCCGCGCCCTGATGATCCAGGGCACCGGCTCGGATGTCGGCAAGTCGCTGATCGTCGCGGGTCTCGCGCGCCTGTTCACGCGGCGCGGCCTGCGGGTGCGGCCGTTCAAGCCGCAGAACATGTCGAACAACGCCGCCGTCACCGCCGACGGCGGCGAGATCGGCCGTGCCCAGGCTCTGCAGGCGCGGGCGGCGCGGGTCGCGCCCTCCGTGCACATGAACCCGGTGCTCCTGAAGCCACAGAGCGAGATCGGGGCGCAGGTCGTCGTCCAGGGCCGGATGGTCGCCACCGTGAAGGCCCGCGACTACCAGGGCTGGAAGCCCCGGCTCATGCCCGCCGTGCTCGACAGCTTCGCCCGCCTGAAGCGCGAGGCGGATCTCGTCCTCGTGGAGGGGGCGGGCTCGGCCTCGGAGGTGAACCTGCGCGAGAACGACATCGCCAACATGGGCTTCAGCCGGGCTACCGGCACGCCGGTGATCCTGGTGGGCGACATCGACCGGGGCGGGGTCATCGCGAGCCTCGTCGGCACCAAGGCGGTGATCGATCCCGCCGACGCCGAAATGATCGCGGGCTTCCTCGTGAACCGCTTCCGGGGCGACCCCTCGCTCTTCGCGCAGGGGATGCGCACCATCGCGGAGAAAACCGGCTGGCCGGCGCTGGGCCTCGTGCCGCACCTGCCCGAGGCCGCGCGCCTGCCGGCGGAGGACGTGCTCGGCCTCGCGGGCTCCGAGGCGCGAGCCGAGGGCGCCGTCACCGTCGCCGTTCCGGTGATGCCGCGGATCAGCAACTTCGATGACCTCGATCCTCTGCGGGCGGAGCCCGGCGTGCGGGTCGTGCTCGTCCAGCCGGGGCAGACGATCCCGCCGGAGGCGGCCCTCGTCCTGCTGCCCGGCTCGAAGACCACCATCGACGACCTCGCCTTCCTCCAGGCGGAGGGGTGGAACGTCGACATCCGCGCCCACCGGCGGCGGGGCGGGCACGTACTCGGCCTGTGTGGCGGCTACCAGATGCTCGGCCGCACCCTCTCCGACCCGCACGGCATTGAGGGGCCGCCCCGCACGGTGCCCGGCCTCGGCCTCCTCGACGTCGAGACGGTGCTGACGCGGGAGAAGCGGCTCGCCACCGTCACGGGGACCAGCTTGGCCGACGGCCTGCCCGTCACGGGCTACGAGATGCATGTGGGCGACACCACGGGGCCGGACACCGCCCGCCCCTTCCTGCGCCTCGCGGACGGGCGGCCCGACGGGGCGGTCTCCGCCGACGGGCTCGTCCGCGGCACCTACGTCCACGGCTTCTTCGCCGACGACGCGCAGCGCGCGGCATGGCTCGTGCGGCTCGGGGGCCGGGCGGACGGAGCCTCCTACGAGGCCGGCGTCGAGGAGGCCCTGGACCGGCTCGCCGGGCATCTCGAGGCCCACGTCGATTGCGACCGGTTGCTGGCCCTCGCGCGGTAGGGCCGGATGCGATATTACTCTGAGTAATGGGTCCGCGCCGGCATGGCGACAGGATCCGGGACTTCAGGGAAGACGCTCGGATGGCGACGGCAGCGAACGCATGCGAGGCGGAGCTCGGGGAGAGCGCCATCCGCACCGTGACCCTACGGCTGATGCCGCTGCTGGGTCTCATGTACCTCGTCGCCTACATCGACCGGCAGAACATCTCTTACGCCAAGCTGGAGATGGTCGGCGCGCTGGGCCTCAGCGAGACCGCCTACGGCCTCGGCGCGTCGCTGTTCTTCCTGGGCTACTTCCTGTTCGAGGTGCCGGCCAACGTCTTCCTGGAGAAGGTGGGCGCGCGGGTCTGGTTCGCCCGGATCATGTTCACCTGGGGCCTCGTGACGATCCTGCTCGGGTTTACGCAGGGGACCACGATGTTCTACGTCCTGCGCTTCCTGCTCGGGGTGGCGGAGGCGGGCTTCTTCCCCGGCGTGCTCTTCGCCCTCACCCTGTGGTTCCCCCAGGAGCACCGGGCGCGCATGATCGGCTGGTTCATGATCGCCTCGGTGATCGCCAACGCGGTCGGGGCCGCGGTGGGCGGCGCCCTGCTCGGCCTCGATGGGATCCTCGGCCTCGCGGGCTGGCAATGGGTGTTCCTCGCCACTGGCGGGCCCGCCCTGATCCTCGCGGTGGTGGTGCTGTTCGTCCTTCCGGACGGGCCCGCCTCCGCCCCCTGGCTCTCGCCCGCGCAGAAGGCGTGGCTGACCCGGACCATCGAGGAGGAGAAGTCCGGCGCCGGCCATGTCGATCACGGCAACCCCTTCGCCGCGCTCCTCGACCGCCGGGTGATGATGCTCGCGGGCGTCTACATCTGCCTGCCGCTTGCCGCCTACGGGCTGAGCTACTGGCTTCCCACCGTGGTGAAGGGGTTCGGCGTCTCGAACCTCGCCAACGGGTTCATCAACGTCATTCCCTGGCTCGGCGCGGCCGTGGCCCTGTGGTGGGTGCCCCGGCACGCCGCCCGGACGGGGGCGACGGGCAACGCCCTCACCTGGCACGTCGTCGCCCCGGCGCTGGTCGGCGCGGCGGGCCTCGCGCTGAGCGTCATCCTGCCGGGCAACACCGTGAAGTTCCTCTGCCTCTGCGTGGCGGCGGCCGGGGCCTTCTCGGCCCAGCCGGTCTTCTGGTCGATGCCGGGGACCTTCCTGCGCGGCGCCTCGGCGGCGGCGGGGATCGCGGCGATCAACTCCGTGGGCAACCTCGGCGGCTTCGTCGCGCAGAACGCGGTGCCGATGATCCGCGACGCGACGAAGAGCGACCTCGTCCCGATGCTCTTCCTGGCCGCCTGCCTCGCCTTCGGGGCGGGGATGATGTTCGTGGTGCTCTCGGCCCTGCGCCGGGATGCGGCGCGACGGGGTGTGCCGGCGACGGCTGCAACTGCCAGTTGAACGCGCGGCCCCCGCGCGCGTTGAAGGGAATCAAGCCGGCGCGGTGAGCCTCGTGGGGAGCCCCTCCGCCGGCCGCCGCGGGGCGCGCGCGGGCGGATCGTGACCGGTCCAGCGGTCCTGCGGGTGGCCCTCAACCGCATCCCGCCGGCAGGGATGCGCCGCGAGGACACGTCCATGAGCGAAGGCTTCCCTCTCCTGATACTGGCGTTCGGCACGATCGGCGGCCTGTGGTTCATCGCGGCCGCCGCGCGCAAGCAGGTCGCCGACCTGAAGGGCGACCCGCGCCGCTCCAGCCTCATCCATGACCATGGCGGGGCGCCCCGGCCGAACATGCCCGGCACGGAGCACTGACGGACCCGGACCACCCGACATCGCGTCGCGCCGGACCGGATCGCCGGGCCCGGCGCACGCCCGCGACTTGAGCGTCGCCGGCCCGCGTCTCCGGCGCCGTTCCGGGCTAGTATCCTTCATTCGCGTGTCAGATAGGCTGTTTATCGACGCGACGCTTCGGCGCGGGACGCCTTGTTTCGGGCACGAAGATTTTCGATCTGGGTGCGCCGCGGTGGCGATATCGCCATCCGCCGCGTCGGCATGCATCGGTCACGGCCCTCGCCGTCCGGGTATGGCACCGCCGGACACCACCCCGTTCTCCGTTTGCGATGGCCCGAAGCGTGCGACCAAGACCAGCGATTCCGATCGGCCCCCGCAGCGACGAGCCTATCGACCAGCCGACCCTAAGCCGAGAGTTCCTCGCGATCGTCGGCTCGGCCGTGGACACCCTCGAACACAGTACGAGTTCCGAACGCGGTGTCGTCTACGCCCATGCCCGCCACGCGGTCGCGGCGAGTTTCCGCGGCCTGACCGAGGTGGAGCGGTTCCAGCGCACCCACGCCCTCGCCGAACTCGAACGGGCCATCGCCCGGATCGAGGAGGAGCGCTCGGCTCAGGAGCGCCTGCGCCTGCGCGCCTCGCAGGAACTCGCCCCGGACCTCGTGCCCGAGACCCACGGCGCCCCGGCCCCGGAGCTGACGACCGCCCCGCCCACGCGCCAGCAGGACCGGACGCAGCTGTTCCTGAAGAACTTCGGCGCGGGCAGCACGGTGAGCCTGATCAAGATCGCGATTCAGCTCGCGCTGCTGCCGATCATGGCCCACCTCCTCGGCCCGAAGGAGTTCGGCGTCTACGCCCTGGCGGTGCCGGTGGTGGCCTTCCTCGCCACCATCGCCGATGGCGGCGTCGGCCTGTCCCTCGCCAAGGACAAGAGCGATTCCCCGGCCGTGTGGTCGACGGCCTTCTGGGTCCTGATGGGCTCCGGCTTGGTGCTGGCGCTCGCCGTCAACGCAGCCGGGTTCCTCCTCGTGGCGGCCTCGCCGGAACCGAGGCTGCACACGATCATGCTGATCCTCTCCTTCGGCTTCCCCTTCCTCACCGCCTCCGTCCTGCCCGCCGCGCGGCTGACGCGCCGGGGCGACCTCGTCTCGTACGCCTTCGCGGATTTCTCGGCGACCGTGATCAGCGCCGTGGTCGCCGTGACGCTGGGCTTGCTCGGCTTCGGCGCCATCAGCCTCGCGTGGCAATACACCTGCGGCTACATCGTCCGCGCGGCGATCCTCAACAGCCGCGCCTTCGAGCGGCCTCAGTTCGTCTTCCAGCCCTCGGCGATCGCCGGGCACCTGTCCTCAGGGGGCATCCTGCTCGGAGGGCGGCTGTCCGACCTCGTCTGCCGGTCCTGCGAGAACCTGCTCTTCGGCAACAATTTCGGCGCGGCGGCGCTCGGCGCCTACAACTTCGCCAACCAAGTGCCCCGCTTCCTGTTCGAGGCGTTCAGCAACCCGAGCTGGTCGGCGCTCTACGCCCAGAGCATCAACGAGAAGCAGGCCCAGCTCCTCAAGATCTACTACAAGGTCTGCCGGTTCATGGCCTTCGTGACCTTCCCGGCGGCCGGCGTGCTGGCGGCGGTGGGGCCCAACGTCCTGACCCAGGTCCTCGGGCCGAGCTGGGTCCAGGCCGGAGGGTTCCTCCAGCTGCTGGCGCCGGGCTACGCCCTCAGCACCACCGCCTCCATGGGCACGGCGCTGCTCCTCGCCCTCAACGCCAACGCGGCCTTCTTCTTCCTCACCGCCGGGGCGGGGCTGGCGAGGGTGGCCGCGGTGGCCACGGGCACCTTCCTCCCTGCCTGGGAGGCGGTCGCCCTCGTGACGCTGCTGAACATCGTCTACGCCGTGATCCTGTTCGCCTGCGTGAAGCGGGTGGCCGGCGCGTCGTTCTCGCGCATCGTCCGCGAGCTCTACGGCTCGTTCATCGCGAGCTGCGCCTGCGGCCTCGCGAGCTGGAGCGTCGTGTCCCTGATGGGCGACAGCATCCCCGTCCTCGCCGCCGCCATCGGCTGCGCCGTGGTCACCTACTTCGCGATCATGTTCGTGGCGGACCGGAAGAACATCCTCAGCGAGATCGCCTTCCTCAAGCGCGCCGCCGGGATCGGGCAGAAGACGGCGTGAGGTCCCGTCCTCCGGCTCAGCGCGCCGCGGCGGGGATGCGCCACGCGGCGAGCGCCGCCTCGGCATCCTCGATGCCGCGCAGGATCCGCACATCGAAGCCGAGTCCCCGCAACTGGTCGTGGATGGCCCGCTGGTAGGCCGGGACCGAGGTGCCGGGCGGCTTGATCTCCGCGAACCAGCAGGCCGGACCGGCGGGTCCGGGGCCGTAGACCGCGAGGTCCGGCCAGCCCTTCACCGCGCCCATCGCCTTCTCGCGCCCGCCCTGGACCTGGCTGCGCGGACGGTTCGGCGTGTGCTGGACGAGGTAGGCGCCGCCGAGGCGCAGGCGAAGGAGGGCGAGGACGCTGCGATGCACCGGCCCCTCGACATCCTCCACGGGACGGCGCGGCCGGGGCTGCTGGCCGGCGAGGTACTCGGCGGCGGTCATGCGGATCATGGCGGCCTTCACAGGTGAACGGAGTGTCACGACGTCCGGGCGGATTTGCCCGAACTTCCTCTCCATTCCCTTTCCATTCCCCTGCCGTTCCCGGTTCGGGCGGAGTGGTCCACCATGACGCGCCGGGGAAGCCCGGCCTCCGGTCACGCGGCGTAGCGCGACACCGCCAGATCCTCGCTCGCGATCTCCGGCGTGCGGCCCGAGACGAGGTCGGCCAGCAGCCGCCCCGAGCCGCAGGCCATGGTCCAGCCCAGCGTGCCGTGGCCGGTATTGGTGAACAGGTTGGCGATCCGGGTCCCCCCGACGATCGGCGTGCCGTCCGGCGTCATCGGGCGCAGGCCGGTCCAGAAGGAGGCGTGGGCCAGGTCGCCGCCCTGCGGGAAGAGGTCGGTGACCGACCGTTCCAGCGTCTCCCGCCGGGGTGCGCGCAGGACATCGCTGAACCCGGCGAGTTCGGCGGTACCGCCGACCCGGATCCGGTCGCCCAGACGGGTGATGCCGACCTTGTAGGTCTCGTCCATCACCGTGGAAACGGGGGCGGCGTCCGCGTCGGTGATCGGGAGCGTCAGGGAGTAGCCCTTCACGGGATAGACCGGCAGGGCGATGCCCAGCGGGCGCAGCAGCGCGGGTGTGAAGCTCCCGAGTGCGGCCACGTAGGAATCCGCCGTCAGGCGCGTCCCGTCCTCCAGCATCACGGCCTCGATCCGGCCGCCCGCCTCCTGCAGCCCGGCGATGCGTGCTCCGTAGCGGAAGGTGACGCCGAGCTCGGTGCAGAGCCCGGCGAGGGCCTTGGTGAACAGGTGGGCGTCGCCGGTCTCGTCGCCGGGCAGGCGCAGGCCGCCGACCACCACGCCCGAGACCCGCGCGAGCGCCGGCTCGGCGGCGATGCAGCCCGCCGGGTCGAGCACCTCGTAGGGCACCCCGTAGGCGTCGAGGACGCGGGTGTCGTCGCCGACATGGTCGAGCTGCTTCTGCGTGCGGAAGAGCTGCAGCGTGCCGCGCTCCCGGTGGTCGTAGGCGATGCCGGTCTCCGCGCGCAGGTCGCGCAGCACGTCGCGGCTGTACTCGGCCAGCCGGACCATGCGGCCCTTGTTGCGGCGGTAGGCGTCCTCGGTGCAGTTGGCGAGCATCCGCGCGAGCCAGCCGTAGAGGCGCGGTTCGAGGCGCGGCCACAGGACGAGCGGCCGGTGGCGCATCATCAGCCACTTCAGCGCCTTCACCGGGATGCCGGGACCGGCCCAGGGGGCGGAATAGCCCGGCGAGACCTGCCCCGCATTGGCGAAGCTGGTCTCCAGCCCGACGCCGGGCTGGCGCTCCAGCACCGTGACCTGATGCCCGGCCTGGGCGAGGTAATAGGCCGAGGTGACGCCGACGACGCCGCCGCCCAGAATCATCACATGCATCGCATGACCCTCACACGCCGGAATAGATGCGGTGGAAGCGGTGGCCGAGGCCGGTCAGGACCTCGTAGCCGATGGTGCCGGCGGCGGCGGCCACCGCATCGACGGAGCGGTTCGGCCCGATGAGATCGACGGGCGTCCCCGGCCGGAGCGCGTCCGGCGGCAGATCGGTGGCGTCGAGGACGATGCTGTCCATCGAGACGCGCCCGACCATCGGCATGCGGCTCTCCCCGAGCCACGCCTCGCCGCCCGCGGTGGAGCGCGGGAAGCCGTCGGCATAGCCGATCGCGACGGTGGCGAGACGGCTGTCGCGGGTGGTCAGCTCGGTATGGCCGTAGCCCACGGGCGTCCCGGCCGGGACGGTGCGGACCTGCATCACCCGGGCCTGGAGCCGGACCGCCGGCCGCATCGGGTTCGTGCGCCCCGCCTGCGGCGCGATCCCGTAGAGGGCGGCGCCGGGGCGCACGAGGTCGGCCTGGAACTCCGGCCCGAGGAAGATGCCCGAGGAGGCGGACAGGCTCGCCCGCACGCCCGGCAGGCGGGCGCGCAGGCCGTCGAAGACCGCCCGCTGCCGGGCGTTGGCCGGGTTCTCCGGTTCGTCGGCGCAGGCGAGATGGCTCATCAGGAGCGCGGGGGCGATCCCGGCGAGGCCCCCCGGATCGTCGAGGAGCGCCGTCAGGTCGGTCGGTGCGAAGCCGAACCGGGCCATGCCGGTGTCAGCCTGGAGGATCCCCGGTAGGGCCTCGCCGAGCCGCCGGGCCAGCGCCCGCCACGCCTCGGCCTGGCCGCGATCGTTCAGCACCGGCACGAGGCCGTGGGCGTGGCAGGCGGCCTCGCTGCCGGGCGTCGCGCCGTTCAGCACCGCGATGCCGGGGCCGGGCCCGAGGATGGCGCGCAGGGCCACGCCCTCGTTCACCTGCGCCACGAAGAACTGCCGGCAGCCGGCGGCGCGGAGGGCGGGGGCCACCCGGTCGGCGCCGAGCCCGTAGGCATCCGCCTTCACCACCGCCGCGCAGGCGGCGGTGCCGGCCCGGGCGGCGAGGAACCGGTAGTTGGCGGCGATGGCGGAGAGATCGACCGTCAGGACGGCGCCCGCCAGGGTCGCCTCCTCTCCGATCCGATGCATGGCCCGATCCACGACGCCCATGGCAACCCGCTCCCTCGATGCGGCTACGCTATACGAAGGATCGTCGAATATCCCCGCGAAGAGCCGTGGATCGTTGCGAGACAAGCTTTGCCGTGCAATTCTCTGCGGGATTTTCGTGGTTTCTGCGAGAGGCGTCGTGGACGGGATCGACCGCCGCATCATCCAGGTCCTGCGGACCGACGGACGGATCAGCAACGCGGACCTCGCCGCCGCCGTCGGCCTCTCGGCCTCCGCCTGCCACCGCCGGGTCCGGCTCCTGGAGGAGACAGGGGTCATCCGGGGCTACGCCGCAATCATCGGCGGCCCGGCGGAGGAGACGGGCCTCGTGGTGCTGACCCAGTTCACCCTGGACCGCCAGACGGAGGATTTCCTGATCCGCTTCGAGGCGGCGGTGCGCCGCTGCCCCGAGGTGCAGGATTGCTACCTGATGACCGGGGTCGCGGATTATCTGGTCAAGCTGAAGGTCCGCGACGCCGCCGACTACGAGCGCCTGCACAAGGAGGTGCTCTCCCGGTTGCCCGGCGTGGCGCGCCTGCAATCGAGCTTCGCCATCCGCACCGTGGTGGCGCCCATCGAGCGGCGGGGGTGAGGACGCGATGAACGACCGGGCGCTGCGCTACTTCCTCGCCGTGGTCCGGTCGGGCTCGGTGCGGGCCGCCGCCGACAGCCTCAACGTCGCCGCGTCGGCGGTGAGCCGCCAGATCATCGAGATGGAGGCGGAGTGCGGGGAGATCCTGCTGGAGCGCCTGCCCCGGGGCGTGCGGCCGACGGAGGCGGGGCGGATCGTGGCCGAGCACGCCCAGCGGCAGGCGGACGAGGCCGACCTTCTGGACGACCGGCTGAAGCGCCTGCGCGGTGTGCAGCAGGGGACGATCCGCCTGAAATGCGGCGGTGGCTTCCTCGTGGACCTGCTCGACAATGGCCTCGCGGGATTCTCGCGGGCCTATCCGGGCATCGCCTTCCAGGTCTCCTCGGGCACGACCGACACGATCCAGGCGGCCATCGCCCAGGGCGATGCGGATATCGGGCTGGCTTACAATCTTCCGTCGCATCCCGACCTGCGCGGCGTGGTGACGGCGCGCCAGCCCCTCTACGCCATTCTGCCGGCCGATCATCCCCTCGCCCGGACCTCGGGCGCCATCGCGCTTCGCAGCTTCGCGACGGAGCCGGCGGTGCTGCTGCCGCCGGACCACGGCGTGCGCCAGCTGCTCGGGCGGGTCGAGGCGAGCGAGGGTTTCCGCCTGATGGGCCGCCTGGAGACCACCTCCTTCGAGGTGCATCGACGCTTCCTGCGCGCCGGGATGGGGGTCGGCTTCCTGCCGCGCTTCGCGGTCTCGGCGGAGTTGCGCACCGGCGAACTCAGCGCCCTGCCCCTGCGTGAGGTGATCCTCTCCGAGGCCACCGCCCACCTCGTGGTCCGTACCGGGCGGCGCCTGCCCGAGGGGACGCGGCGGATGCTGGACTGGCTCGCGGAACACCTCGTGGCATTCCGCGCGGGCGGCTGAGGTCGCCCGGACCCCCTACGTCCTTGCGGACATCGCGAAGCCAGTGAGGGCAGCGGGGCGCTTCGGAATGTGGCGCATCCCCGGATTGCTTCGCCGCGCCCACACGGACGGTGTCGAAGCCCATCCGCACGGGTCCGCCGAACACCGTTGCCGTTTTTCGCACGTCTCGTGCCAAAATCGGTTGTTGTCGCAACGCTTGCCCGGATCGATACCTTTCCTGGCTAAGGAAAGAGTCGTCATGGACATTCGAACGGTCGGCGTGGTCGGCTTGGGCAACATGGGTCTCGGCATGGCCGCGACCCTCGTGCGCAAGGGTTTCACGGTCCTCGGCTACGATCTCAGCGAGGGCCGCAGGGGCGCCGCCGAGGCGGCCGGCGTCGCCTTCGTGCCGGTCCTGAACGACCTGCTCGGCCGCGCCGACGCGCTGGTCTTCTCCCTGCCCTACGCCCGGGACGTCGAGGCCGTGGCGACCGCCGAGGGCGGGCTCCTGGCCCGGAGCGACCGGAAGGTCGTCGTGATCGACACCTCCACCTCCGATCCCGGCACCACCCGCCGCTTGGCGGCGCGCCTCGCCAGGGCCGGTCACGCCCTGCTCGACGCCCCCGTCAGCGGCGGCCCCTCGGGCGCGGCCGAGGGCACCCTGACGATGATGATCGGCGGCGCGGAGGAGGATTTCGCCCTCGCCGAGCCGGTCCTGAGGGCGATGTCGGCGCGGGCGGTCCATGTCGGCCCCTCGGGCGCGGGCAACATCGTCAAGCTCGTCAACAACCTCCTCGTGGCGGCCCACCTCGTCACCACCGGCGAGGCCCTGCGGCTGTCGCAGGCGGCGGGCCTCTCGGCGGAGGAGGCGGTGGCGGTGGTCAACACCGCGACGGGCCGCTCCGCCGTGAGCGAGGTGATGGTGCCCCGCTGGGTCGTGCCCGGCACCTTCGACAGCGGCTTCGCCGCCGGGCTGATGCGCAAGGACGTGCGCCTCGCCCTCGAACTCGCCGAGGAGAGCGGCGTCGACCTGCCCCTCTCCGCCCATGTCGGCCGGATCTGGCGGGAGGCCGCCGAGGCCATCCCCGACACCGCCGACTTCACCCGCATGGCCGACTATCGCCATCCGTAAGGGACGTAACCCCGATGTCCACCTCCTCCCCCGCCTCATCCCGCCTCGCGGACCTCCTCTCCGACCTGCTGCCGGGCGGCCGGATCGGCAGCGTGATCGCCGGTGAGGTCATCGCCGGAAACGGCCCGAGCCTCGATCTCGTCAACCCGGCCGACGGGAAGGTGCTGGCTTCCTTCGCCGATGCCGGCCCTGCCGTGGTCGATGCGGCGATGGCCGCCGCCCGCGACGGGCAGCGGGCGTGGTGGGCCATGAGCGCCGCCGCCCGGGGCCGGGCGATGATGGCGGTGGCCGCCCTCGTCCGCCGCCACGCCGAGGCGCTGGCCGAGCTGGAGACCCTGTCGGCCGGCAAGCCGATCCGCGACACCCGCGGCGAGGTCGCCAAGGTGGCGGAGATGTTCGAGTACTATGCCGGCTGGTGCGACAAGCTCCACGGCGAGGTCATCCCGGTGCCGACCTCGCACCTCAACTACACCCGCCACGAGCCCTTCGGCACGGTGGTGCAGATCACGCCCTGGAACGCGCCGATCTTCACGGCGGGCTGGCAGATCGCCCCGGCCATCTGCGCCGGCAACGCCGTGGTGCTGAAGCCCTCCGAGCTGACCCCCCTCACCTCCCTCGTCCTCGGCCTGTTCTGTGACCAGGCCGAAGGGATGCCGCGCGGCCTCGTCTCGGTGCTGGCGGGCGGCGGCCCGAGCACCGGCGCGGCGGCGGTGGCCCATGCCGACACCCGGCTCGTGGTCTTCGTCGGCTCCGCCGAGGCCGGAGCGCAGATCGCGGCGAGCGCGGCCCGCAACATCGTGCCGAGCGTTCTCGAACTCGGCGGCAAGTCCGCCAACATCGTCTTCGCCGACGCCGACCTCGGCCGTGCCCTGCTGGGCGCCCAGGCGGCGATCTTCGGCGGCGCGGGCCAGAGCTGCGTGGCGGGCTCGCGCCTCCTCGTCCACCGCTCGGTCCATGCCGAGGTCGTGGAGCGGCTGGCCCATGCGGCGAACCGCATCCCGGTGGGCCTGCCCACCGATCCGGCCACCCAGATCGGGCCGATCAACAACCGGCGCCAGCGCGACAAGATCGCGGAGATGGTCGCGGCGGCCGCTGGAGCCGGCGCCACCGTCGCCGCGGGCGGCGCCTGCCCCGACGCCCTGCGCGACACGGGCGGGTTCTTCTACGGCCCGACGATCATCGACGGTGTGGCGCCCGATGCCGCGATCGCCAACGAGGAGGTGTTCGGCCCGGTCCTCGCCGTGCTGCCCTTCGACAGCGAGGAGGAGGCCGTCTCCCTCGCCAACGCCACCCCCTACGGCCTCGCGGGTGCCGTGTGGACCGGCGATGTCGGCCGGGCCCACCGCGTCGCGGCGAGCGTGCGGGCCGGGACCTTCTGGGTCAACGGCTACAAGACGATCAACGTCGCCTCCCCCTTCGGCGGGTTCGGCCGCTCGGGCTTCGGCCGGTCCTCCGGCCGCGAGGCGCTGATGGCCTACACCCAGACCAAGAGCATCTGGGTCGAGACGGCGGCCAATCCCGGCGTCGCCTTCGGCTACGTGGGCTGATCCGGGCATGAGGATCCCGAAGGGCTCAGGTCCTTCGGTGGGGTCCGGGATCGACGAGCCTGGATCCGCGCAGGGCCTGAGCCCTGCACCCGCGAAAGGGCTCGCCCTTTCGAAACCGTGACGAGCCCGCGCGGGCGCAGAGGGGGAGCAGGACGATGGCGAGCGAGGTGTTGGCGCAGGGTGGGGCCTTGTCCGTGCCCACGGTGTCGGGGGGCGGCAAGGTCAAGCTGTTCCTCGTGGCCCTGGTGATCGTGGCCATCGCGGAGGCGATCGGCAATGTCAGCATCCCGATGGGGGCGGGCAAGATCGTCCTGCTGCCGCTGCTCTGGGCGCTGCTCATCGGCGGAGCCCTCGGCCTGCTCTCGCCCCGCCTGCCCGGACCGCTCCGGCTCACCGGCGCGCATCAGGCCGCCGCCGCCTCCTATCTGCAGCCGGCGCTGCTGATCTTCATCGCCAAGCTCGGGCTCCTCGTCGGCGGCTCGCTGCCGAAGATCCTGGCCTCCGGCTGGGCGCTGGTCTTCCAGGAGTTCGGCCACTTCTTCGGCACCATGGTGTTCGGCCTGCCCGTCGCCCTGCTGCTCGGCATCAAGAGGGAGGCGATCGGTGCGACCTTCTCGGTGGGCCGCGAGCCCAGCCTCGCCATCATCGGCGAGCGCTACGGGATGGATTCCCCCGAGGGTCGCGGCGTGCTGGCCGAGTACCTCACCGGCACCGTCTTCGGCGCCGTGTTCATCGCCCTCCTGGCCGGGCTCCTGGCGAGCCTTAACCTGTTCAACCCCCTGGCGCTGGCCATGGGCGCCGGGGTCGGCTCCGGCAGCATGATGGCCGCGGCCTCGGGCGCCATCGCCGCACAGCAGACCCCCGAGGTCGCCAAGGAGGTCGCCACCTTCGCGGCGGCGAGCAACCTCGTGACGACCACCATCGGTACCTACTTCACGTTGTTCCTGTCCCTGCCCTTCACCATCTGGGCCTATGGCAGGCTGGAGCCGATCCTCGGCCGCAACCGGCGCAACCCGGCCGCGGAGGTCGCCACGGGCGAGGCCGTCAAGGCCCCCGACCATCGCGAGGCCCCGATTGGCTTCGCCGAGACACTGGTGGCGTGGATCCTGATCGGCGCCTACGGCCTCATCGGCAACTGGCTGACCTACGGCGTCTTCCCCGACCGGTCGGTGATCCTCGGCATGGGGATCATCCTCGGCACGGTGGTGGCCGGGTGGCTGATCTACCTGCTCTGCGGCCGCAAGCTGCCGGCGGTGCTGTGGGTCTCGATCATCGGCATGGCCCTGACCTATCCCGGCACGCCCTACGCCGCCGAGGTCGCCGCCCTCACCGGCAAGCTCAACTTCCTTGCCCTCGCCACGCCGATCCTCGCCTTCGCGGGACTCTCGGTGGCCCGGGACGTTCCCGCCTTCCGCCGCCTGGGCTGGCGGATCGTGGTGGTCTCCTTCATGGCCAATGCCGGAACCTTCCTCGGCGCGGCCCTGATCGCGCAGTTCTTCCTGCACCCGCCCCTGTAAGGGACCGCGCGGCAAGGATGACCACAGGCCGCCCCCGTGATCCCAGGGTCACGGGGGCGGCTTCACGACCCGATACCGGCAGGGACGACCGAGAATGGCTATCGATGCGGATCTGGCGACCCGGATGGTGGCGTGGCGGCACGATCTGCACGCCCATCCCGAACTCGCCTTCCACGAGACCCGGACGGCGGATCTCGTCGCCCGGGAACTCGCCGCCTGCGGCTTCGCCGTCCACCGGGGTCTCGGGCGGACCGGCGTCGTCGGCACCCTGAGCCGGGGTGCGGGGCCCACCATCGGCCTGCGCGCCGACATGGATGCCCTGCCGATCACCGAGGAGACCGGCCTGCCCTACGCCTCCCGGAATCCCGGCGTGGCGCATTCCTGCGGACATGACGGGCATGTCGCCATGCTGCTGGGCGCGGCCCGCAGCCTCGCGGCCATGGGCGATCTCGCCGGGACCGTGCATGTCATCTTCCAGCCCGCCGAGGAGTGCGAGGGCGGCGGCCGGGCCATGATCGCGGACGGCCTGTTCCGCCTGTTCCCCTGCGACTCGATCTGGGGCCTGCACAACTGGCCGGGCCTGCCACTCGGTACCTTCGCCACACGGCCTGGGCCGATCATGGCCTCCCTCGACACCTTCGACATCGTCGTCTCGGGTTCCGGGTCCCACGCGGCGATGCCCGAGCGCGGCATCGATACCCTGGTCGTGACCGCGGACATCGTCCTCGCGCTCCAGACCATCGTGAGCCGCCGCCTCTCGCCCCACGATCCGGCGGTCGTCAGCGTGACCCAGATCCACGGGGGGGACGCCTACAACGTCATCCCCGCCTCCGCGATCATCCGCGGCACGGTCCGCTGCCTCGGGGCGACGGTCCGCACCCGTGTCGCCACCCTCATCCGCGAGATCGCGGAAGGCACCGCCGCCGCCCACGGGGCGACAGCCGCCCTGACCTACCACGACGGCTACCCGGCCACCGTGAACGCCGCCGCGGCGGTGCCCGTCGCCCGCGAGGCGGCGGGCCGGGCGCCGGGCGTGTCCCTCTGCCCGGAGGATCTGCCGCCCTCCATGGCTTCGGAGGACTTCGCCTACATGCTGGAGTCCTGCCCCGGCGCCTATGCCTGGCTCGGGGCCGACGGTCCCGCCGCCGGCAAGCCGCTGCATCACCCAGGCTACAACTTCAACGATGATGTCCTGCCCCTCGGGGCCGGCTACTGGATCGCCCTCACGCAGAACCTGCTCCGGGCGGGGCGCTGACCCGCGTCGCGCTGCGGTGCAGCGTAGTTTTCACGGCCGCCTTAACGGCCAAGCTCCCGATCACTTTATGTTGCGATGCAGTAACACAGTAGTCATTACGGACGTCTGGCGACGAGGGCGACGCCGATCACTCCGGCGGTCGCACCGAGTTGTGCGCCTGCGATGGCCCAGGTCCAACCGTAATTCAATCCTAGGATGAAACCAAACCCGCCACCGACGAGAGTTGCCGCAACAAACAGGATCAGCACGACTTGAACTCCACGATCATCCGGGGGACGGGATACGTGAAACGGTCGGTCAATAGGACTACTCTCCGCTATGAGGGCGAACCAATTTTCGAAATAACAAATTTCTACTGTATTTTGACTTCGGTTCGCCGGCGCTGCCGGCCATACTCAATCGGCTGCGGCCAAGCTTGTACAGCATCTTGGTTTTTGTTATGCACTGCACATTAAGAAACTTTTAACCGCCACTTGGCCGCGCCGATCGAGGAGCTGCTCCATGCTGCGTTTGGATGGATCTCCGGACGTCATGCCTGCTCTCGCACCGCAACATGCGGTTGAGCCGTATGGCGAAGTGGTCGGCGATCTGTCGGCCTTCGACCGCAGCGTGGTCGCCCCCCTGATCAAGCGCTTTGTGGACGTGGC
>NZ_BPQE01000041.1 GCF_022179085.1 Methylobacterium aerolatum
TGCTGATCGAGTCCAGACCCTAGGGCTACGATGCCGATTGCCTGCATACCAACCTCCGCAACAGCGGGGTCACGCCCGTCATCCCGAACTAACGCCGTCGTAAGCGCCGGATCCGCCATGACCGGTGCCGCTATCGGAAACGCCGGCGCATCAAAGCGAAATGTAACCGCCTCAACGACTTTCGTCGCCTGGCCAAGCGCTACGACAAGCTGGCCCGCAACTACGCCTCAGCCTTCGCTCTGGCCACCATCGTTTCGTTCTGGTGCTGATCGAGTTCAGACCCTAGAATACGACCGGCTCAATATTGCGAGAATTGCAAACAAAATATTCATTTTCAACATCAGAAAATGTGACAGTGAGTACGTCATCAACCACCGAAGAAACATGCAAAACTATTGATTTGATTTGCTCGCGGTTTCTAGCTTTAGTCTCGTTAAAAAAGATATCAATTGGATATCCATTGTTTGTCAACAAAAGCGATTTGGTGTCAGGCGATATATCTTCATGGGAAAAACGACATGTTCCCAAATCAAGTTCTGAAAGATCGACATCCATTACGTTTCCATTCTTGAAGATATAGAAGAGTTTCTCAATACGTCCGATGCCAGATCGCGCAAACAAACTTAATTTGATGTTTGGAAATCGAGCAATATCACTATCTATTACGTATTTGAAATCAGTCAAATCTATTTTCTTTAGTCTTAGCATCATCGAAGTGAGCTGATCATGTATAACGCCGCCTCTTTTGTCAATATATGAATTGAGTTCACTGACACGGAATGAAGCAGAAGCGAACCGCTCTACAGCAGAATTTTGTAGACTATGATAACCGTCCACGAAGTCCTCCATTTGTTTGAGGAGAATACCGGGAGGTCTAACTGTTTTCAAAACTTCTAATGTGAATTGATAGTAGTTTTGCAAAGAAGATGAAATAAGTGCGGAAAGTACAGAAGCATATGGCCCCCAATCAATGGAAGGACCCTTCATAACAAATTCCCTTAGGTGAAACATTTTCGGGCCATGAAAATGTATAATTTGCGCAGATCTATTATACCCAAAAAAAGGCCGCCAATTGAGCCCAATCGGAAGTTGGTCGAAACTATCTCGGAAAAATTGATTGAATATTGGCTCATCAACTCCCGGAAGAAATGGGCCGAGGTTATTGCTGGCGAAATTCAAGAAGCTTTGCCGCTGCTCCTCGAAACGAGGTACATTTATTACCATAACGCCGCTGTTAAATTGATCTGTGTCGAAGAGGTCTTGACGTGGCCCAGCCGCAAAAACGCTGGGTCTAATAGAGTCCCACGGAACAAATTGGTCGCGAAAAAAGACATCACAGTCAGTGTAAAGAACATACTCGTCTGTTTTTTCAACTTCGCTGATTTCAGCTCGGAGAAATGCACCGCTGGCATGGAGCGGATACCGAAGCTTTTGATGGGCTTCTTCGATTTGACGCTTGATCGACGAAGATTTTGAAACGACTTCCACGCCCAACTTCTTCAAATCACTTGCAAACACATCGTCGGTATCGCCATCATACAGGCAGATAGGCTTGAGGTCATTGCGGCGAATAGCGGATTGAGCTGCGATCTTTGCCCAAAGACCAATCTCAGCATTTGCGCCGATCTCGTCGATGCAAAAATACCACTTCATGCCCACCATCGATCTGACCAGATTGCAACTTAAATGAGAAAGCCGGTTGCAGTCCGGCTTCGGCTCGGCTAGCAAAGGCAGATAACGTTTCAGTGAGCGCGATGCAACTGAGGCCTGCACTACAATTCTCATAATCGAAATACAACGCGAGATTATGTCGTGGTTCGTGGATATTTAGCTCGTAAAGTGCTGAAGTCTTTCAAATCATCATCGGCTAAACAGCGAAGTTTTGCTTCCGATGTGTACGCTGAAGCAAAAAAATTATTCGATCCGATTTTTTATCTGGAGCATAATCCAGATGTTGCGAACTCGAAATTCGATCCATTCGAACACTATATAGAATACGGATGGCGCGAAAATCGAAACCCTAATGCCGACTTCTCAACCAGTTTTTACCTATCTACTCATCCAGATGTTGCGGCGAGCGGACAGTGTCCCTTGTTGCATTATGTTCGATACGGCTTAGCGGAACAGCGGGTAGTTGCCGGAGCTCATTATACCGAGGATCGGTTGCGCGATATCGGCCAGAAGGCCCCGACGATTATACCATCATATCTTGCTGCCGAGCTTCGTGCGTCCTTCGACGAAAGTTATTATGTTCGCCAGATCAGTGAGACAATTATTGGCGATCCCTTACAGCACTATCTTGATTTTGGCTGGCGGAAGGGCGCCAGACCGACTCAAAAATTTGATGCGATGGACTATCTTGAGTTCAACCCAGACGTAAAAACGTCGGGGATACATCCTTTTATTCATTACGTCGGCGCAGGTAAGAAAGAGCAGCGAATTTGTCTCAACGACCTTAAGCCCATTCGGAATGCTATTTTGAACGCAACAACAGCAGAAAAAAAATCAGAAAACTGGAGGAAAAACGGCAATATTGCAGCTATTGGCGCGGATGCATTATTTCACAAGCTCAATCGACAGATGCCATCGGTTCGGTTTGGCCTGGTTGTTTCAATGAGTCATGATAACTATTTAGAGTCCACTGGTGGTATTCAAATTTATCTTGCGGATGAACAGGCCGCCTTCAATTTTGTCGGCTGGTGCCATCTTCACATCAGCCCTGTACACCCATTGCCCGGTTTTTCATCCGAAACCGACCCGCAAAAATTTTTAATTCAAGTAAATCTGAATGGAAAGTCTGTAGGAGTTACAAATATTGACTCTTTAGCGATTGCAGTGCGAAATATAAGGCCAACATATGCAGATGGAGTGAAGTACATTATCCACTCTTTGATTGGAACCAACCCTGAGATCGCATCGAGTTTTGCTGATACATCTGGTGTGGGCGATGTATTTTTTTTCGTACATGATTTTTCGGCCCTATGCTCAAACTTTACTTTGTTGCGGAACGATGGTGAGTTCTGCAATGCGCCTGCGATTAATTCAAATAGCTGCGATACATGCGTTTATCGCGAGGAAAGACGCTATTATCTCGCTAGATTTGAGAATTACTTCAATACATTCAAACCCACGATGGTTTTTCCTTCACAAATAGCATCTAAGTTCTGGAATCAACATAGTCCGTTTTCCTATCGGACGGAAAATGTGGTCTGCGAGCACGCTTCATTGATCGAGTTAGGCCAAAATAAAAATAATTTCGGCAGTGCCGAAGCCAAAGAACAGCCTCTCCGGTTGCGTATTGCTTTTGTCGGCGCGCCTGTACGGCATAAAGGATGGAACGAGTTTGAGCGCCTCGTTTTAGACGCAAAAACACTTGAGCTGGCGGACTTCTATTTGTTTAGTCGAGAACTGCCAGTTTATATGCCTCAGTGCATTCGGCATGTGCCTGTTAACGTCTCAGGTGATGATCGGTCAGCAATGGTGACAGCGCTCAAATCTGAGTCCATTGATATCGTCTTTATGTGGTCATTATGCTTCGAAACATTCTCATTTGTAACTTTGGAGGCAATCGCCGCAGGCTGTTTTGTCCTTGGTAGGGCCGCTAGTGGCAATGTGGGTCACTTTATTAAGCGATATAACTCGGGAAGAGCATTTGATACGATGGACGATCTTTTTGAATACATTAGTGGCGCTGAAATTATGACGGATATTGCCAACCATAAGGCGCAAAAACCCAACGAATTCTGCATACAGCCGAGTGACAAAGTGGCGAAGGTCGTTGTTGGATAATATCATGAATATACATTATTACACCAGTATTACCTACTCATATCTTTCTCGCGCTTTGGTCCTGCATGAGACGGTTCGAAAGTATCATCCTGAATGGACATCTTGGCTCATCGTTTCTGATCGACCGCCATCTGATGCGATTGGTGTTGAAAAATTTGGCTACGACCATGTTCTCTACATCGATGACTTCAGCGATCAATTCAGCAAATCATTTATATTTATGCATAACATCGTGGAGATGTGTACTGCAGTCAAGGGCGAAGCATTAAGAAAAATAATGGCCTCAGGAGCTGACGCTGTACTTTACATCGATCCAGACATTGCATTGTTTAATCCAATGAATGTTGTGATTAAGGAGCTTCAAGATAAATCGATTGTTCTTACGCCCCATATTACTGATCCGCAGTTTGGCAATATGGCTATATCTGACAATGAGTTAGGCTCATTGAAGCATGGCATCTTCAATTTGGGCTTTATTGGCGTAAAGAATGATCACGAGGGACGCAGGTTTGCTAATTGGTGGGCAGATAGATTGAGCATTGCATGCTATGAAGAAACATGGAGTGGCGTTTATACAGATCAGAAGTGGTGCGATCTTGTTCCATGTTTTTTTGAGTCAGTTGGCATTGTCAGACACAACGGGTGTAATGTCGCGAGCTGGAATTTAAGTAATCGCCACGTTCATTTTAATAGTGAAGGTCAATTAAGGGTATCGGACGATGAATTAATATTTTATCATTTTACGAAAATCAAAGGGCCTGGCTTCGCTATGACAGACCGATATGTTGGTGGTAGTGTTGCCGTCTATGATCTCGTAAAATGGTATGGATCTGCGATTGAGTTTCACAAGTACGGTAGCATACATTCTCAACCTTGGGCATTTGGATACTATTCTGATGGCACAGAAATTCCATTAAATGCGAGAAGAAAGTATCGTGCTAGGTCCGACTTACAGCAGGCTTTTCCGGATCCATTCCAAAGTGGTTCATCGACTTTCTGTGAATGGCTCCGCCATCACGGTGATGAGATATAATTTTTGCCCATTTTTGCTGCGCTTTGTTTGACGTTGACCTGACAGTCAAGGTGCGGCAATATGGACTTGTCGCGAGACGCACGCCGGGTACCGCGAGGTCGCCCGGCGTTTGCACGTCCGCTCCCCTTACCACCAAGCAGCCGCAGGTTCGCTTTCGATCGGTCGGCTACTCAGCCGCAAACCCATCGCATCGACCATGCTCATCAACGTATCGAGCTGAGGATTACCCTGGTCGGACAGCGTGCGATAGAGTTGCTTGCGGGACCCGCCGGTTCGTTCCGCGATGTATTCCATCCCTCGGGCTCTTAGTACGACGCCGAGCGCATGAGCGAGGAGGGCCGGATCGTTTTCTTTGAGCGCCGCCTTCAAGTAAAATGCAACATCCTCCGGCGGCTTAAAGTAGTCGACAGGGTCGTAGGGCGCGACCTTTAGCGACATCATTCCGTCATTCTTACCCACAACGGTCCGAAGTCCCGTCGCTTTCAGAGTTTGATCTGACAGCAACTGTAGTTCTCTGCCAACGGCAGGTCGAGCAGATCCGTGGGCCAGCAAAAGGGTATCCAGCGGATAGGTGAACGCATGAACCTTCCCCTACGCTTCGATTACGCGACCGAGCTGCGCGGTTTCGCGCGCGAGGTCGAGGCGCTGGTGCTCGCCGACCGGCGGGACCCGGAAGCCCCAATCATCGGCAAGGTCGATCTCGCGCGACGGATGTACCAGCGCGCCGCCGAGGTGATGCGGCACGACGATCGCGCCGAGCGGGGGACGTTCCGAGCCGAGACGGTGTTTGGCACCCGGAGGGCTCGTCCGGTTCGGTCGGAAATCCGGGGCGCGCGGCGGGTTCGGGACGACAGATCGGCCATAGGCCCGTTCCGCTAAGTTCGCTTGTCGGAAGTAATCCGCACCCTCGGATCAAGACCCGATCAACAGGCCAACCCTCTGATTTGCCACTGATGTTTTGGTGGGATTGGAGTCTGGCTCAAAGCCCGATCAAATGACCGAACATCTGCCGGTGCCGGCCGCACCGGCGGACCTGTCCCTCTCGCTCGACCGCGCCAAAGCCTACGCCGGCGCGGCCCGGTCGACCCGGACGATGAGGGCCTACGCCTCGGCCTTCGCCCTGTTCACCACCTGGTGCCGGAAGGCCGGCGCCGACTCGATGCCCGCCGACCCGCTGACGGTCGCGGCCTACGTCGCCCACCTCGCCGACACCGGCCGGAAGCCAGCCACCATCGACCTGCACGTTGCCGCGATCAGCGCGGTGCATCGGGCCGGCGGCTTCGACAACCCCACCGGATCGGAGGCTGTGAAGGCCACACTGCGGGGCGCTCGCCGGGCGCTCGGCACTCGACAAGTGCGGAAGGCACCAGCCACGGCGGAGACGGTGCGCAAGATGCTCAGGAAGATCCCGGACGGGCTGATCGGCCTGCGGGATCGCGCCCTCCTCCTGATCGGCTTCGCTGCCGCGCTCCGTCGATCCGAATTGGTGGCGCTCGACGTCGCCGACCTGGAGCGCGTGCCGGATGGAATCATCGTCCACGTCCGCCGCTCGAAGACGGATCAGGAAGGCCGGGGGCAGGAGATCGCAGTCCCCCGCGGCACGAAGCTCAAGCCCTGCGAGGCTCTGGACGCGTGGCTGAAAGCCTCCGGGATTACGGCGGGGCCGGTCTTCCGGTCCATCGGCAAGGGTAGCCGGGTTTCCGCCGCTCGGCTCACCGACCGATCCGTGGCCGACATCGTGAAGCGATACGCCGAGGCGGCGGGGCTCGATGCCTCACTCTTTTCCGGCCACTCGCTACGGGCTGGCTTCGTCACCTCCGCGCTCGCGGCTGGAGCCGACGTTCTGAAGGTCATGCACGTCACCCGGCACACCGCCGTGACAACGCTGCAGAAATACGATCGGCGCGCCCGCGCCTTCGATGATCACGCCGGCCGGAAGTTCCTGTGAACCGCGCGACGCGCACCCCCGCCGATGCGGAGTGCTGGCTGCGGCGCTACCGGGCAATGAGGGGGCATGGCGACCAGCCCCGCCGCAAGGGCCGCCTTAGGCTGCTGCTGCCCCGTCCTTACAAGAGGGAGTTCGCATGATCGCTTTTGTCCTCCGGCTGCTGCGCCGGACGCCTGTCGCCGCCACCACGTCCCGTGATCCTGTGATCCGGGTAGGCCGCGTGCTGTCGCAGGGCTGCGGGCGATGAGATAGGCCCGACGCCGATGACTGAAACAGCAGCGCCGGAACAGCGCCCTCCCCACCTGTTCAAGCCCGGCCAATCCGGCAATCCCGCCGGTCGGCCGAAAGGATCCCGCAACAAGCTCGGGGAGGCGTTCCTCACGGCGCTCTCCCAAGATTTCGATGAGCACGGCGTGAAAGCCATCGAGGCGGCACGGAGCGAGGATCCCGTTGCCTATGTGAAAGTGGTGGCGTCGCTGCTGCCGAAGGAACTCAAGATCGAGCGCAGCGCCGTCGAGGAGATGAGCGACGATGAGCTTGCTCGCCTCATCGACCTCGTTCGCACAGAGGTCAGCGCTGCTGGCGAAGCTGGAGAGGGAGCAGGCCCGGCGGGCGGCTGAGAACAGGCTCACCCATTACCGGCCCTATCCGAAACAGCGCCATTTCCACAACGCCTCGGCCTCTCACCGCGAGCGCCTGTTCATGGCGGGCAACCAGCTCGGCAAGACGTTCTCGGGCGCGGCCGAGGCGGCGATCCATCTGACCGGTCGTTATCCCGAGTGGTGGGACGGCCGCCGCTTCGACCGTCCGGTCCGCGCCTGGGCCGGCTCGGAGACGAACGAGGTCACCCGCGACGGCGTACAGCGCTACCTCGTCGGGGAGCCAAAGAACGAACAGGCGTGGGGCACCGGCCTCGTGCCGAAGGCCTGCCTCAGGGATTGGACCCGGCGCCAGGGCGTCCCGAATGCGCTCGACGGCATCATGGTCGAGCACGTCTCGGGCGGGCTCTCGATGCTGGGTTTTAAAAGCTACGACCAGGGCCGCACGAAGCGGCAGGGCGAAACGCTCGACTTCGTGTGGCTCGATGAGGAGCCGGACACTCCGCAGCGGATTTCAGTGCATGACGTCGAGCGCGATCTCGCCGCAGCCGCGCTTCTGAAGGTGGGCCAACTGCCCCCAGCCAGATCCCAGCATGCCCGAAGTACTGGAGGGCTACTCCAGCTTCTTGGATATTGCAGGCACGAAACTTCCTTGCGCGGTCATTCAGGGCCCCAATGGCGTTCAGCGGGTTCTCAGCGAAACTGGCATCACTCGGGCTATCTTGGGAACCCGAAGCGGCGCGTCGCGGCGCCTCAAATACGGCGGGTCCCTTTTGCCCCTCTTTGTGGCTCCGAGGCAGCTTTTCCCCTACATCACCAATGAGTTGATGGAGGGCCCCCTAAAGCCGATCGACTACGTCGAAGGCGGCCGGGTTGTGAGGGGATACGACCACTCCGTGCTGGTGGCCGTATGCGGCGTCTGGCTTCGGGCCCGAGCCGATGGAAAGCTGCAGAAGCAGCATCTCCCAAAAGCCCAGCAAGCAGAAATCTTGGCCCTGGCGTTGGCCGACACTGGGGTGTGAACCGAACCAAGGTGTTGCGGGGGTTCTAGTTTTATGATTCTGAGCCGCCGTTGGTAGCTTGGAGGCGACGATGGCGGACCTGTTCTGGCTCTCGGACGCGCAGTGGGCGGTGATCGAACCGTTCATGCCCAAGGACCAGCCTGGACCCGAGCGCAAGGACGATCGGCAGGTCATCTCGCTGCGCGGTCCTTCGGTTCGGGCATCCTGCATGTGCTCACCTCGGGCTGCCGCTGGCGCGATTACCCGGCCGCGTATGGCAAGCGCACGACCGTCTACAACCGGTTCAACAGGTGGTCCCGCCGCGGCTTCTGGCGCGCGATGCTGGCCGCCCTCGCCAAGGCCGGATGGACGGGCGACGCCGCGGCCATCGACAGCACCTACGTTCGAGCCC
>NZ_BPQE01000042.1 GCF_022179085.1 Methylobacterium aerolatum
TTGCACGATAGGCCCTATTGCGAGGGTTTGCACCTTGCAATAGGGCCTATCGTGCAATTCAATTGCGGTTGTTTCACGTGATTCTGTGGTTTATAAAGTTTAACATAGGAAACGAAGAGCTCAACGCAGCCTGGATCGACATCCGGTCCGATGGGATGCATTGAACCTTTCGGTTGCAAACGGCTCAGTTTTGCGAAATGGTGCCGCGTACCTTCGCAGGTGCGACGGCGTCCACGGGACTGAGATCACGGGGCGACATCGTCATGGCAGAGGCGGCAAACGTTGTGACGACGCCGGACGAGACGAGTTCGCACGGGCGTGCACGCCTCTTGACCCAGATCGCGACGGCCCTGGATCTGCCGGTCGAGGCCCTGATCGATCGCCCCGCCTCCCGCGAGCCGAGCCGAGCCTCCCAGGAGGAATGCGCTTCTCTGCTCGCCGCCTTCTGCCGGATCGAGGACGAGGCGGCCCGGTCCCAATGCCTCGCCGTCGTGGAGGGCTTCGCCCGCAGGGGGAGCGCGGAACGCTGAGGCGGCGCGCGGCGGCCGCCCGCGCCGCATCTCCCGAGCCAGCGTGCGCCCGCACACCTGTCGGCCCGTGAGCGGGGCGGCGCCAAGTGCTATACGCCCGCACCCCGTACAGATCCCCGGCCAATGCCCATCATCTCCATCGCGAACCTCTCGAAGACCTATGCTTCGGGATTCAGCGCCCTCAAGGGCGTGTCCCTGTCCATTGAGCGAGGGGAGATCTTCGCGCTCCTCGGCCCGAACGGCGCTGGCAAGTCGACCCTCATCAACATCGTCTGCGGCATCGTCACCCCGAGCGGCGGGCGCGTCACGGTCGACGGCCACGACATCGCGGGCGATTACCGCGCGGCACGCAAGGCCATCGGCCTCGTGCCCCAGGAATTGACCACCGACGCCTTCGAGACGGTGTGGAACACCGTGAGCTTCTCCCGGGGGCTGTTCGGCCTGAAGCCCGATCCCGGGCATATCGAACGGGTGCTGCGCTCCCTGTCCCTGTGGGACAAGCGGTCGAGCCGGCTGATGACCCTGTCGGGCGGCATGAAGCGCCGGGTGCTGATCGCCAAAGCCCTCTCGCACGAACCGCGGGTGCTCTTCCTCGACGAGCCGACGGCAGGCGTGGACGTGGAACTTCGCCAGGACATGTGGCAGCTCGTGCGCGACCTGCGCGGGCAGGGCGTCACCGTCATCCTCACCACGCATTACATCGAGGAGGCCGAGGAGATGGCCGACCGGATCGGCGTGATCCGCGGCGGCGAGATCATCCTCGTCGAGGAGAAGGCGGCGCTGATGAACCAGCTCGGCCGCAAGCGGCTGATCCTCCAGATGCAGGCGCCGCTGGAGACCATCCCCGCGAGCCTCGACCGCTTCGGCCTCGCGCTGGCCGGGGAGGGGCGGGAACTCGTCTACACCTACGACACCAAGGCCGAGCGCACCGGCATCACCGGGCTCCTCACGGCGCTGGCCGAGGCAGGCATCCGGTTCAGCGACCTGCGCACCGAGCAGAGTTCGCTGGAAGACATCTTCGTGGGACTGGTGCGCGGGGAGGCGGCGTGATGGGCGGCATGAACTGGCCGGCGGTCCGGGCAATCTATCGGTTCGAGATGAGCCGCTTCTGGCGCACCGCCGGGCAAAGCATCCTCGCGCCGGTGATCTCGACGACCCTGTACTTCGTGGTGTTCGGGGCGGCCATCGGCTCCCGGGTTTCGGCCGTCGACGGTGTGCCCTACGGGCTGTTCATCGTGCCCGGCCTCATCATGCTCTCGCTGCTCACGCAGAGCATCGCCAACGCCTCCTTCGGCATCTACTTCCCGCGCTTCGCCGGCACGATCTACGAGATCCTCTCGGCGCCGATCTCCCCCCTGGAGGTGGTGCTGGGCTTCGTGGGCGCGGCGGCCTCGAAATCGATCCTGATCGGGCTGATCATCCTGGCGACCTCGGCCCTGTTCGTGCCCCTGCGGATCGACCATCCCCTCTGGATGCTGGGCTTCCTGCTGCTCACGGCGACGACCTTCAGCCTGTTCGGCTTCGTCATCGGGCTCTGGGCGGACGGGTTCGAGAAGCTGCAGCTCGTGCCCCTCCTCGTGGTGACACCGCTCACCTTCCTCGGCGGCAGCTTCTATTCGGTGAGCATGTTGCCGCCCTTCTGGCACACGCTGAGCCTCGCGAACCCGGTCGTCTACCTCATCAGCGGCTTCCGCTGGGCCTTCTTCGGCACCGCCGACGTCGGCATCGGGGTCAGCCTCGCCATGACCGGCCTGTTCCTCGTCATCTGCCTCGGACTGGTGACGTACATCTTCCGCACCGGGTACCGGCTGAAGAGCTAGTGCATCGATCCAGTCGGAGGCGTCAGCCGAGGCTGGAAGAAGTGATGCAAAAACAATGAGCGAACGCAGGCCTGCATGAACGGAGTGAGTGCGTCACTGCACGAGCGCGTTTTCGGTTTGATCCGGATCGCCTGCGGCGCCGTCCTTGCCAGCGAAGCGAAGCCATCCGGGGATCCGCCACGTTCGGTCGGGTCGCGCTGCCCTGGATTGCTTCGCCGAGGCTCGCAAAGACGGGGGCGGCGTCTGATCCGGATTTACCCGAAAACGCTCGAGCTTGTGCAAGTCAGGGCTGCGCCGCGAGGAACGCCAGCACGCCCTCCCGGTGGGGCCGGGCGCCGACGGCGGTGGAGTGGTCCTTGCCCTCGATGTCGAGGGCGCGGGCGTCGGGCATGAGGGCGGCGAGGCCGGGGCCGGAGCCGGCCACGGTGTCGAGGGTCCCGACCGAGACCAGCACCGGCATCTCGATCTGCGCGAGTTCCCCGCGGCTGAGGGTCTGGCGGGAGCCGCGCATGCAGGCGGCGAGCGCCCGCAGGTCGCTCCGGGTCTGCTCGGCGAAGGTGCGGAAGGCCGCCGCCGTCGGGTTGGCGGCGGGCGTTCCCGCGGGGGCTTCCAGGGCCTCGGCGATGCCCGAGGGCAGGCCGCCACCTTCCACGAGGTGCATCCCGAGGCCGCCGATCAACGCCGTGCGTACCCGGGCGGGATGATCGAGGGCGACGTGGGCGGTGATGCGCCCGCCCATGGAGTAGCCCATGACGTGGGCGCGTTCGATGCCGAGATGGTCGAGCAGCCGGACGGCGTCGGCGGCCATGTGTTCGGAGGAGTAGGCGTCCGGATCGTAGAGCTTCTCGCTCTCGCCGTGCCCCCGGTTGTCCAGCGCCACCGTGCGGTAGCCCGCCTGGGCGAGGGTCCGCACCCACTGGGTGTTGACCCAGTTGACCGCGTGGTTCGAGGCGAAGCCGTGGATCAGCAGGATCGCGTCTCCCCGGCCCGAGGCCGCCGGGACGTCGATGTAGGCGATCCGCACGCCGTCGGAATCGAAACTGTCCATTCCCGCACTCACCCCGCGCAATCGCGCTTCCGCTTACCGAGCCCGCACCGCCGCGACAACGCGTGCTTGCAACAAGCGACGCTTGCAGCTTGGCGGGCCGGCTGGCATCACCCGGCGGCCATGAGCGACTCGCGCCCCTTCGGAACCTTCGCCCCCGCCGGCCTCGTCGCCGCGATCACCCGGCGTACCAGCAGCCTGGGCGCGGAAACGTGGCACGGCCGCCGCATCGCCCTGTTCCTCCGGCGTATCGCGATCTCGCTGCTCGGCGGCAAGCCCCTCGACGTGACCCGCTTCGGCGCCAAGATGCGGCTGCACCCCTACAACAACAATTGCGAGAAGAAGGTGCTGTTCACGCCGCAGTTCTTCGATCCGCAAGAGCGCGCTTTCCTGCGGGAGCACCTGCCGCAGGACTGCGTCTTCCTCGACGTCGGCGCCAATATCGGCGCCTACGCCCTGTGCGTGGCGGCCTTCTCCGGCCCGCAGGCCCGCATCGTCGCGGTCGAGCCGCAGCACGACGTGTTCGCCCGGCTCTCCTACAACATCGCACAGAACCCGTTCCACACGGTGAAGGCGGTGGCCTGCGCCGTCGCGGACAAGGCGGGGGAACTGACCCTGTTCATCGATCCGCGCAACCGGGGCGAATCGAGCCTGCGGATCGTCGGGACCAACGAGGGCGCCCAGATCACCGTCCCCGCCATCACTCTCCTCGACCTCCTGAGGTCGGAGGGGCTGGAGCGGGTCGACGGCATGAAGCTCGACGTCGAGGGCGCCGAGGACCTGATCCTGGAGCCCTTTCTCCGCGAGGCGCCCGCTTCCCTGCTGCCGCGTGTGCTCATCGTCGAGAATGGGATTGGGCAATGGCAGTTCGACCTCCCCGCCCTGCTCGGGCGCCACGGCTACCGGCAGGTGGGGGCCACCCGTCTCAACCTGATGTTCGAGCGGGCGTGAGGACGGGGATCTCCCCGGCCACCGCCACCCCCTCCGGACCGACCGTGCAGCGATAGGCCCTGGCCTCGACCCCGGCCGCCCGCGCCTCCTGGAAGGCCCGGTCGAAGGCCGGATCGATGTCGCGGGCGACATCGAAGGCGTCCGCCTGCATCTGGACCACGATGACGACGAGGGCCCGGCCGCCGCCCGCCACGACGGCGGCGAGGTCGCGCATGTGGCGGGCGCTGCGGGCGGCGGTGCAATCGGGAAACTCGGCAAGGCCGGCCCGGCGCAGGAGGTGACAGTTCTTCACCTCGACATGGCAGGGCCCGGCCGGGCCCTCCGCGACGAAATCCACCCGGCTCGCCTGCGCGTAGCGCACCTCCGGCCGCAGCGCCGTGTGGCCGGCGAGCGGCGCGATGAGCCCGTTCCGGAAGGCTTCCGCCACGAGGGCATTGGGCCGGTGGGTGTTGACGCCGACCCATTGCGGCCCGCCCGGCAGATCCGCCTCGACCAGCTCCCAGGTCAGGGGCAGCTTGCGCGCCGGATTGGCCGAGCGCGACAGCATCACCCGGCTCCCCGGCGCCAGCAGACCCATCATCGCGCCGGGATTGGGGCAATGGACCGTCTCGACGCCCTCCGCCGTCTCGATGTCCGCGAGGAAGCGCTTGTAGCGGCGCAGGAGCCGCCCCTCGGTGAGCGGCGAGGGCCAAAGCATGGGAAGGGCTCCGAAATTTCTCGCGGCACGCCACCGTGGCGCCGGCGCCGGCCCGCGCTATCTGCCCCAACACGCATCACCGTGAAAACACCCCGCCACGACAGGTCCGATGAACGCCGAGCCCGACTCCGTGACCGCCGCCATCCTCGTGATCGGGGATGAGATCCTCTCCGGGCGTACCAAGGACAAGAACATCGGCACCATCGCCGATTACCTCACCGCCGCCGGCATCGACCTGCGCGAGGTCCGCATCGTCCCCGACGAGGCGGAGATGATCGTCGAGGCGATCAACGCCCTGCGCGCCCGCTACACCTACCTGTTCACGACGGGCGGCATCGGCCCGACCCACGACGACATCACCGCGGATTGCGTCGCACAGGCCTTCGGCGTCGAGATCGACGTGGACGAGCGCGCCCGGGCGATGCTGCTGGAGCGGCACAAGCCGGAGGATCTCAACGAGGCGCGCCTGCGCATGGCCCGCATCCCCTTCGGCGCGGACCTCATCGCCAACCCGATCTCGAAGGCCCCGGGCTTCAGGATCGGCAACGTCATGGTCATGGCCGGGGTGCCAGCGATCATGCAGGTCATGCTCGACGCCGTGGGTCCGACCCTCCGGGGCGGGGCGGCGATGCAATCCGTGACCGTCGAGGCCAAGGGCGTGCCCGAGGGCACCTACGCGGGCGACCTCGGCGCCATCGCCAAGCGCTACGACACCGTCTCGATCGGCTCCTATCCGATGATGACGCCGGAGGGCTTCCGCAACCGCATCGTGGCCCGCGCCCGGGACCCGGAGGCGCTAGCGGCCGCCGTCGCCGAGATCGAGGCCCTGGTGGCCCGTCTCACGGCCTGACGCGGCCGCTTGCCGGAAATGCGACCACTCGGGACGGCGGAGATCAGGGACCCATGCCGCAGCGCGACAAGAGCGACACCAAGGCGAGGCGGCACGAAATCCTGAGGACGGTGGACGAGATCGCCCGGCCCGACGCCTACGTGCTCCACGAGGCGATCCGCCTCGGCGGCGACGAGGAGTTGCGGCGGCACGGCGGCGCCCTGTTCCTCTCGGCCTTCGCCGCCGGGCTGAGCATCGCCCTGTCGATGATCGTGCCGGGGGTGCTCAAATCGCTCCTGCCCGAGGCGGAGTGGTCCAAGATCGTGACGACGATGGGGTACTCCGTCGGCTTCCTCGTCGTGGTCCTCGGACGGCAGCAGCTCTTCACCGAGAACACCATCACCCCGGTGCTGCCGCTCCTGCACGACCGCTCGGCCAAGACCGGCTGGCGGGTGCTGCGCCTGTGGACCATCGTCCTCTTCGGCAACATCCTCGGCACCCTCGCCATCTCGGTGTTGATCGCCCATGCCGGGGCCTTCAGCCCGGACGTCCAGAAAGCCTTCGCCGAGATCAGCCACGACGCCATCGCCCACGATTTCGCGGCGACCTTCGTGAAGGCGGTCTTCGCGGGCTGGATGATCGCCCTGATGGTGTGGTTCCTGCCGGCGACGGGGAGCGCCGCGCCCCTCATCATCATGCTGATGACGTGGCTCGTCTCCCTGTGCAGCCTCGCTCACGTGGTCGCCGGCTCTGTCGAGGCGTTCTACCTCGTCGTCACCGGGGCCGCCTCCCTGGGCGACTATGCGGGGCGCTTCTTCCTGCCGACCCTCCTCGGCAACCTCTTCGGCGGCGTCGCCCTGGTCGCCGTCCTGAACTTCGGGCAGGTCGCGCCGGAGGTCGAGGAAACCCGCGAGGTCGAGGGCGAGCGCGAGGACTGACCAAAGGGATCCCGGAGGACGCGTTTGTCGGGAAGCGCTCAATCCCAGGGGCTTCGCCACTGGACCCCACCAAAGGGCTGGCCCTTTGGGATCCATGACCCGGACCATGAAAAAAGCCGCCCCGGTGAGGGCGGCTTTTGTCGTCTTCGGACTGCGGTTCGCGCTCAGGCGCTGAGGCGGGTGCGGATCTCGCCGAGGCTGGAGCGGATCAGCCCCTGGGCGGCCTCGCCCTGGAGGCGCTCCTTGAGGATCGTCTCGGAGACGCGGACCGCCGCCTCGGCGGCCGCGGCACGGACCTGCGCCTCGGCCTGGGCCTCGGCCTGCGCGATCTTGGTCTCGGCGGCCTTGGTCCGGCGGGCGAGGAACTCGTCGAGCTTGCGGTGACCCTCCTCGGCGGCGCGCTGCGCCTCCTCGCGGGCCCCGGCGACGATCGACTGCGCCT
Organism: Methylobacterium aerolatum; assembly: GCF_022179085.1. GTDB lineage: Bacteria > Pseudomonadota > Alphaproteobacteria > Rhizobiales > Beijerinckiaceae > Methylobacterium > Methylobacterium aerolatum. Next base: position 7,253 of record NZ_BPQE01000042.1, read on the forward strand.
CCTTCTCGGCCTCGACCTGACGGCGCTTGTAGTCGGCCAGCACGGCGGCGGCCTCCTCGCGAAGGCGCTTGGCCTCGTCGAGTTCGTGGCGGATGCGGACCGCGCGGCTATCGAGCCCCTTGGTCATGGTGGTGAAGCCGCCGACCTTCCAGACGATCGCCATGAAGACGACGAACGCGACGGCAACCCAAAATTCGGCTTCGAGCAGCATGGCGATCTTCCGTCAGTGGGCGGTGGCGTCGAGCGCCCGGTTGAGGCTCGCCTGGTCGGGGGCTTGGCCGGTCAGCCGCTCGACGATGGCCGAAGCCGTCTCGCCGGCGATGCCGCGCACGTTGCCCATGGCGGCCTCGGTGCGGCTGCGGATGGTGGCCTCGGAGGCGGCGAGCTTGGTGTTGAGCTCGGCTTCCAGGGCCTTGCGCTTCCCCTCGGCCTCGGCGGCGAGTTCGTTGCGGGTGGCCTGGGCGATGTCGCGGGCCTTGTTCTGGGCGTCGCGCAGGGAGGTCTCGTAGGCGACGCCGGCGGCGTCGGCCTCGGCCTTCATGGCCTGCGCCTTGTCGAGGTCGCCGCGCAGCCGCTCGGCGCGGTCGTGCAGGATGCCGCGGATGCGCGGCAGGGCGACCTTGTCCATCAGGTAGTAGAGCAGTCCGAAGGCCAGGGCGAGCCAGATGATCTGGGCCAGGAAGCCGGACGTCTCGAAGGGCGGGAAGGCACCGGAATGCGCCTCCGGGTGCTCGACATGGCCGGGCACGACCTTCGTGTCGGCGCCGGGGGGCGGAGTCGTGAGAGGGTTCGGCTGCGCCATCAAACCGGTCCGGGAAAACACCGTCGGGAGGGCGTCGCGGGGACGCCCGGAGGTGAGGGCGCCCGGCTCACGGGCACTCCCCAACGAGTGCGGCGCATGGGGGGCGCCGCGGATGCCGGGGCCCTGGCGGGCCCCGGCGGGTCGCCGATCAGACGGCGAAGAGCAGCAGCAGCGCGATCAGCAGCGAGAAGATGCCGAGCGCCTCGGTGAGGGCGAAGCCCAGGAGGAGGGTGGCGCGCTGGCCGTCGGCGGCCGACGGGTTGCGAAGGGCGCCGGCAAGGAACTGACCGAACAGGTTGCCGAGGCCGATGCCCGCACCCGCCATGCCGAGGCAAGCGAGGCCGGCGCCGATGTACTTCGCAGCGACGGGATCCATGATAACTCCTGAGGTCTTTCTCGAGAAACGTGCGCGACATTCGCCGCGGGGAGGGCCGGCCGGTCAGTGGCCGGGGTGAAGGGCGTCGTTGAGGTAGATCGCCGTGAGCGTCGCGAAGACGTAGGCCTGGAGGGCCGCCACGAGGAATTCGAGAGCGGTCAGGGCGATCGTCAGGAACAGCGGGAGGGGCGATAGCACGCTCCAGGCCCCTGCGAGAAGAAGCTGGACCACGAAGAAGGCAAAGATCTTCATCGCGATGTGACCGGCGAGCATGTTCGCGAACAGACGCACCGACAGGCTGATCGGCCGGGAGATGAAGGAGATCACCTCGATCGGCACGAGGATCGCCAGCAGCGGCTTCGGCACGCCCGACGGGACGAACAGGCCGAAGAAGTGCGTGCCGTGCTTGTACACGCCGTAGCCCACCACGACGCTGATCACGAGCGCCGCCAGCCCGAAGGTGATGATGAGGTGGCTCGTCACCGCGAAGGCGTAGGGGATCATGCCGAACAGGTTCAGGACCAGCACGAACATGAAGAGCGAGAAGACCAGCGGCATGAACTTCTTGCCCTGGTCGCCCGTCGCCTGGTGCACCGTGTCGTCGATGAACTCGTAGAAGATCTCAGCCAGCGACTGGATCCGCCCCGGCACCACCGCCCGGGAGGACGTCGCCACGATCGTGATCAGGGCGATCACGCCGACGGCGGCGAACATGTACAGGGCCGACTGGGTGAAGGCGAGCTGCTGATGGCCGATATGGCCGAGCGGCACGAGCGACTTCAGCTCGAATTGGTGAATCGGGTCAATCGTGACCGCCATGCCCGCTCCCGCCCTTCTTCTCTCTCTCCAGTGCCGGTGCGGCACCCGTCTCATCGCCCGGGCCCGTCCCCGACGATCCGCCCGGCCGTGCCCCGCTGGGACCCCGCCCGGCGAACCCGGAGGCCCGCATCACGTTGTAGAAGCCCGCCACGCATCCCAGCAGCAGAAGCACGATCATGCCCCAGGGCTTGGTCCCCAGGAGATGGTCGGCGATCCAGCCGAGGATGCCCCCCGCGATCACGCCGGCGACGAACTCCGTGGAGAGCGTCATCGCCTGCCCGAGCGGGGTGCGGCTAGTGTCCCGAGGGCGCGCAGACGTGCCGGGAGCGGCCGACGGCCGCTTCCGTTCAATCTGCGTCTCGAGACGCCTGAGCCTCGCGGAGAGGTCGCTCTCCGGTGGCGTTCCCGCACCCTGACCGCCGCCCTTCGTGTCGTCGCCGTTCACGGCTCAAACCCTCGGGTCGGGTGGATCGTGGCAGTGCCGGAAGCCCCCTTCAAGCGGGGCGCACCATAGTTTCGCCTACCTTGGGTGTCAAGGCGGTGCGCCATCACCACAACCCTCTGAAATTATTATCGTTTCCGCCTTTTCCGGCGGGTCCTCCACCCCATGGCCCCACCCGGTCCGTAGTACGGCTCCGGGCGAGGGGGAAACGGGGTCCGGCGGCCTCAGGCGCCGATGATCGGCTTGATCACCTTTTCCATGGCGTCGAGGGTCATCTCGCCGCTGTAGCGGGCACCGTTGATGAAGAAGGTCGGGGTCGAGTCGACCTTGAACGTATCGAGGCCGCGCTGCTTCACGGCATTGATGCCGGCGTAGATCTTCTCGTTCTTGAGGCAGGCCTCGAACTTCTCCTTCGTGTACCCCGCCTGCTTGAGCAACTGCTCCAGGTTGTCGACCGGCTTCTGGGTGAAGGCCCAGTTCTTCTGCTGGTCGAACAGCAGGTCGGTCACGGGATAGTACATCTTGTCGCCCTCGCAGCGCGCCAGCATGAAACCGGCGGTGGCGAGCGGATCGAGGGGAAATTCGCGCAAGGTGAAGCGGACCTTGCCGGTGTCGATGTAGCGCTTGCGCAGCTCCGGCCAGGTCTCGGCGTGGAAACGCGCGCAGTGCGAGCAGGTCATCGAGGCGTACTCGACGATGGTGCACTTGGCGTCCGCCGGGCCGAGCCAGACGTCCCCGAGGGGGCCGGGCTGGAGCAGGGCGGCCATATCCACGCCCTTGTCCGCCTTGTCCGCCTCCTGGGCGAAGGCCCTGGCCGTCAGGCCGGGAAGGGCGAGCCCGGCGGCGGCGAGGCCGGTGAGCTTCACTACGTCGCGTCGAGTGGTCATGGCTGCGATGCCTCCGCCGATGGGCGCTTCCTCATCTCGGACACCGGGTATCCGCGGTTGAGGAGGCTGGCAAGGCGGCTCACCGCCTCTCCTTCGCCCGGTCGGGCGTCGCCACCGCCGCGATGCCGAGCCGGTCGAGGGCCGAGCGCAGGTTGTCGTCGGCGATGGCCGAGACCGCCTGCGCCACCTCACCGCGCCGGACGGGATCGATGCGGGGGCCGGGCGGGGCAGCGCCCCGGGGGCCGACGCGATCCTGCTTGAGCACGATCTTGCCGACGCAGGCCCAGCCATAATGCGCGTTGATGCGCTGGATCACGACCGGGGCGAGGTGCTGCAACTCGATGGCGAACACGCCCTCCACGCGTACGATCAGCGTGCCGGATTCCGGCCGGTCGCCACCCTCGCCACCGCCCCCCCTGCGGCGGCGGGGCCATTCGAGCTTGGCCGGGCGGCAGTAGCGGGCGAGGCGATCGCCGACGATCTCCGGCCACGCCGAGAGAATATCCGTCGAGGCGAAGCCCTGCGCGGCGAAGGCCGGGCCGATGCATTCCTCGATGAGGTCGGCCAGCGGCTTGGGCCGTGCGGGTCCGTTGCGTCGTGTCATCGCTCCCGTCCCGTGGCGGCCCTGGCGCGGCGTCCGCATGCGGGCGGACGGCAGAAACCTGCTCCCGCCGGCGCGAAAAACCGGTTAAGGCGGCCCCATGGTAACGCCCGCGGCGTCGCACTCAAGACAGGACCGGGAGCCGGACCCGACACCGGACGCAGCCGACCTGCTGGTCTGGTACGACCGTCACCGCCGTGTCCTGCCCTGGCGCGCCCTGCCGGGTGCGGTGCCAGACCCCTACCGGGTCTGGCTCTCCGAGATCATGCTGCAGCAGACCACCGTGGCGGCGGTGAAGCCCTACTTCGCCCGCTTCCTCGAGCGATTCCCCGATATCGCCACTCTCGCCGCCGCGCCGGAGGAGGCGGTGATGAGCGCCTGGGCGGGGCTCGGCTACTACTCGCGCGCGCGCAACCTCCATGCCTGCGCCAAGGCGGTCGTGGCGGCGGGGGGCTTTCCCGAGACGGTCGAGGGCCTGCGCAAGCTGCCGGGAATCGGCGCCTACACGGCGGGCGCCGTCGCGGCCATCGCCTTCGACCGCCCGGCCGCGGCGGTAGACGGCAACGTGGAGCGCGTGGTCTCGCGCCTCTTCGCGGTGGAGGAGCCCCTCCCCGGCGCCCGGCCGGTCCTCCGGCGCTTCGCCGAAACGCTGGTGCCGCAGGAGCGGCCGGGCGATTTCGCGCAGGCGGTGATGGACCTCGGCGCGACGCTGTGCACGCCCAAGCGCCCCGCCTGCGCCCTCTGCCCGTGGATGCGCCCGTGCCGGGCCCGGCGGGAGGGCACGCAGGACACCTTCCCGCGCAAGCTCAAGAAGGTGGCGGGGGCCCTGCGCCGGGGTGCGGCCTTCGTGGTCCAGCGGGCGGGCGACGGGGCGATCCTGCTCCGCACCCGCCCGGCGAGCGGGCTCCTCGGCGCCATGGCCGAACCGCCGACGAGCGAGTGGCGGACGGATTACGAACCCGCCCACGCGCTCCTCGACGCGCCCCTCGACGCCCGCTGGAAGCGGCTGGGCACCGTGCGGCACGTCTTCACCCATTTCCCGCTGGAGTTGACGGTATTTACGGCCAAGGTCGCGGCGGACACGGCGGCCCCCGACGGGATGCGCTTCACGCTCCCCGCCGCCATGGGCGATGAGCCGCTGCCCGGCGCGATGAAGAAGGCCCTGGCCCTCGCCCTGGAGACGAAGCTCGCGCTTCCCGCGCCGCCGCCACCGCCCGCGCCGGAGCCGGACCTCGCGACGCCGCCGCCGCCGGAGCCGCCGCCCCGCCGTGCCCCCGTGCCGAAGGTGCTCTCCCGCAGGCCCGCCTCGGCCGCGCCGATCCGGAAGAAGTAGGAGGATCCCAAAGGACCGGGTCCTTTGGCGGGTGCAGGGCAGCGCCCTGCAAGAGCCCAAGGGCTTCGCCCCTGGACCCCACGAGGGGGCTCGCCCTCTCGACACCCCGTGTCAGGCCGCGCCCATCGTGGCGCGGATCTCGGAGCGGAAGGCGTCGATCACCATCGGGCGGCCGTTGCGCTCGGCGTGCCAGAAGGTCCAGCCGTTGCAGGCCGGAAGTCCCTGCACCAGGGCGCCGACCTTGTGGATCGAGCCGATCAGCAAGCCATTGTCGAGTTGCCCATCGGGGCGGACCGTGGCGCGGAAGCGCCCGCGCTCGTCCGTCAGGGTCTCGCCCGCCCGGACGAGGCCCGCCTCGATCACCGAGAGGAACGGCACGCGCGGCTCCGCGCGCTTCGTCGGCGCGACGAGGAGAGAGGCCTGCGACAGGGTCTCGATCCCGGCGATCCGGCTGCGCGCCGCCGCGGCGTAGCCGGGGTCGCGCTCGATGCCGATGAAGCGCCGGCCCAGCCGCTTGGCCACGGCGCCGGTGGTGCCGGTGCCGAAGAACGGATCGAGCACCACGTCGCCGGGATTGGTGGAGGCCAGGAGGGTGCGGGCGAGGAGCGCCTCGGGCTTCTGGGTCGGGTGGACCTTGCGGCCCTCGCCGTCCTTCAGCCGCTCGTCCCCCGTGCAGAGGGGGATGAACCAGTCAGAGCGCATCTGGAGGTCTTCGTTGCCCCCCTTCAGCGCCTCGTAATGGAAGGTGTAAGCCTTCGAATCCGCCGAGCGCGAGGCCCAGATCAGGGTCTCGTGCGCATTGGTGAACCGCTTGCCGCGGAAGTTCGGCATCGGGTTGGCCTTGCGCCAGACGATGTCGTTCAGGATCCAGTAACCGAGATCCTGCAACGCGCTGCCCACGCGGAAGATGTTGTGGTACGACCCGATCACCCAGAGGGTCGCGTTCGGCTTCATGATCCGCCGGGCGGCCGCCAGCCACTCGCGGGTGAAGGCGTCGTAGGCGGGGAAACTCGCGAACTTGTCCCAGTCGTCGTCGACGGCGTCGACCTTGCTCTGGTCCGGCCGCAGCAATCCGGCCTCGCCGAGCTGCAGGTTGTAGGGCGGATCGGCGAAGATGCAGTCGACGCTGGCCGCCGGAAGGGCGTTCATCGCGGCGATGCAATCGCCGACGAGCACCGTATCGAGGGGCAAGCCCTCGGAGGCGGGCTGTACCCTCGACCTGAGGGGCGACGGTTGGGCGGGAAGACCCATCCGTGGCGCCGACGCGGGCCGCCCGGCACGCGAGACCTGTTTCCGGGCGAGGGCGTCGGCCACCACGGTACGCTGGGAAGCCATTGAGACACACCGGTTACGCGACTGACCGGCAGACCATGCGGCTGCTACGGTAAAGGCCGCGTTCCGATTCTTCCCCGCCGAGCGTCCCGTTCTGACCCGCCCCGGTTTGCGGGCCCCCGTTCCTGCGCCGATCGCCGTCGGCACGCCGCCTCCGGGGCCGCGTCCGGCGGGTCAGCCCCGTCCGGCCTCCGGGCCGCGCAGCCCGAGCCTCAGCGGGCAGCAGGTCTTCGCGGAGCGCAACGCTAGGACAATTCTCGCATCTTTCGGGGTTTCGTAGCGAAGATCAGCGCTACTGGCCGATACATCCTCAAATGATTTTTCACTTCGACAATATTTGCCCCGAAGTAAATCCGCGCGAAGACCGGAAGTTTTGACCGAGTTCAGGCAAAATACGGCATAATTGTGGCGCGATAGACTGCACAAATTCCGCCTTATTGCAGCCCGTTTCCGCGACGACTGGCGCCGCCCCGCTAACAACAAGGGAATGCGCGGAACAATGAAGGTCGGTTTCGGTAAGTTCGCCCTCGTCCTCGGAGCCCTGGCCTGTGCCGGCGGCTCGGTTGCCCCTGCCGCCGCCCAGAGCGGTGGAGCCTCCTGGTACGCAAGCGGGCATCGGACGGCGAACGGTGAAAGGTTCAATCCCAACGGCATGACCGCCGCCCATCGCACCCTGCCCTTCGGTACCCGCGTGCGGGTCGAGAACCGCAAGACCGGTCGCTCGGTCGTCGTCCGGATCAACGATCGCGGCCCCTTCGTGCACGGGCGCATCATCGATCTGTCCCGAGGCTCGGCCCGGGCGCTGGGCATGGGCGGGACGAGCTACGTCTCCCTGCAGGTCCTTCGCTAGTGCATCGATCCAGACACGGCTGACGCCTCCGTCTGGATCGATGCACCGGCAAGCAGCCGCGGACGTCCCACCGTCCTCGCGGAGAGAGCGAGGCAACCCAGTGGCGCCACCGGCGACGGACGTCCCGCCGCCCTGGATTGCTCCACTCAGGCTCGCGGGCAGGATGGAGGGACGCCCCACGGAACGTCACCCCCCGGCGGGGCGAGGCGAGGCCGGTCGGCCGGCGCGTTGTCGTCGAGCGTAGCGCCGTCCGGTCGCCCCGTCACGCTCGCCGGGAGGGTGGCCCTGGACGGGAGCCGGGACGAGCCGACGGGAGGTGTCGGCTCCCTCAGCGACGGACGGGTCCGGCGCCCGCGTCGTCCGGCAGGACGCGCAGGCGGGCCACCTTCGGGCGGCTTGTGCGGAACTGGCCCCGCTCCACGGCCACGAACACCATGACCGCGATGCCGAGCGTCGCGAGCCACCACACGGTGGTGAGCCCGACACCCAGGCAGGCGAAGGAGAAGGCGCTGGCGAAGCAGGCCATCGCCCCCGGCACGAGGGTCGGCGCACCGCCGCCGGTGCGGCGGATCGCGACGAGCAGGCCGAGGGCGGCGGCGAAGGCGCCGACGATTCCGAGTTCGTACCAGAATTCGAACAGGGCCGTGGTCGGCGCATTGGGCGGGACGAGCCCGGCGAAGCGGCCGCGCAGGGCGGTCTCGAAGCCGTGGCCGGTCACGAGGCGCACCGGCTCGCTCGTCACCACCCGCTGCCAGCTCTTCAGGGAGAGGGCGGCCGGGCTCAGGCCCCCGAACAGCGCCGTAGCCACGGGCCGGGCCAGGAAGGGCAGGAGCGGCGCCGCGGCGAGGAGGCCCGCGCAGATCCAGGCGGTGAGGCGCGTGCCGAGCTTCGGACGGAAGCTCGTGATCGCGAAGGCGACGGCGCCGGTGGCGAGAGCGGCGATCTGCGTCGCGTCCGGTTGGACCGTCAGGGCGAGAGCCACGAGCAGCGCGACGACGGTCGCCTCACGGTCCCGGTTGCGCGAGCGCAACCAGCTCACCGCGGGCCAGACCAGCAGGATCAGCAGCACGAGTCCGCGGTCCAGGGCGCCATCGTCCTCGGAGCCGGGGGCGAGGCGCGCGCCGTACGCCCCGAGGATGATGCCGACGATGGCCCCCGCCGTGACCCCGAGGGGCAGGAGGTAGAGGTTGGCCGAGCGCATCCGGTCCGGCAGGGCGAGGTAGGCGGCGAGCGCCAGCCCCACCGTCGCCAGGAGGTTGGCGAGGCGCTCGCCCGCGGGGCCGAGGAAGGGCGTCCAGGCCAGGGACAGGCCGGACCAGACCACCACCAGCATCCCCGCGAGGAAGGCGGGCGCGGTGACCAGTCCGCGGATCGCCGGCGCCACGGGCCGCTGCCGCCGGTCGATGGCGCTCGCGATGATCAGGAGGACGACGGCGATGGGCGCGAGGATAACCGCCGCCCGGCGGGCGACCTGCGCCAGCACGGGCAGGACCACGAAGAGCCCGACGAAGCCGACACGCCGCAGCATGGCCGCCGCGTCGAGGGCGGGATCGATCGTCCGTGTCGATGCGCGCGGCATGGTGCGCCCCTTCCGATCCCGAGCGAGCGTATCCCGGCTCGATAAGCAAGCATCGGGCACAGCGCTGTAGACGGGGGGCAACACCCCGCCCTTCCCGGTGGTCGGCGGGCGCCCTCCGAGACCGTTACGCCGCCCGCGCCGTCTCCCGCGGCCGCCGCCGGAGCACGGAACGGCCGAGATCGGCCGCCACCCGGACCAGTCCCCACGATGCGAGGAAGCCGAGGAGGCCCGCCGTGAGGCCGTCGGCGGTGGTGGGCACGGCGGGCTGGTAGGCGCCGAGGGTCGCCCCGACGATCGCGGGATCGGGATCGCGGATCACCGCCACCGTGCGGCCGAGGGGACTCGACGCCTCGGTCAGCGCCTGCTGCTGGGCCGAGAGCCGGGCGAGCCGCGCGATGTCGGCCTCGGCCGCCGCGCCGCGCCGGGCCACGAGGTCGTCGGGGTTGGCGCGCAGTTTGGCGACGGCCTCGTCCCGCGAGGTGCCGTTGGCCCGGGCATCGGCTTCGAGGGTCGCGATCTGGCGGCGGAGCTCGTCCGCCGCACCGCCCAGGCGCTGGGCGTATTGCTGGGCGAATTCCGGGGCCTGGGCCGCCAGGGCGCCGCCGATGAGGCCGAGGGCGAGGCCCAAGATGCGGACGATGCGGAACACGGGCGACCTCGCTGAACGCTCACTGATTCCCAAGCGACTAGCCTCAGAAGAGCACGCCCGCGCGCGGCGATCCAGCCGTCGTCACTCCCGGCCCGTGAGCCCGGGCAGAACGGCCATCCGCCCGCCGCCGTCGACCGCCACCGCCATGACGCCCTCGGGCGCGCAGGGCTCCGTCGGCAGGCGCAGGGTGTACCCGATCCGGCGGCTGCCGAGGCCCTCGTAACCGGGTTGGCCCGCGAGGTCCCGCCGCATCCGGCGGGGCCGGTCCACCGAGAGAAGGCGTCCCTGGCAGAAGAGGGCGAGGTGGAGGGTGCGGTCGGGCTTGGCCGTGTCGAAGGCCACGGCGCGGATCAACGCATCGCCGGAGGGATGCCGCGTGGCCTCCTCGATCCGCCCATGGAGGGAGGCGGGCAGGGCGAGCCCCTTCGCGGCGAGGGCCGCCCTGGCGCTGGCGGGCGTCGCCCAGTCCTCCGCCGGGAGGGCCGCGAGGGCGCTCCTCGCGCGGTGCTCCGCCCAGTCGTTGCGGGCCGTGTCGGTGCTGCCCCAGACGGCGCAGCCGGTGAAGATCGCGATAAAAGCCGTGGCGAGCCGGCGCAGCCCCGTGGGCCCGAGGGTGCCGAGGCGGGCGCGCAGGCGCCGGTAGAGGGCGACGTCGAGGGGGCCGAGCAGCGCCGCCGCGGCCAGCGATCCGGCGAGGCCGAGGGTGGCGAAGGCCGCCTCCGGCCACCGGGGTGGGCAGGCCCAATTCACCAGCATCAGCACCGGCGGGTGGGCGAGGTAGAGCATGTAGCTCCAATCCCCGAGGGCGCCGAGCGAGGCGCCCACCGGCCCCTCCCGGCGGACCGGCCGGGCGACCACGGCACCGCCGACCACGAGGGCGGCCGCGATCCCCGACAGCGCCCGCGCCGCGCCGTCATCGACGGACAGGCTGGCGAGGGCCAGCGGCACGGCGAGGAGGCCGAACCACGGGCGGAGCAGTCCCGCCGCGAGTCCCCGCGGCAGGAGCAGCCCGGCCGCGAAGGCGACGCAGGCCGCCGCGAGGGGAAGCTCGTAGGCGGCCGGGGTCATTACGGCGCTGATGCCGGGCGCCAGGAAACAGGTCGCGGCGAGCAGGCCGAGCCAGGCCAGGGCGAGGGGCACGACGAAGCGCGTCCGCCCCGCCGCCGCGAGGACGAACAGGCCGACATAGAAACTGACCTCGAAGACCAGGGTCCATTCGACGTTCAGCGGGTAGCTGCGCGGCCCCGCCGGAGCGAGCGACAGGGACAGGAGGGACAGGCCCCCGAAATCCAGGCGCAGGGCCGCGAAGACGGCGGCGGCCAGGGCGACCACGGCGAGGTAGGAGGGGAAGATCCGGCTCACCCGGTGCGCCAGGAAGACCAGGGGCGGATCGCGGGTGACGAGGCCGGCCATCAGGTAGCCGGAGAGCGAGAAGAACAGGGCCACGCCCCAGATGCCCATCCGGTCGTCGAGGACGGGGAAGGGACGGGCGGCCCCCCGCAGGAACTGCCCGTAGGCGGCGATGTGGTGGAGGAGGACGAGGACGGCGGCGAGGCCGCGCAGGACCTGGAGGTTCGTCAGTTCCCGTCCGGCGCGGGCGATGCCGCCGGTTGGCGTCTCCCCGCCGGGCGCATCGAGACCGTCGGCCACGGCCGTCGCTGTGTCAGGGCCGCTCGGCATCGGCATGGGTGGCGGTCTCGGCGCGGAGGGCAGGGCGAATGTCGGCCTGCGGAACCGGGATCTGACCAAGCCAGAAACGTGGCCAACCTATGACGGCGCGGCCGGGACCGGAGGGCCTGCCGGACGCGCGGCCGGCGATCCTGCCGGGCTACGTCCACGTTCCGCACGCGCAGGATCCCGAGCGGTTCCCCGCCACCGTCCTGCCCTTCCTCGCGGAGGAGCCGGCGCTGCCACCGGAATCGACAACGGTGGGCGCCTGACGGGTCCGGTTTCCGTGCCGGCGGGAGCTGGGGCGGAGGGGATGGCCGGGGCAGTTCCGGACCGCCCTGACGCGCCCCGCCTCGCCGACGCGGGTGGAGCGACCCGGCGGTGCCTCGACCTGTGCTCGGCGCTCAGATCAGGATGAGGATCCCGCCGAGGATCAGGAGAAGGGCGAGGCCGCAGAGCAGGACGACCCGGCCGACACCGTCGTCACCCTCCCTCCCGCCGGATGGGGGAGCCGTCCCCGGATCGATCCGGGCGGTGTCGGCCGGGCGTCCGTCCCCATCGGCCGCGACGGAATGCGGAGGGGGCGGCTCGGCCTTCGGTGGCGGCAGGTCGAGGATCGGCACGGCGCCGCCCTCTACGCGGGGGCCGAAGGCATCCGGCTCGACGGTGACGCCGGCCTCTTCCAGTTCGAGCATCAGGAGGACGAGGGCATCGACCTCCAGGCCGTCGATGGGCAGGGCCCCCTGGAACTCGCTGGCCGTGAGCGAGCCTTGCCGCCTCCCTGAGGCGATCAGCCTGTCGAGGGTCGCGCGGTCGATCGTTCCGGCCATTCCGTCGCCACTCCGTGGACGATCCATCCCCGCCGATGGTCCTGGCCCGCGCCGCGCCCTCGCCCCGCCATCGTCGCGGAACTCCCCCGTGCTTTCAAGCGACGCCCCCCCGGGGCATCGTGCCATCCCGTCACGGCCCGGAACGCCGCCGGGTCAGCCCGGTTGGCCCCATGCGTCGAAACCGGCATGGGAGAGACATCGAGCGATGGCAAATGCGAAGAAGCACGGGGCCGGTCCGGGCGCCCAGGGCAAAGGCTCCGGATCCGGCGCGATGACCGAATTGCCGGAGGGCGTCCTTCCCGAAAACATGGTGTTGAGCAACCGCGACAAAGCCCAGCACGGTGACGAACGGGGCCTCGACAGCAAGAACATCCAGACCGAACAGTATCAGGACCACGCGGGCAACCGTCAGATCGACGGGGACGGGCCGACCGATCGGGGTGACGGCGAGACGAGCGGCCTGAAGTCCCAGCGGGATGGCTGAGGGCGGCGCGGAGGGTCAGATCCCGACCCGGCCGAGGCCGGGCAGCTTCAGGCCGGGGCGGCGCAGGTCGAGCCCGGCCACCGCGCCGAGGAGGTTCACCTCCACGCCCTCCACCCAACCCAGGGTGAGCCCAAGATAGCCGCCGAGATTGATGCGGAAGCCCGTCCCGGAGGGCGTGGCGCCGATCCAGCGTCCGTCGTAGGGGAAATCCTTCCCGATGGCGGTGGCCGGCAGGCTGGCCCGCATCTCGGGCACGGCGCCCATCACCGTCGCCACGAAGGTGTTGGAGTTCGGCCCCGGCCAGAGCCGGTAATCCCCGACCTTCGCGTAGCGATAGGTGGCGATGGCCTCGCGGATGCGCGGCAGCATCCGCTCCGCCTCGATTCCGTCGGCGGCGAAGACCACCTCCGGCACGCTCCCGAACCAGCGCCCATCGGGCACGAAGCGGTCGATCCAGATGGGCATGCCCCAGGCGGTATAATCGTACCGCCGGTAGGCGCGCTCGCCCGGACCCTTCACCACGATCCAACTGTGGGTGGCGACGATGCCGCGCCAGCTGACGGTGCGGGCGGAGAACACGCGCACCACCGCCTCCGGCTTTCGGGCGGCGGGCGGCAGAAGCCCCGCACTCGACCGGTCGGCCAAGCGCCAGTCGGCGATGTCGTTGCGACAACAATAGAGGGCCGCGGAGACGGCGATCGGCGCCAGGAACACGGCGACGACGACGAGGAGGGCGATGCGGAGCACGGGGATCTCATGCGAGGGAACAGCCTTGATCTATGTGCGCGCGGCCGGAACCGTCAGGGCCCTCCCGCGGGCTTTCGCGCCGGCGAAAAACGAACGCTCCGCTATACCCCTCGACCCGCGCCTCGGCCGACGCCCGGCCCGCAGGCCGCTCGGCGACCGGAGCCTCCCGCCACCGCTGACGGGAAGTGAACGGCCGATCTCCGTACCGCACCCGACAGGACAGCCACACCACCGTTGCGCTCCCCGCCCGCTTGGGTTAGGTGAGAGGAACGGTCAGCACCCGTAGCTCAGCTGGATAGAGCGTTGCCCTCCGAAGGCAAAGGTCACACGTTCGAATCGTGTCGGGTGCGCCAACAGTTCGCCTCAGCAAAGCAAGGACTTGGCTCCTTGGTCTGAGCGCCGGACACGCTCCTCGGTGACGACCGGTCCCACGCTGATCCCAGTCACGAGGATATCCGATGGCGGGAGCCTGGATTGACGCTTTGCGCGTGCGATGAGGACGTGGCAATCCGGTTCGTGATCGAGAGGACATCGCCTTCGGTGTAAGCGGTCGGTCCGGGGCCGAACTCTCGAAACGCGGCCGCGCAGAGGGCCGCAGCTACCGACCGGCGGCAGACCGCTTCCGTGCGCCCTCGGCCACGAACGGCTCCACGATGCCGCCGATGGCGCGCACCTCCGTCTCATCGTCGGAAACGGACAGACTGCGCTTCCGAACGGCCGGCAGGCCCGCATATTCGCCGTTGCTGGTCGTGCTTTTCGTGATCACCGCATGGGCCAGCACCACGCATCCTTCGGCCACGACGACGCCGGGAGAGATCATGCAGCGTGTCTGGAGCCAGCATCCTCGCTCAATTCTTACCGGGCGGCGGATGTGATCGTCTGAACTTCTTCGATAGACGCTCTGACTGACCATATGCGAACCGGTATTGATGATAACACCATAGCCGATCCTCACTCTTTCTCCGATGAACACGGGCGCAGAGCAATCGATAAATGATCCGATGTTGATACCGACGCCGTCGGAAATAGTAAGATTTGTCGGTTGACCGATCATAACCTTCTGAGCGATCCGAACATTTCTTCCGATTTTTGCCCCAAAAAATCTTAAAATCGGCGGTCTCAACTTTATAGGGCACAAGACTGATTGCATCGCAGACATGGCCACCTTCTCAGCGATCATCTGGACTTTGCCGAGGCGACGATGCGCCGGACCGACGGGCGATTGCTTCTGAGCGTGGGACACTTCTGCCATGAATATTGCTGTTATTCTCTTATCGTTGTGTTTCTTTGTTGTTGATTAATCGAAAGATTGTTTTAATCTTCTTCTTGTAACATTCCCGTGATCGCTACGCAATTACTTATTTTATGCAAGGCGCGGCGATGCATCAAAAGGGAATATCGCGAGCCATTTCCGACACTTCGGGACATCCCGTCGCAGCGTGGCCGCATGCCGACGCCCATTGTCGTCTCGGGAGGTCGGTCTCGCGGGCGGCATGTGGGACGGCCGGGCGGGCGGGTGCGATCGAGGACAGCCGCGCGTGCGGGCGTGGGCGCGCGATCCGCGAGATGGGGCGCGTCCCCCATCTCCGCAGCCGATCGGTCGGTGAGTTCCCTGGTGCATCGATCCAGTCGGAGGTGTCAGCCGAGACTGGAAAAATTGATGCAAAAACAATGAGCGAGTGCAGGCTCGCACGAGCGAAGTGAGTGCGTCACTGCACGAGCCAGGATACGGCGGCCTTCTGCTACCGTGGGGCGAGCCAGTCCGGGAGGCCGGGGCCGACCCACCTTACTCGGCGCGTCGGAGGCCGATGGCGATCCGATCGGTCGGCGCGTTGGCGATGCTCACGGTGACCGTTCCGGGCCGGAGCGCGAAGCGCAAGGTCTTGCGGACCTCCGGGCAGCCGGTCGTCCCGCTGTGGGCTGCTGGCTCGAGGGGCGTCCGGCCGTCCTGGCTGAGGTCCACCCAGGCGGCTTCCGAGAGCGTCACCTGATAGGTGCCCGGTGAGGCGACGGTGGCGGTCACGAAGCCGGAGAACGTCCCCGGCTTGGCCGTCCTGCCCGGCGGCACAGGCAGGGTCACGGCCGAGGCCGGCCGAAGCGCGAGCGCCATCGCCTCCACCCCCGCGGGCACGGCCGATCCCGAGGTGAGACGAGGCAGGCTGGGCTCGGTGAAGGCGGCCCGCTCCTGCGACACCGGCCATTTGAAGCCCGCGCAGGCGGGGGGCTCGGTGGCCGATGCCTGCATCGCCGGGAGCAGCGACGATCCGATGACGACGAGGACGCGGGCGCCAAGCATTGTCGGAGTTCCCTCGATGAATGTCGGCCGGCCGTCGGCGCGGGTGGATGGGGCGGTCGGGAAAATTCGAAACGGTCCTGGCGCGAAGGGCCGGGGCGACCGGTCGTGGCGCAGGTGTAAAGGCCGGGCTCCGTTACGGCCGGCCGCCCTCGATGACGCCGAAGCCCTGGGCCTCGAAGAAGGGCCTGGCGGCGGCGCTCCGGAGGAAATCCAGAAAGCGTCTCGCCCCGTCGCCCTTGGCGTCTGCCGTGACGGCGAAGGGGTAGACGACCGGGGGATGGCTGTCCGGCGGAAAGACGCCGACGACCTTCACGGCGGGTTCCGACGTCGCATCACTCTCGTAGACGACGCCCAGTGGGGCCTCTCCCCGCGAGACGAGGGCCAGAGCCGCGCGGACGTTGTCGGCCTGGGCAAGGCGGGAGCGGAGGCCGGACCACAGGCCGAGCTTCTCGAAGGCGAGCTTCGCATATTTGCCGATCGGCACGGAGTTCACCTCACCGGTGGCCAACCGCCCATCGGGCCCGAGAGCGGCCGCGAAGCCCTCGGGCGTGAGGGCGATGCTGGTCGCCTTCGCGTCCCTGGGCGCCACCACCACGAGGCGGTTGGTGAGCAGGTTCACCCGTGTCTCCGGGCGGATGAGGGTCTTCCCGGCGAGATAGTCCATCCATTCGAGGTCGGCCGAGGCAAAGAGGTCCGCAGGCGCCCCGCTCTCGATCTGCCGGGCCAGGGCGGAGGAGGCCGCGTAGCTCGCCCGGATCGTGACGCCCGACTGCGCGGTGAACGCCTTGGCGGCATCGTCGAGGGCGTTCTTCAGGCTCGCCGCCGCGAAGACCGTCGCGGTCTCGGCCGCCTGCGCCGAGCCGGCCGCCAGGAGGAGGGCGGCGAGGAGACTGCTACGGATCACACGACGCATTCGAGGGAACGCTCCAGCGCGCTATGCTCGGTTGAATATAGCGCAGGGTAACGCGAGGCGCGCGGATGGCAAGCCTGTCCCTTCCGGTGGTACCGCCCGTCCCGGCGACCTTCACCGAGCGACAAGGGGGCAGGGGGGTTGGGACACCCGGCGCCGGCCGGCGTCAGCCATCGCCCTCCGTATCGGCCGCCCGTTTCCGTGGACCTGCGCGAAGGGGGCGCCGTAGCCGTGCCTCGGTATGGCATGAAAGGTATAGCGTCGGCGCGGCATGATCCCCGCATCGCGGTGGGTGCACACGAGGAACGAGACGATGGCCCGGCTCAGCATTCGCATCGATCTCGCGCCCGGCCTCCGTATCGGGCCAGGCAAGGTACAGCTTCTGGAGATGGTCGCGGGGCACGGCTCGATCGCGGCTGCCGGGCGGGCACTGGGCATGTCCTATCGCCGGGCCTGGATGCTGATCGAGGAGATGAACAAGGGCTTCGATCAGCCGGTGGTCGATGCGCAGATCGGCGGCAGGGCAGGGGGCGGGGCGCGCCTGTCCCCCCTCGGCGCCGACCTCGTGGCTCATTACCGGGCGATCGAGCGCGCCGCCGACCATGCGGCCGCTCCCTTCCTCGACCGCCTCGCAGCACCGGCCGCCCGCACGGAGGACGAGGCACATCCGGACCCCGCATGAGCGGATCGAGACGAGGCGGATGCGGCGCGCCTGTGGGACGGATCGCACGACGGTGAGGGGAGGGAGGTTCTCCGCTGCGCCGGAGCCGGTGCCGAGGGGTTCGGTACACGACCACCCTCTCCCGACCTCGCAAAATGCATCCCCCCCTCGGTCGACGCACAAGTCTCGCCCTAACCGCGCGGGCCGGAGAGCGACAGGGGCAGCGGGACGCGCCGGGACGCGTCCGCTCAATTGATCTCGTCGATACCGATTATCGATGCGATCTGTTTGAATGATGGTGCGGTGCGGCGCATCTTCCCCTCACGAACCGGGGCGCACCCCGGAAGACAGGGGATCCAGACCATGACCATTCGCACCATCCTCCTCGCCGCTGCCGCCACCGTCGCAGCCATCGGCACCGCCGCCGCCGACGAGCGGATCGACCTCACCCCCCCGCTCTATCGGGAGCAGGCCCGCCCGACCGCGGCGATCCGGCCGGCGTCGGAACTCACCACCACGCCGATCGTGGTGCGCCAAGCCCCCGTCGCTCCCCGGCAGGTGAGCGAGGCGAGGGTCGACTGACCGGGCACCCACCCGCACCGTCGGCGGAAGCCGGGAGAATCCGGCTCACCCGCCGATGGTGCGGCGCCCAGAAAAATCGAAGGGGCTGCGGAGATCGCGATTGACAGGGATTTTGGCCCGTCCTATACGGCGCCTCCCGACGCGGTGCTGAAGCAACAGCGGGCCGCCCGGGAAGACTATCACTCAGTAAGACGAGGTGTTGGAGCCGAAGGCTCAAATATCTCCTTGACTTTCTAAGTGAGTGCCTGCAGAAGTCGGCACAGTTCTTTGACAAGTGAATCTGGGAAAGAGAAACGCGGACGGCGTTTGTCCTTGCGGATCCGGCGCAATGCTGGATCGTGAGACGATAAAGCTGTCCAACGTTTCGAACTCACGAAGGTCAGGGCGGAAACGCCTAGACCGATGTGAGCTTAAGCTAGAAATGTTGTGATCAGCTGAGATCAACTCTTTAACGTGAGAGTTTGA
>NZ_BPQE01000043.1 GCF_022179085.1 Methylobacterium aerolatum
CGGGTCGTTGTCGTCGGGCTTAAGCTCGCAGGCGAGCCAGATCGGCTCCCTGTCGTCGGGCCTGAGCGTGACGAACAGCTCGGTGGCCTCGCTGTCCTCGGGCCTGAGCTCGCAGGCGAGCCAGATCGGGTCGTTGTCCTCGGGCTTGAGCTCTCAGGCGAGCCAGATCGGCTCCCTGTCGTCGGGCTTGAGCACGACAAACAGCTCGGTGGCCTCGCTTTCGTCGGGCCTGAGCTCGCAGGCGAGCCAGATCGGGTCGTTGTCGTCGGGCTTGAGCTCTCAGACGAGCCAAATCGGCTCCCTGTCGTCGGGCCTGAGCGTGACGAATAGCTCGGTGGCCTCGCTGTCCTCGGGCCTGAGCTCTCAGGCGAGCCAGATCGGTTCGTTGTCCTCGGGCTTGAGTTCGCAGGCGAGCCAGATCGGCTCCCTGTCGTCGGGCCTGAGCGTGACGAACAGCTCGGTGGCTTCTCTGTCGTCGGGTCTCAGCTCTCAGGCGAGCCAGATCGGTTCGTTGTCCTCGGGCTTGAACTCTCAGGCGAGCCAGATCGGCTCCCTGTCGTCGGGCCTGAGCGTGACGAACAGCTCGGTGGCGTCTCTGTCGTCGGGCTTGAGTTCGCAGG
The DNA here is from genome assembly GCF_022179085.1 of Methylobacterium aerolatum. Taxonomy (GTDB): domain Bacteria; phylum Pseudomonadota; class Alphaproteobacteria; order Rhizobiales; family Beijerinckiaceae; genus Methylobacterium; species Methylobacterium aerolatum. Next base: position 621 of record NZ_BPQE01000043.1, read on the forward strand.
CGAGCCAGATTGGTTCGTTGTCGACGGGTCTGAGCGTGACGAACAGCTCTGTGGCGTCGCTGTCCTCGGGGCTGAGCGCTGCGAACAGCTCAATCGGATCGTTGTCATCAAGTCTGAGCTCTCAGGCGAGCACAGTGGCCACGCTGTCGTCGAGCATGAGCTCTCAGGCGAGCACGGTTTCATCCATCTCGACGGGGGTATCTTCCCTGAAGCAGGACGCCCTTCAGTGGAATTCGACGCTCAACGCCTATGACGCGAGCCATGGAACTGGTTTTGCGCAAAAGATCACCAATGTTGCGAACGGCAATATTACCGCGACCTCGACGGATGCTGTGAACGGCTCGCAACTTTACGCGACCAACAGCTCGGTGGCTTCCCTCTCGACGGCGATCAATACGAATGCCTCCAGTACGGGTGCCTCTCTATCCACAAGCCTGAGCAACCTTTCCTCCGGCCTCAGCAACCAGCAGAGCCTGACCGGATCTTTGTCATCGAGCTTGAGCTCCCAGGCGAGCACGACGGCCTCGCTGTCGACGAGCGTGAGCTCTCAGGCGAGCCAGGTGTCGTCGCTGTCGACGAGTGTGAGCTCTCAGGCGAGCACGACGGCGTCCCTGTCGTCGGGCTTGAGCACGACAAACAGCTCTGTGGCTTCGCTCTCGACGAGCGTGAGCTCCCAGGCGAGCCAGGTGTCGTCGCTGTCGACGAGTGTGAGCTCTCAGGCGAGCACGA
>NZ_BPQE01000044.1 GCF_022179085.1 Methylobacterium aerolatum
GCTTGGCCGCGCGGGACAGGCCGGCGTTCGATACCGGCCCCTCGACCCTCCCGTCCTGATGCGGGCGTGGGGTCATCTGAGACGGCACCGTCTGGGCGGACAGGGCAGGGGGCGTTGTCCGCGCGGTGCGCAGCATGCGTGCTTCTCCTTGATCGACGCCTGAGGCTGCGTCATCAGTTTTCAATGGTGAATGGATCATTAACACGCATTTTATAGGTTTCTGCCGAGGACGCTTCAAGTCGCGCGCGCCCTGCAAAGCGGCCTATTCTTAGTTAATAGCCGAAAATTTAAAGTTAAATCGCCTGCCTTTGGCCGTGTGGTTAATGAAAACCGCCGGCATCCGAGGTCGCTTCCGCTGGATTCAACCAGAGACTGTTTCATCGGCACCTGCGACGCCTGTCCCGGGCCGCCGGAATGGCCTCACGGCGGCTGCGACGACAGGGTCGGACTTGGCGGGAGGTGCCGGAATAGGCCGCACCGATCGACGACCGGACGTCCGCGCTGCCACACGGGGTGGCAGGGATGCCGCCATCCCGTGCGGCAGCGCACAAAAGAACGCCCCGGAGACCCCGCCGAGCGGTTTGTCGAGGGCTTCGGCGCGGGGGAGGGGGCCGCGGATCGCATGGCTCGCGGGCCGCAGGAGGCCCGATCAGGCTTCGGCCGGCCCTTCGGCGGGCGCAGCGCGAATCAGAGGCGCGCGGCCGGAGCGGCGCGGTTTCGTTCCGGATCCCTCCGGCGCCCTCGCCGGCGGAGGACGCGCCGGGTTCGGTCAGAAGGTCAGGCGGCCCGGGTCTGGGCGCCGATCTCCTCGCCCTTGCGCCAGACGGTCTGGCAGATGAAGAAGGCCGGCGCCTCGTTCAATTCGAGGAGGAAGGTCTCGGGGATGAGGTCGGCGTCGGGAAGCGTCACGCGCACCCCGCCCTCGGACTGGTCGTAGACAAGGCAGGAGAGGGAGCGATGCTCGTCGAGGCAGATGCGCCCGGGCATCTCGAGGCGTAGGCGGGGATGGACACGGCGTTCGGTCATGGGATGCCTCAAGCGACGCCCCGATCATGCCAGGGGGGCATGGAAGACCCGTGAGGCCGATCGCTCAAATTGTCCGCATCGCCTTAATTCGTGATCTTCACCGACGCGACGGCTGTCGAGAACAAGTTGAGCATCGCGGCAGTGATGTCGCCACCCGAGGAAACCGGGAAGTACAGGCCCTCGGTTGCGCAGGCCTTCAGCATCGGGCCGATCTTGTTCTCATAGGGCTTCACGTACGAATTGTAGAAGCCGTTGTCGTAGATCGGCAAATACTGGGTATAGATGATGCCGATACGCACGTTGTTCGCCTTGAGGGCGTTGCACGTCGAGGGCGAGAACGGCCCGATGAACCGGTTGCTGTTGATCTGGAAGCCCGCGCTCTGATTGGTCACGCTGCCCGCGGTGTCCTCGACGCCGTCGGTGACGAAGAACAGGAACCGCACCGGTGAGAGCGCCGTGATCCCGGTGCCGCTCGCCGGGATCACGGAGTTCATCTTCGCGATCGCCCGTTCGAAATCGGTCTGGTTGTCCGCCTGGTTCTGGTAGGCGTAGGCGATGTCGATGTTCGGGGCCGCGTTCTTGATCTGGCTCAAGAGCGGCGTCATCGCCTGGAGGCGGGTCTGGGTGGTGGAATCGTTGAAGGTCCACATCTCCATCTGGTACTGTTGCGCCAGGGTCATCGTCGCGTTGGCTTGATCGACGAGGGCCGAGACGGCGTCGCGCAGCACCTGGATGCGCAGCTTGATGTTGTTGCGCTGGGCGACGTGATAATAGTCGTTCGGATCGTCGCCGGTGACGTTGCCCTGTGAATCGTACGTGTGCTGGTGGCAGGCGAAGGCGCACCCATTTGGCGTCACGCGCTTCATGTTCGCGACGTCGGCATCGGTGGCGGCCAAGCCCATCGAGGGCGAGTTGTCGAGCAGCAGATAGAAGTTGATGTACTGCATGATGTTGCGCGAAGCCGCCGAGCTTCCCGCGATCATCATGGTCGATACGTTCATGATGCCGCCGAAGGTCGTCCTCACCGTGGCGCGGTAGGTCGCCGCCACGCCGATGGTCGAGGCCGTGACGGTCGGCGTCGCGACGAAGGACGTGATCGTCACGCCCGGCACCTTCGCCGCCTCGGTGCGGAACTGCGTTTCCAGCCCCGTGATCGCGGCCGAGTCGATGCTGTTCGACTTCCGGCTGATGATGGCCAGCACCGCCCCGTCCACGGCGGTGTCGAGCTGGGCCTTGGCCGCGTTGCGCCGTCCGTAGTCCACCGCCGCGCCGGAGGCGGCGAGGATCGGGATCAGGGCGAGGGCGAAGGAGATGACCACCTGGCCGGACCGGCCCCGGCCGAAGCGGCGGAGCAGGCGGGTCAGGCGGGCACGGGCCGGGATCGGGCGCGGGCCGGGCTGGGGGGCGGGATCGGACACGCGGGCGGACTCGGGCGGCGGGGACGGGCGGGGCGAAGGCGCGGTCAGTAGGTCGGGCAGTTGGATCCGCCGGGCATCACGATCTCGGCGGAGGTGCGCTGGGCCCAGGGGATCTGCCGGGTGAACACCAAGCCCCGGCTGCCAAAGATCCAGCGGTAGAGGTTGCTCCCGATCATCGGCGTGTAGGCCATCGTGACCTCGGAGAGGATGTAGCGCGCGCCGTCGAACTGATACGCGGCGGGGGTGGCGGGCAGGCCGTTGCTGCCGTTGACGGTGAGGCGCGCCCGCGGGCTCGCGTTCTGCGCCCAGGAGGAGCAGACGCCGCCGTAGAGGCTGCCGCCGATGGATTCGACGCCCATCGCGCTGACGGTGATCTGCAGGCCGGAGGTGTCGAGGGGGCGCAGGATCGCCGAGGCCGCCGTGGTCAGGTTGGCCATGTCCGCCGCGGTGGGCGAGGAATTGTCCGCCCGCCCCGAGAGGTCGGCCATAGTCCGGGCGAATTGCGACAGCTTGCGGTTGACGTCGATGAGGCGGGTCAGCTCCACCGTCCCGAAATAGCCGGCGACCAGCAGCGGCAGGATCATCGCGAATTCGAGCGCCGCGACGCCGCCCCGCGCCGCCGCGAAGCGGGAGAGGAGCCGGTCCCTCACGAGCAGACCGAGTTCATCGTGTAGGGCTCGACCTTGAACACCGTGGCGGCCTGGAGCACCCGGCGCCGGTTCGGCAGGGTCACGGTCTGGGCGCCGAGGAAGGTGAAGAACACCGGGATGTCGACCGCCGCCTGCACCACCATGATCGCCGACGCGCCGCCGCAGGTGTAGGAGCTGAAATTCCCGTTCCAGTCGCTGGCGCCGCTGCCGTTCGTGGCCGTCGGCGAGACCGGGGCGGCGGAGGAGAAGGTCGAGGCCGAGGTCACGCTGACGCGGACGTTGGCACAGGGGAAGATGGTGGTGCGCGGGGTGCCGTCAGAGCGGGTGCACAGCGCCGTGCGGAAGTTGTTCATCAGGGTGGAGGCGTTGGTGACGCCGGCATTCGCGGTCTGGAACTTGCCGGTGTAGATCTGGCGGCCGGCATCGACGACGGCCTGCTGCAGGATCTCCTGCTGCCAGCAGACGAGGGCGTTCTCCAGGCTGGCACCGAGGAGGGCGAGGAACGGCAGGGCGATCAATCCGAACTCGACCGCCGTCGCCCCCTGGCGGGCACGGACGAAGCGGCGCAGCGTTCCCGTGCGGCGGCGGGGGCCGTGCGGGGCCGATGTCGCAATGCTCGTCGGGGATGGGGCCATCGCTCGCGGGCTGGAAATGACAGCTTCTGCTGCTTTTCAATAAAGCGCACTAATTAACAATCGCTTTATTTGGCATTCACTGCAGCGTTGCTTGCGCGATGCGCAATCCTCTGCCGTCGCCGGCGGAGCCGACAGGGCGAAACAGCGAGCGGGACCGGGCCGGATCAGGCCAGGAGGTAGGCGAGCAGGGCGCGCAGCTGCGCCGGCTTGACCGGCTTGTGCATCAGCTCGGCCTTCGCCTCCACCACCCGCCGCCCGACCTCCAGCCCGTAATCGGCGGTGGTGACGATGACGGGGGTGAACCAGTCCCGCTCCCGGCGCAGGTGGTCCACCACGTCGAGGCCGCAGGCCCCGTCGGACAGGTGGTAGTCGATGATCATCACGTCGGGGCGGCGCATCCCGTGGCGCAGGGAGTCCACCACTCCGCCGAGCCCCCGGTGGCTCTCCACCTCCGCGTCCCAGCCGCGCAGGAGGCGCTCCAGGGCCTCGGCGGTGGAGGCGTCGTTCTCGATGACGAGCACCCGCGCGCCGGTGAGGGTGGTGGCGACCGGCGCGGGGTGCGCCTGCGCATCGGGGGCGAGGTCGGCCAGGGGCAGTTCGAGGCTCATCCGCGTGCCCCGCCCGACGCGGGAATGCAGCCGCACCGGATGCCCGAGGGCGCTCGCCGTGCGCTGGACGATGGACAGGCCGAGGCCGAGGCCCGGCCCGCCCGCATCCTCGCCCTCGCCGGTGCCGCGGAAGAACTCCTCGAAGACCAGGGCGCGCTCCTCCTCGGGGATGCCGCAGCCGGTATCGACCACGTCGATCCGGCACAGGCCGCCCCGGCGGCGCACGCCGATCAGGATGCCGCCGGCCTCGGTGTAGCGCACGGCGTTGGAGACGAGGTTCTGCAGGATCCGCTGGAGCAGGACGAGGTCGGTGGCGACCACGAGATCGTGGGTGCGGGTCACGAGGCGCAACCCCTTGCGCTCGGCGAAGGGGCGGAAGCTCGTCTCGAGATGGGCGACGAGGTCGGCGAGGCGCACCGGCTTGATCACCGGCAGCACCACGCCGGCATCGAGCTTCGAGATGTCGATCAGCGCCTTGATCAGGTCCTCGATGGTCTGGAGGCCCCGCTCGACCTGCCGCGCCACGGTCTGCGCCTCGGGGCCGGGGGCGAGGTCGGCGAGCGCCGAGAGGGAGAGCCGCGCGGCGTTGAGGGGCTGGAGCAGGTCGTGGCTCGCGGCGGCGAGGAAGCGCGTCTTCGAGCGGTTGGCGGTCTCCGCCTCGTCCTTGGCCGCCTGGAGCGCCGCGTTGGAGCCCTCCAGGCTCTTCATCAGGGAGGTGAGCTCCTCCGTGCGGGAGCGGACCCGCCCCTCCAGCATGATCGCCGTCTGGAACAGGGCGTAGGCCCCGCCCTGCTGGTCCATGGTCCGCTCGACATGGGCCATCAGCGCGGCGTTGATCCGCTCGAGCTTGGCGACGCGGCGGGCCAGGGCCTCGTTGGATCCGGCGTCCTCGGCCTCGCCGCCCGCGTCGAGCACCGGCGATCCGGTCACGCGGGATGGTTCCGGCCGATGGCGATGCCCGTGAAGGTCTGGTTCAGGTGCATCGAGCGGTACTGCTCGCCGTAGGTCTCGAAGCCGACCACCCCGTAGCGGGAATAGAGGTCGGAGATGCGGTGGCGCACCTGGCGGCTCTCGGCGTCGAGGCGGCGGAGCACGCAGTCGAACCCGATCACGAGGTCGAGGCCGCCGAGCGTGGCGTCGAGGCCCGAGAGTTCGGCGCGGGTCGCCTCCACGATGTCGTGCGGCTCGGCGAGCGTCAGCACGGCCCCCTCGCTGATGGCGCAGAACAGGGTCAGGGACCCGTCGGGCTCCACGCGGCTGATCGAGCGGCAATAGTACTCGCCGCCGACCTTCACCGCCAGCGGATAAGCGGCGAAGCTCATCGGGGTGAGGTGCTGCGGGTCGAGCCCCACCGCGCGGGCGTATTCCCAGGCCGCCGGCTCGGCGTTCAGTTCGTGGACGCGGCGGTTCTCCTCGGAGGCCGAGGTGACGACGAACTTGCGCTGGGTCGGCGCGAAGTTGTCGCTCTTGAAGATGCGGATCGGGAAATCGGTCTCGACGAGGATCAGCACGGCCGCGTTGGTGTGGATCGCGCCGTCGTGGATCAGCACCGTGCCCGAGAAGGCGAGGTCGTCGCCGGCCGATCCGCCGACCAGGGGGATGCCGTCGAGCGCCCAGGCCACCGCCGAGACCACCGTCTCCTCGGCGTTGGCGAGGGCGTCGATGAGGGACAGGGCGAACTGGCTGCCGGAGGCGGCCTCGGGCCGGATCTGGTCGAGGTGCCGCCGCAGGCCCCGCACCGTCGACGCGGCGTCGCCGACGTCGAGGTGGTCGATCCGCGTCAGCGCGGCGCTGGCGATGCGGAAGCCCTGGCGCGGGAAGGCGATCGCCACGAGGCCGCGGTCGATGGCGCCGGCGGGGCTGATCCCCCCCGAGGTGCTGCAGCCGAGGAGCGAGACCCCGGGGCAATGCTCGGCCACCGCCGCCACGAGGTCCCGGGCGTCGTAGGCGGGCGAGAAGAAGACGAGGAGATGCCCGACCGCCTGCCGGTCGAGGAGCGCGGCGACGGCGGCCACGGCCTGTCGCGCGTCCGCGGCATCGGTCCAGGCCGACTGGATCCCGCACAGATGCGTGCGCATCCGTGTCCCTTCGATCACGGCGTCGCTCCCCTCGCGGGGCCACTCTCGCGCGGCGGCCCTCGGACATGAACTATAAGTCGCGCTGGGCAGATGTGGCAATCGGGAGGCACGCGTGCCAGGCGGGCGCCCTACTTCGCGACCCCGCCGCCGGGGGGGACGGGGCGGATCGCCGCGCCCCAGGGATAGCGCCCGACCTTCACCGTGCGGATCGCCTTCAGCGTGGCCACGTCGATGACCGTCACGTCGCCGGAGACGCCATTGGTGGTGACGAGGCGGTCCTGTCCGGGGGTGAGCGCCGTGTGCCAGACCCGGCGGCCGACGAGGATGTAGCCCGTCACCTCGAAGGTCCTGGCATCGACCACCGCCACGCGGTCGGAGGGGCCGAGCGCCACGAAGGCGTGGCGGCCGTCGTCGGTGAGGCTGATCCCGACGGGCTGGATCCGGTCGGAGGCCACGCCCTTGATCTCGAAGCGGATCGTATGGCGCACGGTGCGGGTCGCCACGTCGATCACCGCCACGGTGCCGCCGATCTCGGAGGAGACCCACAGGGTCTTGCCGTCCCTGGTGAATTCCGCGTGGCGGGGGCGCTGGTCCACGGGAGTCGCGTCGATCGCCGCGAGGGTGGCGACGTCGATCCAGTGGACCATGTTGGTGGTCTCGGAGGTGGTGACGGCGGTCTTGCCGTCGGGGCTCACCGCCATCCCCTCCGGCTCGATGCCGACGTCGATCTGCGCCTTCACGCTGTGGGTCTCGACATCGACCACGGTGGTGGTGGCATTGTTCTCGTTGGCGATGAACAGGGTGCGCCCGTCGGGGGAGAGGGCGAACTGCTCCGGGTCCTCGCCGGAGGGGAGGTTCGCGAGGAGCTTGCCGTCGTCCGGATCGATGACCTGCACGGAATCGGAGTCGCTCGCGCAGACGAACAGGCGCTTGCCGTCCTTGGAGAACACCACGCCCCGGGGCCTGCGGCCGACGGGAAAGGTGCGGGTGACGGCGTAGCTCTCCGAATCGATCACCGAGACGGTGTTGTCGCGCTCGTTGGTGACGAAGATCTCGGCGGCGCGGGAGGGCGCGGGGCCGAGGAACGGCGCCGCCGTGAGCGCGAGCAGGGCGATCCGGTGGCGAGGCGCGCGTGCGGTCATCTCATCCTCCGAAGGCCTTGCAGGCGCTCTCGGGCCTGTCGAGGCCCAGCGTGTCGAGTTCGGTGGACCGGTGCAGGAACCCCTCGACGGGGGCGGCGCCGACGACGGCGCCGGGCCAGAGCAGGAACAGCGGCTGGCGCAACTGCCCGTTCCAGGCGCGGAAGCTGAGCGCACGCCCCTTGAAGCCCCCGACCTCGAAGGCGGGGCTCTGCATCAGCGTCGCGATCGCCGCCGGATCGGCCGATTTCAGCTTCACCGCCGCCTCGCCGACCGCGTGGACCGCCATCCAACCCGCCCAATCGGCCGGGTCCATGGTCCGGCCCGCGAGCTTCCTGAAACGCTCCTGCAACTGCGCGGCGGCCCAGGCCTCCACCGCCCGGCCCCAGGCGGCGGGGGTAAGCCCCTGCGTGCCGACGACGGGCCGGGGCGATTCCGTGTTGTAGACGAGGTTGGTGCCGAACTCGCCGGCCTCGTCGGCCACCGCCACCACGTCGTGCTCCGGCCCGCGGGTCGCCAGGGCGAATTCCCGGAGCGCGCTGTCGCGCAGGTCGGCCCCCCGGGCGTCGAAGGTGGTCTCGGCCACGATCCGCGCGCCGAACTTCTTCGCGCTCCGGCGCAGGGAGTCGGCGTAGAGCCGGTCGGCGGCGCCCGGCCCCGCCACGAGCAGGATCCGCGTCCAGCGCTTGAACACGAGGAGTTGCACGAGGGCGTCCGTCAGCATCGCCCGCGAGGGCGCGACGTGCAGGATCCGCTTCCGGCAGTCGGCATCCCGCAGGCGGGTGTCGGGCGCCCCGATGTTGAGGAAGAGCACGTCCTTCGCCTCGGGGGCGTCGGCGAGCGCCAGCAGATCCTCGGCGGGGGCGTTGACGACGACGAAGCGGGGATGGAGCGGCCCCGCGAGGAGTCCGGCGAGCGCCGCGCGGATATCGGCGCCGGGCTCGACCACGGCCTTGTCGAGGGCGAGGGACAGGCCGACGAACCGCCCGGTGGCGTTCGAGTCGCGCAGGCCCAGTTCCGCCCCGCGCAGGCCCTGGTCGGCGGGAACCGGATCCTCGTTGTTGAGGGGGTTAGGGCGCTCGATCCGGCGCTCGAGATAGGCGACGCCCACCGGCTCGGCGGCCCGCGCATCCGCCGCGCCGAGGACGGCGAGCAGGCAGGCCAGGACGGCCCCGCGCGGGAACCGCGTCCGTGGCCTCTCACGTCTCCCGGCCCGGCCGCTTGCGCCGCGGCCGGCCGGATCGATCAGCGCCCGCATCCGGCAGGTCTCGTCTCCGCCCTGTCCAGTCTTCGCTGGTGCCTTGGACATAGGCGCGCGGCGGCGATCAAGAAATAGGACCAAGGTGCGGCCCGGCGTGCCGTACCAAAGCACAATGGGTTCGTCCGGACCGAGTTGGTAGCCTGTGCTCAATCAAGGCCGATGGCCGCCAGGGAGGAAATCGGATGTCCAGAAGGCTTGCGCTCGCAGGCGGCGCCCTCGTCGCGCTCATGGTGTCGGGCAGCGTCGTGCTCGGCCACGGCGACGTGCAGCCGCAGCCGGTCAACACCGACGGCCTGCCGCCGCTGGGCGAGACGTGGCGCGACGAGAACCCCTATCGCGGCAACGAGCAAGCGGTGAAGATCGGCTCCTCGGCCTACAACCAGAACTGCGCCCGCTGCCACGGCCTGGAGGTGATCTCCGGCGGCCTCGCCCCGGATCTCCGCTACCTGGAGAAGGGCAAGGAGGGCGACGAGTGGTTTAAGGAGCGCGTCACCCACGGCGCCATCGTCGACGGCATGACCAAGATGCCGGTCTTCGCGGGCGTCATCTCGCAGGAGGGCCTCTGGGCCATCCGCTCGTACATCGAATCCCAGCACGTCGATAACTGAGCAGGGCCCGATGCTCGTCCCGCGCCACGCCCGCCCCCTCCTGATGGCCGCCTCCTTGGCGGCCTCCTTGGCGGTCCCCCTGACCGCCGCCGGGACCGCCGCCGCCCGCCCCCTCGACGAGGTGAAGGCCGACGGCACCCTGCGCGTGGCGCTCTACGAGGACAACGCGCCGTTCTCCTCCCTGAAGGACGGCAAGCCGGAGGGGATCGAGGTCGATCTCGCCCGGGCGCTCGCCGACGCCCTGAAGGTGAAGCTCGACCTGAAGCTCGTCGATGCGGGCGAGAATTCCGACGGCGACCTGCGCCTCGCCCTGTGGCGGGGCGACCTCGCCGGCTCGGCCCTCTCGGACCTGATGCTGCACGTGCCCTCGGACCGGATGTTCGCCCAGCGCAACGAGCAGATCTTCACCACCCGGCCCTACCTGGAGCAGCGCCTCGCCCTGGCGTGGCGCCGGGGGGCGACAGACGACTTCGAGACGCTGGGCGACATCGGCGACGCGGCGATCGACGTCGAGGGCAACAGCGCCTCCGACGCGATGCTGCTCACCGCCAACGGCGGCAAGCTGCGCGGCAACCTGAAGCACTTCAAGACCTTCGACGAGGCGGTGAAGGCCTTCCTCGCCGGCGACGCGCCGATCCTGGCCGGCACCCGCTCGGAGATCGAGGGAGCGCTCGCCAAGGCCGGCGCGGCGCGGGACACGATCGGGATGACGCAGGTCAAGATGGCCGGGCCGATCAAGACCTCCTGGCAGCTCTGCGGCGCCGTCAAGAGCGATTCCCGCGACCTCGGCTACGCCGTGGGCGAGGCCCTGACGGGGATGATCGACGGCGGCGCGATGAAGGCGATCTTCGCCAAGCACGGCGTCGAGTACGAGGCGCCGGGCGGGTACTGACCGCACCGCGTCATCCAGAGCCGACTGCATTTCCGAAGTCGATGCCGGCAAAAGCATCCGGGAATGCATGGCCTATGCTGCAGCGCACGCCAGACAACTGCAGAGAAAAACTCTTAGATTGGACTTATGGCCAATAACCCGGACGCGGGACTCGGCCTAGGCTTGGGATCGTGTCGGACCGCGCCGCGAACAAGGGGTCAAAGCCCCATCGGCCGGCGAATGAGCGGAGGAGATGTCATGAGATTGCGCGTCCAGTTTCTCACGGCTGTGGGCCTCGCCGCCCTGGCCGCCGGAGCCACCAGCCTCTCGGCGATGGCCAAGGAGCCGGAGAAGACCGCCGCAGCGTCCTCGGGCGGGGGCGTCAGCGAGCAGGACATCCTCAACGACGCCAAGACGCCCGAGGACGTCGTCACCTACGGCCTCGGCCCGAAGGCCCAGCGCTACAGCCCGCTCAAGGCCATCGACAAGGAGAGCGTGAAGTCCCTCGTCCCGGCGTGGTCCTTCTCCTTCGGCGGTGAGAAGCAGCGCGGCCAGGAGAGCCAGGCGCTGGTCAAGGACGGCACGCTCTACGTGACCGGCTCCTATTCGCGTCTCTACGCCATCGATTCCCGCACCGGCGAGAAGAAGTGGGAATACAACGCCCGCCTGCCCGAGGGCATCCTGCCCTGCTGTGACGTGGTGAACCGCGGCGCCGCCCTGTACAAGGACAACATCTATTTCGGCACCCTCGACGCCAAGCTGGTGGCGCTCAACGCCAAGACCGGCAAGGTGGCGTGGCGCAAGGACATCGACGACTTCAAGTCCGGCTACAGCTACACTGCCGCGCCGATGATCGTGAAGGGCAAGATCATCACCGGCGTGTCGGGCGGCGAGTTCGGCGTGGTCGGCCGCATCGAGGCCCGCGATGCCGAGACCGGCGAGATCGTGTGGAAGCGCCCCGTCATCGAGGGCCACATGGGCGAGCTCAACGGCAAGCCCTCCACCATGACGGGCAAGACCAACGAGACCTGGCCCGGCGACATGTGGAAGTTCGGCGGCGGCGCCACCTGGCTCGGCGGCACCTACGATCCCGAGCTCAACATGATCTACGTGGGCACCGGCAACCCCGGCCCGTGGAACTCCTGGCTGCGCCCGGGCGACAACAAGTGGTCGGCCTCGCGGCTGGCGATCAACCCGGACAACGGCGAGATCGTGTGGGGCTTCCAGACCACGCCGCACGACGGCTGGGACTTTGACGGCGTGAACGAGTTCGTGCCCTTCGACATGCAGAAGGACGGCAAGACCGTGAAGGCCGGCGCCACCGCCGACCGCAACGGCTTCTTCTACGTCCTCGACCGCACCAACGGGAAGTTCATCTCGGCCACGCCGTTCGTGAACAAGATCAACTGGGCGAGCGGCATCGATAAGGACGGCCGCCCGATCTACAACCCCGAGAACCGCCCCGGCGACCCGAGCCAGGCGACCGGCGAGGAGAAGAAGGGCAAGTCCGTCTTCGCCGTGCCGGGCTTCCTCGGCGGCAAGAACTGGAACCCGATCGGCTACAGCCCCGACACCAAGCTGTTCTACATCCCCTCGAACGAGTGGGGCATGGATATCTGGAACGAGCCGGTGAACTACAAGAAGGGCGCTGCCTATCTCGGCGCCGGCTTCACCATCAAGCCGACCTTCGAGGACCATATCGGCTCGCTCAAGGCCATCGACCCGGCCACCGGCAAGATCGCCTGGGAGTACAAGAACAAGGCGCCGCTCTGGGCCGGCATCCTCACCACCGGCGGCGGCCTCGTCTTCACGGGCACGCCGGAGGGCTTCCTCAAGGCCTTCGACGCCAAGACCGGCGAGGAACTGTGGAAGTTCCAGGTCGGCACCGGCGTGGTCTCCTCGCCGATCACCTGGGAGCAGGACGGCGAGCAGTGGGTCGGCGTCACCGCCGGCTGGGGTGGCGCGGTGCCGCTGTGGGGTGGCGAGGTCGCCAAGACCACGGCGGGCATCAACCAGGGCGGAAGCTTCTGGGCCTTCAAGCTGCCGAAGAAGGTGGCGTCGCGCTAAGACGACGCCATGGCGGGGCCGTCTCCGGCCCCGCCGAACTCGCGCCCCGGCCGGATCCCGGATCCGGTCGGGGACACGCCATCCGGCCCCCTTCTCCCTCTGGCAGACCTGCGACGAGACCCATGCTGACGCCCATGCCGGACGCCGAGGCGGCGGACGCTTCTGCCCAGGCCGCGACCGGGGCTATGATCCGCGGGGGCGCGGCCGAGACGGGGATGTCCGGGATGCAGTTGCTGATCGTCGACGACCACCCTCTCTTCCGCGAGGCGCTGGCGAGCGCCATCACTCTGGCCTTCCCCGACGCCGTTCTGCACGAGGCGGACGGCATCCGCGGCGCCTGCGAGGTGCTGGCCCGGGAGCCCGGCATCGACCTCACGCTCCTCGACCTCTCGATGCAGGGCGTCGCCGGCTTCGACGGGCTCGTCGCCGTCCGCGCCCGCTTCCCCCGGGTGCCGGTCCTGATCGTCTCCGGCATGGAGGACCCGCGCATCATGCGCGAGGCGCTCCAGCGCGGCGCCTCGGGCTTCGTGCCCAAGGCCGTGGACAAGGCGACGCTGACCCGCGCCATCTCCGAGGTGATGAACGGCGCCCTGTTCACGCCCCCCGAGCTGGCCGGGCTGCCCGAGCCGCCCCCGGCGAACCGCAAGTCGCCGCTGGCCGAGCGCATCGCCCGCCTGACGCCGCAGCAGATGCGCGTGCTGATGATGATCCGCCAGGGCAAGCTCAACAAGCAGATCGCCCACGAACTCCAGGTCGGCGACTCGACCGTGAAGGCCCACGTCTCCGAGATCCTGCGCAAGCTCGAAGTGATCAGCCGGACGCAGATCGTGATCGAGACCGCGTATCTGGATTTCGACCAGGGGGCGGGTGGGTTCGCGGGGTAGGCTGAATCCTCCTCTTCCCGCTTGCGGAAAGGTCACGACGGGGCGTCTCACCCACCGTCATTGCGAGCGCCAGCGAAGCAATCCAGGGCAGCGGGACGCTTCCAGAGGTGGCGGCTCTCTGGATTGCTTCGCTGGCGCTCGCAATGACGCCATGGGGTCGAAGGACCGTCGTGACGTCTCCGGCCCGGCTCTTAGGCCGAGGTCGAGGGCGGGCTGACAAGCGATGACCGCGTTTCGCGACGATCCCCGCAAGACGGGGAGAGGGGTACCGCACGATCCGCCTATAGCCTTTGGTCCAATACCGGCCCCACTCCCCCGCGCCCTATCGTGTTGGCAACGAATGAGGAAACGAGCGGGGCGGGATGCGTGGATCCGGCGTTCTTCGCCCCGGATGGGCGGCGCTCCTGCTCGTCCTCGTGGCCTTTCTCCACCCGGCCGCCGCCGGCGAGCTCTCCCGCAAGGACATCGAGAAGAACTTCCCGCCCCCCCTCGTCGTCGGCGAGAAGGACGACCGGCTGCCGGTCTGGCCGATCCTGAAGCAGCAGGCGGGGTCCTACGAGGTCTTCGCCTACGCCTTCGAATCCCTCGATTTCGCGCCGATCCCCGGCTTCGGCGGCACGCCGCCGGACCTGCTGATCGCCCTGGCGCCCGACGGCACCTTCCGGGACGTGAAAGTGCTCTCGCACAAGGAGCCGGTCTTCCTGGAGGGGCTGGGCTCGGAGCCTCTCTTCGCCTTCGTGGAGCAGTATGTCGGCCTCTCGGCCCGCCAGCCGATCCGGGTGGGGCGGCCCAATGCCCGCGCCGGCGGGGCTCCGCCGCAGACCACCGTCGACGGCATCGCCATGGCCACCGCCTCGACGCGGACGATCAACCAGTCGGTCCTGGCCTCGGCCCTGGCGGTGGCCCGGGGCAAGCTCGGCTTCGGCGCGGCCAATGTCGGCCTGAACGTCCAGGCCAAGCCCGACCTGTATGACAGGCTCTCCCTCGCGGCCCTGGTGGAGCGGGGCTGGGTGCGGCGCCTGGCCGTGACCCGCGCCGAGGCGACGCAGGCGTTCCGGGGCACGGGCGTCGAGGAGGCGGGGGAGGGCGCGCCGGGCGACGTCCTCACCGACCTCGTCGTGGCCCTCCTCGACGTGCCCTCCATCGGCCGCAACCTGTTGGGGGAGGCCCGGTTCGCCGCGCTGATGCGCGAGCTCGGCCCCGGCAACCACGCGGTGATGGTGCTGAGCGCCGGCCCGGCGGACGCGCCCGAGAACCCGATCGGCGACAGCTTCGTCATGGGCGCGGTCCCGGACAGGATCACGGTCTCGCAGGGCGGCCTTGTGGTCAACGCCCGCGACATGGCCGTGGAGCGCCGGGGCGCGGGCCTTGGCGAGGGCCTGCCGCCGGGGGACTGGACGATCCTGCGTATCGATTCGGCCGCCGGCTTCGACCCCTCCGCCCCGTGGACCCTCACCGAAAAAATCGTCCGCGAGCGCGGGCAGATCCTCTCGGAAAAAATCGCGCGGGAGTTTTCCGTCGAGACGCGGTTGCCGGCCGACCTCTTCACCAAGGTCGCCGTGGAAGGCGAGCCGGACTGGACCGAATCCTGGCGCGCCCGCTGGCCGACGCTCCTCGGCCTCGGGCTCATGCTCGCCGTGCTGGTGCCTGTCCTGGTCCGGCAGAAGGGGCTCGTGGCCGATGCCCGCCGCTTCCCGGCCTTCCGGCTGGCCTTCCTGGCGGTGACGCTCGGCTTCGTCGGGTATGCGGCGCAGGCGCAGCTTTCCATCGTCACCCTGATGGGGCTGGTCCGGGCGGCTTTGCGCACCCACGACTTCGCCTTCCTGCTCTACGATCCGCCCTCCCTGGTGCTGTGGGCCTTCGTCCTGGCGAGCCTCGTCGCCTGGGGGCGGGGGACCTTCTGCGGCTGGCTCTGCCCCTTCGGCGCGATGCAGGAACTCGCCGCCTTCGCGATGAAGCCGCTCAAGATCCGGCAGGTCGCCGTCCCGCCCCGCCTCGACCGGGCGCTGCGCCTCGTGAAATACGCCGTGCTGGCGGGGATCCTCGGGGCGACGGCGGCGGCCTCGCCGCTGGCCGACGCCTTCGCCGAGGCTGAGCCGTTCAAGACCGCGATCACCCTGTCCTTCCTGCGGACATGGCCCTTCGTCGCCTACGCGGTGGGGCTCATCGTCCTCAACCTGTTCGTCTACAAGGGATTCTGCCGCTACCTCTGCCCGCTCGGCGCCGCGCTGGCGCTCGTCGGGCGCGTGCGGATCCTCGACTGGATCCCCCGCCGGGCGGAGTGCGGCACGCCCTGCCAGCTCTGCAAGGTCCGCTGCCGCTACGGCGCTATTCGCCCGGACGGGCGGATCGACTACCCCGAGTGCTTCCAGTGCATGGATTGCGTGACGATCATCCACGATCCCGGACAGTGCGTGCCGCAGGTGGTGGCCAAGCGCCACGCCAAGCGGATCGTACCCCGGCCGCTGGCGGTGTCCCGATGAGCGCGCGGCCCACCCGCCGCCGGGCGATCCTCGGCGCCTGCGGCCTCGCCCTCGGCGGCGCGGCGGCCTTCCGGGCGCTGGCGGAGGGGAGGGGCCTCGTCGCCCGCGAGCGGGCGGGGCTGGCCTTCGGCACCACCGTGTCCCTCGTGGCCGCCGGGCCGGATCCAGAGGTTCTGGAGGCGGCCCTGTCCGAGGGGTTCGCCGCCATGCGATCCATCGAGGCCGCGGCGAGCCTGTTCCGCCCCGACAGCGCCCTGTCGCGCCTGAACCGCGAGGGGGTCCTCGCCGATCCTCCCGAGCACCTGCGGGTGCTCGTCGCGCACGCCCTCGCCCTGGCCGGGCGGACCGGCGGGGCCTTCGATCCCACGGTGCAGCCCCTCTGGCCGGTCTGGTCGCAGGCGGCGGCGCGGAAGGAGCGGCCGGGATCCGAGGCGCTGGCGGCCGCCCTCGTCCGGATCGGCTGGCGCCGGGTCGTCTGCACGGCCGAGGCGATCCGGCTGGAGCCCGGCACCGAACTCACCCTCAACGCCCTGATCCAGGGCTACGCGGCGGACGTGGTGATGGCCGCGCTCCGGGCGCGGGGCGTCGCGGACGCCTTCGTCGATACCGGCGAGTTCGGCGCGGCCGGGACCCATCCCGACGGCGCGCCCTGGCGCCTCGGGATCGCCGACCCGCGCGGCGAGGGGGAGATCGCGGCGGTGATCGCACCCTTCACCGGTTTCGCCGCCACCTCCGGCGACTACCACATGGCCTTCTCACCCGATTTTGCCGACCACCACATCTACGATCCGGCCACCGGGCGCTCGCCGGGGGGCCTCGCCTCGGTGACGGTCACGGCCCCCTCGGGCCTCGTGGCGGACGGGCTCTCGACCGCCTGCATGGTGCTGGGACGGGAGCGGGGCGCGGCCCTCGTCGCCGGGGAGCCGGGCTGCGCCGTGCGCTTCTCGGAGAAGGCATGAGACGCGCCCTCGCCGCCTGCGGGCTCGCCGCCCTCCTCGCCGGCCCGGCCCCGGCGGGGGAGGGGCCGCCGGCCTCCGTCGCCACCGCCCTGGTCGTGTCGGTGGACGTGTCGCAATCGGTCGACGACACCCGCTTCCGTCTCCAGATGGAGGGGATCGCCGAGGCGCTGGAGGATCCGGGCGTCGTGGCGGCGATCACCGGCAATCCCGGCGGCATCCTGTTCACGATGGTGACCTGGGCCGACAAGGCGGGGGTGCCGGTGCCCTGGCGGCGCATCGCCAGCCGGGCCGAGGCGGCGGCGGTGGCGGCGCAGGTGCGCGCGACGCCCCGGCAGGCGGGGGAGTTCACCTGCCTCGGCCAGATGTTCCGCACCGTTGCGGCCAGCGTCATCCCGGCCCTGCCGATGCCCGCCGACCGGGTCGTCGTGGACGTCTCGGGCGACGGCATCGACAACTGCACCGATCCCGAGGACATGGAGGCGCAGCGCGCCGCCGTCCTGGCGCTCGGGGCGACGATCAACGGCCTGCCGATCCTCGTGCCGGGGGAGAACGACGTGGTCGGCGCGGGCGCCTACCGGGCGCCGGGCTACGGCCTGCGCCCGACCCCCCTGCCGCAGGAGAGGACCAGCCTGGAGCAATGGTACCGCGCGCACGTCATCGGTGGCCCCGCCGCGTTCCTCCTGGCGGCGGCGGGCTACGGCGACTTCTCGCGGGCGCTACGGCGGAAGTTCGTGATCGAGATCAGCGCGCT
>NZ_BPQE01000045.1 GCF_022179085.1 Methylobacterium aerolatum
GCGAGCGGAGGGAAACGATCCGGGGTAGCGGAATGTCTCGAGGTTGTGCGCGGCCCTGTGCCGTTTCGCTGTGTTCGCCATCACGGGCGCTCGCCATGTCGGCGAGCATCGCATCGATCAGGTCCATCTGCGCCACGACACCGATGAGACGGCCGTCCCCATCGACCACCGGGGCGTGGTGCAGGCCCGCCTGCGTCATCAGCAGGGCCGCCTTCCCCGCGACGGTCTCGGCGGGAAGGGCGACAAAACCGGTGGTCATCACGTCGCGGACGGACCCGTGCGGGGCGCGGCCACGCTGAGCCATCAGGGCGAGGCGCTGCCGGAGATCGAGCCGGGGTGCCTTGCGCTCCCATCCCACCGTCTTGTCGATCAGGTCCGTCAGCGAGACGACGCCGAGCACCCGAGCCCCCTCGTCTGTCACGGGGACCATCGTCACCCGGTGATGGCGCAGCAGGTCCAGGGCCTCGCGCAGCGGCGCGTCGGGGGCGATGGCCTGAACGCGGCGCGAGAGGAGCGCGCCGCAGGTCGTCTGGCCGGACCGGCGCAGGGAGGCATGGACCTGCGCCTGCCGGAGGATCGCCTGAAGGTCGCCCCGGTCGATATCGAGCACCTCGTCGAACTGGGACAACGCCGCGTCGATATCGGCGGCAGTGAGCCCCGGCCCCATGGCGGCGTCCGGCGCGGCGGCCTGGGCGGGGGCGTGCGGGTAGCGCCGTCCCGTCAAATTGTTGAACACGAGGGCGCAGCCGAGCAGCAGCGCCGAGTTCAGCCCCACGGGCCAGGCGACGAAGGCATAGCCGAGGTCGCGGATACTCGGGCCGCCCAGGACCGCCGTGAGCGCCACGGCGCCGCTCGGCGGGTGCAGGCAACCGAGCAGCATCATCAGCGCGATGGCCACCGAAACGGCCACGGCCCCGGCAATCATCGGATCCCCGATCTGTGCGGCGGCCGTCACTCCGACGAGGGCGGCGACGCAATTCCCGCCGAGGATCGACCAGGGCTGGGCGAGCGGGCTGGACGGCACGGCGAAGAGCAGCACGGCCGAGGCCCCCATGGGCGCGATCAGCAGCGGCCACGCCGCGGCGGTGCCTATCGCGCTCCGCACCGTCAGGCCCGTGCAGAGCAGGCCGAGCAGGGCGCCGCAGGCCGCGCGGAACCGCTCCTGAACGCTGGCCTGCGGCATTCGGGGGACGAGGAGCGCGAGCAGCCGGTGCGGCATCGGGTCTGGTCTCGTCGGGGGAACGCCCGGAGGCGGCCGCAGCCCGGTCGCTGGACCGCGCGGCGACCGGAATGGGGAAGCGGAGGCGGGTCGGTCTAGACCGTCCCGCCTCCGCTGGCCATGGCTGTCGGCGGGCTCGATTAGACAGCCTTGGCGTCGTGCAACTCGGCGATCTGCTGCTGGGAATACCCCAGCTGGGACAGGATATCGTTCGTGTGCTCACCGAGCAGTGGCGAGGCTTTAATATCCACCTTGAGGTCGGAGAACTTGATCGGGCTTCCAACGGTCAGATACTTGCCGAGCTTGGGGTGGGCGACCTCGACGATGGTCCCGCTCTCGCGCAGCGACTTGTCGTCGGCGATCTCCTTCATGGTGAGGACCGGCGAGCACGGAATGTCGAACTTCCGCAGGATATCGACGGCCTCGAACTTGGTCTTGTCGGCGAGCCACGCCTCGATGGTGTTGAAGATGTCGAAGATCTTGTCCTGGCGGGCGCGGGCGGTGTTGTAGGCGGGATCGTCGATCCACTCCTCGCGGCCGATGGCCTTGCAGATCGGCGCCCAGGCATGCCCCTGGATCGTGAAGTAGATGTAGGCGTTGGGGTCGGTCTCCCAGCCCTTGCACTTCAGCACCCAGCCCGGCTGGCCGCCGCCGCCCGCGTTGCCGCCGCGCGGCACCACGTCCGAGAAGGTGCCGTGCGGGTATTGCGGATACTCCTCCAGGTAGCCGACGGCATCGAGGCGCTGCTGGTCGCGCAGCTTCACGCGGCAGAGGTTGATGACTGAGTCCTGCATCGAGACGGCGACCTTTTGGCCCTTGCCGGTCTTCGACTTGTGGTGAAGCGCCGTCAGGATGCCGATGGCGAGGTGCATACCGGTGTTGGAATCCCCCAGCGCGGCGGCCGACACGGTGGGCGGCCCATCCCAGAAGCCGGTGGTGGAGGCGGCCCCGCCCGCGCACTGCGCGACGTTCTCGTAGACCTTCAGGTCCTCGTAGTGGTGCCCGTCGGAGAAGCCCTTCACGGATGCGAGGATCATCCCCGGGTTAAGTTCCTGGATGCGCGCCCAGGAGAAGCCCATCCGGTCCAGGGCGCCGGGGCCGAAATTCTCGACCATCACGTCGGATTCGCGGATCAGACGCTCCAAGACTTCCTTGCCCGCCTTGGTCTTGGTGTCGAGGGTGAGCGAGCGCTTATTGGAATTGAGCATGGTGAAGTAGAGCGCGTCCGCATCCTCCACGTGGCGCAACTGGCTGCGGGTCACGTCGCCGGCGCCGGGGCGCTCGACCTTGATGACGTCCGCGCCGAACCACGCGAGCAGCTGCGTGCAGGCCGGGCCGGCCTGGACGTGGGTGAAGTCGATGATCTTGATGCCGTCGAGCGGTTGGGTCATGGTCTATCCTCCCGTTGAAAAGTCGAGCGAAGCCTGATCGACCGGCCGGATACGTCGCTCCGGCCCGGAATTGGTTTGGCGTTCAGGCCGGAACATTGTCCTTGAGGTGGTCTTCGAGGTCGGCGATGCGCTGGCGGAGATGTTTCTCTTCTTGCCAACGCTCGGTTTCGTCGCGGATGACCGCCGCGATCCCGGTCACGGCGCCGGCCTCGTCCTTGAGGAGGCCGACGGTGAAGGCGATGGACAGGGCGTGCCCGTCCTTGTGCAGGGCCGGCACCTTCAGGAGCTTGGTGCCGTACTTCGTCTCGCCCGTGCGCATGGTGTTGGCGTAGCCGTCCCAGTGGCGGCGCCGGTGGCGGTCGGGCGTGATCAGATCGAGGGGGCGACCGAGCGCTTCCTCTCGCGTGTAGCCGAAGATGCGCTGCGCAGCCGCGTTCCACACCACGATGGCGCCCTCGGGATCGGCTACCACGACGGCATCGCCGAGGGCGTCCACCAGACCGGTGAGGTTGGGTGCGCTCGACATCGTCGCGCTCATGGTCCGTGCCGGACGGCGATCGGCAGCTCTGTCATGGCGCTCTCTCCTTGTTTCCCGGCGAGGGGCTCTCCCCCTGCGCTCGGTGACTGGCATCTGGTATACCACATACGAAAATGCGGTCAAGCCTGATCCAGTACGTTCGACCGGAAATTGGCACAGTCTTGTGAAGTCGTGCAGCGATCCTCGAAGAAGAAAGACATCGCTTGCCGGACGACGTTGGCGTCGTAGGCATGAGGACCGTCGTATTCGACGTAAACGACATCGTAGCCCGCGTGCACGAGAGCTTCGGCGTGCCTGCGCCCGCTGCGGGCAACGGGGATCTGCTCGTCCCTGGTGCCGTGGGAAAGGAAGATGCGGGGTGCTCCCGCCTGCATCTGCACTGAGAGAAAGCCCGCCGAGGACACGATGAGGTGGCTGACAAGGTCGCCGTTGGTGAGCCCGAGGGAGAGCGCGTAGCTGCCGCCGTCCGAATGTCCGGCGAAGGCGAGCCGGGCGGGGTCGATCAGGAAATGCGCCGCGACGGCGTGGAGCGCATGATCGAGCCTTTCGCGATCCGGTCCGTTCCCGGCGATGACCAGATCCCAGGTGGGGTGGAGGGATTGGGGCGTGAGGAGCAGAAACCCCCGCGCCTCTGCATGGACCGCAAGCATCGGCAGGATTTTCTCGGCGCTGCCGCCCCCGCCGTGGAACAGCACGACCAGGGGAACCGGACGACGGGCCGGCAGGGCGGTCGGCACGTAGAGCCTTGCGTCCCGCTCCGCGAACAAGCCGAGGGCATGGCAGCCGGCGGGCAACGGCTCCTCGCTGGGGAGCCGGGGCCGGAAGTGGAGCCTGCCAGCGAGCCGTGGATCCATCATCGGCGGATGCCTTTCCCCGTCCTCGAAAGGGGCATGCCCGGCCGGGCGCGTGACCGGCCGGACATGCGGGATCGGGCGCGATGCCCTCACGCCTTCCGCTTGATGACGCTCTGCGGGTTGAGGCTGCCGATGTTGCCGCTCTCGCTGCCGGCGGCGGGGTCGATCATCGCGTTGATGAGGGTCGGGCGGCCCGAATCCATGGCCTCATCGACGGCGCGCTTCAGCTCCTCAGGCGTGAACACCTGGGCGCCGACGCCGCCGAAGGCTTCCATCATCCGGTCGTAGCGGGAATCGGCCACGAAGACGGTGGTGGC
This sequence comes from Methylobacterium aerolatum, assembly GCF_022179085.1. GTDB lineage: Bacteria > Pseudomonadota > Alphaproteobacteria > Rhizobiales > Beijerinckiaceae > Methylobacterium > Methylobacterium aerolatum. Next base: position 4,320 of record NZ_BPQE01000045.1, read on the forward strand.
CGGATCGCGACCGGTGGGGTCCGTGTCCGTGCCGCGGTAGATCCCGTTGTTGTTGAAGATCACGATGCAGACCGGCAGCTTGTACCGGCAGATGGTCTCCACCTCCATGCCGGAGAAGCCGAAGGCGCTGTCGCCTTCGATGGCGAGCACCGGCTTGCCCGTCTCCACGGCGGCGGCGACGGCGAAGCCCATGCCGATGCCCATGACACCCCAAGTGCCGACATCCAGGCGCTTGCGCGGCTGGTACATGTCGATGATGCCCCGGGCGAGGTCGAGGGTGTTGGCGCCCTCGTTGACCAGTAGCGCGTCGGGCCGCTCCTTGATCACGGTGCGGAGGGCGCCGAGGGCCGAGTGGAAGTCCATGGGCGCGGCGTTCCTGGCGAGCTTCGGCGCCATCTTGGCGATATTGGCCTCTCGCTTGGCCCTGATCGTCTCGACCCACTCGGCGGGGGCGCCGGACCACTCCTCGCGGATCCCGTCGAGCAGGGCGGCCACGCAGGAGCCGATATCGCCCACCACGGGAGCCACGATCTCGACGTTCGAATCCATCTCGCGGGGCTCGATGTCGATCTGGATGAAGCGCTTGGAGCCCGGTGCCCCCCAGGTCTTGCCCTTGCCGTGGGACAGGAGCCAGTTCAGGCGCGCACCGACGAGCAGGACCACGTCCGAATCCTTCAACGCCGTCGAGCGCGCGGCGCCCGCCGAGAGCGGATGCGTGTCGGGCAGGAGGCCCTTCGCCATGCTCATCGGCACGTAGGGAATGCCGCTGCGTTCCACCAATTCGCGCACGAGCTCGTCGGCCTGGGCGTAGGCGGCGCCCTTGCCGAGGATGATCGTGGGGCGCTTCGCATTCCGCAGCTCGTCGAGGGCGCGGGCGATGGACGAGGGCGCGGGCAACTGGGCGGGGGCGGCATCGATGACCTTCACCAGGGACTTCGCCCCGGCCTCGGCATCGATCACCTGCGAGAACAGCTTGGCCGGCAGGTCGAGATAGACGCCGCCGGGGCGGCCCGAGACGGCGGCCCGGATGGCGCGGGCGATGCCGATGCCGATATCGCAGGCGTGCAGCACCCGGAAGGCCGCCTTGCACAGGGGCTTGGCGATGGCGAGCTGATCCATCTCCTCGTAGTCGCCCTGCTGCAGATCCACGATTTCCCGCTCCGAGGAGCCGGAGATCAGGATCATCGGGAAGCAGTTGGTCGTGGCGTTGGCGAGCGCCGTCAGGCCGTTGAGGAAGCCGGGCGCCGAGACGGTGAGGCAGATGCCCGGCTTCTTGGTGAGGAAGCCCGCGATGGCCGCGGCGTTGCCCGCGTTCTGCTCGTGGCGGAAGGACAGGACGCGCATCCCCTCCGCCTGGGCCATGCGGCCGAGATCGGTGATCGGGATGCCGGGCACGCCGTAGATCGTGGTGATGCCGTTGAGCTTCAGGGCATCGATCACGAGGTGAAACCCGTCGGTGAGCTCCATCGGGGCATCCGCGACATCGCTCGCCGCCATGTCGATCTGCTTGGTGACGACTGTCATGGTGTTTCCTCCCGGTTCATTGTCGCAGTGAAGGGGGTCTCGCAGCGCATTGGTATTAAGTATGCCAGTCTGCGAGACAGGGATCGGCTTCAAGGGGCGCGGCGGCTCGTCCGGAGCCGCCGCGTTCGGTGAGTCTATGCCAGGCGCGGAGCCGGGACCTTGGCCGGTTCGCAGCGGGCCTCCGCTTCCTCAGCAAGGTAGCGGCGCCGCAGGGGCTTGAGGACGAACATGGCGAGCGAGGCCGCCACGATGTTGAGCCCGATGATCAGGGCGAAGACGGCCGACCAGCCCGCCGCGGCCGAGAGCATGCTGGCGAAGGGGACGAGGAAGGCGGCGGTGCCCTTGGCGGTGTAGAGCAGCCCGGCATTGCTGGCGGCGAATTTCGAGCCGAACGTGTCACCGCAGGTCGCCGGGAAGAGCGAGTAGATCTCCCCGAAGACCCCGAAATACACGGCGGTGGCCAGGATGAAGACGTAAGGGTTCGCGCCGAAGTTCAGGAGCACGATCATCGCCATCGCCGCGATGCTGAAGGCGATGAACATGGTGTTCTCGCGGCCGATGTTGTCGGACACCCAGCCGAAGAACGGGCGCCCGAACCCGTCGAAGATCCGGTCGAGGGAGATCGCCAGCGTCAGGGCGGTCATCGACAGGCCGAACAGGCTCACCGGCACGCCCGCGACCTTGAAATCATGGGCGATGGGGGCGATCTGCGCCGCCGCCATGAGGCCGCCCGAGGCGACCATGACGAACATGGCGTACATCACCCAGAAGACGGGCGTACGCACCGCCTGCTTCGGCGTCCGGTCGACCTTGGTCTGCGGGACGCGGACGCTCTTGCGCTGGACCGGCGTGACGGTGAGCGGCTTGCGCAGCAGGAAGGACAGGGCGATCACCACGAGGCCCTGGCCGATGCCGAAGGTGAGGAAGGCCGTCTCGTAACCGCTCGAGGCGATGGTCTTGGCAATCGGCACCACGGTGATGGCCGCGCCCGCGCCGAAGCCCGCCGCCGTCGCCCCGGCCGCGAGGCCGCGCCGATGGGGGAACCATTTCAAGGCGTTGCCGACGCAGGTGCCGTAGACCGAGCCCGCCCCGATGCCGCCGATGACGGCCGCGGTGTAGAGGAGCGTGAGCGAATCGGCGTAGGCGTTCAGAACCCAGGCGAGGGCGATCATGACGCCGCCGAAGCAGACCACGACGCGCGGACCGTAGCGATCCACGAACCACGTCTCGATCGGCACGAGCCAAGTCTCCGTGGCGACGAAGATGGTGAAAGCGATCTGGATGGCCGCGCGGCCCCAGTGATACTTCGCATCGATGGGATCGACGAACAGTGTCCAGCCGTACTGGAGGTTGGCGATCATGGCCATGCACAGCACGCCGAAGGCGAGCTGCCACCATTTGGCCGCATCGGGGTCTCGCTTCTCTACGGATGGATCCGCGTATACCGCTGCCTCATCACGGTGTTGCATGGGTGACCTCCCCTGGTGCCTCTCCGAGCACGCGCCGGGATCATCCTGCATGTTCCGCTCAGGTATTCAATATACCAGATGCGAGAAATTGCGTTTCCTGCATTATTTTGCAGGGCAACATGGCGATTGGGCGGGTGCCGCCCTGGCCGGTCGACCGTCGTGCACCGATGCACCACGGCGGCGCCGACATCGCCGCAGCTGATTACGGACCCAAGACGCCGGTCAGGCAACGGGGTCCGAGCCGAGTCGGGCTGACGATCCGGCCGATCCTTCACCCGCTTCGCACCATTTGCCCGTCGAGGCGGCGGGCCGATCGATTGACAGCCGGTATCTGGTATACCAACCTGAGAACCGGTACCGCTCCCCGAGAAGCGGGCCGGGAGGAGGAGCGTTATGGCCAGTCCAGGGCCGAACGCACGACGCCTTGGCATTGGCCACGAGCGCCGCGCCGACCAGCACGATCCGACATCGTCCACATCCCGCTGGCTCCGAGACCGGGCCCGCGGACGCATGACCGATCACTCCGTCGCGACCGCAACAGAAGGGGCGAGCACCCGATGAAGTACCTGACCATCCTCGAATGCCCCGTCGCCTACCCGGCCGAGAACGCGCATTCCCTGTCCAGCAAGGACCTGATGCCCCGATTCGGGGTCACGGCCGGATTGGAAAGCCAGCACCTGCGGGTTTTGGAGAACCGGATCACCTCCGTCTGCATCTGGCAGAGCGAGGCCCTCGCCAAGCGGTACTTCGATGCCGACTGGTCCGCGAAGGCCGACGATATCTGGGGCGACGAATACCGGATCCGGTCCGAGCCGATCGACTCGGCCTCCGCCGCCTGATCCGGTGGGCGGCGAACCCGGCTTCCACGCCTGGGATCCGGGGCTGGTGTCCGGCCTGCCCCGGATCCTGCGGTCTCAGGCGACCGTCTTCCGGCCCGAAAACGTCGAGACCACCCTCGCCGAGAGCGACGAACTGAGCGATCTCTGCGGCCTGCCCGCAACCCGGCTCTGCCTGTTCCGGGCCGAACGACTCGCCGCCCACGAGGTGCTCGTGCGGGTGATGGCCGACCTCTCGATCCCGATGGGCTCGGTCTATGCCGACCTCGGCGTCAACTTCCGGCATATCGTGGCCACCGTCCTACGCGACGGGATCGAGCCCCACCGGACCGCGATCCGCCAGATCCTCGACGGGGTGCGCGCGGAGGCGGAGGTGATGCTGAGGGAAGAGGCTGCGCGCCTCTTCGCCGACCTGGCGATCCCGCCGCCCCCTCCCCCGCGACGCCGGTGGCTTTGGCGAGGACAGCCCTTGCCGGGACCGCCGCCGGAGCCCGCTGAGCGGCTTCGCTCCGCCCTCGGCACCGTGGCGCCCGGGGCGCACGATCCCGACGATCTGCGCCGGGCGGTGCGCGAGGCGCTTTCTAGCGTCGCGGGTGGAATCGTCGGCCGACGTGGGTTTCTGCCCAACGACCCCGGCCTGCTCTGCCGGATCGGCATGATTCTGGTCTCAAACGGTTACGGCAGCCGGCGGATCGGCGAACGGATCGGACCCTGGGTGGACGCCGTCTTCGATCGGGAGAAATTCCGGCGGGTGTCCGCGCAGGAGCGGCCGGTGGTGATGAGCGTCAAGGGTGCCTCGGCCTCCGGGAAGAGCACGATTCGCCCCTATCAGCGCGCGCTGGCGGAGCGCACCGGCCTCGATTGGCGCGATTTTGCGATCATCACGCCGGATGTCTGGCGCAAGTTCCTCCTCGACTACGACAGCCTCGGTGACAGCCGGCGCTACGCCGGACCGCTCACCGGCTACGAGGTCGAGATCATCGACCGGAAGCTCGACGGATACATGGCCCGCAAGGCCGCCGAGGGGCGGATGTCGCATCTGCTGATCGACCGCTTCCGCTTCGACAGTTTCGCCGTCGATTCGTCCCTCGACGGTGCCGGGCAACTGCTCAGCCGCTTCGGCCACACGGTCTACCTGCAATTCATGGTGACGCCGCCGGAGGAGACGGTGGAGCGGGCCTGGAAGCGCGGCGAGGAAGTCGGCCGCTACAAGGCCGTCGAGGATTTGCTCGCCCACAATGTCGAGGCATTCGAGGGCATCCCGCGGCTGTTCTTCCTCTGGGCCTTGCGCCGCGACAGGATCGTGGCGTTCGAATTCCTCGACAACACCGTGCCGAAGGGCGACGTGCCCCGGACGATCGCCTACGGCCGGAACGACGCCATGACGATCCTCGATCCCGCCGCGCTGCTCGATGTCGAGCGCTTCCGCAAGATCAACGTCTACGCACGCTCGCCCGCCGAGCTCTACGCCGGGGTCGATCCCGCGTCCCACGGCAACGGCGCCTTCCTGGCGGCCTGCATCGCTCGCCTCGCGGACGTGAGGTTCGCGGAACGCGGCACGTTTCGCGTCTACGCCCACTTCCGGCAGGGGCGCCTCGTCGGGCGGGATGCGACGCTGCTCGAAGAGGTGTGTGCGGATGCAGCAATCCGGGGCGCCTGCGAGGCCATCGGGCTCCTGGACAGCCCGCAGACGCGCCTGCCGCAGGATGTCCTCCCGCGGGCGGAAGAGGGGCGGACGCTTGGCTCGGGGGGAGAAAACCAGCCCGTTCCGGCGCACGAGCCCGTATGCGCCGGCCGAGACATGCGTAAATTGCATAATTGAAAATGGTATTTTGCACTTGGTATGCCAGAACGGTCTTCGTATAAGGCGGATGTCGCACCGCAATATGAACCACCGAGGTACGCCGTGATCGCCACCGCCCTGTCCGCCTTCGTCCTCTTCGCCGCCGTCCAGTGCCTCCTCGTCGTCCACGTGGCGGACAAGCTGTCGCCGACCGCCTCCGACGACCGCACGAGCGCCAAGACCCCGGCCGGCACCAAGCCGCAATACGCCTGATCGCCGTCGGCGCCTCCGGGGCGAGGCCTGTGCAGGGAGGGGGCCACGCCCCTCCCCTCGCGTCGTCGGCGACCGAGGGGCGGAGCGCTATTCCGCCGCCACCTTCGCCACCGGTCCCACTGCGCCCGACCAGAGGATCGTGTCGATCTCGGCCGTCGAGCAACCGAGCACGTCCCTCAGGATCTCGTCCGTATGCTCCCCAAGGAGCGGCGAGCGTTGGATCGTCACCGGATTGGCCGAAAGGCGGATCGGGTTGCCGACCGTGAGGTAGGGTCCCCTTGTCGGGTGATCGATCTCCAGCACCGTGCCGCTCGCGCGCAGCGTTTCGTCCTCGGCGATCTCCTTCATGGAGAGGATCGGACCGCACGGGATGTCGTGCGCGTTGAGCCGGTCCATCGCCTCGAACTTGTCGTGCTTCATCGTCCACGCTTCGATGCGCGTGAAGATCTCGTTGAGGTGGGGTAGCCTCGCCCGCGGCGTGCTGTAGTTCGGATCGGACTTCCAGCCCGGCTCCCCGATGATGTCGCAGATCGGCTCCCACACCGCCGCCTGGGCGATGAAGTAGATGTAGGCGTCGGGATCCTGTTCCCAGCCGAGGCACTTCAGGATGCGGCCCGGCTGGCCGCCGCCCGAATCGTTGCCGGCGCGGGGCACGGCCTCGCCGAAGGGAACGCCCTCGCCGAACTGGCTGTATTCCGGGAGGGGGCCACGGGCGAGGCGCTGCTGATCGCGCAGCTTCACCCGGCAGAGGTTGAGGACGCTGTCCTGCATCGCGCAATCGACCCGCTGGCCGCGGCCGCTCTGCACGCGGTGATAGAGGGCGGTGACGATGCCGAGCGCGAGGTGCAGCCCGGTGCCCGAGTCACCGATCTGCGCGCCCGTCACCATCGGCATGTCTCCCCGCCAACCCGTGGTGGAGGCGGCGCCGCCGGCGCATTGGGCGACGTTCTCGTAGACCTTGCAATCCTCGAACCGGCCGGGCCCGAACCCCTTTACGCAGGCGAGGATCAGCCGGGGGTTGGCCTCTTGGATGCTCTCCCAGGAGAAGCCCATCCGGTCGAGGGCTCCAGGGGCATAATTCTCCACGAGGACGTCGCATTCGCGGATGAGGCGCCACAGCACCTCCTTGCCGGCCGCGTTCTTCACGTCGATCGTGATCGATCGCTTGTTGTGGTTCAGCATCGTGAAATAGAGGCTATCGACGCCGGGGATGTCCTGCAGTTGCTGCCGGGTGGCATCGCCGGCTCCTGGCCGCTCGATCTTGATGACGTCGGCACCGAACCACGCCAGCAATTGCGTGCAGGTCGGACCCGATTGGACATGGGTGAAATCGAGGATCTTCACCCCCGCGAGCGGCGCGCCCATCATGATGTCCTCCCTCGTCGAGCCCTTCGTCGGCGGGTCGTCGACAGGACCACACCTCTCGGCTCGTTATTTGGAGGATGGCATACCAGATACCAACAGTCAAAAGGCCGGGTAATGGCGAGGGCGCGCCTCAACGAGGGCGCCCGTGCCGAGATCGTTCAGGCGGCTGGCGCCGCGATGCAGGATTCGGCGCCGAGCGCCCGATGGAGGATCCGGGCGAGCTGCTCGGCCGAGTACGGCTTGTGCAACAGCGTGAACCCATGGTTGCTCTCCTGCGCGAGCATGTGGCTGTAGCCGGAGGTCAGGACCACCGGCAGGAGGGGCAGGCGCGTGTGAAGGTCCCGGGCGAGGGCCACGCCGCCCATGCCCGGCATCACGACGTCGGAGAACACGAGGTCGAAGCCGCCTCCGTCCGCGCCGAGCTTGTCCAGGGCCTCCTCGGCCGTCCCCGCCCAGACGGTGCGATATCCGAGATCCTCCAGGATCTGGGTCGCGAATTGCCCGACCCCGACATTGTCCTCCACCACCAGGATACGTTGGCCCGTGCCGAGCGGCGCGGGCGCTTCCGGCGAAGGCTCCAGCACCGCCACCTCCGCCGCCGCCACCTCGGGCAGGAAGAGGGTGAAGGTGGTGCCCTCGCCGACGGTGCTGCGCACGTCCACGTCGCCACCCGATTGCTTGGCGAAGCCGAAGACTTGGCTGAGGCCGAGGCCGGTGCCCTTGCCGACTTCCTTGGTGGTGAAGAACGGCTCGAAGATGCGCCCGATCCGATCCTGCGGGATGCCCGTGCCCGTATCGGTGAGGGAGACCGCGACGAAGAGCGCGTCCGATCCCGCATGTCCCCGCAGCGAGGGCAGCGCCGCGCCGCAGGTGACACGGAGGATGAGGGTCCCCTCCCCGTCCATGGCGTCGCGGGCGTTGACGGCCATGTTGACGAGGGCCGTCTCGAACTGGCTCACGTCGGCCCGGACGAGGCAGCTCGTCTCCGGCACCTCGATCAGGACCTGCACCCGTGCGCCGGTCAGCGTGTCGAGCATGTCCGCGATACCGCGCACCTTCTGTCCGGCGCTGAACACCTCCGGCTTCAGCGCCTGGCGACGGGCGAAGGCCAGGAGCTGGCCGGTGAGCTTCGCCGCGCGGTCGACGGTCTCGGACACGGCATCGAGGTAGCGGCGCTTGCGCGCTTCCGGCAGGTCGGGCCGCCGCAGGAAATCGACGGACGAGCGGATGATCGTGAGCAGATTGTTGAAATCGTGCGCCACGCCCCCCGTCAATTGGCCGACCGCCTCGAGCTTCTGGGACTGGCGCAGGGCCTCCTGCGCCTCCGCCAGCTCGGCCTGTCCGCGCAACCGTTCAGAGACGTCCATCACGAACTGGTAGCAGCCCGTCCGGTTGCCCGCGGCGTCGCGCAGGGTGCGGAAGCTGATCTCGTAGGCGGCCCGGGCCCGGTCGGCGTCGCCGAATTCCTGGACGAAGGTCAGTTCCTCGCCCGCGAGGCCCCGGCCCCATCCCGCCCTCACCTGCGCCTGATGCTCGGGCTGGTCGGCGAGGAGATCGAGCATGTTGTCGCCGACCTTCGGGCGCACGCCGTAGATGCGCTCGAACTCGTCGGCGTTGGCGAGGTTGATCGCCAGGATGGTGTAGTCGAGGTCGGCGGCCATCACCATGATGTCGGTCCGCTCGACGATGGTGGCGAAGAGATCGCGCTCCGCCGTCTTCTCCGAGACCTGCAGCGCCAAGGTTTCGTTCAGGTCCTGGAGACGGCGCTCGCTCTCCCGCAGGGCCGTCTCCGCGCGGGCGCGCTCGGTCGCGGCCTTCAGGCGTTCGCCCACCTCCCGGATGAGGTTGCTCTCCGCCGTCGTCCAGATGCGCGGCACCGCGTTCTGGACCGCCAGCAGCCCGACCCATTCGTCGCCCCGGAACAGCACGACATCGACGAAGGCGCCGACCTGTCGCGATTTCAGGCCGGCCCGCGCGACGGGGTTGAAGCGGAGATCCGCCTGCACGTCCTCGACGGCGACGACCGTCCCGTCGCGGTAGGCCGCCAGAAGGTCCGGGCCGAAGGCCGACAGGTCGTGCCGGCCGATGATGGTGCCGACGCCATTCGTGTATTCGCACTCGACCGTCATCAGGCCGTTGGCGATCTCGGCGTAGAAGACGCGGCTCGCGCCCACCCGCTCGCCGAGGCGCTGCGACGCCACCTCGATGATCTCGGTGGCGGAGGTCAGCGGCCGCAGGGCGTCGCTCAGGTTGAGCAGGAAGGATTGCCGCTCCTCGTTCTCCCGCAATGTGGCATCCGTCTCCCCGGAAGCCTCGCGGGATACGATCGCGATGCAGGTGCCGTAGAGGCCGTCCACCCGGCCGGACTCATCGCGGATCGGAACGTACGAGAGGGAGAAGCGCGTGTCCCCCGATCCGTCCCGCCGCGACAGGCCGGCGGCTGCCCCGGTCCCATGGGCGGGGCGGCCGGAGGTGGCCTCGATGACGCCGGGGGCGAGGCTGTTTCGGAATTCGCGCCAGACGTCGAGGTAGTCGGACCCCAGGGCCGCGGGATGCCGGATGCCGAGCAGACCGGCGTAGGCGTCGTTGTAGAGGAGCCGGCGCTCGGGTCCCCACAGGATGAAGGACGGCTGGCTCGAACCCAGCATGAGACCCACGAGGGTGCTCAACGCGACCGGCCAGGACGCCGGGCCTCGGAGGGGCGTCGCGTCCCAATCGAACGCGCTAATCAACGCGCCCATCTCGGCGTCGGCGCCGAGGAAGGCCGGATC
>NZ_BPQE01000046.1 GCF_022179085.1 Methylobacterium aerolatum
TCGGCTTGGCGTCGCCCCGGACGCGGGCGCCCACGTCGCCGGAGGGCAGGCTCGCCAGGGTCTGCCCGGCAGCGGCCGCGCCGCCCACCAGGGCGACGGAGAGGAAGGCGGTGGCGGCGAGGCGGCGCAGCAGCGTCGAAGCCGCACCTCGTACCGTGGAAGCCGCGAACACCATCGCCAGGACCCGACTATTAAGCTCTCGTTAACGAAAGCTCTCACGTCGCGGGGCTTACGGCAATCGGGCACTTAGCAAAAGGTTAATCCTGTGGGCGATGGGGATTGCCGACGGATGCGTCTTCCCGGCTCGCCTGCGGCGCCCTGTCGGCGTACAGACGGGCGAATTCCCTCCACGGAGACGTTCCGCGCGTGCGCCTGACCCAGCTGACCCACCACGACCTCGACGGATACGGCGCCTCGACGGTGGCCTCCGCCTGTGCCGACGTCTCCCGGATTGTCCACATCTCCCGCTACAGCGACGTCGGACCGGTGCTCGAGGACGAGGTGAAGCGCCTCGGCAAGACGGGGGAGGCCGAGACCCTGCTGATGACCGATCTCGGATTGGAGGAGCAGACCATCGCCGGATTCAAGCGCTTTGCCGCCATGAACCGCCGCCGCGAGGGCGAGAAGCACCGCCTCGTCGTCCTCGATCACCACGCCTCCTCCCTCGACCAGCTCGGGCGGCAGGGTTTCGAGCCCGCCCCCGTCTTCGGCCGTGAGGGCCTGCTCCAGGCGGAGATGGGAGACCCCGCCATGACGGTGCTGGTCGATCAGGATTCCTGCGCCACGGCCATGACCTTTGCGCACCGCGCCCTGTTCGCGAGCCGCGAGCCGGAACGGCCCGAGGATCTCGCCGCGCTCATCAAGGCCGTCGATGCCCTCGACCTGTGGCGCAAGGAGTCGCCGGACTTCCCCGGCGGCACCGCCGTCGACGAGATCTTCTGGGACAACGCCACCAATCTCGTCCCGCCGGGCCATCCCTGGCACGACCGCTTCGTCTCCGCCCTACTGATGGCCGCCGCCGCCCGGCTCCGGGAGGGCGCGACGCCCGCCGAACTGGAGCGGGACGCGGTGGCCATGCGCACGCGCATCGCCGACGCGCTCCTCACCGATGCCCCCGACGACGAGCCCAGCCAGACCACCCGCGCCCGCCTCGCCCGGGCGCTCGCGCGCTCCGACACCCTGTTCCACGCCCTCAAAGACGGGACGCTCCTGTCCTTCGGGCTCGATTCCGGCACCTTCCAGCGCGTCTCCGACCGGATCATGGAGGCGGGCCGGGCCAAGCGCGTGGTGAACGTGCAGCGGGTCGGGACGCTGTCCTTCCGCTCCATCGACGGCACGGCCCTCGACGGCGCCCGCCTGTTCCGGGGCGGCGGACACCGCGACGCGGCGGGCGGACGCCTGCCGAGCGGGTCGGCCTATTCCCTGGCCGACGCCATCGCCCAGGTCGAAACGGTGCTGAACCCGGAGAAGCCCGCAGGCTCGGACAGTCCCTTCGCCGCGCTGAAGAACTGGAAGAGCTGAGGCGCTCTTCTCATCATAACGGCGGGGGTCGCCCGGCGGATTGCTGGAGCGTTTTCGGGGAGACCTCGATCATACGCCGCCCCCGTCTTTGCGAGCGTCAGCGAAGCAATCCAGGGCAGCGGGACCTGACCGAACGTGGCGGATCCCTGGGTTGCTTCGCTTCGCTCGCAAAAACGGTCAAGCAGGCGATCCGGATGAAACCGAAATCGCTCTAAAGCCGGAAATCCTCGCCGAGATACAGCCGCCGCGCGTCCGGGTTCGCAACGATCTCCTCGGGCGTGCCCTCGGTGAGGATGCGCCCGGAATGGGCGATGTAGGCGCGGTCGATAAGGCCCAGCGTCTCGCGGACGTTGTGGTCGGTGATAAGCACGCCGATGCCGCGCTGTTTGAGGTGCTTCACCAAATCCTGGATGTCGCCCACCGCGATGGGGTCGATGCCCGCGAAGGGCTCGTCCAGCAACATGAAGGTCGGCGACGAGGCCAGCGCCCGCGCGATCTCGCAGCGCCGCCGCTCGCCGCCGGAGAGCGCGATCGAGGGCGACTTCCGCAGGCGCGCGATGTCGAATTCCTCCAGCAGAGATTCGAGCTTGCGCGCCCGCGCCTTCCTGTCGGGCTCGGCGACCTCGAGGACCGCCTTGATGTTGTCCTCCACCGAGAGGCCCCGAAAGATCGAGGCTTCCTGCGGCAGGTAACCGATCCCGAGGCGCGCCCGCTGGTACATCGGCAGGTGCGTGATCGGCAGGCCGTCGAGGGTGATGTGCCCGCGATCCGCCGTCACCAGCCCGGTGATCATGTAGAAGATGGTGGTCTTGCCCGCACCGTTCGGCCCCAGCAGGCCCACGGCCTCGCCGGTGCGGACGGTGAGCCCCGCCTCATGCACCACCGTGCGCGCGCCGTAGCTCTTGCGCAGGCCGCGCACGCTCAGGATGCCGGGACCGCCGTCGAAGAGGGGGTTGCCGGCATCGGCTTGGGGTTCGGTGACGGGCCGTGCCTTGCGGCCGAACAGCCGTCCGAGCAGCGAGGGACGGCCCGCCCCCGCTCCGGCCTGGAATGTCACGGAGGCACTCAATCGGCTTGGGCGCGGGGCTTCACCGGCGGGGTCGCGCAGCCCTTCGCCTTCGTGTCCTTGCCGTCAGACTTCTCGCCGGGGACGAACATCGCCGAGACGCGCCCGCCCGCCACCGGATCCATGTTCGCCCGGCCGGTGCTCATGTCATACACGAGCCGCTGGCCGCGGGTGACGTTCTGGCACTGGCTGAGGACGACGTTGCCGGTGAGCACGACGCGCTTGGCATCCTGATCGAACACCGCGTGGTCCCCGGTGGCGACCTGATCCTTCTGCGTCACGGTGACGGGACCGGCGCACTCCACCTTCTTGATGCCGTTCTCGCCCGGAGCCTTCGGCGCGGCCTCCTGCCCCCCCGCGTCGCCCTTGTCCTTGTCGCTCGCCTCCCTGCCGCGCTTGTAGAACACGGTCATCGAGGAGCAGCGGATCGTGCTCTCGCCCTGCACGGCGACGACGTTGCCGGCGAAGATCGCCTTGTTCTCCTTGTCGAAGACGTCGAGGCGGTCCGCATCGATCTTGATCGGGTCCTTGCCGCCGCCGCCGATGGCGCCGAATCCGGAGGGCGCATCGGACTTCGCGGCCTTCTCGGCCATGGCGGGGGCGGCGAAGGCGAGGCAGGCGGCGAGCGTCGCGGAGAGCAGGCGGGCGGCGATCATCTGCGGATTTCCACGGGCATGGCGTCCGTGGTGCGCACGGCCGCGGTCTCGGGCGTACCCGCAATCTCCTTACCGGCCCCCTTGGCCTTGTCGAGGGTGTCCGGGTTGATGACGACGCGGACGTTGCCGATGAACGAGATCACCTTGCCGTTTTCCACCACGTCGAGCCCGTCGGCATCCACGGTGCCCTTCTGGGTCGTGACGGTGACGGGATCCTTCGACACGATGGAGCCGGTCTTGAAGGCGATCGCCGCCGTCTTGAGGCGGGCTTCCTCGCCCTTGTCGGTCCAGACGCGCACGTCGTCCTTCAGGTCGAGGGCCTCGCGGGCGCTGTCGAACAGCCCGGTGGCCGCCGAGAGGCGCGCCATGCCGCCGTCGTCGTCGGTCGCCACATGGCCGCGCATCTGTTCCAGCTCGATCTGGCTGGGCTTGCGCACGTCCTGCAGGGCGGCGGCGGCGGTCACCTCGTAGGCGCGCGTGCCCTTGCGGAAGCCGGACAGGCGCGGATTCTCCATCCGCACCTTGGACCCGGCCAGGGTGACCGGGCCGACCGAGACGCCCGGCAGGTTCGCGGCGAAGGGATTGAACAGGTGAGCGAGCAGCAGCGCCGTGGCGCCGCCTGCGACCACGGGGATCAGCCGCCGCAGCCAACGCACATGGGTGCTGTGGCGGTAGGCGCGGGCATGAATGCGGCTACGGACGGCGCTGAGCGCCTGTCCAGTCCCGGCTTCGGCCTCGACGAGAATCATGCCACGTCCGATGGGCGGGGATTTGAGGATCCGCGCCGGAGTTGAGGTTCGCGCCTGCGGCCCCCACCGCGCCCGCGCTTTCACCGGGGGCATGCCCCCGGCCAATGGCGAAGTTATGACCCCCACGTTTCCGAATGATCAACCGCGGGAGCCGCCGCAGCGGGTGCCGTGGCGCACGCCCGGCGACGGCTCCCCCCGTTTGTCAGGTCACTCCCGACGACCGTGGGCCTGTGCCAGGGCGGAGGAGACCCGCCGGGCGAAGGCTGCGGGGTCGCGGGGGCTGTCGCCGTCCTGGATGCGGGCGAGGTCGAACAGCGTTCCGGCGGCCTCGGCCGCGTCCGATTCGGGTGCCGCCGCGAGGGCGCGAATCAGCGCGTGGCGCGGGTTGAGCTCGAGGGTGGGCTTGCCCGCCCCGCTCGCCCGCCCGGCCCGCCGCAGCAGGCGCTGCATTTGCAGGTCCGGGCCGCCGCCCGCCGAGAGCACCACCGCGCTGTCGACCAGCCGGTCCGTGACCCGCACGTCGGACACCTCCTCGGCCAAGGCGGTCTTCACCGCCGCGACAAAGGCGTCGATCCCCTCTGCCGGCTCCGCCTCGCCGCCCTCGGGGGCGAACTTCGACAGGTCGAGGTTGCCCTTGGTGACGGAGGTCAGCTTCTTGTCCTCGAAGCTGCCGAGCTGCTCCGGCCAGAAGGCATCGACGTGGTCCGACAGGAGCAGCACTTCGAGGCCGCGGGCGCGGAAGCCTTCGAGCTGCGCCGAGGACTTCAGCGCCTCGACGTCGTCGGCCACGAGGTAGTAGATCGCCTCCTGCCCGTCCTTCATGCGTGAGATGTATTCGGCGAACGACGTCCAGCCCTCCACGGCGGAGGAGCGGAAGCGAAGCAACGGGGCGATCTCGGAGCGGCGCTCGAAATCCTCGTAGATCCCCTCCTTGAGGACGGGGCCGAAATTCTCCCAGAAGCTCTCGTAATCCTCGTTCTTCTTCGACCGGGCGGTGAGTTCGCTGACGACCCTGCCCGTCACCGCCTTGCGGATCTTGGCGAGTGCGGGGGTCGATTGCAGCATCTCGCGGGAGACGTTGAGGGGCAGGTCCTCGGTATCGACCACACCCTGCACGAAGCGCAGCCACGGCGGCAGCAACTCGGCCTCGTCGGTAATGAACATCCGCCGGACGTGCAGGCGCACCTTGCTCTGCCGCTCGTTCTCGATCGGCTGGAAGGGCTTCATGCCCGGCACGAAGAGAAGCGCGGCGAAGTCGAGCTGCCCCTCGGCCCGCCAATGCAGAGTCGCCCAGGGCTTGTCGAAGTTCATACCGACCGAGCGGTAGAATTCGGCGTACTGCTCCTCGGTGATCTCGGATTTGGGCTTGCGCCACAGGGCCGTGCCCTGGTTCGCAGCCTCCTCCTTGCCCTCGTTGACGATGGCGACGGGCACGGTGATGAAATCCGCCCACTTCCGCACGAGGTGATCGAGGCGGTAGGGCTCGAGGTATTCGTCGGCGTCGTCTTTCAGGTGAAGGACGATGTCGGTGCCGGGCTCCACGCGCTCGGCCGGCTCCAGCGTGTAGCTGCCCTGTCCCTCGGAGGCCCAGGTCCAGGCCTCGTCCGCGCCGACCTTGCGGGACGTCACCGTCACGCGGTCGGCCACCATGAAGGCGGAATAGAAGCCGACGCCGAACTGGCCGATCAGGCTCGGCCGGTCCTCGGCCTTCGCGGCCTCCAGGCTCTGCGAGAAGGCGCGGGTGCCGGAGCGGGCGATGGTGCCGAGGCTGGAGGCGAGATCCTCCTTCGCCATGCCGATGCCGGCATCAGAGATCGTCAGCGTCCGGCCTTCCTTGGCGGGGGTGATCCGCACCTTGGCGTCCGGCGGCAGCGCGCTCGATGCGCTGGTCAGCGCCTCGAATCGGCGCCGGTCCATGGCGTCGGCGGCGTTGGCCACGAGTTCGCGCAGGAAGATTTCGCGGTCGGAGTAGAGCGCGTGCACGACGAGGTCGAGGAGGCGACCCACCTCTGCCCCGAATTCGTGCCGCTCGATCGTCTCGCTCACGGAAGAACCTCCCGGTCTGGTTCAGGAATTGGCGCCGCGCATCTACGCGTGAGCGCCGCGGTTTTCAATGCGGGTGCAATCCACAGCCCGTCATTGGTTCGCTCTGCCAGCGAGAACGGGGCCGCGTCTCAGGCCGCGTCCAATCCCAGATCGATAATCGCCGCCGAGTGGGTGATCCAGCCGCAGGAGATCAGGTCCACCCCGGAGGCCGCGACGGCGCCGACCGTCTGAACGGTGATCCGGCCCGACGCCTCCGCGAGGGCGCGCCCGTCGATCAGGCCCACGGCCTCCCTCAGCGTGTCCGGGCCCATGTTGTCGAGGAGCACGGCATCGACGCCGATGGACAGCACCTCATTCAACTGGTCGATCGTGTCGACCTCGCACTCGATCTTCACGAGGTGCCCCGCCCGCGCCTTGGCCCGTTCGATCGCCGCCCGGACGCCGCCCGCCACGGCGATGTGGTTGTCCTTGATGAGCACCGCGTCGTCGAGGCCGAAGCGGTGGTTCGAGCCGCCGCCCGCCCGCACGGCGTGCTTCTCCAGGGAGCGGAGGCCCGGCGTGGTCTTGCGGGTGCAGACGATGGACGCCTTGCCGTGGGGGCGTGCGGCCTCGACCAGCCCGTTCGTCGCCGTGGCGACGCCCGACATCCGGCAAAGCAGGTTCAGCGCCACGCGCTCGGCGGTGAGGACGGCCCGCGCCGGCCCGTCGAGGCGCAGCACCACGTCGCCGGGCGACACCCGGGTGCCGTCGCCCCGCTCGACGGTGACCGACACCTCGGGATCCACCAGGGCGAAGGCGATGGCGGCGGCATCGGTGCCGGAGATCACGCCGTCCTGGCGGGCGGCGATGACGCCCCGCATCCGGGCACCCGGCGGGACGGTGGCGTCGGTGGTGATGTCCCCCGCCCGGCCGAGATCCTCGACCAGGGCGGCGCGGACGATGGGCTCCACGAGGAGGCGCGGCAGGGGCAGCAAGTCGCTCATCGGACCGTTCTCACTCCGCGGCCATCGGCAGGCCGGCCATCGGGCAGGTGGCGATGTCGTCCTGCGCCACCGTCGCCTCGGTGTGACAGGGCAGGCTCTGGTGCGGATGGTCGCTGCGCCAGTGGGCACCGCGACTTTCCTCGCGGGCGAGGGCCGCGCGGGCGACCAGGGAGGCGACGACGGCCGCCTCGCTCGTCTCCGCCATCGGAGCGAGGGCGGCGACGGCCTCCCGCAGGCCGGCCTCCTCGCGCACCACGCCCACCCGCGTCTCCATCAGGCCGCGGATCGCCGGGAGATCTCCCCCGCGCCGGTCCGCGACGGGCTCGGGCATAGCGGGGCCGGGGGGCGGTGCATCGAGCCCGTCCGCGATGAAGCCCGCATAGGCGAGCCCTTCGAGGAGGGAGTTGCTGGCCAGCCGGTTCGCCCCGTGCAGGCCCGTGGAGGAAACCTCGCCGCAGGCATACAGGCCGGGCACGCTCGAAGCGCCGAAGGCGTCCACCTTCACCCCGCCCATGTGGTAGTGCGCCGCCGGACGGACCGGGATCGGCTGCGCCGCGGGATCGATGTCGACCGAGGCGCAGAGCGCTGCCACGGTGGGAAACCGCGTCGCCATGGAGGCGCCCAGCGCCCCGCGCGTGTCGAGGTAGACGGTCCGGCCCCGTTGCAGGGCCTGGAAGATGCCCCGCGCCACCACGTCCCGGGGAGCGAGGTCGCCGCCCGCGATGCCCGCCATGACGGGAGCGCCGGTCTCGTCGATCAGCCGCGCGCCTTCCCCCCGCAGCGCCTCGGTGGCCAGCGGCATCGGATCGCGGCCCGCCGCGATGGCGGTGGGGTGGAACTGCACGAACTCCATGTCGCGCATCACCGCCCCGGCGCGGGCGGCGAGCGCCAGCCCGCCGCCCACCGCGCCCGGCGGATTGGTGGTGGAGGCGTAGAGTCCTCCGAGGCCGCCCGTGGCGAGGACGACCGCGCGCGCCGGGATGCGGAAGCGGGCGCCGTCGCTCTCGGCGACGATCCCCGCCACCGCGCCGTTCCCGTCGCGGAGCAGGCCGACGGCCCGCGCCTCGACCACCTCGACGGAGGGCGCGAGGCGTACAGCCCGAACGAGGGTGTCGAGCACCCGCGCGCCGGTGGAATCGCCGCCGGCGCGGACGATCCGGCGGCGGCTGTGGGCCGCCTCCAGGCCCAGCGCCAGGGCACCCGCCTCCGTGCGGTCGAAGGGCGTCCCGAGATCGACGAGCCATTCGATCAGGCGGGGGCCTTCGGCGGCGATGCGCAGGGCGACGTCGGGCTCGGTGAGCCCGGCGCCGGCGGTCAGGGTGTCCTGCGCGTGCAGGCCGGCGGAATCGTCTCCGGCGATCGCGGAGGCGATGCCCCCTTGCGCCCAACCGGTGGCGGTGCCGAGGCCGAGGGGGGACGCGGTGACGAGCGTCACGGGGCGCGGCGCCAGCCGCAGGGCGACGCTCAGGCCGGCGACGCCGCCGCCGACCACGACCACACGGTCGGACGGGTTGCGCGAGAGGGCGTTCATCGCGTCCTCACCGCAAGCATCCGCTCCACCGCCGCCCTCGCCCGGTCGGCGAGCGCCGGATCGACCGTGACCTCGTGGGTCAGCGTCTCCAGGGAGCGACGGATGTTGGACAGGCTCATCCGCTTCATGTGCGGGCACATGTTGCAGGGCTTGATGAACTCGATATCCGGGTTCTGCGCCGCGATGTTGTCGGCCATCGAGCACTCGGTGACGAGGACGACCTGCGACGGGCGCTTCTGCACCACGAAGTCCATCATCATGGCCGTCGAGCCGGAGAAGTCGGACTCGGCCACCACGTCCGGCGGGCATTCCGGGTGCGCGATCACCGTGACGCCCGGGTAACTCTCGCGGACGTCGCGGATGTCGGCGGGGGTGAAACGCTCGTGCACCTCGCAGTGCCCGGCCCAGGTCAGGATCTCGACGTCCGGCACCTCGGCCTGGACGTTCTGCGCCAGGAACTCGTCCGGGATCATCAGGACGCGTGGGGCATTGAGCGAGCGCACCACGGCCACGGCGTTACCGCTCGTGCAGCACAGGTCCGACTCCGCCTTCACCGCCGCCGACGTGTTGACGTAGGTCACGATCGGCACGCCCGGATACTTTTTCCGCAGGCCGCGCACGTCCTCGGCGGTGATCGAATCCGCCAGCGAGCAGCCCGCACCCATGTCCGGGATCAGGACCGTCTTCGAGGGGTTCAGGAGCTTGGCCGTCTCGGCCATGAAGTGCACCCCCGCCAGCACGATGACGTCGGCATCGACGGTCACGGCCTCCCGCGCCAGGGCGAGGCTGTCGCCCACGATGTCCGCCACCGTGTGGAAGATCTCCGGCGCCTGATAATTGTGGGCCAGGATCACGGCGTTGCGTTCGCGCTTGAGGCGCAGGATCGCCTCGATGTCGGGCGCGAGGGCGGGCCACTCGATCGCCGGGACATGGCGGCTGACCCGGGCGTAGAGGTCGGGCAGCGGCAGGGCGCCGGGGATGCGGGCAGCGGGTGCGACGGTCGCCGTCATGGCGTCCTCCATTATGCTCACTTTGAGCATTGCGCCGCCTAACTTATGGGGCCGGGGACCGCCTGTCTAGATATGCTAGTTTTGAGCATAAACCTTTTGCGACGCGAATTTGACGGTGCGCTGCAGCATGGCCGTCGTGGGTCGCGCCCCACCGCTCCTGAGTCGCCGTGAGCCTAGCCCAGCGCCCGGACGGGGTGGGGCACACGTGTCGGAAAATCACCGGTCGTCATCGCCAGCGCAGCGAAGCCATGACGACCGGTCGCTCAGCAGAACGTTGCCGGGTCCGGCCCGATCCGGCCGTCCTTCCGGTCGAGCGCCGCGATCCTGTCCAGCTCATCGGCGGTCAGCTCGAAGTCGAACAGCGAGATGTTTTCCACGATTCGCTTCGGGTTTGCGGACTTCGGGATCGCGATGCATCCGATCTGCGTGTGCCAGCGCAGGATCACCTGAGCGGGGGTCTTCCCGTGGCTGTTCGCGATGGCCTCGATGGTGGGATCCTTCAGCTCCTGGCCCCGGCCGAGGGGGCTCCACGACTCGGTCACGATCCCGCGATCCTTGTCCGCCGCACGCCCGTCCCGGCGCTGGAAGTAGGGATGGAGTTCGATCTGGTTCACGGCGGGCGTCACGCCGGTCTCACCCACCAGCACGGCGAGGTGTTCCTCTGTGAAGTTGGAGACGCCCAGCGAGCGGATCTTCCCCTCGTCCCGCAGCCGGATCATCGCCTTCCAGGTTTCCACGAAGAGCCGCCGCTGCGGGCAGGGCCAGTGGATCAGGTAGAGGTCGACATAGGTGAGCCCGAGCTTCGAGAGGCTTTCCTCGAAGGCCCCGGCGGCGTCGGGTCCCTGCCGGTCGTTCCAGATCTTGGTGGTGAGGAAGATCTGGTCCCGGGGCACTTCCGCCTCGCGGATGCCGCGCCCGACGCCGGCCTCGTTGCCGTAGGCGGCGGCGGTGTCGATGAGACGGTAACCCGCGCCGATGGCCTGCCTGACGAGGCCCGGCGCCTCCGCCTCCGGGATCTGCCAGCACCCGTAGCCGATCTGCGGGATCGACCGACCGTCGTTCATGGTCAGCGTCGGGATGGTCGCCATGCCGGTCTCTCCGGAGTGTCGGGGGATGGAGCCCTCAACTGTGGTGCCGCGCCGCGTGGTCCAGCCCGGGCCGTTCTTCCAGGCGGCCCCTTGCGCCGATCCGGCGCAGTCTGGAGCGGATCCAGGGTACGCGGCGCCGCGTTGGGCCACGGTATTCCAGACGGGGCTGCGCGCGACGCACGGTCCGTCTCGTGAGCGGGGTCTCAGAATGACGGATCACTCCGCGGGCAAGCCCGCCGGGCCGACGCGTCGGGCCGTGGTGGAAGGATGCGCCCTTGTCGGCGCCTTCGGGATGAGCGGCGGACTCGGCGCCGCGCAGGCGCGGGCTGCCACGCCTGCGCCGGGCGATCCGCCACCGCAGACCATGCCCGTGCGGCTCACGGTCAACGGGAGCGCCCGCGACCTCGTCCTCGATACGCGGACGACGCTCCTGGACGCGCTGCGCGAGCACCTCGCCCTGACGGGGTCCAAGAAAGGCTGCGACCACGGCCAGTGCGGCGCCTGCACGGTGCTGGTGGATGGCCGCCGGATCAATTCCTGCCTGACGCTTGCGGCGATGCACGAGGGCGACGAGATCACCACGATTGAGGGCCTCGCCCACGGCGAAACGTTGCATCCCGTGCAGGCGGCCTTCATCGAGCATGACGGCTTCCAGTGCGGCTACTGCACACCGGGGCAAATCTGCTCCACCATCGGCATGCTGAAGGAGGTGAAGGACGGCTTCCCCAGCCACGTCACCGACGACCTGACGGCAAACGCCTCCCTCACCGACGCGGAGATTCGCGAACGCATGAGCGGGAATATCTGCCGCTGCTCGGCCTATCCCAACATTGTCGCGGCGATCCGCGATTCCTCCGGCTCCAGCCTGTGAGGGGCGCGCCATGAAAGCCTTCACCTACGAGCGCCCCGCCACCGTCCAGGAGGCGGCGCAACTCGCGGCCGACCGGCCGGACGCGCGCTTCATCGCCGGCGGCACCAACCTCCTCGACCTGATGAAATTGCAGATCGAGACGCCTGCGACCCTGGTCGACGTCAACCGCCTGCCCCTCGCCAAGGTCGAGGAGACGTCCGAGGGTGGCCTGCGGATCGGTGCGCTGGTGCGCAACGCCGACCTCGCCGCCCATCCCAGGGTGCGCAAGGACTACGCCGTCCTGTCCCGCGCCCTGCTGGCGGGGGCCTCGGGCCAGTTGCGCAACAAGGCGACCACGGCGGGCAACCTGCTCCAGCGGACCCGTTGCTACTACTTCTACGACACTGCCATGCCCTGCAACAAACGCGAGCCGGGCTCCGGCTGCGCCGCCATCGGCGGGTTCAACCGCATCATGGCGGTGCTCGGCACCAGCGACCAGTGCATCGCCACCAACCCGTCCGACATGAACGTCGCGATGCGCGCCCTCGACGCCACCGTCGAGACGATGGCGCCGGACGGGACGACGCGGGCCATCCCCATGGCCGATTTCCACCGGCTTCCGGGCGACACGCCGCAGACCGAGACCGATCTCCGCAAGGGCGAGATCATCACCGCCGTGACCCTGCCGAAGCCCGTCGAGGGCGTGCACATCTACCGCAAGGTGCGCGATCGGGCTTCCTACGCCTTCGCCACGATCTCCATCGCGGCGGTGATCGCCGCGGAGGGGGCGGGCAAGGTCCGCGCCGCACGCCTCGCATTCGGTGGGCTCGCGCACAAGCCGTGGCGCGTGGCACAGGCCGAGGAGGCGCTGGTCCGCACCGGCTCCGCCGACACCGCCGCCGACGCGGTGCTGAAGGGCGCGCGCGGCTACGGCGCCAACGACTTCAAGATCCCCCTCACCCGCCGGACCCTGCGCGCCGTCGTGGCGCAGGCCACCCGTACCTGACGCCGAACGCAGGACATCCGCCATGGAGATGAACCAGCCGATCGGCCGCACGCCGCTCGATGACCGCCCCGACGGTCTCGTCGGCAAGCCCCTCGACCGGGTCGACGGGCCGCTCAAGGTGACGGGCCGCGCGCCCTACGCCTACGAAACCCACGCCCTGGCGAACCCCGCCTACGGCATGATCGTCACCGCGACGGTCGCGGCGGGCACGATCACCGCCATCGATTCCGACGCGGCGCGCCGGGCGCCCGGCGTCATCTACGTGATGACCCACGAGAACGTGCCCGCCCAGGGCGAGAAGAAGGAGCAGGTCTGGCCGCAGTTGCAGGGCCGAGAGGTGACCTTCTACGGCCAGCCCGTGGCCTTCGTGGTCGCGGAGACCTTCGAGCAGGCCCGCGCCGCGGCGATGCTCGTCGCCGTCACCTACGACAAGGCCAAGCCCCGGGGCCTCCTGCGCGACCGGTTGGCCGAGGCCTACGAGCCGAAGCCGATGACCACCTCGCCCGGCGTGAAGCCGGATTCCGCGCTCGGCGATTTCGACGGCGCCTTCGCGCAAGCCCCGGTCAAGATCGACGTGGAGTACACGACGCCCACGCAGATCCATGCGCAGATGGAGCCGCATGCCACCATCGCCTCGTGGGAGACAGGCCCGGATGGCGACGGCGTGGTGCTCTACTCGGCCAACCAGATGCCGAATCGGGGCCAGCCCGCCATCGGCTCGGTGCTGAAGCTTCCGCCGGAGAGGGTGCGGATCGTGACGCCCTATATCGGCGGCGGCTTCGGGTCGAAGCTTCAGGCCGTGCCCGAGGCGACCCTGGCGGCTCTGGCCTCCAAGGTGATCAAGCGGCCGGTGAAGGTGGCGCTGACCCGCCAGCAGGAATTCCACGTCGCCACCCACCGCACCGACACGATCCAGCGGATCCGCCTCGGCGCGGATCAGGATGGCCGCCTCAGCGCCATCTCCCACGAATCGTGGTCGGACACGGCGATGGGTGACGGGTTCTACGAAACCTCGGCCAACGTCACCCGCTCGCTTTACGCGGCGCCGAACCGCGTCACGAAGCACCGGATGGTGAACCTCAACCTGCCCATCGCCTCCTCCATGCGGGCGCCGGGCGAGGCCGTGGGCCAGCTCGCCTTCGAATGCGCGATGGACGAGCTGGCGGAGCGGCTGAACCTCGATCCGATCGAGCTTCGGATTCGCAACGAGCCGACCGAGGATCCCGAGAAGAAGATCCCCTACTCGACCCGCCGTCTGGTGGATTGCCTCAAGGCCGGGGCCGAACGGTTCGGCTGGGACAAGCGGGCCAAGCCCGGCGCCACCCGCGACGGGCAGTGGCTTGTCGGCTTGGGCGTCTCGGCCGCCGCCCGCCAGAACCCGCTGAAACCCTCCTCGGCGAGCGTGCGGCTGGGCCCGGACGGCGTCCTCGTGGTGCGGATGGCGATGACCGATCTCGGCACGGGCACCTACACGATCCTCACCCAGATCGGCGGCGAGATGATGGGGTTGCCGCCGGAGAAGGTCCGCGTCGAACTCGGCGACACCAACTTCCCGAAGGCCGCCGGCTCGGGCGGCTCCTTCGGTGCGGCGTCCGCCGGCTCGGCCCTGTATGTCGCCTGCGACAACCTCCGTCAGGCGCTCGCCACGAAGGCCGGCATCAACTCGGACGAGGCCGCTTTCGCGGACGGCGCGGTGAAGGCGGGCAACCGCTCCGCGGTGCCGTTCACCGACCTCGTCGGTGAGGGTTTGGAGGCCAAGGGCGAGATCAAGCCCGGCGACATGGAGAAGAAGTACTCGCAATACTCCTTCGGCGCGCATTTTGCCGAGGTCGGCGTCGATATGGACACCGGGGAAGTGCGGCTGCGGCGGATGCTCGGCTGTTTCACCGGCGGGCGCATCCTCAATGCCAAGACGGCCCGCTCCCAGGCCATCGGCGGCATGATCTTCGGCGTCGGCGCGGCGCTGATGGAGGATGCGGTGATCGACCCTCGCTACAGCTACTTCGTCAACCACGACCTCGCCGAGTACCACGTCGTGGCCCATGCCGACGTGCCGGACGTGGATGCGTTCTTCCTGCCCGAACTCGACGACAAGGCGAACCCGCTCAAGAGCAAGGGCCTGGGGGAACTCGGCATCTGCGGCGCGGGGGCGGCGGTGGCGAACGCCATCTACAATGCCACCGGCATCCGCATCCGCGACTATCCCATGACCCTCGACAAGGTGCTCAAGGGGCTGGAGGAGCGGGATCTGCAGCGGCGAACCTGAGGGAAGCCCTCTCCCCGGCCCGTGGCGGGGGTTGGGCGCCGACGGCGCGGCGCGTACAACCTCGCTGTGCCCTCAGCACCGACCCGACCCCAGACGCCAACCCGCACGGGGCGGCGAACCGCCCGCGAGACACGCCCTTGAGCGACGACCGCAGCCCGCCCGCCCGCTTCAACGCCGCCCGCTACTGCATCGGAGAGAACGCCCGCCTCCGGCCGGACAAGACCGCGCTGATCCTCGTGGGCGACGGCACCGAGGCGCGGCTCACCTTCGCGGAGGTGGACCGGGCGGTGCGCGCCATCGGTGCGGGGCTTCTCGGGCTCGGGCTGGTGCCGGGCGACCGGGTGATGATCCGCATGGGTAACGACGCGGACTACGCCCTCCTGCATTTCGGAGCCATGGCGGCGGGCCTCGTGTCCCTCCCCTCCTCGCCGCAACTCACCGAGGCTGAGGCGGCGTTCCTGATGGAGAATTCCGGCGCGGCCGCCGTGGCGCTCGCGAGCGGCTGCACCGCCGATCCGGCGTCGCTGGCGGGGCGCGTCGTGCTCGATCCGGCCGCCATCGCGGCGCTCAAGGCGCGGGATCCCCTGCCCGCCTATGCCGACACCGCGGCTGACGACCCGGCCATGCTGATCTACACCTCCGGCACGACCAGCCGCCCGAAGGGCGTCTGCCACGGCCACCGCGCCACCTATGGCCGGCGGCCGATGCTCGCGCACTGGCTGGGGATCACCGACGCCGACGTGATGCTCCACGCGGGCACCATGAACTGGACCTACACCCTGGGCGTCGGTCTTTCGGACCCTTGGGCGGTGGGCGCCACGGCCGTGCTCTACAATGGCCCGCGCGATCCGCTGGTCTGGCCGCGCCTGATTGCGCGATACGGCGCCACGATCTTCGCCGCCGTCCCCACGCTCTTCCGGCAGATCCTGAAATACGGCGACCTTCCCTCCCACGACATCGCGAGCCTGCGCCACGGCTGTACCGCCGGAGAGCCCCTCTCGACCGAGCTTCTGGACGCCTGGACGGAAGCCACCGGAAAGCCCCTCTACGAGGCGCTGGGGATGAGCGAGATTTCCACCTACGTCTCCAGCGGGCCGACGATCCCGGTCCGCCCCGGCTCGCCGGGCAAGCCGCAGCCGGGGCGCCGCGTCGCGATCCTCCCCGTCGAGGGGCCGCCGGAGCCGCTGGCGACGGGAGAAAGCGGGCTGCTCGCCGTCCACCGCTCCGAACCCGCGCTGATGCTCGGCTACTGGAACCGCCCGGAGGAGGAGGCGGAGGTCATGCGCGGCGAGTGGTTCGTCGGCGGCGACCTCGCCCGCCTGGACGAGGACGGGTACCTCTGGTTCGAGGGCCGCAACAACGACCTGATGAAGGCGATGGGCTACCGCGTGTCTCCGAACGAGGTGGAGGTGGTGCTGGGCAGCCATCCCTCGGTGGCGGAGGTCGGCGTCACCGAATTGCCGGTGCGGGCCGACGTGTCGGTGATCTGCGGGTTCGTCGTGCTCCAGCCCGGCTTCGCGCCCGATGCCGAGGCGCTGCTGACGTGGTGCTCGGAGCGCCTCGCCGCCTACAAGCGCCCGAGGGAAATCCGCTTCCTCGACGCCCTTCCCCGCACACCCAACGGGAAGGTGCAGCGGAAGCGCTTGGTGGACGCGTTGTCGTAGCCCCCCCGCCCTCGCGCGCGGGAGCCGATGCATCGACGGCCGACGGCCAGAGCCGGAGCCGCCCACGTCGGCTCGCACAAACGGCGCGGGATCCTTCGACGGGTGGGGCTTCGCCCGGTCGGCGGCGGCTCCGGGTAGTTGCTGCGCGCTACAGCAGCGTCCCGCGCAGGATCAGCAGCGCCACCGAGAAGTAGATCACCAGCCCCGTCACATCGACCAGCGTCGCCACGAAGGGCGCGGAGGCGGTCGCCGGATCGAAGCCGATCCGTTGCAGCAGGAAGGGCAGCATCGAGCCCGACAGGGAGCCGAAGGTGACGATGCCGACGAGCGCGGCGCCGACGGTCGCCGCGACGAGCGGCCAGTGCTCGCCGTAATCGTAGAAGCCGAGCTTCTGCCACGCCACGATGCGGATCACCGCGATGATGCCGAGGATGGTGCCGAGCACGATCCCGGTGGGCAACTCGCGCAGAGCCACCTTCCACCAGTCGCGCAGGCGCAGTTGCTGGAGCGCCAGGGCGCGGATCAGCAGCGACGTGGCCTGCGAGCCCGAATTGCCGCCCGAACTCATGATGAGCGGGATGAACAGGGTCAGCACGATGGCCTTCTCCAGTTCGCCCTCGAACCCTTGCATCGCCGACGCCGTCAGCATCTCGGAGAGGAACAGGGCGCAGAGCCAGCCGGCCCGCTTCCGGATCATCGTGAGGAAGCCGATATCCATGTAGGGCTCGGGCAGCGCCTCCATGCCGCCGAAGCGCTGGACGTCCTGCGTCTGCTTCTCGACCATGGCGTCGATCATGTCGTCGACGGTGACGATGCCGATGACGTGCCCGACCGCATCCACCACCGGCAGGGCGAGAAGGTCGTATTTCGAGATCAGGCGCGCGGCCTCGTCGCGGCGCGCCGTGGGCGAGACGGCCAGCGGCGCCCGGCCGGGCGCCACGCTGAGGACGTTGTCCTCCGGATTGCCGGAGATGAGGCGCCGGAGCGGCACCGCCTTGGTGAGCGCGCGGGTCCGCGGATCGAGGACGAAGATCGAGTAGATCGTCTCGCGGGTCTTCTCGACATGGCGGACGTATTCCAGCGTCTGCGCCACTGTCCAGGTGCCGGGCACCGTGACGAACTCCGTGGTCATCAGCGAGCCGACGGTCTCCTCGCCGTAGGCCGACAGGCGGTCCACGGCGCCCCGCGTCTCGGCGTCGAGGCGGGCGCGCAGGTCCGAGCGGCCGGGCTCCTCGATCTCGCGGAACACGTCCGTCACCCGGTCGGCCGACATGCCGGACAGGAAGGCCGCCACGCGGTCCCGGGGCAGCATCTCGATGATCTCGCTCGCCGCCTCCAGTTCGGGCTGGTCGAGCACCTCGACCGCCCTCTCCATCGGCAGGCCGAGGAGAATCGCGGTGGCGACCTCGGGGGCCTCGGCGTTCAGCGCCTCCACGATATCGGGCGCGCGTTCGTCGGCGAGCCGTGCGGCGAGCGCCGCCGGCTCGACCCGGGTGTCGAAAAGAGCCATCTCGTTCATGACGCGCCTCATGGGACGAGGCGGCGCGCCGGGGGATGTCAGGCCGCCCCCGGACCCGTCTGGCCGACCGTTCAGCCGACCGGACGGCGGCTCAGACGGAGCGGCGGCGCGGGGCCGGGCGCGGCAGGCACGATCGGTCGGGCACGTCGCTTCACGGGTCTGAGCTGAAGGGAGCGCGAGTCCGCCGGAGCAGGTCCGCGCGGGTGCCTCGTGCGCCCGGGAAACCGGGCCGTCAAGGCCAAAGCGCGCCGCAGCCGTGAGGGCCGGTCGCGTGCGGCCTTTGGGGAACACGCCGATTGTGCAAATCCGGCGCGACGACTGTCCATATGAGAAATATAAGTTAGCGCCCGCTTGTATTGCGCCCCAAACAACCGCTATATCCTTCTCATCGCAGCCGGCGACGGAGGCGGCCCGGACCACGGTCTGGGGCGTTTTGGCGGTCGCAGGACGCGGAACAAATGAATGGCCCTCGGCGCTGCCGCGCTTCGGGTGCAACATAGTGCAGGAGACAGTCACATGGCTTGGTCTGCCCCCGTCGTGTCCGAGATCTGCGTCGGCATGGAAGTCACCAGCTACGAGTCGGCCGAGATCGACACCTTCAACTGATCCGACGGGCCGTCAGGCCCGTCCCAGTTGTCGCTCACTACAAATCTGAAGTCTGCAACAGGAGGAATTTACAATGGCTTGGTCCGCTCCCGTCGTTTCCGAGATCTGCGTCGGCATGGAAGTCACCAGCTACGAGTCCGCTGAGATCGACACCTTCAACTAAGTCGATCGCGGACCGTCAGATCTTCGAGGCGCCGCTCCCCGAAATGGGGGGCGGCGCTTTTTCGTATGGGCGCTGCCCCGGTCATCGGATATCAGGCTCCCTGGCCGGCGGGCGGCACGGGAGAGGCGCTTGGCACAGCGGTTCCGGCTGAACGGGAGCGTCGCCCTGGTGACGGGAGCGGCCGGCGGCATCGGAGCCGCCCTCGCGCTGGCCCTGGCGGCCAAGGGATGCTCCCTCGTCCTGGTCGACCGCGATGCCGACGGGCTCGCCGCCATCGCGGCGCGGACCGAGGCCCTCGGCGCCGACACGGCGACCCACATCCTCGATCTCACCGACGCCGCTTCCATCGCCGCCCTGCCCGCCTCCGTGGCGGACCGGTTCGGGCGTCTCGACCTGCTCGTGAACAATGCCGGCGTCGCCCTGGGCGGCCGGTTCGACGAGACGCACCTCGACGATGTCGAGTGGGTGCTCGACGTCAATCTGAGGGCCGTGGTCAGGCTCTGCCATGCCTTCCTGCCGATGCTCGTCGCCCGGCCGGCCGCGCAGATCGTCACCCTGTCGAGCCTGTTCGGCCTGATCGCGCCGCCGGGCCAGACGGCCTATGCGGCGAGCAAGTTCGGCGTCCGCGGGTTCAGCGAGGCCCTCCGCCACGAATATGCGGGGACGGGCCTGGGCGTCACCGTCGTCCATCCCGGCGGCGTCGCCACGGGCATAGCCCGCAACGCCAGGGGGCCGCGCCCGCTCGAGGATCCCGTCCTCGCCGAGGAGCGGCGGCTCGCCGACGAGGCAGGCCGCGTCGCCTTCGAGAAACTCCTGACCATGCCGCCCGAGGCCGCCGCCGCCGCGATCGTCCGGGGGATCGAGCGGCGGGCGCCGCGCCTCATCATCGGCCGGGACGCGCGGGTGGCATCCCTGGTCCAGCGCCTCATGCCCGCGCGGTATTGGGCGGCAATCACCCGGCTCTCGGGTGGAAAGGCTTAGGATGGCATCCCTGCGGGCCTATATCGGCGCCTGGATGGTGCGGCGCCGGGTGAAGGCGCAGCTGGCGGCGGCGACGAGCGTCGAGGATGTCCGCCGCGTGCTCGGCGGTCCGTCCTTCCCCGATCCCCGCGACGTGCGGTTCGAGGCCGGGACCGTGGGCGGAGTACCCGGGGAATGGATCCATCCCGTGTCCGGCAGGCCGGAGCGTCGGCTGCTCTACGTCCACGGCGGCGGCTTCGTCGCCTGCTCGCCGCGCACGCACCGGCCGCTCACCGGCGCCGTCGCCCGCCGGGGCTTCTCGGTCTTCGCCCCGGATTACCGCCTCGCCCCGGAACATCCATTTCCGGCGGGCCTGGAGGACGTCGTCGCCGCCTGGACGGCCTTCCGCGCGGAGGGCCCGGCCTGCCTCGCCGGCGAATCGGCGGGAGGCAATCTGGCCCTCGCCCTGATGCTGGCCGCCCGCGAGCGAGGCCTGCCCATGCCTCAGGCCGCCTGCCTGTTCTCGCCCGTCACCGATCTCGCGGCCGAGGGCGGCTCGCGGGTGCGGAACGCCCGCCGGGACGCCATGTTCGGCGCCCGATCGATTTCCGAGGTCGCGCCGCTCTACACCGGGGCGGGCGATCCCCGTGCGCCCCTGGCCTCGCCGGTCTACGGCGATCCCACCGGGCTGCCGCCGCTGCTGTTCCATGTCGGCGACCGCGAGGTGCTGCTCGACGATTCGGTCCGCATGGCCGACCGCGCCCAGGCGGCGGGCGTCGAGGCTTCGGTGAGGATCTTCCCCGTCGTCGCCCATGCGTGGCAGTTCGCCGACAAGGTACTGCCCGAGGCGACGGCCTCCCTCGACGAGGCGGCGGC
Source organism: Methylobacterium aerolatum (assembly GCF_022179085.1). GTDB lineage: Bacteria > Pseudomonadota > Alphaproteobacteria > Rhizobiales > Beijerinckiaceae > Methylobacterium > Methylobacterium aerolatum. The sequence continues at coordinate 20,561 of NZ_BPQE01000046.1, forward strand.
CTTCCTCAAGCGCCACTCCGCCAGCCGGAGTGTGCCCGCATGACCGAGGGGCAGAACTCCGGCGGCGTGCTCGCGGTCCTGATCGTCGGGGCGGGCTTCTCCGGCATCGCCATGGCAATCCGCTGCCGGGAGGCCGGGATCGGCCCCCTCGCGATCATCGAGAAGGGCGACGGCGTCGGCGGCACGTGGCGGGAGAACACCTATCCCGGCGCGGCCTGCGACGTGCCCTCACACCTCTATTCCCTGTCCTTCGCGCCGAAGGCCGACTGGAGCAGGATGTATGCCCGCCAACCGGAGATCGAGGGCTATCTCCGCGACGTCGCGCGCTCGCACGGGCTCCTGCCCCTCATCCGCTTCGGCACGACCCTGACCCGTGCCGCCTGGGACGAGGACCGCGCCCTGTGGCGGGTGCAGACCGACAGGGGCGAGATTCTCGCCCGCGCCGTGGTCTCCGCCGCCGGCGGCCTCCATCACCCGGCCTTCCCGGACATTCCCGGACGGGAGAGTTTTCGGGGGGCGCATTTCCACACCGCCGCCTGGGACCACACGGTCGATCTCGCCGGCAAACGCGTGGGGATCGTCGGCACGGGCGCGAGCGCCGTGCAGGTCGTGCCGGCGCTCGCCGGAGAGGTCGGTCACCTGACGCTGTTCCAGCGCACGCCGCCCTGGATCCTGCCGAAGAACGACCATCCCATCCCCGAGGCTCGCAAGGCCCGCTACGCGCGCCGCCCGATCCTGCGCTGGCTGGAGCGGGCGCGCCTGTTCTGGCGGCTGGAGGTTTCCGCCCTCTTAGGCTTCACCCGCGTCTCGAAGGTGACGGCCCAGGGCGAGGCCATGGCACGGTCCCACCTGCGCAAATCCGTGGCCGACCGGGCGCTTCGTGAGAAGCTGACGCCGCCCTACCGCTTCGGCTGCAAGCGCGTGCTGCTGTCTGACGACTACTATCCTGCCCTGCAGCGGCCGAATGCGACCCTCGAGACCGGCACGATCGCGCGGATCGTCCCCGAGGGGATCGCCATGGCCGACGGCACGGTCCACCGCCTCGACGCCCTCGTCTTCGCCACCGGCTTCGACGTCGTCGGCGGCTTCCTGCGGGCGGAGGTGGTCGGCCGCGGCGGTCGCCGCCTCGCCGACGCCTGGGCCGACGGAATGCAGGCCTATCAGGGCATCACGGTCGCAGGGTTCCCCAACTACTTCATCCTGCTCGGGCCCAATACCGGCCTCGGGCACAACTCGATCATCGCCATGATCGAGATCCAGGTGCGGCACGTCGTCGAATGCCTGAGGGCGCTCGGACGCGGTCACCGCAGCATCGAGGTGCGGGGAGCGGCGCAGGAGCGGTTCGTGGAGCGCATCCGGCGGAGCATGGCCAAGAGCATCTGGCAGGCGGGCGGTTGCCGCAGCTGGTACCTCGACCGCCAGGGGCGGAACACCACGCTCTGGCCGGGCTCGGTCCTCGCCTACCGCCGGTCCGCCCGCCGGGTCCGGCTCTCGGATTACCGCCTGGAATGAGCCACGCCTGAACCCACGACCGCCCGGGGCGTTGGCGCAGGCGCGGCGGCCGCTTCCGCCGCGATCGGCGGAGGCGCAGAGTGGAACAGCACGAGGAGTTCATGGCCGAGGCGGTGTCCCTCGCCGAGGCGAACATCGCTGAGGGCGGGACGCCGTACGGTGCGGTCGTGGTCCGGGACGGCACGGTCATCGCCCGCGCCGCGAACACGGTCCACCGTACCGAGGACGCCACCAACCATGCGGAGATGGTGGCCCTGCGCGAGGCGAGCCGCCTCCTCGGCACCCGCGACCTCTCCGACTGCGTAATGTACGCGAGCGGGCGCCCCTGCCCCATGTGCCACGCGGCGATGCGGATGGCCGGCTTCAAGCGCGGCTACTTCGCCTTCAGCGCCGAGGAGGCGGAAGAGCACGGGGCGGGCAGCGCCAAACTCTATTGGGAGTTGTGCCGCCCCCTGGAGGAGCAGCCCATGCGACTCACGCAGCTGCGCCCGGACGGTCCGTCGCCCTATCCGGCGTGGGAGGCGAAACGGAAGGCGTAGGAAGCCGAGGTCTTCGGTGTCATCGTGAGTGGGGCGACGCGATCCGGCGGCGTTCCGCTACTCCGACTAGATTTGCTGCGCCCGCGCCGACGGAGCGGAGACCGCCCCAACGAACCAAGCGCTCCGATTGCTCGCGCGATCAATGCGTCCAGGGGGCCGTGCGGTTGAATTTGAAGTTGTCGGAATAGGACAGGCCCCTGCGGACCGTGTCCTTGCCCGGCTCCTCGACGCGGTAGGTGATGCCCTCGCGCTGGGCGTAGGCCACCGCTTCCTCGCGGGTGTCGAATTCCAGCCGCACCTGCTGCATCATGTCCGATGAGCCGTACCAGCCCATCAGGGGGTCGGTCTCCCGCGGCTTGGTCTGGTCGAAGACCAGCACCCATTGCTTGGTCCGGGCCGTGCCCGACTGGGACGCATCCTTGGCGGGGCGGTAGATGCGGGCGCTCGGCATCGTGGTCGACAGGCTCCTGAAACTCGGCGGCGGATAATGGTCGGGGCGATAGGATTCGAACCTACGACCCCCTGGTCCCAAACCAGGTGCGCTACCAGACTGCGCTACACCCCGACGGGCATCCACCCGGGAAATTCCGTACCCGTTCGCACGTTCCCCGGCAAGAAGGACCGCGGTGCGGCATCGATATGGAACATTATCCCGGAACTTATGGGCAGATCAGGTCATTCTTCCGGCGATTACAACCACCGGAGGAATGTCTCATGAAGGTTACACGCGCGATCGGCGTTGCCGCGATTTTCGCTCTCACGGCCGGGTCTGCCTATGCGGCTCCCTGCAACACGGGCACCACGAAGTCCGATTCGCAGACGATGAACGAGAAGAGCTCGACCGCCGACAAGGGCAGCGCCAATCTCGCGGGCGGCAACCAGCCGGCCTCGCCGGGCACCGTCGGCGCCATGAACAACGTGGGCTCGACGCAGGCCCCCACCGGCACCGCCGGCACCTCGGCTTCGAACAACACCGATCCGGCCGCCAAGAACATGGCCGGCGGCAACCAGCCGGCTTCCCCCGGCACGGTCGGCGCCATGAACAACGCCGCCGCCGCCCGCTCGACCACCAACATGGCCGACAAGGACTGCTGATCGCCGGATTTCCCGCGATCGAAGGAAGCCCGCCCGGCCCGGCCGCGGCGGGTTTCCTTTTGGGCGCGGTCCTTCACCGGTTGAAACGGCGGCGGGTTCGGTGCAGGCAGCGCCCGATGCGCGTGGACCTATTCGATTTCGATCTGCCGGAGGCGAGCATCGCCCTGCGTCCGGCCGAGCCGCGGGGCTCGGCGCGCCTCCTCGTCGTGGCGCCGGGCGCGGCTCCCGCCGACCGGACCGTCCGCGAGCTGCCCGATCTGTTGCGGCCCGGCGATGCCCTGGTCTTCAACGACACCCGCGTCATTCCGGCGCGGCTGCACGGCGTCCGTACCCGGCCTGGCGCCCCCGGCCAGCGCACCGAGGTGATGCTGCACCTGCGCGAGGGACCGGACCGCTGGCGGGCCTTCGCCCGTCCGGCCAAGCGCCTCGCCCCCGGCGACCGCTTGACCTTCGGGCGGGCCGTCGAAGGCGCCGCCTGCGACCTCGGCTTGCTGCTGGCGACGGTGATCGCAAAGGGTGACGCGGGCGAGGTCGTCCTCGGCTTCGACCTCGCGGGGCCGATGCTGGACGAGCGGATCGCAAGCCTCGGGGAGCTGCCCCTGCCCCCCTACATCGCGGGCAAGCGCCCGACCGACGAGCGCGACGCGCGGGACTACCAGACCGTCTATGCCCGCGAGCCCGGTGCGGTCGCCGCGCCGACTGCCGGCCTGCACTTCACCGACGACCTCCTCGCCCGCCTCGACGGGATGGGCGTGTCGCGCCACCACCTGACCCTGCATGTGGGGGCCGGCACCTTCCTCCCCGTCAAGGCGGAGGACACGCAGGCTCACCGGATGCACGCCGAGATAGGCCACCTCGACCGCACGACCGCCGACGCCCTCAACGCCGCGCGATCGGCTGGAGGGCGGATCGTCGCGGTGGGGACGACGGCGATGCGGCTGCTGGAAAGCGCGGCGACGCCGGAGGGGCGCCTCGCACCCTTCTCCGGCCCCACCGACATCTTCATCACGCCGGGCTACCGGTTCCGGGCGGTGGACGCGCTGATGACCAACTTCCACCTGCCGCGCTCGACGCTGTTCATGCTGGTCTCGGCCTTCTCGGGGCTTGAGACGATGCGCGCGGCCTATGTCCATGCCATCGCGGCGGGCTACCGCTTCTACTCCTACGGCGACGCCAGCCTGCTCTTTCCGGCCGGTGCGGAGACATCGGACGCGACCTGACGATGACGACGACTGAGACGACCTTCGGCTTCACGCTGCACGGGCAGGACGGCCCGGCCCGGACGGGCGCAATCACGATGCCCCGCGGCACGATCCGTACGCCGGCCTTCATGCCCGTCGGCACGGCCGCGACGGTGAAGGCGATGTATCCCGGCCAGGTCCGCGACCTCGGCGCCGACGTGGTGCTCGGCAACACCTACCACCTGATGCTCCGCCCCGGCGCGGAGCGGATGGCGCGGCTCGGCGGCCTGCACCGCTTCATGCGCTGGGACGGCCCGATCCTCACCGATTCCGGCGGCTTCCAGGTCATGTCCCTGTCGGCCCTCAGGAAGATCGACGAGGCGGGCGTGACCTTCCGCTCGCATATCGACGGCTCGACCCACCACATGAGCCCGGAGCGCTCCATCGAGATCCAGGGGCTGCTCGGCTCCGATATCCAGATGCAGCTCGACGAGTGCGTCCGGCTTCCCGCCGGAAAGCCCGAGATCGAGAAGGCGATGCACCTGTCCCTACGCTGGGCCGAACGCTGCCGCGTCGCCTTCGGCGATCAGCCGGGGAAGGCCATGTTCGGCATCGTCCAGGGGGGCGACCTGCCGGTCCTCCGGGCCGAGAGCGCCCGCGCCCTCGTGGACCTCGACCTCAAGGGCTACGCGGTGGGTGGCCTCGCGGTGGGCGAGCCGCAGGAAACGATGTTCGCGATGATCGAGGCGGTGGAGCCCCACCTGCCGCAAACCAAGCCGCGCTACCTGATGGGTGTCGGCACGCCGGACGATATCCTCGGCGCCGTGGCACGCGGCATCGACATGTTCGACTGCGTGATGCCCACCCGCGCCGGACGCCACGGCCTCGCCTACACCCGCCACGGCAAGGTGAACCTGCGCAACGCCCGTTACGCCGAGGACACGACACCCCTCGACGAAGCCTCTCCCTGCCCGGCGACGCGGGACTATTCCCGCGCCTACCTCCATCACCTCGTCCGCTCGAACGAGATCCTGGGGATGATGCTGCTGACGTGGAACAACCTCGCCTACTACCAGGATCTCATGGCGGGGGCGCGGGCGGCGATCCGGGACGGGCGCTACGCGGAGTATTGCGCGCAGACGCGGGAGGGCTGGGCCAGGGCGGAGGCACAAGCAATCCCCGCCTAGTGCATCGATCCAGTCGGAGGTATCAGCCGAGACCGGAAAAATTGATGCAAAAACAATGAGCGAGTGCAGGCTCGCATGAACAAAATGAGTGCGTCACTGCACTGGAGCGTACTCGACCGAGTCCGGCTGGCTCCGACGATGAATCCCCCATCGTCTTTTCGAGGGGAAACCGACGCAATCCGGGGCAGCGCACCGGTCTGAATCGTCCCGCTGCCCTGGAGGGCTTCGCTGCGATCGCAAAGACGGAAGTTCGTGGTCCGAGTTCTGACGGACTCCAAGCAAGCCGTCTTTCGTCATCTCCCGTGAAGGCAAGGCCATGGCGTAGCGGGGGGCCGTGCACCGCGCGTGGCTCGCTCGCGTCATCGGCCTCGATCGCTGTTACGGCGCGAGTACTCGAACGATTGCACTCCCGGGGTCCGAACCGTTGTCTTTGACTTCCTTCAGGCTCTCTACGATCCGCGCGGCCACCGGCAGCCGGTAATGCAGCGCGTCCCAATAGTTGGTGTCCTCCGTTGTCACGGCGGACGGGAAGCGGAAATCCACCACGAGGGCGCCGTTGTCCCTGCCGATGGCCGCCGCGCGGCCCTTGCAGGCGGCCTCGCGGGCGCCGGCCGGCGTGCCGGGTCGGCCCTGGGCACGAGCGTGGACCGGCATGAAGGCCAGGATGGTCCGGGTCTGTCCGTGTAGTCCTGCGATCAGCGCCTCCAACCGGTCGAGGGCCGGCATCGGGGCATCGGTGGGATCCGCATGGGCGTCCCGCGCCGGGGCGCCGGCGGCGATGTGGGCACGGGCGCGGGCGGGATCGTATGCCGTTTCCGGCGGGGTGAAGACGGCAAAGCCGTCCGGCCGGATCGCGGCACGGCCCCGGCCCAGATGGAGGGCGGCGGCCTTCCAGGCGGATTCGAGGCTGCGCAGGTTCACTTGGCGGAAGGCGCCGAAGGTGGGGTGCGGCTCGTAGAGCCAATCGGGGAAAGCGATGGCACCACGCGGCGCCGGGTTCGCGTCGCACCATGTCGCGTCGAGGCCGAAAATGACGGTGTCCGGCGTGCGGGCCGCCAGAAACAGGGCGGCGAGGCGCAACTGTTCGTCCGGCGTGGCGCCGTTCATGGCGAGGTTGGCGAAGCGCGAGCCAAGGGCCGCATCCAGCGCCTGCGGGTCGAGGAGGCGGGAGGTCGAGGAGCCGAACACCGCGGAGGTGAAAACCCCGCTCCGCGCAACCTGCGGGTAGGACCAGCGCTGGTCGGTATCGACGAGCGGCCCCGGCGGATAGCCCGGTGCCGCGCGCAATCCATACGGGTCGGCCAGGGCGACGAAGGCGATGACGGCCAGGCCGAGGCCCAAACCGGTCACGAGGACGTCGCGCACGAACCGGGTCCAGCTGTGGCTTTGGCTCGGCTGTTCCATCACGTCGGCGGCTTCGATGGGTAATGCGACGGATTTACGGTCTACCGCCGCCGAGCCCGGCTGGATTCCGTCGATAAGGCAGGAAGCAAAGCAATCCTCGAACGAGCCACGCCCGCACGCTTTCCTTCCGCTTCAAAGTACGAAGAAATTGGGAGGGGGTGAGCCCGACGAGGCTCACCCCCTCCCGGCGATGCTGCGCCCGATCAGTTCAGCGTCGCATCGGCGGGGCGGCGCTCCGCCCCCACCGCGGTGTCGCCGATCATCAGACCGAGCGGTCCGAGATGGACGGGGACCTCCTCGCCGTCCCGGATCGTCCCCGCGAGCAGCAACTCCGCGAGCGGGTCCTGCACATTCTTCTGGATCACGCGCTTGAGCGGCCTCGCCCCGTAGGCGGGGTCGTAGCCCTTGTCGGCGAGGAACTCGCGGGCCTCCTGATCGACGTCGATCGTGATCTTGCGCTCGTCCAGGAGCTTCTGAAGCCGCCCGAGCTGGATATCGACGATGGCACCCATCTCCTCCCGTTTCAGGCGGTGGAACAGGATGATCTCATCGACCCGGTTCAGGAATTCCGGCCGGAAGTGGCTGCGCACCACGCCCATCACCTCGTTGCGGACCGCCTCCGTATCCTGCCCGGCGGGCTGGTTCACGAGATACTCGGCCCCGAGGTTCGAGGTCATGATGAGGAGCGTGTTGCGGAAGTCGACCGTCCGCCCCTGCCCGTCCGTCAGGCGCCCGTCGTCGAGCACCTGCAGCAGGACGTTGAACACGTCCGGATGCGCCTTCTCCACCTCGTCGAACAGCACGACCTGATAGGGCCGCCGGCGCACCGCCTCGGTGAGCGCGCCGCCCTCCTCGTAGCCGACATAGCCCGGAGGCGCGCCGATGAGGCGGGCCACCGCGTGCTTCTCCATGTACTCGGACATGTCGATGCGCACGAGGGCGGTGTCGTCGTCGAAGAGGAACCCCGCCAGCGCCTTCGTCAACTCGGTCTTGCCCACGCCCGTCGGGCCGAGGAACATGAACGAGCCGATGGGCCGGTTCGGATCCTGAAGGCCCGCACGGGAGCGGCGCACGGCCGTGGCGACGGCCTCCACCGCCTCGCGCTGGCCGACGACGCGCTTGCCCAGAGACGTCTCCATCGCCAGCAGCTTCTCGCGCTCGCCCTCCAGCATCTTGTCCACCGGCACGCCGGTCCAGCGGGAGACGACGCCCGCGATGTGGTTCGGCGTCACCGCCTCCTCCATCATCGCACCGCGCCCGCTGGCATCGGCGCCCTCGGTCTCGGCGAGTTGCTTCTCAAGGCCCGGGATGATGCCGTAGGCGAGTTCGCCCGCGCGCTGGTACTGGCCCTGCCGCTGGGCGGCCGCGAGGTCGTTGCGGGCCTCGTCGAGCTTCTTCTTCAGTTCGGCGGCGGTGCCGAGCTTGTCCTTCTCGGCCTTCCACCGGGCGGTGATCGAGGCGGATTGCTCCTCGAGATCGGCCAGTTCCTTCTCCAGGCGGACCAAGCGGTCGCGGGAGGCGGAATCGGTCTCTTTTTTGAGCGCCTCGGCCTCGATCTTCAGCCGCACGATCTCGCGGTCGATGGAATCGAGCTCCTCGGGCTTCGAATCCACCTGCATCCGCAGGCGCGACCCGGCCTCGTCCACGAGATCGATGGCCTTGTCCGGCAGGAAGCGGTCGGTGATGTAGCGGTTGGACAGAGTCGCCGCCGCTACCAGGGCCGAATCCTGGATGCGCACGCCGTGGTGCTGCTCATACTTCTCCTTCAGGCCGCGCAGGATCGACACCGTGTCCTCCACGGTCGGCTCCGACACGAAGACGGGCTGGAAGCGCCGGGCGAGCGCCGCATCCTTCTCCACGTGCTTGCGATACTCCTCCAGCGTCGTTGCGCCGACGCAGTGGAGTTCGCCCCGTGCGAGGGCGGGCTTCAGCAGGTTCGAGGCATCCATCGCCCCGTCCGCCTTCCCGGCACCCACGAGGGTGTGCATCTCGTCGATGAAGAGAATGATGGCCCCCTCCGCCGCCGTGACCTCGGAGAGCACGCCCTTCAGCCGCTCCTCGAACTCGCCGCGATACTTCGCGCCCGCGATCAGCGCGCCCATGTCGAGGGCGAGCAGGCTTTTTTCCTTCAGGGATTCCGGCACGTCGCCGTTGACGATGCGAAGCGCCAAGCCCTCGACGATCGCCGTTTTGCCGACGCCGGGCTCGCCGATCAGCACCGGGTTGTTCTTGGTGCGCCGGGACAGGACTTGAATCGTCCGACGGATCTCCTCGTCCCGGCCGATCACCGGGTCGAGCTTGCCGGAGCGCGCCGCCTCGGTCAGGTCGCGGGCGTATTTCTTCAGGGCGTCGTAGCTGTTCTCGGCACTCGCGTTGTCGGCGGTGCGCCCCTTGCGCAGGGCGTTGATCGCCGCGTTCAGCGATGCGGGCGTGACGCCGGCCGCCTGGAGGGCACGGCCCGCCTCGGAGTCCTTCTCCACCGCGATGGCCAGCAACAGCCGTTCGACGGTGACGTAGGAATCGCCCGCCTTCTGCGCCGCGCTCTCGGCGGTGTCGAACAGGCGCACCAGCTCGCGCGTGGCCTGAGGCGCCGCCGCGTTGCCGGAGACCTTCGGTTGCTTGGCGAGCCACTGCTCGGTCTGGGCCAGCGCCACGCGCGATTGCCCGCCAGCCCGGTCGATCAGACCGGCGCAGAGGCCCTCGGGATCGTCGAGCAGCACCTTCAGCAGGTGGCCCGGCTGCAACTGAGGATGACCCTCGCGCATTGCAAGGTTCTGCGCCGCCTGGACGAAGCCTCGGGCGCGCTCGGTGTATTTCTCGAAATTCATGGGTTTGCCTCTCCCGCACCGGCGCGCCGCCCGTGGTGGCACGGCACGCCGAAACGTTGCCCCCGGCCATCCGCCGCAAAGGAGCCCCGGCGCTGCCAAGCCACCGGTAGACCGGATGTGGTGTTGCAATTGCGCACCACAAGGGGCTCCGACGCGGGAACGCGGGACTTGAAAATCGGCGCGAATCCGCGCTCCATCTCCTCCATGGCTACGCTTGCTGAGATGCGCGTGACAGCGCTTTTTCGTTATCCCGTGAAGGGTTTGAGCCCGGAACCGGTGGACAATGTCGAGATCGCAACCAGTGGTTTTTTTCCGGGCGACCGGCTCTACGCCATCGAGAATGGCGATTCGGGCTTTAACCCCGTGGCTCCCCGCCACCAGCCCAAGACGAAATATCTGATGCTGATGCGGGACGAGACCCTGGCCCGGCTGCGCACCCGCTACGACGACGCCACGTCCTCGCTGACCATCGAGGGCGCAGGCGAGCCGCTCACGGCGCGGCTCGATACCGAGGAGGGGCGCCGCGCCGTCGAGGATTTGATCCGGCGTTTCGTGCCGGAGGCCCTGCGCGGCGAACCGAGGGTGCTGGAGGCCCCGCCCCAGTACCGCTTCACCGACTCGCCCACCGGCTACGTCTCGCTCATCAACCGGGCGAGCGTGCAAGCGTTGGAAGACGAACTCGGCGTGCCGGTCTCGCCCCTGCGCTTTCGTGGCAATCTGCTGGTGGAGGGGCCGGCGCCCTTCGCGGAACTGGAGATGCTCGGTCAGGTGCTCGAGGCCCCGAGCGGCCTGCGCTTCAAGATCACCAAGCGGACGGTGCGCTGCGCGGCGACGAACGTCGATCCCGACACGGCCGAGCGCGATCTCGATATCCCGTGGACCATCGACAAGCGCTTCGGCCACCGGGACCTCGGCGTCTACATGGAAGTGATCGCGGGCGGCGGGCTCGCGGTTGGGGATTCGCTGCGGGTGGTGGGGTAGGTTCCACCCCATCCTACATCGCTCGCCGTCATCGTGAGCGATAGCGAAGCAATCCAGGGGCGCGACGACCGGCAACGGCCCGCATCCTTGGATTGCTTCCCTGCCCTCGCAATGACGGCGCGATTCACGAGGTGGTCGCAGAGCCGTGCGGCGCTCTCTGGCGCCGCGCCGGCCGCATCACATCCCGAAGGCGACCTTGCCGGTGTTGCTTTTCTTCAGGTTCCGGTAGCGCGCCAGCGCCCAGAGCGGGAAGAACTTCGGATAGCCATGGTACTTCAGGTAGAAGACCCGCGGGAAGCCGGTGGCCGTGTAGCGCTCCTCGCTCCAGAGTCCGTCCGTATCCTGCGTCCGGGTCAGGAAGTTGACGCCCCGGGCCACGGCCGGGTCGTCGGTGGCGCCGGCGGCCATCAGGGCGAGTAGCGCCCAGGCGGTCTGCGAGGCGGTGGACGAGCCGGGCTCGAAGGCCGGGTCGATCTTGTAGGAGGAGGCGTCCTCGCCCCAGCCGCCATCCGGGTTCTGGATGCGGATGAGCCACGCCACCGACTTCTGGATGCGCGGATCGGCATGATCGACGCCTGCGGCGTTCAGGGCGTTCAGCACGGACCACGTGCCGTAGATGAAGTTCATGCCCCAGCGGCCGTACCAGGAGCCGTCCTCCTCCTGATCGTTCAGGAGGTAGTTCACCCCCCGGTCGAGGGGGCGGCAGCTCTCGCGGGTCTCGCCGAGCTGGGCCAGCATGCCCACGACGCGGGCGGTGACGTCCGCCGTCGGCGGGTCGAGGAGCGCCCCGTGATCCGAGAACGGGATGTGGTTGAGATACATGTGGTTGTTGTCGGCGTCGAAGGCCGCCCAGCCGCCATCGGCCGATTGCAGGCCGACCACCCACTCTACGGCCCGCGCGATGGCGGCCTTGTAGTCCGGCATCCCCGCCACGAGGCCGTGCTGCCGCATGGCGCGGTCCATCGCCATGACCACCACGGCGGTGTCGTCGAGATCCGGATAGTGGGCGTTGGCGTACTGGAAGGCCCAGCCGCCCGGCCGCACCTTCGGCTTGCGCGCGGCCCAATCGCCGACGATGTCGAGCACTTGGCGGGGCTTCAGCCAGTCGAGCCCGGCGCGGGCCTGTGCCTCGGCCTGCGGTCCACCGGCCTCGAGGAAGGCGTGGCTTGCCAGGGCCGTATCCCAGACCGGCGAAACGCAGGGCTGGACATAGGCCTCGTCGGTCTTGACCACGACCAGCTTCTCGATGGCCTCAAGGGCCACCTTCACCTGCGGGTGATCGGGCGTGTAGCCCATGATCTCGTACATCAGGATGGAGTTGACCATCGGCGGGAAGATGGCGCCCAGCCCGTCTTCGCCGTTCAGGCGCTCGCTCACCCAGGCGCGGGCCATCTCCATGGCGCGCATCCGCGGCTTGCGCGGAAACAGATGCTCGGTTCGCTGCAGGACCCAATCGATGGCGCCGAAGATCGGCGTCCACGGCCATGTGGCGTGGGGCGATCCCGGCCAGGACCGCACGCTCTGCGGAGGCGTGACGAACAGCTCCTGCACACCGATGCCGCGCGGATTCTTGGCGCGGGGCTTGGTTGCCTGCAGGACGAACATCGGCACCATCGTGCAGCGCGCCCAGTAGCTCACCTTGTCGATGTGGAAGGGGAACCACTTCGGCAGGAACATGATCTCGACCGGCATCACCGGCACGGCGGTCCAGGGCACCTCGCCGTAGAGCGCCAGCATGAAGCGGGTGAAGACGTTGGCGTTGGCCGCCCCGCCCCGGGCGAGGATCGCCTCGCGCGCCCGGCGCATGTGCGGCGCCTCGATGTCCTCGCCGATCATCTTGAGGCAGAAATACGCCTTCACGGTCGCGGACATGTCGAAGGGGCCCTCGTGGACGAGGGCCCAGCCGCCATGCGGCCCCTGCGTGCGGCGCAGGTAGTTGCCGATCTTCCGTTCGAGATCGGGGGCGGGCGGATAGCCGCGGAAGTGATGGAACAGGATGTATTCGGAGGGGATGGTGGCATCCGCCTCGAGTTCGAAGCAGATGTGGCCGTCCGCGTGGGCCAGGGCGCTTAGGGCCTGCGTCGCCGCGCTGACGGAGCGCTCCACGGCCTCAAGGGTGATCCCCTGGGTCTTCGGGCGCTGAAGCGCCTCTATCTTTTTCACGGCCTCTTTCATCGATCCTCGCCTCACGGTCGCGGCATTGCAACCGCCATGCCTCAAGCTGCGCCACGCGCCGGTGTTTCCGCGCACATCAACGTGCGCGCGGCCGTTTTGCCCGATCGGATCGCGCCCTCGATGGTCGAGGGCAGACCCGTGGCCGTCCAATCCCCCGCCAGCACGAGATTCGCGTGAGCCGTGCGGGCGGGCGCACGCCGGGCGGCCTCCGCCGGCGTCGCCGCGAATGTCGCACGCTTCTCCTTGACGATCTGCCAGCGGGGCAGTTCCGGCGCAAGATTACCGAGCGTGGCGATCTCCCCCCAGATCTGCCGCGCCAGCTCCTCGCGGGGCACGTCGAGCAGGCGATCCGCCCCGCTGATGGTCACGGAATAGCGGTCGGAATAGGCGAAAAGCCACTCCGTCAGCCCGTTCACCACGCCGAGAACCAGGGGGCTTCCGGGCTTCGGCGCAAGGGCGAAGTGGGCGTTCACGATGGAGCGGAATTCCCGCGGCGCGGGGATTTGCGGCAACAGTTCCGAGGCCACCCACGGCGGCACGGCGAGGACGACCGAATCACCCGGCCCGACTGCCTCCTCCCCGTCGGAGAAGGACAACGCGGTGACGCGCCCGCCCTCCGCCGCGATGGTGCGCAGGCGGCGCCCGAACCGGATCGCCACGCCGCGCGCCTCCAGCGTTCTCACGGCGGGATCGACGAAGGCGTAGGACAGGCCCTTCTCCGCCACGAGGGGGCGGCAGGCCCTGCCGCCCGCGCCCAGCGTCTCCCGCAAAATGCGGGCGGCGAGGCCGACATCGCTGTCGCGGGGCTCGGTGTTCAGGGCGGCGAGGAGGACCGGGTGCCAGAGACGGTCGTAAAGCGGCCCGGCGCAGTCCATGCTCTCCCCGATTGTCCCGCCCGTACCCTCGGCCTTGCCGGCGGCGGCGCGGAGGATGCCGAGGGGGGCGAGGTAATCGCGGGCGCGGGTGCCCGGCACCCGCCGGGACGGGCTCAGCACCCACCAGGGCAGACGCCCCGCATTGGGGCGCAGGGTCCAGCGCTGCCCGGTCTTCAGGTCGGCGAAGTCGAAGGCCGCCTCGTCCGGGCCGAGGAGGGCGTCGGCGGGGGCGCCGATCTCCTTGAGGAAGCCGAGGGCGTCGGCGTTGCCGGAGAGGAGCAGGTGGTTGCCGTTGTCGATCGTCAGCCCGAGGGACGGATCGAAATACGAGCGGCAGCGTCCACCGCCCTGCTTCGCGGCCTCGTGCAGGACGACCCGCACCCCGTCCTTCGCCAGGCAGACGGCGGCGGAGAGGCCGGCGAGCCCGGCGCCGACGACGTGGACCGTGCCCATCACAGGAGACCGTGGCGGAGGGCGACGAGGATCAGGGGGAACTTGCCCGGCTTCACCCGCGCCCGCGGCGGGGTCCAGCCGCGGGCGACGACGGCATCGAGGTAGAGCCGGTAGGCGGCCGCCATCAGGCGCGCCGCCTTCGTCGCCTTGCGCGGGCTGCGGCGGATGATCTCCCAGGTGGCGCGGTAATGCTCTTCCGCCTCGCGGGCGATCGCCGAACAGACCTCCCCGATGCGGGGATGCATGATCGCCTGAATCGGTGTGGGGTTCGTCAGGCCGATGGCCTCCAGCTTCTCGCGCGGCAGGTAGAGGCGTCCGCGCTCGGCATCCTCGTCGATGTCGCGCAGGATGTTGGTGAGCTGCAGCGCCCGGCCCTGGTGCCACGCCAGCTTGATTCCATCCGCCTCGGGCATCCCGAAGATACGCACCGACAAGCGGCCGACGGCGCTCGCGACCCGGTCGCAGTAGAGGTCGAGGGTGGCCTCGTCGGGGGCGACGATGTCCTCCTCGGCATCCATGGCCATGCCGTCGATGACCGCCTGGAAATCCTCGCGCTTGAGGTCGAACTGCGCCACGGGGCCGACGAGGTCACGGGTCCGCGCCACGGGGCGCCCGGCATAGAGCGCATCGATATCCGCGCGCCAGCGGTCGAGTTCGGCCCGGCGCACCTCGCGGGTGCCGCCGTCGTCGGCGACATCGTCCACCGCCCGGCAGAAGGCGTAGACCGCATACATCGCCTCCCGCCGTTCTTTCGGCAGCAGGCGCATGGCCGTGTAGAAGGAGGAACCGGCGGCCGGCAGCGCCGGGGCGGCCTCGGCGGAGGTCGGCGCGGGCGAAGCGGTGGCGCTCAACGGGCAGCTCCCTGCATGGCCGCGCGGACGACGCGGCCCCGGAACGGGCGGCGGGCGAGGGTCGCGGCGACGCCGCGCAACGCCACGAGGGCGAAGGCGGCCTTGCCGTGATGCACCTTCTCCGACAGCGGGTCGCGCTCCAAGAGGCCCTTCGACAGCACCACCGCGAGGCGGTGGATGGCGGCGATCTCCAGGGCGAGGCGCGTGTCGTCGATCAGGTCGGGCAGCACGGCGCCCTCGTCGAGGAGCACGAGGCACCGGCCGGCGAGTTCGCGCAAGGCCGCGCGCAACGGGGGCGGCGCCTTGGTCTCTCCGAGCATGGCGACCGAGGCGCCGTGCCGGTCCAGGCAATCCTGCGGCAGGTAGACCCGGTCGAGATCGCGGAAATCCTTTCCGCAATCCTGGATGTGGTTGATCACCTGCAACGCCGCGCAGATCGCGTCGGAGGGACCCCAGACCCGGGCCGGATCCTCGCCGTGGACATCGAGGACGTAGCGGCCGACCGGCATCGCCGAGTAGCGGCAATAGTGGATCAACTCGTCCCAGTCGGCGTAGCGGTTCTTGCGCGCATCCATGCGGAAGGCGTCGAGCAGTTCGAGGGCGTGCCGGGGCGGCAGGCGTCGCACGGACAGCTCGGCCTTCAACGGCTCGGCCTCGGGATCGGCCGGTCCGGCACCGGTGAGGGCGTCGGCCAGCCCGTCGAGCAGGGCGATCTTGCGCTCGGGCGGGAGGTCGGCGTGGTCGGCCACGTCGTCACCGGCACGGACGAAATCGTAGAAGGCCAGGATCGCCCCGCGATGGCGCGGGTGGATCAGGTGGGAGGCCACGGGGAAGTTCTCGTCCCGGTGGCCCTTGCCGGAACGCGTATCCGTCGCGCTGTCGAGGGTGGTCATTTCAAGTATCCCGCGCCCCGGAACCAGTCGATCGCGTCGGACAGGCCCTCGCGATAAGGACGGGCCTTGTAGCCGAGTTCCGCGCGCGCCTTCCTGTCGGAGAAGAACATCCGGTACCGGGACATGCGGATCCCGTCGATCGTGGCGAAGGGCTGACGCCCTGTCACGCGCGCCGCGAGCTGGGCGAAGAACGCGATCGGGTACACCACGCCGCGCGGCAGGTTCACCGTCGGCGGCTTGCGCCCGACCATGCCCGCGATATCCGCCAGCATCTGGGACAGGAACACGTCCTCGCCGCCGAGGATGTAGCGCTCGCCGATCCGCCCCTTGCGCAGGGCGAGCAGGTGGCCGTGCGCCACGTCGTCCACATGGGCGAGGTTGAGGCCGGTATCGACGAAGGCGGGCATCTTGCCGAGTGCCGCCTCCTGAATGATCCGCCCCGTAGGCGTCGGCTTCACGTCGCGGGGGCCGATGGGCGTCGAGGGGTTCACGATCACCGCCGGCAAGCCATCACGGGCGACCATTTCCTCCACGACGCGTTCCGCCACGACCTTGCTGCGCTTGTAGGCGCCGATGGCCGTCTCGGGTGTCAGCGGCATGGTCTCGTCGGAGGGCGTCACGCCGTCGGCCGGCGGGCGGATGGTGGCGACGCTCGAGGTGTAGACGACGCGTTCCACGCCCGCGTCCAGGGCGGCCCGCATCATCAGGCGGGTGCCGTCGCGGTTGGTGCGGACGATCTCCTCCATATCCGGCGCCCATAGCCGGTAGTCGGCCGCCGCGTGGATCAGGTAGCGCTGGCCCCGCATGGCCTGGGCGACCGAGGCCGCATCGCGCATATCGCCGGTGACGATCTCGACATCGGGCCAGGTCAGATTGGTGCGTGGGCTCGTGGCGCGCACGAGGATGCGCACCGGGAAACCCGCCCGGCGGAAGACGTCGACCAGGGCCGAGCCGAGGAAGCCGCTCGCGCCGGTAATCAGCACGGGGCCGACGTCGGTCGGGCCGTTGGGGGTGGCCTCAGCCATCGCTCGTCTGAAGGTTCACGGAATCGAGGCGCGGAGGGAAGACCCGCCGCGCCGCGCTTGTGTCATCGAACCGCCGGAGCGGCAAGGTTCGGCGGTGCCGACCGGCTATGCGAGGCGCAGCCGCGACCGGCTGTCCTTCCGCTCGGGCATCGCGTCTGTGACGAC
>NZ_BPQE01000047.1 GCF_022179085.1 Methylobacterium aerolatum
AGCTACGTCTGGCTGTCCTGGAACGCCGTGCCGCGCGACGGGCTGATCTACTCTTCCGTACGCGACGTGACCGAGAGCAAGCGGCAAGCCGAGGCGCTGGCAAAGACGGAGGAGGCCCTGCGGCAGTCGCAGAAGATGGAGGCGGTCGGACAACTCACCGGCGGCCTCGCGCACGACTTCAACAACCTGCTCGCGGGCATCTCAGGCTCGCTGGAACTCATGCAGACCCGGATGAGCCAGGGGCGGATGGGTGACCTCGACCGATACATGACCGTCGCCCAGGGCGCGGCCAAGCGGGCTGCCGCCCTGACCCATCGCCTGCTCGCCTTCTCCCGCCGCCAGACCCTCGACCCGAAGCCCACCAACGTGAACCGCCTCGTCACCGACATGGAGGAGCTGATCCGGCGCACCGTCGGTCCGGCCGTCCACCTTGAGGTCGTCGGCCTCGCGGGCCTGTGGCCGGCGCTGATCGACCCGGGGCAATTGGAGAACGCGCTGCTCAACCTGTGCATCAACGCCCGCGACGCGATGCCGGACGGCGGTCGCATCACCATCGAGACCGCCAACCGGTGGATCGACGAGGCCGGCGGCCGCCAGCACGATCTCGCTCCCGGCCAGTACCTCGGCGTCTGCGTGACCGACACCGGCACCGGCATGGCGCCGGACCTGATCGGAAAGGTGTTCGAGCCGTTCTTCACGACCAAGCCCACCGGCGAGGGCACTGGTCTCGGCCTGTCCATGGTCTACGGCTTCGCCAAGCAGTCCGGCGGGCAGGTGCGGATCTACTCCGAGGTCGGCGAGGGGACGATGGTCTGCCTGTACCTGCCGCGGCACTACGGCGAGGCCGACGAGGACGAGGTGGCCCGCAGGCTTTCTGAAATGGAGCAGGCCGGCCAGGGCGAGACGGTGCTGATCGTGGACGACGAGCCCTCCGTGCGCATGCTGGTCACCGAGGTGCTGGAGGATCTCGGCTACACCGCCATCGAGGCCGCCGACAGCGTCGCCGGGCTGAAGGTACTTCAGTCGGATGTGCGCATCGACCTGCTAGTGACCGACGTCGGCCTGCCGGGCGGGATGAACGGGCGGCAGATGGCCGACGCTGGCCGTGAGCGGCGCCCCGACCTGAAGGTGCTGTTCATCACCGGCTACGCCGAGAACGCCGTTCTGGGGAACGGCTATCTCCGACCCGGCATGCAGGTCCTGACCAAGCCGTTCGTGCTGGAGACGCTCGCCACCCGCATCAAGGAGCTCATCGCGGAACGCTAGGCGCGGCGTCTGACCGGTCGTCCGTTCGCCGCAGGAGATCAGATTCCGGCATACCAGGCGTAGCCCTGGTCCTCCCAGTAGCCGCCCTTGCCCTCGCCGATGTCGGCGAAGCTCTCCACCACCTCGACGCGCATCACGTACTTGGCCTGCTTGTAGCCGAGGTTGCGTTCGAGGCGCAGCCGCAGGGGGGCACCGTTCGCCACGGGCAGGGCTTTTCCGTTCAGTTCGTAGGCGAGGATGGTCTGGGGATGGAAGGCGTCCACGAGGTCGATGCTCTCATAGTACCGAACGGGCGCGTCGTCGCTGGCGGAGCTTCCCTCGGCGGCTTGCTGGCCCCCGGAATCACGCTTGTCCTCACCCCCGCCCGATTGCTTCGTCATCGCAGGGCTGGCGTTGCCGCCGGACGAGACGTCCTCCGTCCCATCCCCTTCGGCGCCCTCGTCCTCGCCCTGGTCCATCGTGTCGGCGCAGCGGAACACGACGTAGCGCGCCTGCGATTTGAGCCGTGCCCGGTCCAGGATCTCGGACAGGGGCACGCCGGTCCACTTGCCGATGCAGCTCCACCCCTCGACGCAGTCATGCCGGGTGATCTGCGTCCGGGAAGGAAGCTTGCGCAGCTCGGCCAGGGAGAGCTTCAGCGGGGTCTCGACGAGGCCGCCCACCTCCAGCCGGTAGTCCGCGAACTTGCGCCGCGCCAGCGCCTTGTAGGCCTTGTCGGGCGGATCCTCGGTGCCGTTCGGCTTGAACCATGGCGAGATGTCCGCCTGGGCGTACTCGGGCGCGAGCGTCCGCTCGGTCAGGAGCAGCCGCTGCACGAACAGGTTGGCGTCCTCGCCGGTCTTGAGCGTGCGCCGGAACCAGTCGGCCTCTCCGAGGCGGTCGCAGCCACCGAGCATCGCGGTGCCGGCCGCTGCGGTGGCGCCGAGAAGGAGGGAGCGTCGGCTGGGCGGCTGGATCATGCGCGGTGCTCCCGGACATCATCCCCCGCCGTGGGCTCGATCCGGCGCTCGATCACGAACCAGCCGGTGAGCATACCGCGCATGTTGTTCCAGAAGCCCGAGAGCACGACGAGGGCGACGTGGACGACCACGAACAGGACCAGCAGGGCCGCCACGACGAAATGGACCGTGCGGGCCGACTGCCGCCCATCAAACAGTGTCAGCAGGAACGGGAACGCCGCATCCATGGCCGGCGACATCGCCAGCCCGGCCAGCACCTGCACCGGCAGCAGCACGAACAGCACGACGGCGTAGGTGAGTTTCTGGATGACGTTGTAGCGCTTGGCCTCGTCGCCTTCAGGAAAGCGCAGGGTCAGGTGCTCCCACACCGAGGCGGCGAAATGCCGGACCTGGTCGCGCTGCGGGACGACGCGAAAGCGAAGTTGGCCGCTGAATAGGCCGTAGAGCAGGTACAGGGCGCCGTTCAGGACGAGGGCCCAGGCGAAGAAGAAGTGCCAGCTCCGGCCGCCGGTGAGATCCTGGTCGCTCGGCAGCGTCAGCCACGACGGGAAGCCGCGGTCGGCCGGTTCGCCGTCGGCGCCGGGCGAGGAGCCGAGCCAGCCGGTCGTGTCGAACGTGCGGCCCAGGACCGTGGTGACGCCCTTGGGCGGGTCGTCCTCGGTCGAGGTCATCGACAGCAGCGGCGTGTCGAAGGTCGAGACCTTGCCCCAGTACAGGGCCGGGTGGGCGTTGAAGATCTGCAGGCCGCTCATCAGCAGGACCAGCAGGCAGAGCGCGTTGACCCAGTGGGTGATCCGGATGACGGCGGGGTGCCGGAACATCCAGCGCCGATGCTCCACCTCGCCCGTGTCGGGGGCGGAGCGCGTCAGGTAGGTGCGGGGCACGAGGGCGGCTCGTCCTGGGGACCGAGGGGCGCGGCGACCGGACCGAGGGCCGGGCCGCCGCGTTCGGGATGGCCGCTTACATGCGGTTCATCATCATCTTCCGCTTCATCATCCGGCGCTTCATCATCTTCTTATGCATCATGCGCTTCTTCATCATCATGCGCTCGCCATGCGTCATGCGGACCTGCGTGATGCCTGCCGGGCCGGCCTGAAGGCCGTTCGGGCCCATCGGGGCGGCCGAGGCGGCGCCGGTTCCGAGCGCGAGGCCACCGAGGACCGAGGCGGCGAGCGCGAGGGTGGTGATCTTCATTCGTCGTCTCCTGTACGGGGAAGGGTTCCCCTTTCGCACGGTGGGGCAAGACGAAGAACTTGCCGCAAGTTCCTGATTTGACGAATTAATTTTCCAGATTTGGGGCCAATGGGCGCAACTCTCCGGGCGCTAGGGCGAGGCCCCGCGCCACGCCCTGGCCGGGCGTACCTCGACCTGTACGGAGGCTCGCCGCGGAAGGTTTCAGGGGACGGGGATAATCCGGTCCCGGGTATGAACGGGGTTGGTGCCGTTTCGCATCGTATTGACATCAAGGACGAGCCCCGACCGGAAACCGAGTGGCCTCACCTGCACCGGCCGATCACCGGACGAAGTGTGGCATACCTCCTACCTGAACAGCATCGCCTTGCCGCCGACCGCGAGCCGCCGCGCCGCGCCGCGCCGATGCCGGTGGCGCCATCCCCGACGATGACGAGGTCGAATTCGCTGGACATGAGACCAAGGTGAGAGCGACCACCAAGCCGGACAGCCGCCCGCTGCCGCCGACCTGGTCCTGACCGGGCATCGGACTGCCCGGGCCGGGACCTGTCGTGCGAGCGTTGGGCGTCATCCGGAGAGGGCTCGGCAGTCGTCAGAGCGCGTCGTAACGACCGTCTTCGGTCCTCGTGAAATAGTGGCCCCTCTGGACGCGGACGTCGACTTTCTCGGCGATCAGCGAGACGTCAATGCGTTCGAAAACAGCCTCCGCCATCTCCAGCGCGTCGGCATCCAGCGTCGCGTGAAGCTGAGCCGCCGTCATCGGACCTCGCCGCCGGATCTCCTCGACGAAAAATTGCATCATCCTGTCCCAGAACAGGCGCCCCATGGCCGCGGCCAACCCACGCTTGCGGCCTTCCCGCCTCTTGGGCACCGGTCTCCCTCGGGTCGACGGCGCGGCCTGCATGTCGATGCGGTCCCGCAGGGCCCGCGCATCCTCCGCCACGGCGGCGACCTCCCGCCTGAGCGCCGCGACCTCTTCGGCCAGCCCGCGGATCGCGGCGGCGACGTCGTCGAATTTGTCTCGGGGGCTCATCGTCGTGCGACCGTCGGCATCGGGCGCATATTCGGGAAGACCGGTGAAGAAGCCGTCAGCGCGCGGCCCTGTGACGGGCCGCGCGCCCCGAACCGTCAGTCCCGCTTACGCTCGGCGGCCTCGGCGAGCAGGCCCAGCAGGTCCTCGATGGTCTGCTGCACCGCGAACATGTCGGCCTGCCGCGCCTTCACGATTTCCCGCACGAGCTTGCGCAGCTCATCGGCCCGCAGGCGTCCACGCCGGGTCGCCAGCGAGCGCCATCGGCCCATGCTCGTCGCGCCGGCCCAGACGGCACGCAGTTCGGCCTCCTCCCGGGGGAAGAGCGTCGGCACCCTCCGCGACCGGCGGACGGCTACCCGTAGCCGTGCCGCCCCGGCCGGCATGGGACACAGGTTCTCGGCCCAGCTCCGGAGAGCCGGTGGTTGATCGTCGGAATCGGACACGGTATGTCTTTCCTCGGTCCTGTCCTGCCGTCCATCCGCCAAGATGTGTGACGTGCAGGAATTGGCGGACACTGCCTTCGTGAGAGGACGTGTCCAATCAGGCCGCCCAAGGGCAGCCGGCGTGCCCGTGGTCCGGAACCCCTTCCGGCCACGGGTGTGCCCGCCTCCCCATCGACGACGGCCCATGCCGAGCGACAGCCCCCCACGGACCGCGCCGACGCCGACGCAAGCGGGTCTGTTTTAGCCGTTTTTCAGCGCTTCGTGCAAGCTCCCTGGCCCCCGGCCGACCCGGATCCGCGAATTGGTGGAATCGCTTAGCTCCCCGCGCTCTCGTCGAGGGCCCTTCGTGGGCAACGCGGCCCACGATTCGTCCCAACGACGCAGGCCGGCTCAGCGCTGTTTTCGGAAGCGCTGAGGATTGGAGGCTGCAAGGTCGGTAGACGCCTCGCCGGATGCCCCGCAGTGCAACCGGCGTGGGCGGTGAGGCACCGCGTCCCGAAGGCGCATGCAACCGGTGGTTCGCGCGACGCAACCTTGGCTGGACACCAGTCCGGGCGGCCCGGACAATGCCAAGGCACGATTCCCGGTCGGACCGACGATGAGACCCTACCAGCCGCTGCGCGTGACCGATCTCGAACGGGTGTTCGCGGGATGCGGGGGCGACCGCAACGTCCTCGAAGCCGTTCGCGCGGAGCTCGGCCACCGGTCCACGGCCAGCGCCGCGAACCTCCTAGCCAAGGTCGAGACCGCCCTCGCGGGCCCCTCCCGGGCCCAGGCCGCTAACAACGGGCGGGGCACGGCATCCGGCGATCCGTCCCGGACGCGGTCCCGTGCGGAGCCGGCGGACGCCGCCGATGCGCCATCCCCCGGTGCCCAGGAACCTCCGCCTTGGTCGAACCTGGGTCCGCGCCCTGCACCGCCTCCGGTGCGCGACCGGCCCGAGGACGTCCTCTCGGCTTGGACGGCCTTGGAGGTGCTCTCCCCCATGACCTACCGGAAACCGGCCGACATGGCGGACGGGGATCAAAGGCGGGTCGCGAGCCTCGCCGGTGCCATGCCCTGGCAACCTCCCGGTGAGAAGGGAAGGCCCCAGAAGCAACTGTTCTATCAGGTCGTCCTCGGCGCGATCCGCATGGACGAGGCCACGAACGCCCTGCTGTCCGTGTTCGTCGACAAGCACCAGGACCGTCGCGGTACCCCCGGCCTCGCGGCGATTGCGACCCTGACACTCGACAAGGCCGGCGTACCCGTCGCGGAAAACGAGGCGACGGCGGTCTCAGGCTTCGCCTGGGGGCTTCCCCTCGCCCTGCGCCGCGACCTGGTCGGCCTCGGTCGCTGGCCGGACGCCGAGACGAAGCTGAACGAGGGACTGGACCGCCGCATCCGCCGGTTCGATGACGACGGCAAGCCCGTCCCCCTCGACGCGCGTTCGATCAAGGCGGCGTTCGACTGGCTCGTTTCCGAGGTCGGCCTCCATGCGAGCCTCGTGGAGCCGCCGTCGTTCGCCGTGCGGGTCTACCACTACTGGCAGTCCCAGGACCCGCCGGAAGCGCCGCTCCTCGGCAGCTTCTTCTTGGAGGACCTCGCGACGGCCCGCCGGCTCGTCGGGGACGGGAAGGCGACCGGGAACCTGCGCCGGTACCTCGGCATCGACAAGCCGACGGGGCGCAAGGACGTCCTCGCGGACGATGCCGTGGTCGCCGCCGCGGTGGCCCCGGCACGCTTCCCGGCAGGCCGATGGCCCGCGGCCGGGCGCCACCCCCTCGTCCTGCTCCAGCAGGGCGCCGTGAACCTCGCGACCTCAGACCTGGAAGGCGTCGAGCTCTTCCCGGTCAACGGGCCGCCCGGCACCGGCAAGACCACGCTCCTGCGCGACATGGTGGCGGCGCTGGTGGTCCGGCGTGCCGAGGCGATGTGCGGGTTCGACGACCCCGAGAAAGCCTTCCCCGCATCCGGCTACCGGCCGAGGGTCGGCAACGCGACCGTGCCGCTCCACAAGGTCGACCCCCGCCTGCGCGGCTTCGAGATGCTGGTGGCCTCCTCGAACAACAAGGCGGTCGAGAACGTCAGCCGCGAACTCCCGGCCCTGAAGGCCATCGCGTCGGACGCGACCGGCCTGCGCTACCTCAAGACCGTGGCCGACAACGTCTCCGGCGACGTCGAGGCATGGGGCCTCGTCGCTGCTGTTCTCGGGAATGCCTCGAACCGCTTCGCCTTCCGGGAAAAGGCGTGGATCGACCCCGACAAGGGACTGCGTGCTTACCTCGCCGAGGCAGCCGGCAGCCCGCAATGGGTCGAGGAGCCCGATCCCGCGAAGCCGGGCACGATGCGCAAGCGGCGCCCCGTCGTGGTCGGGAACGAGAACCCGCCGCGCAACCGGACGGAGGCGCTCCGGCGTTGGCGCGAGGCGCGCACGGCCTTCAAGGCGGAGGTCGAGCAGGTCCACGCCTTCCTCGCCGAGATCGAGGCCGCCCGTAAGGTCGTCGGCACCCTTCCGAGGCTGCGCGCCGAGGCCACGGTCGCAGGACGGGCCGCGGCCGTCGCCGCGGACGAGGTCGCCTCGGCCCGGCAGGGACACCGGGAAGCGACCGACGCCGCAACCGGCGCGGAACAGGCACGGGACCGCGCCGACCATGCCCGGGCGGGACATGCCCTGCGGCGGCCGGGCTTCCTCGCGCGCCTGTTCCGGACCGTCGCCGCCAAGGACTGGACGACCAGCGACGCGCAACTCGCAGAGGCTCTCGACCGTGCCGACCGCGAGGTGCGCCGAAGCTCGTCGGAGGCGGAGGTTGCCCGGGGCCGGCTGCGCGAGGCCGAAACGGCCATGGCCTCCGCCGGGGCGGCGAACCGGGCGGCCATCGCCGCGCGCGATGCCGCCGAGGCCGGCGTCGCGAAGATGCTGACCCGTTGCGGCGACCGGACGGTCGACGCGGCCTTCTTCGCCAGGGACCGGAACGTGGTCCAGCAAGCGGCGCCGTGGCTGGACATGGAGGTGCACCGCCAGCGCGACCGCGTGTTCGAGCTCGCCATGGCGGTCCACAAGGCGTTCGTAGACGCGGCCGCCGAACCGGTGCGGAGCAACCTGGAAAACCTGTTCAAGGCGCTCATCGGCCGGAACGCGTGGCAGCCCAAGACCAAGCCGCACATGCCGGACCTCTGGGCGACGCTGTTCCTCGTCGTGCCGGTGGTGTCCTCGACCTTCGCCTCGGTCACCCGCATGATCGGCTACCTGCCGCCCGAGACGCTGGGCTGGCTCCTCGTCGACGAGGCGGGACAGGCCGTGCCCCAGGCCGCCGTCGGCGCGATCATGCGCACCCGCCGCGCCGTGGTCGTCGGGGACCCGCTGCAGATCGAGCCGGTGACCTCCCTGCCGACGGAGCTCGCCGAGACCATCTGCGCCGATTTCGGCATCGACCCCGAGAGGTGGAACGCACCCAAGGCCTCGGTGCAGGCCGTGGCCGACGCCGCGGCCACCTACGTCGCCGAGTTCCGCCAGACCGTCGGCTCCGTCCGCGTGGGCTTCCCCCTGCTCGTCCACCGCCGCTGCGCCGAGCCGATGTTCGGCCTCTCGAACGACGTCGCCTACCAAGGGCTGATGGTCCATGCGAAGCCGGGGCGGACCTCCGCCATCCGTGACGTCCTGGGCAGGTCGCACTGGGTCGACGTCGCCGGCGGGCGCATCGAGGACAAGTGGTCGGACGCCGAGGGGGACGCCGTCGTCGACATGCTGCGCCGCCTGTCCGTCGCAGGCATCCCGGACCTCGACCTATACGTGATCAGCCCGTTCCTCATCGTGGCACGACGCCTTCGCGAGAGGGTCACGGCGTCCGGCGTGCTGTCCCGCTGGACCGCCGACCCCTACGGCTGGACGCGGGACCGGATCGGCACGGTCCATACCGTCCAGGGCCGCGAGGCCGACAGCGTGATCTTCGTCCTCGGGGCCCCGATCCCGGCCCAGCGGGGGGCGCGCGGCTGGGCGGGCGGGTCACCGAACATCCTCAACGTCGCCGCCACCCGCGCGAAGGAGAACCTCTACGTGATCGGGTCCCGCTCGGCCTGGACGGATGCCGGAGTGTTCGGTCGGCTCGCTCGGGCCTGGCCCACGGCGCCGGAGGTTCGCGAGCCTGCGGAATGACGCGAGACCGTTCCTCGCTCACCCTCCGGCGTTTGCCGGCTGGGATGCAGGGTATCTTGGATTGCCCGACAGACGTCGATGCGAGGTCGCAGTCAGCCGGACTGGTCTCGCCACCCGCACGGGGACGCGTGTAGCCTCGTTTCCGGGCCACTCACCGCGAACGTCAGGCCCGGCCGTTCGCTTCGAACCTATCGAGGACGTCCTGTTCGGGATCATCCTCACCGTCATGCGAGCGCGCTTCCGCTCGGCCGAGATGCAGGACGGAAATGACTTGGTCGATGGCTGTCGCATGGACCGTGATCTCCTCAACATCCTCATCGAACCAGACGCCCGCGGGATGTGAGAGACCCAGCCGGCACTCATCAGCAAGGTCGGGCCGCAACGCACCGGCACCGACGGGGATTTCATGCGGGGAACCCGACGTTCGGATGAAGCGCCCGGACTTGAAAGCCGGGCCGCTCGACCGCGCCCAGAGTGCGTAACCCTCTGTCGAGACGACCATCAGCGAGCGGCGTTCGGTGATTTCGAGCCATCTCAGCGTCGCGGCCGTCAGCGATACACCGTAGCGTTCGGCTAGGGCGCTCAGATCCGCTAGGGTAGGCTTGGCCCTCGGGTCGATCTGCCGTCGTAGGTCGTGAAGGGGCATCAGCAATGCGGCCGCGAAGGTGTCCGCTTCCTTCTCGATGTCCTTGCCGTTCCGGCGGCTGACGTCCTCCTCCTTGCAGTAGATGCCCCCGGCGGGAATGCGGTCGCGGTGAAGGATGTAGTGGGCTGCCTCGTGGGCCACCGTGAAGCGTCTTCTGCCCGGCGAGGCCGCCGAGTTGCTGATGACGAGCCATCCCCGCGGCTCCTCGCGAATCGGTACCAGGGCTCCCTCGAACCCCCGGATCGGCTGCGAGACAATCTTGAGCACCGGGTCGTCCGGCCAGACGCTGCGGGAGTATTCGAGGATCAGCTCCTCGACGTCGACCGGATAGCGGTCCTCCCCTTTCACAAGGTCGAGCATCTGCGTGAGCCGGTTGGCCCACCGTGTCGGCGTCAGTTCGCTGGAGTCTGCCATCGATGCGGACCTGAATCGTCTTCAGGTCCAGGCTCGCAGCACGGCCGCAACAGGGCAATACCGATGCGTGCCGTCGGTCGGTCGTCGAGGCTATTTCCTGAAGGTTTCGGTGATCCGACGGATCTGGTCCTTCACGTCGGGATCAAGGCCCCTGTACTTCCGGAAGAATGCCTCGTCCTCGGCGGTCGCTAGATCGGCCTCGGCATCCATCAGATAGTCAGCTGTCACCCCGAGCGCCTTCGCGATCCGGTCGATCTTCTCGGCGGACGGCCTTGGGGGGTTTTTATTCTCAATCTCCCAGATGTACGACTTGCTGGAGCCGGTCATCTCGGCAAGCAGGTCGAGTGTCAACCCGGCCTTCTTTCGCAGCTCCCGGATCTTCTCGCCGAATGTGGCCACCGTGCCCCGTCTCCCCGCCGCAACCGCTCAGAAAGTTCGCCGTAGACTAACACCCAGGCCTTGAAAAGCGATATGCCGTCGCACAAGTTCGGTGTAGACATACTGAACGGTTCGCTACCGAGGTGGCGTGGCGGGAGCGAACGATGCAGGCGGAGAGCCCTTTAGGCGTCGGTGACGAGCAAGAACCCGGCATTCGGGAGCGGGGGCAAGGGGTGCCTGCCGAACCGGTGGTGGCCGGCATATCGACGGACAGCGACCCCTCAAGTCTCCCGATCCGGCTGGCTCTTTCAGGCGGGGGCGTTCGCGCGGCGGCTTTTCACGCCGGTGTCCTGAAGCGTCTCGCAGAGGAACAGCTTCTCGAACGGGTGACGCACATATCGACCGTGTCCGGCGGTAGCTTGCTCGTCTCGGCCGTCATGACGACGAACGGGTATTCGTGGCCGGGTTCGGCCGCTTACCTGGATCGAGTCTTTCCGACGCTGCGCAACCTTCTGACGACCGTCGACCTGTTTACGGTCCGAGCCATCGGCTGGCGTGGTCTGTTCCGGTTCAACCGGAGGCTGCTGGCGCATCGAGCCAGCGTTCTCGCCGACCTCCTCGCGGAGCGTTGGGGTATCACCGGTCGTATCCGGGATCTTCCGGAAACCCCGGTCTGGCACATCAACGCAACGTCCCTCCACACGGGCAAGGGCTGGCGGTTCTCAGCCAGGGAGATGGGCGACTGGAAGTTCGGTCGTCACTACGCGCCGGACATCCGACTGGCGGATGCAGCTGCGGCCTCGGCGGCCGTTCCCTACGTTTTGGGGGCGCTCTGGTTGGACCTCCCCGAGGAGGGATGGTTCCGGACCGATCCGGCGACGCGCAAGCCGCTGTCGAGGACGCAGCCCCCCGCGACCCGCATCGGTCTTTGGGATGGTGGCGCCTACGAGAACCTGGGTCTTGAAGCGATCTACAAGCCCGGGCAGACCCCGGACCCGGCCGCATTCCTCATCTGCAGCGATGCCTCCGGTCCCCTGTCGGCTTACGGCTCGGCCTCACCGCTCGCCATCCTCAAGGGTCAGCTCGCCGGGCCGCGGCTCTTCGATATCGCGAGCGACCAGATCCGTGCCCTCAGGTCCCTCATGAACATGCGGGAC
>NZ_BPQE01000048.1 GCF_022179085.1 Methylobacterium aerolatum
ATTGCTCAGGGGTGATCGCCAATGGTCGACTCGCTCATTCGATTGTGCCGCCCGTCACGCCGTCGCCGGACCAGACCTTGGGCAGGCCTTGAGCGGGGCGCAGCCGTATGAAATGCCGGAGGCCGCCGCTATCACGATAATTCCAAGTACGAACGTTCGCCGGTTCGATCAATGCTGGACCAGCGCTTTTTTCGAAACTCGTGCCCTCGCCGCCACATGAGGAAGCCCGTTGAGTCAGGTCCGTCTCTGCACAATCCTGCTGATTTTCTGTATTCTCGGCCTTGGCCAAGCTTCCGCCGCCCCGCGATTGCTGGATGGGAATCTGGACTTCCCCTGCAACTTCCTGGGGACTTGCCCGGAGCGAACGGTTCCGGGCGGTCCGGACCGGGATGCCAGACCCTTCGGCCGTCATCTCGGTCGCCCCTGTGGCTGGCGCGTGCGGCCGACGCCCGAGGGGCCGCGCCGGGTGCGGGCTTGCCGGTGAGCGCGACCCGGCGCCTCGGTCTCGTCCTCGTCCTGATCGTCGCGGCGTCGCCCGCCTCCGCCGAGACCTGCCCGGCGCTGTTCGCCGAGGGGCAGGCTCCCGCAATCGTGAACGCCAAGCTCGCCGCCCGGACGGAGGCGCTCTGCTACGACGCCTTCGCCGTCCTCCATTCCGGCGTGACGCGCACGCCGCTCTATTCCGCCGAGCATCTGACCCGCGCGAGCGTGACCGACGCGCGCGCCGTCGCCCGTGATGATTCGTTCCACGAGGAATCCCGCCTCCCCCCCGAGGGAAGGGCGCGGCTGGAGGATTACGTCCGCAGCGGCTTCGACCGTGGACACCTCGCGCCGGCGGGCGACATGCCGACCCTGCAGGCCCAGGCGCAATCCTTCACCCTCGCCAACATCGTCCCCCAGGACAGGGTGCTGAACCGCGGCCTGTGGAGCGATATCGAGGAGGCCGTCCGCCGGGCCGCGACCCGGCGCGGATCTCTCTACGTGGTGACGGGGGCGATCTTCACGGGCGAGTCCGTGCAGCAGATCGGCGCGGGCGTGCTGGTGCCCACCGAGCTGTTCAAGGCGCTCTACGATCCGGCCACCGGCGAGGCGGGGGCCTACCTCGTCCGCAACGACGCGACCAGGGAATGGCGGGCGGTCTCCCCCGACGCCCTGCAGGCGGCCGCGGGGATCGACGTGTTTCCCGCCCTGGCCCCGGCAGCGCGGATGCGGGCGATGGCCCTGCCCGATCCCCATGCCTTAGGCGGCGAGGCCCGGCGGCGTCCCCGGGCGGACGAGGGATGGGGGCCCTGGCTCGACCGGGAGCTGGCGCGGCTCGCCCGCAAGCTGTTCCGGGACCTGTTACGCTCGATCTACTGAGGCGACGGCAATGGCGCGATCGAAAGGTACATCCACCCCGGCCGGCGCGACCGGCCCCGCGGCCGAGGCGCCGGGCTTCGAGCCCTTCGCCGACGACGCGGCCTGCCGCACCATCGGCGGTCTCTCGGTGGAGAACGGCACGACGCGGATCACCCTCCACGGGTCACTCGACATTCCCCGCGACCGCGCCGGCCTCGCGCAGGCCCGGCTCTTGAGGGAGACGCTGGAAGCCATCGTCCGGACGCTCGAAGCCGCGCCGCTGCCGGAGGAGGTCGCCGAGGCCGCCGACCTCCCGTCCAAGACGGTCAAGAACCCCTTCGCCTGATCCGGCCTGCGATCCTTGCCGCTCTTCGGCCGGCCTGATAGGTCCGTCCGATCATACGCATCATCTCGACTCGCGCGACAGGGCAGGCCGACACCCCGCCGCCTCACGCCGCGACTCACCCCAGCTCACCGAGGACCTCCGCGATGGCTCGCGAATTCATCTACCACATGAAGGGCCTGACCAAGGCCTATACCGGTGGCAAGAAGATCCTGGATAACGTCAACCTCTCGTTCTACCCGGACGCGAAGATCGGCGTGCTGGGAATCAACGGCGCCGGCAAGTCGACGCTCCTCAAGATCATGGCGGGCATCGACAAGGACTTCACCGGCGACGGTTGGGTCGCGCAGGGCGCGCGGGTCGGCTACCTGCCGCAGGAGCCGCACCTCGATCCGAACAAGTCCGTCCGCGAGAACGTCATGGAGGGCGTCGCCGAGAAGCAGGCGATGCTCGACCGCTACAACGAACTCGCCATGAACTACTCGGACGAGACCGCCGACGAGATGACCGAGTTGCAGGACCGGATCGAGTCCCTCGGCCTCTGGGAGCTCGACTCCAAGATCGACCAAGCCATGGAGGCCCTGGGCTGCCCGAGCGACGAGCAGCCGGTGGCCACCCTGTCGGGCGGCGAGCGCCGCCGTATTGCGCTCTGCCGCTTGCTCCTGTGGGAGCCGGAACTGCTCCTCCTCGACGAGCCGACCAACCACCTCGATGCCGAGACGGTGAACTGGCTCGAAGGCCACCTGCGCCAGTATCCCGGCGCCATCCTGATCGTGACCCACGATCGCTACTTCCTCGACAACGTGACGAGCTGGATCCTGGAGCTCGACCGCGGCAAGGGCATCCCCTACGAGGGCAACTACTCTTCCTGGCTGGTGCAGAAGCAGAAGCGCCTGGAGCAGGAGGGCCGCGAGGACATGGCCCGCCAGCGCTCCATCGCCCGCGAGCAGGAGTGGATTTCGGCCTCACCGAAGGCCCGCCAGACCAAGTCGAAGGCGCGCATCACCCGCTACGAGGAACTCGTGGCGAAGCAGGCGCAGAAGGTCGATGCCACGGCACAGATCGTCATTCCGATCACCGAACGTCTCGGCCAGAACGTCATTGAGTTCAACAAGCTCTCGAAGGCCTACGGCGACCGCCTGCTGATCGAGGATCTGTCCTTCAAGCTGCCGCCGGGCGGCATCGTCGGCGTCATCGGCCCGAACGGCGCCGGCAAGACCACCTTGTTCAAGATGATCACCGGTCAGGAGAAGCCCGACGACGGCGAGATCAAGGTCGGCGAGAGCGTCCACCTCGGTTACGTGGACCAATCGCGCGACGCCCTCGACCCGAACGCCACCGTCTGGCAGGAAATCTCGGGCGGGAACGACATCCTGTACTTCAACAAGCGCGAGATCAATTCCCGCGCCTATTGCGCCGCCTTCGCCTTCAAGGGGCCGGACCAGCAGAAGAAGGTCGGCACCCTCTCGGGCGGCGAGCGCAACCGCGTCCACCTCGCCGCGACTCTGCGCAAGGGCGGCAACGTCCTGCTCCTCGACGAGCCGACCAACGACCTCGACATGGAGACCCTGCGGGCGCTCGAAGAGGGCCTGGAGGATTACGCCGGCTGCGCCGTGATCATCAGCCACGATCGCTGGTTCCTGAACCGCATCGCGACCCACATCCTCGCCTTCGAGGGCGACAGCCATGTCGAGTGGTTCGAGGGGAACTTCTCGGACTACGAGCAGGACAAGATGCGGCGGCTGGGCGCCGACTCGATCATGCCGAAGAAGATCAAGTACAAGAAGTTCTCTCGGTAAGGACAGGACAGGACGGGGGCGGCGCGTTCCGGGCCGCCCCCGCCCCGGCTTCTCACTTCCGCGGGACCGTGGCCGGGAACCTCGACGCGTCCCGATTCTTAGATCGCGGCGGTCACGATCCAGCCGACCGTCCGCGGGACTGCCCGATGCCGGATCGCCGCTCGCTGCTCTTCTCCCTCGCCGCCGCCACCGTGGCGCAGCCCGCATTGTCCGTGGGAGCCCCGATCAGGGTGCCGCTGTGGCCAGGGTCGCCGCCCGGCGGCGATGGCCCGTCCGGGCCGACGCGGCTCGATGCCAGCGGCGCAATCAGCAACATCGCCTCACCCACCCTCGAAGCCTTCGTGCCGGACCGGCCGACCGGCGTCGGCGTCCTCGTCGCGGGCGGGGGCGGCTACACGCGCATCGGCCTCGTCAAGGAAGCCTATCCCGCCGCCTACTGGCTGGCCGCCCAGGGCATCACGGCCTTCGTCCTGACCTACCGTCTGCCCCGGGAGGGCTGGGCGGACGGCCCCCTCGTGCCGCTGCAGGACGCGCAGCGCGCCGTCCGTCTGATCCGGGCCGGTATCGCCCGGGCCGCCGTCGATCCGCGGCGACTCGGCGTGATGGGCTTCTCGGCGGGTGGGCACCTCGCTGGGATGACCGCCGCCCGCTCGACGTTCCGCTCTTACACGCCTGTCGATGCCGCCGATGAGGGCTCCGCCCGGCCCGATTTCGCGAGCCTGATCTACCCCGTCGTCAGCCTCGAACCGCCCTTCGACCGCACCACCACCCGGCGGAGCCTCGTCGGCGAGGATCCCCGCCCGGCCGACAGCGCGGCGTGGTCGCTCCAGGGCTATGTGAGCGAGACGTGTCCGTCGCTGTTCCTCGTCCAGGCGGATGACGACCGGATCATCAGCCCCGAGCAGAGCAGGATCCTGGACGAGGCCTGCCGCACGGCCAAGGTGCCCCTGGAGTACCACCGCTTCGCGATCGGCGGGCACGGCTTCGGCATCGGCCAATCGGAGACGCCCGTGGCCCTGTGGCCGCGTCTCTATCGGCTCTGGCTCACGAGCATCGGCGTGATGCGCTGACGCGGTTTCGGCCCGCCCCGCATTGCCGCCCGCTCCCGTGCTGAGCGGGGGCGATCCGCAGATCAGGGAAAGTGCCTCCGGGCCTCGATCCGAAGAGGGCGTCAGCCCCGCCCGGAAAAATTGAAGCAAACAATGAAGGCTATGGCAGGCGCGCACGACCGGAGCGTTTGCGTCGCTGCGCCCGAGGGCGGCTCGTCCGACCGGTCCGGCCTCCCACCTGGGGCAGGATGGCGGCATGGCCCATCCCCTTCGGCGGAGTTCGCGCTATTTCCCGCCCTCAGAGACGAAGAGACACCGCCGAGGCGATGGCGTCCCCGACCCTGCAAGAGGAAATCCGCCCGGTGGACGGGGCGCGTCCGGCGCCTGGGGCACCGGAACCGGTTTCCCCGGTGGCGGGTGCGCCGGCGCGCAAGCGTGACGCGCGGGTCGACGTGGTGCGCGGCCTCGCGCTGCTCACGATCTTCATCGACCATATTCCGCGCAATGCGCCGGCCGCCCTCACCCTGCACAATTTCGGCTTCTGCGATGCGGCCGAAATCTTCGTGCTGCTGGCGGGCTACTCCTCCATGGTGGCCTATGGCGGGTTGTTCGCTCGGTCCGGCACCGTCACGACGCTGATCCGCATCGCCCGTCGCTGCCTGCGAATCTATCTGGTCCAGGCCGGCCTGCTGCTGGCAACGCTGCTCATCGTCCGGGTCTGGATGGACATGACCGGGCTGGTGCCTCGCTTCGGGGTGAAACCGCTGCTCGACATGGGGCTGTGGCAGGGCATGATGCGCGGCCTCGCCCTGAACGCCCTGCCGAACTACCTCGACATCCTGCCGCTCTACATCCTCCTGCTGGCGCTGTTCCCCCTCGTCTATCTCGGCATCAGCAACGGCGTCGGCTGGACCCTGGCCCTCTCGGGCACGATCTGGTTCGCCGCCAATGCCGACTACACGCTGAACCTGCCGAATGCCGCCGCCGTCGACGACGGCTGGTACTTCAATCCCTTCGCGTGGCAGTTCCTGTTCGTCATCGGGGCGGCGCTGGCCGTCACGGTGCGCAAGCACGGGGGCCTGTTGCCCCGGCGACCGCTCCTGACGGGCGTGTCCGTCGCCTACCTGCTCTTCGCCCTGTTCCAGGGCGCGTCCTGGGGCGAATGGGGTCTGCCGAACCTCGCACCTATCGATATGGGGCCGCCGAACAAGGGCCATGTCGCGCCGCTGCGTCTGCTGAACATCCTCGCGCTCAGCTATCTCGCCTTCAGCTCGCCGGCGCTCCTGCGGCTGACCCAACGCCCGATCCTGCGGGCCGTCGACGCCTGCGGGCGGCACTCCCTGGAGATCTTCGCCGTCGGGTGCCTCGCCGCCCTGTTCGGGCGAATCCTGTACCGGACCTTCGATCCGCTCTGGCCGCTTCAGATCGCGGTCAACGTCGGCGGCATCGCCCTCATGCTCGGCGCCGGCCTCGCCTACGATGCCCGGAAGCGCCGGAACGCCGCTCGATAAGGTCGCCCCATGCCCCCGATGCGCCGCAAGGGCGACCTTCCGACGAAGATCTGCGCGCAGTGCGGACGTCCCTTCGCATGGCGCAAGAAGTGGGAGCGGGTGTGGGACGAGGTGCGCTACTGCTCCGACCGGTGCCGCCGCGAGGCGAAGAAGGAGAAGTGACGGCGCACGCCCTCAAGGGGCCAAGGCCGCAAGGGCGTCGGGCGTGTCGATGTCGAGGGACGTGCCCGGATCGCCCGCGATCTCCAGGACATCGGAGCGGCTCGCGAGGAGCGGTCCCGCGCCACGGTCGCCGTCGAGGGCGGCGATGGCGTCCCCCAGGACCGCGAGATTGAGAAGCACGGGGTTGCCCCGCCGGCCGCCGTGGACGGGCACCACGGCACCGGCCGTCCCGCCGGACCGGATGAACGCTTCGGCCAAGCGGTCGATGGTCGCCGCGCCGACCCGCGGCATGTCGCCGAGGATCACGATGGCCGCCGTGCAGTCCGGCGGCAGCGCGGCGAGGCCCGCCCGGAGCGTCGTCGAGAGGCCCCCGGCATAGGCCGAATTCAGCACGCGGGTCACGTCGAGCCCGTCGAGGGCCGCGCCCACCGCCTGCGCATGGGCGCCGAGCACGGCGACGATAGGGCGGGGGCGGGCGGCGAGGGCCGCCTCGGCGGCGTGGCGCACCAGCGGACGGCCGTCGAGGGGCGCGAGAAGCTTCGGCGTGGCGCCGAAGCGCGTGCCGCGCCCGGCGGCGAGGAGCAGGCTCGCGATCTCAGGCATCGTCCCCTTCCGCCGTCTCGCCCCCGTCACGGGGCTGGGGCCGGGACACGATCTCCATGAGCAGGCCGCCGACGCCCAGCGCGACGATGTCCGCGCGGCTCACGGGGATGTCGGCGAGGAGCCGTTGCAGGATCCAGTCGAAGCCGTTCTCCTTGGGCGAGCGGGCGCAGCCGGGGGCGCCGATCACCGGCACATCGCCGAGGGCGCCGAGGAGGAGGAGATTGCCCGGATCGACGGGCATCCCGAGATGATCGACGCGCCCTCCGGCCAGCTCGATCCCGGCGGGGATGACGTCCCGCCGGTCGGCGATGGCGGACGCCCCGAACACCACCGCGAGATCCGCCCGCCCCGCTCCAAGCATGGCACCGAGTCCGTCGGCCACCGCCTCGGCCGTGTGCGCGACGCGGGTCTCCGCCGCAATCTCCGCCCCGGTGGACGCGAGCCGTTCGGCGAGGACCCTGAGAGTTTTGTCGATGGTCGCATCCTTGAGCGCCGGCAGGCGCGTCGAGACCACGCCGACGCGGCGGCGGCGGTAGGGCGCGATCGTGAGCGCCCCCTCTCCCCCCGCCGCGCAGGCGGACGTCAGGGCGTCGCCCGGTACGGCGTAGGGAATGATCTTCACCGTGGCGACCATCTCGCCTTCGGCCACCGGCTTGAAGGCGGGAAGCGTCGCCACGGTGATGGCCTCATCGACGCCGTTGACGGCGACGATGCGGTCCTGGGCGATCCGCAGGATACCGCGGGATTGCGCGAAGAGATTGCAGCGGCCCGTGAAGGGCGCATCCAGGCGCAGGTTGGCGCCGCGCAGCGCCGTGGCGAGACGCAGGGCGGCGGTATCCTCCCCCACATCCTCGCCGTCGAGGGCGACGGCCACGACCTCGCGGACACCCTCGGCCGTGAGGCGTGCCGCCATGTCCGGGGTGATCGGCAGGCCCTTGCGGAGCGTCGCGCCGCCGCTGCGCAGGGTGTGGGCGGTGAGGAGGCCGACTGCCTCCGCGACAGGGACCGCGCCGAACCTCACGCCGCCTCCGGCTTCGGCGCGCGGCGCAGTTCGGCGATGATCTCGGCCAGGATCGCCAACCCGATCTCCGCCGGGCTGACGGCGCCGAGCGGCAGGCCGATCGGAGCATGGATGCGCGCGATCTCCGCTTCGCCGAACCCCGCCTGCGTCAGCCTCGCCACGCGGGCCGCGTGGGTCTTCCTGGAGCCGAGGGCGCCCACGTAGAAGCAACCTGCCCGCAGGGCCGCTGCGAGGGCCGGATCGTCGATCTTCGGATCGTGCGTCAGGGCGGCCAGGGCGCAGTACCGGTCGAGGGGCGGCACCGGCCCCGCGAAGGCGGCGTCGGGCCATTCGGCCACGAGGTCGATGCCCGGAAACCGCTCGGGCGTGGCGAAGGCCGTGCGCGGGTCGATCACCGTGAGGGCGAGGTCGAGGGCACCCGCCATCGTGGCCATGGCCTGGGAGATATGCACCGCGCCGACCACGACGAGCCTCACCGGGGGGACCTGCACCGTGAGGAAGGCCTGCCCCTCCGGCGTCTCGACGAGCCCGCTCCGGGCCGAGGCGAAGCGCGGGCGCAGCACGTCGGCCAGGGGATCGCCGTCCACCTCGGCCTCGCGGACGAGGCGCTGGTGTCCGTCCGGGATCCGGGTGACGAGGATCGCCGCCCGCCGGGCGGCGCGCTCGGCATTGAGCCGTTCGAGGATCTCGGCGCGCATCAGTCGATCCGCTCCACGAAGACGCGGATGCGGCCGCCGCAAGACAGCCCCGCCCGCCACGCCGTTTCGTCGGCCACGCCGAATTCGAGCACCCGGGGCGTGCCCGCCTCGATCACGTCGGCCGCCTCGGTGATCACGTCGCCCTCGACGCAGCCGCCCGAGACCGAGCCGAGAAAATTGCCGTCCCCATCGACCACGAGGTGACTCCCCACGGGGCGGGGCGCGGAGCCCCAGGTCTCGATGACGGTGGCGAGGGCGACGGCGCGCCCGCCCCGCCGCCATGCCTCGGCGGTGGTGAGGATATCGGTATCGGTGCTGAGCATGGCCCTGCGAGCCCTCACATGGCGGGCGCCCCCCGCATCGCCAGAGGTATAGCCGCCGGGCGCGGACGCAAGGCGGGCGATGCACCGCGACCGGCGCCGTCCTTGGCTCGGGCCGCACCGGCCGGTAGACTCCGGCACGACGCAACGCCGGATCCCATGCCGAAGATCGCCGCCCGGACCCACCACGGCCACGGCCGTTTCCCGCGACGGGCGCGCGCCGCGTGAACGCCGAGGATCCCGCCCTCGCGCGTGCGCTCCGTCCGGCCGAGGCGACGACGGCCAGGGTCCTCTCCGCACCCCGGCGTTACCTGAAGAAGCTGTCCCGCGCGATCGGCGACCTGCTGCCGAAGGGGCTCTATGCCCGCTCGCTGATCATCATCATCGCCCCGGTGGTGCTCCTGCAATCGGTGATCGCCTACACCTTCATGGAGCGGCACTGGCAACTCGTGACCAAGCGGCTCTCGGCCTCCGTGGTGGCCGACGTGGCCGCCCTGAAGGACATCTACGAGAGCTACCCGCAGGACAGGGAGGCCGAGACCCTCTCCCGCATCGCGGGCGAGCGCCTGAACCTCGACCTCGACATCCTGGAGGGCGCGACGCTCCCGCCGCCGGGTCCGCGCCCGTTCTTCTCGATCCTCGACGAGGCGCTCTCCGACGAGATCAAGCGTCAGATCCGGCGTCCATTCTGGATCGACACGGTCGGTCGCTCGAACCTCATCGAGATCCGCATCGCCATCCCCGGCGGCGTGATGCGCGTCACCGCCCGGCGCAGTCAGGCCTACGCCTCGAACTCGCATATCTTCCTCGTCTGGATGATCGGCTCGTCCCTCGTCCTTCTGGGCGTGGCGATCCTGTTCCTGCGCAACCAGATCCGCCCCATCCTCCGGCTGGCGGCCGTGGCCGAGGGTTTCGGCAAGGGGCGGGAGATCGAGTTCAGGCCCCGCGGGGCGCGGGAGGTGCGGCAGGCCGGCCATGCCTTCATCGAGATGAAGCGGCGCATCGAGCGGGCGATGGAGCAGCGCACGGCGATGCTGAACGGCGTGAGCCACGACCTGCGCACGATCCTCACGCGCTTCCGCCTGTCCCTCGCGCTGTTCGAGCGCACCGACGAGATCGAGGATCTGACCCGCGACGTGGACGAGATGAGCCGGATGCTCGAGGGCTACCTCGCCTTCGCCCGTGGCGACTCCGCCGAAACGGCCGCCCCCACCGACATGCGGACCCTGCTCAACGACCTGCGCACCGACCTCGAACGCCTCGGCGCCCATGTCAGCAAGGTCGATCTCGCGGATTCGCCCCTGGTCACGGTCCGGCCGGACGCGTTCCGGCGCTGCCTGTTCAACCTCGCGGCCAACGCCGCGCGCCATGCGGACACCGTCGCGATCTCGGGGCGAATCGAGGCGCGCAGCTTCCTGGTCTCGATCGACGACGACGGTCCCGGCATTCCGATCGAGAGCCGCGACGAGGTGTTCAAGCCCTTCGTCCGGCTCGACGACGCCCGGCAGGATGCCGGCAGCTCCGGCCTCGGCCTCGCCATCGCCCGGGACATTGCCCGAGCGCACGGCGGAGACATCAGCCTGCACGACAGCCCCCTCGGGGGCCTGCGCGCCACGGTGAGGGTGCCGGCCTGACGGGCGGTGGGGTCAGGCGTCCGGCGGGCCGCGCAGCCGCCGGAACTCATCGCCCGCGGTGGTGGCGAGGTGCGACAGGGTGTTCGCATCGAGCTTCGCGGAGACAAGACGGGTCCGCAGGGCACCCTCGCCCGCCCATTGGTAGCCGCCGTCGAAGGGCAGATGCCGCATGAGGATGGCGCTCATCACCGCCTGCCGCCGGTAGGCGGGGTGGCGGACCAGCCGGCCGATCTGCCGGATCGCATCGTCGAGCGGGTCCCGCGTGGTCCCACCTTGATCCTTGGTGGTGTTGTTCGCAGCGGAAAACTGCATCGATTCTCCCCGGGTCGTTTCTTGGCGCGAGAATGACTTGGCGGTGATGAAGGATTCATGCGCCGGATCCGGGACTTTTTCGCCTCCGGGAAAAACGCGGCGGTTTGGGGGATGCCAACCGTCGCCGCACGGTGCTATGCAGGCGGCCTGAACCAGAGGCGCGGTCACGCGCCCACACTTCGAGTGCACCGCATGAACCCGCTCGTCCCGCTGCTGATCCTGCTGTCGCTGCCGCTCGCGGCCATCGGCCTCGTCCTGTACACGGACACCGGGGTCGAGCCCGCCCTGTTCTTCGCCTCGCTCAAGACCTTCATCACCCTCGGCGTCGTCGCCATCGGTATGTCCTTCGCCGCGATGAAGCTGTCCGAGCGCACCAAGCACTGAGGACGTCCCGCGCGCCGGCCCGGCGACCGGGCGGCGCGCGGATCTCTCACCGAAGCCGGGCCCCCAGACCCGCTCGAATCGCGACACCCGCGCATCCCCATGCCCGGGCTCGACGTTTTTTGCGCCGGATGGCCACGCGCTCCGGCGATGCAGGCCATCGGAGGCCGCCATGCTCCAAGTCGTCCCGGCCTTCTCGCGAATCGGCGAGGAGAACGCCTTCGCCGTGCTGGCCCGCGCGCAGGCCCTGGCCGCCCAGGGACGCGACATCATCAACCTCGGCATCGGCCAGCCCGACATGCCAACCCCGGCCCACATCGTGGAGGCCGGCGTGAAGGCGCTCCGCGACGGCCACCACGGCTACACGCCGGCCACCGGCATCCTGCCCCTGCGCGAGGCGGTCTCCCGCGACATCCTGCGTCGCCACGCCGTCGAGGTCTCGCCCGAGGCGGTGATGATCGTGCCGGGCGGCAAGGTCACCATGTTCATGGCGATCCTGATGTTCGGCGAGCCGGGGGCCGAGATTCTCTACCCCGATCCCGGCTTCCCGATCTATCGCTCGATGATCGAGTATACCGGCGCGACGCCCGTGCCAGTGCCGATCCGCGAAGAGAACGGCTTCGCCTTTTCGGCTGCCGAAACGCTCGCGCTCATCACGCCGAAGACTCGGCTGCTGATCGTCAACTCGCCCGCCAACCCCTGCGGCGGCGTCAGCCCGAAATCCGAGATCGACGCGCTGGTCGCGGGGCTCGCCGCCCATCCAAACGTGGCGATCCTGTCGGACGAGATCTACGGCACCATGACCTATGACGGGCAGGTGCATCACTCGCTGTTGAAGTATCCCGAGATCCGCGACCGGCTGATCTATCTCGACGGCGCGTCGAAGACCTACGCCATGACGGGGTGGCGGCTCGGCTGGTCGGTCTGGCCGAAGCCCCTCTACGACAACGCCCGCAAGCTCGCGGTGAATGCCCATTCCTGCGTCAATGCCGCGACTCAATGGGCCGGCATCGCCGCCCTCGACGGCCCGCAGGACTGCGTGGCGGCAATGCTGGCCGAGTTCGACCGCCGCCGCGCCATTGTCGTCGATGGTCTGAACGCCCTGCCCGGGGTGTCCTGCATCGTGCCGAAGGGCGCATTCTACGCCTTTCCGAACGTCGCGCGCACCGGATGGAAGGCCAAGGCGCTCGCCTCGGCCCTTCTGGACGAGGCTGGCGTCGCCACCATCGGCGGTCCCGATTTCGGCGTGCACGGCGAGGGCTACCTGCGCCTGTCCTACGCCAACTCGTCGGAGAACATCCTGCGCGCCCTCGACCGGATGGCGAGCTTTCTCGGCAACGGCAAGGTGGACTGACGACGGCGGCGCAACCTCCTGTTAAGAGAGCGTCCCCCGCCTCCCCCGGCGGCCTTCTCGCTCGATCGCCCCCGTGTCCGCTTCCGACAACGACCGGCCCCGACGCGGCGCCTCCGCCCTCGCCGGCCTGATCCCCACCCGCCCGATGATCGATCCCGCTGCCCCCGTCCTCGCCGTCACCGGTCTCGCCAGGGAGCGCCGCATCGCGGCCGGACCCGGCGTCGAAGCCGTGGGCGCCGGCGGCGATCCCGCCCGGCTGAGGGTGCTGCTCGACGGGCGACAGGGTCCGCACTGCCGCGCGGTGGTGAGCTTCGGCATCGCGGGCGGGCTCGATCCCGGCCTCAAGCCGGGGGACGTGGTGGTTGGCACGGGCATCGTCACGCCGGATGGACGCCGCGCGGCCGACCTCGACGCGTCGGCGGCAATCCTCAATGCGTTGAGCGGCCTGCCTAACCGGGTGATCTCGGCGGACCTCGCCGGGGTCGATGCCGCCGTGCTGGCGGTCGCCGAGAAGGCGCAGTTGCGGGAGCGAACCGCCGCCGCCGCCGTCGATATGGAGTCCCACGTCGCCGCCGCCTATGCCGGGCGGCACGGCCTGCCCTTCGCCGCGCTGCGCGTGATCTGCGACCCCGCCGACCGCGCCCTGCCGGCCTTCGCGGCGAATGCCCTCACCCCCGAGGGTGAGCCCGACATCCGCGGCGTCCTCTCGGCGGTGCTGTTCGGACGGGCGCGGATCACCGACCTCGTGCGCCTCGGGCGGGATTCGAACGCCGCCTTCGCGGTCCTTGAGCGCTGCCGCCAGCGTCTCGGAGCGGGGCTCGGCATTCCGGCTCCGAAGTCAGAGGGCTGACGTTCGCCAGAGCGTTTTCGGGTTGATCCAGGTCGCCTGATCGACCGTCTTTGCGAGCGTCAGCGAAGCAATCCACGGATCCGCCACGCTCGGTCAGGTCCCGCTGCCCTGGATTGCTTCGCTTCGCTCGCAAAGACGGGGCGGCGTATGATCCAAGTTTCGCCGTAGGCGCTTTTGCTCGAGCTGGCCTGCGGCGCGGGACCAATTCGATCTCCAAAAAAATGGGGCGTGCCCATCTCGCGATGGACACGCCCCCGTCAGCTCAGTCGACCACGATCAGCCGGCCTTCTTGTCCAGGGAGATCGCGACGAAGCGGGTCTGGCCCTTGCCGCTCTTCACCCGCATCAGCACCGCCTTGCGGCCACTCTTCTCCGCCGCCCGAACCTGGGACACTACGTCGGAGGGCGAGGACACGGACTGGCCGCCGACATCGAGGATCAGGTCGCCCTGTTCGATGCCCTTGGCCGCCGCCGGCCCATCGGGATCCACCTGCACCACCGCGACGCCCTGATCGGACAGGCCGACCTGCGCGGCTGGGGCTAGGCCGAGGCCGAGGCGCACTTGGCCGGAGGAATCCTCCTCCACGCTCGCCGTCTTGGTCCCGTCCGTAGGCAGGGTGCCGAGGGTGACGGTGGCCACGTCGGACTTCCCGCCGCGCAGGTAGCTGAGGTCCACCTTCGCGCCCGGCTTCATGCCGGCGATCTTGCGGGACAGTTCGCGGGCGCTGTCGATCGGCTCGCCGTTCACCTTTTCGATGACGTCGCCCGACTTCAGGCCCGCCTTGGCGGCCGGGGTGCCGTTTTCGGTGTGATCGACGAGGGCGCCCTTCGCCTTCTCCAGGCCCAGGCCCTCGGCGATATCCTGGGTCACCGGCTGGATCTGCACGCCGAGGTAGCCGCGGGCGACCTTGCCGTCGGAGCGGAGCTGGTCCACCACCGCCTGCACCGTCTCTGCCGGGATGGCGAAGGCGAGGCCCACACTGCCGCCCGAGGGCGAGGCAATGGCGGTGTTCACGCCGACAACCTCACCGTTCACATTGAAGGTCGGTCCGCCGGAATTGCCCTTGTTGATCGGCGCGTCGATCTGCAGGAAGTCGTCGTACGGACCGGCGCCGATGTCACGGCCGCGGGCCGAGACGATGCCCGCCGTCACCGTGCCGCCGAGGCCGAAGGGGTTGCCGATGGCGACGACCCAGTCGCCCACCTGCGGCGCCGACTTGCCGAACTGCACGTAGGGGAAGTTGCCGCCTTCCTTGATCTTCAGGAGGGCCACATCCGTCTTGGCGTCCTTGCCGATCACCTTCGCGTCGAGGGTCCGGCCGTCGTCGAGCGTCACCTGCACCGTCTTGGCGTGGTCCACGACGTGGTTGTTCGTCACCACGTAGCCGTCGGCCGAGATGATGAAGCCGGAGCCCACGGCGCCGCGCGAGCCGCGACGCTGCGGCTGCATGTTGCCCTGGTTGTTCTCGCCGAAGCGCTTGAAGAACTCGCGCAGTTGGGGCGGGACGTTCTGAAGATTCTGGCCGTTGCCGCCGTTGCTGGGTCCATCGTCGTCGTCGCTCGCCGTATCGTCGAGCTTCACCTTCACCGAGACGACGCCGGGCTTCACCTTGCTGACGATGCCCGCGAAGGAGCCCGGCGGATGCTCGGGCGCCTCGATCGGCGACTTCGGGAGGGCCTGGGCCAGGGCCGGCGTCGCGGCCGGCAGGTAGCCGCCGCCGACGGCACCGCCGGCGATGAGCGCGGCGGCGGCGACGGAGGCGAGGGCGCGGCCGGTGTAGCGGCGGGTCGTGGTGGTCTCGATCATGGAACTCGCTGCCTTCAGAAAATCCTGACGACGCCTGTCGAAGCCGTCGATGGGATCTCTGTAAGGCGCAGGCCCTGACCCGCGCGTGGCGGCGAGATTACGGTTTGGTCAGGTGACGGGGGACCGTCGGCCATGGGTCCGCTGAGCTGCGGCGAGCCCTTCGCGACGGTGGGGGCTGAGGGCAGCACGGTTCGTGCAGCTCGCCGGGGGAGCCCTGTCGCCGCTCTGACGCGTGGCAGCCGGATGCCGGATCCGGCTGCCTTGCGTTCAATGCGTGACGCGGTGATTCCTCCGCGTCACGAAGCCGGGTCAGCTCAGGCGCGCCAGCGCCTCGTCGATCTTCACGAGGCGGGCCGACTCGGCCTCGCGGCGCTCGCGATTCTCCTCGATGATGTCCTCGGGCGCGCGGGCGACGAAGTCGGCGTTG
Source organism: Methylobacterium aerolatum (assembly GCF_022179085.1). Classification (GTDB taxonomy): domain Bacteria; phylum Pseudomonadota; class Alphaproteobacteria; order Rhizobiales; family Beijerinckiaceae; genus Methylobacterium; species Methylobacterium aerolatum. The sequence continues at coordinate 15,609 of NZ_BPQE01000048.1, forward strand.
GCCATCTTGGCATCGACCTTCTTGATCTCGCCCTCGGCCTTGGCCTTCTCCTTCTTGAGCCGCGCCACCTCGGCGGCCAGATCGACGATGCCTTCCAGTGGCAGGGCCGCCACGCTGCCGCGCACCAGCAATTGCACGGATTTCGCCGGGGGCGTGTCGCTGAAGGTGATCTCCGACAGGCGGGCGAGGCGCACCAGCGTGTCGCGCCACGCCTCGACCCGCGCCTGGACGGCCGCGTCGGCGCCCACCAGCACCAGGGGGACCTGCGCCCCGGCCGGGACGTTCGTCTCGGAGCGGGCCGAGCGGATCTGCCCGATGAGATCGACCACGTAACCGACCTCGGCCTCGGCCGCCGGATCGGCGAGACCGGCGAGGTCCGGCCAGGAGGCCAGGGCGAGCAGCCCCCGCCCCTCGATGCCCTCGCCCTTGATCGCCCACAACTCCTCGGTGAGGAACGGCATGAACGGGTGCAGAATCTTGGCGACCTGATCGATCAGGAAGGCCACCGTGGCCTGCGTCTCGGCGCGGGCGGCCGGATCGGCCCCCTCCCCCTGGAGGATCGGCTTCGCCAGTTCGAGGTACCAGTCGCAGAAGATGTTCCAGGTGAAGCGGTAGGCCACGCTCGCCGCATCGTTGAACCGGTAGGCGGTGAGGGCCGTCTCGATCTCGGCGACGGCGCGGGCGGCCTCGCCGAGTGCCCAGGTGTTGACGGCCCCCCGCACCGAGCGCGGATCGAAGGCCGCGTCCCGGCGGCACCCGTTGATCTCGGCGAAGCGGGCGGCGTTCCAGAGCTTGGTCGCGAAGTTGCGGTAACCCTGCACCCGGTCGGTGGAGAGCTTGATGTCCCGGCCCTGGACCGCGAGGGCGCAGAGGGTGAAGCGCAGGGCATCCGCCCCGACCTGATCGATCAGCTCCAGCGGATCGACCACGTTGCCCTTCGACTTCGACATCTTCGCGCCGGAGGCATCGCGCACCAGTGTGTGCAGGTACACGGTGTCGAAGGGGGCCTTCCCCGTGACGTGGAGCCCGAGCATCATCATGCGGGCCACCCAGAAGAACAGGATGTCCTTGCCCGTGACGAGGGTGTTGGTGGGATAGAAGCGGGCGAGCTCCGGCGTCTCGTCCGGCCAGCCCAGCGTCGAGAACGGCCAAAGGCCGGAGGAGAACCACGTGTCGAGGACGTCCGCGTCGCGGGTCAGCGGCACGGCGCGGCCGTGCTTGGCCTCGGCCGCCGCCAGCGCTTCGGCCTCGCTCTCCGCGACGAAGATACCGCCTTCGTCATCGTACCAGACCGGGATCTGGTGGCCCCACCACAACTGGCGCGAGATGCACCACGGCTCGATGTTCGTGAGCCACTGGAAGAAGGTCTTCTCGTAGCTCTCGGGCACGAACGTCGTCTGTCCGTCGCGGACAGCCTGCATGGCCCGCTCGGCCAGGGGCTTCACGTTCACGTACCACTGGTCCGTGAGGTAGGGCTCGATGACGACGCCCGAGCGGTCGCCGTGCGGGACCATGTGCGTGTTGGGCTCGATGGTGCGCAGGCGCCCGCGCTCCTCCATCAACTCGACCACCCGCTTACGCGCTGCCGCCCGGTCGATGCCGTGCAGGGCGAGGATGTCCGCCTCCGGCGCGCAACCGGCAAGGAACGCCTCATTGCCCTCGATCAGCATCCGCCCCTCGGGGTCGAGGACGTTGATCATCGCCAAGCCGTGGCGGCGTCCGACCTCGAAGTCGTTGAAGTCGTGGGCCGGCGTGATCTTGACGGCGCCGGTGCCCTTCTCGGGGTCGGAATAGCCGTCGGCCACGATGGGGATGAGGCGCCCGACGAGCGGCAGGCGCACCGTCTTGCCCACGAGGGCGGTATAGCGCTCGTCCTCCGGGTGGACCGCGACGGCGGTGTCGCCCAGCATCGTCTCGGGCCGGGTGGTCGCGACGGTGATGACGTCACCCGTCTCCACCCCGGAGGAGTCCACCACCGGGTAATCGAAGTGCCAGAGGTGGCCCTTGGTCTCGATCTGCTGGACTTCGAGATCGGAAATCGCCGTCTGGAACTTCGGATCCCAGTTCACGAGGCGCTTGTCGCGGTAGATCAAGCCATCCTTGTGCAGGTCGACGAAGGTCTTGAGCACGGCACGGCTCAGGCCCTCGTCCATGGTGAAGCGTTCCCGAGACCAGTCGCAGGAGGCGCCCAGCCGTTTCAATTGCTCGACGATGGCGCCCCCGGACTCGGCCTTCCAGGCCCAGACCTTGTCGAGGAACGCCTCGCGGCCGATCTCCCGCCGTCCCGGCTCCTGGCGCTCCGCCATGCGCCGCTCCACCACCATCTGCGTGGCGATGCCCGCATGGTCGGTGCCCGGCTGCCACAGCACGTCCCGGCCCCGCATCCGCTCGAAGCGGCAGAGCACGTCCTGCAACGTGTTGTTGAGGGCATGGCCCATGTGCAGCGACCCCGTCACGTTCGGCGGCGGGATCACGATGCAGTACGGGGCGGCCTTTTCACGCTCGGGACGCCCGGCGCGGAAGGCTCCGGCCTCCTCCCAGGCTGCGCGGATGCGCGCCTCGACGGAGGCCGGATCGAAGGTCTTGTCCATCATCGCGTGTGTCGGGCCGGAAGCGGGCTGTCTGAAGAAGGCGAGCCCCGCTTTCGGCCGTCAGACGGTCCGCGTCAACATCGGGAAGGCCGTCAGCGGCCCCGCGACACCCGTTCGATCTCGGCGCGCACCAGCCGCTCGACCACGACGGGAAGGTTGTCGTCGAGCCACGACTTCAGCATCGGCCGCAGCATCTCCCGGACGATGTCCTCCAGCGTCCGCGCATTGTTCGACAACACCGTATGCGCCAGCAGGTTGAACGCCTGGCTGACGCTGGCATCGGTGTTCGGGGAGATCAGCCGTTCCGCGACGGGCTCCGGCTGGGGGGCGGGCTCGGGCTGGATCGCGGCGCGGGGTGGCGGAGCGGCGGCGGGAGGCGCCTTTACGGGCTCCGGCTCCGGCTCGGGTTCCGACATCGCCGCGAAGTCCTGGAAGGCGATCTCTTCGAGTTCGAGGGGCACGGGCTTCGGCGGCTCGACGGCCTTCGGGGCGGGCTTGGGTGCCGGCGCGGCGACCGGCTCGGCCGCCTCGGCGAGATCGAGGATGTCGTCCATCTCCGCCGGCTCCGCCTCGGCGGGCTTGGCGGCTTGGTCGTCGGCGATGATTCGGCGGATGGACGCCAGAATCTCCTCCATCGACGGTTCGTGCGCCTTGTCGCCAGCCTTGTCCTGGACCTGGGGGCTTGCTGCACTCATGACGGCGGCGCACTCGAAAACTGGGGAAACCGGAAGGCGGCCCCGCAGGGACCGCAACTCAGTATTTCACTCCCGTTCACCACGACAAGCGGGTCGAGAACACAGTCCTTGGGGAAATCGTCCCCGTGCCCGCAAGATCGGCCGCGCTCAGCGCCCGTCCGGCGTGCGCAGACCGAACCAGAGATCCTTGACCTGATCGAAGTGGATCTTGGCACTGTAGGCCTCGACCGGAAGATTCGTGAAGCGCGCGGTCAGTTGACCCATGGCCTGCACAACGCCGTAGGAAAAGATCACGCGGTCGCGCTGGGCGACGATCAGGTTCACGCGGGAGTTCAGCAGTTCCTGCTGCGCGTTCAGCACGTCGAGGGTGGTGCGCTGGCCGACGCGGGCTTCCTCACGCACGCCGTTCAGCGCCACCTCGTTGGCCTGGACCTGCGCTTGCGCCGCGATCACCTGCGCCTTGGCCGCTTCCAGCCGGCCCCAGAAGTCCACCACCGAGGCGCGGACCTGATCGCGGATCTGATCGACCTGGATGCGGTACTGGCCGACCAGTTCCTTCTGCTGACGGACCTGGGCATAGACCTGGCCGCCCTCGTAGATCGGGATCGTCACCCGGCCGACGATCGAGGCCTGCACACCGGCATCGCCCGGGAAGGCGGTGTCGTAGCGCTGGGCGACCGTTCCGGCCACGCTCACCTGCGGGTAGAGCTGACCTTCGAGCACCTTAACCTGAGCCTCGCCGGCATCGAGGGCATGCATGGCCGAGATGATCTGCGGGTGCTCCTGCAGACCGATGGCCACGGCCGCGTCGAGGGTGGCGGGCACGAACTTGTCGAGGGGGCGGCCCGGCGCCAGGGCGCGCGGCTCGACGCCGATGTTCTGCCGGTAGATGCCGATCGTCGTCCGCAGGGCCGATTCGGCGGCGGCGACCTGGGAGCGCGCCCCGGCGAGGCGGGCCTCGGCCTGCGCCACGTCGGTTCGCGTCACCTCGCCGACGTTGAAGCGGTCGCGGGTCTGGCGGAGCTGCTCCTCCAGCACCTCGACGTTGTTGCGGTTGAGCTCCAGCGTCGCCGTGTTGCTCAGCACGTTCATGTACGCCTGGACGGCGCTGTACAGCACGGTGAGCTCGGTGAAGCGCAGCGTCTCGCGCTGGCTGTAGACGGTGGATTCGGCGCGACGGACGTTGTTGTCGGTCTGGAAGCCGTTGAAGATCGTCTGGTTGACGCTGAGCCCGGCGCCACCGGGGGTCAACGTCTGGTTCACGTTGACGCTGGAGAAGCGGCCCTGGGAGTAGGCCGAGCCGATATCTGCCGACAGGGAGACCTGTGGGCGGTAGCCCGATTGGGCGATGGCCACGCCCTCGTCGGTATAGCGGGTCGTCGCCCGGCTCGCGTTGAGGGAGGGATTGCCGCGATAGGCCCTCGCGAGCGCGCCCTCGAGCGTCTCCGCCCAGGCCGGGCTCGCCGCCAGCGTCACCGCGATCGCGGTGGCGGCCAAGCGGCCACTGCGAAGTGCGGCGCGATGTGCAGGCTTCGAAAGACTCACTGCGCTCAACCTTTGCGGCCCCTGCCGATACAATACCCGCCACGGACGGGGCGGGTATTCGGAGTATCGTACGCTTCCAAACACGCCCGCCCTGGTGGCACCTTAGCTGGAGACTCTTAATCCGGCACGGTCTTCAAAGGGGTCGGAGTCGAATTGGTGGAGAGGTGGCGCATAAAGGCTACACTCTCGCCTGCCTCTCATTTCAATCAGAAGGCGAAGGTCGGCTCGTCCGCGAAGGCCGCCAGGGCCGGGAGCGACGCATCGAACAGAGGGCGCGAGCCGAAGGCATCGCCGGCCCGCACGAAGAGCGTCACCTTGGCACCCTTGGCCGGGCCGAACACGCAGACGAGGCGCCCGCCATCGGTGAGTTGATCGAGAAGAGCCTGTGGACGGCGCTCGACCCGTCCGTTGATGAGGATCGCCTCGAAGGGCCCCTTGCCGGAAAGGCCGTCGCCGAGGGGTCCCTCCACGACCTCGGCGATTCCCGACAGCCGCTCGCGGGCGGCCGCCGCCATCTCCGGGATCGGTTCGAGGGCGGTCACCGTGGCGCCGAGCTCCGCCATGATCGCGCTGGAATAGCCATAGCCGGCGGCGACATCGAGGGCCGCCGTGCCGGCCTCCAGCTTCAGCGCCTGGACCATGCGCCCGAGGACCATCGGGGCCGGGGCGACCCGGATGTCGGCCTCGGCCGCGCCGAGCCGAAGGGGCTGGTCGATATAGGCGAAGGGCTCCTGATTTTTCGGAACGAAGGTCTCCCGCTTCACCGTATCGAAGGCGTCGAGAACGGCATTGTCGTTCACGTCGAAAGTCCGCAACTGGCAGTCGACCATCAGTCGCCGCGCCTGCGCGTAGTCGAGCATCGGAATCCCTGTCCCCGAACCGGTTCGGACGAACCCTTGCCGCAACGCGAGACCGCGATGCAAGCTTGAGCCTTCGCGGCGGGTTTTCGAAGATCGGCCGGCAAAACGCAAGGACGGCGCACCGCCCGCGCTCCGTTCCCTTATTCCCTTCACGGGGCTGACGTTTCACAGTAGGACTGCCGGCCTACTTTAATGACTGGGCGCCATCGACTGATGAGTGGCGCATCCGGTCGAACGATCCAGGACGAAGGACATGGCCGAAAGCAACACGCTTGCGAAAGCGCTTGAGGATGTCAGGCAGCGCCGCGTCGAGCTTCAGGCGGAGCACGAGCGCCTCACCGCCGAATTGTCGAAGCTCCGGCTGGCGGAGCGTTCCCTGGCGGCCATCGTCGAGGGCGCTCCGCTCGCCGACGATTTCGCTTCCGCAGGCGACGAGGACGCTGTCCCCAAGCCCCGCCAGGGTCGTCGCGGCGCGCGGGGTCCCCGCGCCAACTCGGCGAAGGGCCGCCTGCGCAGCATCCTGCTCGGCGCCGGGTCGCAGGGCCTCTCCCAGGCCGAAATCGCGCGCAAGCTGCCGGATGTCGCCCCGGCCACGCTCAACGCCTACCTCAGCACCATGTCGACGAGCGGCGAAGTAATCCGCGCCGGCGACTTCTTCCGCATGGAGCCGGACGGGGAGGCCGAGGGCGACGAAGGGGCCGAGGACGGCGCCCCCGACGAGGATCAGGAATAGGCCGAGCGCGGGAGCGTCAGGAAGATCAGGAGGCCGGAGGCCGTCCGGCTTCCTCCCATCGTCCCCGTGACCGCCAGCGCGGCGGGCCTTGAGACCTTCAGCCCTTCGGCGGCACGCGCTTGTCGATCCAGCCGCCGAGCCAGTCGGCGATGTCCTGACTGTTCTTGTCCTGCATCAGCATGTGCGAATTGCCGTGGATGCCGATCTCGGGAAGCAGGATGAGTTCCGCACGGCTGCCGGCGGCGTTGGCGGTCGTGACGAAGGCCCGGCACTGCGCGAGCCGGGGCGCCCATCGGGGCGATTCGTCTACGTAATCCGCGAAGAGCACGAGGATCGGGAGATCCTTGAAGACGGACAGGTCGTCCTTGGCCGGATCGGGGCAGGCGGCGGGCTCCAGGGCGACGATGGCGCGCAGGCCGGTCCGGTCCAGGGCGGCCACCTGGAACGGATAGATCCCCGATTGCGAATGCGAGATCAGGACCGCGCCCTTGAGGCGCTTGGCCAGTTCCGACAGGGCGGGAACGGTCGGGTTCGGCACCGGCAGGGATGCCGACCAGTCGGGAACCATCTGCTTCCAGAATTCGCCCTGCGCTTCCAGCGGAAACTGCATCCCATCGAAAACTTTGGGATATTCCGGCCCGAACCGGAAGATGGCCCAGGAGGATTCGTGCCCGGCGGAGAAGAGGGGCGGCAGCGTCTCCGGCGCCGCCGCGCCCGTCTTGGCCGCGTTGATCGCACTCGGATTTCCCGCCGACCGGCCCCGCCAGGACTGATCGATCACGTAGGTGGGGAAGCCCTTGCGGACGAAGGTCTCGTCCCAGCCCATCCGGCCGTCCGGGGTCGTCTCCCAGGTCTTGCCGGTGAGGCAGCAGCCATGGATCAGCACCAATGGCGGCCGAGCGGGCGCGACCGGTACCTGGTAGCGGACATAGACCTGATCGACGGTGACGGTGCCCGACGGCGCGTAGGCCGGTACGGTGGAGAGCGTCTCCGATGAGACGTCGCGTCCGCCAACGAAGAAGCTGCCCTGTGCCGACAGCGTGAGGGGCGGCGGAGGTTCTGCGGACATGGCCGGGATGGTCGCCGCGGCCAGTGCCGCCGCACCGAGGATGGATCCGCGCAACGACGTTGTCACCCCTGCCGTCCCCCGCTTCAAAGGCGTTACCCGCCGCAGCGGGGGGACAGGATGCAACGAAAACGATCATCCTGCGAGCCGAATCGGCCCGTCCTTTTGGGCAAGGACGGGCCGGGGCACGCGAAGCGCGGGGCGGCGCGCCCCGCGCGGTGCCGGTTTCAGGCGTGAGCCTCGTCGGCCTCATCGATATCGACGAGGAACACGATGTCGGCCTCGTCCTCGTCGTCGCCTTCCTCGGCGCCTTCGTAGCGCGGGTCGTCGACGAACTCGCCCTCGCCGTCATCCTCGGCCAGGGCATCCTCGAAGATCTCGATCTCGTCCTCGTTGGAGGCGCGAACCTTGAGATCCGCCTTGCCGTCCCACAGCGGCTTGCCGCCGCTCGTCATGGTCCGGATGTCCTCCTTGAAGCCGTCGCAGGTGAACAGATCCTTGGCCGAGGCCTCGTCGCTGTTGATGACCGCGACCGCCGTGCCCTCGATTTCCAGGGTGAACATGGCCGGCATCCTCTCTTCGCCCGCACCAGCACGCGCCCGGTCGGGCGACGTGGCGCGGTGGGCCGCCGGGCCGCGTCGAGCCGGCCCGCGGGTGCACCGCACGCGGTTGCTGTAGGTGGGAAGCCGCCCGGGGCCAAGCCCGGGATGGACAGGAATCGTGCCGGCCGCGCGGCGCCGCGATCAGGCCCCGGCGCCCCGGGCAATCGCCCGCTTCACCACGCCCTGCACCTCCGGGTTGGACAGGAACAGGTCGTGATTGATGAGTCCCCCCGCGTAATCGGAGGCGTCGGCCACGCGCACGCCCAGCGCCTCCAGCTTCGCCCGGTCGGCCGCCCCGGCGCGGGTGCCGCCCGCGATGGCCGCCGAGAGTTCGAGCGCCCGGTCGTTGGTGGCCGAGATCACGGTGATCTTCCGGACATCGGGACCCAGCCGCGACACGCCGTTCGAGAAGAGGTCGAAATCGATATCGGGCGCGGCGAGCACCACCGCGCCGATCCGGGACATGGCCGCCTCGCCTGCCTCCGCCCGCAGCATCCGCAGGGTTTCCAAGGTGAGGAGAGTGCCCATGGAATGCGCGACGATGAAGATCCGGCCCCCGCTCGGCGAGGAGGCCAGCGTCTTGAGAAGATCCTCGAAGGCATCGCGCGAGTACATCGCGCTCTCGCGATCATAGCCGTAATCGAGGGTCGCCGCCGCCGAGGGCCACGTGAACAGGCCGGAGACGCCCTTGAACCGGATCCCGTCGGACAGGCGCGCCGCACTCACCGCCGCCGATTCGAACGATTCGCGGTAACCGTGGACGTAGATCAGCACGTCGCGGCCGAGGGCGGCCTGGGCGAAGGCCTCCGCCGCGCCCGCACCCGTCTCGACCTTCGGGATCGCGCCGATGGTCCAATCCCCCGTGATGACCGAGGACACCTTGCCGAGGAGCGACCGGTCCGGCGGCGACAGGCGCACCTCCGCGAAGCTCAGCCCGCGCCCGCGATCGGAGGTGAACCAGGGCGAGCGCTGCGGATTGCTCGCCGGCTTCCGGGTCGTGGCGACGAGCAGCACCGGCATCACGTCGAGGGCCGATTGCTTCTCCGGCACCTGGGAGCCCGCGGCGATGTCGTCGGTCACGCAGCCGCCGAGCGACGGCGCGACTCCGGCGACGGCGGAGAGGAGGCCCGCGCGAAGCAGGGTACGGCGATGGAGAATCCGAGGCGTCATGATCCGCGACAAGCTCGGGCAGCGATCCGCAGCCCATGAAGCGCGACGGTAAGCCCAGGATCGTGACCAAGGCGGGGCACGGCGGTTCATCTCGCACTGCAAAACGGCAGGCGTGCCGATCCGGCCACATGTCCGATCCGGCATGGCCCATGAAATAGCCCAGTCACGACAACGCGTTGCCGCCCGGCGGTGCCATTCCGGCAAGCTTAACCTTACCGGCCGATGAGGCGGACACGTCGAAAACCCAACCATTCATTGCAGTGCCACCGGCCATTCCTCCACCGGACCGCGAGGTTTCAACGGGAAAGCCCCCCTCGACGGCGGGCTTCGCCACAGCCATGAAGGGGCATGGCTTCTGCGATCGACCTCGATTCCCTCAAGGACAGGCTCCTGGCCGGTGATCGAGCCGCGCTCGCCCGCGCCATCACGCTGGCCGAATCGAAGCGGGCCGATCACCGGGCCGCCGCTGCGAGCCTGATCGATGCGGTACTGCCCCATACGGGCAAGGCGATCCGCGTCGGCATCACCGGCGTGCCGGGCGTCGGCAAGTCGACGACCATCGACGCCCTGGGGTCCAACCTCACCGCTGCAGGCCACCGTGTGGCGGTGCTCGCCGTCGACCCCTCCTCCTCGCGGACGGGCGGCTCGATCCTCGGCGACAAGACCCGCATGGCGCGGCTCTCGCACGATCCCCGGGCCTTCATCCGCCCCTCCCCCTCCTCCGGGACGCTCGGCGGTGTCGCCGCCAAGACCCGGGAGACCATGCTCCTGTGCGAGGCGGCCGGTTTCGACGTCATCCTCGTGGAAACGGTCGGCGTCGGCCAATCCGAGACGGCGGTGGCGGACCTGACCGACTTCTTCCTCGTGCTAATGCTGCCGGGCGCGGGCGACGAGTTGCAGGGCATCAAGAAGGGCATCCTCGAACTCGCCGACATGATCGCGGTCAACAAGGCCGATGAGGGCGAGGCGGAGGCGCGGGCGAACGCGGCGGCCTCGGAGTACCGGGCTGCCCTTCATATCCTCACGCCCGCCTCCGCCACATGGACGCCGCCGGTCGTCACGATCTCGGGTTTCCACAACCTGCGGCTGGATGACCTTTGGGCGCGTGTGGAAGATCATCGCCAGAAACTCGGTGCCACCGGCGAGATCGAGCGGAAACGCCGGGGCCAGGACGTGAAATGGATGTGGGCGCTGGTCCACGAGCGCCTGCATCAGCGCCTCGTGGGCACGCCGGAGATCCGCAAGACGACGGCGGAGGCCGAGGCCCGCGTCGGCCGCGGCGAGACCTCGCCCGCCGCAGGCGCCGCCGCCATCACCGAACTGATCGGCCTGTAGGCGAGGTTCCGGAGGGCTCTGGTCCTCTCGCTCCCCCGCAGGGGGGCACGAAGACCTGCGCGGGCGCTTTGAAAGAAAAACGCCCCCTCCCGGTGAACAAACGGCATCTCACGCGTTCGATGGACGCGGGCAGGACGCGCCTGCGCGGGCGGTCCTCATGGCCGCGTCGAGGAGAGTACCATGGTGGACACGGATCGGATTGTCGGGGGCGCCAAGGATGCGCTCGGCAAGGCACAGGGTGCCGTCGGTGACGCCCTCGGATCGAACCGCGACTCGGTCGAGGGCCGGGTACGGGAGGCCCAGGGCCAAGCGCAGAACGCCTATGGCCAGGCGAAGGACACGGCCCGCGACGTGGCGGACCGGGCCGGCGACTACGCCAGCGACGCCTACGACCGCGCGGGCGACTACGCGCAAGACGCGTACGAGCGTGGCGGCCACTATCTGCGGGAAGGCCGCGCCGCCGTGGGCGCGCGTGTCGAGGAAAACCCGATGATCGCGCTGCTCATCGCGGGCGCGGTCGGCTTCGGGCTCGCCCTGCTCGTCCAGAGCCGCCGGTAGACCGTTTCCGGATCGCCTCGTTTCGCCGTGATGGCGGGTGCAGCGAGGCGATCCGGCGGGCCGGCCCGCGGGCACCGGAGTGGCGGTTACTGTGCCGTCCAGCCGCCGTCCATCGACAGGTTGGCCCCCGTCATCTGGCTCGCGCCGTCCGAGCACAAGAACACCGCCAGCGCGGCGACCTGATCGACGGTGACGAATTCCTTCGTCGGCTGGCCCTTCAGCATCACGTCGTTGATCACCTGCTCCTTCGTCAGCCCCCGGACCCGCATCGTGTCGGGGATCTGCGCCTCGACGAGGGGGGTCCAGACATAGCCGGGAGATATGCAGTTCACGGTGATCTTGTGGGTCGCCAGTTCGAGCGCCGCCGTCTTGGTCAGGCCGGCGATCCCGTGCTTGGCGGCCACGTAGGCGGACTTGAAGGGCGACGCCACCAGGGAGTGCGCCGAGGCCGTGTTGATGATGCGCCCCCATCCTCGCGCCTTCATCCCCGGGATAACCGCCTTCATCGCGTAGAAGGCCGAGGAAAGATTGATCGCGACGATCTGCTCCCACTTCTCGGCCGGAAACTCCTCAATGGCCGACACGAACTGGATGCCGGCATTGTTGACCAGCACATCGACCGATCCGAAAGCCTTGTCCGCCTCGTTAATCATCGTCTCGATCTCGGCGGGCTTGCTCATGTCCGCATTCGAATAGTGGGCGCGCACCCCATACTCCGCTTCGATCGCGGACCGGGCGGCTTCGATGTCGTCGGCCTTGCCGAAGCCGTTGATCACGACATTCGCGCCCTCGGCGGCGAAGGCGCGGGCAATGGCGAGCCCGATGCCGCTCGTTGAGCCCGTGACGACGGCGGTCTTGGTCTTCAATGACATGGCAACCTCAAGCAAGGCGGCGGATCGAATCCGGGGGCGTTCCTGATCGCGCCGCACACGAGGGTGCACCGCGGCCCGACGCCTTGTACCCGCCGCGCGGCCCGGCCTGAAGGCGTGACGCGTGACATCGTCGGCCGATTGCCGGGACCCCGGCGGCCATGCCTGCACCATCACGGTCGCGGCTCGTCGCGGACCACTCGAGGGAGCCGCCGCATCATGTGAGACGGTGCTTTCCGCGGTTGCCTCGCGCGCCACGCTGATCTCGGGGGGATGGCCCCTTTCTGCGCGAAACGATCTAAGCCGAGGGGAACGCCAAAGACACCCGCAGGCCGGGCTCGTTATCGGCCAGGGTCAGCCGTCCCCGGTGCAGGCGCATGACGGCGTTGACGAGACTGAGGCCGAGGCCGAATCCCGGCGCCGAGCGTGACTCCTCAAGGCGCACGAAGCGCCCGAGAACCCGATCGCGCGCCTCGGGGGGAATGCCGAGGCCCCCATCCGCCACGTCGAGGCGGGCGACGCCGTCGCCGCGACGCACGGTGATTGCGATGCGGCCGGGTGCGCCCTCGGCGGATTTTCCGTACTTCAGCGCGTTGTCGAGAAGGTTCGCCAGGGCTTGGCCGATGAGTTCGCGGTTGGCCTCGATGATAACCCCCTCCTCCGCGTCGATCGCGACGGTGAAGCCCTCGTCCTCCGCGAGGGCCTCGTAGAGCTCGGCGACGCCGCGGGCCGTGGCGCCGAGGTCGATCGGCGCCATGATCTCGCTGGCGCTGCCGGCCTCCAGGCGCGCAATCATAAGGAGGGCATTGAAGATGCGGATCAGCCCATCGCCCTCCTCGATCACGGCGTCCAGCGCCGCGCGCAGCTCGTCCTCGGATTTGGCGCCGCGCAGGGCTTCATCGGCCCGGTTCCGAAGTCGCGTCAGGGGCGTCTTGAGGTCGTGGGCGATATTGTCCGAGACGTCGCGCATGCCGCGCATCAGCTCGCCGATTCGCTCCAGCATCCGGTTGAGGTTGGTCGCCAAGCGGTCGAGTTCGTCGCCCGCCCCCGAAACCGCAAGGCGGCCGTCGAGATCGCCGGCCATGATGGCGCGGGTGGTCTCCGTCATGGCATCGACCCGCGCCAGCACCCGGCTCGCGGCGAGATAGCCTCCGATGATTCCCAGGAGGATGACCGCCCCGAGGGATGAGGCGAAGGCCCGGGCGATCACCGCGCGGAGGCGATCGCGCTCCTCCGTGTCCCGGCCGACCAGCAGCCGGAAGCCCCCGGGCAGCGTGAAGACCTGAACGATGGCCTGATGCGAATCGGTGGTGGAGTCGTTGCGGCCGTAACTCACCTCGCTCTGGCCGGGCTTCGCCAGGATTGAGGCCGGGACCGAGGCGACGTTGCCGACGACGTGCTCCCCGTTCGCCGTCGTAACGAGGTAGAGCGAGGCGCCCGGCTCCCGGGAGCGCCGCTCCACGACACTGATCAGCCGCCGCAATCCGCCGGTGTTGTACTGTTCCGACAGGCCGTTGATCTCGGCGTCGATCGTTGAGACGATCTGGTCGTCGAGGACAGCACGGGCATTCCACGCCACGTAGCCGAGGGCCAGGAATGCACAGAGGGCGAAGACGGCGAGATAGGCGAGCGACAGCTTGAAGGCCGTGGTGCGGAACAGCTTGAGGAAGCGTGCACGCAGGGGCTCCTGCTGGGCCGACTCGGCCGGGAGGGCCGGCGTCACTCCAGCGGTCCCTCGTCGGTCCGCAGGACGTAGCCCGAGCCCCGTACCGTATGGATCATCGGATGGGCGAAGCCCTTGTCGAGCTTGCTGCGAAGACGGGAAACATGGACGTCGATGACGTTGGTCTGGGGATCGAAGTGGTAATCCCAGACGTGCTCCAGCAGCATCGTGCGGGTCACTACCTGTCCGGCATGGCGCATGAGGTATTCGAGCAGGCGAAACTCGCGCGGCTGCAACGGAATTTCCCTGCCACTCCGGCTGACCCGGTGGGACAGGCGATCGAGTTCCAGGTCACCCACCCGGTAGCGGGTCTCTTCCGCCGTCCCTGCCGCGCCGCGCCGCCGGGCGAGAACCTCCGTCCGTGCCAGCAACTCCGAGAAGGCGTAGGGCTTGGGCAGATAGTCGTCGCCGCCGGCGCGCAACCCTTTCACCCGGTCATCCACTTGGCCCAGCGCCGACAGGATCAGGACGGGGGTCGTGACGCCCTGCTCGCGCAGCGATCGGATGAGCGACAGGCCGTCCAGTTTCGGCAGCATCCGGTCCACGATGAGCACGTCGTAGTGCTCCTCGCTCGCCAGGGCATAGCCGTCGAGGCCGTTCTCCGCGTTGTCGGCCACATGCCCGAGTTCACGGAACGCCTTCACAATGAAGGACGACGCCTCGTGATCGTCCTCGATGAGCAGGATGCGCATGGCCGAATTCTCTAGCGCGCCGGAAGGCCGGTTCAAATGTGTATCGGCGAGCATCGTGCGCCCCCTCCCCTCTCGCGGCCCTCCGCTGTGGACAGGATCGACACGGTGAGCCCGTGCGAGGAGTGCGATATCGGGGATGACGGCAAGATCGCGACGGCATGACGATTTGGTCATGGTACGCCCGGAAACGCAGAAAGCCGCCCCAAAGGGCGGCTTTCTGCATCCAGGCATCGTGATGAGGGAACGGTAT
>NZ_BPQE01000049.1 GCF_022179085.1 Methylobacterium aerolatum
GCCCCGGCTGCGGCATCCCCGCCAAGGTGAAGGGGCACCTCGATCACGAGGAGATCGACACCTATTCCCGTACCAATGCAGATCTCGCGGAGAAATCGGTGGCCAGAAAGAGTCGCAAAGTCCAAGAAGTCGATCGCACCACCTTCGAGACCAACGAAGAGAAGCCGGTGACGCTCTACTCACCGAATCTCTACGTGAAGGGTCCGCGGATCTTCGTGGTCACGCCCTATCACACCGAGTCCCTGGAGTGGCTCAAGCGCTGCCATGACAGCGTCATGGCGCAGCAGGTCGCGGCGAACGTCACCCACATCATGGTGGCGGACGGTCATGCCCGCCCCGAGATCGACGGGTGGAACGCCATCCATATCCGCCTGCCCAAGGAGCACGGCGACAACGGCAACACCCCGCGGGCGGTGGGCTCTGTGGTCGCGCAGACGAACGGGGCCGACTACATCGCCTTCCTCGATGCGGACAACTGGTTCTACCCGGAGCACCTTGCCAGCCTGCTTGAAGGCCAGCGCCAGACCGGCGCCAGCGTGCTCTGCGCGTGGCGGGACTTCTACGATCCGGCGGGGCAGAAGCTCGCCATGACCGAGGTGGACGAGGACAACCTCACCCACGTCGATACCAGCGCGATCATGCTGCACAGCTCGGTCTTCGACCTCAACGGCCTCTGGTCCAAGATGCCGCGCAACCTCTCTCCGATCTGCGACCGGGTGTTCTTCACCGGGGTGAAGCACAAGCGATACATGCAGTGCTTCACCCGGCAGCGGACGGTCGGCTTCACGACGCTCTACCGCCGCCACTACGAGGGGCTTGGGCTGCCCGTCCCCGCCAATGCCAAGACCGTCATGATTGATGAGATGACGGCCTATCTCACCTCGGTGGAAGGCGTCCGCGAGTCGGTCGCCCGCCTCGGCTTCTGGCCGATGGCGATCTGATCCCGGCGCAGGAATCCCCCGTCGGTCCTCCCCGGCACTCCGTCCCTGCGCGCGACAGCGGAGCAATCCAGGGGAGCGGAACGCCTCGGACTGTGGCGTGTCCCTGGATCGCTTCGCTTACCGGAACGGGGCGGCAGAGGTGGGGACGAAGCACCGCTCCCCCCACGCCCCCGGCGCTTCCTACTCCGCCGCCTGCGCGAGGTACGAGGCCGGGTCGTAGTTGAGGATCGGCCCGAGCCAGCGCTCCACCGCCGCCACGTCCATGCCCTTGCGGGCGGCGTAATCCTCCACCTGATCCCGCTCCACCTTGGCGACGCCGAAGTAGTGCGCGTCCGGGTGGGCGAGGTAGAGGCCCGAGACCGAGGAGCCCGGCCACATGGCATAGGACTCGGTGAGCTTCACGCCGATGCGCCGCTCGGCCTTGAGGAGGTCGAACAGGGTGGTCTTCTCGGTGTGGTCAGGCTGCGCCGGGTAGCCCGGCGCCGGGCGGATGCCGGCATAGGGCTCGCCCGCCAGCTGCTCCGGCGTGAAGGCCTCGTCCGGCGCGTAGCCCCAGAACTCCCGGCGCACGCGCTCGTGCATCCGCTCGGCGAAGGCCTCCGCGATGCGGTCGGCCAGCGCCTTCACCAGGATCGCCCGGTAGTCGTCGTTGGCCCGCTCGAACCGCTCGGCGATGCGCACCTCCTCGAGGCCCGCCGTCACCACGAAGGCGCCGACGTAATCCGCGATGCCCGTCTCCGCCGGGGCGACGAAATCGGACAGGCAGAGGTTCGGGCGCCCGTCGCGCTTCGACAGCTGCTGGCGCAGGCCGTGGAAGGTGGCGAGCGTGTCCGTGCGCGATTCGCCCGTCCAGAGCACGATGTCGTCGCCGACGCTGTTGGCCGGCCAGAAGCCGAGCACCGCCTTCGGGTTGAACCAGCGCTCCGCCACGATCTGCTGCAGCATGGCCTGCGCGTCCTCGTAGAGGGCGCGGGCGGCCGGGCCCTGCTCCGGATCGTCGAGGATCGCCGGGAAGCGGCCCTTGAACTCGTAGGTCTGCAGGAACGGCGTCCAGTCGATGTAGGGCACGAGGTCGGCGACCTCGTAGGAGCCGAAGACGCGGGCGTCGGTGAAGGTCGGCTTCTTCGGAGCGCAGGCGGACCAGTCGGCCTTGAAGGCGTTGGCCCGGGCCTTGGCGAGCGGCAGGCGCAGCTTGTCGGCCTCGGCGCGGGCGTGGGCGGCCGCGACCTTGGCGTACTCGGCGCGGACCTTCTCGACGGTGGCCCCGCGGGTCTCCTTCGAGATCAGGCTCGACACCACGCCCACGGCGCGGCTCGCATCGGTCACGTAGACCGCCTGCCCCCGTGCATAGGCCGGGTGGATCTTCACCGCCGTGTGGACGCGGCTCGTCGTGGCGCCGCCGATGAGGAGGGGCACGTCGAAGCCCTCGCGCTCCATCTCGCCCGCCACGTGGACCATCTCGTCCAGCGAGGGCGTGATGAGGCCCGACAGGCCGACGATGTCGACCTTCTCGCGCTTGGCCGTCTCCAGGATCTTGGCGGCGGGCACCATCACGCCGAGGTCGATGATCTCGTAGTTGTTGCAGGCCAGCACGACGCCGACGATGTTCTTGCCGATGTCGTGGACGTCGCCCTTCACGGTCGCCATCAGCACCTTGCCGGCGGCCTGTCGTTTGCCGTCGCCGCCATTGGCCCGCTTCTCCTCCTCCATGAAGGGTTCGAGATAGGCCACGGCCTGCTTCATCACGCGGGCCGACTTCACCACCTGCGGTAGGAACATCTTTCCTGAGCCGAACAGGTCGCCGACCACGTTCATGCCGGCCATGAGCGGGCCCTCGATGACGTGGAGCGGCCGCTCGGCTTGCGCGCGGGCCTCCTCGGTGTCGGCGAGGATGTACTCGGTGATGCCGTTGACGAGCGCGTGCTCGATGCGCTTCTCCACGCTCGCCTCGCGCCAGGAGAGGTCGGCCGTGCGTCCTTGAGCCGAGCCGCCGGTCTTGAATCGCTCGGCGGCCTCCAGCAGGCGCTCGGTCGAGTCGTCGCGCCGGTTGAGGACCACGTCCTCGCACAGCTCCCGCAGCTCGGCGGGAATCTCGTCGTAGACGGCGAGCTGGCCGGCATTGACGATGCCCATGTCCATCCCGGCCTGGATGCAATGGTAGAGGAACACCGCGTGCATCGCCTCGCGCACCGGCTCGTTGCCGCGGAAGGCGAAGGACAGGTTCGAGACGCCGCCGGAGATGTGGGCGTGGGGAAGCGTCTCGCGGATGGTCCGCGTGGCCTCGATGAAGGCGACGCCGTAGCCGTCATGCTCCTCGATGCCCGTGGCGACGGCGAAGATATTGGGATCGAAGATGATGTCTTCCGGCGGGAAGCCGACCTCGTCGGTCAGGATCCTGTACGCGCGGGTGCAGATCTCGACCTTGCGCTCGTAACTGTCGGCCTGGCCCTGCTCGTCGAAGGCCATCACCACCACGGCCGCGCCGTAGGAGCGGCAGACCTTCGCCGCCTCGATGAACTTCTCCTCGCCCTCCTTCATGGAGATCGAGTTCACGATCGCCTTGCCCTGGATGCACTTGAGCCCGGCCTCGATCACCTCGAACTTCGAGGAATCGACCATGACGGGAACGCGGGCGATGTCCGGTTCGGCGGCGACGAGGTTCAGGAACTCGACCATCGCCTTCTGGCTGTCGAGCAGTCCCTCGTCCATGTTGACGTCGATCACCTGGGCGCCGGCGGCGACCTGATCGCGGGCGACGTCGAGGGCGGCGGCGTAGTCGCCGTTGGTGATGAGCTTCCTGAACTTGGCCGAGCCCGTGACGTTCGTGCGCTCGCCGACGTTCACGAAGGGAATCTCCTTCGTGAGCACGAAGGGCTCCAGGCCGGAGAGCCGCATCAGGCGCGGGATCTCGGGGATTTTTCGCGCAGCCTTGCCGGCGACGGATTCGGCGATGGCGCGGATGTGGTCCGGGGTGGTGCCGCAGCAGCCGCCGACCATGTTGACGAGGCCCGCTTCCGCGAACTCGCCGACGAGTTGGCCCATCGCCTCCGGGCTCTCGTCGTAGAGGCCGAATTCGTTCGGCAGGCCGGCATTCGGGTAGGCGCAGACCAGCGTGTCGCAGAGCCGGGACAGCTCCGCGATGTGGCCGCGCATCTCCCGGGCGCCGAGCGCGCAGTTCAGGCCGAAGGTCAGCGGGTCGGAATGGCGCAGCGCGTTCCAGAAGGCGGCCGGCGTCTGGCCGGAGAGGGTACGGCCGGACAGATCGGTGATGGTCCCCGAGATCTGGATGGGGAGCCGGATTCCGGTCTCCTCGAAGACCTGCCACGCGGCGGCCACCGCCGCCTTGGCGTTCAGCGTGTCGAAGATCGTCTCGATCAGGATGAGTTCGGCGCCACCCGCGATCAGGCCGCGCACCTGCTCGACATAGGCCGTCTTCACCTGGTCGAAGGTCACCGCCCGGTAGCCGGGGTTGTTCACGTCGGGCGAGATCGAGAGGGTGCGGTTCGTCGGGCCGATGGCGCCCGCCACGAAGCGGCGGCGGCCGTCCTGCTTCTCGGCGAGCCGGGCGGCCTCGCGGGCGAGCCGCGCGCCCTGCTCGTTCAGCTCGTGGACGATCGATTCCATGCCGTAATCGGCCTGGGCGATGGTCGTGCCGGAGAAGGTGTTGGTCTCGCAGACGTCGGCGCCCGCGAGGAAGTAGTCGAGGTGGATCTGCCGGATCGCGTCGGGCTGCGTCAGGATCAGGAGGTCGTTGTTGCCCTTCTGGTCGTGGGCGTGGTCCGTGAAGCGACCGCCCCGGAAATCCTCTTCCGTCAGGCCGAGGCGCTGGATCACGGTGCCCATCGCCCCGTCGAGGACGAGGATCTTGTCCGCCGCGCGCTCCCGCAGGGCCTTGGCGATGGCGGTGCCGTCGACGGGGGAATGGTCGGTCATCGTCAATCCCAAACGTTCGTTGTGCAGTGCCGGGGCGAACCCACATCGTCATTGCGAGCGGAGCGAAGCAATCCAGGGACGCGCCCCGTTCGGAGGCGTCCCGCTACCCTGGATCGCTTCACGGCGTTCGCGATGACGGTGTGCCGTGTCAGGCCGCCTTCGCCGCGTCGGCCTTGACCGGCTCGACCGTGGCGCCGGCGATCTTCTCCGCCGGGATCCTCGGCGTCTGATTGCGCAGGCCGAGCAGATGGCAGATGGCGTAGACGAGGTCGGAGCGGTTCATCGAATAGAAGTGGAAGTCGTTGACGCCCTCGTCCACGAGGTCGAGCACCTGCTCCGCCGCCACCGCCGCCGCGACGAGGCGCCTCGTCTCCACGTCGTCGTCCAGCCCCTCGAACCGGGCGGCGAGCCAGTAGGGCACCGAGGCGCCGGTGCGGCGGGCGAAGTTCGCCGCCTGCTTGAAGTTCTGCACCGGCAGGATGCCCGGCAGGATCGGGATGGTGATCCCGGCTGCCCGCACCTTGTCGAGGTAGCGCAGGTAGGTCTCGTTCTCGAAGAAGAACTGGGTGATCGCTTGGTCCGCCCCGGCATCGACCTTGGCCTTCAGGGCGTCGATGTCGGCCTCCAGGCTCGCGGCCTCCGGGTGCTTCTCGGGATAGGCCGAGACGGAGACCTGGAAGTCGCCGATCCGCTTGATGCCGGCCACCAAGTCGGCGGTGGAGGCGTAGCCGCCCGGATGGGGCCTGAAGGCATGGCCGACGCCCTCGGCCGGGTCGCCCCTGAGGGCCACGATGTGGCGCACGCCCGCATCCCAGTAGGACTGCACCACCGCGTCGATCTCCTCGCGGGTGGCATCGACGCAGGTGAGGTGGGCGGCGGGCTTCAGGGTGGTCTCACGCACCATCCGGGCGACGGTGTTGTGGGTGCGCTCGCGGGTGGAGCCGCCCGCGCCGTAGGTCACCGAGACGAATTTCGGCTGGAGGGGCGCGAGGCGCTCGATGGAGGACCACAGCACCTTCTCCATCTCCTCGGTCTTCGGCGGGAAGAACTCGATGGAGACGCGGATCGGGTGGTAGCCGTCGCGGCTGGCGCGTGTGGTGCGGCGCATGGTCTTCGTTGCTCCTCGTCCTCAAGATCCGACGGTTCGGACGACGTCCCTCGGTGACATCTCAGGCGACCGCCCGGCCCGCTGCCCAGGCCGTGGTCGCCGCCGTGTTCGTGGCCGCCCCTTGCGTCTCCTCCTCGTGCGTCTTTTCCTGGGCAAGCCAGAGGGTGACGGTCAACTGGCCGGAGGAGGTGGGCGCGAGGTCGCGGGCGGCGACGCCGGGCAGGCCCGCCTCGGCGAGCCAGCCGGCGATCTGCTCCGTGGAGAAGCCGAGCCGCCGGTGGGCCTGGGCGGTGCGCAGGAATTCGAGGTCGTGGGGGGCGAAGTCCACCACCAGCAGCCGCCCTCCCGGTGCGACAAGGCGCGCCGCCGCCCTGAGGGCGCGGGCCGGGTCGTCGAGGTAGTGGAGCACCTGATGCACGATCACGAGATCGAACCCGGCCCGGGCGAAGGGCGGCGCGTGGATGTCGCCCTGGCGCAATTCCACCCGGGCGAGGCCCTGCCGCTCCAAATTGGCCCTCGCGACGGAGAGCATGGCGTGGCTCGAATCGAGACCGACCGCCCTCCCCGCCATCGGCGCCAGCAGGCCGAGCATCCGGCCGGTGCCGGTGCCGAGGTCGAGGAGGCTGCCGATGGGGCGCGGCCCGAGGGCGTCGAGCACGGCGGCCTCCACGGTCGCCTCGGGGACGTGGAGGGAGCGCAACTCGTCCCATTTGGGCGCGAGGCGGGCGAAGAAGCTCTGGGCCGCGTCGGCCCTCTGGTCGCGGACGGCGTCGAGCCGCGCCCGGTCCTCCGAGAGGGGCGGCGCCGCCCGGTCGAGCCCGGCCACGAGGGGATCCACGAGGGCCGCCCGTCCCTCGGCGAGGCGAAAGAAGGCCCAGGCTCCCTCCCGGTGCCGCTCCACCAAGCCGGATTCAACCAGAAGTTTCAGGTGCCGGGAGATGCGCGGCTGCGACTGGCCGAGGATGTCCGTGAGGTCGGAGACCGAGAGTTCGCCCTCCGCCAGCAGGGCGAGGATGCGCAGGCGCGTCTCCTCGGCGGCGGCGCGCAGCACGCCGAGCGCCTCGGAAAAGGGGACCGACCCCGCCTCGCTCGTGGGTTCGAGAGACATAAAGATATCTTTATGTGCGTTCTCGACCGGACGCAAGACGAAAGTGGGGCGCGATGGCTGCCGTCGGCGGAAAGCCCGACCGTCTTGGCGGGCGTCGGCGAAGCCATCCAGGACGGCGGGACGGCCTGGAGGCGTGGCGGATCCCCGGTTTGCTTCGCTCCGCTCGCGACGACGAGGGGATCCGGGGACGGCCTCAGCGCGGGATCGCCCGCCCCTTCTCCGCCCGGACGGCCTCGATGAGCCCGGCGTAGATGTCGGCGGATCGCTCCCACGAGAACAGCTTCACCCGCTCCCGGCCCGCCCTGACCAGCGCCTCCCGGCGGGCGGGGTCGGCGGCGAGCCCGGTGACGGCCTCGATCCACTCCCGGGGGGCGTGGGGCGAGCGCAGAAGCGCGGCATCGCCGCAGATCTCCGGGATGCAGGAGAGGTTCGAGGCCACGACCGGGCAGCCCAGCGCCATCGCCTCGACGATCGGCAGGCCGAAGCCCTCCACGAAGGAGGGGAAGACGAGGCAGAGCGCCCGGCCGAACAGCCTCGCGATATCGTCGTCCGCGATGCGGCCCGTGCAGATCAGGCCGCCGTCGTCGCCCTGCCCCCCGGCGAAGACGCTGCCCGCATCGCCCACCACGATCACGTCGATGCCGGCCCCGGCCAGGTCCGGGGCGATCTGCCGGACGAGGGCGAGGTTCTTGTGCGGGGCGCGGCTGCCGAGCATCACCACGAAGGGCCGGGCGGTCAGGGAATCGATCGCCAGGGTCGAGGCTTCGGGCCGCCAGCGCAGGGCGTGCTCGTGGCCGTTGGGCGCCACGGTGATCCGGCTCGGGTCCACCCCGCTCACCGCAGCGATGGTGGCCGCCGAGGCGTGGGAGACGGTGACGAGGGAGGCCGCCCGGCGGGCGAGGAGCGGCAGGGCGACCCGCTGCACCGCCCGGTAGCGCCAGCCGTAGCTCGACGGTGCCGTGAAGGTGTTCGCGTCGTGGATGCAGAGGATGTTCGCGCGGCTGCGCACCGGCGCGAGGTTGCACAGGTTGAGCAGGACGTCCGCCGGCACGGACGGGAATTCGAGTTGCTCCCAGCGGTAGCCGGACTGGCGTCCGATGACCGGGCTCCCGAAGGCGGGATAAGCCCCTGCCCGCTCCGCGGCGTTGGCCGGCAGGGCGAGGGTGAACCGGCTGTCCCCGAAGCGCCCCGAGGCGTACCGGCGCTCCAGGCCGGCGACGATCTCGTGGGCATAGCGCTGCACGCCGGTCAGCTTCTGGCTGAGGAACCGGCCGTTGACGCCGACGCGGATCGCGCGACCCGGCACATTCGTGGTCATGAGGTCGCCTCGGTCAGGGATTCCGAAGGGCTAAAGCATCGTCCGCCGGAGTGGAAACCGGTTCGGCGCGGGACAATACGGCGGAAACGCTCTCGCCCTCCGGCGGGTGCAGGGCAGCGCCCCGCGAGATCCAGGGGCTTTGCCCCTGGACCCCACCGGAGGACGTATCCTTGGGAATCCTCAGGTCTCGTTGATCAGGACAGCGCCCAGCACCCGGGCGTTGGCCGCGCGCAGGGTCTTCACCGCCTCGGCGAGGTCGTCGCCGTTGGTCCGGCCGCTCACCCCGACCACCACCACGCCGCTGAGGAAGCGGCCCACGGCGATGGCGTCGGCGGAGGTGCGGAGCGGCGGCACGTCCATGATGAGGCTGCCGCGCTTGGTGAGTTCGCCGATCAGCGCCCGCACCATCGAGGAGCCGAGGAAGACGTCCGTGCCGATGCTGGTGCCCGAGGACACCGCCGGGATGAACCGAAGGTCTTCCTTCAGGCCGACCTCGCCGAGCTGCTCCGGGGACCTGCTGTGGATGAAGTCCCTCAGGCTGCCGGGGGATTGCGGGGCGTAGCACCGGGTCAGGGCCGAGCGCTGGAAGTCGGCATCGACCAGGGTCGCGGGCTCCTCGTTGTGGGCGAGGAGCTGGGCGAGGTTGGCGCCGATCGTGGTCTGGCCGTCGCCCTTCTCCACGGCGACGAAGGCGATGGCCATCTCGCCGGAGCCGACCGACATCGAGGCGAGCTTGATCCAGAGGGTCTTGAGGGCGCGGGCGAATTCCGAATCGGGGTGGGTCACCGCCGTGCTGAAGCGGCGCATGTCGTCCCGGATCCGGCGGATCGAGAAGGTCGCCAGGCATTCGAGCCCGCTGGCGCTCTCGAGTTGCTGCTCCGACCAGACCTTCCGGTCGAAGGTGAAGGAGAGGGCGACGACGCCGATGCCGGTGAGGAGGGCGATGAGGACGGCGGCGAGCAGGATGATCCTGGTCTGCGGGAAGGACTTGGCCAGGGGCTCCAGGGCGGAGCTGACGATCCGGGCGTCGGCGTCGGGGAACTGCACGTCGGGGATGACGCCGCTCATCACGGCCTCCGTCGCCGCCTGCTTCTGCGCCTGGACGCTGGAGATGCGGCCCTGGAGGAACTCCGAGCCGCGCATGTCCGGCGCGGCGCGGAACACGACCTGATCGCGGATGTAGGAGGCCGCGATCGAGTTGGCGATGCGGGCGGCGGCCGTGGGCGTCCGGGCGCGGAAGGTCACCTCGATGAGGTAGGACTGGCCCACCCGGCGGACCGTGACCTGCCGGGTGAAGGCCTGGAAGGCCTGCTCGCGGGCGAGGTCGGCCTTCTGCGCGGCGGCGGCGGCGGCCTCCTCCTGGTCCGACTTGGACCGGAAGAACGAGAACAGCCCGCCGCCCGAGCCCTCCTTCGGCGGAGCGTAGGCGGGGTCGTTCTCGAGCTTCAGGCTGTCGAACACGAAGCGCAGCACGCGCTCCGACTTGAGGATCTGCACCTGGCTCTCGGCCTGGGCGCTGTCGAGGATCGGCGCGAGGCCCGACGCGCTCGGGTCGGCCCCCACGGGAATGCGCAGGCGCGGCTCCAGCACCAGCTGAGCGCTCGCCGAGAATTCGGGGCGGGCGTTGATGACGAAGGCGAGGGCGGCCGCGAGGCACAGGACGACCCAGATGGCCAGCTTGAGGCCGTTCCGGCGCAGGCGGCGGACGAAGTCCCGGCTGAACAGGCTGGGCGTGTAGCTGTTCCCGGCGTCCTGCAGGGTCACGGGGCGGACGCCGTCGCCGAAGCCGGCCGGGCCGATCTTGTAGGGCTGCTCACTCATCGGACACCGACTTGCACGTCTCTGACCTCATCGTACAGCGCCCGGAACCGATCGGCGGCCGCTGGCCGGTCCCCCCGATGCCGCCCGGCGGGTGAGCCGTGCGGCGAGGGACGGGGGCGGGAGGAATCGGACGCGGCGGCCGCAAGGCACCGGAGCCGGCAGGCCGCGGCCGCCCGGCGCGGGCCTCAGCGGCTGCCGACATTGACGGGCGCCGGGGCGGAGGTGGTCCCGGTGGTCTGGCCGGTCGCCTGCGTCCTCGCCCGGCTGCGCGGCTGCACCCGCACGACATCGCCCGGCTGCACCGCCTCCTGATCGCCCACGACGAGGCGGGTCGAGGCGTTGTTGGGCCCCTTCCGGAAGATGACGAAGTCGGGCTGGCTGAAGGCGTCGGCGTTCGCCAGGATCTCGGCCGGGGCCCGCGTCTCCGCCTGGAACAGGAGGTTGCGCGCGGTCTCGAGCTTGGCGTCGGTCTCGGCGAGCTTCACCCGCGTCTCGGTGGCCTCCTGCAGGGCCTTGGTCCGGCGCTCGTCCTTGAGCTCCAGGATGTCGCGGTCGGCCTTGGCCACGTCCTGCCTCGCCCGGATGACGGCAATCTGCGCGTCGAGGCGGTTGGATTCGAGCTGGGCCATGGTCTGCGAGACCTCGACCTGCCGCGGCATGGCGCTGAGGCCCTTGTTGACCAGGGTGGTGATCCGGTCGAGTTCCTGCCGGATCAGGTCGATCTGGCGGCCGGTGTTCTGGTCCTTCGCATCGAGGGAGACGATCTGCTCCTTCAGGAAGTCCTTGGTCTGGTTGAGGTTGACGATCTGGCCCTGGAGGGCGGCCTTCCGGCTCTCGAAGAGCTGCGTCTCCTGGGCGATGATCCGGTCGGTCTTGGGCAGGCTCGCCAGCTCGCCGCCGAAAACCAGGGGGCCGTCCTTCAGCTCGGCATCGAGCCGTGCCTGCTGGGCCAGCAGGGCGAGGCGGCGGTTGGTCAGGTCGCGCACGTCGCCGTGGGCGCTCAGCGCCTCGCGGGTGTAGCCCAGGAGGGCATCGGTGGTGAGGCGCTGCAGGCCGCCCGCGATGCTCACCGCCTGGAGCACCGTGAGGTCGGGCCGGTACTCGTATTCGCCCGGCTTCTCGACGCTGCCCATGATGTAGAAGGGCCGGAACTTCACGATCTGGACCGACGCGTCGGGCTTCACCGCCAGGCCCGCCTTCTCCTGCAGGCGCTTGCCGATCACGCCCTCGAGCTCGGCGGTGGTGCGTCCGCTCGCGTCGATCTCGCCGATGACCGGGAGCGACAGGCGGCCGGACGGGGCGATCGCGAACTTGCTGTTGTTGAAGGCCTGCCATTGATAGGCTTCGCCGGTGCCGGTGCGAAGGTCGGACACCTTGACCTGGAGCTCGTCCTGAGGGCCGAGGCGGTAGGCTTCCTCCGCCCGCGCGCCACTCGACACGAGCGCGAGGACCGATACGATTACCAGATTGAATCTTTTCAGTAGGGGCATCCGGCCTGATTCGCAGCTATCTTTCACCGTGCGTTTCTAGTAAGCGCGGATTGTGCATTGCGCAAGGAAAATCCCCCCCGCCTTCACGCTTGACTAGAACTGCGCATTTTCCCTTGTTAGTATTTTAAGCTTTATCCCACCGTGCTGGGCGACGATGAACCGGTGTTGATGTCAGAGTACCGGCACGGCATGCTTTTTCTTCGCTTGCTGAGCGAATATCAGCAACAATAGACTTCCGCTGACGAGACCGAGGGCGGTCAACGTCACCACCAGCGGCGTGCGCCGGGGATAGACTGACCCGAGAGTTGTTTCGGGTTGCCCGAGAATTCGCACGTCGAGTTCGCGGAAATCCTTTTCCGGGATCTTGCCGGTGCGCACGCCTTCGTTGGCAATCACCAATTGCTCCCTCAGAAGTTGTACTCGCCGCTCCAGGTAGGGGCCGCTCTCCTTGTAGCGGTTGGCCGCGCTGCGGAGGCGGCTCGCCACGTAGGCGTTGACGATGGAGCCCACCACCCGCGCGGCCTGCTGCCGGTCGTAGGCCCGGTAGGACACGTTGAGGATGTAGGACAGTCCGGTGCGCCGGGCGCGGACGCGGCTCTCGAAGCGTTGGAAGCCGTAATCGGTGGTGGTGGGCCCCTCGCTGACCGTGATGGAGGACGAGACCAGCGACTTCAGCGTGGAGGAGATGCTGTCGAAGCGGTTGCGCACCTCCGGGCTCTCGCCGATCCTGAGCGCGCTGTAGACCGTGCGCAGGGCCTCCTGCGAGGTTACGAGGGCCAGTTCCGTCTCGCATTGCTGGTTGTCGATGACGAACTGGTGATAGTGCCGCCCGTCCTCCGGGCCGTCGTTGATGATCTGTCGCGGCTGCAGAAGGATCTGGACGGTGGAGATGTATTCGGGCTTCAGCAGGGCCGAGTAGACCACGCCGAGCCCGACGAGGAAGGCCGTCCAGAGCAGGATCAGCGGGACGCCCTTGCGCAGGAGGCGCCGCAGCATCCTCAGGTTGCGCGACACCTCGCCCGAGCTCACGTCGCCCTGCCAGAGGGAGTGGGGTCCGCCCGCGTCCTGGAGGGTGCTCTCGCTCACCGCCTGTCCCCGTGCCATCGCTCGTTCATCCCCGCCACCCCGACGCCCTCTGTCCCGTCTCGGCCGACGCCTCCGCCCGGATCGACCCGCTCGTGCATCGATCCAGACGGAGGCGTCGGCCGGATCTGGGGAAATCGATGCAAAAACAGGATCCTAGGGCGGGGGCGCATGAGCGAGGTGAGGGCGTCACTGCACTAGGCCAGCGCCCGGGGCCTGTCGGCCGTCGGCGCGGTCTGCGATACGGCCCGCTGCGGCGCGCCCTCCCCTTCGCCTTCTCCGTCCTGCCCGAGGCGGGGCGCCGGACGGGCGCGGGCCTCGGCGATGGCCTGGTCGATCTCCGCGCGCATCTGACGCTCGAAGCGGGCCGTGTTGAACCGGTGGGCATGGGCGACGATGGCGGCGGGATCGAGGGTCAGCCGCTCCAGCCGGGCGATGGCGTCGATCAGCGCCTCCTCGCTCTGCGTGTCGAAGAAGACGCCGGTCTGCCCGTCCACCACCGTCTCGGTGGCGCCGCCCCGCCCGTAGGCGACCACGGGGCGCCCGCTCGCCATGGCCTCCACGGGGACGATGCCGAAATCCTCCTCGCCGGGGAAGATCAGGCCCCGGGCGCGGGCGTAGTGGTGCCGCAGCTGTGCGAAGGGCTGCGCGCCGAGGATCTCCACGGTGGGGCCGGCCAGCGCACGCAGTTCGGCCAGCATCTCGCCGCCGCCGATCACCACGAGGCGCCGCTTCGTCGCGTTGAAGGCCCTGACGGCGATGTCCGGGCGCTTGTAGCGCACCAGTTCGCCGACCATGAGGTAGTAGTCCCCCACCTCCTCGGGCGCCACGGGCGCGAAGGCATCGACGTCCACGGGCGGGAAGACCACCGAGGCGTCGCGCCGGTAGTAGCGGCGGATGCGGGAGGCCACCGTGCCGGAATTGGCCACGAACCGGTCGACCCGCGTGGCGGAGCCCGCGTCCCACAGGCGCAGGTAATGCGTCAGCAGGGGCATGGCGAACCGCGCCACCCGCCCGGCGCCGCGCCGGTACTCGTGGTACATGTTCCAGATGTAGCGCATCGGCGAGTGGCAGTAGCAGACGTGGACGGCACCCTCCGGCGGGATGATCCCCTTGGCCGGGCCGGATTCGCTGCTGATGATCAGGTCGTAGCCGCTGAGATCGAGCTGCTCCAGGGCGAGCGGCATCAGCGGCAGGTAGGACTTGTACATCCGCGGCGCCCGCGGAAGCTTGGCGATGAAGGACGTCTTGATCCGGTGGCGGCGCAGGCCCTCCGACAGGACCTCCGGCACGACGACGTGGGTGAAGATGTCGGCCTCGGGGTAGAGCCGCCCGAGAACTTCGACGACCTTCTCGCCACCCCGCATCCCCACCAGCCAATAGTGGATGATCGCGACGCGCATGGGGGTCTCCGGAATCGTGGGCGGGCGACGGTCCTGCCGACGCCTGGAGCCGGGATTCGGCGTGCGTCGGCCCGGGCCGGGCCGGTTTGCCGGACGGGATGGCGGGGTCCGGTCGGCCGCCTGTCTATCCGATACGCACGATCGAGGCGAGTGGATCCGGCCGGCGAGGGGCCCGGATTTGCCGTGTCGCGGGATCAGTACGATCCCTTGATCAGAAAGACCGCGGGAATCGTCCGCACGATGATCAGCAGATCGCCGGCGAAACTGCGCGACTCGACATAATGCCGGTCGAGCCGGACGCGCTCGGCGTAGGTCGTGTCGGACCGGCCGCTGATCTGCCACGCGCCGGTCAGGCCGGGCCGGACGGCGAAGTAGGCGCCGGCCACCTCGCCGTAGCGCTCGACCTCCGCCTCCACGATGGGCCGGGGCCCGACGAGGCTCATGTCGCCGCGCAGGACGTTGAGGAGTTGCGGCAACTCGTCGAGGCTCGACTTGCGCAGGAGATGGCCGATAGGGGTGACCCGCGGGTCGCGCTTCAGCTTCCGGGCGCGGGCCCACTCCGCCCGGGCCGTGGGGCTCAGGGCGAGGTGGCGCGCCAGGACCTCGTCGCCGTCCGTGCGCATGGAGCGGAACTTGAGGCAGCCGAAGCCGCGCCCTCCACGGCCGAGGCGCGCGTGCCGGTAGAAGGGCGAACCGCCATCCACCGACCAGATGGCCAGGGCGACCAGGGCGAAGAGCGGCGACAGCAGGATCAGGCAGAGGAGCGCGACGGCGACATCGAAGGCCCGCTTCGCCGCACGGTCGAGGAGGGGGTGCCGGATCGTCACGGACTCGCTCGACGGTGGGGCGGAGGCGTCGCGGTGAGTGATGAGGGACGAACGCTTCGATTCGGATCTCGACTTGGATCGTTCGGGGCGGGGACCTGTCAGAATCAGGTTTCGGTCCGGCATGCCGCCACTCATGATACGCCGCGCTCTGCCAATCGCTTTACTGGATATTAAGGCTCGGATGGCAGATCGCGCCGCACAACTCAAGGTCGATTGGTGCGGCCGCAACCGGCCGGTCCCGGCCCGGGGCGGGATGCCGGAGCGGTCGGCGGACCAAGCCCGGACTATAGTCTCATAGCATCGTCCGGGGCGGCTTGCGGCGTGTCGGCGTCCCGCGGGTCCATGTGCGGTGCAAAATCGTCGTGCCGGATCCCGCCCCCCGGCGGGGTGGGATTCGCCTCGAACCGAAGAACCCATTCCGTCGAGGGACTTGCGAGGATTGGCGACGATCCGCGCCGCCGGAGCCTTCCCCGGGACGGGAGCGGACCCGCCCGTCGTCGCCTTCCCGAAGTCTGATGAAAGCTCTGGAAATAGTCCTGAGCCGGAACCCTGTATCGCGGGGAACACGCGGAGTTGCGGTTCAATACGTATAGGGCCGTTGAAACGGAGATCGATTGTCTTCAATCGAAAGATCCGCCCGGATTCCTCGTACGGGCGGGCACATCCGGCAACGGCGCCGCCCGAAGACGACGCCGGCCCGGTTCACGACCTCACTGGCACACCGCGTCGCGCTTCGCCTCGTCCGGCGCGAAGGCGTAGACGTAGTCGACGAGGAGATCGGAAGGGTTGGGCGTCTTGTCGATCGGCCAGCCGGACCCGAGGGCGAGGTTCACGAGCAGCATCAGCGGCTTGTTGTGCTCGGGCGGGGTCTTCATGCGGGCGTATTCGCGCCGGTCGAGGTAGTAGATGATCCAGTCCTTCGTCACCTCGGCGCCGTAGGTGTGGTAGTCGTTGACCAGGGAGTCCTTGGGTACGGACGCCGTGTGGTCCTGGGCGCCGGGGTCCTTGCCGTCCTTCCAGACATGGAGGACGGAGTGGAATCGGTCGGGGAACTGGCCGTAATACTCGATGATGTCGATCTCGACGGAAGGCGACTTGTCCTCCTTGGGCTTGATCGAGGCGAGCCAGAAGGCCGGCCACGTGCCGGGGCCCGGCGGCATCTTCATGCGCACCTCGAAGTAGCCGTAGACCAAGCCGAACCCCGCCGTGGTCGGGTCGGCCGAGGAGAGCAGGCCCGAGGTCCATTGCCCGTTCTCGTGCTTGCGCGCCCGGATCGTCAGGATCCCGTTCTTGACGAAGAACGGCTCGTTCTTCTCCGGGTCGGCATAGATGTCGATCGGATCGATGAACCTCGCATCGCCGAAATCGCCGTGCCAGGGCGTGTGGGCCGACCACGTGGTCCGGTCGTTGTTCGAGGACGAGACGCTGAGGGTGTTGAAGTCGTCGGCGAAGACCTTCTTGTAGCGGCACAGCTGGAGGGCCTGCCCCTCGGCGCAGGCCGTGCTTGAAACGGCGATTCCGGCGAACACGCACAGCGTCGCCGCCGTCAGGCCCTTGCGCTCGCGCAGGCCCTTGCGTTTGAGGAAATGGGTGCGAACGTCCATCGGACCTCTGCCGCCTGCCGCACTGCGGAATGCAGCGCCGCCGCGTCAGATAGGCGCCCGTCGCCCGAGGTCCAACCGCCGAGGTCCAACTGCCGGGTTGCCGTCGCCGGCGTTCCGCTCGCGCCGGGAGGGCCTGCCGCGAATCGTTCCCGGAAGGCGGCGCCCCGGCGGGAATGCTCAATCGGGCTTGATGTGCAGGTCGCCGCGCAGGCGGCGCTCGTTCTTCGCCGGGGCCTGCCGGGCGGGGCCGAGGGCGGCCGAGGTGAGGAGGCCCGCCACGTACCCGACCTGGAGGGCGACGAAGCTGCCGCCCAGCGTCCAGGCGGTGAACCCGGCCCCCGCGAGGGCCCCGAGCAGCCAGAGCAGGCCGACGGCGCCGAGGGCGACCACCACGAACCCGACCACGGTGAGGGAGAAGGCGCAGGCCGCGCCGAAGACGGCGAAGAGCGCCAGGATCCCGATCGTTGCCATCACCCCCCCATTCCGCGTGTCCGGTCCCTTTTTGGGCAAGCCCGGTAGCGACCGGGGGATGGCAAGGCCCCGGCACGGAACTCCGCGCCGGATCGGCACCCTTCTCGGCGGGGTGCGCGACGTCCCGATCGACATCCAGCGATGACCGAGAACGGTAAACAAACTCTGCCCCGGTGCCGGTGACAAGGTCCCGTCTTATCGAACACTTGCCGATCGTGTTCACGCGGATGTGAAACTGTCACGGTCTTCGGCCCGGAGACCGGCGACGCTTAACGGTTCTTGCCGCAGCCACAGAATTGGCAGGGTTTTGGTAAGGTTTACCCGATCATGCTCCGGGCCGCCCGCCCTCCGGATCGAGCCGGCCGGTGCCGGAGCAGCCGCGTCGTGTGCGTTTCCCCGACTCCGTGCCCAGTGAGCCGTGATGCCCCTTCGAGGCCCTTCGTCCACGCTGGTCCGCGCCCTGGAGCGCTGCCGGCTGGCTTTCATCGGCGTCGCCTGCATGAGCGCGCTGGTGAACATCCTCTACCTGACCGGCTCCTTCTTCATGCTGGAGGTCTACGACCGGGTGATCCCGAGCCGGTCGGTGCCGACGCTCATCGGCCTGTGCGTCCTCGCCCTGATGCTCTACGCCATCCAGGGCGCCCTGGAGGGCATCCGCTCGCGCATCCTGGTGCGCACCGGCATGGCCCTCGACGAGGCCCTGAGCGCGCGGGTCTTCGACGTGACCGTGCGCGCGCCCCTCAAGGGCAGCGTCGCCGCGGACGGGCTCCTGGCGCTGCGCGACCTCGACCAGTTGCGCAGCTTCATGGCGGGCGGCGCGCCGCCCGCCCTGTTCGACCTGCCCTGGATGCCGGTCTACCTCGTGATCTGCTTCCTGTTCCACCCGCTGATCGGCGCAGCGGCGATGTTCGGCATGGCCGTGCTGACGGCGG
Organism: Methylobacterium aerolatum; assembly: GCF_022179085.1. Taxonomy (GTDB): domain Bacteria; phylum Pseudomonadota; class Alphaproteobacteria; order Rhizobiales; family Beijerinckiaceae; genus Methylobacterium; species Methylobacterium aerolatum. Next base: position 18,040 of record NZ_BPQE01000049.1, read on the forward strand.
TGACCATCCTGAACGACCGGGCGACGCGGCGGCCCTCGGCGCTGTCCGTCCTCTACAACCAGCAGCGCAACGGCCTCGCGGAGGTCTCCCGGCGCAACGCCGAGGCCCTCACGGCCATGGGGATGCGGGAACGGCTCGGCCTGCGCTGGGCGCAGGTGAACCACGATTACGGCCAGGCCCAGAAGCGCACGGCCGACGTGGCGGGGGCCTTCGGGGCATCCTCGAAGGTCTTCCGCATGGCCCTGCAATCGGGCGTGCTGGCGCTGGGCGCATGGCTGGTGATCCGCAACGAGGCGACGGGGGGCATCATCATCGCCTCCTCGATCCTCGTCTCGCGGGCGCTCGCCCCGGCGGAGCTCGCCATCGCCCACTGGAAGACCTTCGTCGCCGCCCGCCAGAGCTGGCGCCGCCTGTCCGACCTCTTCGCCCGCCTCCCCGAGGCCCCCCGGCCCCATGCCCTCCCGGCGCCCGAGCGGACGGTCTCGGTGGAGGGGGTGAGCGTGGCTCCCCCCGGTGTCCGCCGGATCGTGGTGCAGGAGGCGAGCTTCGCCCTGCAGGCGGGCCAGGGGCTCGGCGTGATCGGCCCGAGCGCCTCGGGCAAGTCGAGCCTCGCCCGCGCCCTGGTCGGCGTCTGGGCGCCGGTGGCGGGCCAGGTGCGCCTCGACGGCGCTGCCCTGGAGCAATGGTCGGCCGAGGCGCTGGGGCCCCATCTCGGCTTCCTGCCCCAGGAGGTGGAACTCCTGCCCGGCACCGTGGCCGAGAACATCGCCCGGTTCGAGACGGGATCCTCCCCGGACCTCGTCATCGAGGCCGCCCGGGCGGCGGGGGTCCACGAGCTGATCCTGCGCCTGCCCGACGGCTACGACACCCGCGTCGGGGAGAACGGATCGGGCCTCTCCGCCGGCCAGCGCCAGCGGATCGGGCTCGCCCGGGCGCTGTACCGGAACCCGTTCCTCGTCATCCTCGACGAGCCCAACTCCAACCTCGACGCGGAGGGCGAGGCCGCCCTCACGGGCGCCATCCTCGGGGTGCGCCGCCGGGGCGGCATCTGTGTGGTGATCGCCCACCGCCCGAGCGCGCTCGCCGCCGTGGATCTCGTGCTGATGATGGCGGAGGGGCGGATCCAGGCCTTCGGACCCAGGGACGAGGTGCTGAAGCGGGTGCTGCGGGCGCCGCCCGGCGCGCCGCCCTCCCCCAGGCCGGATCAGGCGGCCCCGACGGCCCAGGCGCAGGCCTTCGCCCAGGCCCAGATCTTCGCGCAGGGCTTCTCGAACCCGGGATACGGGGCGCAGGGCTTCGGCGGCCAAGGTCATAACGCCCAAGGTCATAACGCCCAAGGTCACGGCGCCCAAGGTCACGGCGCCCAAGGTCACGGCGACGAGGGCTCCGGGCGCGCGGCCCCCGAGACGCCCGCCCCCTTGCCGACCCTGCGGGAGAGCGCCTGATGATCGACCTCACCGGTTCCACGGGCCTGTCGTCGGCGGGCCTCCTCGCCGCCACCCCCGGCGCCGCCCTGGGGGCGCCTCCGCAGCTCGCCCTGCCCTCGATCCGGCGGCATCTCGCGGTGGCCCTGGGGCTCGGCCTCGTGCTGCTGCCCGGCATCGGCGGCTGGGCCGCCCTGACGCAGGTCTCGGCGGCGGTGATCGCCCCCGGCCAGCTCGTGGTCGAGACGGACGTGAAGAAGGTCCAGCATCCGACCGGCGGGGTGATCGGCGAGATCCGGGTGCACGAGGGCAGCCGGGTCAGCGCCGGCGACGTGCTCGTGCGCCTCGACGGCACCCAGATCCGCACCACCCTCGACATCGTCCTCGCGGCGCTGGACGAACTCGCCGCCCGCCGGGCCCGCGAGGAGGCCGAGCGCGACGGGGCGGCCACGGTGGTCTTCCCCCCCGACCTCGTGGCGCGGGCGGCCGAGACCCCCGCCGTGGCCCACCTGATCGAGAGCGAGGCGCGCCTCTTCGCCTCCCGCGTCGCGGCCCGCGAGGGCCAGAAGGCGCAGCTCACCGAGCGCATCGCGCAGCTGCGCCAGGAGATCCAGGGTCTGACGGAGCAGGCCGAGGCCAAGAACCGCGAGATCGCCCTCATCACCCAGGAACTCACCGGGGTGCGCGACCTCTACGCCAAGAACCTCGTGCCGCTCTCCCGCGTCACCAGCCTGGAGCGGGACGGGGCGCGCCTGGAGGGCGAGCGCGGCCAGCTCGTGGCCTCCACCGCCGCCTCCCGCGGCAAGATCGCCGAGACCGAGTTGCAGATCATCCAGATCGACCGCGAGATGCGCACCGAGGTCGGCCGCGACCTCGCCGAGATCCGCGGCAAGTGGTCGGAGCTGGTCGAGAAGCGCGTGGCGGCCCAGGACCAGCTGAAGCGCATCGACCTGCGGGCGCCCCAGGACGGGACCGTCCACCAGCTCACCGTCCACACGATCGGCGGCCTCGTGACGCCCAACGAGCCGGCCATGCTGATCGTGCCGCTCGCCGACCAGCTGCTGGTGGAGGTGCGGGTGCAGCCCCAGGACATCGACAACGTCCGCATCGGCCAGGGGGCGATGCTGCGCTTCTCCGCCTTCAACCTGCGCACCACGCCGGAGGTGGAGGGTGAGGTGGTCCGGGTCTCGGCCGACGTGAGCCAGGACCCGAAGACCGGCCTGTCCTACTACACCGCCCGCATCCGCCTGGAGGAGAAGGCCAAGGGCGTCCTCGGCGCGCTCCGCCTCGTCCCCGGCATGCCGGTGGAGGCCTACATGCAGGTGGGCGACCGCTCGGTGCTCTCCTACCTGACGAAGCCGCTCACCGACCAGATCGCCAAGGCCTGGAAGGAACGCTGAACCCGGGGATCCCCAAGGGACAAGTCCCTCGGGTGGGGTGTCGGGGTGAAACCCCGACCTCAATCCCCGGCGAGGCCGTAGACCGCCTCGCCCTGGCGGCGCAGGGGGCCGCCCTCGCCGGCCCGCTTCCACAGCCGCGTGTTCAGGGCCGCCACGGGGTCCCGGCCGGGGATGGCGAAGCCCCGGGCGATCAGGGCGTCGTGGATCTCCCGCGCATGGAGCGGACGCCCCTCCCCCGCGATCACCTCGCAGGCTGCCGCGACGAGCGCCCGGCCGTATTCCCGCGCGCCCGCCGGATCCTGCGCAAAGGCGACCGGTCGCGGCGCGGGTGGGCGGCGGGGCGGCGGCTCGGAAGCGACGGCGGGCGGCGGGGGCGATGCCGTCGCGGGGGCAGGCCGCGCGGGCGGCGGTGCTTCCCTGGCCGCGATCGGCGGGTCCGGCGCCTCCCGGTGGCCGGAGGCCGGGGCGGGAACGCCGTCCGCGTTCAGCCGGCGGCCGAGTTCGAGGTAGAGCACGAGGTCGGCGATCGCCCGGTCGATCGCCTCGCGCTGCCGCCGCAGGGCGGCGAGACGCGCCTCGGCTTCCGCTTCGGAAAGGCTCATTCCATTCCCATCTATCGTCCCTTTACGGAATACATGAGGGAATGTTCAGCGGCAATCGTCCCTTTCTTGTTCTCTCTCCTTATTCTGTTCCATTCCCTTGCCGGGCCGTTCCCTTCCGCGCCGCCTTTGGTATTCCCTTGCGCGGCGGAACGAGGAGCGCCCCCTCGTCGGCGGGCGAGAGAACGAGGCCGTTGTCGTCGAGCGTCGCGGGCAGCTTCGGGAACACCTCCTGCAGGTGGGCGAGGTCGGCCTTGAAGCCCTGGCGGAAGCTGCGGATCGAGGCGTTCTCCGCCCCGAACTGCTGGTGCAGGTTGGACCACGTGAGGCGCAGCGGCCGGGGCAGGGCCCGCAGGCGGTAGCCGAGCCAGAACAGCAGGTCGAGCTTGCGCGCCGAGCCGGAAAAGGCCTTGGCCGCCCGCATGTCCACGGGCAGGGCGTGGCGGATCAGGGTCTCGTAGAATTCCTGGTCGAAGCGCACGGTGCGGGCTCCGTCGAGGGTCTCGCCGCCCTCGTCGTGGCCCTCGGCCGGCCGGGCGCGCCACAATTCCAGGCTGCGGAAGGGCGGCACGTTGAGGGTGGTGGCGCTGTCGCGCCCGTCCCAGAGGCCGATCTGCATGGTGCAGGCGGCCAGCCGGTTGAGCTGCTCCTTGAACTGGCGGATCGTGCCACGCTCGCCGCCGGTGACGGCGAACCCCATCTCGCGCATGAAGCCGGACAGGGTGTCGGCCACCTGCACCACGGCGCTGCGCTGGCGCACCGCCTCGGTGCAGAGGTGCAGCAGCATCAGCCGCGCCTTCGGGCCGTAGGGCAGCCCCTGGGGCAGGAAGGCGCCCGTCGCCGGGTCCTTCAGCCGCCCGGCGATGAGGTTCAGCGAGTTGCGCCCGTAGGTGCGGGAGAACTCGCGCACGGCGCCGGGATCGCGGTAGGGCAGGCCGCAGAGAGCCAGCACGGAATGGATGTGCTGCAGGTTCTCCGGCAGGGCGGGCTCGTTCTCGATGACGAGGCGCACGGCGTCGCGCCGCCGCTGGTCGCGGCCGAACTCGGCCCGCCGCGCCTCCTCCAGCCCCTTGGCGGCCTGAAGCGCGTCGCGCTCCTTCTGCCGGTGGAGGAGATGCGCGGCGATCTGCGCGAACAGGAAGCCGCCGCGCGCCGCCTCCAGCTCTGCCCGGAGGTCCGCGTCCCGGATCCCTGCGATCGTCTCCTCGATCCCCATCGCCGCCCATGACCCAGCCGCCGGCCCTCCCGGTCGGAGAGGGCCGCCGGTCCGCATGGCACGATTCGCCCGGCGAGCGCGCGGTGGATCGGCGGCTTGTCCCGGCAATCCACGTATTCAGCCTCCGGGGCGGGGGGCGTCCACTCGGATGCCTGAGGGCCGCTGGCGCCAGGCCTCGCGCGCCGTGGGGCTCTGGGAGGCGTTCCGCGGCGAGCGCAGGCCAAGCGAACGCGGCGATCGCCACCTTCCGGCCATCGGGCCGGCACGGGCGGACGCGTCTGTGTCTTTGCGAGCGATCGCATGGTCAGGGCCGTCCGGGCTCAGTCCGCCACGGACCGGATCGAGGCACGCAGAGTTCGATACGCCCGGTTCTCCCCATTCTTCACACTCTTCCCTGTCCGGACGCGCTGAATCGCATACGCGGCCACGCAGAATCCGATGCGATTCCGGGTTTCTCCGGCGCAGACTCCCATACGCCGGCACGCAGAGCCCAATACGCGACCGCGCAGAGTCGCATTCCGGTTCGTGCCCTAAGACACTGTTATTTTTCGCAAAGTCGTCTCGCCCTATAACTTACCGAACTGACTCTCTGATAGAATGAGTGTGATATTTTTCCTGACGCCCGCGAGGTTCGTTCGCTTCATCGAACGGAATGAAGATAGGGAATGAACAGGTTAGGAAGGGAATAAGATGGGCTTGTCCCCAAGGGTAGGTCGCTGCGAGCCGTAAAATCCACGTGACTTGACGAAACCGGAGGAGCGGAGGACGGGAAAGGTCGGCCACCCGACGGATGGCGCAAAGGAGCTAGATCCGCCCGTGGAGACCCCCGAGAATCCCCCCGACAACCCCGCCCCCGGCCGTGACCCGAAGCCTCGCCCCGAGGGCAGGCCCAAGGACGGCTTCAAAGGCAAGGACGGCTTCAAGGGGAAAGGCGGCTTCAAGGCCAAGGGCCCCTATAAGCCGAGGGGCCCCTATCAGGGCGGTCGCGGTCCCGGCCGCCCCTCCGATGGCCCGCCCGGCCGCCCGCCGGGGGACGACACGGTCGTGCTCTACGGCTGGCACCCGGTGGCGGAGGCGATGGCCAATGCCAATCGCGGCCTGCGGCGGCTGCTGGCGAGCGAGAACGGCGTCCTGCGCCTCACCGAGGCCTTCGGTGAGACCCTGAGGATCACGCCCGAGATCGTGCGTCCCGCCGAGATCGGACGGCTTCTCGGCCCCGACGCGGTCCACCAGGGCCTCTATCTGGAAGCGGACCCCCTCCCCGCCCCCGCGCTCGACGCGATGCCGGAGGACGCCCTGCTGCTGGCGCTCGACCAGATCACCGATCCGCACAATGTCGGCGCCATCGTGCGGACGGCGGCGGCCTTCGGCGTCACGGGGATCGTCACCACCGTGCGGCACGCGCCGGGCGCCACCGGGGTGCTCGCGAAGTCGGCCTCGGGCGGGCTGGAGCACGTGCCCTTCATCACCGTGCGCAACCTCGCGGAGGCGCTGATCACGCTCGGTGAGCGGGGCTTCACCCGGATCGGCCTCGATTCCGAGGCGGAGGCGGATCTGGGGGCGCTGGAGACCAAGCGGCCCCTGGTCATCGTGCTGGGCGCCGAGGGCAAGGGCCTGCGCGAGCGCACCCGCAGCTGCTGCGACGTGCTCGCCAAAATCCCCTTCACCGGCGCGATCCGCAGCCTCAACGTCTCGAACGCCGCCGCGATCACCCTCTACGCGCTGGGACGATAGTCTGGGTTTCCAAAGGACTGAGTCCTTTGGCGGGTGCAGGGCAGAGCCCTGCATAAGGCCCATCCGCCCCCCGCATGGGGGCGGATGGGCCTTTCGTCGGGGTTTTACCCCGACACCCCACCAAAGGGACTCATCCCTTTGGGATCCCTTGAGCTTCGATATGTGACGCGATGGCGCCGGCCGTCGTCAGCCAGATCCGATCGCGGTGGGCCGCGATGTGGGTCAGGGCCTCCCGCAGGGGCCGCAGGCGGTGCGGTTGTCCGACGATGTAGGGATGGAGCGCGATGCCCATCACCAGGGGCGCCGAGGCCGATTGCGCCAGCATCTCGTCGAACCCGTCGATGATCCCTTGCGCGAAGTCCCGTCCCGTCTCCTTGCGGGCGACGATGGCCGGGATGTCGTTCAGCTCCTGCGGGTAGGGCACCGCGAGGATCGGCCGCGTGCGCGTGCGGAACCACGTCGGCTGGTCGTCGTGGCACCAGTCGAGGAGGTAGCGGTAGCCGGCCTCGGCCAGCAGATCCGGCGTCGTGCGCGATTGCGAGATCCAGGGCCCGAGCCAGCCCGCCGGCGCCCGCCCCTCCTCCCGGGTGAGGGTCGCCGTCGCCTCGGCGATCATGGCCCGCTCCGTCTCCTCGTCCTTGTCGCCCTGCCGTTCGGCATTGGTGCGGCCGTGGCCGACGATCTCGTCGCCCCGGGCCCGGAACGCCTCGATCAGGCCGGGGCAATCCGCGTAGAGGCGGCTGTTCACCAGCACGCTCGCCGGCAGGGTCAGCGCGTCGAACAGGTCGCGCAGGCGCCACGCCCCGACCCGGTTGCCCCAATCGCGCCAGGCGTAATTGAGAACGTCCGGCTGCGGGCCGCCCGGCGCCAGCTCGGCCCCGAGGCCGGAGCCGTAATCGAAGGTCTCGAGGTTGAGGGCGACGTAGACCGCGAGCCGCTTGCCCCCCGGCCAGTCGTAGACCGGCCGGTCCGGCAGGGCGCTGTAGGGGTAGCGGCCATGGTGGGGAAATTCCATGCGGTTCGGTCCGTCGAGGAGAGGAGCCTTCTCAAATAGGGCGCTGCGCCGGGAGAGGGCGGGAATCCGGCTTCACAGCCGGATCCGGGCGGCGCATTCACCGCTTGGCGGAATCGAAGGCGAGCCGGCAGGTGTCCCGCCGCGGAGACGAGTGCATGGACCCGACGACAGCGACCGGCATCGAGCGTGCAGAGGGCGGGGCGCCCACCGTCGCCGCGCGCCTCGAACGCCTGCCGATGTCGGGCTACCAGCGCCGGGTCTTCGGCGTCATCGCCTCCGCCTGGCTGGTCGATCAGATCGACGTGGCGCTCCTCACCTTCCTCCTCGGCTCGATTGTCGCCGAGTTCGGGCTCAGCCCGGCGGAGGCCGGGCAACTCGCGGCCATGACCTTTGCGGGCCAGCTCGTCGGCAACATCCTCGCCGGGACCGCCTCGGACCGGTTCGGCCGCAAGACGGTGTTCCAGGTCACGATGGTGGTGTGGGGGCTCGCGAGCCTCGCCGCGGCGGCGGCCTGGAGCCTGCCGGTGCTCATGGCCTGCCGCTTCCTGATCGGCGTCGGGGTCGGCGGCGAGGCGCCGGTGGCCCAGGCGATGGTCTCGGAGATCGTTCCCGCTTCGGTGCGGGGGAAGTACATCGCCATCATGGAAGGGTTCTGGGCGGTGGGCTACGTCCTCTCGGGGACGATCAGCTTCTTCCTCCTGCCCTATCTCGGCTGGCGCGCGGTCTTCGTGGTGGTGGGGCTGCTCTCGCTGGTGGTGCTCGCCGTCCGTCGGGCGATGCCCGAATCGCCCCGCTGGCTCGCCGAACGGGGCCGCCATGCCGAGGCGGAGGCGGTGATGGCCGGGATGGAGGCGGCGGTGGTGCGCGCCACCGGCCGGCCCCTTCCGCCGGTCGCCCCGTCCGTGGCCCCCGCCCCGGAGGCCAGGGCGGTCGGAAACCCCATCGCGACCCTGTTCGCCCCCGCCTACCGCCGCCGGACGGTGATGGCCTTCGGCCTGTGGTTCTTCGCGCTGATCGGCTTCTTCGGGCTCAATTCCTGGATCGCGGTGCTGCTGAAGGAGAAGGGCTTCTCCATCATCGGCTCCGTGGGCTTCGTGACCCTCATCAACATCGGCGGCATCCCCGGCTTCGCCACCGCCGCCGTGCTGCTGGAGCGGCTCGGCCGCAAGCCGACCACGGCCCTGTTCCTCGTCTGCGCCGCCGCCACCGCCTGGGTCTACGGCAGCGCCACGGGCGAGACGGGGCTCTTCGTCTCCGGCTTCGTGATGCAGTTCTTCATGTTCGGTATGTGGAGCTGCCTCTACGCCTACACGCCGGAACTCTACCCCACCCGCGCCCGGGCGACGGGGGCGGGCTTCGCCTCGGCCTTCGGGCGCATCGGCGCCATCCTCGGGCCGATGATCGTGCCGGTGCTGGTGCGCGACTACGGCACTGCCGCCGCCTTCCAGGTCGGCGCGGGCGGCTTCCTCATCGCCGCCCTCCTCGTCCTCACCCTCGGCATCGAAACCCGCGGCCGGGTGCTCGAAGCCGTCTCCCGTTGATTGAGAAGGAACCGCCCCGATGCCCGTCATCGACATGCGCAGCCGCCCGACCTTCCTGCACGCCTTCTTCGGGGCTGAGCCGGGCACGCCCTCCTTCGCGGTGGCCCGCTGGCTCAACGGCCGCGTCGGCAGCCGGGAGGTCGAGCACTTCACCCGCGGCATGACCGTCGAGGGGTTCACGGCGGAGATGGACGGGGCCGGGATCGACGTGGCTGTGATGGTCGCCCGCTCAGTGCCGGGCGTCCGGGTGACGAACGAGGCCCTGGCCGATGTGGCCCGGCACTGAGCGGGCGAC
>NZ_BPQE01000050.1 GCF_022179085.1 Methylobacterium aerolatum
CAGCGGGCGGCCGCGCAGGGCCTCCACGATCGCCGGGGTGACGTCGATGATCTCGTAGCGGGCCAGCAGCGCCCCGTCGGCCTGCGGCACGGTCGAGCCCGCCTCGATCGCCGAGGCCGTCGGTCCCGCCGCAGGCAGAGCCGTGCAGCCCGACAGCGCCGCAGCGGCGAGCAGGTAGATCGGTGAGAATCGCATCCAGCCGGTGTCCATCGGTCTTGCCGATGTCGTGCCTACCTGAAGGGCAGGGGTAAGTCCGTAGCGGGCTGGTCACACTGGCGCGCGCACGGCGGGAATGACCATTTCATCCTCGCAACACACGATTATACCGGGCACTTCGCCGGCTTTGCCGGCTTGATCGGGGCCTGCCCGATAGGGCCGTCGGCCGGCTTCAGTTCACCTGGGCCATGGCGCTGCCGATCTGGCCGTAGACGTCGCTCATGCGCGAGCCGTAGACCTTGAGGCTTCCGGCGATGACGGCGAAGATCAGTCCGCCGATCATGGCGTACTCGATCGCCGTGGCGCCGCGCATGTCCCCGAGGAAACGGCGGGCGGTCCGAAGCATCCCCGTGACGGAGGGGGCGGCCGTGTCCCTGATCCGCTCGCTCATGGTTCCCACCGCCTGACCGCCGCGGAGTCGGACCGTCCGGGGCGACGAAAGAGCACCAGGGATACAGGACGGGACTTGCCGTCCCCTTAACGGAACCGGAGACCGGCGGGGCCGGCCTCCGGGCGCCCTCTCCCTCAGGCCTTACCGGCCTTGTGCCGGAGGTCGTCGATCCGCTTCGAGGCCTCGGCCTTGCCGAGCGATTCGTCGAACGCCTCGGGCTCCTTCGCCTCCTCGGACAGCGTCTTCAGGTAGGAGGCCTGCGCCCCGGTCATCGGCTCGCCGCCGGTGGTCCACTCGTCCGGATCCTTGATCTGGTTCGAGACGTCCTTCGGATCGGTCTTGGGGTTGCCCCCCTCGCTCGCCGCCGCGTTGCCCTTCGCCATGACCCATCTCCGTTCTTGAATTGTTCCAGCCAACGCGAGGGCGGGGGGCTGGTTCCGCGAATCGCCACGGGCGGGGATGCCGCAGCCCGCCGGACGCTTTAGAACCTGGGGGACGGCGCTCGCTCGACCCGCCGTGCCCACGGCGGCGGTCGAGCGCGGGGAACGGACGGCCCGCATGGAGACGACGCGCAACGGCCCGGAGAAGCCCGGCGGGACGGGCCCCTCCCTGGCACAAGTGCTGGTGGTGATGGGCGTCTCGGGCTCGGGCAAGAGCACCGTGGCCGCCCTCGTCGCGCAGCGGCTCGGCTGCGCCTTCATCGACGGCGACGCGTTCCACACGCCCGAGCACATCGCGAAGATGCATGCGGGCCATGCCCTCGACGACGCGGACCGCGCGCCGTGGCTCGCCCGCATCGCCGTCTGGATCCGCGAGCGCCTGGAGGCGCGGGAATCGGGCGTGGTGGTCTGCTCGGCCCTGCGCCGGGCCTACCGGGACGTCCTGACCGGCGGCAGCCGCCGGGTGCGGATCGTGTATCTCGAGGGGTCCAGGGAGGTGATTGCGGCCCGCCTCGCAGGGCGGCGGGGGCATTTCATGTCGCCGCTCCTCCTCGACAGCCAATTCGCAGTCCTCGAACCGCCCGCCCCGGAGGAGCATCCGATCACCGTCGGCATCGCCGAACCGCCGGAGCGGATCGCGGACAGGATCGTGGCGCTGGCCACGCAGGAGACCTGAGCCGTGACGCCGGAGCCCATCGCCCTCGTCGTCTCCGATGTGGACGGCACCCTCGTGACCTCGGACAAGCGGCTCGCGCCCGCGACCCTGGCGGCGGTGGCACGGCTGCGCGCGGCGGGGATCGGCTTCACCATCGCCTCGGCCCGCCCGCCCGTGGGGCTGCGGAGCCTCGTGGCGGACCTGTCCCTCGACCTGCCGGTCGGGGCCTACAACGGCGCCACGGTGATCGGGCCGGACCTCGCCGTGATCGAGGAGACGCTCATCCCCGGCGACGCCGCCCGCGAGGCCGCCGACCGGCTGATGGCCGAGGGCGTCGATGTCTGGGTCTTCGCCGCCGGGGCGTGGCACCTGCGCGACCCGCAGGCGCCCTATACCGACCTCGAACGCCGGACCCTCCAGGCCGAGCCGCGGGTGACCGCCGACCTTGGTCCCCTCCTGGCCGCCGCCTCGAAGATCGTGGGCGTGTCGCGGGACCCGGCGCATCTGGCGGCCTGCGAGGGCAGGCTCGCCGCCGCCCTCGGGGACCGGGCCACCGTGCACCGCTCGCAGCCCTACTACCTCGACGTGACGCCGCCGGGTTTCGACAAGGGGCGGTTCGTGACGTGGCTGAGCCGCCACCTCGGCATCCCGCCGGAGCGGATCGCCACCTTCGGCGACGCCGCCAACGACATACCCATGTTCGCCCGGAGCGGCCTCGCGGTGGCGATGGGCAACGGCGACGCGGCGGTGAAGGCCGCCGCCCGCGCCGTCACGGCGGACAACGATTCGGACGGATTCGCCGAAGGCGTCGCCCGGTTCGTCCTGGCGCCGTCCACAGGCGGCGAGACGGCTGTGGCGCGCCGGGCACAGCGCTCCGGCCCGAAGGCGTGAGGCGGCGGAGAGGATCTGTCCATCCCCGTTCTGCCGTCACTCCGCCGATTCCAGGCCGCTTTCCGGCCTCATTTCCCGGTGACCTAGCTTGAGCATAGAACAAGCAGCACCGGGTCTCGAATGCATCGCCTCTTCCTTGCTGCCACCCTCGTGGCCGTTCCGGCGGCCGTGTCGGCACAAACGGCGCGGGACAACATCGACCTGCTGATCGAACAGCAGGCGAAGGCGAACGGAGTGCCGGCGAGCTTCGTGCACGCCGTCGTGAAGCGCGAAAGCAACTACAATCCGAACGCCAAGGGCGGGAGCGCGCTGGGTCTCATGCAGATCAAGCACGCGACCGCCCGGTCCCTGGGCTATCAGGGGGATGCGGCCGGGCTCTACGACCCCGCGACCAACCTCCGCTACGGGGTCGCCTACCTCGCCGGGGCCTACCGCACGGCCCAGGGCAACCTCCACCAAGCCTATCAGTACTACAACCGCGGCTACTATTACGCCGCCAAGCGCCAGGGCGTCTCGACGGTCGTCGCCTCCGCCGTGGCGCCGGTGGCCGCCTCCGCGAGCGCGCTGGCGAGCCTGTTCACCGGCCAGCCCGCCGGCGAGCCCGCGCCGGGCGCCCTCGCCTACGCCCCCGCCGTCGCCGCCGCCCCCGCCGAGAGCGTGGAGGTGCCGCTGCCGCCCCGCCGTCCGGCGGCCCTCGCGGGCGGCGCCCAGGTCCAGTTCGCGAGCCTCCAGGCCGACCCCTTCGCCCCCGCGCCGCAGGCATCCGCCGCGCCGCAGGTGGAGGCGGCCGTCGCCTCGGTCGAGGTGCCCCTGCCGCCCCGTCGTCCCGAGGGGATGACCGGCCCCTCGGCCCAGGCCGCCCTCTCGGAGCTCCGCCTCTCGCCGGGATCGACCGGCGGCGAGACCGCGAAGGTCGTCGCCGAGACTGCCAAGGCCGATGCCGCCGGCGCCGCCGACGCGGTGGAGGTCCCCCTGCCGCCGCGCCGTCCCTCGGCCCGGATGCTGGCCATGGCCGCCCCCGCTCCCCGGCCGGCGGCCACGGCCCCCATCCTCCAGGAAGCCGTGGCCCTGCCGACGCAGTAGGCACCGCGGGAAACGAAGCGGACCCAGCGGACTTGCCCACACGGGGTTCGGACGCACTCGCTCCCGAGACTTGACCGGCAGGGCGTTCCGCAACAGATAAGCAACACGCCGCCACAGCGGGCCAGATCTGGAATCCGTGCGCCCGATAGAGGCGATGGCGACGACAGCGAATAATGTGGGTTGCATGCGCCGGTCTCCGCGAGGATGGTCCGGGCGCGGGCTTGCCCGTTTCCAGGCGGAGGGCGGGCCCGCGATCAGCAGCCCCTCTCGGCAGGCAGGAGAGCCAGCGGCGCCATGACCGGCGTGATCGAACAAGAAACGCTCTTCCTGGCGGATCTCGGCCGCCGGGTGCGCCATGCGCGGACGGTCCGTGGCCTGTCCCGCAAGGTCCTGTCGCAGCTCTCGGGCCTGTCCGAGCGCTACATCGCCCAGCTCGAGGGCGGGCAGGGCAACGTCTCGATCATCCTGCTGCGGCGGGTGGCGAACGCCATGGGCGTGCGCCTCGACGACATGATCACCGGCGACGAGAGCCAACCCGACTGGCCGGTGATCCGGGACCTGCTCACGCAGGCCAACCCCGCGCAGATCGCGGCGGCCAAGGACGTCCTCTCCGGCGGCAACCGGCGCGAATCGGCCGGGGCGATGCGCGTCGCGCTGATCGGCCTGCGCGGCGCGGGCAAGTCGACCCTGGGCAAGCTCGCCGCCGAGCGGCTGGGCTGGACCTTCGTGGAGCTGAACGCCGAAATCGAGCGTGAGAACGCCCTGTCCGTGCCCGAGATCTTCGCGATCTATGGGCAGGAGGGGTACCGCCGCCTGGAGCAGGGGGCCCTGCGCCGCCTCACCGAGCATCCCGGCCCGCTGATCCTGGCGACCAGCGGGGGAATCGTCGCGGAGCCGCTGACCTACGATCTGCTGCTGCAGGCGTTCTACACGGTGTGGCTGCGTGCCCGGCCGGAGGAGCACATGAGCCGCGTGCGCGAGCAGGGCCACCTGCCCACCACCGGCGACCACGCTTCGGCGATGCAGGAACTGCGCGCCGTGCTCGCCAGCCGCGAGCCCCTCTATGCGCGGGCCGCAGCCCAGGTGGACACCTCGAACATCCCGGTTCCGACGATGCTCGACCGGCTGATCGGAACGATCGAGGCGCGGTTCGGCGCCCTGACCCCGGATGGGGCAGGATCGGCCGACGCCGCGGCGCCGTGACGGGCGCCGGGGCCAGGAAGCCGTGACCAGGGAGTCGTGACAAGGGGGCTTGGTGCGTCGCACCCAAGCGTCCGCCGGCCTTGATCGGGCGGACCTGCGCCCCCACGATGAGGGGCCTGACCGACCTGCCCCGGATGGGCGGATCCCCTTAGACCCGGCGGAGTCTCCTGCCGCGCCGACACCGCGCCCTGAGCCGCATTCCTCGCAGCATCCCCCGCCGCGAGGACCGGTGGGCCGCACGGCGCGGGACCGGCGATCCCCGGACCGGCAAAGCGCGAGCGCGGGGCCATGACCGTAAGTCCACTCTTCACCCCGGCGAAGGCCAAGGGCGATATCGCCGTGTGCGATCCCGTCTGGTCGCGCCTGCGGAGCGAGGCCGAGGAGGTGCTGCGGAGCGAGCCGCAACTCGCCTCCTTCATCGTCGCCACGATCCTTAACCATCCGACCCTGGAGGGCGCGGTGGCCCACCGGGTCGCCGCCCGGCTCGGGCACCCGTCCCTGCCCGCCGAACTCATCGCCCACGCCTTCCACGAGGCGATCCAGGCCGATCCGGGCATCGGCGAGGCGTTCCGGGCGGATATCGGCGCGGTGATCGACCGTGATCCGGCGACCCTGCGGGCGCTGGAGCCGGTACTCTACTTCAAGGGCTTCCACGCGCTGGAGGCCCACCGCCTCGCCCATCACGTCTGGACGCGGGGACGCCGGGACCTCGCCCTCTACCTCCAGAGCCGTGTCTCGGAGGTGTTCCAGTGCGACATCCATCCCGCCGCGCGGATCGGCCGGGGCGTCTTCCTCGACCATGCCACGGGACTCGTCGTCGGCTCCACGGCGGTGATCGAGGACGAGGTGTCGATCCTGCACGCCGTGACCCTCGGCGGTACCGGCAAGCAGCGGGGCGACCGCCACCCGAAGATCCGCCGGGGCGTCATGATCGGCGCCGGGGCCAAGATCCTCGGCAACATCGAAGTGGGGGCCTGCGCCCGCGTGGCCGCCGGCTCGGTGGTGCTGCGGGCCGTGCCGCCGAACACGACGGTGGTGGGCGTGCCCGCCCGCGTGGTCGGCACCGCCGGCTGCGACGACCCGGCCCGGGCCATGGACCAGCTGGTCGCCCTCGATGCCTTCATCCATGTCGGCGAAGGGATCTGACGGCGCGCTCAGGTGTTCGTCCCGCGGCGGCGCCTGAGGGCGGCGCTTGCCGCCGGGCCCCCGGCATGGCAAGCGCTGCCCCTTCGCCCGTTCGTGCGCCGGCGCGCGCCCTCCCGGATCCCCGGAGCCCGGAGGCCGTGTCCGATCATCGGCATGTCGGCCGGTTTCGGCGGACAAGCCCACACGGAGAACTGACAGCGTGACCAAATCCGAGATCGCGAAGCTGCAAGCCTACATGCGCCGCACCTTCGCGAACACCAACATCCGCCTCGTGGCGATGAAGACCGGCGACACCGCGGAGGTCTTCATCGGGGAGGAGTCGATCGGCGTCGTCGCCGACGACAAGGAGGACGGCGACGATTCCTTCGTCTTCCGCATGGCCATCCTCGACATCGACCTCGACGAGGAATGAGGCGTCGGCGGGCCGCTGCAAGGGCGCCGACACCGTTCGGCGGCGCCACGTCGGGAAGCGTCCCGCTGCCCGCGATGGCTTCGCATCGCGTGCGGTGACGGGCTCCTCTGCGTTAACGCTAACGAAACCTTTCCCTTAACGTGTCGTAAACGATCGGTCAGAGTGGCGTGGTCTCGACGGATCGCAGGCCATGTCCCTCAGCCCCACCGCCCTCGACTCGCTGCGCACCCTGTGCATCGGGCTCGCCCTGTCGGGCCTGCTGGCCAGCGCCTTCGAGCTGGTGGCGGCGCGGAGGGCGAGCTTCAGCTTGCTGGAGCGCGGCGGCTTCCTGGCCGTGGCCGCCCTGCCGCTGCTCGCCTTCTCCGCGCCCTTCATCATCCTGCGGAACACCGTGCGCGGGCGGCGCATCGAGGGCCGTCCGTTCCCCTTCGTGATGCTGGCGACCATGATCGCATGCGGCTGGAGCTTGGTCTCCGGACGCGTCGCCCTCGATCTCGCGGCGATGATCGTCCGCGTCTGACCGCTCACGGCTCGGCTGTCGCGACCTTCGCCCCGGCGGCGGGAGTGGTGGCCGGCTCCTCCAGGGACACCCAGGCGGTGCCTTCCTGGCCCGCGCGCTTCACGAAGCTGTAGGGCACCCGCTTCCACGAGCGGATCTCGTCGGTCTTGTTGTCGAGGATGAAGTCGCCCCGGTCGGTGCGCACCGTCAGCACCGCGTGGCCCTCGTTGGTCTCGTCGATCACCACGGTCATCAGAAGCGCCCGGCGCGGCAGGCCCCGTTCCGCCAGCATCCGCCGCTTGAGGAGCTGATAATCCTCGCAATCGCCGAACCCGTCGTCGGGGAAGTCCCAGCGGTCGGTGAGGCCCCAATGGGCCTGGTCGGTCATGGGCTTGATCCGCCCGTTCACCCGGGCATTCACGCTGCGCAGGGTCCGCCACACGGCGACGGTGAGGGGAATCACCGTGGGCTCGGCGAGATCGACGGTGCATTCCGCGGGCTCGCGGCGGCAGAAATCCGCCCAGCCGGGGATGCTGCGGGTCGGGGCACCGGCGGCGGCGGGCAGGCCGGACGGCAGGTCGGGACCGCGGTGGGCGTGGGTGGTGGCGCTGCCGAGGGTCAGGAGGAGCCCGATCACGGCGAGGCTCGCCGCCTGCCGCCCTCGCGCGGCGAGGGGAGCGAGGGCCGGCGCGCGGCCGGAGAGAAGGTCTCCGATCGGGAAGCCCGGAACGCCTGCGCCTTCGGTCATCCGCCGTCTCGCCGTTCGAAGCACCCTCCGCCGGGGCCGGACGGGCCGGAGGCGGAAGATGCGGCAACAACAAGGGCTTGGCGTGATTCCGGCGACCCTGCGACCGCCGCGAACACGTTAGCCGACGACGGAGGCTCGCACGCGCCGGTTGCATAGACAACAGAAAATTGAAGGCGAGAGAACGGTGGCCGCCCCGCGAAGGTTCCCCGAAGACCACGCTTTTTCCGCGCGGAGCTCACGGCTAAGCCATGCGCCGTGAGCATGGCGGCCCTGCGATGCCCCCGTTAACCCCGTCTCATCCTTGATTTCCGGCCGCATAGGCGGCTTCAGATGCGCCTCCCGCAACACCCGGTTGCGGGCGTGGGTCGGACAGGGTTCGCAAGATTGCGGCCACCGGACCGGACCGCCAAGCGATGCCGAAGGATTGGACCATGCAGCCCGCCATCCAACAGGTGATCAGAGCGCTCGCCGAGGATGGACGGGCCGGAGCGCTCGGCATCGCGGAGCACGCGGTGAACGCCCACTTGGAGGGCGCCACGGTCGCCGGCGACCGCGCCCTCTCCCTCGATATCCTGACCCGGGACCTCGCGAGCCTGCGCGGCATCGCCCCCCATCTCGCCGGCTTCATCGGCCGGGTGGAGGCTTATGTCGCCACCCTCGACCGCGCGGATCTCGCCCGCGCCGCCTGACGGATCAGCGGTTGGCGGTGGTGACGGGCGAGGTGGCGCCGCCGAGCGACACCCAGGCCTGGGCGTCCTGGCTCTCGCGCTTGATGAAGACGTAGCCGGTGCGGTGCCAGGGCAGGATCGTGTCGGTCTTGTTGTCGAGGATCAGGTCGCCCCGGTCGGTGATCAGG
>NZ_BPQE01000051.1 GCF_022179085.1 Methylobacterium aerolatum
TGCCTCGCCAAGGAGAGGCAGAAATGGGCACTGACTTTCCCAATCGATTTCTACCGCGAGATCTATCGTCTAAGAGGGTGGAAGTTCGAACCATGGAACACGAAACGCCCCAGCGTTATCGCCGGATGGACTGACGACTTCGTGTACGACCGGCTCGCGCCCGGCCTGACCGAAGAGCTGCGACACAAGAACCCCGTCCCAGAAACTGGCCGACGCAGCCACAAGCACCACCAGTGGTTTGATCCAGACCGCGGGCATCCGAAGCTCAAGGAGCACATCGCCGGCGTCATCGCGCTGCTGAGATCGGCCGATGACTGGGTGTCGTTCAAGCGGGCGCTTGATCGCGCCTTCCCGAAATTTGGCGACACGATACCAATGCCCCTGAGCGGCGGTAGGGGGTCGAGGCTTGCACCGCCCCTGTCCTCGCTGCCGAAGCGAGATAAGTCCGCGCCCAAAAACCCGGCTTAAACCATCAGGACAGCCCCACCGTAGCGGTGAACTCAATGCGTGCCGTGGGCTGAAGGATTCAGGCCTTATCCCGCCGCTGCCACACCGGCTCGGTCACGGGCCTCTTCCGCCCGCAGACTGTGCAGCGTATGCGCAGGCCCACATCCGGCACGAACGTCGCCGGCGGGAATCGGTCGATCGGCAAGTCGCCCTCGTGGCGGCAGGGCGGCGGGCAGGTCGCGCGGATCGACCGGACCCCGTGCTTCATTGCGTTCGCCAAGTCGATCGGTCGGATCTCGCGCCCGTCGCGGTCGTTGGCCTGGCGCGGCTTGCGGCGGTGGCGCGGGACCGGGTCGCCCTTGCCGCTGCCGAATGCGGCGGATGGGATGCGAGGCTCGGTCATAGCGACAGCGCAGTCGACCAAGCTTGAAGGGCCACAGCCACACCCGTGATGAGCGCTGCCCATTTATTCAAAGCGGCGGCTTTCGCGAGCGCGGATCTCACAGGTTCGAAGACGCGGCTGTGGCTGTCCCATCCAACTGAGGGGAATGGCGGGACACGAACGTTGGACGCCAACCACCAGAGAACAGCCGCAGCCGCGCCGGCCGCGACCGAGAGCCACGACAGGATCTTCGCCGCTTCGACCATCTGTTCCACTCAGCCGTCATCACCGCCGAACCATCGTACCGTCTCACGTCCCAATTCCTTGAGAAACCACCCGCACCCTTCCCGGTGCTGCTCGCGCGACGTACGCCGCTCCTCAACCTGCCCCATCTCTACAAGCAATGGAATCTCGGATGGATAGGCCTTGATCCACAGGCCGCCCGGAGCTCCTGCGACTACGAGAAAGCGGCGATCGCCTTTCCGCGGAGCAGTGGGGCGCGAACGGACACCGCGCCCGATCTGCAGCCGGCCGCACACCCTGCCGAAGCGCGAAGGCCGATAGTTCTCCGTCTGTGAAGATGAGATCGCCCACCACCCAGAACTCCAGCTCCTGGCTGACGGGCAGCACCGGCCTGCCGAGCGCAATCAGGGCTCTGGCGGCGTCTTACAGCGAGAGTTACGGCGGGGTCGTCTATGGGATCCAGAGAGGGCAAGGCCCTTGCTCCGCCCACCTCCGACCGGTACTAAAACCGAGGTTTCTGTTGTCGTTTCTGTTGTCGACCGGAGAACATCGACGCAGCCGAAACCAAATAGCTGTTCTAGGCGAATAGCTTGGGCCTGTAGCTCAATGGTTAGAGCCGACCGCTCATAACGGTCTGGTTGCAGGTTCGAGTCCTGCCGGGCCCACTCTTCCCCCACGATCTCCTGCACTCCGCCGCCGTCCTTGACAACGCAGCGAGGCAACTCCGGGTCGTGAGGCGTCCCGCTGCGCCGGTTCGCTTCGCCGCGCCGGCAGAGACGGTGCAGGCCACGGGCGGCGCCTGACCGTGCGGGCCGTCGCACCGATGCGTGAACCGGGACTGACGCTCACGAGGGAGAAGCCCCGTCTCAGCCGGACCTGCGGTGGGCCAGGGCTTCGTCGCGGATGGCGTCCAGGGTCCGGGTCGGCGTCAGGGCCTGAGGATCGACGAGGCAGTGAAGCATCGTCGGCTTGCCGGAGGCGAGGGCCCGCTCGAAGGCCGGGGCGAAGTCCTCCGTGCGCTCCACCCGCTCGCCATGCCCGCCGAAGGCCACGGCGAGGGCGCGGAAGTCCGGGTTGCGCAGGCCCGTCGCCGAAACCCGGCCGGGATACTCCCGCTCCTGATGCATCCGGATGGTGCCGTACATGCCGTTATCGAGCACGACGACGAGGATCGGGACGTCGTATTGCACGGCGGTCGCGAATTCCTGCACGGTCATCATCACGTCGCCGTCGCCCGCGAAGGCGAGGACGATGCGGTCGGGGTTCTGGCGTTTGGCCATCACCGCCGCCGGGAGGCCGTAGCCCATCGACCCCGATGTGGGCGCGAGCTGCGTGCCGAAGCCGCGGAAGCGGTGGTAGCGATGGATCCAGGTGGCGAAGTTGCCCGCCCCGTTGCAGAGGATCGCATCCGGCGGCAGCCGATCCCGCAGCCAGAGCATTACCTCGCCGTACTGGAAGGATCCCGGCTGCGGACCCGGCCTGTCGGACCATGCCCGATAGTCTGCATGAGCCTGCGCCATTCGTTCGCCCCGGTGCGTCCCGGCGGGCGAGAGGGTGCCGAGCGCCGTGCAGAACGGGCCGGGGGCGGACTGGATGGCGAGCGTCGGCTGATACACCCGGCCGAGTTCCGCGGCATCGGGATGGACGTGGACCAGGGGCACGCCCGGCTCGGGGATTCCGAGCAGCGTGTAGCCCTGAGAAGGCATCTCCGAGAGCCGTCCGCCGATCATCAGGAGCAGGTCCGATCCACGGATCCGGGCGGTGAGCGCCGGATTGGCGCCGATCCCGAGTTCGCCCGCATAGGCGGGGTGATCCGCGCGGAAGAGCCCCGCCCGGCGGAAGGAGTTCGCCACCGGCACGTCGAACCGTTCGGCGAAGGCGGCGAGACGATCGCGGTCGGCCTCCCGCCAGCGTGACCCGCCCACCAGGACGAGGGGCGAGCGCGCCCGTGCGAGCCGGGAGGCCAGTTCGTCCATGTCGGTGGCCGAGGGCGCGGGTTCGGCCGGCTCGATCCGGGGGGCGTCGGCGGCCACCGCCTCGTCGTCGAGCATATCCTCGGGCAGGGCGATCACTACGGGGCCCGGCCGCCCCTGCATGGCGACCCTGAAGGCGCGGGCGACGATCTCGGGGATACGCGCCGCGTCATCGATCTCCACCGCCCATTTGGCGAGGTCGGCGAAGGTGGCGCGGTAATCGACCTCCTGGAAGGCGTCGCGGCCGCGCATGCCCCGGGCCACCTGGCCGACGAACAGGATCATCGGCGTCGAATCCTGCTTGGCGACGTGGATCCCGGCCACGGCGTTGGCAACCCCCGGCCCCCGCGTGACGAAGCCGATGCCCGGGCGGCCGGTCAGCTTGCCCGCCGCCTCGGCCATGATCGCAACGCCGCTCTCGTGACGGCAGACCACCACGTCGATGCCGGACCCGTGCAGGGCATCGAGCACGGAGAGGTAGCTCTCCCCCGGCACGCAGGTCAGACGCTCGATCCCCTGCGCGAGGAGTTGGTCCACGAGCAGGCGCGCGCCGGTGCGGGGCGGGATGGCCGTCATGTCTGTCCCTTCCGATCCGAGGATCCCGGAGGCGGTCGCGCCATCATCGGCACAGGGCGGGGTGGGGTAAAGGCCGGGGGCGTCCCGTCGCCTGGACCGGCCCTCCCTGCCTTGGCCCGGCGCTCCATTCGCAGTACGCCGCTCTGCCCGGGTTCGAGACGAGGCCACGGCATGGCGATCGATGCCACCCTACGCGAGCGGCTCGCGCCGCGGATCGCGCCCGAGGTCTCGGCGCTGGCGCGGGAGCGCCTCGACGAGATCGCGCCACTGTTCGCGGCCGGGTTCCTGACCGGGCCCGTGCGGGCCCTGTTGCTCGGTCTCGCCGAGCATTCGGAATTCCTCTGGCGGATCGTGGCCCGCTCGCCGGAGCTGTTTGCCGGGCTGGTCGACCGCTCGCCGGAGGCCGCCAACGCCGACCTCGTCGCACGACAGCGTGCGGCCGGCGCCGTCTGCGCCAACGAGCAGGATCTCGCGCGGATCGGCCGGACGCTGCGCCGGAACAGGACCGAGCACGCGCTCCTCGTCGCCCTGGCCGACCTCGGCGGGGCCTGGGACCTCGACGCGGTGACGGGCGCCCTGTCCGACTTCGCCGACGCCTCCGTCGGCGGCGCCCTCGACGCGCTCCTGCGGCGGGAGGCCGCCGGCGGCCGGATCCGCCTGCCGGACCCGGACGTGCCGGCCCGCGGGACGGGCCTGTTCGTGCTCGGCCTCGGCAAGCTCGGCGGCGGCGAGCTGAACTATTCGAGCGATATCGACCTCGTGGTCTTCTACGAGGGCGGGCCGGCGGAAGCCGTCGCGGGGGCCGAGGCCAAGGGGCTGTTCGTCAAGGTGGCCCAGGGCCTCGTCAAGCTGCTGAACCAGCGCAACGCCGACGGCTACGCCCACCGTATCGACTACCGGCTGCGCCCGGATCCTGGCTCCACGGCGCTGGCGCTCTCGACGGCCTTCGCCTTCGACTACTACCAGTCCATCGGCCAGGATTGGGAGCGCGCCGCCTTCATCAAGGCGAGGCCGGTCGCCGGCGACCTCGCCGTGGCCGAAACCTTCCTCGCGGAGCTGCGGCCCTTCATCTGGCGCAAGCATTTCGACTTCGCGGCCATCGCCGAGATCCACGCGCTGAAGCGACAGATCCACGTCGTGCGCGGGCATGACGAGATCGCGGTGGCGGGCCACAACATCAAGATCGGCCGGGGCGGCATCCGCGAGATCGAGTTCTTCGCGCAGACCCAGCAACTCGTCTTCGGCGGCCGCCAGCCTGCCCTGCGCAGCCGCCGCACCCTCGAAACGCTTGCGGGCCTGTGCGAGGCGGGCTGGATCGACGCCACCGCGCGCGACGAGCTGCGCGAGGCTTACGTCTTCCTGCGCACCGTCGAACACCGGCTCCAGATGCTGCGGGACGAGCAGACGCAGCGCCTGCCCGCCGACCCGGACGACCTCGACCGCCTCGCGTCGTTCTGCGGCTTCCCCGACAGGGCCGCCTTCGATGCAGCCCTCCTGGCCCATTCCCGCCGGGTGCAGAGGCATTACGCCCTCCTCTTCGAGGGTGGGGCCACGGACGACGGGGCGTCCCCGACCCTCGTCTTCGGGCCGGGGGAGGCCGAGTCCGCGACGCTCGAGGCGCTCCGGTCGATGGGATTTCGCGAGGCGGAGCGGGCGCACGGTATCGTGCGGGACTGGACGCAGGGGCGGCACGCGGCCCTGCGCGGGGGGCGCGCCCGGGAGATCCTGTCCGATTTCCTCGTCGGCCTGCTCCAGGCGCTCGGCGGCACGCCCGATCCCGATGCCGCCCTGCTCACCCTCGATCTGGCCTTCTCGCGGATGCCCGCCGCCGCCGAGCTGATGGCGATCCTTCGCTCCAACGATCACCTGAGGCTGCTCTTCGCGGACCTTCTCGGGGCCTCGCCCCGTCTGGCCGAGGATGTCGGCCGCAGCCCGCACATCCTCGATGCGGTGCTGGAGCGGGACTTCGCGGCCTCGGCGACCGACACCGGCCTCATCCGCCCGCAGATCGAATCCCTCGTCGGCACGCCCGCGAGCCACGAGGACTTCCTCGACCGGTGCCGGGACGCCATGCGGCGCACGACCTTCGTGACCGGCGCCCGCCTCGTCTCCGGCCTGATCACGCCGCGACAGGCCGGCCATGCCTATGCCGCCATTGCGGAGGCCATCGTCGGGCTGGTGCTGGAGGCGGAGACGGACCGTTTCGTTCGGGAGCACGGGCGGGTGCCGCGCGGCCGGTGCTGCGTCCTCGGTCTCGGGCGCCTCGGCTCGCGTCAGCTCACCGCCGCCTCAGACCTCGACCTCGTCATCCTCTACGATTTCGACCCGGAGAACCGCACGAGCGACGGCGCGCGCCCCCTCGACGCCGTGGTGGCCTACAACCGCCTCGCCCAGCGCCTCGTGGCGGCGCTCACCGTCCCGACGCGCCGGGGGCACCTGTACAAGGTCGATCTGCGGCTGCGTCCCTACGGGAGCCATTCGCCGCCGGCCGTGCAGCTCGCGAGCTTCGTCGCCTACTACGCCGAGACCTCTGAGCCCTGGGAGCACATGGCGTTGACGCGCGCCCGCGTAGTGGCGGGGGATGCCTCCCTCGGCGCCGAGGTGACGGCGGCGATCGCCGACCTCGTGGCCCGGCCCCGCGATCCCGCTGCCGTCTGCGCCGAGGCCGGCGAGATGCGGGCGCTGGTGGCGCAGGAGCGCGGCCATGCGGGTCCGCACGACCTGAAGCTCGCGCCCGGCGGCCTGTTCGATCTCGACTTCCTGGCCCAGGCCATCGTGCTGGCGGCAAACCTCGCGGATTGCATCGGCCGCGATGCCGGCGAGGTGCTGCGCCGGGCGGGCGAGCGGGGTCTGATTCCGCCCGACGAAGCCCTGAGCCTGACACAGGCACACGACCTGCTCGATGCCGTGGCCCACTGGCAGCGACTCACCACCGAGAATCCCGGGAAGCCCCCCTCCCCCAGCGCCGCCAAGCGCATGGCACGGGCGCTCGCCCTGCCGGATGCCCGCAGCCTCGCGGCGGATTTGCTCCACCACCGCAGGGCCGTCCGGCACGCCATCCGCACCGTCAGGGCCGGGCTCGCGCCGGGGGCGGGCTGAGCGGTCGCGGCCACGGGGCGGCGCCATCACCATGCAACGGGGCCGCTCGCCTTGTGTTTCACCAAGCGAGCGGTCATCCTCGGACGCGTTGCGCGGCGTCGCCCAGAGCCAGCATCGCTCCCGTGACCCGCGCCGAAGCGTCGTTGAACAGAATGCAGAATTTCGCGATCAGCCCGATCGTCCCGGCCACCAGTCTGCGGACACTGGCCTACGAAGCCCTCAAGACCGCCATCACCAACATGGATATCTACGGGCAATCCGGTGATATCCGCCTGGACGAGCGCAGCCTCTCCCAATCGCTCGGCGTGAGCCGCACGCCGATCCGCGAAGCTCTGACGGTGCTCGAACAGGAGGGCTTCGTCCGCAACGAGCCCCGGCGCGGCATCTTCGTCGTGAAGAAGACCCGCAAGGAGATCGTCGGGATGATCCAGGCCTGGGCGGCCCTGGAGAGCATGGCGGCGCGGCTCGCCTGCACCCGCGCCAAGGACGAAGACCTGGAATGCATGAGGCGGATGTTCCCCGAGTTCTTCGAGGGCAAGCCGCAGGAACACCTGGACGAATACTCGGAAGCCAACATCCGCTTCCATCAGAAGATCGTGTCGCTCGGCCAGTGCGAGGTGATCCAGGGGCTGTGCAGCAACCTCGTGATGCACGTCCGCGGCATCCGCAACATCGCGCTGCGCGAGGGCGACCGGGCCTCGAAGTCGATCGCCGAGCACGTGGCGATCATCGAGGCGCTGGAGGCCCGGAACGCCGACCTTTCCGAGCGCCTCGTGCGCGAGCATGGGCTGGGCCTCGCCGCGCATGTCGAGGTCTACGGCAAGCATCTCGACTGAGCGTCGG
Source organism: Methylobacterium aerolatum (assembly GCF_022179085.1). GTDB lineage: Bacteria > Pseudomonadota > Alphaproteobacteria > Rhizobiales > Beijerinckiaceae > Methylobacterium > Methylobacterium aerolatum. The sequence goes on from NZ_BPQE01000051.1 coordinate 7,564, forward strand.
GGTCCCTCTCGCCCTCAGAGTCTGGCCGGACATTCGACCGCCCTCATCGCGACCACATCCTGAGGCGCCGGAGCGTAGCGGAGGCCTCGAAGGAGCCCTCCAGACGGTGCGGTGCTCGCTGAAGCCCTGTTTCGAGGCGGCTCCGCTGCACCTGAGTGTCTGGCCCGAAAGGTCCTGGCAGCCCGTCACGACTTCCACGTCTTTGCGAGCGGAG
>NZ_BPQE01000053.1 GCF_022179085.1 Methylobacterium aerolatum
TCGACCTCGACTACGCCCGGCGCTGGAGCCTCGCCCGCGACCTCCTCATCCTCGTCCGCACCGTCCCCGCCGTCTTCGCCCATCGCGGGAGCCGCTGACGGACGGGGGCGGCGCGGAACGGCGGGGCCCGCGTCCGGCTTGCGATCGCCGCGCCCCTCGTCGGCGTCGTCGGTCTTGGGCGATGGCGCGGCGTCCCGCGTCCCCCGCCGCCGGGGAGAGCACGCCAGGGAGAGCCCGATGCCAACCTACGCCGTTTCCTCCGCCAAGCCCCTCACGCCCGACGAGCGCGCCAGGATCGCCGAGAGCGTGACCGCGACCCACGCCGCCGAGGCCGACGCCCCCCGCTACTTCGTGCAGGTGATCTTCCACGCCCTGGAACCGGGGGCGATCTTCATCGGCGGCGCGCCCGCTTCCCCCGACCACGTCTGGATCCGCGCCGACATCCGGGCGGGACGGAGCCGGGAGCAGAAGGCCCGGATCATGACGCGGCTGATGCGCGAGACGAGCGCGATCCTCGGCATCTCGGAGCAGGACGTCTGGGTCTACATCTCCGACATCCCGGCCCTCGGCGTCCTCGAATTCGGGAACGTCCTGCCGGAGCCGGGCGAGGAGGAGCGGTGGCTCGCCGCCCTGCCCAAGGAACTGCGCGACAAGCTGAGGCGATCCGCCTGACGGGATCAGTCTTCCCAACGCGCAACTGCTAATTGATTTCGAATTACTATTCTATTATTGGATGTATCTCGGCGCGAAGTCGAAATCTAGACTTTCAAAATCGCCGCTCTGCGTCTATGAGACTTCCGATTACGACCGGAAGCCCGCTTCGCTCCTGACTTGCCCACCATCGGCATGGCTTGCCCACCATCGGCGCGGCTTGGCCGGCGGACCTGGCACGGGCGCGCCTCGTCCCGGTCGGCGGCAGCCCGAGACCGGGAACGACGATGATGGCCGACACCCTCGCCCCCCCGACGGCCGATGCCCGCGTCGCGCAGGCGCGGCGGCAGGCCCTGGCGCTGATGCGGCCGCCCTCGCAGATGGGCATCATCTGCATCGACATCACCAACAAGTGCGATCTCGGCTGCTCCAACTGCACCCGGCTGCTCGTCAACCAGGACAAGTTCTGGGACATGACGCCGGAGAACTTCCGGACGGCCCTGCGCAGCCTGGAAGGATATCCGGGCACCATCGCCGTGATCGGCGGCAATCCCTGCATGCACCCCAAATTCGCGGAGCTGTGCCGCATCTTCGCGGAGGAGGTTCCCGACAAGCGCCAGCGCGGGCTCTGGACCAACAACGTCTTCAAGCACGCCGACCTGGCGGCGGAAACCTTCGGCGTGTTCAACCTCAACCCGCACAACAGCAAGCGGGGCGTGGCGTCGCTCGCGCCGCTGAAGGAACGCGGCTGGTACTACGAAGGCCATTCCGACCACTCGTCGCTGCTCGCCGCCATCCAGGACCTCTACGAGCCCGTGGAGATGTGGGAGCGGATCGGCCGCTGCGACATCAACCAGAACTGGTCGGCCTCCATCGTCCAGCTCGGCGGCGACCTGAAGGCGTATTTCTGCGAGGTCGCGGCCTCCTTCGACCTCGCCCGGGGCGGCGGGCACGGCCTGCCCGTGACGCCGGGCTGGTGGCGCGCGCCGATGGAGGCGTTCCACGCCCAGGTCGACCGCTTCTGCCCCGGCTGCGGCATCCCCGCCAAGGTGAAGGGGCACCTCGATCACGAGGAGATCGACACCTATTCCCGTACCAATGCAGATCTCGCGGAGAAATCGGTGGCCAGAAAGAGTCGCAAAGTCCAAGAAGTCGATCGCACCACCTTCGAGACCAACGAAGAGAAGCCGGTGACGCTCTACTCACCGAATCTCTACGTGAAGGGTCCGCGGATCTTCGTGGTCACGCCCTATCACACCGAGTCCCTGGAGTGGCTCAAGCGCTGCCATGACGCTGTCATGGCAGCGCTTGAGCCA
>NZ_BPQE01000054.1 GCF_022179085.1 Methylobacterium aerolatum
TGGCTTGAGGACACCGCTTACCTCTCCTCTTCTCTTTAACAAGTAGAAGCATCCGCAACTGCTGGGGACCGTCGGGCTGCAGTTTACCATCGACATCCCCGACCGCGGGATCATGACAATGTCGGCGATCACGAAAGGCAGCTCCGCTAAGATAGTCTTTGACCTGATTATTGTATGCTGCGAGCGCCGGCTTAACGCGACGAAGATTGCGCAGCTGGTCGAGTGCGTCTTCGACGAAGGCTCCGTCTGCGTCGCTAGTGCACTGACTCAGACGGATGGTTCAGGGGATCGGCTGACGGCGGCGAGGATGTCTGTGGCGGGTTTGGTCCAGACGAAGGGCTTGGCGCGCCGGTTGTGCTCGGCGATGTAGCGTTTGATCGCCGCCTGCAGGTCGACGACGCCGGTGAAGGAGCCTCGCCGCAACCGACGTCGGGTGAGCGCTGAGAAGAAGCCCTCGACCGCGTTGAGCCATGAGGCCGAGGTCGGGGTGAAGTGGAACGTCCAGCGCGGGTGCCGGGCGAGCCAGGCGCGCACCTTCGGATGTTTGTGGGTAGCGACGTTGTCGAGGATCGCGTGGATCGCCTTGCCGGACGGGACGGTGGCCTCGACGGCGTTGAGGAAGCGGATGAACTCACCGTTGCGGTGGCGCTGCATGCAGCGGCCGAGCACGGTGCCGGCCAGGACGTCGAGGGCTGCAAACAGCGTCGTGGTGCCGTGACGGGTATAGTCGTGGGTCTGGGCGGCGGGATGGCCGGAGGCGAGCGGACGGTCGGGGCGGGTCCGCTCCAGCGCCTGGATCTGGCTTTTCTCATCGATGGACAGCACCACCGCATGGGCCGGCGGATCCATGTAGAGGCCGACCACATCCTCGACCTTGGCGGCGACGGCAGGATCGCGCGAGCGCTTGAACGTGCGCAGGCGATGCGCCTGGAGGCGGTGAGCGTCCCAGATCCGCTGCACGGCGCGCAACGAGATCCCGACCGCGCGGGCCACGGCCCGGCCGGTCCAGTGGGTGACCTCGCCCGGCGGCTCGGAGCAGGTCAGCGCCAGGACTTCGGCCACCGTCTCGGTCGAATGGGGCGGCGTGCCGGGCGGACGTGTCTTGTCGCGCAGTAGACCTTCGACACCCGCCTCGGCGTAGCGCCGCTGCCAGCGCCAAACCGCCGGGCGGCTGACGCCCGCCCGACGGGCGACGTCCTGGACACACAAGCGCTCGGCTGAGAACAGGATGATGCGGGCGCGCTGGATATGTTTGAGCGGGCCAGAACGGTCGCTGGCGATCGCAGCCAACCGCTCCGCGTCGGTCCGATAAAGGAGCACGCATACCGTCTGAGCCATGGCCCAGACTCGCACGCTTCACCTCTTTCGTGAATCCTTCGGCCGCGTCACTTCACTAGACGTGGCGTAGGGCGTCCGCGATCAAGCGCCGCGTGCTAACGCCAGGGCCAGGGATCGCCTGCATCCAACCGGCCCTGCGCCGCTCCGCGCCGAGCAGTCCATCCAGGAATGCACCCGCCGAGGCCGCCACTCGCTCCTGGGTCAACAGCGGGCGCATGCGTCCGTTTACCTCCCGCAGCGATGAGGCTCGGAGCTTCAGTGTCGTCTCAATAGAGGCCCCTGACGTCCATGATGCACGAATCATGGTACCGCAGAGAGTCAGAACCTCGCCAAAACGCAACTGTAATGCTAAGCAGAAATCGCATGACAATGAGAGAAGATGCGCAAGCCAACCGCGCCTATCTTCTGGAATGGGGTTGCTCCGTATCCAGATATATATAACATGTGAACTAAATGCGGGAAACAAGCAATTTGCGAGTTAGCGATAGTAGGGATTTCAGAAGGACATCTATCGACAGCTCAAGAGAAAATCTCATCAAAGTAGGAGATGATCGGTTATTCAATCATTAGACGGCTCAGTAAATGGATATGAAATAACCCAGAACCTATTGATCGCAGCGCACTGGGCTGATCTGTGTGCACTAAAACATCTTGCTCTGATTGAACAAGAGAAGATTCTTTATTGGGACTTACGGAGAATTCCTTCTTATGTATCGAAGAGTCTATGTCCATAATTGATTATCCCTCTCGTCAGTACGTATTTGAAAGAAAGGCGATCTGACGGTGCCAAACTCAATTACAGATTGACCCTGAGCTCGAACTTTCTAGATCAAAAATGGCCGGAGATTGCAAAAACATGTCGAAATTGTGCTTAAACATGATTGTGAAAAATGAGATGGCCAATCTTCAGCGGTGCCTCTCTGCCGTCGCTCCCTATATAAGCTGCTGGGTCATAGGGGATACCGGTTCAACCGACGGAACTCAGGAATTTATCGAAAAATTCTTCGCAGACCGAGGCATCCCGGGAGAAATCCATTCCTTCCCATTCGAAAACTTTGCCCAAGCAAGAAATCAAGCTTTGGAGCGAGCTCGAGCGTCAAAGCTCGAATTTGACTACATTATATTCACCGACGCTGACATGGAGTTTGTTGCTGACGATCCAAACTTCGCAAAAACACTAAAACATTCAGCTTATATGCTTTTGCAACGCGCAGGCGTATCCTACTGGAACTTGCGCTTGCTGCGCCGTTCGACACCCGCTAGCTATAGAGGTGTTACGCATGAGTTCCTGGATGTGCGCGTTGGGACAACAAAAAATCTCGCAACCGCAAGCTATATCGACCATGGAACTGGGGCGAACCGCTTCGAAAAATATGATCGAGATGCGCGGCTACTTACTAACGCAATAGCGGAGGAGAAAGACCCGGGCATGATCGCCCGGTATACATTCTATCTCGCTAATACCCTGCGTGACAGCAATCAAAAAGAAGCTGCTTTAGATGCATACACGAGGCGAGTAGAACAGGGGCATTGGCAGCAGGAAGTTTATATAAGTCTTTTGAATATTGCAAAAATAAAAGGAGAATTGTTTTATCCTCAGAATGAGGTAATTGCTGCTTGCGAACAGGCGACAATGGTTTGTTCTTCAAGGGCGGAAGCACTGCACGCTGCAGCTCATTTCTGTCGTGAGAAAAAGCTTTTTGATGAAGGTTACAACTTCGCAATACGCGGTCTGAAGATTGATTACCCAAGGGACGCGCTCTTTGTGGAAGATTGGATCTACGACTACGGTTTGCTTGATGAGCTTGCCATTAACGCCTATTGGTGCGGCAGATACGCAGAGGCGGCAGAGGCTTGCGAAGAGCTCTTGAGGGCGAATAAGATCCCTACCGAAATGAGAGCGCGCGTAGAGTCAAATCGGCAGCATTCGATCGAACGACTGGCTGAGTTCGGCGTCCCCAAGGCGCTTCAATACATCGCTAATAGAGACAGGCTGCTCGGCGACCGGTCGCCGAGCGACCGAAATTGGATGAAGCTATGGGCATCAGCGCGGCATCTCAAAGAGAGTGGCGATGGCGAGAAATTCAGACTAGCAGCTCTTTCGGCGTATAAAAAAAGACCGCGACGCGCCGAGCCCTTGTATGATCTTGCGAGAGACCTTCGGGAGAAAGGCCGCTACGACGAAAGCGTCGTATTCTGCGAACAAGGACTTGCGGTATATAATTTCACCGAAGAACCAGATATTGAGAATTTCTTTTGTTTGATAGGGCTCCATGAGGAGCTTTCCATTGCTGCTAATTACTCCAAGGATCTAGAGCAAAAAAAGCGCGGATTCGCAGCGTGCGATCGGCTCTCACTCGCCCGCGGCGTTCCCGCTCCGCAGCGTTCGCTTGCCCGTTCAAATCTCCGTTTCTATGTTGAAGATGCTAACGCTCTCCTCCCTACGTTAAATCTTCGACGTTTGCCGCTCCAAGCTCCAGTCGGACTTCGGTCGATAAGTGCGTCTGTTGCCCGACAGGGCCAAGATATATATATATTACAGCAGTACCAAAATGATGCTGCCGAAACCGACCCGTCATCGGAGAATTCGCAAAGCAAATTCGGCGAAGGACCTTCTATTGTTTGTATTAATACTGATTTTGAATTTATTTCTGAGCAAAAGGTCATAATTAAATCATTTTCATTTGGAGATAGTACCGTCGATCCACGATCAATAAGAGATTTTAGATTATTTTCATTCAAAGAAGAATTGTGGTGCTCTGCCGCGTACCAGCACGCAGCGGAGGTGGATGGCTTAATCCATGTTATCGGGCGAATAGATGATCATCGTCAGCAGACTTGCCGGCTGGTCGATTTGTCTGCGGTGAATTCAGGAGCTGTATCGCCGCGCGGGACGAGTTACATGCCTTTTCTGTCAGTGTCTGATGAAGACAAAGCAGCCGTTGAAATAACGTTTATATCTTCCATCGATCCAATTACTGAAATTGACCGGCACGGTCACATCTTGGCTCTTCAAGATGCTCCCATAGACGTTCAACAGTTTAGAGGTGCCTCTCAATTAATAGCTTTTGGTACTGGTTATCTTGCATTAATTTGCGAAGTTTTTCGATCAACAGAGGACGATGATTTAATTTCCTGCCATCGGTTTGTATGGTTCGACGCGGCGCGAAAATTGAGCGCAGTCAGTCGGCCGTTCTATCTTCATAAGCACAGTGTTGAGAGCGCCAATGGCATCGCTTGGCACCCGGACGATAAGCGTATCCTAATCTCTTTTACAGCCGAGGACGGTATAAACTGGATAGCAGATGTTGACGCAACGGAGATCCATGAAATCCTAAACTCGGTTTCATCTTTTTATTCTTCACTCTCGCGCAAACTTGACGAAAAAGTGGAAAATTCTGTATCAATCGGCTCGAAGAGACTGGCCCCTCCGATTTCTTTCTATTCGCTTGCCCCCTACCTTCGTGCAGCAAATTTGCCGCAGGATCGGCGCCACCTCTCAAATCCCTACGATTCTCTTGTGATGCACCATCTTGACTCGAAAGCTAGTCAGGGGCTGCCACAAATCCACTGTTTCTACGAAGTCCTCGACGAAAAATCTGACCATCGAACTCTTCGTGCAGCAACCTATTCAATGCGCGCAGCTGGTCATCCCGTTCGGGTATGGTCATACTCGCCATCAAAGCTTGAATTCTTATCTCACAGCGGTGTAGAGTTACGCGACGCAGCTGAGGTTATTCCCCGCCAATTCTTCGACCGAGTTTTGGCAAAATCGGAAATTAGATATTTTTCCGACATATTCCGATATGCTGTATTGTATGAGTTTGGCGGGGCATGGATGGATGGAGACATAGTATTAGTACGCCCGTTCGCGTATCGAGGGGACTATTTTTTTAATCTTCAGTGGAGAGATGCTGGTAGGGGCCATTACGTCTGCGGAAACGTAATGTATGCACGAGTGTTCAGTCCGCACATGAGGGAATTATACGAGCGAGCTGTAAAAATATTTACTGAGTCTGCAATAACTGAGTTCGGAGATATCGGTCCAAAGCTGCTTTCGGATTACATTTTGAGTCCGACGGGCTCAGAGCTCAGAAGCTGGATCTTCAGCCCCGTCTTCTTCAATTCAATAGATTGGACTGAGACCAATCTCTTTGAGCAGACGCTCGGTTCCTTGTCGGACTATCTAAACGATGAGAGAGTCGTTGGAGTTCACCTATGGAACGCGCGAACTCATTCTACTACTGAACGACCGAGTGGCTCTCTTATCTCTATTCTGTCAAACCCAACTGAACGTCTGCCTAGCTTGAGTAATGTTTTTGACCGCTTCGCGATTGATCGTAATCGTCTTACTGGCAACAGGCACCACTATTCCAGAGTGTATGAGGCGATACTCGGCGACCAGCGTTTCTCGCTCTCTCAGATTGTAGAAATCGGAACTTCACCTGATGGGCAAGCTTGTGATGCATGGCGAACTTACTTTCCATTCTGTGAAGTTAATGCTTTTAACTCGGAGGCATTTTCAAATACGATACCTGCACCGCATGTTGCGTTGTCCGATGGCTCGCACGAGCGAGGCCTTTCGCAAGAATTTGGCTTACTGAATCATCCTCGTTTAGACGCCGTAATCGACAACGGCAGTCACGCCTCGCTTGATCAGCAAGCTGCGCTCGCTGCTCTTTTTCCCGCTCTCGCGCCAGGAGGCTGGTATTTTATCGAAAGCCTTGATTGGCAGCCCGCCCGTGAGAGCGGGTCATCTGTCTCTACTACCAAGAGCCTAATAGCAGATATTAAGGCGCACGGTAGGCCAACTACTGCTTCCGATCCGTTGGGAATAAGTTCGCTCATTCCTTACTTTGATCAAATTCTTTTTTTCGACAGCCTGTACGAGCTCGGCCGAGCAAACCTGATAGGCGGCCTCGTCGCGATCAGAAAGACACTGAATTAAGGAATCTTGCTTTGAAAATCGCCGTCTATACAATTGCATTGAATGAGGCAGCGCACGTGGAGCGCTGGGCGAAATCGGCTGTGGATGCTGATTATCGGATTGTTGCAGACACGGGCAGCACGGACGATACAGTGCCGTTATTAAGGGAGTTAGGCGTTAACGTCTATAATATTGCTGTTAGACCCTGGCGTTTCGATGATGCTAGAAATGCCGCAATGGCCTTGATACCGAGTGACGTAGACATTTGTTGTACCATGGACATGGACCGCTGGCTCGAACCTGATTGGAGGAACAAATTAGAAACTGCCTGGGAATCTGATACTACGGCACTCTTTTGCAGAACTGCGTACAAGACGGATGAAAAATCATCAAATGAACTTAGGTCTTGGCCTACAAAGAACTTTCATTCTAGATGGGGTTATCGGTTTCGGCGCCCCGTTCACGAAGCGCTCGTATATACCGGTGACCGTGAAAAAGAAGTGAGCTGTCTTGATCTTACAATGTACGAAGCTCAGGATCTTACCAAGTCTACCCGTCGGCAATATTTGCCGTTGATGCAGTTGGCTCAAAAAGAAGACCCTTCTGACCCACAAATTTGTTTTTGGCTTGCTCGAGAGCTCATGTGGGCGGGGCAGGATTTACAGTCGGCCGAAATGTTTAAAAATTATTTGTTGCTCCCGAAAAGTACATGGTGTGACGAAAGAGCTGAGGCAATGCGCCATCTGGCAAATATTTCAGGAGAAAACCGGCATCATTGGCTGGATAAAGCTCGGCAAGAAGCGCCTTATCGCCGGGAAATTTGGAGAGATCTGGCTGAATACTATCATGATCAGCAGGATTGGTTGAATCTTTTTTGGGCTTGTACAAACGGCATTGATCGTACTCGACGCACCGGAAGTTACCTAGACGAAGAGTGGGCTTGGAATTTCCGTTTGTATGATTTGGGTGCAATTGCGGCTTGGCGTTTAAACGTTATGGAGCGTGCTGTCGAATGGGGCAAACAGGCCCTTGATCGCGATCCCGATAACGGTCGCTTAAAAGCTAATTTAGCTTTTTTTCTGCGCAAACGTGACGGATTTGATGACAGTAGTGTCTCTTCATCTTGAGCAGTGTTGCGTTCGGCCTGACCCAATGGTTTGGCGTAATAGGCATCTATAGCGGTCACCGACCGGATTAAGAGCCTCTAACAAAACCGGGTTTAGCGCGTTGGGTGGAGATGGCGAGACCGCTCCTTCCCGATGGCCTGTGGGCCGAGATCGCACCGCTGCTGCCGGCCGAACGGGCCAAGCCGAAGGGCGGTCGGCCTCGAACCTCCGACCGCGCGGCACTGACGGGGATCCTGTTCGTGCTGCGCTCGGGCACGCCCTGGGAGTTGCTGCCCCGGGAGATGGGCTGCGGTTCGGGGATGACCTGCTGGCGGCGTCTGCGGGATTGGCAGAAGGCCGGAGTGTGGGACCGTCTGCAGCACGCGCTGCTCGACCGGCTCGGTCGCCAGAACGGCATCGACTTCAGTCGAGCTTCCCTCGACAGCGCCTCGATCGCCGCCAAAAGGGGGGCCCAGCGACGGGCCCGAACCCGACCGATCGGGGCAAGCCGGGCACGAAGCGCCACGTCGTCACCGATGCGAAGGGCGTCCCCCTCGCCCTGAAGCTGACGGGGGCGAACGTCCATGACAGTCGAATGCTGGAGGCGGTCGTGGATGCCGTCCCGCCGATCCGCTCCTGCTGGGGACCGCCGCGTAAGCGCTGTCTGGGCGCC
>NZ_BPQE01000055.1 GCF_022179085.1 Methylobacterium aerolatum
TCGTATCGGAGGTAACGGCGAAATTGGGTCGTATCCAGACCCCCTCGTTACACACCGCGCGTCGCATGCCGACAGGCCAAAGCCATATGGGCCCATCGCGCCAAGCCTAGGCCTGCGCCACCGGCAGCTCTCCTACCTGCGTCGTATACCGCGGCGTCCGCATGTCGAACTTCGTGGTCCACTCCCGCTTCGTCGTCAGCCCGGCCCGCGCCGGGACCACAGCCCCCCTGCCCCATCGCGCGTTGCAGGCATCCATCGCCGCCATCAGCGGGCCGGAGCGCTCCCGGTCGAGCGCGCCGATCAGCGCCCGGGGGCTGTGGCTGAGCGGGGCGAGGTCGTTCGTCACCACGCCCGCCTTCGAATAACGCCAGGCCGGCCGGTCGGGGCTCGGGTCGCGCCAGGTCTTGGCGACGCCGAGGCGGGCGGCCTTGATCAGCGCCAGCGTGTCCGAGGTGTGCTCGGGCAGGCTGACGGTGGTGGCGACCGAGCGCTGGGGCGCGTCCCGGTCGTGCTCGGAGGTGTGATAGAAGACCGTCACGTGATCGGTGCCGAGCCCTTCCCGGCGGAGCTTCTCACCGAGCCGCGTGGCGTGGGCGGCCACCGCCTCCTCCAGGGTCGCACGGTCGGTGATGCGGGAGGAGAAGGAGCGCGTGACGGCGCAGCCCTTCCGCCGGGCCGGCACGAGGTCGAGGGGCAGGCAGGCCAGGCCGCGCAGCTCGTAGATGATGCGCTCGCCGACGACGGTGAGGCCCTTCCGGACCGGCCGAGGGTCGAGGTCGCGCAGGTCCGCGACGCTCTCGACGCCCATCGCTTCCAGCTTGGCGAGCGAAGCCCGGCCGATCCCCCACACCTCGCCGACCTCCACCCGGCAGAGCCAGTGCTCATAGGCCGCCACCTCCGTCAGGTCGCAGACGCCGTCGAGGTCGGGCACGCTCTTGGCGATGTGATTCGCGAGCTTGGCGAGCGTCTTCGTCGGGCCGATGCCGACGCAGGTCGGGATGCCCGTCCACGCCCGCACCGTGGCCCGCAGATCGCGGGCGAGTTCGGCTCGGAACACCGGGGCCACGTCCGACAGGTCGAGGAACGATTCGTCGATGGAGTAGACCTCGACCCGGGGGCTGAACTGGCGGAACACCGCGTTCGTACGCCCGCTCATGTCGCCGTAGAGGGTGTAGTTCGAGGAGAAGACGCGCACACCCTGCGTCCGGCAGAGGTCGCGGATCTTGAAGTACGGCTCGCCCATGCGGATGCCGAGGGCCTTCGCCTCGCTGGTCCGGGCGATGGCGCACCCGTCGTTGTTCGAGAGCACGATCACCGGCACCCGGGCGAGCTTGGGATCGAACACCCGCTCGCAGGAGCAGTAGAAGCTGTTGCCGTCGATCAGCGCGACGGCCCGGCCGCCACCGATCCGGTCGCGCTGCCGCTTCGCCGGATCGCTCATGCCATTCGCCCCTGCGCCACGTGCCAGCGGATCGAGAAGCGGACCACGCCCCAGATCGCCCCCTCCCCCATCTCATCGACGGCGAAGGCCGGCAGATCCGGGTTGCAGAAGGCCAGCCGCGGGACGTTGCCCTGGATCACCAGCCGCTTGCACGACATCTCCCCGTCCACCGCGGCCACGACGATGCTGCCGTGGCCGGGCGTGAGACTGCGATCGACGCAGGCGAGATCCCGGTCGAAGATGCCGGCCCCTTCCATGGAGGAACCCGCGATCCGCCACAGGAAGGTCGCCGGCGGGTTCGGCACCAGCCAGCGCGGCAGCTCCAGCGCGCTTTCCATGAAGTCGTCCGCCGGCGAGGGAAAGCCCGCGCAGAGGGCCGACCCGATGAGGGGCACACGCACGGTCTCCGGCCCGTCGAGAGGCAGGACCGCGATGCGACGCACGGTCATCGGACGCGATCCACGCCGAAGGCCGGCCTGAGCTCACCCCCAGGCATTCCTCGTCGCATCCCTCGCATTTCGCCTCGCGCTTTCTAGAACAGACGCAGAACAAGCCTGAGGCGAGGCTCCGGTTCAACAGGTTCGGCGCCGGGGACGAGGCCGGCGCGGACGAGCGGTGTGGAGGGCTGTGGACGCGTGCCGAAACCATCAACGCGCGGAGGACCTTGCCCGAACCCGTCTCCTCCGCCGATCCGGGGAAAACAGGTGGCGGCGCTGCGCGCGGTGGCGGGCACACCGGGCGGTTTGCGGCGCCAAGCCTATCCATCGACGATGCCCGTCCTCGCGCGCCTGGGTCTCGTGGAGGAGCGACCGGTCCCCCGAACCCGCCACAGCGACGGCTCGGCGTGGTTCCTCACCGGCCCGGGCCGGGAGGCGATGCGGGTGTACGGCTGGGACGAGGCGTGAGGACGAGGGAACGCGCGTGAGATCCGCTTGCGACTCAAGCAAGCCGTCCGAATCACTTCGCCGACATGTCAAAAGCAGACACGGGTCATCGTCCCAACCCTTGGTCGTTCATGGTTCTCGACGAGCTGTGGCGCGCTGCTTGACCAGCCTTGGACCTATAGAAGCCACAGCCCGGTCGGTAGTCCGGGTGGCCCAACTCTCAAGCATGGCGGCCGCCATCAGCAGCCGACTCAAAGGGCGCTGACTTTCGTAGGCCCAGCCTAGCCATGAATGGACATAACGCTACATCTAAAGCTGCCTGCGTCGATCGCCATCCGCGGACATCACAAATCTACCCTACAACGGATTATGTGTGCAACGAGGAAGTCATATATTATCACAAGACACGTAGCAGCTTTAATAAGATCGATTATATTTTTAGCCGATTATCTGCGTCAAAATTTTGTACATACCAAATTTATAAGCCTACGCCGTAAAGTCATCTGCGTGTAAAAATATCGACAACAAATCTTTACTGAGTCAGTCTAAGAACGCCAATACTTGCTTGTATCTGCTGGAAAGACTTGATCAGATCGTCTGAATTATTTGCTATGTAAAATTGCGCAGGCGTTGATGCGCAATTTCTCAAAAGCGTCTGCCCAGCGGAGTCAATTGGGTCACTTGGCACGCTAAAACCAATTGTATAAATCGATATATTTGCATTTTTAGCGTTTTTGCATGCTTCTGCCGTTAGTGCATCAAGAGCATTTCTGGCGCTTGTTGAATCATAAACGTTTTGGTTGCCAGTGGGCATTCTGCCGCTCGCGGTTGTATCATTCGCATTCTTAAAGTACCCGGCCGCAAAATACATAGATCCGTTTGGAGAATATGGGTTCGTGGCCCAACTATTTGTGCCATCCGTCATCAATATTATGATCTTGTTGATCGTTTGAGCACTTGAGCTGTTGGATGACGACGAGTAAGCGCTGCCATCTGCGAACACGCTAGTCGGTGAAAGCGTTCGCCAGCCCCACATGAAACCTTCATGAATATTTGTCGAGCCGGATGGCGCCATCGCATTGATCAAAGCCTTCAATGCGGCCTTATCATTTGTCAGCCGTTGCAATGGCCGCGTTGTGCAACCAAAATTCGGACCGTTAGGGATTCCGGTATAGGCGCCGGAATTGGTTGGCGCTGGATTTGCCGGACTGACGTACTTGCAAGCGCGCCCTTCGGCGGAATTGAATGACGTGCCCGCCGGCTGTACAGGGCAGCTACCGAGGTTGCTGCCATTGTCGTCGTCGATATAGCTGTTGAAGCTATAGTATTTATTGTTATTGACTGTGAATTCTGCATAATTTTTGTTCGCCGCCCCAGGCTCGTCGGGGGCAAACAAAGGTACATAATAGGAGTCCTTGTTCGTGCCGGTCGGAGCGCCGTCTTGTACGTTTAACGGGTAAGGCAGAGTTTCCAAGCAGCCGGCCCAATCCCAACCGTTATTGGCGGCTTTCAACTTCGAGAATATGTCGAATCTATTAGTAAAATTGGAACCGCGCGGCGAAAGCACATTCGTCCAATGCAGGCTGGACTGACCGTTCTGATCGATCCAAGAGGCGTAACGGTACGCCGATGGGTCGACGGCTACCGCCGCCGCGAATGGAACTATGGAAATTTTCGTCGCGCTCGAAAATGAACTGTTATTGTAGACATAGTTCACGAAATTTGTCGAAGCTTGTTGTACAGCCTGCAACTTTGTTTGGCCGCCGCTCGACGCGCCCATCGATCCAGTGTTATCGAGTACAAGGGCAATTTCGAATGTCTTCGGCAGGGGGCTCGCGCATTCTGATTTTGCGCGGGGGTTCATAAAAGTTGTTCCGGTTAACTTTCCAAAGAACACCGAAGATTGTTTGTGGGCGACAAGTGTGATTTTGCGCGGATTGTTTGTGATGATAAGGGGCTCGACAAGCAGATTCTGCACTCCCATCGCACCGGCCATCGTCGTTTGAGCCAAGATGTTCAGATCAACTGTAGATATGGTCATCGGGGTTTGGCATAGTAGGAGGGCAGTGCTGTCTGTCGCGGCTCTGAGTTTCGTTTCCAGCCGGGTTGCGAGGCCATAGTCGATGGCGGCGCCACCGAACATGAGCATGGGTATGCTCAGTGCAGCGAAGAGAATGGCAACGTTGCCACCCCGGCACGAAAATAATCCGTATTTCATTATATGCCATAGCTCGCTAAGTAGAGGAGCCGTCCGGAGCCGAGCCGTCGCATGCTTTTGCGTTCGATGCCGGTAATACAACCTCTTTGTAGGTGTTCGCTCCGTAGGTTTTGCCGCCGCGAGTTGGCCACGGAACATTGCTGGTCAACGTGATAGAGTTCCCTATTCCGCCGACCAGCCGAGTAAGTGTGCTACCGATCATTGGCGTGTATACGATACTGACTTCCGCTTGAACGTACCGCATTCCAACGGTCTGATAGCCGAGAGGAACAACCAGATCCGAGGCCGAGCCACTACTCCGGGCCACTGCATTGGCGTTCGCGATGCTGGAACAGACCGTTGGGATGAGGGTGCCGCCATTCACCCCCACGCCCATAGCGCTGACCACGACATTCAACTTACTGATATCGAATGGTCGCATGACGGCTGCGGAAGAGGAGATGATATCGTTCATCAGACTTGAGCTGATGGGGTTCTGAGTATCGCCTTGCCCTGTTAAGTCGGCGAGGGTTCGCGCCAGCAGTGTCAGCTTGCGCCATTCATCAATACCACGCGCCAACTCGGTCATGCCTGCCAACATCATGAGCAGCGCGGGCAAGATGATGGCGAATTCGGTCGCCGCAGTCGCACGACGCTCCTGACACAGACGCTTGACGCAATGCCGGAGGGACCTCAACATGGACCTGATCCGCTGGTCTGATAGGGCTCCGTGCGGAACACCGCGGTCGATGTGAGCAGGCCAGAGGAGTTGCTGCCACTCTCGATCTTTTTGGTGTTCAGCCCTAGCAAATTGAAAAATGTGGGAAACTGAACGGCGGCCGTGACCACGACGATCGTTCCAGGTTTCGCGCAGTCATACCGGGTTCCGAAGCTTGTGTTCCACGTGCCAGTTGCCGTGTCGACCGGCTTAGATGGTGACGCATTCGAGAAACTCGTCGAGGTCGCTACGTCAATTCTGACGGCTTGGCAGTTGAAGACATTGGCGACAGTGGCTGAAGCTGGACCGCACATCGTTGTTTTCAATGCCGCCAAAAGGGTCGCGGCGTCAGTTTGTGTACTGTTGGCGGATTGAAATTGACCAGTGAAGATTGTTCGAACCGCATTTTGTAGGGCCCGATCAAAATTCTGTGTAGCCCATATCTGAAAAGCGACTTGAAAGATTGCGCCGCAGAGTGCGAGAAATGGCATGGATACCATAGCGAACTCGACAGCCGCTGCGCCCGAATTATCGCGGCACAGGTCGATACGCTTGTTCCACACGTTCAATCGCGGGTTGCGCAAAGTCGCCGCTCTTATAAATAAGCGATGATGCAGATCTGTAGCGAGAATTATGGCAGAATGTGCTAAACTTGACTTAACGTGACCTCATACACGACTGGACAATTTAGCGCGCCAAGGCCGAGCGGCCTCCCGTCGAGCTGAGGTCGTAGGGGCGCGGGGCGGTGTCGGCTTCCGTCAGTTGCTGGCCGAAAGCAGACTGGCAGAAATCCACCCTGAGCAGCCCTTCGGCTCCCGACCCAATCTCGCCGTTACCTCCGATACGA
>NZ_BPQE01000056.1 GCF_022179085.1 Methylobacterium aerolatum
CGGCAGTGGATCTGAGGGAGGACGACGATGGCGATCGATCTCGCGGCGGTTGAGACGGCGGCGGCGCCGCATGGGGAGCTTGCGGGTCCTGCCCTGCGGCGGGGGGGTGTCCTGCGGGCGCTGGACCGGGGCATCGGCTGGCTGGTGGAGGTGCCGGCCGCGCTTCTGGTGCTGGCCGAGATCGGCGTGCTGCTGGCGGGCGTGGTCAGCCGCTACGTGTTCCACGAGCCGCTGATCTGGTCGGACGAGCTCGCCGGCATCCTGTTCCTGTGGCTCGCCATGCTCGGGGCCGTGGTGGCGTTCCGCCGGGCCGAGCACATGCGCATGACCGCCCTGGTGGCCATGGCCGGGCCGCGCCTGCGGGCCTTCCTGGAAACCCTGGCGCTGGTGGCGGGGCTGATCTTCGTCGTCCTCGTCCTGCACCCGGCCTACGAGTTCGCCTCCGAGGAGGTGTTCGTGCAGACCCCAGCGCTGGAGCTCAACAACGCGTGGCGCGCCGCCGCCCTGCCGATCGGCTTCGCCTTGATGCTGGCCATCGCGGTGATCCGCCTGCTGGAGGCGGCCGACTGGGCGATGACGCTCGCCGCCCTGGCCACGGGCGTGGGGCTGGCGGCCGGGGTGGTGGCGCTGCAGCCGGTGCTGGCCACGCTGGGCAACCTCAACCTCCTGGTGTTCTTCGTGCTGGGCGTCGGCATGCTGGTCTTCTCCGGCGTGCCCATCGCCTTCGCCTTCGGCCTGTCCACCTTCGCCTATGTGACGCTGACCACCGACGCGCCCTCCATGGTGGTGGTGGGGCGCATGGACGAGGGGATGAGCCACCTGATCCTGCTGGCGGTGCCGCTGTTCGTGTTCCTCGGCCTGCTGATCGAGATGACGGGCATGGCCAAGGCCATGGTCGGGTTCCTGGCGAGCCTGCTCGGCCACGTGCGCGGCGGGCTGCACTTCGTGCTGGTGGGGGCGATGTACCTCGTCTCGGGCATCTCCGGCTCGAAGGCGGCCGACATGGCCGCCGTCGCCCCGGTGCTGTTCCCGGAGATGAAGGCGCGGGGCGCCAAGGAGGGCGACCTCGTGGCCCTGCTCGCCGCCACCGGCGCGCAGACGGAGACGATCCCGCCCTCGATCGTGCTGATCACCATCGGCTCGGTGACGGGGGTGTCGATCACGGCGCTGTTCACGGGCGGTCTGGTGCCGGGCCTCGTGCTGGCGGTGACGCTGTGCGGGCTGGTGTGGTGGCGCTACCGGAACGAGGACCTGAGCCACGTGGCGCGGCCCTCGGGGCGGGTGATCGGGCGCTCGCTCCTCATCGCCCTGCCGGCCCTGGCCCTGCCCTTCGTGATCCGCTACGCGGTGGTGGAGGGCATCGCCACGGCCACGGAAGTCTCGACCATCGGGATCGTGTACGCGGTGCTGGCGGGGCTGCTGATCTACCGTCAGTTCCCGCTGGGGCGGCTCTACCCGATGCTGGTGACGACGGCGGCGTTGTCGGGGGCGATCCTGCTGATCATCGGGGCGGCGACCGGCATGGCCTGGGCGCTGACGCAATCGGGCTTCTCGCAGACGCTGGCGGTGGTGATGAAGAGCCTGCCGGGCGGGCCGTTGGGCTTCCTGCTGGTCTCGGCGGTGGCGTTCATCATCCTGGGCTCGGTGCTGGAGGGGATCCCGGCGATCGTGCTGTTCGGCCCGCTGCTGTTCCCGATCGCGCGGAGCGTGGGGGTGCACGAGGTGCACTACGCGATGGTGGTGATCCTGGCGATGGGGGTGGGGCTGTTCGCGCCGCCCTTCGGGGTGGGCTACTACGCGGCCTGCGCGATCAGCCGGATCCACCCGGATGCGGGGATGCGGCCGATCGTCGGCTACATCGTCGCCCTGCTGATCGGCCTCCTGGCGATCATCCTCGTGCCCTGGTTCTCCATCGGGTTCCTGTGAGGGACCGCCTTCTCCCTCCCCCTTGCGGGGAGGGGCCGGGGGTGGGGGTGGTGCCGGAGAGGTCGCGGCGGTTCCTCCTGCACCACCCCCACCCCTACCCCTCCCCGCAAGGGGGAGGGGGACGATCATTGCTCCAGCGCGCTGATCTCGATCACG
>NZ_BPQE01000057.1 GCF_022179085.1 Methylobacterium aerolatum
CGGCATACGAGATGTAGAGAGGTCTCGTGGGCTCGGAGATGTGTATAAGAGACAGTTTTTGCTGTTCGTTTTTCTTAGCCTTCGCTTTTTGCGGCTTTTTCTTCGGCTTCTTCGGTGCTTTGCCATTTTGCTTAGTCGTCAGGGCAGAAACTGCACTGATTAGCTGCTGCATCTGTTGGGCCTGGACGATCGGAGTTTGCAGCTCTGGAATCATGGGTGGGGCCGGCTGCATCGGCACCCGCCATGGACGGAACGCCGGGCGTGGTCGCCAACGGCGTCCGTAAAAGGTTTGAGTTGGGATGTAATTCATGGTGTCTGTAATACGTGGTCTTTAGATGTAGTGTAATCCTGCATCTATTTAGGACCGCCGTACAGATGTATAATGGGACCTCTTATTTTCCTAAAAGACTTCAAATTCTTAGACAGCGTGGACATCGCTCTAGTGATGTTCCCGACGCCACTGACTTGGTATCTTGAGCTCAGTGCCACGTCTAATTCTTCTCTCAATCCTATGCGGGACCACTTAACTGTTTCGTCTTTTAGTGCCCTTCTTCTGTCTTCATCCTGGTTGTCGTCCGCTGGGAGCGGTTTCCCGAGTTTGAACAGCCTCTTTAACGGGTCTGCAACCCTACACGCTGTACCGGCGACACTGTCGTACAGGATGAATCCTCCACAAAAGTACGGTGGTTTCTCACACATTGTGGCATCGATGATCTTTACTTCCATGTTGACCCAACTCGCACACCTTTCTGCCATTAGCGGGTCTGACCTCACGCCGTGCACTATGTTGTCATCACCTATGAAGGCGGCGCACGCCGAGGACGATAATTTGTCGCGTAAGACGCGGCACGCTATGACAATGTTCAGCAGCGTGTTGATGAAGAGTGTAAGAAACATTCCTGACTTCATCATAGCACCGAATTTAAATCTTGTACCGGTAGGTAGATGCACACTCGTGATCTCACCAAACGCAGCTTCGATAAGGTCCAGCAGTTCTTGGTCGACCCCGAGGTCTTCCAGAAGCATTAGCGCCGTTAGCGCTAAGGAGTCGTCTTGGCTCTTATCGAAGGATGCGATATCTGTCTCCAGTACAGCATCTCCCGGTTGAAAATGTGCCGCTATGATGGCATCAAAGTCCTCCGCCGACATGTCAAACAGAGTGTGAATGTTCGGGGTCAGAACGGCTTTTAGCCGCCTGACTAACTCTCTGTGGATTCCGCATAAATATGCCGTGGCCAATGGTTCCGCCGCTTGAATCACTTGCACTTTAGGCCTTTCTTCGGTATGCTTGGTGCCTGGTGTAACTTTCACATCTCTCTTCATATCCATCACGAAGCGGTCCATTGGCACCTCCTGGAGCGGCACCAGGTTATGCGTCTTGGCAAAAAGGGCAGCAGCCTTTGGACCCTTGAGTTTAGCCACGTACGTCGTTATGTTTTCGGTGGTGATCCGTATAGGATTGTCTTTAAATTCTTGCCAATATTCGCCGGTACAGGCGTATTTTTTGAAGCTTTCTACGTTAAACACCGCAGAGTCCATGGTTGGTAATTCTCTCATTTGGGTGACATTACAATTTCTTTTAGTGGCCGCGGCTAGCACGTTTTGTAACGTGTTTTGGAAAGGGGAAGGTACTGCGCTCCTGATTTGTGGTTGGTGGTATGCGTGGTGCTTAGGGTAACATCTTAGTTTGGCCGGGCAGAACGTAGCTCTGTCGAGGCAGCTTTCAGAGCCGTCGACCAAGTCCAGATAAGCATCATACTCATCGGTTATCTGGTAGTTCGCCACGGTCGGATAATTCTCCTCTAAGAAAGAGTTACAGGCGGCCACAGCCACTTCCGGATCGCTCAGGCTGTCATCCACCGATGGTGAGTACACAGGTCTAGGGTACTTGCTGGTGTACGTGGGTACTTTGTCGGTTTGCTCATGGAGGTACATCTTTGCTCCTTCGCGTAGTCTTTCTACAATTAATGCCTTCATGTTCTCTACTTTCCTCGACTGGTACCTGCTCTTATTCGCTTCTGTCGGGGCCATCTGCATCTTTGCCTGGAGTACCTTCTCTTTCTCTCCGTCAAATGCCGGCGGGTATATGCGTTCGTCTTCATGGGCATACAGAGTCTCGCATGGCAATTCATGTTGCCTTACGGACTTCTGCTGTAGGTGACCCGGGCCAGTGTCAGACGAAAAGATATACGCGCCAGCCCTGCCTAGTCAGGACTGGTTAAAGTCGATGTCACCGAACTGTATTCCTGTGCTGACATCTCGGTCCCTGGTGTTCCGGCGGCGTGGCTCCAAGTCACCGAATTGGATGTCTAGGTCTTCCGGCTCCCACGGTAACTCAACCGGTACCCTGGGAACGAAATCCTCGGGGTTATGCGGAGGTGTGGTGCCAGTGGTTCTTCTCTTTCTTGGTGCCGGGATAGGAGCTTCCGGTTCTAATGGAGGTTCGGTAGCGACCTTACGAACACTGGGGGCTGGGACTGGCATTGTAATGGCCCGCCGTGCCGGGACTGGGATAGCGCGTATGTCTGTCGTCGCGACCCTCTCCATGACCATGATCTCTGCTTGCTGTATCACGTACGGCTCGATCTCCTCGGTGACTTCCAGATCCTGTCTAAGTTGGGCGACGGCTGCTCTACGTCGGCGAGGCGGAGGGATCGGAGGTTCGGTGTGTACCTCGGCTACGACTTCCAGGGTTTCGTAGGTCGTTTCCGATGGAAATGACCATGCGGATCCCGTCGACGTCGTAGAAGTCAGGCTCACATTATCCAGCTGTTCCGGCGGCTGCTGTATGTACTTTCTGGGACTTACTAGTGACGGGACGGTCTGGTCAAAAATTAGCACTCGGTCACACTTCACCTTCTGCACGCCTTCTATCCTGTACTTCGGCAATGGAAAGGAGGAGCACACGATGATGTTTTTGGTGTTATTCATCCTAAGTCTGGCAACCCGCTCCGCGGTCATCGCGTACCGACATAGACACGGTACCGTTTTCGGCGGCGTAGACGAATCGGCGTCCTCTACTGGGCATTTAGTGCGTATGCTGTCCATCGTCTCCCCTAGGGCGTACAGGCAGATCTGCTCGTTAGCATCTTGGAGTCTTGGCCATAAAGTTGATATTTCAGCCATGTCGACCGCCGTCTGGTGGAACCTCGTGCCCTCAAGGTAAGAGTACAGTTTACCGTCAGTTGCACTGTAACCATTTCTGCCGACTAAGCAACTGTCCGGGTGTACCCTAACCAGATCGGTTTCCAAGGTCACGTCTTCGGATACGAGCTCTATTGCCGTCCGCCTGTCGATGGCTTCCTGAATCTTCTTTTCCCAGTTTTTATCTCTGCAGTAGATAACCACGTCTGCATCGGTGGCATCCAATGCCGTGAATAAGTGGTTCAAGGACTGCATCACTCTGTCCTTACCGCCGGAAAAGGTGCCTGTGGATAGCAGCGGTACTGCGACGCTCTTTATGTTGTTGGTACTAATTATGCTAGCCACAGCTCGGTACGCGGCCGCTAGCTCTCTGTCCCCTTCGGCTTCTGTTACGGTGGAGAAGTTCGGTCCCACTGCGTGGATTACGGTCATGCCATCTGCGCGGATCATCTTGGCTGTGCCGACTGGAGTTGCAGCCCCTTTGAAAGATGATGGCCACTTCTTAGCGACCGCCCTGCACACTCCATCGCTCACGGTACCCTTGGCATTGGCAGCATTTACGACTGCTTCCTCACCGTGTCCTGATATATCTGCGCGGCGGACCCTGTATGACGGTGCACAGCCAGCAGTGTGCAGTCCGTTGCAGGCATACATTGAGCTAAGTTTCTGGTTAGCTTGGTGCAAGGTTACCGCTCTTCTGCCGTTATCAAAGTTAGAAAACAGCAGGAACACTTCTGTGTTGCTCGTCACACACGCCGGTCTCAGGACACGGAACGCCGAGAATTTCCTAGCCAGGGCTGTCACCACCATCTCGCTGACTCTGTCTGCGTAACCATATGCTCTCATCAGCAGCGAGCCTCCTGGTCTAAGCAGGTGTAGTGAATCCCCTCCCAGCATCTGCAGACGCATTGAATGGTCGACGCATTGTTGGTAGTGGTGTTGCCGGTACTCAGTATGGATGTTGACGAATACCAGATCGTAACGGCCTGCATCCATAGGTAACCCTAGGTCCATGTCGTACGTGCGGTCCGCGCCTGACACCCGCGGAGGTGCAATCCAGAAGACTCTTTTGTGAGGTATCACCAGGTTGTACTCACTTACATGTAACATTTGGTGACCTGGAATCTTTTTCAGCAACCACTCTACCCTCTCCCCACGGCACTGCTGATAGCTTGTGACTAGAGCATGCGGTAACCGACGATTGGATGGGACTATATTGCATTCAGCGCTAAAAGGTTGGAGCTTCCTCTCAGGGACGTTTAGTTGTAGCCCCGAGTTCATGTTGCCACGTAGAAATGGAAACCTGGCTGCATATTTCCTGGCTACTTCATGGTTGAACCCGTACATGCGTCCTCCGGGCCTGTTGTCCCAGTGGTTGTTCTCATAAAAGAGGGAAACTGACTGCGCTGAGAATAGGCCGCTGTCTAGGTCAACGCCGTAGTAACGAGTGCAAATCTCGTTGAGAGCGACTTCTGGTGAGTACGCTCTGTCCTCTCTGAAAGCCAAGATGGTGTTCCATTCATCTGCCGTCATACGTATTCCGGCCGTCTCAAGAACTTGCACCAGACATTTTGCCCAGCACACTTTGGCCTTGTTTTGGAATGGATCAACCTCCGCCGGTCGCTCGTTCAACACTCTCATGATACCGTCATGTTCTTCTTGCCATTCCTCCAAAGTTGCACTGAAATCCCCACGTGGAACATTGGTTAAC
>NZ_BPQE01000058.1 GCF_022179085.1 Methylobacterium aerolatum
CCAAGTCGCCGAATACCCCATCGCCTCGCTGCTGATCGCCGGCGCCGTCGGCTTCGGCCTCGGCCTGCTGGTCAACGCGACCCGCGACTGATCCCACCCCTTCGACGAACGACCAGACCAACCGGAGTAGCAGAGTGACGACCATCCAGACCACCGGCACCCCCCTCGCGACCGGGGCGGCCCATGCGGAGACGCGGGCCGTCCTTCTGAACGAGGTGTCCTGGGGCGCGATCTTCGCCGGCGCCGTGACGGCGCTCGTGACCCAGGTGATCGTGAACCTCGTCGGGGTGGGCGTGGGCCTGGCCTCGGTGGGCACCACCGCCGCGGACAACCCCTCCGCCGCCACGGTCTCGGCGGGGGCCGGGATCTGGTTCGTGGCCTCGGGCATCGTGGCCTCGCTGGCGGGCGGCCTGATCGCGGGCCGGCTGTCGGGCAAGCCGTTGCCGGGCGCGGCCGCCCTGCACGGGCTGGTGTCCTGGGCGGTGACGACGCTGGTGGTGCTGTACCTGCTCACCTCGGCGGCCACCGGCCTCGTCGGGGGCACGCTCAGCACCGTGTCGGGGGCGCTGGGCGGCGCGGGCAACCTCGTGGGCGGGACCGTGCAGACGGCCGCCCAGGCCGCCGCGCCCTCGCTGTCGAAGATCTCGAACCCGCTGGAGGGCATCGAGCAGAAGGTGCGCGAGCAGGCCGCCGGCCAGGACCCGCAGGCCGCCCGGGACGCCGCCGTGGCGGCGGTCAAGGCGGTGCTGACGGGTGATCAGGCCCAGAAGGAGCAGGCCAAGACCCGCGCCGCCGACGCCCTGGCCAAGGCCCAGGGCATCTCGCCCGACCAGGCCAAGGCGCAGATCGACGACTACCAGAAGCAGTACGAGCAGGCCGTCGCCACCGCCAAGCAGAAGGCCGAGGCCGCCGCCGTGGCCACGAAGTCGGCCGCCACGCAGGGCGCCTTCTACGCCGCCATCGCGCTGATCCTGGGGGCGCTGGCCGCCTTCCTCGGCGGCCGCCTCGGCGCCCCGAAGCCCGCGACCCTGCTCGGCGCCTACGACGCCCGCCGCGTCTGATCCCCTCCACCGGTCCCCGCCGCGCGGCGGGGACCCTTCTCCCGGCCGGAGCCTCCGGCCCCC
>NZ_BPQE01000059.1 GCF_022179085.1 Methylobacterium aerolatum
ACGCAAAGATACCGTTCCCTCTGATTGAGATCTTTGTCCGCAAGACAAAGAAAGTGGGGCCTTAGCTCAGCTGGGAGAGCGCTTCCATGGCATGGAAGAGGTCATCGGTTCGATCCCGTTAGGCTCCACCATTTCCACCGTTCCATCTGAAAATTCTGCCCTGCCGAAACAACCCTGCGCCGATCCGGTGCGGGGCTATGAATCGTGGATTTGCAGGGCAGCGTCCGGAGTTTCCGGACGCTGCCGTCCCATGCCTGCGAGGGCAGGCCGAGGTCCTTCAGGGCGCTGCGGGTTCATGGGACATTACGCTACGCTGGATCCTCTCACCTTGCGCGGAACGAGGGGTCAACTCGGGTAACGCCGGAGAGGAATCGGAAGCGGGCTGGACGCGATGCCCCGCGAACCGGGCCGCCGTGCCTTGGATGGCCGGGGTGATTCACCGGTCTTCTCAGCGTTTGGCCGTCAAGATCCCGGCGTCTCATCAAACTCTGCTTCCTTTTCGAGCGCGGGCCGAAGCAATTCAGGGCAACGGGCCGTTTCAACACGTGGCGCATCCCTGGATTGCTTCGGCTCGCGCTCGCAATGACGGGGCAGGGGGCGACGGCCTTTTCGGTCGGACACTCAGAAAGCGGGGAGGGGACTTCCCAACGAAGCCCCGTCCCTGTTGCGATAGGCTCAGCGCTTCGTCTCGGCGGTATAGCGCGCCTTCGTCTCTTCGTTGGGTGGGTAGAGGCCGGGCAGGGGGACGCCGGCCTCGACCTGCGCCATGATCCAGCCTTCAAGGCGCTCCTGCTCCGGCGCGAGGGCGATCACATCGTCGATGAGAGCCGAGGGGATCAGCACCGCGCCGTCGTCATCGACGACGATGATATCGTCGGGGTAGACCGCCACCCCACCGCAGGCGACCGGCTCCTGCCAGCCCACGAAAGTGAGGCCGGCGACCGATGGCGGGGCGGCGGCGCCCCGGCACCAGACGGGCAGTCCCGTGCCGAGCACCCCCGCCACGTCGCGCACGACGCCGTCGGTGACGAGGGCCGCGACGCCCCTCTTCCGCATCCGCGCGCAGAGGATATCGCCGAAGATCCCCGCATCGGTGACGCCCATGGCATCGACCACGGCCACGCAGCCCTCGGGCATGGCCTCGATGGCGGCGCGGGTCGATCGCGGGGAGGACCAGGATTCCGGCGTCGCGAGATCCTCCCGGGCCGGGACGAAGCGCAGGGTGAAGGCGCGGCCGACGACCCGCTCCTGACCCGGCCGCAGGGGCATCGTCCCCCTCAGCCACACGTTCCTCAGCCCCTTCTTGAGAAGGATGGTCGTCAGCGTCGCGGTGGTGACGCGCGAGAGGATGTCGCGAATGTCTGAGTCTGTGGCCATGGCGAGGTTCGTACCGTGATCTGCGCCGGCCACCTTACAGGTTTCCGGAATCGCCGCACCCATGGATGGCGGCAGGCCTTACGGTTCGGAAGCCCTCACGACTCACCGGGGAGGGGGCGCATCAGCACGCCGAGCAGAAAGGCGAGTTCGCCGCAGATCAGGAGACACGCCCCGCGGCGGAGGCAGGCATCGAAGCCGAGCCGGTGGATGGAGATGCCGTAGGCGAGTTCAACCGCCACGATGGGGACGAAGGCGACGAGAAGCCAAGCCCAGCCGAAACGCCCGAGCGTCAGCCCGATCAGCGTATTCAGCAGGATCGCCTTCATTGTCGCTGTCGCCTATGCCGATCAGATACCCCATCGGTCGAGGGAGCCGTCGCCCCCGCGTGACACATCTTCGCTCAGGCTGACGGGCAGGTGCGCCTGCCGGATCGTCGGATCGCGGACGGCGATCGCGCCTGTCACGGCGCGAAGTGGAGCGTTCGGGAGGTGCCATCCGTCAGCGGCTCCCGCGCT
>NZ_BPQE01000060.1 GCF_022179085.1 Methylobacterium aerolatum
TGGCTTGAGGACACCGCTTACACCGCCGCGCAAGCGGCCCTCGAAGCTGCATGCCGACAAGGCCTACGACCACCGCCGCTGTCGTCAGGCGCTGACCCGCCGCCGCATCCGGCCCCGCATCGCCCGGCGCGGGATCGAGAGCAGCCAGCGGCTGGGACGTCGCAGGTGGGTCGTCGAGCGCACGCTGGCGTGGTTTGGGATTGGGATTGGGATTGCCCCGGTTCGGTGGACGGTTAGGGTGCTTGCTTGATCCAGGCCAGGCTTGACGTGTCTTTTTCGGTTTCCTGCTCGAAAACAACGGATGAGCGCTAGCCAAGAGCGGAATGAAGGCGCAGCGGATTGTAGAAGCCCTCGATGTAGCTGAACATCGCCATCCGGGCTTCGGCCTGAGAGCGGAAGCGGCGGCGAGCGAGCAACTCGCATTCGAGGGTGGAGAAGAAACTCTCGGCCATGGCGTCGTCGTACGCGTCGCCGACAGAGCCCATCGAGGAGCGCACACCCGCCTCCCGGCAGCGGTTGCCGAAGGCCAGCGAGGTGTATTGCGACCCCTGGTCCGAGTGGTGGATCACCTCGTGCGGTCGGCGCTGCGCGACGGCCATCTCCAAGGCATCCAGCACCAGCTCCGAGCGGAGGTGATGGGCCATGGCCCACCCGACGATGCGGCGGCTGAAGGCGTCGAGCACCACGGCGAGGTAGAGGAAACCAGAAACCGTCGGCACATAGGTGATGTCGGCGACCCAGAGCCGGTTCGGTGCCTCGGCCGAGAACACGCGATCGACGAGATCGGGGGCGGGCCTCGCCTCCCGGTCCGGCCGCGTCGTGACGGGGCCGCCGCGCCGGTGGCATGCCCCGACGAGGCCGGCTTCCCGCATCAACCGGGCGATCCGTTTGCGGGAGTGTCGCTCACCTTGCATCCGCAGATCGGCCTGGACGCGCGGCGCGCCATAGGTCTCATGCGAGCCGAGGTGAACGGTGCGGATCCGCTTCAGCAGCGCGGCATCAGCCACCTTCCGCATCGAGGTCGGCCGACCGATCCAGGCATAGTATCCGGCCTTCGATACGCCGAGCGTGCGGGCCATGACGGCGATGGGGAAGTCGGCCCGGTTGGCGCTCATGAACCGGAAGACCCTGATGGCAGAACCCCGGTCTCCCGCGCAAACCAGGCCGTCGCGCGAGAGAGGATATCGCGCTCCAGCTTCAACTGCCGGACCTCCCGCCGGAGCCGGGCGAGCTCGTCACGCTCGGTCGCTGTCAGGCCAGGATCGGCGGGCGGCGGCTTGGCCTCCCGCCGACCTTCACTGCGATCAGCTTCAGCCACCCAGTTCTGAATGGTCTGGCGTGCGGGCTCGAACTCGCGGGCGAGGTCGGTCGGATCCCGGCCGGCACGGACCAGATCGACCATCTGCCGGCGGAACTCAGCGGGGTATGCGGGACGGGTCTTGGGCATCGGAAAAACACCTCACGCGAAAGCGTTCTCGGTGTCGACCGAACCGGGGCAATCCCAATCCCAGGCTACGACGGATCTGCAGGCCGCGCGTCCACAGGCCAGCCTGTTCGTAGTCGGCCCCGTCGCGGTCGGCCAACTCGCAGCAGGCCCAGTCGTAAAGCCGCGCGCCCTTCGTGCCCTTGCCCGCCGACAGGCGCGTCCAGACTGACGGTGAGCGGGCCATGCATCGAGATGTACTTGCCGCTTTCTTACTCGTCATTGGTATCGAACCGCATTGAAATGAAAAGAGGCCGCGGTTGCAAACCGCGACCTCTTTCACTTCCGGAGGGCTCCTAGCTGAAAGCCCTCCGACTTCAGCTTAGCTACCGTGCTTACCTATGTTGCTAAGCAGGTCATTCGGCGATGACGAGGTGGAAGAAGAACCACCAAAATTGGGCTTATTAATCCCAGATGAGAAACCCTGCTGAGTTAGGGTGTTGCTCGAATTACCGCCAAGGCTGAAGGCCTTCAGAAGTGTCATAACATCTTGCTGAGCTGAAGGATCCGTCAGTAGTGCGCTCACCGACCCATGGTTGGCAATCAGACGACTGATGAGATCTCCCAGCGACTTCAAGACCTTCATATCAGACACACCCGAACCCGAAGCAGGATTTGTAAACACTGGGTGAGTTCCAGTGTTTGCCGATCCTGGGTCGATAACAGCCCCACTCCCGCCGTTCACTCCGGTCGAACCCGTAGGCCCGGTGGTAAGGTTGTCCTGGGTCGAACCCGTGGCTCCGGATGCTCCGACAGTTCCCGTCGCTCCGGTCGAACCCGTCGCTCCAGTACGGCCCGTCGCTCCGGTCGA
>NZ_BPQE01000061.1 GCF_022179085.1 Methylobacterium aerolatum
TATAAGAGACAGGTACTCTATCCCATCTTCGAGGTCAAGCTTGACGGTAAGGTCACGGGATACGCCTGCCTAGTCGGGGATAAAGTGATGAAGCCGGCACACGTCAAAGGTGTGATCGACAACCCCGACCTAGCGAAGCTTACCTACAAGAAATCGAGCAAGTATGACCTAGAGTGCGCCCAGATACCGGTGCACATGAAGTCAGATGCTTCAAAATACACCCATGAAAAACCAGAAGGGCACTACAATTGGCATCACGGTGCAGTGCAGTACAGCGGTGGCAGGTTCACAATCCCGACAGGCGCAGGTAAACCAGGAGACAGCGGCCGGCCGATCTTCGACAACAAAGGACGTGTGGTGGCCATTGTCCTGGGAGGGGCCAACGAAGGAGCCAGGACTGCCCTATCTGTCGTGACCTGGACCAAAGACATGGTCACACGGTACACCCCAGAAGGAACAGAAGAATGGTCCGCCGCCTTGATGATGTGCGTCTTAGCCAACGTTACATTCCCATGCTCAGAGCCCGCATGTGCACCCTGTTGCTATGAAAAACAACCAGAACAGACACTGAGGATGTTGGAGGACAACGTGGACCGCCCGGGCTACTACGACCTGCTCGAGGCCACGATGACGTGTAACAACAGTGCACGCCACCGTCGCAGTGTGACGGACCACTTCAATGTCTACAAGGCCACGAAACCGTACCTAGCGTATTGCGCGGACTGCGGAGACGGGCAGTTCTGTTACAGCCCGGTGGCTATAGAAAAAATTAGGGATGAGGCTTCCGATGGCATGATAAAGATCCAGGTCGCAGCGCAAATTGGCATCAACAAAGGAGGAACACACGAACACAGCAAAATCAGGTACATCGCCGGGCATGACATGAAAGAGGCAAACCGGGATTCTTTACAAGTGCATACTTCCGGTGTGTGCGCTATTCGAGGCACGATGGGCCACTTCATCGTGGCCTACTGCCCTCCAGGGGGCGAACTAAAGGTCCAGTTCCAAGATGCAGAATCGCACACACAGGCCTGCAAAGTGCAGTACAAACACGCTCCGGCCCCAGTAGGCAGAGAAAAATTCACCGTCAGGCCCCACTTCGGTATCGAAGTGCCATGCACAACGTACCAGCTGACTACCGCACCGACGGAGGAAGAGATACACATGCATACCCCACCGGATATCCCAGACATAACGTTGCTGTCGCAGCGGTCAGGTAACGTAAAGATCACAGCAGGAGGAAAAACCATCAGATACAACTGCACGTGTGGTAGTGGCAACGTGGGCACCACCAGTAGCGACAAGACTATCAATTCGTGCAAAATAGCACAGTGCCACGCTGCGGTGACTAACCACGATAAGTGGCAGTACACCTCCTCGTTTGTCCCTAGAGCCGACCAGTTGTCTCGCAAAGGTAAAGTGCACGTACCCTTCCCTCTGACCAACTCCACATGCAGGGTGCCCCTTGCACGTGCACCAGGTGTCACATACGGAAAGAGAGAACTGACAGTGAAACTGCATCCAGATCATCCCACGCTGTTGACGTACCGGAGTCTAGGAGCAGATCCGCGTCCGTATGAGGAGTGGATAGACCGATACGTCGAACGGACCATACCGGTGACCGAAGATGGGATAGAGTACAGATGGGGAAACAACCCACCCGTGCGCTTGTGGGCCCAGCTGACAACTGAAGGCAAACCCCATGGGTGGCCGCACGAGATCATACTCTATTACTATGGGCTATACCCAGCAGCCACCATCGTCGCTGTCTCAGCCGCGTGTCTCGCAGTCGTACTATCGCTGCTGGCGTCATGTTACATGTTCGCCACTGCACGCCGCAAGTGCCTGACCCCATACGCCCTGACCCCCGGAGCCGTCGTCCCGGTAACACTAGGAGTACTATGCTGCGCACCACGAGCGCATGCCGCGTCGTTTGCGGAATCTATGGCGTATCTATGGGATGAGAATCAAACCCTGTTTTGGCTGGAGCTTGCAACGCCGCTCGCTGCCATAATCATACTTGTATGCTGCCTGAAGAACCTGCTTTGCTGCTGCAAACCGCTATCTTTTTTAGTGTTGGTGAGCCTGGGAACTCCCGTCGTAAAATCTTACGAACACACCGCAACGATCCCGAATGTGGTGGGATTCCCGTATAAGGCTCACATTGAGAGGAACGGCTTCTCCCCGATGACCCTACAGCTTGAGGTACTTGGAACCAGCTTGGAACCCACACTAAACTTAGAGTACATAACCTGTGAATACAAGACAGTCGTGCCGTCACCTTATATCAAGTGCTGCGGGACATCAGAATGCAGATCCATGGAGCGCCCCGACTATCAATGCCAGGTCTACACAGGAGTGTACCCATTTATGTGGGGCGGCGCATACTGCTTCTGCGACACTGAGAACACCCAGCTGAGTGAAGCATACGTTGACAGATCGGACGTATGCAAGCACGACCATGCCGCGGCCTACAAGGCGCATACTGCGGCAATGAAAGCCACCATCCGAATAAGCTACGGGAACCTCAATCAGACAACAACGGCGTTCGTCAACGGGGAGCACACAGTGACCGTCGGAGGCAGCAGGTTTACTTTTGGTCCAATCTCCACTGCCTGGACGCCTTTCGACAACAAGATTGTCGTCTATAAGAACGACGTCTACAACCTGGACTTCCCACCCTACGGGTCAGGACAACCAGGAAGGTTTGGAGACATCCAGAGCAGGACGGTAGAGAGCAAGGACCTGTATGCCAACACCGCCCTCAAGTTGTCAAGACCTTCGTCCGGTACTGTTCACGTGCCTTACACACAGACCCCTTCTGGCTTTAAGTACTGGATAAAAGAGAGAGGCACGTCGCTGAATGACAAGGCTCCCTTTGGATGCGTAATCAAGACCAACCCAGTTAGAGCAGAAAATTGCGCCGTTGGCAACATCCCAGTCTCCATGGACATCCCGGACTCCGCGTTTACGCGCGTGATTGATGCACCTGCCGTCACAAACCTGGAGTGCCAAGTGGCGGTCTGCACGCACTCATCGGACTTCGGCGGGATTGCGACTCTGACTTTCAAAACCGACAAACCCGGAAAATGTGCTGTCCATTCTCATTCGAACGTAGCCACCATACAGGAGGCAGCTGTGGACATCAAAACAGATGGCAAGATAACCCTGCATTTCTCTACAGCATCAGCATCCCCGGCATTCAAGGTATCTGTGTGCAGTGCCAAAACGACATGCATGGCAGCGTGTGAGCCGCCGAAGGATCACATCGTCCCTTATGGGGCGAGCCATAACAACCAAGTTTTTCCTGACATGTCTGGCACGGCAATGACATGGGTGCAGCGGGTAGCTGGCGGATTCGGCGGGCTAACACTCGCCGCTGTGGCAGTACTTATACTGGTGACGTGTGTGACTATGCGCCGCTAACCGGGAGGCTTGACATAATGTATATATATAAGCATCATAGTTTTAATAAAGCATATAAATAATCAAGTAGATCAAAGGGCTACCTAACCCCTGAATAGTAACAAAACGCAAAATACAAAAACATTAGTTCAAAGGGCCAGTAACCCCTGAATAG
>NZ_BPQE01000062.1 GCF_022179085.1 Methylobacterium aerolatum
CGTCAAGTCGAAAACGCGAGTTTTCGACTGCAGCGGAGCTATGCCGGTGGTGCTGCGCCCCTCGCAGCGGGTCTCACGACCCGAAGGGCGGAGCTATGTTTGCTGACGAGATACGGCGTGCCGTCGAGGCTGCGCCGCGCGTGAAGCTGCCGGAAGTCGCGGCCCTGCTGTGGCGCGCCTTTGGGGATGGCCAGGTGAGCGAGGCCGAAGCCGCGACGCTGTCCAACCTGATTGAAGCACGCAAAGCTGTTCCTATACCCGTAAGAGCCTTTAGGAAGGCCGTGGGCTCGCGTCCGCGCACAGATGCTTCGATGGAGCGCCGCCGCCGCTGGGCGGCCTCTGGTCGGCTCCCGCCGGCCCTTGCCGCTCGGTTCACCCTCGCAGAAGCGGCCGTGCTGGCTGTGGTCTCATCCGAGGTGGTGAAGCGTGGCGACTGCCGACTGTGCCTCGACCACATCGCAGCACTGGCCGGTGTCAGCCGGAGCACCGTGAAGAACGCGCTGCGACAAGCCCGAACGCTCGGGCTGCTCACAGTTGAGGAGCGGACGCAGACAGCTTGGCGCAACCTGTCGAACGTCGTGCGGATCGTCTCGAAGGAGTGGACCGCCTGGATGCGACTGGCGCGCCGGGCGGCCCCGTGGGGGGGAGGGGTCAAATCCGTGACCCGCACGAATACTGAAAGGCTAGAACTCCGGGGAAACAGGCCAGCGGAACCCAAAAAGAAGCTGCCGGAACGGCAGGATCGCCTGCAGGGAAGTGGCTAATGAGAATCTACGCGGATGGCGGAAGCCGATCCGATCTGAGCCATGCCTTGGCAGCATGAGGTTGATCGGTATGACGAACGCGGACAGGTGGCGGATGAGCGAGGAATGGTAAGCCGGAAGCAGCGGGCGACCTTCGCATAAGCCGTCTCGTCCCACTTGAGCAGCCTCGCTTCATCGGCCGTCCCGGCGCTGGCCCGGGTGATTGTAGAATTTACGGGCAAGTCGATGACCTGCAGGTCAACTCCTGAAGAATGTGATCAGTAATAAATGGTATCTGAGCCACTGGCTCCAGATTGTTGACGAAGGATCGTGAGCGTATATCAAGATGTCGCAGTGAGTGCTCCTAAGCATTTTCTATCTTGCGCACATAAAACAAGCAGCATACCAAATCCTATCAAGCGATGCGTAAGCACATCATGCTTGCGCCGTGACGTGCAACAAGTTGCACGGATTGATAGGAGCAGTCTCATGAGTACGACAGACATTGCCCTTGTT
>NZ_BPQE01000063.1 GCF_022179085.1 Methylobacterium aerolatum
TGCAGGCCGCCCGAGCGGCCGGCCGGGCTCAGGATCTCACACCCGTGATCGCGGCCATCCGGGCGGCCGGAACGACCTCGCTCGGCGGGATTGCCCGGGCGCTCAACGCCCGGGGCATCCCGGCTCCGCGCGGTGGCGCATGGTCGGATGTGCAGGTCCGGAGGACTCTCCTGCAAGCCTGAGCGCCGCTCAGGCAGGGCTACTTCTTACGAGCCGTGGATAGGTGTTCGAACTCAAGAATGTCGCTCTCGACGTAATCGCGAGCCGTCATGTCCTCGAGCCTGCACACGATGACGCCGCTGACGGTGAAGCACTCTCCGGCGTCGAAAAGACTCATCCAGCTTTCCACAACTGCGGGCCAGTCAACCTTCTCGATGCCCTCAGGGTCGTAGTGCTTGATGAACCACCACTCCAAGTCGACCTTCTCTCCCTCCCATGCGGGAGCTGCACGGACCCGGATCTGCCAGAGTGCTCGCAGGTACGCACCGTCTTCGTTCTGCTTCTCGTGCTGCTTGGAAAGGCGGGCAGCCAATCTCTTGATGGCTTCGGTGAACGCATCCGGGAATGCGAACCGAACTCGCTTGCGAGCCAGCGCTTGGCCGAAGGCACGAACCTCGCTGTCGTGCTCCCAGCCAGGAACCCTCCGCCACCGAGCGACGAGCGACTTCTCGACTGTCATCACACGGTCGAGATGCGCAACGAGCCTACGCTCTGCTACGGCCGGGATGTAAGCGTAGGCTGGCATCTTCAAACGACGCGCTGCTTCGAGCTGCTCGGCTGATGCCTCGATCAGCGGAGCGACCTCGATGTACGGGCGATCTCGACAGTCCCGAACGACATCGCAGGTCTGGCTCAGCACGACCAGGCCGTGCAGGGCCCCATCCATCAACGGAGTGGGCCCTACTGCTACAGCTTCGCCTGTCTCGGCGAACGCGGCCGCGGTCTGTTCTGAGGCCTCGGTGTGAGGCCGCGACAAGTCACCGAGGTGCAGGAACTCAAGCCCTTCGTCGAGGGTGATATCGCCCTGACGCCAGTATTTTAGAGCTTCGTTTATTGCTTCGGCGTCCGGCTCCGATAGCGCCAAGAGGTCTACCCCGCAGCCTTCGGCAGACGTACTACGCGAGCGACGCGAGCTTTCGCGGGAATACTGATCCTTTCCTCGACCGTGTCGAGCAGCAGTCCAGGAGGCTGAGGACGACGCGCTTCCAACGCATCATGCGACAGAGGAATGCGCCGGGGTCTTGCGGCAATCGGCTGATCACCGACTCGGCTAACAGCTTCCTGGAACCGCTCGCTACGCAAGAGATCGAACGCGGTCACACCCCAAGCGTCAGCGGTGAGTAGGAGAGCGCGCGTGTCAGCGCTGGCTCCCTGGTCGAGGTCCCGAACTGCCAGGAGTGTCTGCCTAATTGCATGCTCATGCTTGGAAGAAAC
>NZ_BPQE01000064.1 GCF_022179085.1 Methylobacterium aerolatum
CGAGCATCCTTGCTACCAGGAGCACAGGAGGCTTGAACGCGAAACCCAAGCTTCGGCCATGGCCAAAAGGCGTCATGGATACCGCTGTCAGGCCTGCGATCTCGATTTTGAGGAGCGCTACGGCTCAATCGGACGGGGCTTTATAGAAGCTCACCACCTGCGCCCGGTCGCATCTTTACCGAAAGATGAGGACTCGGAACTCGCCCTAGAGCACGATTTCGCTGTGCTATGCGCCAACTGCCACAGGATGATCCACCGATACGACGATCCCGGAGATCTTGAAGGCTTCCGTCGGCTAGTTCGATCACGCTCGTGAAAGCCCCTTATCGTTAGAACACCCTGTCTTGGGGAAGGCCTTCTGCCGCGTCGTCCCACGCGCTCGCTGCGGCCCGTCGCCTTCGCCGTCGCGGCGGTGAAGCGCTCGGTGGAAACGGTCGCCAATTTGGCGACCGTTTTTCCTCGACCCGGGCCTCCGCGCTCAGTTACCGAGCGCGTCTCCGGATGCGGCGCCTCGTAGATCTCCTGCCGTTCGGCGAGTGGCCGAGCGTGTTTGGCGACGCCAAGATGACGACGGCGCTGCTCGACCGTCTCACCCATCACTGCGAGATCTTGGAGACCGGCAACGCGAGCTGAGGGGATTGGGGGCGGCCAAAGCGGGCGGCGCGATCACCCTTACCGACCTTGCTGCCCCCGGCGCGGCCCTAGCAGCGCGAAGCCATGTCGCGATCCGATAACAATTACTTAACCATAATCCGCCAACTTGGAGTGGCTTGGAGACCAAAGAGCCTCTGACGACGCGGTCTGGTTCTGCCCGTCCACGGGCCGTGTCGTCACCGAGGCTTTCTCAGCTTCCGCGCTCAGTGCCTTAGCCGCGCGGTCCTCGACCTGACCAGGGAGGACCGCGCTGCTATGCCGAGCC
Organism: Methylobacterium aerolatum; assembly: GCF_022179085.1. GTDB lineage: Bacteria > Pseudomonadota > Alphaproteobacteria > Rhizobiales > Beijerinckiaceae > Methylobacterium > Methylobacterium aerolatum. The sequence goes on from NZ_BPQE01000064.1 coordinate 920, forward strand.
CCTCGACAGGTCAAGGCGGGAGCCGACTGCGAGACCTTAGGACAAGCCAGTTAAGGAAAGCTTGGAAGCGGTGCCAGGGCAGTGCCGGAAGCACGTTTGTCTGACAACAGAATTCCTGTCGGGTTTTTCTTCCAAAAAGCTGAAAGGTTTGGACGCCTTTGGACGTGCTTATCG
>NZ_BPQE01000065.1 GCF_022179085.1 Methylobacterium aerolatum
CCAGCCGCGGTCGCGGACGCAGTAGGTTGCAAGCGAGGGTGCAAGCCCGACGCCAGCCCACCTCTGCCAAGCGGGTGGCTGGTTGAGCGTCAGCCCGGCAGCCCGGAAGGCGCCTGACGATCTCATCTCACTGGGACCTGTTCCGCCGTCCTCGGCTCCAGCCATTGCTCCGCATAGGCGGGGGCCAGGGTCAGGCTGCGTGGGAGGTCCATGGATGGCGCGTCCGTGGTCACCGCGTCCATGACGAAGTCCAGCGCCGCCGTTAGACCCTGCTGCGTGTAGGGCTTGGCGATGACCCCCACAGCACCCGAGAAGTCCAGCGGCAGCCGCTTCGGATTCGCGGTCACGAAGACCGCCGTCATGGCGGTCTGCGTGGCAATGAACCGAGCCACCTCAGTTCCGGTCGGACCATCCGCGAGGTGAAGATCAATCAAGGCAACATCGGCCACGACCTTGCCAGCACGGGCAATGGCCTCGCAGGACGACACGGCGGTATCGGCGACGACGTGTCCTGCCGTGTTCAGGTAGAGCTCGACCTGCATCATCAGAAGCACCTCGTCCTCGACGACGAACACGCGCAGCGGCTGATGCAAGGCAGGCTCCCGGTCGCGCCTGCGCTCAGGCTGGCAGTTCGAACCTGACCAGGGTGCCTGATGGTTGCGTCGGGTTCCAGGTCACATCTGCGCGCAGCTGACGCGCCAGCATATGGACGAGCGTCTTGCCGAATGACGTGACGCCGTCTGGCTGCGGAGACATGCCGACGCCGTCGTCCGCAATCTCGATGCGCAAGCGGCCCTCGATCCGCTTGACGGCGGCGGTCACGGTGCCGGACCGTCCGCCCGTGAAGGCGTGCTTGAGCGCGTTTGTCACGACTTCGTTGACCATCAAGACGAGGGGAGCCGCCTTGTCAGCCAGCACGGTCGTTGGTTCGAGGTCGAGCCTCACACCGATGTCGCGGCGACCACTGGCGCTGACCAGATCACTCACGATGTCGTGCACGAACTCGGCCACGGAGAAGCGGGTCACGTCGTCCGACTGGTAGAGCCGACGATGAACGGTCGAGAGCGCCTCGATGCGCTGCATCATCGTCCCGAGGGATTGCTGCACGATCGGATCGGTGATGGTCGCTGCCTGCATGGAGATCAAGGCCGTGACCATTTGCAAGTTGTTCTTGACCCGATGATCGACCTCGTGGAGCAGGGCCGTCTTCAGCTGCAGAGCGTCCCGTCGCTCAGTGACGTCGAACTGCGAGGCAAAGAAATACTGCAGCTCGCCCGCGGCCGAACTCACCGGGCTCATGTACAGCGCATTCCAGAACGGCGTGCCGTCCTTGCGGTAGTTCAGTACGTCGACGTTGATGTCGGACCTGGCCGAGATGCAATCGCGGCCAG
>NZ_BPQE01000066.1 GCF_022179085.1 Methylobacterium aerolatum
TCCTCCATCGCCTTGGCGATCGGCATGCCGCGGGAGAGCGAGTCCTTGGTGGCGTCGCCCGAGAGGTGCGGGTCGGCGCCACCAAGGACTCGCTCTCCCGCGGCATGCCGATCACCAAGGCGATGGAGGAGCATGGCCTCGTGGTCTTCGCCATGAACGGCGAGCCGCTCTCCAACATCCACGGCGGGCCGGTTCGCCTCGTCGTGCCGGGCTGGCCCGCCTCCCTCTCGCACAAGTGGCTCACCCGCATCACGATCCGCGACCGCGAGCACGATGGCCAGGGCATGACCGGCACGGCCTACCGGGTGCCGAACAAGCCGATGGTGCCGGGCGGCAAGGCCGACGAGCGGGATTTTCGGATCCTTGAGTCGATGCCCGTCCGCTCGATCGTGACTGCCCCGGCTAATGGTGCCCGGCTCCCGGCCGGAAGCCGCGAGGTCGCCATGCGCGGCGCCGCCTGGGCCGGAGACCTTACGGTCGCCCGCGTCGACGTCTCGATCGATTTTGGCGCGACCTGGATCGCGACCCAGCTTGCACCGACCCGCAACCGCTACGACTGGAGCCGCTGGAGCGCGAGCGTGCCGCTGCCCTCGGACGGCTATTACGAGCTCTGGGTGCGGGCGACCGACAGCGCGGGCAAGGCCCAGCCGCACGTGGCGGGCAACTGGAACCCGCAGGGCTACGGCGGCAACGCTCTCCACCGCGTCGCGGTGCTTGTCGGATGAGGCACGCAGCGATGACGCGGTTCACCTGGGCGATTGTCGCGGCGCTGGCGCTCGCTCCGCCGCTCGTGGTTCGGGCTCAGGAGCCGGCCGGCACGGTCCGCGACCAGACGGTCGAGGATTTGCCGGCGCATCCGGGCCGCGAGGAGACCTTCGGGCTCTGCACGGCCTGCCACGCCTACCGGCTCGTCTCGAACCAGGGCATGAGCCGGGAGCGCTGGGACGAGACCCTGACCTGGATGACCGAGCGCCAGAACATGCCCGACATCCAGGGGCCCGAGCGCGCGCTGATCCTCGACTATCTCGCCACCGCCCACCCGCCCAAGGCGCCGTCGCGCACGGGCGGGTTCCAGAACCCGTTCGCCCCGCAATAGCGACCCTCGGTTCCTCAGAACTGCGTTCCGCTTGGAAACGGGTCGTCCGCGTCGTCGTAGGCAGCATCACAGGAAACGAGGAAACCTTATGCCCCGTCTGGCAGTGCCCTTGATCGTGGCTGGAATG
>NZ_BPQE01000067.1 GCF_022179085.1 Methylobacterium aerolatum
TCGCCAAGGCAGTTTCGGGCGGCGATGGCGGCCGGTAGCCCCGATCCCCACCCAGCTTCTTCCCACGCCTTTTGGCTGCCGCGAGGGCCGCCTTGGTGCGCTCCGAGATCATCTTGGCCTCATGTTCCGCCACGGCCGACAGGATGTGGACCGTGAGCCGGTTCGCCTTGGGGAAGTCGGCGGCCTCGAACTCGACACCGCTTTCCATGAGGTTCGAGATGAAGGCCACGTTGCGAACCAGCCTATCCAGTTTGGCGACGAGGAGCGTGGCGCCTGTCCGCCGGCACCGCTCAATAGCGGCTTGCAGCTTCGGCCGGTCGTCCCGCTTGCCGCTCTCGACCTCGACGTAGGGTGGTTGGAGGAGGAGGTCTCCGGCGCGGAGGTGCGCCTTGATGGCAGCCTCCTGTGCCTCCAGGCCCAGCCCCGAGCGGCCTTGTTTGTCGGTCGATACACGGCAGTAGGCAATGTAGGTGGTCACGGTAGTGGGCCTCATTGGCGCTCAACCTGGGCTGCGTCCCTCCAAACGCCTTGTCGCCACAGATCAACGTCCGTCGATGGGCGGTGACATGACAATGAGGCTGTCGCCGGCTCGGTGGCTAGGTCCTCTGCGCCCGAAGCAGCTCTCCGAGGCCAGAGTGGCCGGATCTGCCTGAGGGCCGACAGTCAGAGTCTGCTAGCTTAGTGCCCGCCGACTCAGAGGTGAGGTGCCTCGATGCGCCCAAGCAGCACGCCGTGGCGGGGCATCAGTACGAAGTCATAGGCGCTCAGGAGGCGGGCTGACCATGCTGATCCAGCACCTTGAAGGTCACGCTGTCAGCCTTGAAGCCAGCCTGCACCAATTCGGCGACACGCGCCTTGCCAGCTTCGGTCGCCTCCTCAATCGTCCCATACTGCACCGGGAGGTCCTCCGGCGGCGTCCCCTGCTCGGAGGTGCCAGCTTGGGGTTCGACGTGGGCGATCTCGACAATGTAATACATCCCGCCACGTTGGCATGAACGCGCGCCAAGTCCAACCACTGACGTTCTATGGTGGTGTGATGCATCGCTGTGTGGTCCTCAGGACCGAAGCCGGGACGAGGAAGTCGCGGATGTTGGCGCGATTGTCGTG